>CAVREZ010000012.1:0-175645 GCA_963720285.1 uncultured Acidobacteriota bacterium
TCCCAGCCAAACCCAATACGTGTATCCATATGTCTTGCCTGTCTCTTTGTCTTGCCTGCGTTTTTTCTAGGGCTGAGCCTGGCGCCGGAGGTAGAACTCTGCCAGCGCGAGGTCGCCGGGTTGGGTAATCTTCAGATTAACCTGTGAGCCGGGTACTACGGCTACCGGGTGCCCGGCGCGCTCGATGATGCTTGCCTCATCGGTACCGACGAAGCCATCGGCGGTTGCTTCGGCGAAGGCGCGGCGGAGGACACCGCAGCGGAAACCCTGCGGGGTTTGAGCAAGGACAACGAATTCGCGCGGGATGGTGGAGGTAATGAGGGCGCCGTGGGCTGTCCTTTCCACCTGCTTGACAGTGTCGATGGCCGGAAGACCGACGATGGCTGCACCGTGTTCAATGACTGCATCGATGGTTCGTTCGATGGTGGCGGTGTCGATCAGCGGGCGGACGGCGTCGTGCACGAGGACTATGTCGTCGTTCTGGGACGGGAGCGCGGCGAGGGCGTTAGCCACCGACTCCTGACGGCTGTCGCCGCCCTCAACTACATGGATGCGGCCGGCAAAGGAGAACTGGCTGGAGAATTCGGCAATCTGGGATTCGACGCGTTCGATTTCGTTGCGCCGCACAGCAACATAGATGGCGGCTACTCGGGGAACCGCGGCAAATGCGCGCAGGGAGTGGATCAGGATAGGCAGCCCGTTGAGTTCCAGGAACTGCTTGGGTTGAGAAGCGGCCATGCGGGTGCCGATGCCGGCGGCCGGGAGTATCGCGAAAACCTGCATAACTGTTGGAGTATACATCCTTTACCATCAACGAGTGGGGACGCGGGTGACCAAGCAGACGTTGCCGATTGACCGATTATTGCTGACGCCGGCGCTGCGGCTGGCCGTGGGGCTTTCCGGCGGGGCCGATTCGGTGGCACTGACCCTGGTGCTGGCAGAACTGGCTGCCGAGCTTGGGCTGGTGCTGCATCTGGCGCATCTGCACCATGGCTTGCGGGAGCAGGAGGCGGACGGGGATCAGGAGTTTTGCGCCGGGCTGGCAGAGCGGCTGGGCCTGCCTTTTCACACGCACCGGGTGGACACGGCGAGTGAAGCGAAGGCGAGGGGTGAGTCGATAGAAGAAGCGGCGCGGCGGTTGCGTTATACATGGTTTCGCCAGTTAATGGTGGAACAGCGGTTGGATGCGGTGGCTACCGCGCACACGATGGATGACCAGGCAGAGACGGTACTGGGGAAGTTCCTGCGGGGGGCGTGGACGGAAGGGCTGGCGGGGATTTTTCCGGTAGTGGAGTTTGCCGAGGGACGCCTGATTCGTCCGTTCCTGGCTGTGAGCCGTTCAGGGATTGAAGCTTATCTGAAGACGGCAGCGCAGGGGTGGCGAGAGGATTCATCGAATAGAGACGAGGTCTTCACTCGCAACCGAATACGGCACGAGTTGCTGCCGGAACTGGAGCGATGGAATCCACAGCTTCGAGGGCATCTGGGGCAGATGGCGGAGATTGCGCGAGGCGAGGAGGGGTTCTGGCAGGCGGAGATTACTAAGATTGCACCCCAGGTGCTGCGGTCGGGTGCGCCAGTGCGGGGCGGCGGACGGACCAACTCGGGTAATGAATTGCTGGCGCTGGATGCTGTGCGTTTTGGGGAACTGGCGATTCCGATACAGCGGCGTCTGCTGAGGCATGCTGCTGGAAAATTTGGAGTTACGCTGGATTTTGAGGCCACGGAATCATTGCGGAGAACGGTGACCGAGGGCCGGGCTGGGACTAAATTAGCGCTACCGGCGGCCTTGCTTGCGGAGCGAACGGCGCGTGAGGTGCGGCTTTCAAGGGGAACCCCCAGGTCGGCAGGCGTGGAGGTATACGCATTACCGATTCCCGGGGAATTGAAAGCGTTTGGGTGGTGCTTTCGCGCATCGGGTGAGGGGATCGGGGCGGCTGTTGTGCGGAACTGGAAACCAGGTGACAGGGTTACTTTGCGCTATTCCAGCGGTCCACGGAAGGTGAAGGAAGTGCTGGAACGTCTCAAGGTTACGGGCGAGGCCCGGGCGGTGTGGCCGGTCGTGGAGTGGTCCGGGCAGGTCGTGTGGATGCAGGGAATTGAGGTCAAACCCGTGGTTGGAGTGGCGATTTCGGCTGAGAGGCTGGCGTGAACGGCGCATGGGCCGGAACCAAGAGAGCTTTTCCTGCGTAAGGTGATCGAAGCGGGAAAGCCAGCTTACTTTCGAGTCTGGTTGAGTTGGAAATTTGAGAAAAAGGCACATTTAGGCTGGATCGCGCAAGCGGTTGCGCGCGATTCGGGAAGACGCGGCAGCGCGAGGGTGGGAAGGCTGATCCCGGTGCCACTTTAGCGGTAGGGAATTGGAGCAGAGCGTGCGATTTAGACCATGCCAGGCGGCCTGCAGTAGGAGTACAATCAGTGGACTAGCCACTCTGCACGGAGCGCGTGTATCGGGGATGCGATTTGGCTTTAGTTCCTGATTCTTTCGCGTGCGATTGTCCGTCTAATGGTTAGCAAGGCGGTTGGGTAGCCCCCATGTATTTCCTCCCAGCCGCGCAAAGGAGTACTGGTGAATTCGACCGTCAAGACAATCATGTTCTGGGCTTTTATCGTCATCTGCCTGGTGCTGCTGTTCGGAGTGGTGCAAAAGAGTGCGGTGATGGGAGGCAAAGAGCAGGAAATCCCCTTCTCCACCTTCCTTGAGAGGGTTCAGCAGGGTCAGGTGAACGACGTGACTGTGCAGAGCATGGAAGTGCATGGACACCTGAAGGGTGACGGCAAGGAGCTGACCGGATTCCATACGGAAGTCCCTTCGAACTATCCGAACATGTACGACCTGTTGAACCAGGCTAAGGTTCAGGTGACGATCAAGGACGCTCAGGGCAACCTGCTGTGGCCAATCCTGATTCAGATCGGGCCGCTGGTACTGATTCTGGGAATCTGGTTCTTCATCATGCGCCAGATGCAGTCGGGCGGAAACAAGGCGATGTCTTTTGGCAAAAGCCGGGCTCGCCTGCTATCGATGCAGCAGAAGAAGGTGACGTTCAAGGACGTCGCCGGCGTGGATGAGGCCAAGGAAGAACTGAAGGAAATCATCGAGTATCTGCGGGAGCCGCAGCGGTTCCAGAAGCTCGGTGGCCGCATTCCCAAGGGTGTACTGCTGGTTGGACCTCCGGGAACGGGTAAGACGTTGCTGGCGCGGGCGGTGGCCGGCGAGGCGAATGTACCGTTCTTCTCTATCTCGGGTTCGGACTTTGTGGAGATGTTTGTTGGCGTGGGCGCCAGCCGCGTGCGCGACCTGTTTGAGCAGGGCAAAAAGAATGCGCCGTGCATCATCTTCATCGACGAAATCGATGCGGTGGGACGTCACCGTGGCGCTGGTCTGGGCGGCGGACACGATGAGCGCGAACAGACATTGAACCAGTTGCTGGTCGAGATGGATGGGTTTGAGTCCAACGACGGTGTAATCCTGGTGGCTGCGACGAACCGGCCGGACGTACTCGATCCGGCGCTACTGCGACCGGGACGTTTCGACCGCCGCGTCGTGGTAGGTCTGCCGGATGTGCGCGGACGCGAGGAAGTGCTGCGCGTGCATGTGAAGAAGATTCCGGTGGCGGAAGATGTAAACCTGAACGTGCTTGCTCGCGGAACACCGGGCTTCAGCGGCGCCGATCTGGCCAACATGGTCAATGAGGCTGCGCTGAATGCGGCTCGCGTGAACCGCAAGCAGGTGACGATGTATGACCTCGAGATTGCCAAGGACAAGGTCCTGATGGGCGCCGAGCGCAAGTCGATGCTGCTGACCGATGAGGAAAAGCGGGTGACGGCTTATCACGAGGCCGGTCACGCGCTGGTTTCCGTGCTCCGCGATCATACCGATCCCATTCACAAGGTCACGATCATTCCGCGCGGCATGGCGCTGGGCGTTACGGTGTATCTGCCTGGCGACCGGCACAACTACACCCGCGAATATCTCGAAACCAGGCTGGCGACCGCTTACGGTGGCCGTGTTGCTGAAGAGATCTTCCTGGGGCAGATGTCGACTGGTGCGGGAAGCGATATCGAGAACGCTACCGATCTGGCGCGGCGCATGGTTTGCGAGTACGGCATGAGCCGGCTAGGGCCACTGACCTTTGGCAAGAAGGAAGAGCAGATCTTCCTGGGACGGGAAATTGCGCAGCATCGTGACTTCTCGGAAGAGACGGCGCGGCAGATCGATCAGGAAGTACGCAGGCTGATCGATGAGGCGTACCAGTCGGCCTATATGCTGGTGGACACGCACAAGGACGCGATGCATCGTATTGCAATCGCTCTGCTGGAGCGCGAAACAATCGATGCGGAAGAGGTTCGGCTGCTGATTGAAGGCAAGGAACTGCCGTCGATGCGTTCTGCGCTGGCTTCGCCCAGTGATCAGGGCGGAGGCGGTGTGCAGCAGGTGCTGAAGCCTGAGTCTGGGCGCGGTGGCCCTGGCTTCCCCGAGGGATCGCCTTCACCAGCGTAAGTGATCTAATTTAGTAGACAAACGAGGCCATCCGATTTGGGTGGCCTTCTTGTTTTGGTTTATGCGAAAACCATCGCGACCGCTCCTGCGGCGATCATGAAACCTCCTGCGATCGCCAGCGGAGTGATCTTTTCTTTAAGAAAAATGGCGGCGAAGATTATCACAAGCACAACGCTTAGTTTGTCGATGGGCGCGACGCGAGATGCAGGGCCGAGCTGAAGAGCTCTAAAGTAGCAGATCCAGGAAAGGCCGGTGCCGAGGCCGGATAGCGTGAGAAAAAGCCACGCGCGACCATCGACTTGGCGGATTTCGCCATGTTTTCCAAGGGCAAGAGCTATGGCCCAGGCGAAAAGCACGACAACCGTGGTGCGGATGGCTGTGGCAAGGTTGGAATCGATATGGGCAACACCGACCTTGGCGAGAATAGCGGTAGCAGCGGCGAAGACTGCGGAAAGCAGCGACCAGAGGACCCAATTCATGATTCCATGCTAGAGCATTTTCGCTTTTAGTCTTTACGATCGAGAGCTGCGAAGTGCGGCTTTTCTTGGGGGAAAAGCCGCGTAGGCAACTATGGCATTGTAAGCATCGGAAGCGAAAATGCTGTAGCGGGTCACAATCTGGCAGAGCGTCTCGCTTGGACTTTACACTGGAAGCATGGAGACGGGTCGGCCCAGCCGGACTGCACTTGGAGTAGCGAATCGGCGAGCAGTTCATCAGATTCTGGATCAGCCGCCGATATTGGTTGACCCGATAGCTATTCGTATTCTTGGCGACGATTTTGTGATGGACGAGGAGCGGCAGCGGCATCCTTTTGCGCGGGCATTTCGTGCGTTCATGGCGGCGCGCAGCCGTTTCGCGGAGGATTGCCTGGCACGGGCAGTTGAGGCAGGTGTACAGCAGTATGTGTTGCTGGGCGCGGGACTTGATACGTTTGCATACCGCAATCCATTCACCGAGGTTCGTGTGTTCGAAGTGGACTTTCCAGCTACCCAATTATGGAAGCGGCATAAGCTTGAGCTCGCGGGGATCGCAAAGCCGGCGAATATGACGTATGCCGCGCTGGACTTTGAGCATCACACGCTGGCAGAGGGATTGGCAGAGGCGGGTTTTGACGCGAATCGAGCGGCTTTTTTCGGGTGGCTTGGGGTGGTTCCGTATCTGACGCTGAAGGCATTTCGCCTGACGCTGGATTATGTGGCTGAGCTGCCGGAAGGTAGCGGGATCGCGTTTGACTATGCGGTTACGGCGGATGAACTGAGCCCTGCGCTTCGCAAAGCTAGGGAGGCGTTGGCGGAGAGGGTCGCCAGGGCAGGAGAGCCTTTCAAGCTGTTCTTCGGAGCGGAGCAGATAGAGAATGAACTGAAGACAGCGGGCTTTCAGAGAATTGAGCAGCTGGATTCGATCGATCTGAATGAGCGCTATTTCACGGATCGTGCGGATGGACTCGCACTACCCCAGGAGGGGTTGGGAAGGCTCATAGCGGCGTGGGTTTAAGTACACTGAAAGAGACCATGATCCGCCTCAACATCCACTGTTTGCCCAAGGGCTTCGCCGGCTCCGTTCTTGCTGCCTGTCTGCTGGTGGTTGTGGGCTGCGGCTATCACACAGTGAGCTCGGCAACGCATCTGCCTCCAGATACGCGGACCCTTGCGGTGCCGGTATTTGCGACCCGCACGAATTCTAATCATACCGAAGTTGCGATGACGAATGCGGTGGTGCGGGAGTTTGCCACGCGCACGAGGCTGCGCGTCAGTCCCAGCAGCGATGGAGATCCGGATGCAACGCTGCATGGGGTGATTCTGACGCAAACGGTAGCGCCGCTGACGTACAACTCGCAGACGCAGCAATCTTCAAGTTTTCTGGTGACGATTGTGGCGGCGGTGACGCTGAAGGCGCGGGACGGGCGCGTGTTGTATCGGAATGACAATTATGTCTTTCGCCAGCAGTACCAGGCTACGACCGATCTGCCGACGTTTCTGGACGAGAGCCCCGCAGCCGTTGACAGGCTTTCGCGGGACTTTGCGCGGCAGCTTGTAGCGGACGTGCTGGAGAGTTTTTGAGGTCTCTGGAAGCGACACCTAAGGTTGACATTCACAATTCCTACCCAAATATCCACATTTGCTAGAGCTTAGGGCACGGTATCCTGAACCGGATGGGTCCAGTTGCCAATAGGCGGGAGGCTTTTTCTTGAGCACGCAGCGCACCGGTGTCGGTTTTGCGGCTGCGGACCGTTTCGTGGGCGAGATTGAGACGGCTGCGCAAAACAATTCGGCGCTGAGGCCTGGGTACATTCTGCTCGGCGATGAGACATTTCTCTATGAGCGCTGCAGGAGAGCGGTTCTAAAGGCATTTGTGCCGGATGGGCTGAGAGAGTTCTGCCTTTCGGATATGGATCTGGCGCAGCACTCGATCTTCGAGATTCTCGATCGCGCACGCACCCCGTCGCTGATGGCTCCGTTTCAGGTGGTATTTATCCGGAACCTGAAGCAGCTATATACGCGCGGCGCTAAGAAAGATGAGTTTGCGGAGATAGACCGGTATTTCCGCTCGCCCAACCCGCAGGCGCTGGTGCTGTTTGTTGCCGATCATCTGCGCATTCCCGCCGATCCACGGCGCATGGAGATGGACGACAAGAACAAGTTTGAGCGCATTCGCGAGACGCTCGGCGACCATTGCGGCGTGGTTGAGCTAGCGCGAGTGGAAGATACGGATGCGATGCGCTGGGTTACGGCGACAGCGCTGGTGCAGGGGACGAAGGTCGATCCGGACGCAGCTCGCGAGTTGGTGGATGCACTGGGATCGGACATGATGCTGATTGCTTCAGAGCTTGAGAAGCTGCTGCTTTTCAGCTATGGGCGAGGGCGCATCACGTTGGGCGACGTGGAGACGATGGTGCTGAGCGCGAAGCAGCGGTCGTTGTATGAGCTGACCGACGCAATCAGCGCTAAAGACCGCCCGAGAGCGCTGGCGCTGCTGCATGGATTATTGAACAGCTCCGATGCCGGCGAGGACGCGGCGATCGGGCATTTGTACATGCTGGCGCGGACTTTCCGGCAGATGCTCGTCATTCTGGAAAAGAATGTACGGGATTCGCGGGCCATTTGGCAGGCGCTTTGGCAGGGTTTCCGGATGCCGCCGTTTGCGGCGGATGATCTAATCCGGCAAGCCCGGCGTTATAAGAGCCGCCGCGATCTGACGCGAGCGTTGAGGCTGATTGCGCGGGCTGATCTGGAGCTTCGGTCGTCGCCGCCTGATAAGAGGCTGGTGCTGGAGCGGCTGATTTATGACCTGACGGGAGAAGTGCGGCCTTATGGCAGCCTGTCCGTTTCTCCCCAGTTATCGTTCGAATCCTAAGAGTGAGCTTTTGTCGATTAGTGGACACCGCACTGCTGGAGCCATGGGCCGTACTTCTTGCCTGAGATTCCGGTGTGCGTGGTGAACCACTTGCGAAGGTACTCGACGAGCTCATAGGCGGCTGCGCGCTGACGCTGCTCGAAACGCGTATCGAATTGAGCGAGGCGGTTCAGCAGACGCTGGTGTTCGGCGTGGTGGGTAGCGAGTTCGGGAAATTCGTACTGAGCCAGCAATCTTTCTTCGCTCTCGCCGTGCAGGCGCATGAGCTCACTGACGCGCTTCAACATCGGGCGTACCGTTTGCGGATCTGCGTCCTGAAGCAGCGCAGTACGCAATTCGTTCAATGCATCCAGAAGAATTCCATGTTGATCGTCAATGGACCGGATGCCAACCATGCAGTCGTGATTCCAAACCAGGGCAGCCATTGTGAGTGTTCAACCTTCCTAACTGTATAAGCGCAAATATCGCCAAAAGTTGCGCGGCTGCGTATAGAAAACGCGAATTGGATGGTTACTCCAATAGTACTTCGGTGTCAAGGCCATGGTTCCGAACTGTCATAGTCACTGCGGCAGCGAGGATCAGGGCTCCTCCGAGCCATGCGAACGGGCCGAGATGGTCTCCGAGAAGCTCGACACCGAGGATGGATCCGAGGGCCGGCTCGATATTAAGAAAGACACCAGCGCGCGAGGCGGGAACGCGATGGATACCCCAGTTCCACAGCAGTGTGGTGGTAGCGGTGCAAAGGAAACCGCTGCATGCGAGAGCTATCCAGGCGGTGCGGCTGACGCTGGAAACTGGCGGAGGGCCTTCGGTTGCGAAGACCCAGACGGCGAGCATGAGAGTTCCGGAGAGGATGCTATAGGCGGTGACGGCCATGGGACCGTGGGAGAGGATCAGACTTTTGTTCATCAGAATCCAGCCCACGGAGATGGTTAGCGAAAAAACGACAAGGAGGTCGCCCTGAAGGGTGGGCCCTCCGGAACCAGAGGCGCTGGGACCGCCGAGAACGATGAGCGACGCGCCGAGGGTTGAGCCGAAGAGGGCGATCCAACCGATGCGATCCATACGCTCGTTCGCGAAGAGCGTGGCGGCAAGAGCAAGAATTACCGGCAAGGTGCCAACCATCAAAGAGGCATGGCTGACTGTAGTGTGGGCCAGTCCCCGGAATTGAAGCAGGAACTGGAGCGGAATACCAAGCATTGCTGCACAGAGAAGGATGAGATGGTCGCGGGTGGTCCAGCGGGCCCGCTGATGAGACCGGAAATCTTTGCGGGCGACGAAACCCATGGGCAGAGTGCCGAGGCAAGCAAAGAGGAAGCGATAGAGCACCATGTGACCTACGCTCATTTCGCGAAGGGCGAGCTTGCCGAAGAAAAAGCCTGTTCCCCAGAGACAACCGGCCGCGGCGCAGGCTGCGTATCCGAGCCAACTTGTTCGTGTAGTGCTGGAGGTCACTTCTACACTGTCGCATACGGTGCCTAAAGCAGCAGTCACAAGGCGGCGATATGCGAGAGAATGGATTGCAATGAGGAAGGGCTCAACTGCGCTGCGGTCATATCGAAAGTGTGCGGTCAGCTGGACACTGATGCTGGCTGCACCATCGATTGGTGTGTGGGGCCAACCTCAGGCCATGCAGGGCGCCAACTCCGCAAGCTCCACCGCGTGGAGTATGGCTCTCGCGGGCAACGGAAACGGCGGTGCTACTGCCAAGAAGAAAAAGAAGCAGAAATCGGAGCAGGGAAAAGCCAACCACGGTGCGGCAAAGCCATCAGCGGAGATACAGGTCGGTCCATTGGGGTTTGCTCCGCCGGCGCCGTTTTATCTGGGGGATCGTTATGCGCAGGCGTCGCTGGATTTTCTGGATGAAAACAGCCTGCTTTTTACATTTCGAGTGCCTGGCCTGATTGCCAGACGGAGATCAGGCAACGAACAAGGCGTTGAGGCCGAGCGGCATGTTCGCGCGGTGGTGCTTTCGATTCCCGATGGAAAGGTGAATGCGGAGGCGCTGTGGACACTGCATGATCGCGCGCGGTACCTGTGGATGCTGCGAGATGGGCGATTTATTTTGCGGGACCGGGATTCGCTGGAGTTGGGAGATTCCACTCTGCGTCTCAGGCCATACCTCCGTTTCCCTGGAGCCGTCACTCACATCGAGTTTGATCCAGAACAGAACTGGCTGGTAGCGGATACGACGGAGCCGGCAGCGCCTCCGCCGGAGCAAGCTGCGAACGGCGCGTCCGCTTCCGTGGTTGGTTTGCCGTCCTCGGCTGCGGCCTCGGTTACGGCACATGGCGGCGCGCTGGCCGGGCAGGATGGCGCAAGCGGCGGAATGCGTGATCTGGTGCGCATTATGGATGCAAATTCGGGCAAGGTGCGGCTTTACAGTCAAGTGAACGGAGTGGTGCATTTGCCGTTGGACGGCGATGGGTATTACGAGGCTTTGCGCGGGGATGGAGACCGCTGGATGATCGCGTACGAATACTTTTCGGGGCAGATGCGGCCTTTGGGATGGGTGGCGTCGACCTGCGATCCGCCACTGGATGTGCCTGCACCGGACACGGTGGTTGTTTCGGGGTGCCTCGGTTCAGGAGCGCGGCAATTGAGTCTGTTGATGCGGGGACAGGAGAAAGACCATGGGCGGTTGTGGAGCGCGGACTATCCTTCGAATCAGGTTTGGCCGCAGTTGCGGCACTCAAAGAATGGCTTGCGGATGGTGAGAGCGACTCTTGAGGTGAACCACCCGGTCGGAGTTTACAATCCGCTGGAGTCAGACGATATCCGAGGGCAACTGGTGGAGGTGTTCGATCTGGCGACGGGCAGGCTGGCGATATCGGTGCAGGCAAGTCCGATTCTGGATGGTGGCGGGAACTTTGCCTTGTCACCCTCTGGCAATCGGCTGGCGGTGCTGAATGCGGGAGCAGTTCAGATCTACGATTTGCCCCCCGCCCCGGCGATGCCGATGACGGCCACAGAGCCGCCGCTTGCCGTCAAGCCGTGACCTCTGTTACGGATACGACCAGTATCGGGCAACTGATTATTAAAATCCCGTTGTACACTGGTTGCCGGGAGAACCTCTTGACGACCGCGGTTGTGCACTATACAGCTACTGCCCGAACAGACCGTGGCCGCAAACGCGCCTCCAATGAAGATGCTTTTGGTTACTCGGTAGAGTTTGGCGTCTACCTGGTTTGCGACGGCATGGGTGGCGCCGCTGCGGGAGAAGTGGCCAGTTCGCTCGCGGTGGAAGAGGTTCTGCGACGTGTGGAAGAGTGCCGCCGGTCGCGATCCGCAGGATCCAAGTTGGATCAAGGGACAAATGAGTCTTCCATTTCGTGCATTGCGGAGGATGCAGTTGCGGCTGCAAATGAGGCGATTCACTCGCGTTCGCGGCGAAACCAACGGCTGAGCGGCATGGGGACGACTCTGGTCGGACTGCTGACTTCAATCCATGAGGATGATCCACGCGCCTGGATCTTCTACGTGGGAGACAGCCGGTGCTACCGTCTCCGCAAGGGACGGCTGGAGTTGAAAACGCAGGACCATTCGTTTGTCGAGGAACAGATTCGGTTGGGAAGGTTGACACCGTCTGAGGCTGCGCGTTCGCCGTTTCGCAACATCATCACGCGCGCTTTGGGAACGCAGCCGGCGGTCCGAGCGGACGTAATCGAGCTTGCCGTAGAGCCCGGGGATCTGTTTTTGCTGTCTTCGGACGGATTGACACGGGAGTTGCCGGATGCGCGGATAGAGTCAATTCTGACGGATTTGGCAGCAGGCAACGACGAGGGCGCGCTTGAGGAGCTGTGCGGACGCCTGATACAGGCGGCCAACAAGGCGGGCGGAAACGACAACATCACTTGCCTGCTGGTGCGTGTCGACTAAATGCCAATTGAAAAAGTAGCTGTGATTGGTGCGGGAACCATGGGCGGCGGGATCGCTCACGTCTTTGCCCGCAGCGGATTTGGCGTGTTGCTGTGCGACATCGAGCAGGGACGTCTGGATGCCGCGGTGGAGCGTATTCGCGCGAACCTTGGGCGTGAGGTTGCGAAGGCGAAACTGACGCAGGACGAGGCGAATACCGCGGTTGCGCGAATCGAGACAACCACCCAGCTGCTTTCGCTTAGCGCGGCTGATTTTGCCGTCGAGGCTGCGAGCGAGCGATTTGAGCTCAAAGCAGAGTTGTTCCGGTCGCTGGATGCGATTTTGCAGCCAGAGGCGATTCTAGCTACGAACACCAGTTCGATTTCGATTACCAAGCTCGCGGCTCAGACCAAGCGCCCGGAGCGGGTAATTGGGATGCACTTCTTCAATCCAGTGCCGGTGATGGCCCTGGTGGAAGTGATCCGGGGCATGGCGACCGAACAGGCGACGTTTGAGACGGTGCACGATCTTGCGGTTCGTCTGGGGAAGACGCCGGTCGAGGTGAATGATTCGCCGGGATTTGTTTCGAACCGCGTGCTGATGCCGCTTATCAATGAGGCTGCGTATACGGTGATGGAAGGGGTGGCGACTGCCGAGGCCGTGGATGAGGTGTTCAAGCTGGGGATGGCTCATCCGATGGGGCCGCTGACCCTGGCGGATTTTATTGGCCTGGATGTGTGCGCGGATATCCTGCGCGTGCTGCACGACGGACTTGGCGATCCGAAGTACCGGCCGTGCCCACTGCTGGTGCGGATGGTGGATGCGGGGTGGCTCGGACGCAAGTCGGGGCGGGGATTCTATCGTTACCCATGATTATTCCCATGCCGATTCTGTCCGCGTCTTCCACACGGAACGGCCAGTGTATTCGGCTATGCTTTAAAGATGGTCCGCTTCACAGTACTCGCGTCCGGATCGCGCGGGAACAGTTGTATCGTTTCCAGTTCGACGACACGTGTGCTGGTGGATGCCGGTTTGAGCTGCCGCGAACTGCTTCGCAGGATGGTGGTCGCCGGTGAGAACCCCCGAACGCTTGACGCTGTGCTGATCACGCATGAGCACCAGGATCATGTGCAGGGGCTTGGCGTGACGGCGCGCAAACTTGGGATTCCGGTTTACTTTACCGAAGCTACGCACCGGGCATGGGTTCGGCAGATGCAGCCGCAGCGACGGATTTCTTACGCAGAGTGGCTGAGGCAATACAAACAGGCTAAGGTGGATGCGGAAGGCACGCCGGAATCATCGGCTGACCAGGCCTGCGACATAGCTGCTTGCGATAGCGCCGATGGTGGTATCACGGCGGGCGAGAGCGCACCGAAGCCGCAGGCCGATCCTGCCGCGCTGCCCGCAATTGAGTATTTTCGCGCCGGCGAAGTATTCACGATCGGCGATGTGACGGTGAGCCCGTTTACGATTCCGCATGATGCCGCCGATCCGGTGGGCTTTGTGTTTACGGCGGAGGGAGTGCGGCTCGCCGTTGCCACGGATCTTGGCTATATTCCGCCGAATGTGGATTTGCAGTTGCGGCGGTGCGACCTGCTGATGCTGGAGTCGAATCACGACCTGGAGATGCTGCGGGATGGGCCGTATCCCTGGTCCGTGAAGCAGCGGGTGCTGTCACGGGTGGGGCATCTTTCGAATGATGCGGCAGCGGATTTTCTGGAGAAGAGCTACGACGGCTCTGCTACCCACGTTGTGCTTGCGCATCTCTCAGAAAACAATAACCACCCGGATCTGGCGCGAATGGCGGCAGAACGGGCGCTCTCATCGAAGCCAAGCCTGTTGGGGAACCGATTGACGCTGGGGCTCCAAGAGGAGCCGCTGCCGGCGATTTGCTTCTAAATCAGGAGAAACAGCGAACTCAGCACCTATTGTGTGCGTATCCTGCTGAGAAGTATTTACTTTATAAGTGCAATGCACAGTTTTTGGTGCGACTTTGGTTGCACATTTCGTAACCCCCGTGGGTTACAATAGTGAGATATTCAAGGGATCAGATCCTGGACGATATCCCTGCCGTACGGTTCCGGAACCGCAGAGTTGAAGAGTAGTCAATGTTAAAAAACGGAACCAAAACTGCGGCAAAGCGAGTCTAATCACTATGGCACGATCCGAATGTACAGACCGGGTAGTTGGAGCCATTCTGGGTAGCTGGCGCTATGATATCTCAGGCATTACGCCGGAGATGCGCAGGGATTACGAGCAGCACCTGGAAGAGTGCTCCCATTGCAGGGCCCGTCAGAAGTTTCATCGGTCGCTGGACGCAACGCTGGCTGTTCTGACTGCTCTCTCGATGATTTCGTTTTTGTTTGCGCTGGCAGTTCTGCAGCGCGTGAAGTATATGGAACACGTCGCGTTCAATATCCTGCATCTTGAGAAGATCTCGGTGTACCAGATGCTGGTTTCGGCGGCATTTGCCGGTCTGGGTTTCTCGCTGATTGCGTTCGTTCTCGTACTTACGACAACGCCGGCCTCCGCGTATCTTGGAGTTATGGCGGCTGAACGCGCGCGCCTGATCGAGGCGCGTCTGCCTGCCGCTATTCGTTCTCTTCGTTCTCGATAGATTTCAAGTTTTGCACGGCGCAAGGCCCGCTCCACTCTCCCCGGAGCGGGCTTTGTTGTGTCTGAAGGTTACCCTGACGGCAATTCTGCTTTGAAGTACAAGCAGTGATGGCCCACTACCGCTCGATGGTGGCTTCGATGAAGCCGTGTGGCTCGTCGATGGGTATGAAGATTTGATTTGGATTGTCCTGACCGAAGCGAGCGAGATCGACCAGAAGGCAATGCAGATTGGGCATGCTCAGCGTCACGCTTTGCATCTGAGGAACCGCGGCCAGCATAGCTTTGCCGATGTCGAATAGAGTGTGCTGCACGCTCAGGCTGTCGTGTTCTGCGAAGACTTTGAGCAGCGTGGAAATGGCTGTCTGGCGGACGGCCGCGTAGTCGGCTGGCGGAGAGCTGTATTTCCATGTGGCTGTTGCGCGGGTGCCGAAGAGGCGGTCGGTGCTTTCAGGCAGCGTCGTGAGCTTGTCTTTGATGTAGCCGGTGAAGGCAGATTTGGTGGTCTTGAGGATGACGAGACCATCTACGCCGGAGTGAATCTCACGGGCTTGGCTGCGGTCCTGCGCGACGATTGTGGTTTGGAGTTCGGGGCCGGCGAGCTGATAAGTGGTGTCGTGCGATACGCCGTCGACAAGGACCTGCTTCCAACTTTTCTCGGCGATTTCGGCGCTGGCTTTTGATACCTGCGGGTTGTTCGCGAGCAGATAATCGACGAGTTCAATGGCAAATTCTTCGAGCGTCCCGGCTTTGGATTCGCGAGCCAAGTAGTACACGATATTTTTCATCGTGTCGGTAGGAAGAATCTTGCTGTTGTCGCCCTCGGTAAAGCAGGTGTAGAAATCTCCACTTAGAAGCACGCGAACTTCCCACTCTTTCATCGCATGGTAGGTTTCGTGACGGACAACTTTCATGACGCGTACGGACGCCTTGCCGTAGCGGTTTTCTGCCAGTCTTGCCATTCGCTCTCCTTAAACGGAGCTCAACTGCCTCGATATGTGGTGTAGCTGTTGTCGCTCAAGAGGACGGGTATGTGATAGTGCTGCGAGCCATCGATGTGAAATGTGATCGTGATTTCAGGGTAGATGCTGATGCGCGAGTGGCGGATGAAATAAGCCTGGACGGCGAAGGTGAGGCGATAGGTGCCTTCGCCGGCGTAGAGACAAAGTTCGCAGCAGCGCCCGTCGACGTCTGTATGTCCGGCGCCTAGAGCGGTCCAATCTTGATCGATGTGCTTTTCGATCGATACGGCAATACCTTCGGCGGGTTTGCCGAGTACCGCATCGAGGACGTGAGTGGTGATGACGCTCATAGCTTCGGTTCCTCCGCTAGCCATTTATGCAGGCGAATTTGTGTGATCTGTCTCTGTTGTTCGGCTGCTTCGCGTAGCTCGGATTCGCGTGTGTTGTCGAGCCGGTGTTTCAAGATTTCGAGCATCCGTTCGGCGGATTTGCCCGTGGCGCAAACGATATACGTGAAGCCGAATTGCCGCTCATAGTGGGCGTTGCCTTCGGCGAGTTCCTGAAGGATCGCGGCTTGAGCGGCAGCGACGGACGACTGCTCTTGTCTGGACCATGCTGCCGATGGAATTGAGGCTTCGGCGGCTTTGCGTTCACCAATGCGCGGATGTGCGGCGAAGGCTTCGATCCAGTCGGACTCGGCCATCCGCGACCAGGCTATATCAGCGGTTTCGAAGAGGGAATTTTCGCTTGGAAATGGTCTCAATGACGCGACGTCTCGCGCCCAACGGCGAGCAGCGCAGCAGTGTAGGAGTTGACGGACTGCTGCCGGTTCGTCGAGGGTATTCCAGTTTTGGAGGATTAGGTTCACGCTGGGTCGCTACCTTGGGGTGGTTGTGTGAGCTGCTTAAGGAATTCGTCGAGCAGGTTAGCGGCTACTTGTCTGCGATAGTCTGCGGTAGAGCGGATGTCGTCGATGGGTTTGACTTCGCTGAGGAGCGTAGTGTGCACCTGGTGCACATTGAGAGACGCTAGTGGTTTGTCTTGCAGCACGCTTTCGGTGGCGAGCAGGCGAACCGGCCGGTCGGCTACGCTGGCCGCGGCCAGGCGAATTTCAGCGATCGAGTCATTCTCAATAAGTGCGGTTGCGGCGAGTGCCACTTTGGTGATGGCCATGGCGCGGCGGGTGCCGACCTTGCGCACGTATTGGCGATGTTGCTTGAAGCGGCGCGGCAAGTGCAGCGCGAGTACCAGTTCATCGGCTGCGAGGACGGATCGCTTATACCCGAGGTGGAAATCAGAGTAGGGAAGGCGCCGCCTGCCGCGATGCGAGATCAGCTCGATTTCCGCATCGTAAACGAGCAGGGTTGGAGGAGCGTCGGCAGCGGGTGATCCGTTGACGATGTTGCCTGCGATGGTGGCGCGGCTCTGGTTGGCGATGGAGCCGATCCAGCTTGCGGCGCGTGCAAGTAGTGGAAGCTCTGCTGTGATGATGGCATGGCGTCGAATTTGGGCGAATGTGACGCCGCCACCGATGGAGATTTCGTTGTCGGAAACGCGAATGAAGTTGAGTTCGTCGAGGCCCCAGAGATTGATGAGTTTCGGCGCGCTGAGGCGGCCGGCTGCGAAGGCGACCATGAGTTCGGTGCCACCAGCGATCGGTGTCCAAGAGCCAGGTTCGGCGGCGAGTTGGATCAGTGCGTCACTAAGGCTTGGTGGAGCGATGAGCTCATGGGTTGCGGGATTACCGCGCATGTGTTCGGGGTCCTCCCATAGCTGCCGCGGAGATGACCGAGTCGAATATTTTAATAAAGCCGGTGCAACGACAAAGATTGCCGGCGAGACCTTCGCGAATCTCTTAATAGAGGGGTGTGGATTGTTAGCGAGCAGATGTGTCGCTGCCATCAGCATACCTGGGGTGCAAATGCCGCATTGTGCTCCACCGCATTCGAGGAAGGCTTTTTGTAGAGGATGCAGTTCGGCATCGATGGCAAGGCCTTCGACAGTTTCGATACAGGCGTCTTGTGCCTGGAGGATTGGAACCATGCAGCTGTTGACCAGTTCGCCATTCATGCGGACGGAGCATGACCCACACTCCCCTTCACCGCAGCCTTCTTTTGTTCCGGTGAGATTGAGGTCTTCGCGCAGGACGTCAAGCAGGCGTTTCATGGGAGGAGCTTCGACCGATGTTTCCTGGCCATTGATCGTGATTTTAACGCGGCAATGGCTCATGCGTTGATGGGCTCCGGATCGAGCGAGTGTGTGGCAAGGCTTAGGAAGATATCTTCGGGCAAGAGGGGAATTGAAGTGAAGTTTTCGCCGGTGGCGTTCTGGATGGCGTTAAGGATCGCCGGCGCCGGGCCATCATGCGGCAGCTCGCCGATTCCTTTGGCGCCGTAGGCTCCATGTGCGAAGGAGATCTGCTCGAAGTAGACGTGAATGGGGGGAACATCCTGCGCAGTGGGCATGATGTAGTTGGTCATCTGGTTATTGAACATGTGACCGTTCTTGAGCTGCACTTTTTCATAGAGCGCGTAGCCGATGCCCTGGGCCACGCCTCCTTCAATCTGGCCCGCGGCAAGGGTTGGATTGAGGACGGTGCCGACTTCCTGCACGGCGTGGAAATCGGTGACCTCGGCCGAGTAAGTGACGGTATCGACGGCGACCTCGGCTACGTAAACGGCCCATGCAAAGGCGGGATAGGCTTCGCCCTGGTACTTTTTGTCGTCCCAGAAGATATTGGGCGGGGCTTCGTAACGGCAGAGCGATTTGACTTCACCATCGCGCTCGCGAAGACGTTCGCAGGCTGCGAAAAAGTCAGCGCGAGTGTAGTCGGTAGGAAGGCCCGCGCCTTCTTTGAGCCACGTGATGAGCTGACTTCCACTGCGCTGGATGAGATGGCCCACGACCATGGAGGTACGTGATGCGACGGTAGGCCCGCTGTTGGGAATGAGGCAGGTGTCGCAGGGAGCCATCTCAACATCGTCATAGCTGATGCCGAGGGATTCAGCGGCCACCTGAGCGAGGATGGTGTTTGTTCCCTGGCCGAATTCAGTGCTGGAGACGAGGACGCGCGCTTTGCCTTGGGGTGTGACGTCGATCCCTGCGAGGGAATTGAGATAGCGTTCTCCGGAGCCCGTAAAGCCGGAGCCGTGATAGAAGGCAGCAACGCCGATGCCGCGCTTGATGGGCTCGACTCTGTTGTCGCTCGCATAGCGATCACGTTTGGTATGGAAGCCGCTCACAGCAAGGGCGCGGTCGAGCAATTGGTCAAGGATGACGGGTTCACGCATGACTTGCAGCGTGGCTGTGGTGTCGCCGTCGTGAAGGAAGTTGCGACGGCGGAGCTCGACAGAGTCGATGCCGACAGCGAGTGCGACCTGCTCCATGTGACGTTCGATGGCGAAGATGGATTGCGGCGCGCCAAACCCGCGAAACGCTCCATAAGGCACGGTATTGGTAGCCCATGCGCTCGAACGGATGCGGATATTGGGGCAGACGTACGGACCGGTGGCGTGAAGGGTAGCGCGCGATAGGACCGTGGAGGAAAGCGTCGAGTAGGCGCCGCCGTCGGTAGCCAATTCGATTTCCATGGCAAGGAGTTTGCCGTCTCTGTCGACTGCTGTGCGATGGCGTGTGCGTGAGGGATGACGCTTGGTGGTGGCCGCGAGGTCTTCCATGCGGTCATAGACCATCTTTATCGGACGGCGCGCCTTGAGAGCGAGCAGTCCGGCATGTGAGGCAAGAACTGAGGGGTAATCTTCCTTGCCGCCGAAGGCTCCGCCGGTTTCGGTCTGGATGACGCGCACTTTGTCTTCCGGCAGGTTGAAGACAGCCATGAGTGATTTGTGGACATAGAAGGGACACTGCAGAGAGCCCCAGACAGTGATGCCGTCTGTGTCGCTGTATTCGGCGATCATTCCATTGTTTTCGATATAAAGGTGTTCCTGTGCGCCGGTGCGGTATTCGCCTTCGACTATATAGGCGGCCCGGGGCCAGACTTCATCGACGTTGCCTTTTTCGAGAAGGAACTGTTTGAAGACGTTAGGAGTTTCCGTATCGGCTCCCCAGATGATTTCGCGGCACGATTCGCTCTCTTCGATGGAGAGGACTGCTGGAAGCTCGTCGTATTCGACGCGGACCGATGCGACTGCGCGCGGCAGAATGTGCTTGTCGGGATGTGCGATGAGCAGGATGGGTTCGTCGCAGTGGTTGATAGCGCCGTCGGCAAGACAGGGCTGGTCCGCGGCGATCATCTGTATATGATTTTTGCCCGGAACATCGGCGGCGGTGACCATTACGAATTCACGCCAGGGAACTCCCGGGTCAAAGTGGATTGCGGTAATGCGGCCGCGGGGAATGGTGCTCCGCACCGTGGCTCCAAACCACATGCCAGGGCGCTGGATGTCATCGACATATTTGGCGCGCCCCAGGACTTTTTCCGCACCCTCTTTGCGAATCTGAGCTGTGCCAACTACACGTCGTGGGGCCGGGTTGGTTGAATCATCCGTCATCGAGGTATCCAGAATGGAGGCGGATTAGGCGTTAGCATACACGGGACGCAAGCGGAAGCAAAGGAGTCTGTGAGGGCGGGTTGGACGGCGCAACGCGATTCAAGCCGGCTCGCGTATGGATGCAGGGGTAAAGGTCACCACTTAAACCGGTCCTGCACGTCTAAGAACAGGGTATTCTGTTCAGAAAAGATGCGTGTTCAATTACTTCCCTTCGGTGTATTCAAAGACTTTCTGGAGGCGGGACCGTTCGAGGTTCCCAGCGAGTCGACGGTCGGCGATCTTCTTGTCGTGCTGCGCGAGAAAATGGGCGAAAACTCGCGTGCCAGCGATTTGCTGCCCCGTATCGCAGTGAGCGTAAATGCCGAGTATTCCGAAGCAAGCCACGAGCTGCGAGAGGGCGACCAGGTGGGGTTATTGCCGCCGGTCTCCGGCGGTAATATCGATGCCGCTGAAAGGGTCGTCACATGCCTGACGCGCGAGCGCATCGATGCCCAGGCGCTGGTGGAACAGTTGAAGGAAGGTAGCGATGGTGCGGTGACTGTCTTTGACGGAATTGTGCGCGACAACACGCGCGGCCGACGCACGCTATATCTCGACTACGAAGCCTATGAGGAGATGGCCGGAAAGCAGATAGCGGAGCTGGCTGTACAGGCGCGGGAGAAATTTGGTGTTCGCGGGGTGACGCTGGTACATCGTCTGGGACGATTGGAGATTGGCGAAACGAGTGTGCTGATTGTGGTGGCGTCTGCGCATCGCGCTGCGGCCTTTGACGCCTGCCGCTGGCTGATCGACACGCTGAAGAAGACAGTGCCGATCTGGAAAAAAGAGACGTTTGCGGATGGCTCTGTCTGGGCAGATGGAGAGCCGTTTCCGCAGGAGTTGATTGTGGGTTCGATGGAGACCAGTGCTTTGAGGCCGAAGCCGTGAAGCGTAGCCAGTGGTTCTATTCCGCGGCCTTCCTGGTGGCGTTGACGCCACTACTCGCTCGCGCACAGCAAGACACCTCCGCGCAACAAGATGGCTCGTACACGTTGCATGTGAACGTGAAGCTGGTCTCGGTGTTTACGAACGTTACGGACGCGAACGGAGCGATCGTTGGCGGGCTGAGCAAAGAGGATTTCGCTGTTTCGGAGGATGGACGGCCCCAGAAGATCGCGGTTTTTGAGCGGCAGTCGGAGTTGCCGCTGAGCTTGATGTTGGCCATTGATACCAGCGGAAGCGTACACAAGGATTTGCCAGTGGAACTGGAGGCTGCTCATAAGTTTGTGCACGCTCTGCTGCGTCCTCAGGATCAATTGAGTTTGCTGGAGTTTTCGAATGACGTGCGCCAGGTGGTCGGGTTTACGAATCAGCCGGCCAAGATAGATCGTGGATTGTCCAACTTACGCGGAGGACAGGCTACCGCGCTGTACGACGCGGTGTATCTGGCGTCAGATACGCTTGCGAAGCTGGTTAAAGGGGAGAAGCCAACGCGGAGGATCCTGATTCTTGTTTCAGACGGCGGGGACACGGCCGATACCATAACGTATGCCGAGGCTCTGGAGCACGCGCTGCGCGGAGAGGTGATAGTGTACAGCATTATTGACGTACCGATCGCGGCCAGTGCCGGACGCGATACCGGTGGCGAGCATGCGATGATTACGCTAGCGGAACAAACAGGCGGCAAATACTTCTATGCGGAGTCCGGTGGGTTGGACTCGGCGTTCGCGAAGGTCTCGGAGGACCTGCGCACGCAGTATCTTCTGGGGTACTACCCAGTACATCAGGAACCGGGCGTTAGCTTTCATCGCATCCACGTGACGATTCCACGAGCGGCTTCCGAGGCCTTCGATATTCGTTATCGGACGGGATATTACGCAGATCCCCAACCCTCCGGAGACTAAAAGAAATCATTGGTAATGCTGGTTTCGGGGTCTGCTTCCACTAGGAAGCAACCAAAGCCTGCCCTGTGCCGTCTCATTACAATCGAAACATGACTCCCCCACTATCAAACCCTCGACACTCCCGCACGCCTCCTCCGGGCGATACCGGACAGGAGGCTCTCTACCTGCGTTCCTTGAGCGAGCGACAGGTGAATGTCCGCGTTCAGCTTCGTGATGGAGAGAATGTGGACGGATGGATTGAATATTTCGACGATGGCATGATCCGCATCACCCGGGAAGGCCTGCCGAATCTCTTCATCTATAAGCATCAGATCAGGACGATTACCGAACTGACTCGCCGGCGGCCTGGCCGCGACGGTTTCCCATCATGACGCCGGAGCTATATCGCGGCGGGGTCACGTCGGCCGGGCGTGGCGAGTTCGAGTGGGCGCCGCGCGCCGCAGAGATTGCACGGCTGGCCGGTGCCAAGCTGCGCGACTTCTTTGCTCAAGGCGTGGCGACTGAGTACAAAGGCGACGTTGACCTGGTGACGGTCGCGGACCGGACAGTTGAGGCGTTTTTGCAGGAGGCGTTGCTCACCGCTTTCCCCAGCCATGGGATCTATGGCGAAGAAGGCGCGCGTGACCGGCTGGATGCCGAGTACAGGTGGTATGTCGATCCTCTGGATGGGACGACGAATTTTGCGCACGGCTTTCCGCATTTTTGCATTTCGATGGGCCTCGAACATCGTCCCGCTGGATTAGCTCCGGAGAAGGATGGTCCGGTCGTTGCGGGTGTGATCTTCGACCCTCTGCGCGAGGAGATGTTTACCGCTGAGAGAGGCAAAGGAGCGGAGCTGAACGGAACATCGATTCACGTATCGAGCGCCAAGCAGCTTGGCGAGTCACTGGTTGCGACAGGCTTCCCCAGTCGGAAGCGGCATGAGAATCCAAACATTCACTTCTATCACGAGATCACGATGCGGACCCATGGCGTGCGTCGGGCCGGGTCTGCTGCGCTGGATCTGGCGTATGTGGCCTGCGGGCGCATGGAGGCATTCTGGGAGTTCAATCTGAACCCCTGGGATACGGCAGCGGGGATTCTGTTGGTGGAGGAAGCGGGCGGTATGGTGACCGATTTTTCGGGTAACTACCGGAAGCTGGACAGCAGAGAAATACTGGCTTCGAACCAGCATGTTCAGGGAGAATTGCTCAAGCTTTTCGACGATCTTTTCGCGGGTCGAAACCTGGAGCGGCTGCCGTCACCTGCCGAGTACGCCGCACAGCGCAGGCAGAATGAGGACGGGCATTGAGGCGCTGAGAAGGTTGATTTCGCAGGCGGGTATCGCTCTATGAGACTGCACGAATCAGCTTTGAAACGATGACAGTTGCATAGCGCCCAAGGGTTGGGGCTGTGTGCTACTATGAGCGAGTTGAACCACCCAGAGCACCAAAGTTTTGGAGAGCAGACAACATGGCCTATGTGATTGCTGAACCCTGTATCGGAACGAAGGACACGGCTTGCGTTGACGCCTGTCCCGTAGATTGCATCCACCCTAAAAAAGACGAAGATGGTCACGGCGAAGCCGAGCAGCTTTTCATCGATCCTGTCGAGTGCATCGATTGCGGCGCCTGCGTTCCGGCGTGCCCGGTTTCGGCGATTTTTGCCGCCGACGATCTGCCGGAGAAGTGGGCGCATTTTACGGAGACGAACGCTACGCACTTTGGCCGCTAGTTCGGTTTTGATTCGAATCAAAGCAAGAACGCGCATCCGCACGTTACCGGATGCGCGTTTTCCTTTTCTCATGACCGGGTTCAAAGAGTCCCGTGACCGGGCTGAATTCCGGGCCAGTTCCAAGTAGTCCCAGCATGGCGTTGCTTACCTCTGACGCATTGATTCTTCGCACATGGCCAGTCCAGGAAGCTGATCTGATTGTCAGCTTTTTTTCGCGTGATTTTGGCAAGATCAAGGGGGTAGCGAAAGCTGCGCTGAAAAGCCGGAAGCGCTTTGGCGGCGCGCTGGAGCCAATGACGCTGGCGCGAGCTTATTTTCTGGACCGGCCGAGGCGCGAACTGGTTCGGCTGGATCAGCTTGAGCCGCTTCGCTCTCCGCTAGCTCTACCGGTGGATTACGTGCGGGCGGCGGTGTTGAGTTTTTATGCAGAGGTGCTCGATGAGGCACTCCCGGAACAGGATCCGCATGAAACGGTCTTCAGGCTGGTATTGGCGGTGCTGGATTACACGACGGTGCAGAATCCGTGGATGCCGCTGACCTATTTTTCGCTCTGGATGATCCGGCTGATGGGGTGGCTGCCGGATTTGTCGGTTTGCGGTGCGTGCGGGGAGCGGCTGAACGCCGGTGAGGCGAATTTTCATCCCCAGTTGGATGGGCTATTTTGTGCGGTACACAAGCACGGAAGCGGTCAGGTGCTCGCGGTGGATTCGTGGCATCTGGCATATCGCATTTTGCACGAACCTGTGACGGCGCTCGCACAAGAGCCCTGGCCGCGGAGGCGAGGGCAGGATCTGAGGCGGTTTACCTTGCAGGCGCTGGAGCGGCATCTGGAGCGGCGTATGCGGTCGGGCGAGGCGTTAATGCGGCTTTGATTCTGAAGCTGCGGCGGGTCTTGGGTAGAATTGAGAGAGTTCATTTGCCCGAAAGAGTTCTCTGTGCCCGCATTGCAATCTGTTCTTGACGAACCTGCTCAGAAATCACCGCTAACCTTTCAGGATCTGGTGTTCCGGCTGCAGCGATTTTGGGCTGAGCGGGGATGCATCCTGCAGCAGCCCTACGACGTGGAAGTGGGCGCGGGGACTATGTCGCCCGAGACCTTTTTACGCGTGCAGGGGCCGAAGCCTTATCGCGTGGGGTATGCACAACCGTCGCGCCGGCCTGCGGACGGACGGTATGGTGAGAATCCAAACCGATTGTTCAAGCACACGCAGTACCAGTTGATTCTGAAGCCGCCTCCGGTGAATGTGCAGGAGCTGTATCTGGAGTCACTGGCGGCGATTGGGATTGACCTCACGCGGCACGATATCAAGTTTGAAGAGGACAACTGGGAGTGGCCTGCGGGTGGTGCATGGGGTGTTGGCTGGCAGGTGATGCTGGATGGACTGGAGATCACGCAGTTTACCTACTTCCAGCAGTGCGGGGGGCTGGATCTTGACCCGATGTGCGCCGAACTGACGTACGGATTGGAACGTATCGCTGCATTTCTGCAGGATGTTGATTCGATCTATGACATTGTGTGGTCGCGCGATCCGGATACGGGTGCGGTGGTCACCTATGGCGATGTGCGGCTGCCGGAAGAGGTACAGTTTTCGGTCTATAACTTCGAGATGGCTGAGATCGATAAGCTTTGGGAGCACTTCCGTCTCTACGAGAGCGAAGCGGCAAAGCTTCTGGAGCGCGCGAACCAGTTGTTGAACGACGAGCAGGCCGATGCTGCCGTGAAGAAGCGCTTTCCGCTATTAGCTGCATATGAGCTGGCGTTGAAATGCTCGCATCTCTTCAATCTGCTGGACGCGCGCGGCGCGGTTTCGGTGACTGAGCGTGTCGGGGTGATTGGACGTATTCGCGCTCTGGCTGTAGGTGTAGCAAAAGCATACGCGGTGCAGCAGGCCGTCTAATCTGACGGTTGTGGCGGAGCCCAGTTAAGAGTTCGAGGAAAGTTAGTCGAGATATGGCAGAGTTTCTACTGGAGATTGGCCTTGAGGAGATTCCGGCGCGGATGATAGCCGGAGCCGAGGCAGAGCTTGGTCGCAGGATTGGCGATCTGATCACGCGTGAGCGGCTTGCTGTGGAGAGTGCGAAGGTTACGGCATACTCAACGCCGCGCCGGTTGGTTGTGATTGTTGAGGGTTTGGCGCAGGCGCAGCCGGATGTGCAGGAAGTACTGACCGGACCTTCGTGGAAGATCGCCTTTCCGAATGGCGAGCCAGGGCCGGCGGCGCAAGCGTTTGCCAGGAAGGCGGCCGTTGATTTGGCGGCACTCGAGAAAATTACCAACGCCAAGGGCGAGTATGTGAGCGCGTCGGTGTTGCGTAAAGGACGCGCCGCTGCTGAGGTGCTGGCGGCGGAACTGCCGAAGGAAGTGCTCTCAATTTACTGGGCGAAGAATATGTACTGGCGCGCAGGTAAGCCGGAACGATTTGTAAGGCCGGTTCGTTGGCTCGTGGCATTGCTGGATGCGGAGATTTTGCCAGTTGAGATTGCGGGTATTCGGGCTGGAAATGAAAGCCGCGGCCATCGCATTCTTCATGGCGCGTCGCCGGTTCTTGTAGAGTCGCCGGCGTCTTATCTCGATGCTTTGCGTGGTGGGTTTGTCGAGGCAGATGTCGCCGTTCGAAGGAATACGATTCGCAAGGCTCTGGATCGAGTGACGCGATCCATTTCGGAGACGCCGGGAGCGCGCTGGCGCGAAGATGAGGAACTGGTCGAAACAGTGGTCCAGCTGACCGAATGGCCGACAGTGCTCTACGGCAGCTTTGAGCCGGACTATCTGGCGCTACCCGAAGAAGTGCTGGTGACGGTGATGCGCGATCATCAGAAGTATTTTGCCGTTGAAGATGCGAATGGAAAGCTTGCGCCGCACTTTCTGACCATTCTGAATACGCAGGTGGATGAGGCGGGACAGGCCATCATCCAGCATGGCAATGAGCGTGTGCTCAAGTCACGGTTTAAGGATGCGCAATTCTTTTGGGAGACGGATCAGAAGATTCCATTGACAGAACGAGTCGCGATGTTGGCGGCGGTGACTTTTCAGAAGGACCTGGGAAGTTATGGCTGGAAGACGCAGCGGAATCTCGAGGTCGCCGCGAAGCTGCATGAGCTATTGCTGGTGCAAGGGTTTACCTCATACGACTATCCTGCTCTCAAAACAGCGGTAGGGCTGGCTAAGGCCGATTTGACGGCTGAGCTGGTGAAGGAATTCACGGAGTTGCAGGGAGTTATCGGCGGCTTGTACGCGCGAGCCCAGGGATTGGACGAGACGGTGGCCGCGGCAATTTATTCGCAGTACATGCCTGAGTCGACGGATGATGCAATTCCCGGCACGGTCGAAGGGCAATTACTGGGACTGGCGGATCGCGCGCATACGATCACCGCGATGTTCAGCATTGGCAATGTACCAACGGGGTCGCGCGATCCCTTTGCACTGCGGCGCGCCGCGAATGCGACTGTGAAGATTCTTGCGGAGTCGGAACTGCCTCTGCGGATTTCGGATGTACTCGGAGCAGCGGATGGGCTTGATTCGAACATCCCGGCTGGGGTTCGCGAGTTCTTTGTGGAGCGGCTGAACTTCTACCTGAGCGATGTGCGCGGGTTTGCCTACGACGTGGTGAATGCGACGCTGGCGGCGGATGCGGACGATGTTCGCGATGCTATTGCCCGGGCAGAAGCGCTGACGGCTGCGCGAGGATCGGAGGATTTTCTTGCGATCTCGGCGGCGTGCAAACGCATCAAGAATATTCTTCGCCAGGCAGCCGAAAAGGGCGAAGTTATCGACACGGCTGAGCCCCAGGCGGCGATTTTGACATTGCTGGAAGAGCAGGAGTTACTGGCACAGGCTTCCCGGATTACTGCCGAGGTGGCGGAATTGCGTGAGAAAAAGAGCTATCTGGCAGCGATAGAGGCGATTGCGTCTCTGCGGCCTGCGGTGGATGCCTTCTTCGATAAGGTGATGGTGATGGCTCCGGAGCCAGAAGTACGGTCCGCGCGCCTGGCTTTGATCCGGTTTGTACTGGATGGACTGTCGGGTATAGCGGATTTCAGCGAAATCGTGATTGCCTGAGGTTTTTGCCGGTGCACAGGGAGAATCCCTCTAAGAGCTATTGACGTCTAAAATTATTAGATATGTCCGACAGCATTTCCCTCAGTCTCTGGTATCCACAGTTTCGCCTGGAGCAGCTTGATGACAAGCTGACCGAGGTATTGCAGCAATTCCAACGGTTTGGCGGAGAACCGGGTGTGTTCTCGGCGACGGTATGGCCGGTGAACTGGCGTGAAACTGCGGTATTCCAGGAGGTTTATGGGCTTGGCGAGAACCAGGCAAGGATTGATTATGCCGTAAACCAGGCGCTGGAACTGCTGCACGACGATTATGCGTACGAGTTCCAGATTGGATGGACACTCTGGGAGCCGGAGGAAAATGGCGAACCTCGCCCCAACTGGGTGAAGACTTCGAGACTGGTACGCATGCTGGGGTATGGGCCTGATTTCGACGAGGGAGCATACGAGCAGGAAGGGCATATCCGGATCGACTTTGGAACCGATGCCCCTTTTTTGCAGGAAAACACCACGCTCACGGAAGAAGCGGTTCGTTGCATGGAAGAAAATGTCCGGCAGCTTGTGGATTTGACGAATGCGATCGAAAAGGAATCGCAGGCGTCTGCGCGGCTGATGTGGTCCGAGCTGGGTGAGACGCTTGCATCACGGCTGATAGCCCGCCTGAATCGCCTGCAATGAAACTCGCCTGCTGTTTCAGCTCCCGAGTGCGAATGAAAGTCTGCAATCGTTTGGGTGACTGTGTTGCTGGCGTTTTATGCGTCGAGTTGAATCGAGTTTCAGTATGAGCGTTGCTACTTCACGGCCCCGGATTACCATCGAGCGGCTGCGAACGCTGGTGCTCATTGGCGGTGTGCTGCTGGTGCTGGTGATCGCCGCGGCGCTGATCGGCGGAAAGTGGCTGAGGCGTTATATCGAAAAGGATATTCCGGCACGCCTGGGGATCAACATCGTGCAGCAGGCGGATGGCGTGGACTATTCGCAGACGCGAAAGGGCAAGACCATCTTTAAGATTCATGCCAGTCGCGCCATTAAGCGAAAAAACGATGGAAGCGCGGTACTGCAGGATGTCCGAATTGAGCTTTACGGAGAAGATGGGAGCAGGACAGATACGATCTCTGGCAAAGAGTTCGAGTACAACCCAAGTGAGGGGATTGCCACGGCTGCCGGAGAGGTCGAGATCACGATTGTGCGGCCCGGCGAGCGGCCGGCGATAGCGCAGAAACCGGTGCCCGGGTTGAAGACGAAGCCGGCTTCAAAGGGTGTGTCGGAAGCAGCCGGCAAGTCGAGTGGCGGGAGCGCTTCGGCTGCGGGAGCCTCAACAGCGGTGAGTCCTGAAGTGCGTGGATTGACGCAGGCGATTACGGACGGACAGATTCACGTAAGAACCAGCGGTCTTATTTTTCACCAGAAGGACGGAATAGCGACGACTACGCAGCGGGTGGATTTTGCGTTGCGGCAGGGAAGCGGCTCGGCGAACGGAGCCACATACGATTCGCAGAATGGCAGCCTGGTGCTGGATCGCGATGTGCAGATCCATGTCCAGAAGAATGCAGCAACTGCGCAGGTTCCAGTGAACATCTATGCTGCTCATGCGGAATTCGAGCGAGACGCCATGACATGCAGACTAACGGCTGCGAAGGCTGATTACAGCGGTGAAACGGCGCTAAGCGGTTATGCGCTGTTGCATCTTCGCGATGATGGTTCGGTCTCAAAGCTGGATGGCTCGAATGGCGTGGATCTTCAGACAGACAAAGGAACCCATATCACGGCGCCCAATGGAACGCTTGATTTTGATGCAGCGAATCACCCGACTGCAGGCGTGTTGCAGGGAGGCACAAAATTCAGCTTGACGCAGTCGGATCGCACGGTCGAGGGAACCTCACCGGTTGCTCACCTGGTGTTTGACAAGGAAGGACAGCTCAGTCAGTCGCATCTGGAGCAGGGGGTGGAGTTCCAGTCGCGGCAGCAGTCACTATCGGCAAAAGGTGCGCCGGTTGTGATGGCGCGGAGTTGGCGGTCGCGAGTAGCAGACATTTCATTTGCTCAGGCGGCGATTGAAGAGCAGGGGCCAAAAGAGAGCAGGCAGAGTGAGTCGGGCTCATCTTCTCACGTCGAGCCGCGTACGGTGCGGGGATCTGGCGGGGTGATTGTCACTTCAGAGACGACGACGGGTGGCATCACTTCTCCGTCACGTCTTTCAGCGGACTCGCTGGTTGCTGAGCTTGCGCCGGGTTCTGCGTTGTCGAGCCTTAATGCCTCCGGGCGGGTGAGTTTTGACGAGCGCGGGTCAAAGGGCGATCACGACAGTGGTAGCTCTGATCAGCTTGAGGTTCACTTCTTTCCAGTTGGAACAGGATCGGGGAAGCCGTCTAAGAATTTGAAATCTGGTAGCGGATCTGAAACATCGCAGATTGCCTCAGTTGTGCAGACGGGACATGTTGTCCTGACTCAGGAGGCTGCTCCCGGGCACGATAGCACGAATTCCGGACAAACGACTGTGCGGGCGACGGCGGACCGGTCGGAATACGATGGAACGAGCCAGGTGGTGCATCTGTTGGGAAGCCCGCGGATTCGTGATGGAGTGATGGATCTTTCGGCCGAGAGCGTCGATCTGTCTCGTGCCACAGGCGATGGTCTGGCGCGGGGGAATGTCCGCATCAGTTGGCTGTCTTCCGGGAAGACAACTCCCGGGCAGTCGTTGTTCGCGAGTGGAGGCAATGAGCCCGGGGCAAATGAACCGTTGAATGGGGTGGCCGCGGTTGCGGAACTGCACAAAGCAACGCAAGAAGTAGTGCTGCGTGCCGGCGCCAGCGGTTCAGAGGCGTTGCATGGAGATGTGCGCCTCTGGCAATCGGTCAATTCAGTGGCCGCGCCAGTAATCATGTTGAACCGCCAGGCACAGACGCTTGATGCCGAGGCGGATGGCGTAGGTCATCCTGTGAAGACGGTGTTGTTAGGAGATCTGACACACACATCCAAAAGCTCGGATCTCCGGCCGGATAACGGCCAGGCGCATTCCGCTTCGAAGAACTCCAATATTCCGTCGCTGATTCGTATTCGAAGCGGATCGCTCCACTACTCTGAAGGAGAGCATCTGGCAGTTTTTCGGCGCGGAGTACTGCCGAGCGTAATCGCTCAGACAACAGGCTCCGGCGGAGTGTCGACGATCTCGGCGCAACAGGCAGATGTGATACTGGAGCCTCGGTCCACTGAAACTCGAACGCCGGCGCGACGAGATGGCGCGCACGATACGCAACACTCGATAGATCGCCTTGTCGCGACAGGAAAGGTGACGGTTGAGTGGCCTGACCGTCGCGGCACGGGAGAGCGGCTTGTTTACAAGGGAGATGACGGCACCTTTACACTAACGGGATCGGCATCTGACCCTCCGCGTATTAACGATGAGGTGCACGGTTCAATATCCGGCAGCGCACTGGTTTACCATAGCCGCGATGCAAGCGTCACCGTTGAAGGCGACGGTGGCAAGACAATTACAGACACCCGGTCAAAGAAATAGCAGAGAAGTAACGCGACCGGGGGGAAGATTGAATTTCCAATCAGGCAGGCAGTAAATAATGCTTCCTGCGAATGGATATCGCATCAAGGTTCTGGATCAAGATGCAGACACTGAGCGCCGAGGGAATCGGCAAAACCTACGGCGGGCGGCAGGTCGTTCGCGAAGTTAGTCTCGAGATTTCCCGTGGAGAAGTGGTTGGGCTCCTTGGCCCCAATGGGGCGGGCAAGACTACGAGCTTTTACATGATCGTCGGGCTGGTGACGCCGGAGAGCGGCCGAGTGCTGGTCGACGATCAGGACATCACGCGCGTTCCCATGTATCTGCGAGCGCGGAACCATGGCATCAGTTATCTTCCGCAGGAGCCATCGGTATTCCGAAAGCTGTCGGTCGAAGACAATATCATGGGCGTGCTCGAAGCACAGCCGATCTCGGATCAGGAACGCCGGGTGCGAACGGAGCGGCTAATTCAGCAGCTCAACCTGCGGCATATACGCACGACCAAAGGGTATGCGCTATCGGGAGGCGAGCGCCGGCGCGTGGAGATTGCGAGATGTCTCTGCATTCAGCCCAGCTTTCTGTTGCTGGACGAACCCTTTAGCGGCATTGATCCGATTGCCGTGCTGGATCTGCAGAAGATCATTTTTGACTTGAAATCGAGCGGAATTGGGATTCTGATCACGGATCATAATGTGCGCGAGACGCTTTCTGTAACCGATCGGGCGTACATTATTGCGGAGGGGAAGATCTTCCGAACCGGCACCCCGCATAAATTGGGCAATGACCCGGATGTGCGGCGTATCTACCTGGGAGAGGGATTTTCACTGGACTGAAAATCGCTTTCCATAAGATGCACAGGGAAAAACGAACCGCTGACGAGAGCGTCCATCGGGTACCGGCCTCTTTGCTGCGAGGAAGAAGATGGCGTTTCTCGGGATGGAACGGCCGCTATCTTGCTGAATCGGCTACCCGTACCTGAACGGCAGGAATTTTCAGATTGGATACTGCCCATTCCGGTACTCCCATTCTGTAACGAGACAACTTCATCGTTTGGAACTTGGTAACAGATTTACACTTAGAAGGACCCAGAGACAGGAAACCCCCGCTATGCCGTTGCTGCAGCCGAGACTGAATCTGAAAGTCGCCCAGCGTCAGATCCTGACACCTGGGCTGATGCAGATGGTCAGTTTGCTCGCACTAAATAAGCTTGAGCTGACGGAGATGATCAATGCGGAGATGATCGAGAATCCGGTTCTGGAGGAGATTGACGAGACTGTTCCGATTCTCGATGAGGTTGGCGGCCGGGAAGCGATGCGCGAGCGTGTTGCGGAAGAGGCTCCGGTAACCGTCAAGGATCCATTCGAAGAAATCGATTTCGGGTCTTATTTTCAGGAGTATCTCGATCCTGGATTCCGTACCACGCAGGAATATGAGGAATCGGAAAAACCCTCTTTCGAACAGTTTTTATCTCAGCCTACGACGCTCTCGGACCACTTGGTGTGGCAGCTTGGTTCGATGACGCTGGATGCGGAACTGAGAGATGCCGCCGAGTATCTGGTAGGGAACCTGGATGAGAATGGGTACCTCTCCGCTCCGCTGGAAGATCTGGCGGGCGTGTATGCCTACGAAGAATCGATGGCATCGGTAGTGGAGATACTGCGCAAAGCTCTGGATTTGATCCAGCGCCTTGATCCCGCGGGCGTGGGTGCGCTAGATCTCAAGGATTGCCTGAGGATTCAGCTTGAAACCCAGCTTCGTGAGCTGGAGCTTGTTTTTGTCAAGCAAGGGAGTCAGGACGAGACTGGGCACAATGGATATAACCCAGCCTCCTATGTTGAACTCGCGGACCACCACGAGGGTGACCTGGATGCGATGACCGTAGAGATTGTGGCCGATGCGTCGGATGAGTTGCTGTTGAACGGGCATCTTTCCACTGCGCATCACTCACATGGTTACTCGACGAACGAACACTTGGCTCTTCTTGAGACAAAGACAGATCCAGATCATGGGTTTCATGCCGCAGCTGAAGCTGTGCTGCATGAGCGCCGGCGAAGTTTTGATACTGCGATGATTATCGTCCGGGATCATTTGCCGTTGCTGCAGAAGCGTGATCTTCGCGAGATTTCACGTGCAGTTGGATCGCCGATCCCCGAGATCAATACCGCGATCGAGCTGATTCGCACCCTCGATCCTCGACCGGGACGCCGTTATAACCGCGAGCAGACCCGCCTGATTGAACCGGATGTTGCCTTCGTCAAGGGCGGTGATACCTGGGCAGTCGCCATGAACGAAGACAACATGCCGAGCTTCCGGTTGAGTCAAAGGTACCGGCGTATGCTTACGTCCGAAGGCACAGACAAAGAGGTCAAGGATTATGTGAAGGAGCGGTTCCGGTCGGCGATGCAGTTGATGCGGAACATCGCTCAGCGGAAGAGCACGATCCTTCGGACCTGCGAGGTGATTGTGCGTCGTCAGCAGGATTTCCTTGATCACGGAATTGAGGCTCTGCGGCCCATGATGATCAAGGAAGTTGCCGAAGAGATTGGTGTTCATCCTTCAACCGTGAGCCGTGCGGTGGCAAACAAGTACGCGCATACGCCCCAGGGCGTGATCGAATTGCGAGCATTTTTTTCGGAGGGAGCAAACGGGCCGGAAGGTGCTGATACTCCGCTTGTCGTGCTGAAGAGAATGGTTCGGAAGTTGATTGAAGAAGAGGATCCACGGCGCCCTTTGACCGACGATCAGCTTGCAAGCATGCTGCAGGCGCGCGGTATTCAAGTGACCCGCCGAACGGTAGCGAAATACCGTGAAGATATGAATATCGCTTCGACGCACCAACGTCGGCGACGGGAAATCTAGGCATCGCTCTTGGCTTCGATCAAAAGCCGGACTATTCGTACTTGACGGCGAAGTGCATGGTCCGATAGTCGAAGGTGTAGCTTTTCAATTCATCCAGCGCATCCAGGTCAAGCACGCTATATGTGTCGTCGATGGCAGCATTCCCGGCCGGCTGTGTGAGAACCTGCACAAAGCGCAGCATCGTGGACGAACGCAGTCGCATTGCTGTAGGTAACGGTTCCGGCTGTTTCTGATCGGGAGTCAGCTTGCTGGAGTGGCTATCGCAGTCTGAATGGTCCAACAGCCACTGCATCTCATAAAAATCATGGTCGGCCAGCAGCCGTTGAGTTGGATCAGCAGGCTCAGTGTGCGAAATTCAGACCCTGTGCGGCCCCCGGATACACTAGAGCGAGCCATGAAACGCAGAATGATTGAGCATTACGAGATAGATCGCCGTCTTGGCGCGGGTGGCAGTGGAGTTGTGTACCTTGCCGACGACACACTGCTGACGCGGCCTGTGGTGTTGAAGATTCTGCGGCGGGGATTGCTCACGCAGAAGCAGATGCGCAATACCGTGTTGCGCGAGGCACGGTTAGCATCCGCGATTGAGCATCCAAATGTCTGCGCGATCTATGAAGTGGGTGAGACCGGTGAAGAAGTCGTACATTGTCATGCAATTTGTTCCTGGTCAGTCGCTCGACAAGCTCATTGAGCGGGGGCCGGCGAGCGTCCAGCTTGTGCTTTCCGTTGGCATTCAGGTTGCGGATGGATTGCAGGCGGCGCATGCGCTAGGCATCTTCCATCGCGATCTGAAACCGCAGAACGTGATGTTGACCGATGGCGGCCTCGTCAAGATTCTGGATTTTGGCCTGGCACGGCGGCTGCATCCGGCAGAGACCGCATTCGATCCGGCCAAGCCTGCAATGGCGCGGACAGCTTCCCTCGCGGAAACCTACACGGCACGCGGCGGCACGATCCGGTACATGGCTCCGGAGCAGTTTGTCACCGGGCAATCCAGTGTGCAATCGGATATTTGGGCACTTGGGGTTCTGCTCTATGAGCTCACCAGCGGCCGGTACCCGTTTGCGCGACCGGACGCCGAGGACTTTCAGATTATCCGGTCGATACAGTTCTCCGATCCGCCCGATCTGGACGCGATTGTGCAGGATGTTTCCGTGGAACTGAAGAGCGTCATCGCGGCATGTCTTGAGAAAAACCCTGCAACGCGATATGCATCGGCTGCGGAAGTGCGCGAGGCACTGAAGACGATCATGAAGGCGATGCAGCTTGAGACGGGGAGCATTCCGGGCGAGGCAGCGGCGAATCTGGTGACAACAGGACCCGAGGCGGAGAAGAGGACTACGAGCTTTCTATCGATGCTGGCGGAGCGATTCCGCGAGTCTGCGACAGAGGCTCCGCAGCAGAACTCTCTAGTAGTGCTGCCATTCAACAATCTTGGCACCACAACGGCGGCCCCACTTTATGGCTTTGCGCTTGCGGATGCAATCGCGGCCCGTCTGGCGCGTATTCCCTCTATTGTAGTGCGGCCATCCAGCTCTCTGATGAGCGTGGCGGCTCCGCAACTGGTTCAGATGGATCCGTTGGACATGGGGCAGCCGGCTGCTGGTTTCATACGTCCTTGCGGGCAATTTCATGCGTTCGGAGGAAGGCTTTGACCTTAACTGGCAATTGCTGGATGTGCACGCCCAGAGCGTTCGTTCCGGGGGTACGATCAGTGTTGCTTCGTTCGATTTGATCGCGGTGCAGAACGAAATTTCGAACGAAGTGTTCGCAGTGCTCCAGGGCATTGGGGGCGTCGAAGCGAGAGGATCTCAAGCCGAGATCTCGCGTACGGCAGCACGCGACGCCTCGCTGCCGGAGACGGTTTCAGAAGATTACCTGCAGGCGCGGGCACTGTTGAGCTCCTTTATGACGCGAACCAGCGCACGAGCCGATCTGGATCGCGCACGAGAGTTGTTTGAGCGAGTAACGACGAGCGATCCGGAGTTTGCGGCTGGATGGTCTGGTTTAGGCATAGCGGAATTGCAGTATGTGCGGCACGGCTATGCCGGACAGATTCACGTGATGACGGCCCGGCGGGCTTTTGATCTTGCATATAAGCTCGATTCCGGCTCGACCGAGGCAAATCTCTATCGCATTTACATGCTGCTGTCGCGGGGTGAGAAAGAGTCGGCGCGCCACGGAATCGCGAATCTGTTGACATCTGCCGCCAATGACTGGAACGTTCATTTGGTGGCAGGCATTACGCTGCGCATCGACGGCATGTATGACGAGGCGCTGAGTCAGTTCAGCATGGCGCTGAAACTGAATCCTGCCAATGCGGCGGTGCTCTACAATCATCGCGCTCGTGTGTATCAGTACCGGAACCAGTTGGATGTTGCAGGAGACGAACTGGCGAAGGGACTTGCGCTGGAACCGCGGCATCCATTGCTACGGACTTCGGCGGGCTATCAGCAGATGCGGCATGGGAAATGTGTTCGAGGCTATCTCGCTGCTTGAGGCTGTGATTCAGGATGACGAGTCAATGCGCATTGCCGTGCCTACACTTGCTCTCTGTTATGCGCAGGCGGGTGACCGCACGAGGGCGGCGGGGTTGTTAAAGGACGACACACTTGCGGCAGCCGAGGCTGATTCAGAGATGGCATATCGGCTTGCTTCTTACTTTGCGGTGGAAGGGGATTCGAGCGAGGCTCTCCACTGGTTGCGGCGTGCGATTTATCTGGGAAACGAAAACTATCCGTGGTTTTCCAAGAATCCAGCATGGACAAATCTGAAAACCAACGCGGATTTCGACCGGATTCTCGAGGATCTGAAGAAAGCGTATCGGAAGAATCAGAAGATCTGGAAGCGGTTGTTGGAGCAGGTTGAAACCGGAAGCTGATGAAGTCAATCCATCGGGTGGACGAGAATCCAGAGCAACCAGAAGAGTAGGGAAGAGAAGACGGCGGCCAGGGTCGCGGAGAAATTTACGGCGTCGTTGTTCAACCAGCCGCGGCGTTCGACGAGGTCACCGAGGACGCTGTCGAAGAGCAGGCCACAGACCGCCCCGAGTGAACTTATCCCGAACACAATCCACGCATCTTCTGAGTGAGCCGGCCAGGTTCCAGTGCCCCAGACAGCAACTGCGACCACTATTGCGGCGGCGATGATGCCGGAGATGGTTCCTATCAGCGTGATGCCGCCATCTGTCCCGGGCGGGACGCGTTGAAAAGTTGTGATGGAGCGCGGCTGCCTGCCGAAGACCTGACCGATTTCCGAGGAAACGGTGTCGGCTGCGGCTTCTGCCAGAGCTGCGATGGCGAGGACGAGATTCAGGTACGCGGCGCTTTCCATGCGATGAAGAGGCGTTAAGGAGGCGGTCGCGGCCAACGCGGCAGCTCCGAGATTTGCGGCTATCTGGGCGGCGTTCCGGCCATGTTTATCTTCCGCCGTGCCGAGTCGTTCTTTTTTTGACTTGCCGATTTTGGTGGCGATGAATGCCAGAAGAAAAACGGCTAATACAGGGAGAAGGCCGCCGTGCAGCCAACTCCATGGATATGGGAAGCGGGCTGTGCTGAACATGAGGCTGGCCGTGATGATAGCTCCAGCGGCTGATGCGCCGGCAGTGCCGGCACGAAGAAACCAGACCAGGATGCCAAATGCGCCGCTGATGCCGAGGGTAGTCCACAGAACGACCGGCCCATGCGAAGCCCACCAGTAGCTTGCGAAAAGAACACAGAGCGAGGTCCAGGGAAGGACCAGCAGCAGGATCGTTTTTGACTGCCATGCCAGTGCTGTCCGATTCAGCAAATTTGTCATTTCTACTCCTGCGAATCGGGTGCGACAGGCTGCGCAAAGCCAACGAACCGGGAGCGTCCGCGTCCAATTGAGGATACCGGTTTCAGTCAATGCAGTGATTTACAATCGACCAGTAAGCAGGACAACTACTGAATGAGCAAACTCTTCCAGCAGTACTTCGGGGCCGGCCCCGGTGACGCGCGCCCGGCAAGAAATTCCAATCGTTTTCAAATGCCCCAATTCAAGATTCAGGTTCCCCGGTCCATGGTTCATCGTGCCGTTGCACTGTTTGGTGTTGCGGGTGTTATCGCTGGCCTTTCCGGTTGTGGAGACAATCTGCGGCCGACTGTAACCCCAATTACTGGAACAGGACCGGCGTCCCAGCCGCTTTCGTACGCATTTGTGGTTTCAGCTCCGACGACTTCGCCTACCGCTCAGGGCTATGCGACGGTCATTGATTACTCGGGCGACACCATCATGGCAACGGCGGCTGCTGGACCCAGTCCCAAGACCTTTGCCATCAACACGGGCACGTTAGGCTGGACGCTGAACGAGGACGGAACGGTCAGCAATATTCCAATCTCGACGCAGCTTCAGGAAAAGAACATCACTTACAGCACGTTGAATCCTATTCCGGCTGTTGGAACGCCGACTGACCCTGCCGGACTCGACCCAGTGGTCGGACTCTTTGGCGGCTCGCTAGGACTTTATGCGCTGGACGTAAATCTGAATGAGCTGGACGTCCTGACCGGTGTCTCCAGATGCGTTCAAGCTGGATATTCCGGTGGATCCGACTCCGATAACTGCGGTCGGCGTCGCTGGGGCCCGCCGCATCTATACGATCAGCCAGACAATCCCGTATTTGACGCCGGTTACCCTCGACGGCAAGCAGGTGGATGGCGGCGTGGCTTGTTCTATCGATCCGCATTCCGCCGATCTGGCTGGCCAGACAGGTATCGCGGACGGCGTCGTTTACTTCGACGTATACCGTCACATCGCATATCCCGGTGGGCGTCTGTCCGGATTATGCGATCGGAACTCCGGACACGCGGCGCGTTTACGTACTGAACCGCGGTAGCGACACGATCTCGGTCATCAATAGCCAGATCAATGCCCTGGATAGCTGCGTATGTCCGCCAACGGGCTGCGTTAACCAGAGTGGTCAGACATATACGTGCCATCCAACGCTGCCGCTATCAACGGCAGCCGTATCCGCTACTGGCATTGCACCGCCAAACGGCGAGGCAGGGTTGCCGCAAATTGCGGGGCCGGTGTATGCGGAATACAATGCGGCGACTCAGCAGCTTATTGTGTCTAATTTTGACGGCAGCACGGTGAACATCATCGATGTCAGTCTTGATATATATGGCAATGACAGCTCGACGTTCGGCACAACTTACACCGTCAATGTAGGCAAGAATCCAGCATCCGTGACTGTACTGAACGATGGTTCGCGTGCCTATACAGCCAATCAAACGGACGGAACGGTTTCGATCATCAATCTTTCCAGCCACACGATTGAGACGACTCTGGCAGTTACCGGTAATCCGCGTACGGTGGTTTCGACGCAAAACTCACTGTACGGCAAGGTCTACGTCGTTTCGCCAAACAGTCCATATGTAACGGTGATTCGTACAGATCAAGACATCGTGAGTACGACGGTTCTGGTGCAGGGTAATGCGATCGATGCGCGGTCGACGACACAGGATGGAAGCACGTCGAATACAAATCTGATCAGCCGAAATCCCGGCGCTGGCCAGCCTTGCTTCCTGCCTCTGAGCGCGTTTTCGGCAGCAGCTCCAGTAACGTTGGCTAACTGTTCCGCCCTCTCAACGAGCGGGCTAAGTTCATCGTCTCTGAGTACCGCGGCACGGAAGAACTCAGGGCTCTGAGCAACAAATTGAGCAAGACAAAGGGCCAGTCCGGAGAGGACTGGCCCTTTGTCTTGCTTCGGGCAGTTAACGCATGCCTGGCTTCTGGCTTTTGATCTTGCTGCCGGTTACTTGCCGCTCATATAGATCGGCAAGGTTGGTGTTTTCGATCCACCCTCGTCCTCGACTGTGACGCCGAAGCCGCTGGCTTGAACGTTGGCGGGAATCTCAGGAAAGACGACAGCCGCGCTTCCCTGGAGATCGGGAGTAAACATGCCGGCTGGAATCGGAGGGTTGCCCGCCGCTGGAAGAACCCAAAGTTCATACGCCTTGCCTGGAGGCGGCGCTGGCATGTTGGTTGCCGTGAAGACGAGGCGGCCACTGGTTGCGGAATATAGCACGTGGCCTTCTGGCTCCTGGATTGAATTGGGATTACGATGAAGGGTCGCGTCCTGGGTGTTGGTTCCGCGCAGGAAATCTTCCAGCTCCTGGAATTTCGCCGAATCTCTTTCAAAGCGGTTCATCGCCGGCAACATTTGTCTGATCTGATGAATGTGAGAAAGATCATCGTACGCAACAAAAGTGAGCGCCACCGCAAGCGCGCCGGAGAGAATCAGAAGTGGAGCCGGAGTATCCATCCAGTGCCGGAAGGCTTTGGAGAAGAGGTAGGCGCGGCTCCGATTCCGAATCTTTTCGAGAGGAGTTTTCGAAGCAGACGCGCTGCCCAGCCGATTCAGAAATCGTTCGCGGGCTCCCGCTGGTAGTGAAGACGTGGGTTGCGCCGCAGCGAAGACTCCCAGATCGCCTTGATATTGCGCGACCCTGGCGCGGCATTGATTGCACAGCGAGATGTGGGCCGTGAACTGGGTCAGTTGCGTCTCTTTCAAAGTACCCAAGGCGTACTGGATCAGGTCGTCTTCTTCAATGTGAAATGCTTCGATTGCTCATGCTTCCAGCGCCTTTCTCACCGTTGCCAAAGCCGAGCGAATGCGCGTCTTGACGGTCCCGAGCGGGGTTCCGGTCCGCTCGGAGATCTCGATGTGGGTCAATCCTTCAAAGTAAGCCATGTGCAGCGGAGACTGCTGTTCTGCGGGCAGGGTCTCCACCGCCGCTCGTACCTGGTCCATCAGGTGGCTGTCTTCGACGACGCGCTGGAAGTTGCGAGGTTCCGGCAGAACAAGCTCTTCAAGAGGTGTCATACGCGCTCTTCTGCGGATGACGTCGATTGAGCGGTTTCGAGCCACCACTGCGAGCCATGCTCCCAGACTGCCTCTCTGAGAGACAAAGCCACCGGGTTGTCTCCATACCTGGAGCAGAACCTCCTGCATCACATCCTCCGCCAGTTCGGGCTCACGCAACACTCGCAAGGCGATCGAGTAGACCAAGCCGCGAATATCTGTCGAAAAGCGTCGCCATTGCGGACTCATCCTTCCTGGCGACAGCTTCCAGCAGTTCGGTATCGTCCATCTGTACTGCTTCCGTTTCTTCTACCGTTGCTGCTCGACTCAATTTCAGTACGCAGCGTAAGGCGGTTTAGATTGGGATGCCTCTGTACCAGCATCCGGAACATCGACCTGTTAACCGGGCCTCAATGGTATTGGCGGTGCGACTCCACCCGCAAATACAAGCATAATAGAGTCAAGAGGATGAGTACGGCCAAGAAAGTCCGAATTGATGCACTTCTGGTCCAGCGTGGTCTGGTTCCAAGCCGGGAACGAGCGCGCGCTCTGATTCTTGCCGGCCGTGTTCTTGCGGCCGAGCAGAAAGTCGAGAAGCCCGGAGTGGTGGTGGACCCCGAGACCCCCGTCCGGTTGCTGGGTGAGGATCTGCGTTACGTCAGTCGAGGAGGAATCAAGCTCGAAGCTGCGCTGGGACATTGGAAGATCGACGTAACTGGGCGATCCTGTCTTGACATTGGGACGTCGACCGGGGGTTTTACCGATTGCCTGTTGCAGCACGGCGCAGCACATGTTTCGTGCGTGGACACGGGCTTTGGGCAGATCGCGATGAAATTGCGTTCAGATCTCAGAGTGAAGCTTTACGAAAGAACCAACGCGCGGCTGCTGAGTCCGGGAATACTGAATCCTGTACTGAACGGTGATCCTGAGCTGACTTTCGTGGTCATCGACGTTTCGTTTATTTCAGCCACACTGGTCTTGCCGGCGGTGGTCGCCGCTGCCACGGCGTTGAACGAAGCCGTAGTGCTGGTGAAGCCGCAGTTCGAAGCGGGGCGTGAGCACGTTGGAAAAGGTGGAATCGTGCGCGATCCCGAAGCACATCAGCTCGCTATACGGCGAGTTGAAGGCTGCTTGCGGGGTCTCGGCGCAGAGGAGATTGACCTGATGGATTCCCCGATTGCAGGCATGGAGGGCAACCGCGAATTTCTGTTGCATGCAATCTTGCCCCGCCGCGGCGAAGTTTCGTAACTTCGAGTGGGATACACTGAACCGAAATGACTCGAATTGCCATCGTTTCCAAGCCCTCCAAACCGGAACTGATCCGGCTTTTGCCAGAACTGGTCGACTGGTTGCGCGAACGCCGATTTGATCCTGTGCTGGATCGCGATAGCGCCTCCTATATGGTTGGCCCCGCTGCGGCTTACAGGGGGAGTCTGGAGCATTGGTTGGCGGACTCGAGATCCGCGACCGAGCCGATCTGCCTGTCATCCGGCCTGCTTTGGTCATCGTGCTGGGCGGGGATGGCACGCTGCTTGCGGTAGGGCGTATCTTTGCGCCGTCAGGCACGCCGATTTTAAGTGTCAATCTGGGGTCGCTTGGTTTCCTCACCGAGGTGCGGCTTTCGAACCTTTTTCCGACTCTGGAGAGCTGGTGTGGCGATTGTCACGCGATCGATGCGCGCGCCATGCTGCATACGGACTTATGGCGCGACGGGATTTGCGCCGAGGCATTCGAGGCAGTCAACGACATTGTTTTGTCGAAGAGTGCGATCGCTCGCATGGCCGACTTCACCGTGGAACTCGATGGCCTGCTGGTAGCGAGGTTCCGTGCGGACGGCGTGATCGTATCCACGCCAACAGGGTCCACCGCCTATACGCTTGCGGCGAACGGCCCCATCATGGTGCCAGGAGTCGACGCGCTGGTGATCACTCCGATCTGCCCGCATCTCCTGACGCTGCGCCCCATTGTGGTACCGGGGGGTGCGGATCTGACGCTTCGGATTGAGGGGCCGAAAGGGGGGCAGCCCAATTCGACCATCCTTACAGTCGATGGACAGCAGGCCGTGGATTTGCGCGTTGGAGACGAGCTTCGCTGCCAGCGTTCGGAATATGCGGTGAAACTGGTGCGTCTGGGCGGCAATGGTTTCTTTGAAGCGCTGCGAACAAAGCTCAAGTGGGGCGAAAGATAAACCGTTTCCCGAATGCTGGATAGCGCGTGTTACACTCTCGGACATCCGGTACAGCTATAGCTCGACATCGCTTCCGGCGCTCGTTCGAAGAATGCCGCAGCTTGCCCAGATACCTCGCGCATGCGGCGTGCATTTTGCCCAATCCAATTCTTTGAGGGAGATTCCAAGCGTGATCGTTTCGCGAAAACGGCCCGTCCTGAGCAACATTGCTTCAGCCTTTACGCCAACCGCTTTAGCCTTTCTTCTCTTATCCACGTTGTGCACGCCGGCGTTTGCACAGGAGCGCCGAGCCACTGTGGAACCCAAGGAAGAGACCACAAAAGATATTCCAATACCAGCAGAGACTACGGTCGTCACACAGCACCAGGAAACGATCGGCGGCCGCATGGTTCACTACACCGCCACGGCAGGAAATCTACTGATCAGCAAAGAAGATCATGATGATTATGAGAAGCCGTATCACAGCATCTTCTACATCGCCTATACAGAGGATGGCGCCGAAGCAACGAAGCGGCCGGTAACTTTCCTCTATAACGGTGGGCCCGGCTCAGCCACGATCTGGCTCGAAATGGGATCGGTCGGGCCGATGAGGGTGGTAACGGACAGTCCCGATGCGACGCACAATGCCCCCTACACAGTCGTTCCCAATGAGTACAGCCTCCTCGACAAGACAGACCTCGTCTTTATCGACGCGCCGGGCACTGGATACTCGCACCCGGTGGGGAAGGGGACAGTCAAAGATGTCGCCGGAGTTGACCAGGATCTGCGCGCCTTCACGCTGTTCATCGTTCGCTATCTCACGGTGAATCATCGCTGGAACTCGCCGAAATTTTTGTTTGGCGAATCGTATGGGACCACGCGCTCGGCCGGATTGTCCGCGACGTTGGACTCTGCTGGAGTGCAGTTGAACGGCATTGTTCTGCTGTCTTCGATTCTGAACTATAATGCGCATGCGGCGGGCCTGGATAACAACTACATCACCGACTTTCCTAGCTTTGCTGCAATCGCCTGGTATCACAATAAGGTGCCAAACAAGCCAGCCGACGTGATGGCATTCATACGGCAGGCGCAGGAGTTTGCGCACGGCCCCTATGCGGAAGCACTGTGGACGGGCAACGCCTTGAGCGACGCGGATGCGGACAAAATAGCAACTCAGATGAGCCACTTTATTGGGCTCTCTCCGCAGGAGATCAAAGAGGCCAATCTACGAATCGGCGCATCCCGTTTCCGCAAAGAGCTGCTCCGCGATGAGAACAAGATTCTTGGCCGTTACGATGCTCGTTTCGAAGGGCCGGATGCGGAAGCTGCCGGCGATAACGCGCCTTATGATCCCTCGGATACGGGGATCAGTGGAGCTTATATCGCGGCGTTCCACTCATATCTGCAGAATGATTTGAAGGTTACCGACAATGAGACTTACAACAACAGCGGCCCCGGCCTGACTTGGGATTGGGACCACCGGCCCGCTGGCGGGGCGGGTCCGTTTGGCCGTTCTGAGCGAATGCCATATGTGGCCGGTGACCTGGGTGATACGATTCGTAAGAATCCTCACTTAAAGGTTTTTGCCGCGAATGGCATCTATGATCTGGCTACTCCGTTTACCGCTACGGAGTGGGAGCTTTCTCATATGGGAACAGACTCAAAGATGCGCGACAACATCACGTGGGGATACTATCCAGCGGGACATATGGTGTACCTGAATGTCGAAGCACTCAAGTCTTTCCGGCAGGATCTTGGACGCTTTTACGACAATGCAAAATGAGGAGCGGTCTTGGATGAGAGGGATAGCGTAATGAGAACGAAAATGCGGGAAACCCTCTTATTCAGGGCCTTTATCTTTTCTCTCCTGATCAATGCTCTGGCTAGCGGCGCGGGCATGCTAGGAGAAATGGCGAAACCGCTACGGATTTTGGGCTACCTGGCTCAAGCCGTAGCGGCTCCCCCGGCTTTCCTGATCGGTTGGCTCATACGACCACGCACTTCGTCCTTTATTGCGATTGTCGGAGCTGGAATTGAAGGGCTCCTCTTTTCGATCTTCTTTTACACGACAGTTGTCTGGCTGCTGTTGCTTTTCCTGGATCGATCAAGACACTCCGAGACGGATTGATGACTGCGCCTGGTTCGCAGCATCGCCTCTAAAGTAAATTACAACGCCACCCTGTTACATCTGCCAGCACTTCTCGCGCCATATCTGAGCGTGCTCCGATTTGTTGTAGTCAGGACTTTCCTGCGCGGAGGATAGATCAGGATAGCGCTACGGAATCTGATTTACTGCTTCAGTTCGTCCAATAGAACTTTAGCTTTCTTGGCCAGAGTGAGCGCGCCGTCTACATCGCCTGAGTTCAGCGCCGATTTGGCCTGCTTTAGGAACTCCCGGATTTGAGCGGCTGTTTTGGTCTCGGTATCGTTGAGACCGCGGGTGATGCCGTTCAACCCCTTCTCCGTTGAGTTGATGGCATCTTCAGCTTGCGTGCGCTGGTCACCCGACGCAGCTCCAGAGAGCTCACCGATAGCGGTCATTGAAGGATCACTCGGGTTGGCAGCAACTTCCTGGGTTGGTTGCGGGGGGCTGGAGGCCGGTTTCTTGGTATGCCGGGGTGGTTTCTTTGCTGGCTCAACTGGCTTCGGAGGCGGAGTAACTGCTGGTTTCGCAGGCTCTACCACTTCAGGCGGAGGCAAATTCGCAGTCGAAATAGTTGCCGGTTCAACGGGAGGCGTATCCACGATCGGAGGGGCGAGGGTCTGATTCGGCGGTATTTTATCCTTATGGTCGCAACCCTGCACAAGTGCCATGGACACCAGCACCGGCAGTAGCCACGCAGAACACGTGACGGTATTCCTCATTCCTTAAACCCTTTCGTACTTTCTAACGCCGTCGGCTGAGGATGCCGTCGTCCCCGGTCCGTGGCGGAGAGCGGTATTCGAAGTTGGAACACCGAGCCACGGCCTACTTCTGATTGTACGTCGATACTGCCATGATGCAACTGCAGAATACGATACGTCATTGCAAGTCCGATTCCACTGCCGTCCTTCTTGGTCGTGAAATACAGATCGAAGATTCGCTCGCGCAGTTCCTGTGAGATTCCGCCACCCTCGTCTTTGATTTCGATGACGCCCATTTTACCCTCCTCAACGAGTCGGACCTCCAGGTTTCCACCTTCAGGCATCGCCTGTGCACCGTTCTGAATAACATTCAAAACTGCCTGCTTCAACAAATCGACGTCAATCTTCACGGGTACCGGATAGGGAGGAAGATAGCTGGTGAGGTGTACGTCACGCATTGACATTTCCGCAGCGGCAAGTGCAACCACATCGGAAATCACATCACGTAAGTCGTATTCGATCAACAGCACTTCCACCGGACGCGAGAAGTCGACCAGCGTCTGCACCACGCGGTCGAGGCGATGGATCTCTGAATCAATGATCTCCAGATGATTGCCCGTCGGAGCTGCCGTATTGCCCAGCTTCGTTTTAAGCAATTCCAGGTGCACCACAATCGCGTTGATGGGATTCTTTACTTCGTGCCCGACTCCCGATGTAAGGCGGCCAATCGCCGCCATGCGTCTTGAGAGCTCCAACTCGTTCTCAATAACGTGTACAGATTCGAAGTCGTGCAGGGTCAAAAGAGCACCAAGTCCCTCCTGGGAGCCGTCATCGTGGATGAAATCCAGCGAAACCTCGATTCGATTTCCCGTTTCAATGGTGACTTCTTCCTTTACCAGCGACATGCCCGCATCCCAGGCTTCGCGAATCAGGCGACCCAACACGGTAGAGCGATCGAATATATCTCTAGCCTGCATGCCGAGAAGGTCATCGCGGTTACTTGCCAGGAATCGGGCGACGGCGTCGGAGACGAGTACCGCGCGTCCATCGGCGGTAAACAGCATCAGGCCATCCTGAAGGTTCCCAAGCACCTGATCGAGGTTTTCCTTGAGTGCGGAAAAAACCTCTTCAACATTTCTCATGCGCTGCCCGATTCGTTCGATTTTGTTGGACACTTTTGCGACCGTATCGAAGCGCTGTTCTTCCGTCGGAAGCTCCTCCGTAAGCGGCGTCCAGTAATCGAGTTGCAGATTTAATTCTTCGATTGGGCCAAGAGCCAGATTGGCCAGAAAGAATGCGATCACCAGTGAGGCTACGAGAGCAAGAGACATCAGCGTAATCGTGCGCCGGACGAGAGGTTCATACTGGGTCCGCAGCAGGGAACTGCGAACGCCAACGCGTACGGTAGCAAATGGCTCTCCATTTCGCTCCAGCGGGATGACGACGTCATACACCTGTACGGTGTTAAAGACGGCTTTGAGCAGTTCGATTGCGTTGCTGTCGCGTAGCGTCTCGTAGTTCTGGCGGATTGGGAGCGGTTGATCCTGACCTCCCGCACGAGTGGTCAGCAGGGCACGGTCGTCCGTGTCGCCGATACTCACGTCGTAGATGGTGGGTGAATAGCGCAGAGCTGAATTCATGACGCTATTGAGAGATTCATCGTTGCGAACTGTGTCCGTGACGAGGTTTCTCAGTTGCGCTTTATCGCCGGGCGTGATCGTCTGATTTTTTAGCCCATTTTCGAGCGCCTTTTGCAGCGCGTACCAGACCTCCTGAGCCACAATCACGTTCGTTTCATAGGACTGATTGACGACTGCCTGTAGCAGTTGGTTCATGTAAACAAGAGACAAAACGGACGTCACGAGGAGCACGAGACTGGTAATAGCCAGAACGAGCTTGGTCTTCAAACTCATTCCTTCATGCCTCCGCTGTCGCGCTGGTTTTCATACTCTTTCAACTTGTTATGCAGAGTTTTCAAGCTTACGCCCAGAACCTCAGCTGCACGGGTCTTGTTCTGGCTCGTAGACTCCAATGTTCGCAGGATCAACAGACGCTCCGCTGCGCCGACGGTCGAGCCGAGGGGTACCAAAATACCCTGGCCGTCGGGAACAGATGCGGCGACTGTTGAGGCCTTGCCGAAGCTGGCGGGAAGCTGCGCGGTATCGATAAACTCGCCGCTGGGCGCGAGTATGACGGCTCGTTCTATGAGGTTTCGCAGTTCGCGGGCGTTTCCTGGCCACTCGTGCTGCTGTATCCGTTCAAGCACCGCTGGAGTCAGCCCGGCTACACGACGGCCATGCCTTTGATTCATCTCCGCAATCATCGCCATAGCCATATCAGGGATATCTTCACGATGTTCACGGAGCGGCGGCATGTGGATGTGAAAAACGTTCAACCGATAGTAAAGGTCGGAACGCAGCTTTCCTTCGGCAACTGCAAGTTCAGGATCTCGGTTGGTCGCGGCCAGCACGCGCACATTCACATCTTGTTCATTGCGGCCGCCCAGGCGGCGCAGTTTGCGATCTTCCAGGACCCTGAGCAGTTTAGCTTGAGTGCCGATGGGCATTTCGCCAAGCTCATCGAGAAGCAGAGTGCCGTCTTCCGCCAATTCAAAGCAGCCGGCGCGGCGCTCGACGGCGCCGGTAAATGAGCCTTTCTCGTGGCCGAAGATCTCGCTTTCCATGAGCGATTCAGGAATGGCAGCACAGTTCACTGCGACAAAGGAGCGTGCTTTGCGTTCGCTGAGGTCATGCAGGGTACGGGCTACGAGTTCTTTTCCTGTGCCGCTTTCGCCCGTAATTAGAACGGAAACGTTGGAAGGAGCGATGCGCTCGATGAGGCCGAAGACTTCCTGCATAATGCGTGAATGGCCTACGAGCGAGCCCAGAACGCCGCTTTGGCGAAGCTGCCGCCGGGTTACTTCCAGTTCCAGGTCGGTGTCGAGTTGCCGCGAGGCATTGGCGAGGATGGTCTTGAGACGCGTTGAGTCGACAGGCTTCTGAATGAAATCGTAGGCGCCAAGTTTCATGGCATCCACGGCGGCCTCAACCGAACCTTGCGCGGTGAGCACGACCACCGCCATCTTGCCGCCAGCCTCGGTCAGCTTGGTTAACAGCCCCAGTCCATCCATGCGCGGCATTTTCAGATCGGTTACGACGATGGCCGGATCCCAGGCGAGAACCTTCTCGTATCCCTCGATGCCATCGCGGGCGGTTTCTGTGCGATAGCCCCATGCGGAGATCAACTCGGCCAGCCCCATCAGGGCGTGGACCTCGTCTTCGACGATCAGAACCTTAGTTTGCGCGTGCATGGTGTCCAGTGTTGTTCCACCTGATCTTGGCAGGCGACAGCTCGTTCAACGCGTGCCGCCGGAAAGTCTAAGCCAGTGTATCGTTTTCCGTTTATTACCTAAACCCGTGTTGAACCGAATTGACTCGGTTCCAAGTGGTCACATGGCGGTCCAGTCACATATCCTCAGGTTGTATGTATGACTACGAAATTTCCGCCAAAGATGCTGCCTCAATCTTAAGCGAGGGAAAGGCGAAACTGATCGACGTTCGCGAACCATGGGAATTCGCATTAGCGAGCGTACCAGGGAGCGCCTTCATGCCCATGGGAGATATTCCATCACGAGCGCATCAGGAGCTCGATCCAGATGCGCGCCTGCTGATCTTGTGTCATCATGGAGCCCGCTCACTGAGCGTTACTCACTGGCTTCGGCAGCAGGGATTCGAGGCCGCACAGTCGGTGGCTGGCGGGATCGACGCCTGGTCGTATGATGTTGATCCCAATATACCGAGATATTAGAGCAGAAGCAGGGGTAGCGTGATGTATCCGGTATCTGCGGAGATCGGTGATACACCTTACATTAACCCTGCTTCTGCTCTAGCTGGGAACCGTGTTCACTTGTGTGCATTGATGAGGGAGATCGAAGAGGAATCTGTCAGCGGCGCATCGCGCCATATACTCGTGAGTTAACGAATGCACTTTCCGGAGCCTCAAGATGTTTTCTTTGGCCATTGAATATGCACATCAGCATCAGCCCCGTTTTTTGGATGAGCTGAAAGATCTCTTGCGAATTCCGTCTGTCTCAACCCTTCCCGAGTGCAACGCGGACACTCGGCGGGCGGCAGAGTGCCTGGTGAGCGAATATCGGCGAATCGGGATGCAGAATGTACGGCTGATTGAGACGGCGGGGCATCCGCTGGTCTATGCCGATTGGCTGCATGCTCCCGGAAAGCCGACGGCATTGCTGTATGGACACTACGATGTGCAGCCGCCCGATCCATTGGATGAGTGGATCTCGCCTCCCTTTGAGCCAACGGAGCGCGGTGGGAATCTCTATGCGCGGGGAGCGGTCGACGACAAGGGCCAAACCTATATGCAGGTGAAGGCTCTCGAATCGCTGCTGGCCGCGACTGGCAAGCTTCCTCTGAATGTGCGTGTGATTCTTGAGGGAGAAGAGGAGATCGGAGGCGAAGGGATCGCAGAGTTTGTGGCGTCCAAGCCCCAGGAGCTGAATGCTGATTTCGTGCTGGTTTGCGATACAGAGATGTTTGCCGACGGCCTTCCAACACTCTGCGTAGGGCTGCGCGGCATGATCTACACCGAGATCGAAGTACGCGGGGCAAAGACGGATCTTCATTCAGGAATGTACGGCGGCGCCGCGCCGAATCCCTTCGTCGCCTTGGCGCAGATCATCGCGAAGCTCAAGGACGAATCGGGAAAGATCCTGATTCCGAGCATTTATGACAACATTGTGCCTCCGAGTGCTGAAGAGTTGGCGGCGTGGAAGTCCTTGCCGTTCGATGAGGAGCATTACCGGCTGAATGAAGTCGGATCCAAAGAACTCGTGGGTGAAGCTGGTTTCAGTGTTCTCGAACGGACTTGGGCAAGGCCTACTTTGGACGTGCATGGCATGCCCGGAGGCTTTACCGGAGCAGGAGCGAAAACTGTCATTCCAGCAAAGGCGTTAGCCAAAGTCTCGATGCGTCTGGTGCCCGGGTTGACTCCAGCGGATACGTTTGCCAAGCTTCGGGATCATCTGCTCGCGATTGCGCCTCCGGGCGTTGCAGTGGACGTGCGCTTGATCCATTCGGGCGATCCGTGTCTGGTGCCGGTTGACAATCCGTATATACGCGCGGCCACCGCGGCATTGCTCGAAGTATGGGGCAAGGAGACGGTCTTCATCCGGTCCGGAGGCTCTATCCCGATCGTGGGAGATTTTGCCCGGCATCTGAGATTGCCAAGCGTCATGATGGGCTTTGGCCTGCCGGACGACAATTTGCATGCCCCGAATGAAAAGTTCAAAATCGCAAATTTTTACGCAGGGATTGATTCGATTATCCGGTTTCTGGAAGTAGCGGGTGAGTCTGCGGGTTAAAGCGATTTCGGAAATGGTGTAGACCGAAACCGCAATTGCTGGGTGGATTTTTCCTCAAGAAAAATCCATCTTCGCGGTTCTTGAAAGTTCACAGCATTTCCGAAAATGCCTTAAACCCGTTGATTGCGAGGCAACGAGCGGATGATGGCAGCGGAACACGCGGCGGGGTTCGTGCTTGCTGGCGGCCGTTCGTCCCGAATGGGTAGTGACAAGGCACTCGCTCTTTTTACGGGCGAGCCGCTGATCTGTGTTGCACTTCTGGCCATGGAGCAAGTGGGCATTTCAGGACAAATCGCCGGGTCCCGCTCAGACCTATCGCATTTCGCCCGGCAGATTCCCGATCGGACGGCAGACGCCGGTCCTCTGGGCGGTGTCTATACGGCTCTCATCGCATCGACAACCAAATGGAACGTGTTCGCGCCGGTTGATATGCCGTTGCTGCCGGCGTCACTGCTTCGAGCCTTGCTGGAAAGGGCGATGATTACGGATGCGCCGGTGACGGCGGCGACTGTTGGCGGTGTTTTGCAGCCTTTCCCTGTTGTGCTGGATCGTTCTGTGCTTCCGCTCATTCGAAGACGCCTCAATTTGGGGCTGAGGGCTTGCTACCAGGCTTGGAAGACAATTCCTGCGGATCTGGGTGGATTTCTGGATGCGCTCCCGGTTGAATCTCTACGGCAATGCGGCCGGTGTGAACACCCGCGATCTCTGCCGCCGCTGTATTGGTTTCAAGGGACGAATACCTCAGCGGAGTTGGTTCGTCTGGAAAAGATGGCGTTGGCGCAGGCAACGCGAGATTCCGCGAAGAGTCCTGGACCGAACTGAGCTTCGAGTAATCTAAGACATGTGAGCAATGCACCCGAACGGAATCCAAACTCACCCCCTGAGTCCGACGCTGAGCTGCCATCGCTGCTGGAAGATCTGAACGAGCTTCAGGCGGCGGCGAGCGTGCAGGAACTGGAGATTGCCAGCGCTTCAGCGCAGGCGCTGATTCAGGAGGCTGTGGTCGACGCCGAAGCAAACCGTCCGTCGGGAGAGGTGCCGGCGCCGATTGCATCGCCGTTCATCGACTTTGACAACGTCACAATCGCTTTTGGCGAACGCAAGATACTTGACCAGGTGAGTTTCCAAATCGGACGTGGGCAGACCTTGTGCATACTCGGACGAAGCGGTGTAGGTAAATCCGTTTCGCTGCGTATTTTGCTAGGCTTTCTTAAGCCAGATGCAGGAACAGTGCACGTGAATGGGCAAGAGATTACCGCGCTCGGTGAGCCAGGGCTACAGGAAGTACGCAAGCGGGTAACGATGGTCTTCCAAAACGGCGCGTTGTTTGATTCGCTTACCGTGGGGGAGAATGTCGCTTTTCCACTTCGAGAAAAAGGCGGGCTGCAGGAAGATCAGGTCCAACAACTCGTGACGCGGCTACTGGAACTGGTTGGCGCGAGCGAAACGGTCAATTCATTGCCGTCGAGTCTATCTACAGGTCAGAAACGTTGTATCGCCATTGCTCGCGCTCTCGCAGCACAGCCTGAGGCGATTCTCTACGACGAGCCGACGACGATGGTTGATCCCATAATGGGAAGGAATATCGGAGATCTGATTCAAAGGCTCAAGCTGCAATTAGGAATTACGAGCATCGTTGTGACGCACGACATGCGTTTTGCCATTCGACTGGCGGATCTGGTGCTGTTTCTTGATTCCGGGCGGGCGCGGTTTTTCGGACCGCTGCAGGAGTTTATGGAGTGCAGCGATCCTCACGTGCAGCAATTTTTTACACTCGACGCGTATGCTCTTCCAGACACGGGAGGGGTTGTCGCATAAGCTCGCCTATCGGAGCAAGTATTTTCTTTTTGTGTAGAATCCGGCCGATTGTTAGTACAATCCAGATAAGGGGTTCCGGCAAAAGCCTGCAACTTCTGCACTCAAATCTTCGTTTACACCTGCTTAACTGAAAATCGGTTAAACTGATCTCAGGCAGTTTTTAGAACCGGCATCTTCGGAACTTCATTTTTGCGATGTGTGGTAGTCGGCTGATCTTCATTCACCTGCCACGACATCTTCTGGGGATTTCAGGGATTGTGTAGCGGGTCCTGCTTCAGACCATGTGATTGGGCCTCGAATCGACAAATACTACCGCTTGCTCCATCCGCTGCAACACGGAGCAACGCGAGTCCAGCAAAACAGAATTCGATGCGCCTGTGTGCAACCGGCGGAGTCAAACTGATCGTCTAACCTTGGAACCACGCGAGATCTCTGTCCCACAAGACACAACGTCTTGTTGGTTTTGGGGTTACGGTCGTATACATCCACTGTTACTGTTGCGTCTTCTGAGGTCTGCAAATGGCAACATCCGAGTTTTGGCAACGGGCGTCAGCTTCCACTCCGACTCAGGATTGGAACGAAGCCTCCGCTGCCGGAAATCAGCGTACCGCCCGCGGCAGCGTGGGGATGTGGATGGCGCTCGATGCTTTGACGGTTTTGGGAGCAGCGTTTGTTGCAGCAATCATCGAGTTGCAAACGGGTCCGATCGCGGGAATGCGCAAGTTCTGGCACGGCACGCTGATCCATGGGCAGTCGACCGGTATCCTCACATGCCTGTTGCTCGGTTTCACGGCAACTTTGATTGTTATCAGCAGGAGCCTGCACTTATATACTCCGGCACGTCTGACGAATTATCTGCATGAACAACGTTTGAGCGTGCAGACCTGTCTTGTTTCGGGCTTGCTGCTGACGGGAACGCTGTATCTGATCAAAGGGGAAGAGATTCCGCGTGGTGTGGTGCTTCTCACCATCGCCTTGCTCACCGTAGCTCTCAGCGCACGCCGCTTTGTGTTCCGCGCACTGATGTACCAGCGTTTTGAGCGGGGCATGAACACGCGCAACGTGATCATCGTCGGGACTGGCGCTGAAGCGCACGCGTTGCGGCATCATTTGCAGAGCATTCGTCAGCTTGGCTACAACTTCAAGGGATTTGTCCACGTGCCGGGCGTCGATACGCAATTGGCGGGCACTACCGGCGACGTGTTGGGTGCATTGGAGAGTCTGTTCAGCCTGGCGCGCAAGCATTTCGTCGATGAGATTTTTTTTACGTCACCGGTTGAGCGCGGAGTAATTAAAGGCGTTCTGGATCAGGCGCGAGCCAATGGCATCGACCTGCGCGTTGTGCCAGATATGTATGACGGTTTGGCTTGGAACAGCACAATCGAGTACATCGGCCAGTTTCCGACAATTCCATTGCATCGCGGACACGTTCCTGAGGTCGGGTTGATCTTCAAGAGATCGCTCGATGTCACGCTGGCTGTGTTGACCCTGGCTGTGCTCTCTCCGCTGTTTCTCATTCTCGCTATCGCGATAAAACTGGATTCACCGGGGCCGGTGTTCTACAGTTCTGAGCGCATTGGCAAGAAGGCCCGTGTTTTCAAATGCGTTAAGTTCAGGACGATGGTGCGCGACGCTGACGGAAAGCGTGCGGAGATTTTGCACATGAACGAGCGGCAGGGCATTCTATTCAAGATGCACAATGACCCTCGCATTACGCGCCTCGGCCGCTTTCTCCGCAAATATTCTCTGGATGAACTGCCACAGTTCTTCAACGTGCTTGTAGGGGACATGAGCGTGGTTGGTCCGCGACCTCCGATCGCCAGCGAAGTTCGTCAGTACAATCTCTCGCATTTGCGCCGGCTCGATGTGACGCCGGGCATCACGGGTCTTTGGCAGGTGCAGGCGCGGCAGGATCCTTCGTTTGACAGCTACATTTCACTCGATGTTGCATACATCGAAAACTGGAGTGTCTGGCTCGACCTGAAGATCATTCTGCGCACGATTGGCGTGGTCTTCGCGGGAACCGGGTCGTAGCTGATCCGCCTTCCTGCTCAAGGCATTTGCGCTCTTGCCGAAGTCAACATCTTCACTATCCATTCGTGACCGGGTCCGCCCTTTTTCCGCAAAGCAGTAATCTCGCGATTCTGGTCATACTCCACTCGGCGAATCTGTGCTTCCTGTCCATCGATAAGCACGTAGCTGGCACGTGGATCGCCATCGTAGGGTAACCCAACGCTTCCGGAGTTGATGAAGGTCATGTCTCTGACTTTGCGTTGAAATGGATGATGGATATGTCCATATACCACCACTTTAGCGTTGATAGGCCTATAGACTGCATGAAGTGTTTCTTCTACCGTCTCTGGGCCGGGTGCGTGCCATACACTGTCAGGACTCGCGTGAAGAAGTGCAATCTCCTGAATGCGCCATATCACGGGCAGTCTAGCCAACCAGGCAACGCGCTCGTCACCTAGCTCTTCACTGGCTGCTGTGGCCATCTCCCGGACGAGATCAAACAGAGGCCGGAGTCCCGGCTGCCCGGCCGAAAATGCAGTAAGCGATTCGGGACGAAAAGCGTCTCGTCCGTATTGCCGAGCACCCCCTGCCAACCGAATTCCCGGATACGATCAACGATCACTGATGGGGCGCTGCCACCATCGGCAAGATCACCGCCGTGAAGAAGGAGATCGGGGGAAAGCCTCTGAATGTCCGCGACAACGGCTTCGAACGCAGTCAGATTGCCGTGAATGTCCGAAAGGATTGCGACGCGCGCCATGGATATCTTTTCCTCCGTTGAAGACACGGTAAATAAGCAGTGAGCTGGTGGAGGCAGGACAGGCTGGCTACTCACTGTTTTACACTGGAAGTGTGAAAATCGCCCTGGCACAGATTGATCCTACCGTTGGGGATTTCACCGGAAACCTCTCCAAAATCATTGCCGCCAGCCAGCGCGCCGCTGACGCTGGAGCCCGCCTCACCATCTTTCCCGAACTTTCGATTTGTGGATATTGGCCAGCGGACCTCCTCGACAAGCCGGCCTTTCTTGCACGATGTTCGACGGCACTAGAAGAACTGCGTGGGGCTACGGCATCCCTTCGCACGGCCGTGCTGGTCGGGGTTGCATTGCCTGCCCCGCCTGGCGCCGGCAAGCCGGCGGTGAATGCGGCTGTTCTTTTGGATAAAGGCGAGATTTTGCTGGAGCAGCACAAGATGCTGCTTCCGTTTTACGACGTGTTTGATGAACAACGGTATTTCTGTCCGGCTTCTTCGCAACGCGTGATTGATTTCGAAGGCGAGCGCCTGGCGGTGACCATTTGCGAGGACGCCTGGAATGACAAGTACTTCTGGCCGCATCGTCTCTATGACGTGGACCCAGTCGATGACTTGATGCCGCAGAAACCCACCATTCTAGTAAACATCTCCGCGTCGCCTTTCTGGCACGGTAAGCGGCAGACGCGTTACCGCATGCTGGCCGCCATCGCTCAAAGGCATTGCATTCCGGTATTCATCAGCAATCAGGTGGGTGGCAACGACAGTCTCATTTTTGATGGTTCTTCGTTTGGTTTGGCGCCGGACGGAACCGTCATCGGCGCGGCAGCCTCATTTGATGAAGATATTGTGATCATTGAGAGCCGGACCGCAACTGGACGGGTCTTCGAGTCCGCATCGGACAGGGACGAGCAGGAGACAGCGGAGGCGTATAAAGCTCTGGTGCTTGGCACTCGAGATTACGTTTATAAGACGGGATTTCGACGAGCGCTTGTTGGTTTGAGTGGCGGCATCGATTCCGCGCTGGTAGCCTGCATCGCGGTGGATGCATTGGGCGCAGACAACGTGATTGGTGTGGGCATGCCAAGCCAGTATTCTTCGAGTGGCTCTATAGACGACAGCAGGCAACTGGCGACCAAATTGGGTATTCGTTATGAGGTCTTGCCAATCTCTCCACTGTTTCGCGAATTCACCCACACCCTCGATCCCATTTTTGCCGGTAAGCAGCCGGATATTACCGAGGAGAACCTGCAGTCGCGTATACGGGGCACGCTGTTGATGGCTCTTTCGAATAAATTTGGCTCTCTCGTGTTGAGCACGGGCAACAAGTCGGAGATGTCGGTAGGATATTGCACGCTTTATGGGGACATGGTGGGTGCGCTTGCAGTGATCGGCGATCTTGTAAAGACCAGGGTTTATGCGCTCAGCCGATGGGTAAATCGGAAAGGTGAGATTATCCCTGAGGCGATTCTGACCAAGGCGCCGTCGGCAGAGCTCCGTCCCGATCAGAAAGATACCGATTCTCTGCCTGCTTATGAGGTGCTGGATCCGATTCTCGAAGCTTATGTGGAGCGCTACGAAAGCACCACCCAGATCGTCGCCGAATACGGTTTTCCTGCAGAGACCGTCGAACATGTAGTCCATCTCGTAGAACGTACGGAATACAAGCGTCAGCAAGCAGCCCCTGTGCTCAAAGTGACACCGAAGGCCTTCGGCCTGGGACGTCGGTTTCCCATAGCCGCTCGCGCTCAGGTGTAAAGCCCAGTGAAGACATTGGACAAACCAAGATGACCCTGCCACGAAAAGGAGATTTCAGATTGACTTCAGTATTGTTTTGCCACCGCAGCGGAGCCTACCCGCTTCGCCAAGTAGCCAGTTTTCTATTCGCCGTCGGATTGACGTTGCCTGCGGCTACGCGCCTGGTGGCCCAAACGAATGTACCCCCTGCGCCTTCGGCTCCTCCTGCAGCAGCAACGGTAGGGCCTGTCTTTCCGCAAACAAATCCTTCTGATTTCACGGCAGATTCGCCCACGAAGGAGCAGGTCGAGGGCTTTCTCAGGGCGTCATGGGGCTACGATCAGAACCGGGTTTTTCAAGTTGCGCGCATCCTGAAAACCGAGGTTCCGGGTATAAGCAACGTGATTGTGCTGGTGGGTGAGAAAGGCCGCAAGGAGACTGGGGGGCTACAATTCTTAGTCCTGCCGGATGGAAAGCACCTCATTGCCGGCGGTCAGCAGCTCGAAATTTTGCCCTTTGGAGACCATCCGTACGCTGAGAACCGCGCTACTCTGACCGCGCGGGCTAATGGACCGTCAGAGGGTTCGGCCAACAAGGATCTTGAGATAGTCGAGTTCGCGGATTTTCAGTGCCCGCATTGCAAAGAGGCAGAGCCGACGATTCAGAAGATCCTCACAGACTTCCCAAACGCTCACTTCGTCTTCCAGAACTACCCGCTCAACCAGCACCCGCAGGCTTTTCGTGCCGCCGCGTACGGTGCCTGTGTCGCAAAACTTGGCGGAGACAAGGCTTTCTTCAATTATGCTAACGCCGTCTTTGACGGTCAGGCGGGGCTTGCGACCGACGAAGGCGCGACACTTACACTGAACAGCGCTGTAACCAAGGCTGGCCAGGATCCGGATAAAGTAGCGGCTTGCTCACAGACTCCGGAAACGAAAGCAACGGTGGAGGCGAGCGTTAAGCTCGCACAGGATCTCAGCATCAATCAGACGCCGACGCTGGCGATCGATGGCCGGCTGGTGCCGATCGGAAATGTCGATTACAACGTGCTCAAGCAGATGATCGAATATCACGCCAGCAACGATGGTGCGGCAAAGTAATCTGTTGGCCAGCTTTTCGGACGCTGCGACTATTGTTGTCGCAGCGTCCGTTCTATCTCCTAACGGTTCCGTCTCCGGTCTTAGGCATGCTGCGGATAACGACTGCGTGCCTGATTCTCAAATACGCCAGGGAATGTTGCCGCAGGCGCCGGGAACCACTCCACCTGCTGTGGTGCGCAGTGCGTTTGTTTGGTCTTCAAAACTGTGCAGCCCTGGCGGACGAAATCGTCGTCGTCCGGAACTTCGCGTTGTTCGCCCTCAATCCTGAAGAGTCAGCGAATGCACTGCTGGCACGACACCGGCCCGGACTGCGAAGTATCGATCGTTACAGCATTTTCGCTTCCGATGCTTACAGAGCCATAGTTACCTACGCGGCTTTTCCTCAAGAAAAGCCACACTTCGCAGCTCTCGATTGTAAAGACTAGAAGCGGAAATGCTCTAGTGAGCGTTACTGCCGGCGGATTTTTCCAGGACCAACATGGGACCGTGGCCGGCGGCTCTTGGATTGCGGACCACCGAAGGAGTAATCAGAATGAGAAGCCGTGCGACATTCTCGTTGCGTGCGATGTCGTTTACGTCTTCGAGGCCGGGAATGTCGCCAATGCCCGGCAATCCGTTGAGCGCTCTCGATTGTGTCTTTGACAGATCGCTGACCAATACCGCCGTCGTACCCGCCTTTAGCGACAACACACCAGATATCTGCTGGTTGTTCAATATCGGGATACCATTCAGGGTGGTTCCGCCAATGGACGCCATCTTGATATCCAGATTGAGGGTGACATCGCCCGATCGCAGCACTCTAGGGGTCGCCTTGAATGTCAATCCGATGTCTTGATATTGAACCTGAGGCACCGTTTCATTTGCTGCCTGGCTTAATGCGGAAGAGCTGACCCCGGGAATGGATACTGGAAGCGCAACCGAGGAATATGACGATGTCTCGATCGGGTAACGTTCTCCGATTTTGAAGGTGCCATCCTCATCGTCTTCGAGGCTCATCTGGATGTCGTCTAGCATGCGAGTATCGCTGCTGTTCAGGCTCATGGTGAGTGTGGCCGGACCGGGAGAGAGGATGCTTTGAGTCAGCCCTCCACCAAAGGGCAGAAATCCCTGATTGAAGGGAGTTCCGGTCAATTGTCCGGACGCCACGAGAATGGCTAGAATCTCGATTTGATTCGCGAGAGTGTTGGCGTTGGCCACTAGTCCAGAGGAGATGATCTGCTGAATGGCGGACTGGTTCTGACTCAGAATGTTGTTGATCTCAGAGGGCACGTTGTAAAGACTTGTCTGCTGGAAAAACGTGGCGCCTGTTTCACGCGCCGTGATGTGCGCAAGCTGGATAATCTTTACGTTTAGATCGACCTCGCTCTTGCCGTCTTCCAGAAGCTCCATCGTGGTATTGAAGGCAGCCAAAGTTTTTGCGGGGGCACGAATGGTGAACGTGCCGTGGCTCGGCTGCACGGAGGCTTGAGTGGCTCCAAAGACGTTGTGGGCAACTTCGGTGACGCTTGTGACATCTTTTTCACCGAGTCCCGGCAGATACAAAGTTTCCAACTGTTGATGTTCGTAAATTGTGCGATTTTCACGAGTGTCTAGCGCAACGATGACGCGGTGAGGGTCAAGCGGCTCGAAGAAGGAATTCGTCAATATCCCCACAGCTCTTGCAGCTTCTTCAAACGTTGCGTCGTCGATATCGATTTTTTCCGGGCGGCTCTGAACGCTGCTATCTACCGATGCATCGATGCCATAGGTGTGAAAGACATCCTTGATAATCTGCTGTTCACTTGCCCGCATGTGGAAGCTGTGCCTGCCCGGCGTGGGTTTGAGTGCGATGGCAGGGTAGTCCACCTGGTCTTCCGCCTTTGGAATTCCGGAAGCGACGCTCATCTCGTCGTGCGCCGTTATGCCGGTGTTTCCGGTGGCCGTGGAGTTCGCGAGCTGATTCAAATGTTCCTTCACCTCAGGACTGCTCGGGTCAATGGAGAGAGCCTGCTGCAGCAGCTTTGCTGAATCAGTGGTAGCTCCGCCTTCGCGCTCGCGGCTGGCCTGTTGCACGAGTTGCGTAGCGGCGCTCTGCCTCGCCAATGCAGCGGCCTCGCGATAGGTAACGTTATCGGGCTCCAGCGCAACGGCCTGTTGCAGGAGCTTCCAGGCAGCTTCTGTGCTTTCCGGGGAGTGTTCTTTCTTGAGTAGCGCGACCCCTTTCAGATACAGCTTTGCGGCTTTGCGTTGTGCCTGAAGTTCGCTGTGGGAGACTGGCTTACCATGCTTGATTTCGGAAACCTCGTCTTTATCCTGTTTTGCTATGGAAGGCGACGAAGAGCCTGTCGTTGAAGCAGCCGATTTTACTGCGGGATCCTGATTTGCAGCACCTGACGCCTGGCCAAGCAACAGCGACGACGCCGAGAGCGCCACCGCCAGACATAGCCATGGCTTCAGACGCGTCAAGCCGACACACCGCCCGATACACCGTCTTGTTGCAATGCCTCGGAACGTGTTCGAGTTACCTCGAGCAGCGCCTTCAGCGAAGTTGCACAGACATCGGGCTCCAAAGCAGCGAGCTCATCGTAGGAGTAGTGACCGGTAGCGACGGCAATCACCGGCAGGGAATTAGACCGTGCCGCTTCAATGTCTCTTGGCGTATCGCCAACCACGCAGACGGAGGCATCTGCGCCCTTGATCTCATGTGCTTTTGCCGCAGCGTGCGCGATCATATCGGCTCGTATCGTGAAGTTATCGCTGAATCCGCCAAAACGGAACCACCTTCGAAGGCCAACTTCTTCGACCTTGATCCAGCCGATCAGTTCGAGATTGCCGGTGGCCAGGCCCAGTAGAGCCTGCCGCTGAGCTAAATACGCCAGGACTTCTTCGACCCCCGGCATTACCCAAAGATCCATTTCCGTGCGACGTTCCGAAACGGTCTTGCGCATTACGTCGAGGACCGCCTCGACCTGCGATTCCCATGCCTCTTGAGGCACATCCGCACGCGCAAAGGCCTCACGGAGAATCGCCGTATCGGTTCCCCCATGCAAAACAACACCAGTCAGTGAAACCTCGAAGCCAGTGACCTCACGAATGCTGCTTGCAAAGGAGTTGAAATGAATGCGGTCGCGGCTGCGCAGCAAGGTGCCGTCAATGTCAAAGAGATACGCATCCTGCGCATCCCAAATGAAGCCGTCACGAATCGACACATGCGACTGCTGCGCATGGTTGCTGGGGTCAGAATTTGCCATAGCGTGCACATTCCAGTGTATCTCCGCTTTCACATCCAAGCGTGGAATGGTCGCCTGATAGGCCTGATCGCGCATTGGGCGGCGGAGATTAGGTCCGTGCAGGAAGCGGTCACTATTCACTAGAAAACGATCTGAAACCGGAGTCCGATTCGTCAGAGATTCGGTCTTAGCGAACTTGCTGCTGGCGTAGAACACTATTCAATAGACGTTCGCTGCGCACAGGACGCTTGAGGCCCGCGCGAACTTCCGCCACACCCAGAGACAACTCTGCCATGGTCCGGCTGAGAGTATTGCGATGCATGCCCAGTTCTTCGGCGGCCTTGCACTGGTTACCGCGGTGAGCGCGGAGCACCTCGAGCAGGTACTGCCGTTTGAACTGCTTGACAGCATCTTCGTAGGCCATGCCGGTTGAATGCATCTGGGTGACAAGGTTATCTAGTTCGCGCTTCACGTTTCGTCCTCGTGTCTCAATAGATTGCCATGACTGCCGCCGGCCTGTCCTGTGATTCTCCTGTGCAGAATTATGGATTCTTGGGCAGCAGCCATTCCGGAGAGTCCTTTTCGAGCACCTGGAGTCCATCTTCAATCTTTTTCTTCAGATCTCCAGGGGTAATTGTAATGGTGATTTGAGAGAAGCCAAGGAAGTAGGGAGCGAGCCGTGCGCCGCTGAGCCATTCCTTCTCGGGGAAGAATGCAGCCACCAGGACAATACACAGCGTAGCAAGGAGCGCACCTCGCAGCAGGCCAAAGATCAGCCCGATTGTGTGATCCAGCCAATCCAGTCCTACGCCTCGCACCAGGCTTTTCACAATCATGCCGACCAGACCGGCCAGGATCATTACGATGAAAGCTATGATGCAGAATCCTGTTACATTTGCCAGGGCGTGATTGGGAATGACCGATTCTAGACGGAAGGCGACGATCTGGTAGTTCCAGCTCGCGATCGCAATGCCCGCAATCAACCCGATGAGGGAGCAAACGCTGCGAATAAATCCGGTGCGGAATCCGAGCAGCGTACTCACCACCAGCATCAGGACTATTACCACGTCGACAAAGTTCATCTCGAAGCAATCCTTATCGCCGGGTACGTTGCACAGGTGCTTCGGTCCGGACCTTCCAATCGCTGCGCTGGCCGCAGAAGCCGATTATAGAACGAGTTCGCGGCCTGTCAGCTTGCGGAAAGCCTCGAGATATTTTGCCTGTGTGCGTTCTACAACATCATCCGGCAGCGCCGGCGCGGGAGCCTGCTTGTTCCAGCGAATGCTTTCGAGATAATCACGCACAAACTGCTTGTCAAAGCTGGCCTGCGCTCCGCCGGGCTGCCATAGAGCAGCGTCCCAGAAACGGGAAGAATCAGGCGTCAGAACCTCGTCAGCAAGAGTGATGGTTCCGTCGATTCGACCAAACTCGAACTTTGTGTCGGCGAGGATGAGTCCGCGTTGTGCCGCGTGCGCTGCGGCACGCTCATAAAGGGCAAGCGTCAGACGCTTCAACTCCTGAGCATCGGTAGCATCGACGGTAGACTGCATGGTTGAGAACGAGATGTTTTCGTCATGCGAACCATCCTGGCTCTTAGTGGCAGGCGTGAAAATTGGTTCAGGCAGACGCGATCCATCTTGCAAATCAGCTGGCAGCGGGATGCCGCAAACGGATTGAGACGCCTGGTATTCTTTCCATCCCGACCCGGCAAGAAATCCTCGGGCGACGCATTCGACAGGAAACATGGCGGCCCGCTTTACGAGCATCGATCTGCCTTCGAGCTGATCAGTATAAAGCTGCAGCTCGGCAGGAAATTCCCGAACGTCGGCAGAGATCAGGTGGTTGGGCACAAGGTCGGCAAGAAGCTCGAACCAGAACAGGGAAATCTGGGTGAGGATCTTTCCTTTTCCGGGAATCCCTGAGCCGAGTATGTGATCGAAGGCCGAGATACGATCTGTCGCAACCAGAAGAAGCGCATCGTCGACGGAATACAGATCCCGTACCTTTCCCCGCCCAATCCGCGAAACCGTGCCGAGCTGGCTTTCCAGCAAAACTTTCAAACTAAGTTCCTCTCGAGCACAACTTTTACTAGGTGAACAATTTGAATTCCCTTATGATCGAACCCAAAATCTGATTCTCAAATTAGTGTCCTTGCCGTGTCAACGTGGCTTCGAATTTCGCGATGTGCGGATGACGCCTGTTTGCATGCGTCACGTACCACAGTAGTTGCACCGATATCCCCGGAACTGAGGAAAGCAAATATGCCCGCATCAGGCTAGGATTTGAACAACTCAATCTTCCTAGGATGGGTACACCGTGCTATCCACTGCCAGTAATTCAAATCGCGAGACCCGTGTGAATCTTCCCAATTACTACGAATTCCTGCAAATTAGCCCGAACGCCGAGCCAGAAACCATCCATCGGGTCTATCGATTTCTAGCAGTGCGCTTTCACCCGGATAATCCGGAAACCGGTGATTCAGACAAGTTTCATCTGCTGCAACAGGCATACGAGGTGCTGTCCAACGTTGAAAGCCGCGTCGCGTATGACACCTCGCGGGTCGCCAATGGAGGGGACGCTCCCCCATATTCAGACTCCGTTGACTTTATGGATAACACGTCGGGCGAGTTGAATCGCAGGCTTGCCGTACTCGCCCTTCTTTACATTCGCCGCCGCACTTATCCGGACTCTCCTGCGGTGTCACTCTTCGAGATAGAGGCGCGAATGGGTTTTCCGCGCGACTATCTCGAATTCACGTTGTGGTATCTACAGAAAAAGATCTATATCTCTCGTGCAGACAACGCGGACTTCGTGCTCCTTGCCGATGGTGTTGACTTCGTTGAATCGCAGCGACAGGGTTTCCCCGTCTTGAACCGTCTTCTTACCAGCGGTTCGGGAGTCAACGCCCCCAGCGCGCGAGCGCGGTCACCGCACTCGGCTGTCGCGAATGTGTTTCATACCGGTCCAGAACGGCGGAAGGCGGACCGCAGAGGGCGTCCCCAGTAAAATTTTCGTGGGCTGTTTCGTGTCGGGGCTACACCCTTCCGGCAAATTCCTGGGTTTCCGTGTAGACCTTCACTTTTTCGCCTTCTTTGACAAAGAAAGGCACGCGAATCTCCAGGCCGGTTTCGAGTTTTGCCGGTTTGGTGACGGCGCCACTGGCTGTGTCTCCGCGGACTCCAGGCTCGGTATACGTAACGGTCAATTCCACCTGCTGAGGCACGATGATTCCGATCGGATTGCCATTGAATTTTTCGATCTCAATCATCGCTCCCTCTACGAGGAAGAGCAGCGCGTCGCCAAGCATCTCCTTCCGCAGATTCACGGTTTCGTACGAGCTTTGATCGAGAAAATACGATCCGTCTGCATCGCTGTAGAGATACGTTGCTTCAACCCTGTCGAGATCGGGTTCCTTGAATTTTTCACCGGCCTTGAAGGTCTTATCGAAGACCGACCGGGTCAACAGGTTGCGCATCTTGATCCGCACGAGGGTTTGACCACCTCGAGCAGTGGGGGTGGAAACCTCGACATCGAGGCATATAAATGGAGTGCTCTCATACTCAAAAGCCATCTTGCGCTTGATATCGATGGCGTCAATCAACGCGGCCATAGCAATTCCAGAAGTAAATTTTAAACGTATCCAGAATATCAGCGGGGGACCGGTGCTCGTTGCTGGTGCATCCGTAGCCGATCGACGATAATCGCCGCGCAGTTGTCAGGAGCATTCCGTGAACATTGCACGATGCCATCCAAACTTGATCTTGCGAGAGCCGCTGACTTCATGCGGTCGCCCTCTCACGTCCGCGCTCCTGCTGCTGCCCCCCCAGGTGCACGCTCACCACTTTCGATACGCCCGGTTCCTGCATGGTGACACCATAGATAAGGTCAGCGGCTTGCATCATGCGTTTGGAGTGTGTGACGAGCAGGAATTGGGTTTCATGGCTCAGCCCGTCCAGCAGGTCCGCAAGCCGGCCAACGTTTGTTTCGTCGAGAGCGGCATCGACTTCGTCAAGAACGCAGAAGGGCGCGGGCTGATATTGGAAGATGCCGACCAGAAGACTGAGAGCCGTGAGAGCTTTCTCGCCACCGGAAAGAAGGAGAACGTTCTGAAGCTTCTTGCCTGGCGGTGATGCCACAATTTCAAGCCCACTCTCTGCCTGGTTCTCGGCGTCGGTAAGCCGCAGAAACGCCTGGCCGCCGTGGAAGAGCTTGCCGAATACGTGCCCGAAATTTTCGTTGATCCTGGCAAAGGCTTCGTCGAATTTGACCCGTGATATCTGGTCGATTTCCTTGATGGTGCTTTGCGTATTCTCGATGGACTCGACGAGGTCTTTACGCTGCGCTTCCAGGAATGCGTGACGTTCCGCGATTTCCTTATACTCCTCGAGCGCCATCATATTGACTGGTCCCATCGCTTCAAGCCGCTGTCGCATTCCGCGGATTTCCTCCTCGGCGACTGCGAGCTCATCACCTTGAAGATGTGCGATAGTGTCGTCCGATCGCAGAGCAACGGCTTCGACTCCCAGCTCGCTTACGCATGTGGCTTCGAGATGCTCGAGGTCGCTCTTGAGTTTGGCCGCCGCGCTTGACAGGGTGCTACGTCTTTCCCGTGAGGCATCTGTGGTTGCCCGCAGAGCTTTCAATTGCTGCTCGGCTGCCGAAAGCTGCTCACGCAGCTGCGCTGCTTCTTCTTCTTCTGCGCGGGCCGTTTCCTGGGCCTGCGTCTGCGCGGCGTGGAGTTCCGCCTGGCGAGACTGAAGCTGTTCATTCTCGCTGATTCGCTGATTGCGCTCGGCATCCGCAGCCACGCGCTGCTGCTCAATGGCCATGGCGCGCCGCTCGAGATCGGCATGCAGGCGCTCGATGCGCTGGAAAGCCGCGTCTGCACCACGTCGGCGTTCCTCGAGGCCGGCCAGTTCAGCAGTGACCCGCGCTGCCTCCTGCTGAAGCCCCTCGCGTTGCTGACGCAGTTCATCCAGGCCCTGTTGGAATTCGTCGAGCTTTGCTTCGGCAGCCTTGTGCTCCGATTCGAGTCGTTGCGATTCTTCCCGTTTCTGACCGATCAGAGCCTGTTTCTGTTCGCGTGCCTCTTTGTTGCGGCTCTCTTGCAGCACCCACTCCTGCAAGCGACGCTCAATGCGCTGTACTTCTGACTCCATCTGCTTGAGCGCGGCGCCCTGGTTGGCTGCGTCGCGTTCTGCTTGCCGGCGTTGCTCGCTCAGGGTCTCAAGTCTGCCGGCGAGTTCTTCGATGGCTTTTGCCACGGCGACGATGTCAATTTCTGCGCGGCCGAGCTCGGTTTCCACAGATTCGAGTTTGCGTTGCGTCTCGCGCAGTTCACGCTTGACGGCGAGTGGCCCTTCAGCAGCAGGTTTGCCCCCGCTAACGGTTGCGTTGTGAAAGCATTCACCACTCGGCGCTAAGAAGTAGCCATCCGTATGGCTCAAGGCAAGAACGCGTGCCGTTTCCGAGTCAGGCGCTAGATAACCATGACGAAGTTTGGGCAGCATGCCCTCAAGGGAATTGCCAAATCCGTTGAGCACGCGGATCGAGCTCCGCAGCGGAACAACACCATCGCCCAATGGCACGGCTTCTCCGAAGTCCTGTGGGCCCGCGGCGTGGTCGGGATGTACGAGAAAGGTGGCTCTGCCATCCAGGCCCGAGCGGAGGAGGCGGATGCCTTGTTCGGCTTCGCGCCATTCCTTCACGACAATGTAGTTAAGCTCTTCCCGTAGAAAATCGTCTGCGATGGCCTCGTATTCGCCAGCCATATCGACGAAGTCGGCAAGCGTCCCGATGGGGGTCACGCCCGGTCCAAGCGAATCGGGCTTGAGAAGCTTCCTCACCGTTTCGGTCGAATAGCTGTGGTTACGAATGACGGCATCGAGCGAATTGCGTCGACCGGTGAGGGTCGCCTGTTCGCCGCGCAACTGGTTGGCGCGTGCGCGAAGCTGTGCTTCTTCATTGCGCCTCGCTGCCAGCAGGCTGCGCAGCTCTGAAATCTCGCTCTCGAGTTGCTTAAGTGATTCGGTGGCGCTTTCAAAGCGAAGATTGACCTGACCCCGCTCCGCGCCCAGATTGCCGGCTTCGACGCGGGCTTGCCCCATTTCGCTTTCGAGCCGCTGCGCTTCGCGCTCAAGAGCGGCCAGTGCCTCTTCAGCTTGTGCCGTCTGGTTTCGGGCCGTGCCGGCAAGCGTGAGCAGATGCATTGCCTGCCGCCGGCCCATCTCGACCTGACGCTCCGCGTCATTTACCTGCTGTGCTGCTGTGCGAGCTTCCTGCTGCCGCGCCTCAACCTGCTGCCGGAACGCACGCGACTCCTCTGCGGCGTTCTCCAGAAATTTCCGATTTTGTTCGCGCTCCTCGGTGGTCGCGGCAATCTGTGCTCTTGCCTGCTCGAGCTCTGCTGCCGTGCCGGCAAGACGAGCTTCCAGTTCGGCGACTCGTTCGAAGTTGCCACGTTCGCGAGCGGCTGCGCGCTCCAATTCAACCGCAGCGGCGTTTGCCTGCGAGTTTGCCGCCTGCGCCGCGCGATCGTGCTCGTAACCACGCGCAGTTAATTCGTGCTGGCTTGAGTCGAGTTGTTCGATCTCGGCTGCGGATTCGTCAATCTTGCCGGTCAGTTCTACGATCTCTGCGTCGAGTCGCGCCTGCTCTTCGTCCATTCGGGCCATTCGGCTGGCGAGGGTGACGCCTAGCTTCCCACGGAGTTCATCGCGAAGGGCACTATATCGTTCTGCCTTTGCCGCCTGACGCTTCAGGCTGTTCATCTGGCGGGTGACTTCTTCGAAGATGTCATCGACGCGTGCGAGATTTTGCTTTGCGGATTCAAGGCGCAGTTCAGCGAGACGTTTCTTGGTCTTGAAGCGGGTAATACCTGCGGCCTCTTCAATGATCGAGCGCCGGTCGTGCGGCTTTGAACTGAGAAGCTGCCCGATGCGCTCCTGGCCAATGATGGCGTAGCTTTCAGGGCCGAGGCCGGTGCCCATAAAGATGTCCTGAATGTCGCGCAGGCGGCACAGCTTGCCATTGAGCAGGTACTCGCTTTCCCCTGTCCGAAAGAGCCGTCTGGTGATGATTATTTCGCCTTTTTGAGCCGCTGTTCGCTGGAACTTTCTGCGCCGGATCTTGAGGACGACAGGTTGCGAACCGTCCGCGGGTTCAGGAACTGGAAGCTCACCGCCCTCGACAGCCTCTTCGTCTTCATCGACAACCTGGCCAGGTTGATTATGAGAAACGATTTCGTCGGCCTCTGCGGCGCGCCGTCTGCGCAGCGCCTCTTCATCCCAGTCGAAAGGAAGATCGGCTTCGACCTCCACCTCTGGAGCGATCGACATCGGCCCTTCGTATGCCTCGGGGTCGATCATCGTAATTGTCACTTCCGCCATGCCGAGAGGCTTGCGGTCGCGCGTGCCGGCGAAGATCACGTCCATCATCTGTGAACCGCGCAGAGTCTTGGCGCTTTGTTCACCGAGCACCCACGTTACGCCGTCCAGAATGTTGGATTTACCGCATCCATTCGGACCAACGACTACGGCAATCCCTGTCCCGGGCAACGCAAGTTCAGTGCGGTCGCAAAAGCTTTTGAAGCCCAGGATGTGGATTTTCTTCAGTTTCAGCATTCCTACTCCGGCAGATCTCGGTATCTCCTGCTTGAACCGCCGTGGCGTGGGCTCGCAGGAGTTGGCGGGGTCCGCGGAATACCCGCGGGCCTCGCCTTTGTTATCACGCTACGGTGGGCAAAACGGCGGGTCAACAGTCAGAGCGGACGTTTTTGTGGATAAGGAGTCCGAAACTCCATTTCCGGCAATTTCGGCAGAAAAACCGGAATTAGTGCCCGGTTATCCTCAGATTCCTCAGGAGTTTTAGCGTGCGCCGGAGCGCTAAGCGAATCAGCATAATAACCTTTTTCGAAGGAGGTGAGTCGATGAGGGTGGTCGAACTCTCGAAGGAGCAACGGGCCGAAGCGTTGGCCTCAACGAAACGATATTTCGAGGAAAACCTTGATCCGATCGGAGATCTGCCGGCAGGGCTGTTGCTAAATTTCTTTTTTGAAGAGATTGGTCCGGCCATCTACAACCAGGCAATCCAGGATGCTCAGACTCGGCTTCAGTCGCTGGTATCAGATCTCAACGGAGATCTTTATTCAGATGAATTCCAGTATTGGTCGCGCCTGGATACAAAGCGGCGGACGCGGCGCTAGACCACGCTGCGCGGTCGTGCAACAACGACACCGTTGACCGCAGCGTAGGGAATGGAGCTGGTCCAAATCGTGCAGTCTCCGGCGATTTTCGTGCTTCCGGAAGCTCACAGAGAAGGACCCGCGTTTCGGTATCGTGCGCCGGGCTTCTTTACTTCAATGAAAGCGATACTTTTCCGCTCGCCAGGCGTGTAGCTTTGCCTTTCCACACAAATTCGCCCGTCAATCCGGCGGGAATCTCGATATCTGCATGAAGTTGATCGCCACTCACTTCATACTTCACGTGAATGAGCCCGAGAGGATGTGGGTAGGTCGCTTCGAGATGTGTCAGGTTCCCAAGGTGCGGCTCGATGCGCACTGTTTTGAAACCAGGACTGGATGGTTGTATCCCCGCAACCAGAGCGAGCAGATCGTATGTCGGATGGGCCGTCCATGCGTGAGAATCCGAGCGTGTATTTCCCGGTTGTTCTGGCCATGTGGTGAAGCCCAGCTTCAGGAAGCCGCGCCAATCTCCCAGCGTCTTCAGATATTCGTCCGCCATGCCCGCATGATCGAGGGCACGGGCCAGATAGTAGCGGAAATAGTAGCTCGCCGTGATCAGGTCCGGCGGCGCGTTGTTTGATTCACCCAATTCTTGTCTAATGATTTTGTGCAGGATGGCCTGCTGATCTTTTTTGGGCGCAACGTCGTGCAGTACAGCGAGCATGTTAGTGTGCTGGCTGAAGGCATCCTTGGCGGGCGAATCTGCGAATAGCCCCGTTTTTGCATCCCAGCAACCATTGAGTATGCCGCGCTTCGCCGAGGCCAATCTTTCCTTATCGATTGCCGCGTATGCCGGCGATCCCAATGCCGTTTCAAGATCGATAGCGTCCTCGAGTGCGCCGATGTATTGCATCGTTACTAGGCACGTCTCACCGTTGCTGTCGTAAGAAGGGAAGTCCTTCTTGGTTTCAACCCAGTCAATGAATGTCCACCACGGCGTTTTGCCGAGCAGCCCGTCCGTGTGCTGATAGCTGGCGAACCACTCCAGTACGGACCGCGTTCCCGGCAGGATCTCCTTTACGAAGGAGGCATCCGGCCGATTCATATAGTAGTCGTGCAGAGAATCGATCCAGAGTAATGAGAAGGGCGGTATGTATTGCGGCAACTGCGAGGGATATCGGCTCGCCGTGATTCCCGCTGGTATGCGGGAGTCGTCGAGTGCGCGAATGGCCTGGCGAGCAAGCCGGTCATCGCCGGTTACTGCATAGCTGATCATCTCCTGGATGCGCGTATCGCCGGAGTACTGAAGCTGTTCGTAGTACGGCGTGTCCATGTAGGTCTCATGCGCATCGAGTTGCGCTGTGTGCCATCCGATCTTCCATATCTTTTCCAGATCGGGGTCGCTCGAAGCAAACGAAGCCTTGACGTCGAATGGATAGGCAGAATAGTAGGCATCGAGACCATCGAGCGTCAGTGGTTCATCGGCCGTTTGAACTTCAATGTCGAGATATCGCCAAGTGCGCCACCAGAGCGTTTCGAAGACTCGGTGATCGCCTCCGTCAGGGTAGATTTCGTCCGTGATGCCCGTAGCTTTTCTGTCGCCGACTTCGTTGCGATTGCCCTTGTGCATCTCTGCGTCGTATAGGGCCTCTGCATAGACGAGTGTGATCTTGGAGCCGTTGCCGCCGGAAAAAGTAAGCCTGGGATAAGCAGTTGTAAGTTCAGACCGGTCAAGGAGGATGTGCAGATCGGTCTTCGCCGGAATCTGCACCGGCTTGGCAGGAAAAGACTGGGCGTCTTGCAGTGTTGTTCGTACAACATGCCCGGCGTCTTCTTTGGTGTAAACCATGTGTGGCAGAGTGTCGCGCACCAGTTGCCACGGCACGTCGGCTGTCACTTCTCGCGAGGCGGCAACGCCTGAACCCTGAAAAATGTTTTCCCGGAGAGCCGAAGCAGCATGGACCCAGTTGGAACCAATGGCCTGCGGGCTCATCCAGTTCCAGTCGTACGAACCGGCTTGCAGGACTTCTCCCGGACCCGACGCAAAGTATACCCATAGTCCGTTTTGCTGGCGTGAGAGTACGGCTTGTCCGGGCTCTTGCTCAACCATCCAGCTCGAGTTTGTGTTTGCAGCGGCTTCGGCATCGGTATCACCCTGCACGAGGAAAGCGGTGCGTTCCGTCATTTGCGCTACCGGCCCGTAGATGCCAAAATTCCAGACGGTTGCAGCGAGCGTGTTTGCGCCTGCTTTCAGCAAGGGAGCGAGATCGAAATCCTCATATCGCCAGTGCGCAACATCGCCGCGAGCCGGACCATCACCCACTCGTTGCCCGTTTAGATACAGGACGAATCGATTGTCCGCGCTCACATGGACAAGGTAGTGCTGCGGCGTCTGATTCACTTCAAGTGTCTTCTTGAAATGCAGGGTAATCGGTTCACGCAGCGGAGCGGTTGGGTGGCTGATCCACTGTGCCGTCCAATGCACCCGCGGTGTGGTATCCGTTGTCTGAGCGTTTGAGTCAAGTGTCAGAAAACTTGTGCTCGCTGCGAAAGCAGCCAACATCGTCAGACGCAGCCCAACCTGCCATTTGGAAATATGCAAGAGAGTATCCCAGCCCTGAGAGAAATGGTGGCGCGCAGGTGTCCTGGCGGCCCGGCCACCAGTCTATGCGACGAGACCCATGGCTGGAAACAAATCTCGTATTGAATCGATGGTCAGTCGCTAACGACAGCTCGCATTATCCGCTTCCGGGATCGCAAGGAATGTGATGGTGAGCGGGTTCAGTTTGAGTGTGCCGCCTTTTGACGGCACGCCTTTCATGGCCGGGAGTGCATCCTGGGACTCCAGCGACAAAATATGCCCATTCAGATCTATCTGCTTTGAGTCCCGTGAACTCGAAGAGAGCGTATACCGTTCATGGCGCTGCGAGATCCTCAGCTCACGGGTTGTGTGCTCATCGCTGTTGATAGCCAGTACAGTGACGCCGCCTGGAACTCCACGCAGACAGTGCGCATAGAGGTATAGATTTTCACCCTGATTCGAGCCTGCATCCAACACGGTCGATCCCATCAGGCGGCGCCAGAGCAGTGCAGCCCAATAGTTGGGCCTCGGCTCATAGGTGTTTTCGTCAAGCAGGCCGTAATCGCTCGAAGCAAGAGTGTTGTACATGTTCACCTGCACACCTGTGCGCGCGAGGTCACCAAGCTGCTTTAGATACCGGAAAGTGTCGGCAAACTCGGCTGCCCAGCGATCACCGCCGCAAGCAGCTTCTGCCGTCTCGGTGTTCCACATTGGCTTGCCGGGATCGTATTCGTCACGCAAAGTCATGTAATATCTCGCGATCTGCACTGCTTTTCCAAACGAATCCGCGGTCAAGGTATCGTCAAGACTCTCACTCTTGCGAGGATTGCAGCGGACCGAGACCGCGCCGTAGGAGTGGTAGGAGAAGACATCGAAGATGGGGCCCGTGGCTTTGAGCAGATCGGCGCTCGAAAGCATGCGGGGTCCCTGCATAGCGCTTTGCCCCGTCATCAATGGCACGCCTTCGCCAACGCCGCCGGGACCGACCAGCAGCATGCCGGGCAGCTTGCTGTGTGCGAAGCTACGGAATATGCGAACGTCACGCGCAAATGCGGCTGCGTCGTAATTCTTGCCCAATCCATCGATCTCGGGAAAAGTCGGCTCATTGATGAGTTCTGCCGCCACGATCTGACCGCCTGCCGACTTGGTGAAGTCGGCTATCTTTTCTGCCTCAACCGGCGTCCATGCTCCATCTTTGTCGCGCGTTCCGGCACTGACCGCGAAGGATGTCACCAGAGCAACGTTCGCGGCTTTAGTAAAGTCGATGACTCCACGCCATTCAGCGCCGGTAAGCAATCCCTGGAAGCCTGCTGGCGGCTTCGCGCCAGCGCTGCCTTCCGGATCAAAATATGTGCTGTTGGCCCATGTGCCGCTTACGCGAAGATAAGCAGGTCCAAGTGCCGCCGCAAGCTTTCGCAGCCTTGGGTTGCTCAGGTTGATAGGTGGCCGGTATTGGAAGAGGCTTGCAGACAAACCAGCCGGCTGATTCCCATGCGATGCGTCGTTGGATGGGGCTTCGGCCTGCTGCTTCGAAGTGTAGGGTTTCCAGAATCGACCGCCTGTTACCTCAACCATCTCGATGTTGTAGGACTGGAAGCGGTCGTCGACCGTGCCCAGCTTGGGCAGCGCCTTTACGTCTTCTGTCGCTACTGTCTGCGGTTGCTGCGCGATTAAGGCTCCTGAACCCGATATTGTCAGATTGAGCAAGACGCCTGCCATGCTCCAAACCGAAACTTTCATCTCACGTCCCCTCAGATGCGTCCAGCAGCCCGCAACGCGCGAATTTCATCGTCAGTGAAGATGCGCGACCGAATCAGAAATCGAACGCCTTCCGGTCCTTCCAACGAAAACATGCCGCCACGGCCCGGAACGACGTCAAGAATGAGCTGCGTGTGTTTCCAGTATTCAAATTGGCTTTTGCTCATGTAGAAGGGCTGGTCATCAACTTCGCCGAGTTTCACATCGGAGTCGCCAACAAGAAATTCGCCGCGTGGATAGCACATGGGTGAACTGCCGTCGCAGCAGCCTCCCGATTGATGAAACATCAGGTCGCCATATTTGGCACGCAGTTTGCAAATGAGATCAATCGCCGTATCGGTCGTAAGTACCTGGGCCGGCAATACAGGGGAATTTGTGCCGGTTGTACCGATGGATGCTGGCATCCTTCACCTCACGCGCAATTCTTCAGGCTGCGCAACAGTCTACGCAACAAGCCGAGCCGTTGGCGAATTGTGCTGGATGTTCTGGAAAGAAAAAGGCTGCCGCATCAAATGGATGCGGCAGCCTTAGGTGCGAGTTCAGGTGTGGGCGCCTACATGCCGCTATCGGAAGCAGGAGCATGTACCACCCGGTAGCTTGTGCCGCCACGAGACCATATCAGCAGGAGGATGTCTTTCCCCGCAGGCGCCGCGTGCACGGCATTGAGGAAGCTATTGGCATCAGCGACTGGCTGACGGTTCACTTCGAGGACGATGTCACCCTGTGACAGGCCGGCGTCCTCCGCGGGGCTGCCGGGCCGAACGTTCTGGATCACGGCTCCATGAACCGAATTAGGAACGTTCAATTGCTGCCGTACATCGGAGCCGAGATCCTGCACTGCGAGCCCCAACTTGCCGCTGTTATTGCCTTGCGCGCCGGATCCACCGTTGCTTGAAACCTGTTTGTCGCCATGGAATTCGCCGACCTTGAGGCTCAGTGTCTCCGGCTTGCCGTTGCGCAGAATGCCGAGTGAGATGGTGGTGCCCGGCGAAACCTGGCTTACGGCCACCTGCAGTTGACCGCCGTTGGCGATTTTGTTTCCATTGAGTTCACGGAGCACGTCTCCCTGTTTCAGTCCAGCATTGCTTGCAGGCGAGTCAGGCGAAACAGAGCTCACAATAGCCCCAGTCGCGTCGGGCAAGTTGAAGAAGCTGGAGTTTTCCGGAGTTACATCGTTCATGCTGATACCGAGATAACCGTGGTGAACGACTCCGTTCTTAATAAGTTCATCGGCTACTGAACGTACCATCTGGGATGGAATCGCGAAGCCTGCGCCAGCAAACGACCCGCTTCCGGTAATGATGAAGGTATTAATGCCGATCAGTTCGCCACGGGCGTCGACAAGTGGTCCGCCTGAATTGCCTGGATTAATCGCAGCATCGGTCTGAATGTAATCACCAGGTTTGCGTGCGTCATCGGAGTACGGATTAGGCCGGTTCAGCGCGCTGATAATACCGCGCGTGACAGAGAACTGGAAATATCCGAATGGACTGCCGAAAGCAAGAACCGTCTGTCCAGGATGAAGTTTGGATGAGTCGCCCCAGGCAATCGCCGGCAGGCTGTGTTCGTTGATCTTGATCACGGCAAGATCCGTGAGTTTGTCTGTGCCCACAACTTTCGCTGGCAGCACTCGACGGTCATTCAGTGTGACGCGGACCTCTGTGGCGCCCTCTACGACGTGGTTGTTCGTCACGATATAACCATCGGGCGAGACGATGACTCCGCTGCCGATGCCATGTTCAATTTGAGGCTGCGGTTTCATCCCCTGCCCATTGCCAAAACCGAAGAACTGCTGCCATCCGGGAGGCAAAGAATTCTGCGGCATTCCACCACCCTGCTGATCGTCATCCTCTTGTTGTTGATCGGGAGTGACCTTCGCTGTCACCGACACATTCACGACGGATGGGGTGACTTTGGAAGCGATCGCTTCCATCGCATTGTCCAGGGAAATCAAAGCAGAAACGCTGCTATCGTCGAGCGGTGCGCCACCAAAAGTGCCGGATGCCGCGTGAACGCGGTCGCGGCATGTGACAAAGGGGACGGTCACGGCCAACACGGCCACCAGCCCAAGGGGTAACGCATACTTCTTCACTTTTGCACCTAAAGAATTAGTTGTTACTGACATGACTACTACCTCACGATGGTTTTGAATTTCGTTAGAGTTGAATGACTAGCCAGCCATCTCGCAATGGAACGATGGCTTGAGAGCTTGATCGGTATGAAGCAGTAACGACGCGGAAGACAAACCTAGTTACAGTGACCTTGCCGGGCCTGGTCATCTTCTCAGTATTGAAATCCGGTTTCGCGTCCGTTACTGGCGAAGCTTTGGCAGAACCGAAGTCTTCGGCCGCGACAGTATCTGAAATCCCGTTTGATGGGGGAGCGATCTCTTCCCACGCAGTAAAGACAACGTAATCTGATTCCTGCCTGGAGAAGGGCTGACCGCCATCGAGATCGGCTTTCAGCGTCTCACCCTCTGCCTGGTGGCTCGGGAGCCTGGGTTGCACTTGGCGCGAATGACTTCGAATCAGCTTCGGAACTCTCTGTTCATTCCACGGCTTGCGCATCGTTGCGGCTGTCGGACCGAAAGGTACTCCTGTACGAACCGGCATGATGGCGCGCGACTCAACCATACGCACATTGCCAATGCCGGCAGCTTTCACAGGCATGGCATGCGGCCCATCACGGAACACTTGATCTGCGCCCGTTTCGATTGCGCCAGACGCAGGCGAGGACTGCGCCGAAAGTTGCTTGTGAGACGCGGCGGTGAATGTAACCAACTGCGGGCAACGCGCCAGCTCCACCGTCCCCATGAGCAGACCGCCAGCCATCAGAGCTGTGACGCTGCGCGTTGCTAATGGACCAAGTAGCTGGCGCCGCAGCAGAATGCTATGCACTCGCTGCACCAGCTCCGACTTGCGCTGCCAGGCTCCGAGAGATAGCGCTGCGAAACGGCGCTCAAGTCCCCGTTCGGCGAGACTTGTGAGACAGGCCGCATACGCCTTGGGAGCGCGCGTTGCGCGGATCACCGCTTCATCACAAGCCATCTCGCGCTCCAGGCAAAGTTGCCGTTCGATCCACAGCAGAACCGGGTTGAGCGGAAACAAAATGAGGCTGAGCTTCTGCAACAGGTTCGTCCAATCATCTCCACGCCGCAGATGTTCTGTTTCATGCAGAATGATCTGCTCAAGCTCCTCGCGCGTGATCTGCGAGCCGAGCCATGTGGGTATCAGGATGCGTGGCGCGAGAAATCCGATGACGCTGGGCCGATCCAGAGCATCACAGGCGCAGATTTCAATCGTCTTCCTGCCCCACAGCCTTGCTACTGCGATTGGCCGCTCTTCCATTGGAGTGGCCGACTTCCAAAGACGGCGAAGTTTTACCGCATGCGCCACCAGATCGATCGCGCGGTAAAGTGAAGCCGCCGCCCAGACAATGGCGATTGCAATACTCCATCGCTCGTCCAGTTGCAGCCAGGATTGAGCGGTCCCTGCTGCAGATGAAGTCAGCACTCCATGCCCTAGCGTCTGCCTGATGAGCAGCGGCAGAAAAGGTAGTCCTAGCACGGCGAGAAATCCGGCAGCCCACAAGAGGAAACGCAATCCGGCAGACACCCGTTTGCTCATCCGCAGCGAAAGCCCGAGGCACGCTGCTACCAGCACACTTTGCCAGATGGCGGTGATCAGTGCCGCTCCGGCGGTTTGCGACAGGTGCATTCCTCCTGTTGCAAACGTGCCTTTCCAGCCCTCGCCCAGTATGGCCAGCATCGCAAGTTGCGCACCCTCGTGCATAGCTGTCAGACGTCCTCCCGCGCATCTTCCGGAGCGTTCTTTATGGCATCTTTCAGCCGTCTCAACTCTTCGGGAGAAATCTCTTCATCTCCGAGGAGCGAAAGAAGCAACTGTTCTCGGGAATTTCCGAAGAAGCGGCTGAGTACGTGTCGCACTTCCGAGCGGCTTGCTTCCTTCTCCGCCACGGCCGCGCGGTAGATGAACGCTCGGCCCTCTTGCCGGTGTTCCACGTATCCCTTTTGTTCTAAGATGCGGACTGTTGTCAGAACGGAGTTGTAAGCGAGAACTTCGTCGTCAGGCATTGCAGCCACCAGGTCATTTACGGCGCACTCGCTGCGATGCCAGAGAATCTTCATGATTCTCAGTTCGGCGGCGGTCAGCGTATTGGACTTCTTCGGAGGCATATTGGACTTCTTCGGAGGCATAGGTCAAGTGATTGATAATGCAGCCGCTAGTCCAGGCCACCTGTCAATCTCACATATTTAGACTATCAACTAAAGGATTAGTTAACAATCCATCACCTTATTTCCGTACTTTCATGGGTTCCTGGCGACCGCTCCTAGGCCTGAATCGAGGCGATCTGTCCTTGTATAAAGAACTCCATGATCGACTTCAAAGCGCATCCATTTCTTTTCAAACGCGGCGTGTCGCCGGCGCGTCGAATTTCATCGGTTGCCAGAGTAGTCATTGTTGTGAGCGCGGTTGTGTGGGGGTTCAGCCCGGTGCAAACCCAGGCCGCAGCAAACACCATCTCACGCACAGATGGGCATCTCAACGCTGCGCAGGACAACGCGGTTCTCATGCCCACATGGCTCTATGGCAAGAGCGAGGGTCTTATCGGGCTTTTCGGCTCGGAGCCCACTCCTCAGCATCTCGTCGATACATCGCGGTTTTTCGGTATCGCAATTGACGCGCTCGGCAACGGTGTGTCCTCCTCTCCATCGAACAGTCCACATCAGCAGGGACCGGCATTTCTCGCTTTCACGTTGCGCGATAGCGTCGCTGCCCAGTACCGCGTTATGACCGAGGTGTCGCACCTGAAGCACCTGCATGCGCTCGTGGGGCTTTCCATGGGAGGAGAGCAGACATTTGACTGGGCTGTAATGTATCCGAAATTTTTCGACCTGGGCGTGCCGATTCTAGGTACGCCCCGCCTCACGAGCTATGACCTTGTACTCAAGCAGATCACGCTCGAGTCCATTACGAGTGATCCTGCGTACGATGGCGGAAAGTACGCTTCGGAGCCGCAGTTGCGTCTGGCAAATTTGATCGGCAACGTCGTGGTCACAACCGCTGAATACCGGAATCACGAGACTCCGCGTTCCGATTTAAGCGCCTTCCTGACACAGGCGGGAGCGCAGCAGCCGATCGACGCCAATGACCGCGTCTGGCAGCTTAAGGCAATCAAGCAGCAGGACGTGGTCGGAAACCGAACCATTGCAGATGCCGCACGTTCGACGCCGGTCCGTTTTTTTGTCATTGTCAGTGGTCAGGACCATCTTGTGAATCCACAGCCTGCATTGGAGTGGGCCGCGGCGACCTCAGCGCCGACCTACGTTTCTCAGGGCACATGTGCTCACCTGATTATGACCTGCGACGCTGAGGCGGTCTCGACGCGAGTCCGATCATTCCTGAAAAATGGCAAAGTGCCTTAATCAGGCCAATCTGTTCGGCCAGTTGCGTCACAGTTACGGCGGCCATGTCATTTTTTCGGTCGACAACAGTCCATCGAACAGCTTCCCATGCCACGTGGCAGATTCTCCAAGTGAAACGCCGTCTTACCTGTTGACACGCATCGGTCTTCAAGGGCAAACTTGTTTCAGAGTTCAACTAGCGGAACGGAGAACCATAATGCGAGACGGACACGCCCAAGGCACATATAAAGTTCAAGCTCTTGACCGGGCATTTGCAGTGCTGGATCTTCTGGGAGAAAGTGATGTGCCACTGGGACTTGCCCAGGTTGCAACGTCACTTGGACTGCACAAGAGCACGGCACACCGGTTCCTGATGGTTCTCGAACGCCACCACATGGTTGAGCGGACCGTAAATGGAAAGTTCCGTCTTGGCCTGCGCTTGTTTGACTTCGGTAATCGTGCGATTGAGCAATACGATCTGCGCGAGCGGGCGCAGCCACATCTGCGGAGGTTGGTAGCCGAAACCGAAGAGACTGCGCATCTCTGCATTCTGGAACAGGCTCACATTATCTACCTGGACAAAATTGAGCCTGCCCGTTCGGTGCGCATGATCACCCGCATCGGCGCCAGTAATCCGGTCCATTGCACTTCTGTTGGTAAGGCAATTCTCGCGTTTCTTCCCGAAGAACGCGTAGCAGATGTAATACGGCGCACGCGGTTCGAGCGCTTTACGCACCGCACCGTTGGTTCAGCGGAGGCGTTGCGCACGGAAATCGAGAAGACCCGCCGGCGCGGCTACGCCGTGGATGATGAGGAACTGGAAGAAGGCCTGCGCTGCATTGCTGTGCCGGTCCTTGATGCTCAGCGCTTTCCTGTGGCCGCGGTCAGCATCTCAGGCCCTTCATTCCGGGTAACGGCCCAGAAGCTCCCTGCCATCGCAAACCACCTGCTCCAGTGCGTGCGTGGCATTTCGATGGATATGGGCTTCGTTTCCACTTCACGCAGCGCTCGTGCAGCAGTGCACGCGCACGCGTAAGCAGAGCTTCGCCAACTTCGGTATAAGAGGGGGATGGGCCTGAACCCCTGGATCTTGGGGTCATCATCGCCATGTATCTGGCGGGCGTAACGCTTTTCGGCCTGCGCTTTCGCGGCAGCCAGCGAACCCTGAAGGACTATTTCCTCGCCGGCAACACCATCCCCTGGTGGGCCATTTCGCTCTCCATAGTCGCCGCTGAGACCAGCACCCTCACCATCATCAGCGTTCCCGGCCTCGCTTACTCGAAGCGACTTCCGCTTTCTGCAGCTAGTATCGGCTACCTGATCGGACGCGTCATCGTCAGCTTCTTCTCATTCCTCAGTATTTCCGCGGCGAGCTGGTCACCGCCTATCAACTCATCGAGCGCCGCTTTGGCCAGCGGCTGCGGTCTTGACGGCGGGGCTGTTTCTCGTCACGCGTGCGGCAGCCGAGGGCGTCGAGTCTTTGCGGTCGCCATCGTGGTCCGGGTGGCGCTGGCGCCGCCGCTCTCGGGGCTTGAGCAGATTTTGGCCGCGATCTGTCGCCGCCATCGCCATCGTCACGCTGCTCACCCTGGCATACACCTTCAAGGGCGGCATGGCCGCGGTGATCTGGACCGACGTAGTGCAGTTGACCATCTATGTTGCCGGAACGGTGGTGGCTCTTCACCATCCTGCATCTCGTTCCCGGAGGATGGAGAACAGTTTGCGCACGATTGCGGGCCATGCCGGCAAATTTCGAGTGTTCGATATTTCGTGGAACTTTCCTCTACCTATACTATTTGGTCGGGCGTCATCGGCGGCGCGTTTCTTACCACGCGCGAGCCACGGCACGGATCAGCTCATCGTGCAGCGGCTGCTCTCCGCGCGCAACCGAGCGCAATCGCAGGTCGCGCTGCTTTCGAGCGGCAGTCGCCATCTTCTTTCAGTTTTCACTTTTCCTGCTGGTCGGCGCCATGCTGTTCGTGTTTTACAGACTTTCTCCTCCGACACAGCGTTTACCCGCACCGACACGATTTTCCCGGCCTTCATCGTCAACCGCAATGCCGCACGGCGTGAGCGGCCTGCTGATCTCGGCCATCTTGCCGCGGCCATGTCGAATCTGAGCGCTGCGCTGAACTCGCTTTCCTCCACCACAATCATCGATTTTTATGCGCGCTTCGGCCGCAATCGAGCGAAGAGCGACGTGTGCGTTTATCGCGTGCCGCGACCATCGTCTGGGGCGTGTTTTGTTCGGGTTGGCATTGCTGGCCCGCGACGGAGGCAGAGTGCTGGAAATGGGACTGTCGATCGCTTCGGTCGCTTATGGAGCGCTGCTCGGCGTGTTTTCTGCTCGGCGTGCTGACGCGCAGGGCATCCGAACGCGGAGCGATGGCGGGCATGGCTCTGCGGCTTCGGAGTCAACCTGTATTTATGGCGTCGGAACAGACGTCGCCATTTACCGTGGTATGTGCGTCTTCGGCAGCATCGTAACCTTTGCCGGTTGGCTGCTTGCCAGCGTTCTGATGCCATCGAGAGGACTCGTTCGCGCACCCGGCGTCTGATATGCTCACGCGCAAGGACATGAATCGTAGATACAGTATTCCGTACATCCTCTCCGTCGCCGTTTTAAGTCTCTTCACTGTACACATCGGCAGGGCGAGCGCTCCTCAGAAAAATCTGTTGCGGCACAAGCTCGCTTTGCAGCCCGTCGCAACGATCGTGCAACAGGCAGTGGATGAAGGGACAATCCCAGGGGCCGTGGTGCTCATCGGCCATAACGGACGAGTGGTCTATCGCAAGGCTTCGGCTGCCGCTCGCTTGAGCCAACCCGCGAGCCGATGACAGTAGACACAATCTTCGATCTGCGTCGCTTACCAAATGTATTGCGACAGCGACCTCAATGATGAAACTCATGCAAGAGGGCCGCGTCCGGCTCAACGATCCGCGTCGCCGCATATCTTGCCGGAATTCGCGCAGAACGGCAAACAGGACATCACGGTTCGAGAGCTGATGACGCATTATTCCGGACTTGCCTCCCGATCTCGATCTTGAAGACGTCCTGGCAAGGCGCGCGACACCGCTTTTCAAGATGGCGATGGAGCAGAAGCCGGAATATCCGCCTGGCACGCGCTTTCGTCTATAGCGACATCAACTTCGAGACACTGGGATTTCTGGTGGAGAAGGTGACGCAGGCATGCCGCTGAACGAATACGCCGCGCGAACACATTTTCGAGCCGCTGGGCATGAAAGACACGCGCTTCCTGCCGCCGAGGAATGGGCCTCGCGCATCGCGCCAACGCAATATGACGAGCAGGGCCATGATGCTGCGCGGCGTAGTGCACGATCCCACCGCGCGGCGCATGGGAGGCGTTGCCGGCCATGCCGGACTGTTTTCGACCGCAGACGATCTTGCTCCCAATTTGCGCAGGCAGATGCTAAGCGGGTCGAACGATCCTGAGCCGCGCTTGCATCGAGAAAATGTCTACACCGCAACAGCCCGCCAATGCTCCGAGTCTCCGCGGCCTGGGCTGGGACATCGATTCGCCCTTCTCCAGCAACCGCGGCGAACTGTTGCCGGTCGGATCGTTTGGCCACACAGGATTCACCGGCACATCGCTATGGATGGATCCGGTCACCGATACCTACATCATTTTCCTCACCAATGCCGTTCATCCGCGCGGCGGAAAATCCGCCGTTTCTCTTCGCTCGCAGGATCGCGACGGCTGTTGTCGAGGCGCTTGACCTTACGGTCACGGAGCAAGAGAAACTGCGTCTGGCGCGCATCACCGGCTACAACGAATCGATCATGGCCGCGCGGCGTTTTGATGTTGCGCAATGGCGACAGTGAAGACAGGGATCGATGTGCTGGAAGAGCATGGCTTCCGCGAACTGCATCCGGATCCAGCGCATCCGCGTCAGAGTCGGGCCTGGTCACCAATCAGACCGGCGATAGATTCCGAAGGCCAACGAACAGCGACGTGCTGGCTCATGCGCCGGGCATCAAACTGGCCGCGATCTTCAGCCCCGAGCACGGCATTGCCGGAAAGCTTGAATACGACGGAGATCGGCAATGCGACCGACGCCGCCACCGGCGCACCCATGTACAGTGTCTATGGTGGCACGTAACGCAAGCGCAGGCCGCGGCCGCAGGCCTGGCCGGCCTGGACGCTATCGTCTTCGACATTCAGGACATCGGAGTGCGCTTCTATACGTACGAAAGCACGCTGGGATATTTTCTTGAAGCTGCCGCCAAAGCCGGCAAGGGAATCGTACGTGCTCGACCGCCCCAATCCCATCACCGGTGCATTCGTGCAAGGCCCCGATTGCGGATGCGGGCCGGGAATCGTTCGTCAGCTATTGGCAGACTCCCGTGCGCCACGGCATGACATGGGTGAACTGGCGAAGATGTTCAATGCGGAGCGCAACATCGATGCGAAGCTCACCGTAGTTCCGATGGAAGGCTGGAGCGCGGCGACTGGTTCGATTCGACCGGCGTGTCGTGGATCAATCCTTCGCCGAACATGCGCAACCTGAATGAAGCCGTGCTGTATCCCGGCATGGGCATGATCGAGGCCAGCAATATTTCCGTTGGACGAGGAACAGATACGCCATTTGAAGTAGTGGGAGCGCCCTGGATCAGCGGTAAAGCGCTGGCGAGTTATCTCAACGAGCGCGAGATATCGGGTGTAAGGTTCATTCCGATCAGCTTTACGCCGTTGAGTTCGGTCTATGCCAATCAACAATGCGCAGGCATCAGCCTCATTGTCACCGACCGTGACGCCCTCGATTCACCCGAGCTTGGACTTGAGATCGCGTCCGCACTGCAAAAGCTCTATCCAATGCAATACAAGGTCGCTGGCGTCGACAATCTGATGCTTAACAAATCAAGCCTGGATGCGGTCGCAGCTGGCGCCGATCCGCGAATGATCGTGGAGCAGTGGCAGGACAACATCGAACAATTCAAAAAAATTCGCAGCAAGTACCTAATCTACTGAGAGATACTCTGGTAAAAGAAAGATGCGGTCGCCGGTTAAGCCGACGCTCTCACTCTATTTCTCAATCGCCAACTTGCCCATCCGCTTCGAGACCTCTTTCGGAGAAGGAAGCTGTGATTGATCCCACCCACCGCCTAGCGCTTCAATCAACTGCACCGACGAAGTCATCTGCTGAATATGCGAAGTCGTCAGCGACTGCTGGTCGGAGAGCAGCGTTGTTTGAGCTGTCACTACATCGACATAGGGATCGATCCCAGTGTCATACCGATTCTGTTCCAACTCCAGCGTTTTCTTCGCCGCGTCGACAGCCTTTTCTTCTTCCACAATCTGTTGCGACAGAATGCGTGTTGCGGCGAGGGAATCTTCAACCTGCTGGAACGCATTGAGGACAGTTTGCCTGTAACCTGCTACATCCGCGTTATAGGTAGCAACGTACTGATTGACGGTCGCACGCCGCAACCCGGCGTCAAAGACGGTTTCACTGACCGTCGGTCCTATCGACCAGAAACGGCTTGGCCAATCGAGGAGGTGACCCCAACTAGAGCTTTCAAAACCACCTTCAGCGCTGAGTGTCAGGTTCGGATAGAACGCCGCAACGGCCACTCCGATCTGAGCATTGGCCGCAGCCATGGTTCGCTCCGCCGCGGAGATATCCGGACGTCGCTGAAGCAACTGAGTAGGAACTCCGGTGGGGATCCGTGGCGGTGCGGTCGTGACTGGCTTTTCAGACAAGCTGAAGTTCGAAGCCGGCATGCCAATCAAGGTCGCAATGGCATGTTCATCCTCTGCGCGCGCGATTCCTGAATTGATCCAGATCGATTTGGCGGACTCAAGCGTGCTTTCAGCCTCGACGACGGTGATCTGATCCACGGTGCCTGCATCGTACCCCGCTTTGGCTATGTCATAGGCTTTCTGATCCGCGTCGACCGTATCTTTATAGAGTTTGCGAAGTGCGTCCTGTCCTCTGATTTCGAAGTAGGTCATAGCCAGAGTAGCTTGCTCCGCGAGCTTTTCGTTTTCAAGGTCCGCGGCGCTGGCCTGCGCGCTGAACTGTTCCTCGCTTATGAGGTTCCGCACCCGCCCCCAAAGATCAGGCTCCCACGATGCTGTGAGAGGCAGCATCGTCAATGAACTGGCCGAACCCGCCCCGCTGGCCCCCGCCGTTTCCTTGCCAAGATTAGCGGATGACTTGGAACGCGACCACGAGGGTGACACTCCTATCGTCGGAAAAAGCTGAGCGCGCGCTTGAGCGATCAGAGTGCGTGCCGCCATGTAGTTCTCAAACGATTGCTTGATCGTTTGGTTATTGACGATGAGCTTCTCTTCAAGATCGTTTAACTCAGGCTCGTTGTAAATCTCCCACCATTTGCCGCGGAGCATCGCGTCCTGCGGCTGAGCAGTCTTCCACACCTGCGTCTCGTCCGGATGCTGGTCGGGCGACTCCTTGTAGACGGGTGGAGGCGCCTGCATGGTGGCTGCCGGTTGGTGATAGTGAGGACCCACGCGGCACGCCGTCAACAGAAGCGCCGCTGCGGTGGGAAGGTATACGAGTTTGTTTCGAAATCTCGTCATGACATGTGCTTCCATCAATAGAAATCAATCTGCGGGTGAGGGTTCAGGATCCACGTGGAATGTATCGCGTTCTTTGCCCAGCATTCGCAGACGAATCTTGTCGAAAGTGAGATAAACCACGGGGGTGGTGTAAAGGGTAAGCAGTTGGCTGAAAATAAGACCGCCTACAATTGTGATTCCTAGCGGACGTCGAAGCTCTGAACCTGTCCCTGTTCCAAACGCCAGGGGCAACGCGCCAAAGAGCGCGGCGGTTGTGGTCATGAGAATTGGGCGGAAGCGCAGCATACATGCTTCGAAGATGGCTTCTTCTGTTGTTTTCCCACCCTCGCGCTCTGCTTGTAGGGCGAAGTCAATCATCATGATGGCGTTCTTTTTTACGATGCCGATCAGCAGCACGATGCCGATGATGGAGATGACATTCAAATCAACCTTGAAGAGCATCAGGGCGAGCATAGCTCCTACGCTCGCCGAGGGTAGCGTTGAAATGATGGTCAGAGGATGAACCAGACTTTCATACAAAATTCCCAGAACGATATAAACCGCCAGCAATGCCGTCAATACGAGTAGAGGCTCAGTGCCCAAAGATTGCTGATAGGCAAGAAGCGTGCCCGCAAAGAAACCATGAATCGTGGTCGGCGTGCCAAGCCGTTGCTGCATCTGTTCGACTTCCAGCGTTGCATCGCTCATCGACAGGCCGGGTGCCAGGTTGAACGATACCGTCACCGACGGAAATAATCCCGTGTGATTCAACGATAGGGGAGTTGTCGTTTCGTGCCGGGTCGCCAGGCTGAAGAGAGGAACGTTGCCCGTTGATGTTTTGCTATCGCTTCCGGAAGGGTGGAAGTAGATGTTCCTGAGCCCTTCAGGGCTTTGCCAGTACTTCGGCGCAACTTCCAATACAACGTAGTACTGATTTAACTGCGTATAAATTACCGAAACCTCTGATTGTCCGAATGCGCTGTACAGTCCACTGTCTAAGGATTGAGCAGTTAAGCCAAGCCGCGCTGCCTTGACACGATCAAAGGTGACGTATTCGTCAAGTCCACCATCTTGCTGGTCTGAATTCACGTCCTGAAGCCCAGGAAGGCGCTTCATCTCCTCAAGCAGACGTGGTCCCCACTTTTGCAGGTCAGTTAGATTGTCTGCTTGAATCGTGTATTGATACAACGCACTACTTGAGCGGCCGCCGATGCGCAGATCCTGTGCTGCCTGAAGAAAGGCCGAAGCGATAGGTAATCGATTTAGTTTCGGGCGGAGCCGGTTGATGATTTCAGGAGCGCTGATTTTCCGTTCGTTGAGAGGCTTGAGAGACATGAAAATGAAGCCACCATTGGTAGCGCCTCCGCCCCCGGTAAACGCAACCACATTTTGTACTGCTGGATCCTCCTTGATCACTCCCGCTATCTGGCGGATTGCGGTGTACATCGACGGGAAAGATGAATCCTGTGGGCCTCGCACACCGCCAGCCAGAATCCCAGTATCTTGTTGCGGGAAGAATCCTTTCGGCAATTTCAGCACAAGAACTACGTTCAGGAAAATGACGAGCACTAATACTGTCAGGGTCAATGCGGAGTTATCGAGTGTCCAGTGGAGTGTTTTTCGATAGATGGAAAGTTGCCACTCAAAGACGCGGTCGGTAAAGTGATACACCTTACCGTGCTTCAGATCTTTCTCATTCTTCAGGATGTGAGCGCACATCATCGGCGTCGTCGTGAGCGATATGATCATCGAGACCAGGATCGCAGTCGATAACGTCACTGCAAATTCACGGAAGAGTCTACCGACGATGCCGCCCATCAGAAGGATCGGAATGAAGACCGCAACGAGAGACATGCTGATGGAAAAGACCGTGAATCCGATCTCTTTCGCGCCTCGCAACGTCGCTCCCATCGGATCCATGCCTGATTCAATATGCCGGGTAATGTTTTCCATCACCACGATGGCATCGTCTACAACGAATCCTGTGGAGATAGTCAGAGCCATCAACGAAAGATTGTCGATGCTGTAGCCAAGCAGGTACATCACAGCAAAGGTGCCGATCAGTGATACAGGGACAGAAACCGCGGGAATCAGGGTTACGCGGACACGGCGCAGGAATACAAATACAACGAAGATCACCAGCACGACCGATACCATCAAGGTTCGCTCTACTTCGGAAACTGAGGCTCGGATCGTTACTGTTCGGTCTTCAACTATGGCGAAATCAATGCCTTTAGGAATTGAGGCTTCGATAGAAGGCAGCTGCGACTTGATCAGGTCGACAGTGTCGATGATGTTTGCGCCAGGCTGCCGGTAAATGAAAAGCATCACGGCGCGCTTTCCGTTCAGGTACCCGCCGGCGCGTACATTTTGTACTGAGTCGATAACATCGGCTACATCAGACAATCGGATCGCAGCTCCGTTGTTGTAACCGACAATGAGAGGTTTGTAATCCGCCGCATGCGAAATCTGATCGTTCGCCACGATATCGGCTGTTGTATTGCCGTCTGAGATTTGTCCCTTCGCAAGGTCCGAATTCTGGGCACTCAATACCTGCTGAATATTGGACATTGCAAGGCCATAGCTGGCCAGCTTGGTTGGATTCACCTCCACACGCACGGAAGGAAGTGCGCCGCCGCCAACATTTACCTGCCCCACGCCAGCTATTTGCGACATTTTCTGCTGAATGATAGTAGACGCCGCGTCGTACATCTTGTCGGGACCGTATTTGTCTGAGGTTAGACCCATGATCATGATCGCGGAATCGGCAGGATTGACTTTTCTATATGTCGGATTTGAAGGCAGGTTTGCAGGAAGATAGGTACGTGCTGCGTTGATCGCAGCTTCTACGTCACGAGCGGCTCCATCGATATCTCGGCTCAAGTCAAACTGAATGGTGATGGACGTCGTTCCTAAACTACTGGACGAAGTCATCTCCGTAACACCAGCGATGTGACCGAACTGACGCTCCAGCGGTGTGGCGACTGAGGATGCCATTATTTCGGCACTCGCTCCAGGCAATCCAGCTCCAACTGAGATTGTTGGAAAATCGACCTGCGGCAGAGGCGAAACAGGCAGCACCTGAAACGCAATTGCTCCGGCGATCGCAATTGCAATCGTCAGCAGTGTCGTCGCGACTGGTCTGCGTACAAAAGCCGCGGATATGTTCATGCCTGCTCCGGCATTGGTTCGTTTCCGTGCGGACCGTTGCCTTCTATTTCTTCGTTGCGCTTATTGGCAAAACGATGTGCGAGATTGTCGAAAAAGATGTAGATGACGGGGGTGGTATAGAGGGTCAATACCTGGCTGACCAGCAATCCACCAACCATGGCAATACCCAGAGGACGGCGAAGTTCCGAGCCGATGCCCGTGCCAAAAGCCAGCGGAATGCCGCCTAGCAGAGCCGCCATCGTCGTCATCATGATCGGTCTAAAGCGCAGAAGGCATGCTTCGTAGATGGCGTCGGTCGCACTCTTGCCGTCTTTGCGCTCTGCCTCAAGAGCAAAGTCCACCATCATGATGCCGTTCTTCTTCACAATCCCAATAAGCAGCACCAAACCTATGATCGCCACTACACTGAGATCCTGCCCGAATATGATCAGTGACAGAAAGGCTCCCACGCCGGCAGAGGGAAGCGTCGAAAGAATGGTGATCGGATGGATGAAGCTTTCGTACAGAACGCCAAGCACAATGTACACAGTGACGACGGCGGCCAGAATCAAGAGCGGCATATTCGACAGCGAATTGCGAAATGACGCTGCGGTTCCCTGAAAATCAGCCTGGAGGCTCATCGGCATGTGCATATCTTTCTGCACTTTAGTTATGTCCGAAATGGCCCCTCCAAGCGACGCGTGTGGTGCGAGATTAAACGAAACTGTGATCGCAGGGAACTGACCTTGATGCGTTATGGATAACGGTTCGGTGGTTTTCTCGAAGTGTGAAAACGCGCTGAACGGCACAGCATTGCTCATGGTCGAGCTGGTCGCTGAGGTAGTGCTGGTGCTCGATCCCGCTGAGGTCGAAAGTACACCTGCTGGAGCCGTCATGGTTCCCGCAGACGGAGTGTATTTGGCTGTAGAAGTGAGCGCGTTCGACCCAGCCGAAGTGGATCCAGCGGATGAACTCGATGAGGCTGGAGCTCCCGAGACACCCGAGGATGAGTTGCTCTGTACATATAGATGATCCAGGATATGCGGATCTTGTTGGAATTTCGGCTGGCTCTCAAGAATGACATGATACTGGTTGAGCTGCGTGTACATGGTGTTGATCTGGCGTTGGCCAAACGCGTCATACAGAGTGTTATCGATAGTGGTCGGCGTAATTCCCAGACGTGAAGCCGTTACGCGATCGATTACCAGGGATATGGCTGAGCCGCCCAACTGCTGATCCGTAGCGACGTCCTCAAGTTCCGGCAATTGTTTTAACTTATTGACAAACTGGTTAGTCCACTGATCCAGCTCGTTCTGGTCAGGGTCTTCTAATGTGTACTGATACTGAGTGCGGCTTACCCGGTCGTCGATCGTGATGTTTTGTACAGGCTGCATGAAGAGCTGGATGCCCTGAACATGCGCCAGTTTCTTTTGCAGCCGGCGAATCACGTCGGAAGCGCTCAAGTTCCGGTCCTTGAGAGGCTTCAGGTTGATGGACATTCGTCCGCTGTTCAGGGTCGTATTGGTGCCATCGGCTCCGATGAAGGACGAGAGACTTTCAACCGCAGGGTCCTGAAGGATAATTCTGGCCAGATCCTGTTGCTTCGCCGCCATATCCTTAGAGCCGATCGTTTGGTTAGCCTGCGAGATGCCCTGAATTACGCCCGTATCCTGAACAGGAAAGAAGCCTTTCGGGATAATGATATACAGGATGATAGTCAGTACTAAGGTTGCCAGAGCGACGACAAGGGTGGTTCCCTGAAAATCCAATACGACCTTGAGCGTGCGCCCATAAAACGCAATCATCGATTCGAAGACACCCTCTGAAGCGCGGTAGAGGCGGCCTTGTTGTGCTTCGGGATTATGTCGCAAAATCCGCGACGCCATCATCGGAGTGAGCGTTAGCGAAACGACCGCTGAGACAACGATTGTCACAGCAAGAGTGACAGCAAACTCGCGGAAGAGACGTCCTACGACATCGCCCATGAAAAGCAGTGGTATCAGCACCGCGATGAGCGATACGGTCAGCGATACGATGGTGAAACCGATCTGCTCAGCGCCTTTCAGTGCAGCCTGCAGCGGGGGATCGCCTTCTTCCAGAAATCGGGAAATATTTTCGACCATGACGATCGCATCGTCCACGACGAAGCCGGTCGAAATGGTTAAAGCCATCAGGGACAGATTGTCCAGGCTGTATCCCAGCGCGTACATCGCACCCAACGTGCCAACGAGTGAAAGAGGTACAGCGACGCTCGGGATAATCGTGGCATACAGGCTGCGAAGAAACAGAAAGATCACCATCACGACCAGCGCGACGGTCAACGCGAGTTCGAACTCCACATCATTCACCGATGCCTGAATGGGTGTTGTCAGGTCGGTGAGCGTGGTGATGTCGATGCCACGAGGCAAATTCGCTTCTAGCTGAGGCAGCAGACGCTTGATGCTTTTAACTACCGTAATAGTGTTGCCGCCGGGCTGCCTTCTCACGTTGAGAATGACAGCGGGTGTCTGATTCATCCACGCGGCCTGGGTGCTGTTCTCAATGCTGTCGATAACGTGGGCAACGTCGGTCACCATCACTGGAGAGCCATTGCGATAGGCAACGACGACATTCCTATAGTCGGCGCTGGTTACTAATTGATCGTTCGAGTCAATCTGATAGTCCTGCCGCGGGCCATCGAAGTTGCCCTTTGCTGCATTCACGCTTGCTTGCGTAAGCGCCGTCCGAAGATCCTCAAGATTCAGTCCGTACGCTGAAAGCGCCTGGGGGTTGGCCTGAATACGAACCGCGGGCTTTTGCCCTCCGCTGATGCTGACCAGGCCAACTCCGGCAAGCTGCGAAATCTTCGGAGCCAGCCTTGTGTCCACAAGGTCTTCGACCTCCGATAACGGCAACGATTTCGACGTGATCGCGAGCGTGAGAATGGGCGCGTCGGCAGGGTTTGTCTTGTTGTAGATAGGTGGTGCAGGCAGGTTCGCAGGCAGGAAGCTCTGCGCCGAATTAATCGCCGATTGCACCTCCTCTTCAGCGATATCGATGTCGAGTGACAGATTGAATTGCAACACGATGATCGACGAGCCGCCGGAACTCGTCGATGTCATTTGACTCAATCCCTGCAGTTCGCCAAACTGGCGCTCAAGCGGCGCAGTTACAGTCGTCGCCATCACGAAGGGGCTCGAGCCCGGATAGAACGTCACCACCTGGATAGTGGGATAGTCCACTTCCGGCAGAGCCGACACCGGTAGCTGTGTATAGCTCACCAATCCGACCAGCAGGATTGCCGCCATCAGCAGGGACGTCGCGACTGGGCGAAGAATAAACGGACGCGATGGGCTCAAGGAGCGCTACTCCCTGAAGTGGTCTCCGGCAAAGCCTCTTTGGAGAGGACAACCTTGGCATTATCCTCCAGCTTGTCAAAGCTGCTGTCGGCCACGATGTCGCCTTCTTGGAGCTCGCCTGATTTTTCCGGAGCCACAGCGGTGATGTTGTTGTCTGTTACGCCGGGTTTCACGCTCACCATGTGAGCCACTTTGTTCTTGATCACGTAAATGAACGCAGCGGTACCGTTGTATTGAATCGCGGACGTCGGCAGCAGGGTTTGGTCATGCAGTGTCTCTACAAGGAGTCTCGTGTTTACAAATTGGTTGGGATAGAGAGCGTTGTCGTGATTGGCAAAAATAGACCGGGCCTTGACCGTTCCCGTTGTGGTGTCGATCAAATTGTCCAGGGTCAAGAGTGTGCCTTTGGCAATCAGATTGTCTCCAGTGCGATCGTAGGCAGTCACAGTCAGACGCTGCCGTCCCCGAAGGTGAGGCTGCACCTGCGGCAGGTTATCTTCCGGAATCGTGAAGACTACCGTCATCGGCTGCATTTGAGTGATGACTACCAGCGGTGTCGTGCTGTTGGACTGCACCACGTTCCCGGATCTACCAGGCGAAGACCAACCTTGCCCGAGACGGGCGCAACGATATGGCAATAGCCCAGCTGAACCTGATCGTACTGAACGGTTCCCTGGTCCAGTTTGACTGTGCCTTCGTCCTGAAGGACAAGCTTTTCCTGATCGTCCAGGGTCTGCTTCGGAATCGCGTTACGGGACCACGCAACCTGATATCGCGCCAGGTCCATCTTCGCCTGTGCCAGCACGCTCTGGTCCCGTTCAAGCGTTCCCTGGGCCTGTGCCAGAGTCGCCTGGTAGGGGCGCGGATCAATCTCAATCAGCGGGTCTCCTTTGCTCACGAATTGGCCTTCGCGGTAGCCGACGTTCGTGATGATCCCGTTGACCTGGCTTGTGATCGTGGCGGTAAAAATCGGCGTCACTGTCCCGATCGCATTCAGGTAAACTCCGATATCCCCTTTGGTGGCCTTGGCAGAAGTCACGGTGACCGTTCCGCCCGCGCCTCGCCGGGCAGCGCCGGAGTCGGCTGTGTGTTTCTGCCGCAGAATCAACACAAACGCAGCGGCAAAGATAAGGAGAATTGCCGTCCACACAAAAATGCGTACACCCAGGCTGCGTTTGGGAGCCTTTCCGGGCGCAGGAAGTTGGTGATCTGGTCCTAAAGTTTCTTGATTGTTCATTCGATTAGGCTTAGAGCGCTCTCTCCCCGACACGGAATACTGCTGTTGGGGTCCCGATAAATGTCCACGAGTTGTTGACGCAGGAATAGCCATCCAAAGTTGCAATTCCAACCCGGAGGGCCAAGAGACATCTTAACTAAATCGACTCGGAAATATATACCTGCAATCCCGACATCGTAGATTTCGTCAAAATCTTCATCTCCTTGCCTCTGTGACAAGGCCCCTCACGACGAAGACGTTTTGCAGGGGCACAACATTGTGGTGAGGATCGATGATTCAGATGATGAATTACACGCGTGTGTAAAGCTGAAAAGCTGCCCAGTAAAAAGGCTTTCGGAAGTTGCCGCCGGCATGAAGCAAGGTCAGCTTTGCGTTCCTGAGAGCTGCGGCGGGTGTCTGCCCGGCTTCCAAACCATCATAGAGCGCGCTCATCAGTTCAGGTGTTGACCGGTCGCTGGCCTCCCATAGAGCTCCGATAGCCCGTTGTGCGCCCGCCCGCAGAAACGCCCAGGAGAGCCCTACCAGACCTTCACCCATATACGCCCGCGTTCCGCTTCCGTAGCAGGCGGAGATGGTCACCAGACGGGCCTGAATTGGATGCCGCATGATCTCCCGTGCATAGAGCTTGAACGAGTCCTCATCGCCCGACCCAGGCCGCGAGAGGATAATCGCCGAGTCCAGAGGGTCCATGCGGCTCGCAACCCCGTGCGAGACGAAATGGATATAAGGAAATCTTTCCGGCTTGCTGCTCAGGTAGGCCTGCGGAGTCGCCTGTGGGCCGGCATAAATCACTTCGCCCGCATGTCCAAAGCGCTTCTCGATCTCCGCCATTTCCTGCCCTGCATAGGGCAGGTTGGGATAGTCCACGCTCGGCGATTGCGGATTCCCGAGCAGCAGAAGTCTCGCGTTGCTCTCCCGCCCAGTCGAGTGCTCAGCCAGCCCTCCGGCCAGCATTGAGATCGACGGCGCCGAGCTCACGGTCGCATCTTCGATCCAGTAATGCGCTTTGCGCCCCTTGGCATCGGCCGGAACAATGAGCGCCTCGAAGTTCAAGCGGCTTAGCGGCCCATCCGTCATTAGCATCACTCGCCCCTCCGGGCCGATCAGCTTCTCGGCGGGCTTCAGCAGCATCCGGTAGAGCTGCTCACCGGCCGAATTGCCTGACTCGACGGGGTCTGCCGCGCCAAGCAGATCTCTGTCGTAGCGCTCCACCAGGGGACTAATCTCTTTCTCCCCCGGCAGAGCGAACATCGCCGTCTCCCGCGGAGTAACCGCCCAGAGGTACGACTGGCGCTCCCCGAGCCAGTAAAACAGCAGGGTCGCGTCGGTCTTCCGCGCTACCGCCTGAGCAGAAACTGCGGCGGGGCGAAAACCCTTACCCTCCGTCATCATGCCCAGGCCCTGCGCAAGCGTCCTGGCGCGGCTCTGGTCCGCCGTCATCAGGGCCAGATCGCACTTGTTCTGCGTGACAAGGAAGTGCACATAGTCGTCGTAGATGCTCTTGGCGTTAGCCACAAACGGCAGCTTGGAGTCGTCATTCTTGAGCTGCTGCCGCGCCCCCTCAAAGGTCGCGAGCGCCGTGCGATACGTCTGCTCCGCCTGCACAGGGCGATTTTCCTTCTGATAGAGAAGCGCCAGTTCGTGCTCAGCCGCAAACCGTTTAGAGACCTGACTGGCCGGATCGCCTTCAACCTCCCGAAATAGAGATTCGGCCTGCGAATCTTCGTGCCGTGCCGCGGCCAGCTTTCCTCGTGCCAGGTTCACATATGCTATGTCCAGTTCATTGCCGCTAGTGCGAGACAGCGGTGCAGCTTGATCGATATAACGCGCGCCGGCATTGAGATCGCCAGTTTCTATGGACAGATGAGCCAGGTCTTCCAGGATATTGAGGATGTCTCCCTGATTGCCGATCTGAGTGGCTATCTCAAGCGCATGACGTGAAGTGGCGAGTGCTTCATCGAGTTGGCCTTGATCGCGATATACATACGCGGCAGTAGTCAACCATTTCACTTGCCACCCGATATTTCCTATCGCAGTGGCACGCTTTTCTGCCTCCAGGAAAAGGGGTAAGGCTCGATCTGAGTCACCCAGACCGAAGTAAGCCCATCCAAGATTTCCCGAAGCGCGCTGCGCGAGATCCTGATATTGATTGGCACTTGACATGGTGTATGCACGTTCCAGCCAATCGACCGCTTCACCGTAATTCTCAATTTGCAATTCGGCCCACCCAAGGTTCAACAACGCGGTGGCCTCGAGCCAATTGTCATTGTGGAAACGTGCAAAGTGTAAGGTATCGAGGAATATTTTTCTGCTCTTTGCGATGTTTCCCCGATTAACTTCGATAATTCCCTGAGCAGTTAAAATCCCGCCACACGCAGCGTAAATGGGAGGCTGACAAAGAGATTTAGCTTCTGTAAGTGTTTTTTCGGCAGCGGACTCTTTGTTGAGTCCAATTTCGATTGAACTCTCAATTGCCAGCTCGTTTATTCGCTCATCGGGTTGAACACTTGCCAATGGATATTCGCGCAACACTGCGTAAGCTCTGTTGTACAGTCCGCGTTTGGCCAGAACTTGAGCGTCAAGAAGTTCGAATTGCGATGCCAGCATCGGATCACGGCTTTGGGCGTTCTTGAGCCATGTCTCCAGCAATTGCTGGCTTTTAACCAGATAGCCTTGCTCAAAAAGTTTCTTTGACTCGTGGTAAGCAGATTTTGAGGGGGAGGGGTTGGAGTCGCGAAGCGGCAGTAGTAGCAACAAGGAACCAAAGGCAAGTATCAACGCACGCTTTGATATTCCGAACGAAGGGTCTGTCGGCGACAACGGAAGCAGACGTTTCGTGGAGGCATCGTTCTTGACGACCGCCTGTTTAACTCCCAAATTGATTTGGAACCACGTGATAGTAGTATCGGTCCGCACAAGGCCTTGGGAATCCACTCCGTAATGGATTCCATCATAGACCGTTTAGACCAGAACTAATTGCTAGATCCTCCATTCGTAACCGCCACCGGGCCGCCAACCTTCCCACTCCCAATGCACCCCATATCGATATCGATCATCCTCAGCTCAAAGTGCGTAAGCTGCGGCGACCGGCCCTTTTTCAGGAAATTGTGGTGGCGAACCTTCAGCACCGCAAGATAGATCGTCCCGAAGTGGGGCACATGAATCACATGCCCAAAGCACGTCCCCGGAAACGGCCCCGCAGCCTGGTTCACGAGTGAGCACTCGATGCTCTCCTCGTCTCCCTCACCTTTCGTCGGTTTTTCCGGCAGCAGATGAAACCGCTCCAGCAATCCGTCAATAGGGTTCTTATAATCCTTGTGCAGGTCGCGCACTCGCCCATGCTGCGCCGCAGCGCGGCCCAGTAGACCAGAGCTCGACGGATCCGTATACGGCGCATCGCTCTCAGGCTTGTCACCGACAATGCTGAAATTCAAATCCAGCTCGACCGGATGGCCTGCAATGCGGAGATTTTCGAAGCGCGAGCCAAGAAAAGTCACCGTCGGGACATGCCCCTCCGGCGGGTAATCCGCCCCGATCTGCGCAACAATCCGATCGGCGGTCACCACCTCCAGCACGTTAAATCCCTCAATCACCGAGGTCGCCAGCGTATTCCAGCCATGGTCCGGCTTTACCTCTTTGTTGCCGGCCACATGCGTATACGCGTGCTTGTAAGAGATAGCCGAGCCCAGCCGGTAGTCCAGCCCGCGCTGCGTGAGATACCCGCCCTTTTGAGGCAGTTCTACAGAGGCCGGCTGTTCAATTTCCAGATCGAACGGCAGTTGCAGCCGGCCGCTGAGAGCCGATGCCTCGGCGTGATAAAGGTGGGTGCGTTCAACCGAATCAGCCATGCCGCTTTCTCTTTCCTCCACTCTTACTGAGTGCGTTTAATTTCGGAGTTGGATTGCCAGGCTCATCTGTTCCAGGTTCGTCGACGTCCCGGCTCCCGAATCGCCCGAAATCCGCAGCGAATAAATACCTGTCTGCAGCCCCGAGCCCGGAATCACCAGCGACAATGTGTCGCCTTGAGCCACTACGGCGTCACCAGATACATTCTGCGTCCACGCAAGTTTACCCCGCGGATCGGTCAATGCCAACGAATAGCTCGTGATTTCTGGTTTCACCGGAATATCGACCATCAGAACGACGCCCGCGTTGCGATCTGCGTCGATCGTCACCCGTTCGCCGCGGGTAGCCCCATGCAGTGCAACGGGAGCCAAAAGACGTGGCTCTTCCGCCGCCGTCCGCAAACCAGGCACCGTCACCAGGTTCTGATAGCTAACCACGGCAATCAGAGCGGCAAACACCGGCCCGGCCACCAGCGGCGACGAGAACAGCCGCCGCAACCGGTCCAGCCAGGAGTCGCTATCTCTCACCGGCGATTTGGCGGCTTGCGCCCGTGGCGCCGCCTCCAGGGTTAATCCGGGCAATTGCGCCTTCGCTTCCTGCACAAAAGCAGCTCCCGCCCGTACGTCGATTGCACACTCGGTGCAGTCAAAAAAGTGCTCTTCAAAAGCGTCGCGCTCATCGGGCGACAGCTCATCCAACAAATATCGTTCTGCCATCATCGCATTTACGGCTTCGCTGTGATCCATAGGCCTTTAACCTCGCAACCTCGTCCCAGCTCCATTCCGTTCCATTGGATAGTGTGCCGCGTGATGGAATCGTTTCCCACACATTATGCATTCATTCCTAACGCGAGTGGATTTCCCATTCGCTTCAAATATTCACCCTTGAATTCCTGCTTAGCCCGGTGCAGAAGCACCCGCAAATACTCGCGATCTACCCCAAATTCCCGGCAAACGTCGTCTCGATCGCGCTCATCCAAAAAGACTGCCTTCAGCAGGCGGCGATCCTTATGAGGAAGCTTCAGCAGAATCTCCCGCACCTTGCCGCTCAATTGTTTCGAAGACGCGATATCGAGCGCGCTTGCACCCGTGGCCGGCAACTCCGGTTGACCTTCTTCGTCCAGCGACTGGCTTTTGGACGAAGACCTGTAGTGTTCGAAAAGCACGTTATTGCAGACCGTATTGACAAAGGCGCCAAGCCGCTCCGGCTGACGCAGTCCGCCGTCTTTGCGCAGCACCTTCAGCACGCGCGCAAACGTCTCTTGCCGTACATCCTCGACTGCCTGCGGGGAATTGAGCCGTGAGCGCAGCTTCAGCTCCAGTAGTGCCGTGAAGTACCTGACAAAATGATCCTGCGTCCGGCGATCTTCCGCGCAGAGGTTGTCTATATATGCAGCATCGAACGTGCAAAATTCCAAGACAGGCTCCGCATATCGTTTAGGCCGCAAGTATAGCATCGCGCATTCGCGCCCCGTACCCTGCGTGTGAGACTGGTCAACGCCTTTGGCGTTGCCGTGCTCCTTGCCCGGTACTCCGAGACGAGGCTTCTTTCGCATTTCAGCTTGCATTTCTAACTGCATCATCGAATCCGCCGAAATAGTCTGGTTTTTAAGATTGATCTCGCATCCCTTGCATCCACTGCTTGCACTGGGTTTGTTCTTGAGAAGTGGTAAAGCTGTCCCGTCGCTGGTCCCCGCACACTGACCGATGCGAAGCCGTAATACATCAGGTTCATGGTTTTGCCCTCCCGTTTCTCACCCGTTGCTAACTGGTTGCTGCTCTCTCCAGCGAACATGACTCGTATCCTTCCGAAAGTTCAGCTGGCTCACCGGACAACGCGCTGACCTGCTGTTTTTTGGCCAGCGGCAGCAGGGAACCCGATAGCGCAAGCCTCTGAATGATGAGGGCAAACCACTCATTCAAAGTGAGGATCGCCACCAGCACGGTCAGCCAAAGACTCAGGAAGCACAGATAGAAAACGACTCGCTTCGACGCCCGCGTCCCTGGATGTAGAGCCCCGGCACTGTCGAAATCAACTCCATCGCGGGAGTCTTCTATTCGTTTCAAACTTTCTTGCATAACACCCAACGCATATCGCAATCTCGGGGAGCCGCTGGACGGAGAAGGCCCCACTGGCCTGTATTTAGCCCAACCTTTTAGAAAATCCGGAAGTCTGGACGGGACTCGGATATCGTCAATATCGAAATCGAACGCAAGCATTACCGATTGCGACTGCGGATTTGGGCTTACTCACCAGTAGTGCAGGGCATCCGCAGACCGTTTCAAGTCGCGGCAGAAAATTCGTCCGGCGTGTGCCAAAGAGGGATGACTTGGTCTGCAACGATTTAGAGGTCTCCGCCATTCCCGGGCGTCTATACTGGTTCCCATCCGGAATAGCCTTAAGGCCCGCACGACGCGTTCCCACGTTCCGGTGCGCTCCTGAAATCAACCCAGTTGCTTTTGGAGAAACGATGATCCGTTCCCGGCTGCTTGCCTTCGTCTTGACTCCCACTCTCATCCCCAGCCTGATGTTCCCACCCTCCTTGGCGGTCGCCCAGCAGTCCGGCGAAGCTTCGCATGCAACGCCTTCGCTCGATGGATATTCGCGCTCGGCCTCCGACGCCGAGCGCTCGTGGGAAGAGAAGTTTCGCGCCCTTCCGCAGCCAGACACCATCCGCGAAAACATGCGCCGGCTCTCCGCGCGTCCGCACCATGTCGGCTCGCCCTATGACAAGGACAACGCCGAGTGGATGCTCTCTAAATTCAAGGAATGGGGTTTTGACGCTCAGATCGAGAATTTCTATGTTCTATTCCCAACACCCAAAGAACGCCTTGTAGAGCTGATCGAGCCGACTAAATTTACAGCGTCGCTCAAGGAACCGGCCATCCCCGAAGACCCGACCTCAAACCAGACATCGGAGCAGCTTCCAACCTACAACGCCTATTCGGCCGATGGAGACGTGACCGGTCCGCTGGTTTACGTGAATTACGGCACGCGCGAGGATTACGAAGAGCTCGACCGCCTCGGCATTTCCGTCAAAGGAGCAGTGGTCATAGCCCGCTATGGCGCTGCCTGGCGCGGCATCAAGCCAAAAGTCGCCGCCGAACACGGAGCCGTCGGCTGCATCATTTACTCCGACCCGGCGAATGACGGTTATGGTGTTTCCGATTCCTATCCCAAAGGCGCAGGCCGCCCCAAAGATGGCGTTCAGCGCGGCGGCGTAAACGATACGGACTTTCCCGGCGATCCTCTTACCCCGGGAGTCGGGGCTACAAAAGATGCCAAGCGCCTGGCAATCAAGGACACCCCTATCATCACCAAGATTCCGGTAATCCCGATCTCCTACGCCGACGCAACGCCGCTGCTCCAGGCCATCACCGGCCGGGTCGCTCCCGCAAGCTGGCGTGGCGGACTTCCGCTGACTTATCACATCGGCCCCGGCGCGGCCAAAGTCCACATGAAGATGTACTCCAACTGGGACATCAAGACTCTCTACGACGTGATTGCCAAAATTCCCGGCAGCACCGAGCCCGACGAGTGGGTCATTCGCGGCAACCACCACGACGCCTGGGTCAACGGAGCCTCCGATCCCATCTCGGGCGCATCTGCCGAACTCGAAGAAGCCCGTTCCCTTGGCGAGCTTCTCAAGCAGGGCTGGAAACCGCGACGCACTATCGTGTATTGCGTCTGGGATGGCGAAGAGCCTGGCCTGCTCGGATCTACCGAATGGGTTGAAACCCACGTTGACGAGCTCAAGCAGAAAGCTGTGATGTACCTCAACAGCGACTCCAACGGTCGCGGTTACGCCTTCCTCGAAGGCTCGCACGGCCTCGAGCACTTCATCAACGGAGTGGCAGCGGATGTCAAGGACCCCGAGAAGGGAATTTCGATTCTCGAGCGCCGGCGGCTGCTTGAGATCTCGCGCGCCCACGGCGCCGAACGTGCAGAAGCCCGCAACCGGCCCGATCTCCGTCTCGGCGCGCTCGGTGACGGATCGGACTACGTCTCGTTCCAGGACTTCGCCGGTATTCCCTCACTCGACCTCGGCTTCGGCGGCGAAGACCGCGGCAGTCAATATCACTCCATCTACGACGACTTCTATTGGTATACCCACTTCGAGGACACGGATTTCGTCTACGGCCGGGCACTTGCGCAGTTCGCCGGCTCCGCCATGATGCGCATGGCCGATGCCGAGCTGCTTCCGTACAACTTCGCCAACACCGCGGAAACCGTTGGTACCTATGTCGACCAAGTGAAATCCTTGCTGAAGAGCGAACAGGACGAGATTTCGGAGAAGGACAAGGAGATCGACGAAGGCGTTTTCTCGGCTACCTCAGACCCCAAGAACCCGATCGCTGCTCCAAAACATGAGGATCTCCCGCCCTTCCTCAACTTTGCCCCACTTGAAAACGGCACAGCGGCATTGACCTTGAGTGCGCATGGTTATGAGGCCGCCTTCAGGGCTGCCGGGGCTCGCGGCGGAGAATCGCTTGATTCGCCTTCGATTGATAAGGTGAACCAGATCCTGATGCAGACCGAACGCGGCTACTTCGATCCGAAAGGACTGCCAGGGCGCAGCTACTTCAAGCACCAGCTCTACGCTCCCGGCGCATACACCGGCTACGGAGTGAAGACGCTGCCAGCCGTCCGCGAAGCCATCGAGCAGCGCAAATGGTCAATTGCTGACTCCTCAACCATCTCCGTCGGCAACGTGCTTGAAAACGAAAGCAAAATCATTGATTCCGCAACCGAGGCGCTGAAAACAGCCGCTCCGGCCGGCGGGAAATAACGAAGACGCAATTTCAACCGCGATGGAGCCAAGCGCGACGGTCGAGTGGATTTTTCCCCGAGAGAAATCCACTCACGTGGCGTCCGGGAAATACGTCGTTTGCGTGGAATTAACCCCGCAAACTGCAAAATAGAAATAAGGAACGGAAGGTGGAAGTAGGCTGTCAAACTTGCCGGAACGATTCAGGAGTACTGAAAAAGCACGTCATAATATGCACCAAAAGCAGCGCTAATCGCGCCATAACGCGCCATGAAGGAACGTGGCATCTCCTTGATTCAAAGATGTTTACGAGGCAAAAAAGAAGAGAAAAACACAGAGGTATCCCCCTCCTGCGGCGCACGTCAATGGCCAAACCAGGCCCGAGAGAAGGGCACTACTCAGATCAGGAACGGATTCCGAAGTTTTTCTTCGCCAATCGTGGTGAGCGGCCCATGCCCCGGCAGCACGCATGTTTCTTCCGGCAACACCAGCAACCTGTGATGGATCGACTCCAAAATCTGCTTCCCATTTCCTCCCGGCAGGTCTGTCCGACCAATGCTCCCGGCAAAGAGCGTGTCGCCCGCCACCAGAAGTTCCAGGGGCTTGAAGTATAGGCAAACGCTACCCTGCGTGTGCCCCGGCGTATGCAGTACATGGGCCTTGTAGTGATCGAGGCCCACTTTCATTCCATCTTTGAGAACCTCGTCCGGGGCAGTGACCTCGGGTGTTTCTACTCCCAGCCAATCTGCCTGTTCGTTCATCATTTCCAGGAGAGGCAGATCGTTTTCGTTCAGCAGGATCGGAGCTCCGGTAAGCCGCTTTAATTTGAGGGCTCCTCCCACGTGATCGATGTGAGCATGAGTAATCAGAATTTGCTTGAGTTTCAAACCATGCCCGGTCAACCGGTGATAAATGCGATCGATTTCGTCGCCCGGATCAATCACGATTGCTTCTTTAGCCATCGGATCGCCGAGAAGCGTGCAGTTACACTGCAGCGGCCCAACAGGGAAGGTTTCAAGAATCACTTGATCTGCTCTCATATCTCGATTCTATGAGAGCGAATCGTTGCCGCTGCACAAACAAGAGCAGAAAGGGCAGACTCCGCAGTCTGCCCTTTCTGCTCTTGTTTGCATCGTTACTCGACGCGGTGCAGAGATTTACTTGCCGGGTTTTGCCGGCGCCGAAATTGGCGCCCCGGTCTTCATCCCTGAAAGCACCGAAGAACCCTCTCCCGATGAGCGCAGATAAAGCACCGTCAATGACATGGAAGTGAGCATGAATACTGCAGCCGCCCAGGCAGTCAGCTTGGTCATCAGGTTGGCTGCCGCGCGCGGTCCAAATGCCGTCTGTGAACCCTGGCCGCCGAAGAAACCGCCGAGATCGGCGCTCTTGCTCTGCTGCAGCAGAACCACCCCGATCAGGAAAAGGCACACAATCAGGTGAACCGCGATGATGGAATAAAGCAGAAAATGCATTTGGGAACTACTTTCCTGAATCTCGCGACGCTGACCGGCCTTTCTCAGCCAGATCAACCGCATCGCGGAAGAATCCTGGTGCGGAGGAGGGGACTTGAACCCCTATGCCTTGCGGCGCAAGCACCTCAAGCTTGTGCGTCTGCCAATTTCGCCACCTCCGCATGAGGCAACCCGACCAGTATAGCAAAGGAATCTCTTCCTCCCAAGCGCGGAAAAGGCCGCAGGCCGGGTGATGAACATCGCCGATACTCCGAGCATTTCGCGGTTGAATCGCAACAATACAGTGATTCAAGGGTAACCGGTCTCTGGAGCAGACAAGAAACCCTTTGCGCCGAAATCTCCACGATTCTGTATGTCCTGATCCCGCCGCCCGGTATTTTTAGCACAAGATTGGCCGATCCTTGAGAGAATCATCGAGATGACTTCTCGCTGCAGGATCAACTCCCTTCTGTCGTTACTCGTTCTCATTCCATTTCTGACATCAAGTTCCCTAAACGCTCAGGCGACGGGACAGTCCAAAGTACACGCCGCCCACCCATATATAGATATGGCGGCGGACGGCCTGCAAGCCCTCCAGCATTGGTACTCCGCCAAGACTGGTCTGTATGCTCAGCCCACGGATTGGTGGAACGCGGCCAATGCCATGACCGTACTCGCCGATTATTCCCGCATCAGCCATTCCCGCAAATATCTTTCCGTTATCGACAACACCTTTCTCCATGCAAACGATACGTACCACACTCACAATTTTCTGAATGCCTCCTACGACGATGAGGGATGGTGGGCATTGGCCTGGGCCGATACCTATGACCTCACTGGAGATCAAAAATACCTAGAAATGGCCGGAGCGATCTTTGCCAACATCGCCGACCAATGGGATCAGACCTGCAACGGCGGCGTCTGGTGGGATCAGAAGCACACCTATAAGAACGCCATTACGAACGAACTCTTTCTGACCCTGTCAGCGGCGCTGGCAAATCGCGTTCAAGACCCAAAAGAAAAGCGCCGATATCTCGACTGGGCAGAGCGCGAATGGCACTGGTTCCATGCCTCTGGGATGATCAACGCGCAGCATCTGGTCAACGACGGCCTGAATTCGAAGAACCCTCATGCCTGTGCCAATAATGGCGAGAACACGTGGACGTATAACCAGGGCGTTATCCTGGGCGGTCTCGTGGAATTGAACAAGGCTGCGCCCGATGCGGCTTTGATCACCGAAGCGAATGCAATCGCTTACGCCGCAATCGCTGGCCTTTCGAATTCAGCCGGAATTCTTCAGGAAAAGACAGTTTCGGGCAAAGATACTCCGCAATTCAAGGGCGTCTTTCTGCGTAATTTAGCGGCTCTTTATCGGACAGCGCCAGCCCCGAAGTACAAGAACTTCGCCGAAACCAATGCGCGCAGCATCTGGAAGCGTGACCAGGACCCGGACCATGAATTTGGCGCCCTCTGGCAAGGACCTTTTGATTCAGGCGACGCAACACGGCAAACCGCGGCCTTGGACGCACTGATTGCCGCAGCGTCGATGCAGTAGCGACGCATACGCATAGCCTCGTTCTTCGGAAGGTATCGCCGCATGGCCGTTGGTTGCCGGGACTGCCGTGACGGAGGCTACAAGCCCTGCGCATGACCGCGTCCGCGAAATTCGGGATGCGTGCAGCCCCCATTGACCTCTACGAATTCGGGCAGTGCTAGTGTCTTTGGCGGCCATGCTCCACTCATAAGCATTGTGAGTGAAATGTGGAATATATGTCTTGTGATGTGACTGATATGTTGACAAACGAGCATATTCCGAAATAGGATTTCCCTTCGTAGGCCCGTCGCCCGCAGTTCGTGATCTGCGTTTGTTCTCCCGCTGCGGAGAGCGATGGACTGGCCAGATCGTGCATGATTGGTTCGCATCGACGAAGCATTTTCAACGCATCAGCGCTAAAAGGGAGAGTCTCGATTACCCATGAAACGACGTGATGTCATTAAGGGACTTGCAGCCACCGCCGGAGTTCTCTCATTCCAGCCTCAGGTACCGGCCTTCGGTCAAGATAAAGACACAAAAGAGAAAACAACTTTTGCCTTGCCCATTCGAGGACTAATGCGGCATGACGGCAAACTGGTTCAGCCGGTACAGATCACCATCGAGCATGCAGGGGCAGGCGACGTCTGCGTAACGCGCCTGGATGGTCGAGAGATCGATCGGCGCACGCTTCCGGTGGGAGCCCAGACTTTTCTCGCGTATGTGGATCCGGTTGCCGCTACGCGCAAATCCGTAATCGAGTATGAGTGCGGCGGAACTTCCAAATCTGCGGAGATTCAGATTGAACCCGTACGCAAGGTGCAGATATTTATTCTGCCTCATTCGCATCACGATCTTGGCTACACGGATCTCCAGGCCAACGTTGTCGAGAAACAGATGGCGAATATCTCCAAGGGAATTGAGCTGGCGCGCAACACAGCCAATTACCCGGAAGGAGCACGATTCGTCTGGAATCTTGAAGTGCTCTGGGGCGCCGATCAGTTTCTGCGGAGAAAGTCCCAGGAGGAATGTGATGAGCTGATCAGAGCAGTACAGAAGGGTTGGATCGGCATCAACGGCATGTATGCCAATGAGCTGACTGGTTTATGCCGACCTGAAGAGTTGCTGCAGCTGTTTCGCTTCGGGGGTGAGCTGGGAAAGCGATGTGGCGTTCGCGTCAACTCGGCGATGATCAGTGACGTTCCCGGGTACACATGGGGAACCGTCACGGCGATGGCTCAGGCAGGCATTCGATATTTCTCCGCCGCACCGAATTTTTTCGATCGGATCGGCACATTCATGGTCGAGTGGCAGGACAAGCCATTCTGGTGGGTGTCGCCTTCAGGCAAGGAGAAGGTGCTTCTGTGGGTTCCATGGACCGGCTATGCGATGTCGCACATCATGAAGCTCGATACTGAGTGGGTCAATAAATACCAGGCGCGATTGGATTCGGTTTCGTTCCCTTATGAGATCTCGTATATTCGCTGGTCGGGTCATGGAGACAACGCCGTACCAGACCCGGAAATATGCGAGTTTGTGAAGAAGTGGAATGAAGAATACGAGTGGCCTCGGTTCACGATTTCAAGGACTGGCGATGCCTTCGCCGCTTTTGAGAGTCGATACGGGGCGCAGATTCCAGAGCACAAGGGCGACCTCACGCCGTACTGGGAAGATGGCGCTGGATCATCCGCGCTTGAGACGAGCATGAGCCGGATGGCTGCAGAGCGCATAACCCAGGCGACAACTCTGGCTGCTTTGCTTGCTCCCAAGGCATATGTGGCCGCGGACTTCCATGAGGCGTGGAGAAATGTTCTTCTCTATTCCGAACACACGTGGGGCGCATGGAACAGTGTCTCGGATTCAGAGAATCCGTTTGTGACGCAGCAGTGGCAGGTGAAGCGACAATTTGCCGTCGATGCGAACAGCCAGTCGCGAAAGCTGCTGGAAGGTGTGCTGCAGGCGTATGCAACGGGAAAGGAATCTTCCAGTGTCGATGTGCACAATTCGAATTCATGGCCAAGGACCGACGTGGTGTCTATCTCCCAGGAGATGTCGCTGGGAAAAGATCATGTGAAAAATGAGCACGGAGCAACGGTTCCATCGCAGCGCCTGTCGACTGGAGAACTCGCCTTTCTCGCAGAGGATATCCCAGCCTTGGGCACGGCGCGTTTTCACCTTTCAGCATCGGTGCCTGGCAGAGCGGCAAAGAAGGTTAACGCTCACGATGGCCTTCTGGATAATGGCGTCGTGCAGGTCAGAGTGGATGGCAAGACGGGCAATATTATTGAGCTCAGACGGAATGGCAGCGCTGGAAACCTCATCGACGTCAGCGAGAATGGGGCCGCTAATCAGTACCTTTTCCTTGAAGGCAAGGACACCTCGAAGCTGCAAACCAGTGGCGCTGTACAGATTTCGATTGAAGAACCCGGACCGCTCGTCGCAACGTTACGCATAGAGTCTTCGGCTCCAGGGTGTAAAAGTCTCGTTCGTAGAGTTCGACTCAAGGCTTATGCCGACTGGATTGAGATTTCCAACACGATCGATAAGAAACGCGCGGCTCTCAATCCCCATCCGGGCGAGGGAGGGCCAGGGGGAGAGTTTGCTCAGCATCAGTCCAAGGAGAGCCTACAGTTCGGGTTCCCATTTGCGGTAGACGGCGGCCAGATTTACATGGACATTCCGCTCGGGGTGATGCGCCCTGAAATCGACCAACTGCCTGGATCATGTGAAAACTGGCTTCCTGTTGGCCGCTGGCTAGACGTAGCCAATGCAGATCACGGAGTTACGTGGGCAACGCTCGACGCGCCATTGGTAGAGATTGGAGAAGTGTCAGCAACCATGCTTGGTTCACAGACGCATCCGGAAATCTGGCGAAAGCATATCGAGCCAACGCAGAAGTTCTATTCGTGGGCCGTCAATAATCATTGGGGAACCAACTATCGCGCATATCAGGAGGGGCTGATCGAGTTCCGTTACGCGATGCGCCCCCATACACGCTATGACGCAGCAGAATCAAGCCGGTTTGCAACTGGCCTGTCACAGCCACTCGTAGTATCGCTTTCGGGAGAAGCCTCGTCGTCGGGGATGAAGCTGCGCGTTACTCCGAAAGATGTAGTTGTGCAGGAATGCAGCCGCAGCGCCGATGGAAAGGCGTGGATCGTCCGCTTGTTTGGAGCCTCTGGAGAGAGCCGTACGGCAGACATCACCTGGGGACGGGGCAAGCCCATCAAAATCTGGCGAAGCAACTTGAATGAAGAGCCATTGGAAGAGGTGAGTAAACAGATTCAAGTTGAGGGATTGGAATTGATAACCGTGCGCATCGAAGGGGAAGATTGATGACGTCGCGAATCGTCGCGAGCAATAGTGCGGAGGCTTGTCTGGCTGTTGAAGTCGCTCAGACTCGTATGACTTCGATTCCCAATTTTATAAACGGGGCGACTACTTTGTCGGTCGCTCCGGAATCCGTGATCAGCGTGTTGATCTCACCGCTCTGACAGATGAGGTACTTGCTGATTGTGCCGAGCTTACTATGATCCGCCACCGCTACTTTGGTCGTCGAGTTTTCTTCCAGCGTACGCAATAGTTCCGCTTCCGCTGGATTTGTGCTGGTTAGCCCATGTTTTGCATCGATGCCATCGACACCGACAAACATAATGTCTGCGAAAATCATCCTGGCCGCATTCGTAGCGAGAGGTCCCACCAGCGTGAACCAATTTCCGCGCAGATGCCCTCCCGTCACGATGACTTCGATATCTTTCCGGTTGCTCAGTTCCATCGCGACATTGACGGTATTCGTAATGATTGTGATACCGCTCAAAGACTTCAAACCGCGCACAACTTCCGTGGTTGTCGTGCCTCCACTTAAGGCCACTGTCTGCCCCATCTGGACTAATTTGGCTGCCGCGATCCCAATACGCCGTTTTTCTTCTGCAAAACTACTAACGCGATCCTGAAAGGTAGCATCATGACGAAAGGGCTCATAGAACAGAGGGCCGATAGGGACTGCACCACCGTGTGTTCTTCGCAGAAGAGATCTGTTTTCCAGATCCTCAAGGTCTCGTCGAATCGTCGCGATCGAAGCTCCAAGTTGGGTGCTGAGCTCATCAACGACTACAGTGCCGGCTTCCTGAAGTTGACGGAGGATGTGTTCCTGGCGAGCAATGAGGTTATCCGTTCTAGGAGGCATACAACCCGAGCATACCACTTGGAAAAGTACGCACATTCTAACTTGTCGAGCAGCACACGCGGTTGTTTTTATTATGGCTGGGAGGAGCACATAAAAGGTGAATAGCAGCGGTTCAGTCACCGGCCTCTTATTGCTGGTCGTGGCCGGCGCAATCAACGCATGCTTCGCGTTGCCCATGAAGACTACGCGCCGATGGGCATGGGAAAACACCTGGTTGGCATGGACCGTGTTGGCCTTAATCGCTCTTCCGCTTATCACCACGCTCAGTACGGTGCCCAACCTCGGAAAGCTCTACTACTCAATCCCACTGGGCAACGTGATCGAGGTGGTCGCCTTCGGCGCCGGCTGGGGAGTGGCACAAGTGCTCTTCGGGCTAGCCATCGACTTGATTGGCATTGCGCTCACATTTTCATTGGTGATGGGAACTTCGGCGGTAGTAGGCTCACTGATTCCACTCTTCCGCCTGCATCATGACAGCCTCAAAGCGTCCCCCAGCCACGATTTGATTGTTGGAGTTGCATTGATGATCGCAGGGGTCTCAGTGTGTGCGATTGCGGGAAAGCGGAGGGAACGAGCTTTCGCTCTCCAAGCCACCATACATAGCCGCGCTTCCCTGGGGATTATCTTCGCACTGCTCTGTGGCCTGGGTGCGTCCTTTGTAAATTTTGGCATCTCGTTTGGGACTCCTTTGGTGCAGGCGGCACGCTCCTTGGGTGCCGGTCCATTTGCTTCGTCCAATGCGGTCTGGCTACCTCTCATGCTGGCCGGCGCAATTCCTAACCTTCTCTATTGCGCATGGTTGCTGAAGAGAAAGAACACCATCTCCAGATTCAGCAGCGGAGGCGTGACTCACTGGCTGCTGGCGCTCGTGATGGCGGTCTGTTGGTTTGGCAGCACCGTCCTCTATGGCGTTTCCATTACGATTCTTGGTTCATGGGGGCCTGTCTTCGGATGGCCTCTCTTTATGTCGCTCATAGTGATCACTGCGTCGCTGTTGGGCATCTTCACGGGCGAGTGGAAGGGCAGTGGGCCTTCGCCCATACGAATTCAGTGGTCGGGTGTGTCGCTACTCGTGCTCGCTGTGTTCAGCCTGGCTCTCGCAAGCCGTTCTGTTATCTGAGCTCTTCAGGTCTACGAGGTCTTATTCGATGTTTGCACTATCTCTTGATATGGGTGGTACCCATATCGGATGCGCCGTGATCGAGGATGAACGAATTCTAGCGAGCGCAACGATCGACTCTGCGGGGGCGGCCAGTTTAAAGGCTCTCCTGCCGCAGATTGTTAATAGGCTGCGCAACCTTTTGCGGGAAGCCAAGGTCGGCGCATCGTCCTGCATGGGAATGGCTATGGGCTTCCCGGGAATTATCGATGTGCGCTCGGGGCGCATCATCTCGACGCTCAAAAAGTATGAAGACGCAAAGCAACTGGATCTTGAAGCATGGTGTCACAATTCATTCGGCATGCCCCTGCGCATAGAAAATGACGCGCGCATGGCCCTGCTCGGCGAGCGGCATGCAGGCGCGGCCCGAGGAACAACAGACATAGTCATGATGACGCTCGGCACTGGCATTGGAGGCGCAGCCATGATGCACGGCAGGCTCCTGCGCGGTGCTCACTCGCAAGGGGGCTGCCTCGGAGGCCATCTTACGGCTGACTTTCGCGGGCACACATGCGCATGCGGAAATGTCGGTTGTGCGGAAGCTGAAGCGGCAGGCTGGTCCCTGCCTGGAATCATTCGTGAAATGCCGGGATTCGCAAACTCCTCATTGTCCGCTGCGGCAACGCTCGATTTCAAGATCCTCTTTGGAGAAGCGCAGCGCGGAGACGAGGTCGCGATTCAAGTGCGGCAGCGCTGCCTAGATGTCTGGTCTGCTAACGCTGTAGCGCTCATCCACGCGTATGACCCTGAAGTGATCGTCGTGGGCGGAGGTGTGATGCAAAGCGGAGATGTAATTCTGCCTCATATACAGGGGCATATTAAACGCCACGCATGGACTACGTGGGGTACTCCGGAAGTGCGGGCGGCAAAGTTGGGCTCGGACGCTGGCTTGCTCGGCGCCACTCCACTGCTTCTTGAGGATCTGTCATGACCCGACGATCGAACTACGACAAGCTCCCATTTGTTGCGGTTGGCAGCGAAGATGAATGCAGTGTTGGATGGTCAACGGTCGTTTCCCGCATTGCAAAGACCTTGTTGCCACAACACGTACTGGCCATCGAGTGCTATCCAGGAACAAATTTGAAGGAAATACATCAAGCGCTGCGAATTCATTTTCCCGCGGCAAGTGTGTGGAGCACAGATGAATGCCTGAAAGCACCCGCTGAAATCGAGGCGATGCTTCGCCCAGTGCTTGGGACAGATCGAGTCTTCGGGTGCATGAATGATCTTCAACTGCAAGATTATTTTGATTCAGAAAGATTGTATTCCTTGCAGCAGGCAATGGAAGGCGCGATGCGGAGCGAACCTGCGATCGTTCTTGGCACCGGCGCTACCTTCCTGGTCGGGGAGAGCGCGCCAGTGGTCTATGCCGATCTCGCACGATGGGAAATTCAACTCCGATGGCGACGCGGTGAAATCGGTAATCTAGGATTGGCAAATCCTGGGGATGAGTTTGCGGCGAAATACAAATGCGGTTATTTCGCGGAGTGGCGTGTCGCTGACGCGCACAAGAAAACATTGCTGCCGAGGCTTGATTTCCTGCTTGACTTGAATAAGCAGCACGAGCCCAAACTCATTACGGGCGCCACCTTTCGAGAGGCACTGAGAACGGTCTCTCATCAGCCCTTTCGGGTTGTCCCTTATTTCGATCCTGGTCCCTGGGGCGGTCACTGGATGGAGAGAATCTGCGATCTCCCTCCTGACGCCCCAAACTATGCCTGGTGTTTTGATTGTGTTCCCGAGGAGAACAGTCTTCTCCTCGGATTTGGAAAACATCGGGTCGAGGTTCCCGCTATAGATCTGGTGTTTTCCGAGCCTCAACGCCTCTTGGGGACGGAGGTCGTTGCTCGTTTTGGAGCAGAGTTTCCGATCCGCTTCGATCTGCTCGACACCATGGGCGGAGGCAATCTTTCACTACAGGTTCATCCGCTCGACGAGTACATCCAGACGAAGTATGGAATGGCCTATACACAGGACGAGAGCTACTACCTGCTTGATACCGGACCTGATGCGTCAGTCTATCTCGGATTGAAAGAGCACGTTTCATCGGAAGAAATGTGGACGGACCTGCGAGAAGCTGAGGAAGGGAAGCGAAGTTTTTCCGTAGAGAAGTACGTTAACCGCTGGGACGCGCGGAAACACGGTCATTTTCTAATACCAGCAGGCACGATTCACTGTTCGGGAGCGAACAGCATGGTGCTGGAAATCAGTGCGACGCCCTACATCTTTACATTCAAGCTGTGGGATTGGGGCCGACTCGGACTCGATGGGAAGCCTCGTCCCATCCACCTGGAAGATGGCATGGCCAATATGCAGTGGAATCGCACCACCCAGTGGGTGCAGCAGGAACTGATCAATCGTTTTGAGACCGTGGCGAGCGGGAACCATTGGCGCGAGGAGCGAACCGGTCTTCACGAAAGCGAGTTCATCGAGACTCGTCGCCACATATTTAGCGATGTTGTTCTGCATCGGTCAACCGGAACAGTAAACGTATTGAATCTCGTTGAGGGTGAGGAGGTTGTTGTCGAAAGCCCATCGAACGCCTTCCACCCCTTCATCGTGCATTACGCCGAAACGTTCATCGTCCCTGCCGCGGTGAGTGAATACACGATTCGACCGCATGGGTCGTCTATTGGAGAGCAATGCATCACTATCAAGGCGTTTGCGCGGCCGACATTTGTAGCATTGCAGGATGGCACGCGGCAAAATCGAAGCTGATAATTCCTCACGTTGGTGACGATTCCAAGAACTTGCTCGCGATAAAACTTATTTGGCCCGTCCGCAGCGCAAAATTTCTGTTCGGGCCTTTGGCCTGACTTCGCCGCAGCCGCGCCTATCCTATAGAAGGGTCTGTTGTTAGAATGGGCGTGGGAGCGAACGTGAGCAACAAGGCCCACGCATATAGCGAAGCCACACCGGAAATCGAAGATTCGGAGCCGCAGGCAGAGGAGCTGAACCTGTTGGATATCCTCATTGTGCTGGCTCGACGGCGAGGGTTTATTTTTCTCTCTACGCTGGGAGCCGCCATTCTAACGGCGATCGTAGTGTTGATTCTCCCGAGCGAATACACTGCAGAAACTGTGATCTTGCCGCCAGCGCAAAATTCTTCTATCAGCTCGGCTCTGTTAGGCCAATTGGGGGGAGGTTCTCCCTTGGCGGCTATGGCTGGCGCAAGTTTGGGAATCAAGAGCCCTGGCGATATGTACGTCTCGCTTTTTCGCAGCCGCACAGTGGAACAGAGCGTCATCGAGCATTTTGGACTGATGGATCGTTATCGGCAAAAGAACATGATCGACGCGCGACGCGCGTTCGAAAAATATTCGACTGTCGTGCTGGGGACAAAGGACGGATTGATGCGAATAAGTGTGACCGATACGGATCCGAAATTCGCAGCCAATCTGGCAAACGGATACGTAGACGCATTCCGGGCTCTTTCCCAGACCCTTGCAATTACTGAAGCCTCACAACGGCGAGCCTTCTTCCAGGAACAGCTGAAAGAAGCAAACGACAATCTGACGAATGCTGAAGAAGCTATGAAGCAAACCCAGCAATCGACGGGGTTGTTGCAGGTCGACGGCCAGGCCAGAACTCTGATTGAATCTGCTGCCGCACTGCGGGGTCAGATAGCTGCCAAGGAAGTTGAACTACAAGCTATGCACTCGTACGCGACGGAGGGAAATCCTCAATATGTGATGGTGCAACAGGAACTGGAGGGACTTAAAGCGCAGTTAGCTAAACTCTCTGGTACCGATGCGAATTCAGCCTCCGACATTATCATCCCCAAAGGCAATATTCCGCAGGCTGGAATGGAATATCTGCGCAAACTCCGAGATGTCAAGTATTACGGAGTAATTGAGGAACTGATCGCCAAACAGTTCGAACTCGCGAAACTGGACGAAGCGAAGCAGGGAGCAATCGTGCAGGTTGTAGATCCCGCCATACCTCCGGATAAGAGGTCATTCCCGCATCGCACTTTTTCTGTGCTGTTGATAGCGGTGATGGCCTTCGGCTTTTCGAGCCTATGGGTATTCATCCGTAGTGCATGGAAGAATATGCTTCTGAAGTCAGAAAAGAAAAGGAAGATCGAAATTCTACATTCGCTTCTATCTTTCAAAGGCGAATAGCGAATGAGCCTCCTCCTGCGTCGAAAAATCGCTGTAAACGCAATCTCTCCTTATGGATTGGCGGCGCTTGCTTACATACTATTTTTTTGCGCTTGTATTCTTCCTCCCTCTATCTACAGCTATTACATGCATGAACCGGATCTGATGTACCTCGATCCCGCGACGATCCTCTTTTACACAGGTTGTGTTGTGAGCTTTATCGCTGGAGTGAGGCTCATGCATTGGCTTTTTCCGTTCTGCGTCCAAAACCATCAGTTCAACACGAAAGTTCCGCCTGTTCTCTTCCTGTTAGCTCCTCTTGCTGTTGCAGTCATCGGGGCGGCAATTTCCATGTTCAGACTTTTGCATATGCATCCGGAGATAATTGTCCTTCTACTTTCGAATCAAAGCTCAGAGGTGAAGGACATGATTGCTTTTGACTCGGAAGGAGATTTCGTAAAGACCACGCTGTTACTCGTCGTAGTTATATGGTGGGTATACTGGAGATCATCAGATATGACGTTAGGGCGCTGGAAGCGCGCGTTTGTCCGCGCGGCCCTCAGTGTGAGCGTTCTCGTTGTGATCGCCGTGTCGACGTTTACCCTTCTCCGAAATTTCATGATGATGGTTTTATTTGGCTTGGTGGTTCTATACCTAGTGCGGAAAGTTACCCACAAGGAGATGGATCTGCGACTGCTGTTAAGGGCATCAATACTGATCGGAATTGGCGTGGTCACGCTGTTTTTTGCCACTTCGGCGGTCCGCGGATTCACAGGCATAAACGAGCTTGTTACGCAATTGCTTGGCTACACATTCGCTTCTTACAACCGTTTGGCAGCCATTCTGGACGGGAGACTTCATTATCCATTTGCAGGCCGGGGAGTCTATCTCAGTTATATTGCGGCATACAACACGGCAGTAAATAGGGTAATTCCAATCGGTAGGCTCATAAATGCCCCCGATTTCCTTAACCTGTGGGGATCTGAGTTTACGGCTGTTTCACAAGCGGGCCTCAATGGAGGCCTAATCTGGGCGGGAACTTTCGGATATATTTACTCGGACCTCGGATGGTTTTCGTTCGCTTGGGTTTTTGGATATGGCATTGCCTACGGCCTGATTTGGAAATCACTATTGAAGGGGAATATCTTCGGTATTTTTCTTTATCCTTTCTTCGCGTACAGCGAAGTTGGATGGTGGGGCACGAACGGGCTTTTGGATTCACCGCTAATTATTTTTCTTGGCGCCGCAGTGCTGTTCAGATTATACGAGGCGACATTTCTTCGAAGAAATTCGCCAACCGTTGTCTCCACCATCCGAGTAGCGTGAGTTAATGTGCGCGGTGAAGAGTGATCACGACAGGAGAGACTGTAACGCTTGAGCGGTCTGAGCAGAGCAGGTTTCCCAAAGAAAAGTTCTGCTGCGAAGAGAGCCCTTTCTCACTAGAATGCCCCGCAAATTTTCGTCAGAGAGGAGCATCAAAAGCTTCTTCGAGATATCTTCGACATCCAGTGGGTCGAAGTAAAGCGCCGCATCCCCACATACTTCCGGTAGTGAACCGGCATTTGAGACTGCAACTGGAATACCTGCGGCCATAGCTTCCAAAGGTGGTAGCCCGAACCCTTCATAAAGAGAGGGCATGATCAGGGCACTTGCATGAGCAACAAGTGAGAGGAGCTCTGGCCGACTAAGGTGTCCCGTGAGTTGGATACGTTTGTCGTTCTTCTTGACAGATGTGAAGAAGTCATCAGATTCTCCAGTGATTAGACCCTCACTGCGACCTATTATCACTAAATTGTGAGGAAGACGATCCTGAACAGCAAGAAAGGCATTCACAAGGCGTCGAAGATTCTTATAAGGCTTGATATTGCCAACACAGATTATGTACGGCTGTGTGCGCAGGCGGGGCATCGTATGTGCGTTATACCAGTCGAACTCAACGCCTAAATGTATTGGCCGAATGTTGGCATCGGAAGCAATTCCGGTCAGGCGAAGTAACTCAGACTTACTAAATGAAGAAACAGTAAAAATCAGGTCTGCTCGCCTTGTCAGCGCGCCATACATTAGCTTCGCATAAAGACGTTTGCGAAAATTGCCCACAATCTCATCTACAACGAGATGGCTCATATCATGCACGGTTACGGCTAATCGTCCGCGAAATAAAAGAGGAATTGTATAGTATGGCGAGAAAAAGACGTCGCATTTGCGGGGTATAAAAAGTGGGAGTTGAATCTGCTCAGCCAGCGAATATCGAGAGGGATTGCATTGCAGGAGGCGTATATTCGGAGCTTTGGCCCAAGGAAACTTATTGAGGCGAGCCTTGTCGCCTAATGCTACGATGGAGACATCACTGAGCCGGCTGATAAGACCGGGCATAATTCCCTGGATATATATGCCGACTCCAGAAGAATCGATCCAACGAAGATCAACGCAGAGTGTTTTCATGAAAACATAACTTTTTTAAAGGTTGCAATGTCTGGTCAGGACTTAGTCTTGTCTCTTGTGGCGAATTAGAGAGAGCGACAACCGGAAAGGGAATACTCATTCTACCTCCAGATGTCTTTCTGGTTGCGAAGAATAGATGCAAATTCAAGATACCTCATTAGTACAGTGTACCGGTCTGCTCCGACCAAGCGTAAGAGTGCTCGAAGCGTGCCATTGACTACTCGAATGCGTATGTCTCTGGGATTGTAGGCTTTGCGTCCCAAAGATGCCACGGAATCCTGTTTACTCCCAAGGTGTTTCTCTTTCGACCACAGGTAGAATGCACCCCCCGAGTCGAACGGGTCTGTTCGCTTGAATCTATCCAGATTTGCAGCAAACGCTGCTCTCTGTAGCTTATTGACCGCTTTGCCGTCCGTGAAAAGGCCGAAGGCATATCGATGATGTTGAGGGTACGGTGATTTTGCTTGGGTAATGCTCTTGCGATACGACGTGAAAATCTCAACGAGATCAGGTCTTGAACTCAAATCAAACTGTTCCGTGTGCCGCGAGATTTGATTCTCATCATCAAGACTAATTCCACTGAAATGGAAAAATATCAGAGTGGTCTCGTGATTCACAATCCAACGGTTCTGCTCGTTCGTAAGAATTCGTTCATGAAGATTCCAATAGGCCATATTACAGCCGGGATTCTTGAGCACATAGACTGAATCGAAATAACAAGGGATGAGGTTAATCCACTTCTGGTCCACAAATAAACCGGTCCAGCGTTCTTCATATCCCAGATTTAGGCAGCGATGTTCCCACCACGCGAGGAACCGCCGTGTCTCAGCAGTATTTGACACTGCAATAAAGCCCAAATTGAACACTCCGTTCACAAGGAGCAAGATTTCGGCATAAGGGGAGTTTGCATTAGGAGACAGACAGTGAGGAGTGATTAGAATGCTGAAATCGTTAAGCAAGTCAAATATGGGGTTTGCGGCCGAGTAAAGGAAGATATCGGGATCGAAATAGATAACCTGATCGATTCCTTGGTCTAGAAGGTAAGTAAGAAAGGTTGACTTCACATTGGTGTTCAACTCGAGAATGTCGAAGCGAAAAGCAACGGATTCGAAATCGGGAATTCCCAGTTGTTCTACCAATAGCAGTCGAAAGCTAGCAGAGGAAAGATCGATGCCTTCGGGAAGTCGATCGACTAAAAGCACGTAAAACGGGCATTCAGGATGAAAACGATGGAACGATTCTGCAAGGACATGAGCGTAATGCATGTAGTTGAAAGAAACGATCGTGCAGGCTGCGCGGGCAATTTGCTTTTCGCCTCCTTCACTGACAGCAGTCCGAGGGGTAAAACAGTCTGTCATATAAGGGCCCAAGAATTGCTTCTGACCTTCGCTATTGTTGGTGATTTCACTATAAGTCATTCCGACTTCCCATGTGGCCTGTTACTCCATCCCAAGTACCGAGGACAAAGCTGCGAAATTTGTGAATACGATCGGTTTCGGCGAGAAAGCATTTGACAGTGTCTCGAAATGCCAGATTCATCGAGTGCAATATCCAGCGAGGAAAGATCGGGAAATATTTTTTGTAAAGCGCAATACGATTGCGGGACATATAGTACCGACGAGTTGCACTGTGATGCGTGGGACCAAAGCTGAACCCAAGGATTCGGATTCTTTTGGGATTGCCGGCGTGGTGTAGTAGCTCTGCTCGCCGCGAATCAGCCACAAGATAACCAGCAGCACGAATTCGGTAACAGAATTCGGTGTCAAGCTCATCAATAAAATAATCGGTTGCGAAAAGACCGATTGCATCGAATATCCAACAGGGCATTAAAGCACCTGAGGTTATGGATGTTATCGGTCCGCCATCGGCTGCCCGGCATACCTCAGGCTCAACTCCGGTTTCGGGATCTATATATCTTGGATGCATCGAGGCGACACGATGATGTTGCGGATGCGATTCCAATGATGCAAGCATCTGATCGATGAATCCTGGCGTGATTTGGCTGTCTTGATCGAAGAGAATGACCCAGTAGAATCCTTCACTTCTGGCCCAAAGTACGCCCTGATTCAACGCCTCAGCAAGTCCCAGATTGGTCTCGTTTTCGAGCAATCGAAACGATAGATTTTGGCCCGCTTCCCTCAACTCATTAACCTTGACGGGATCGGAGCCATTGTCTACCACTACCAAGCCTTGAACTTGAGTGCAGATGGCGGCGAGATTATCGATCATCTGTGAAGTCGGACGATAGGTAACGACCACGGCGCAGATGCGATGATCTGAGTGCTGCAATTGCTCCATTCACAAACTCCAGCAGGGTAGAGAAGATCAGATATCCACTACCTTCCCCCAGTATAGCGGTGGATTCGCATAATTTCATGCGCCCAGAGGACATCGCCAGCAAACCCATGAATCGTTCCGCGATGTCCTTCTGTTTGCGCGTTGCCTGGACGTTGGAATTTATATGAGCACGCCAAGGCCATGGCTTTCTTCAAAGTTGTAAAACTTCTTTCCTGTTACGCGCGCAATCTCTCGGACGGCTTGTTTTACCTGAGGAAAGGATTGAGTGTCGTGGAAGAGGGTGCAACGAGAATGCTTCGCGCTCCAAAGCCCACAAGTATAGGTGTCAGTAAATGTGTGAACGATGTCAACGTGAATGAGGTCAAATTGACGATCCTCGCGCCGAATAAAATCGCGGTAGTCGCTACGTACAAGGGAGATGTTTGAATATGCCGAGAGGTTTTTTTGCGCCATGTCAAAGATGTTTAATTTGTTGGTCGTGTGTTTGTCTCCTTGAAATGTGTCAATGCCGATGACATTATCGAAAAACGACGAGAGTGCGACTGTCGAAAATCCGTACTCGACACCAAATTCAAGACAAAGTTCTGTCTTCAGTCGAAAGCGTTGGATGATATCGGCAAGTATGGATGGTATGCCTTCCCAAGCCGAAACGACTGTGAGGTTTCTGAGCGGGCGCTGACGGCGCATCGGTACGTAGCGTTCGATGGGGACACTAGGTTTTGTCAGGCCCGTCACGACAGATTTCCAGTGATCGTATTCGGGGGCAAAATACACAAATATCTCCTCCTAAAGCATTCGTAGATCGGGGAGAAGACATTCTTTATTAGTTGACCAGTTGCCGACGTGTACCTTTACTTGCTACACATGGTGATAGGCGCCACGTGCCTCTTCCGGCACATTTCAACAAGCAGTTCTTAGCTCGGAAACGCCTTGATCAGTGGTGAAGTCCGCCTGAGCACGATCTTCGGCAGTGTCTGCCGCTCCGATGCATCTAGGCCAATCTTCCATGCAAGAAAGAGCGTTGTGAACCCCTAAAGAGGCCAAAGGAGAGGAGTGAGTTCCCGATTGGAATCTCTCCACCAATATGGGAAAAGCAGTGCACTTGGCCGCAATGATGGCGGGTCGGAGAACTCCAGAGACAAAAAGGCGCCGGCGGGATACCGCAAACTTGTTGTGGGTGTATGCATGCTGACGGCAAAATGCAAACCTGCACCAACGAAGGAGCCTATCAGAGTGCCGTATGCGACGCCCATCGCGCCGATATGACGACCGAGGTAAAGACTGCAGCCGAGGTTGACGATAGCTTCGAAAACAGCGCTCGCGGTAGCGACTCGTTGATGGTTGGTGCCGATCATAAAGCTGGCGTAGGGCAGGCAAATATTGCGAATCACATTTGCCAGGATGAGAATGCGTAAATGTTGAAATGTATGGAGAACGTAGGCCGTTCCGACCCAGACGCGGAGTGCCGGAAAGCCCGGGGCGATGGCGTGATCCTCATATGGACGTCATACCGGGCGGACGCTGTTGAGTTTCACCGAGCCCTGCCGGGCGCGAATGAGGCCGTCGGCGAGTCCGAAAAACTGGGCCGAGGCTCGTGCGGCCAGAAACAAAGGAGAGAGGATTCCAATGAGTGGATCCTCCAGAAAGGCACGGGCTGCGAACGGAATCGTGCTGAGAAGAAACAGGCCGACAACAAACGGTGAGACGAGGACCGTTGAGTGACGAAAAGCATCGATTGCTGCGGCGGCCAGAAGCGCAGGAGGAAACAGTAGTTGGAGCTTCATAAGCTGGGGCGTATGGCTGTCTCGGGCCGCTTTGCGGGGGTTTTTGCGAACCGCCAGAACACGCCAGAAAGCGAACTTATATTTCTTCTTCAGATATCTCCAGAATGAGTCGGGATGAGTGTGATAGACGGCTGCTTCCGGCGCATAGCGCATCACCCATTCTCGCGCAGACATGCGATAGGAAAGCTCGATATCTTCTGCGCACGCAACCGGAAATGATGTATCGTACCCATTCATTTCGAGAAAATTCCGACGGCGAAACGCGGCCGAGTAAGTATCGATGAAGTCGATGGAGGGAAGCTTAGCCATCAAGCGATAACGGTCTTCGTATTCGATCTGCACAAATCGGGCGACAAGCTGACGTTGCGTGGTGCGATAGATGCCTTTCGCTCCTACGACCTGCGGATCGTCGAAAGGCGACAGCATTGTTTCGACCCAATTCTGCGTAGGCACACAATCGTCATCGGTAAACAGAATGATCTCGCCTGTTGCTTCGCGAGCGCCATTGTTACGAGCAGACGCAGGTCCAGCGTTCTTCTGACGGAGAAGACGTACGCCTTCGAACCGTCGAACTACTTCAGGCGTTGCATCAGTTGAGCCATCGTCCACTACAAGGATTTCGAAGACATGTCCTACCGACTGGTCTCTTAATGACTCAAGGCAGTGGCCGATCCGCGAGGCGCCGTTATAAGTGGGAATGATGACGGACACTGGTTGTGCTGAAATGGCGCACCCCGTTCAAAGAGAAAGGACCCGGCGAAAATAAATTCATGCTAGATGCCACCGAATCCATTGCCTACGATGCATTCGGTGACAGGGAGAACACGATGCGAGCAGCCAGAAACACCGCCATCATGCCGTCGCTTCACCGGGTTTGGCGGAAACAGCATCCTTTTGATGCCGGCTTCCCCGGATCAGGTATTTTGACAGCGTGACAAACCCTTTGAGGTTTCGCTGCAACTCGCGGCGATCCGTCAGAGACTGCTTGAGCTTGTAGACTAGGTAGGATGGATCGAGATAGAAGCTGCGACGCGCGCGATCGCAGAAGCTGACCAGTTGCTCATGAGTGATATTGGGCAGCGTCACGACACTGTTGTGTAGTCCGTCTTTCGTCAGCCACGCGTTCCAATCTTCGATCTGAATGTAATCGCGTTTTTTTGCTTCCTGATAGGCAACGGTGCCGGGATATACCATGATGGGGAAGAACTGCGCAGTGTCGGGTCGCAGTCCCTTCGCGAACTTCAGGGTCTTCTCCATGCTTGCGGGGGTTTCATTTAGGTTGCCCACCATGAAGCAGCCATGCACCATGATGCCCGCGTCCTGGCAGCGCCGGACAAACTTACGCGCTTCGTCGTGATACTTCGAATCGCGGCGATCATCGTTGTTTTTGTGCATGCCCTTGATGACTTCAACATCACCGCTCTCAAAGCCGACACAGAACAGCCGCGCTCCAGCCTTGTGAAGCGTAGACAGGAATTCAACATCCGCGCCTATATCTGCACGGCAGTTGGCATCGAAGGGCAACTTGTTACCGCGATGGATGAGTTCGTTGGCTAATTCCAGGGTGCGCGGTTTGCTAACGATGAAGGTATCGTCCTCAAGCATCACCGTCTTGATCTCGGGCATTTCGCGCGCGATAAATTCAAATTCGTCCGCAACATTGCTCACGGAGCGAAACCGCATGGTATGACCGCTGAACGTCTGCGGATACACACAGAAGGAGCAGTGGTAAGGGCAGCCACGGCTGGTGTCCAAAACCACCAACGGCCAGAGTGAATGCCCATAGAAGTAGTCCGGCGTACGCAGGAATCGCTTGTAGACCTCGGATACGAAAGGCAATTCATCCAGATTCTTGATTGCCTCCCGCTGCTGGTTCTGGACGATCTCTCCCGTCGTGGAGCGTCTCCACACCAAGCCATCCACATCGGCGAGATCGGCGCCACAAGCCTTGGCTTCCAGCCAGTCGCGAACGGTGTACTCGTATTCGCGAATGGCGACAGCCTGTAGGGAATTAGACATGGCTAGCGTTTCGCGCGGCAGTGAGGACACGTGGCGGCCAACCATCAATACATGCAGATTCGGGCGCGCGGCAACCAACTGTTCGATGACATGTACATCGTTAATAATGCTTGGCGTGGAAGTGTCACAAACTACGGCATCGATATTCTTTGCTTCTATGCGATCAATCACCGCTTGAACAGTACATTCAGCGGCGGGTGCATCCACAAGATCCACGTCATGCCCGTTCTTGATTGCGACCCCGGCGGCAGTCGCGAGCCACTTGGGGTAATAGAGGGTTCCGCTCTTAGTGACCGCCGGACTGCGCTGTTCTCGCGAAAACCGGGGATGGAACGGGGGATTGAGGAACAGCACTCGCATCAGATACGGACCTCCCAGTCCTTTTGTGAATGATAACAAACGGTGTTATGCAAAACCGAGGGCACCGTGATCAATTCGGTACAGACGCTATGAAGTCTGTGTGAAAGTGAAATTCATACCGCCTGCACTCATTCTGCAATTAACAAGGTGTTATTATCAAGCCGCGAACGCAAAGGAAAGTCGAGCTCGATGACGTTGACGGCTTAACGAGCGTCCGGATCTGGGATTTGGGACCAAATCGGTCGACAACTATTGACAACATTCTGCCGTTGCAACGCGTTGGACGGTCCTTTATCTAAAACGATACCAGCCTTCTCGGGCAGAACTCCTACAGAAAATGGAATTCTGCTACACTCGTTAGCAACTTTCCCAACTTACGGACTCATTTCCGGCGGGGCCGCAAGTTCTTTGTCGATCACAGCATATATTTCTTCAAGGTGGTTTAAGACCATCTCATGGAATTCTCCGAGCCATTTCGACAGCTTATCCCGGAAATCATAGGTCCATTTCGTCTTGTGCGAGAGGTCGGGGCGGGAGGGAATGGACTGGTATTTCTCGCTGAGCGCATCTCGCAGTTCACTCAAAAGGTCGCGGTAAAGGTTCTCTTCCCGGAACTATTTCCTGACGATGGATCCGCCCTCGTCAATTCCGAATTCGCGACCCTCTACGAACTCAAGCATCCTGGAATCGTCGGCATCCTGGATTCGGGAACCACGTCAGGTGGACTTCGGTATCTTGTGATGGAGTACGTAGATGGCGATACCATCGAAACGCATTGCGATGAACGACGACTGTCGATAGCGCAACGAATCGAAGTTTTGTGCGAAGTAATGGATGCGCTCGAGTATGCACACCGGCGTTTGGTGATTCACGGCGATCTGAAACCTGACAACATTCGCATGACGTCGAGCGGCAGGGCTCGACTGCTGGACTTCGGAACCTCGACTCTCCTACCGGAGACTCCATCGAATCAGTTGGATGCCAAGGGCCCGAAGACGTCACCCGAGATTTCGCGGCATACTCCTCTATTTGCCAGTCCAGAGCAGCGCCGCGGCGAGCGGCTGACGATTGCCAGCGATCTCTACTCGCTGGGATTGATTCTCCGACAGATTCTTACCGGGCTTAAGCCTGCGCCGTCGCCAATTCCTTCGGAAAAGGGGGTAGACGCGTCTGAGCCTCGTATTCCCGCGAGCAGGATGCTGGCTGCCCTGGATCGCGAAACGTGCGGAGGAATTGCCAGGAACCGGAGCAATACGCCTGAATCTCTGCGCAAAACTCTGGGACCAGACCTGGACGCGATTATTGAAAGATGTTTGCAAGTCAATCCCGCCGATCGCTACGAAAGTTCCCAGGAGGTGAGGGACGAACTCAAGCGATTCATGATGGGATACCCATTGAGAACCAGACATGTTGGAAGGTGCCGTCGTATCTACAAATGGGCGCTGCGAAATCGTCTGGCGGCAGGCTTTACAGGTATTTTGCTGTTTGCCGTTTGCCTGAGTGTTGCAGGTGTCGTGTGGAGAACCGCTCAGGCAAATCGGGAACGTGGGATAGCGCAAGACCGGCTACGCGAGTTGGTTCGTCTCACGGATTCATTTGCGGGTGAACTGATCGGATCGGTTCAGGGATTGCCGGGTGCTGAGGGTGCGGAGGATGCTCTGCTTAAGAATGCTCATGAGACGATTGGAGCTCTATCGATCGAGGAAGGAGATTCGCAGCTTCAACTGGAGCTGGTGCGTCAGCTTCAAAAACTGGCTAAGCTTGAGTTAGCCCGTGCTCGCGACAATGCGGCAGCAGGCGGAGTGGCTGAAAACGATGTCAGACAAGCTGGAAATCTACTGAATCATTTGAATCAGGGCGATGCGGAAGTTATTCAGCTACGCAAAGAAAATGAGGCATTGGCAGGGTCACGAAACGGATCGGGTAAGGAAAAAAAGACGCACTGAATCAATTGAAAAGCTTTTTCGGGACCGCCATGCCGTCTCAAGATAATTCAACGGGATAGTTTATGGTTAAACGCGTCCTTACAGTGCCTGGGTTCGCAGTCCGGCCGGATGCGACCGGACGAGACTTCATCCGCAACGCGCGGCTCGCTGCAAGCCGCCGCCACTTCGTGAACAATTGGCGTTGTTACCGTTGCACCCCGATAAGGTTCTTTGCGTCTGCAATCTCCCCGGTGACTATGTTGCTCTTGACCGGTCCCGCGAGGCCGTTCAAGACGAGTTGTGCTGTTTGGGAAGCTTCGTGAAGATGCCCCGCGGCAGCTAATGCCTTTGCGAGGGTCAGATATCGCCCGGGCGTCGGCTTGGCGAAGACGCTTGCAGCCCGTTTGGCGAATTCAACCGCCAACTCTGCATCATGCTGTCGATGGGCGGAGTAAGGTAATAGTTCCACAAGGTCGTCGGCGGCAAATCCGAGAGCTTCGGGGGATGCATCCTTCGCTTCAGCAAGATGCACAGCGAGGCTCAGTCCTTCCTGGCGCAACTGCGAACTTCTGAGTTTTTGACCTGTTCGGTCTTTGGCGCGCGCGGCGGTGATCATGTCTTCGGCCTGGATCATCTGCCAGCGGCGACTGGTTGGGTTGTGGGTCAACAATACAGCGAGTGCTGTTAGCACCTCATCGGAAGCCTCGGATGCGTCTCGCTCACGGCCTAGCCGATCATATTCAGCCGCCAGATCGGTCTCAAATGCAACCAGGTCGAAGCGAGCACGATTATCAAGCTCAGCTTGACGAACCGATAGACGAAACCCCTCAAGAGCATCGTGGACAAGCCGATCGCCTTCCTGATGTTTCCCTAAGCCTAAGTCCATAAGACCGAGCCGCGCGAGCATATAGTCCTTGAGCCGACGGGAGTGTGTGGTTTTTGCGAGGTCAGGAGAAAATGCGCGAACAACGGCTAAACCGTTGCGGTATTGCCTGGCAGCCATAGCCGGGTCGGTGTCTTCAACGAGGGATCCAACTTTATAGTCCCCGACGACTACGTTGCTCCAACAATCCTGGTTCGTGGGATAGATAACACGACAGCGATCGTCGAATGAGTTGGAGAGCAAATAGGTCTGCAGTGCCTTTTTCATGTCGGCGGTCGCATAACCGCGACCGGGATCGTAAACGTCGCCCAGAGTGTCGCTGACGCTGGCGGCCTGATGTAACACATCTGCGCCCGGATCGGGTTGGAGGACCAGCTTCTGAGCGGCCCCAAGTGCCGTCATAAGATGCGGTTCTGCTTGTATCGCGTCACCGTCGCCAAGGTAGGTGCTTCCCAGGCTGTATTCTGCCTGAATGTAGGCTCGCATGATTGCGGGATCGCTCGGTGTTTTCTTCAATTGCTTTGAGGCGATCGCGAGAGCCTTATTGAGTGCCTGTATCCCGCCCGAGACATCCCCTAGATTTTGTTCATATGAATTACCCAGCAACATACCCATATCGGTGTAGCCGGTGATCCGATCCAGTTCGAGAGATGAGCCCGGTGCGATTGACTCCAGATTATCCAGATAGCCCAGAGCCAGAGTTACGGCTCTGTGTTGAGCGTCGATTGAGCCGGGAACCAGACTGAGTTGCTTGAAGTAATCCGATAGCAGCAAGTGAACGAGCTTCCGTTCCTCTTCCACGCCTCGATCAGCTCGCGCTTGCGCAAGTCTCGCTTCGTGGGCCTGCCACTGCATGGATGCGACCCCAGCGGCAAGCACCAGCAGAACCGCCGCCGACATGAAAACAGGCAAGCGATGACGGTGGTAGAACTTGACAGCGTGATACGAAAACCCGCCCTGTCTGGCTTCAACGGGTCGATGGAGCAGAATGCTCCAGATTTCTTCAGCCAGAGCGGGAACGGTCGGATAGCGTGCGTCGGTTTCGAAGCGGACTGCCTTGGCGACGATTGCATCAAGATCGTCTGCCACCTTGCTCGGGAATCGATGAGCGAATGCAGGCGTCGAGTTCTCAGCGGCGACCCGCGACGGCGGCTTGAGGGTTCGATCCTGAAGTCGTTCAAGATAACCGCCTATAGAGGCTTCGCCTGTGTCGGAAGGCAGTCGGCCGGCAATCAAGCGATAAAGGATCAATCCCAGCGAGTAGACATCGGTTGCGGTCGTTACCGACCGCCCTTGAATTTGTTCAGGGCTGGAATAGCGAACCGAGACTGGACGCAGGCCAGCCTGGGTCAGAGCGGATGCCTCGTCAGAGCCTGGAGCTATGTGCTTGAGGGCGCCAAAATCAAGCAGTTTCACATATCCTTCGTCGCTGACCATGACATTCCCGGGCTTGAGATCGCGGTGCAGAATCAGATTGCGATGTACGTAGCCGACCGCATCGCAGAGTTGGAGAAACCAGCGCAAAAGCTGATCGCCTGTCGTAGAGGGGTCGTCGCAGGCCTGGTCAAGCCGGCGTCCCTCAATGTATTCCATGACGACGTACGGAAACCCTTCATCGGTGACTCCTCCATCCAGCAGACGGGCGATGTTGGGGTGTTCGAGTCGAGCCAGAGCCTGCCTTTCATCGAGAAATAGCGCAACGGCAGGCGACGAATGGAGATGCTGGCCGAGCAGCTTTACGGCTACCGTTTGCTGGAATCCACCGGAAATCCGCTCAGCCCGATAGACGACGCCCATGCCACCGCGTCCCAGAAGCGATTCGAGCCGGAAAGCTCCCAGGGTTCGTCCGATCCAGGGATCGTGAGATTCGGATTCCAATTCGAAGTCAGTCCGAGCGACGTCGGCTCGTTGTAAGAACTCGTACCCGACGGGCTGGGGTGGTGAGGCAAGCAGTTGTTCTACCGAGCTATCTGCGGCCAGCATCTGCATTACGCTGCTCAGCAGTTGGGTGTTATCGCCGCACCATTCTGCAACGGCGTCGGATCGGTCCTCTGGAGGCAGATCGAGTGCCCGGTGGAAGATATCTTCGATCTGAAGCCAAAGGTGATTGAGATTCGTGGTGGTCGAGTCGGATTGAGATTTGGGCGCGCCGAGAGGCGAATCCTGATCGCCAGCCATTAGACCGTCTCCGGCCTGGGCGCAACCTTCAACTCATGGAATAGCCAGCTTCTGGAGAATTTCAGATCGCGTTCCGCTGTCGCGACGGAGATGGAAAGAACATCTGCAGTCTCTTCCATGGTGAGCGCGAGAAAAAAGCGCAGTTCAATCAAGTGGGCCTTGCGGTGGTCAATCTGTTCCAGTCTGTCCAATGCTCGATTCAAGTCGAGAATCTCAGCCGAGGAAGTGCCAACCCACGCGACTTCTTCAGAAAGTGGCAAGCGGATGGAATCGGGTCCTCCACGGCGGTCCGCGAGGCGGGCACGCGCGTGATCCTTCAGGATGTTGCGCATTATGCGCGCGGCGAAGGTATAAAAGTGGGCGCGGTCGTTCCAGGTGATTTTGCGCTGGTTGAGGAGCCGCATGTAGACCTCATTTACCAGCGCGGTGGGCTGCAAAGTGTGGTCGTCGCGTTCGCGGCGCATATAGCTTCTGGCAATGCGGTGTAGCTGATCCCAGACGAGTGGGATCAGATTTTCCAACGCACCTGTTTCGCCTTGCCGCCACTTCTCCAGCAGCAGGGTTACTTCGCCTTCGCCTTCTGCTTCCGCCATCGATTTCGCTTTGCGCGAGTTACGCGACTCCTATGAAATCACAAGTAACACAGAGATCACCGTTTTGTGCATTGCACAAAAGAACAAAATATCGCGTTACCGAAAGCGCCTATCGGTGCAGGAGACGCATGATCGGTTAGTGAATGCGTATCGCCGGGTTGCGCTCGGGGTGTGCTGGATCCTTGATGATCTGGCCACCCTTCATGACAAAGTCCACGTGGTACATGACGGTGATGTCCTTGAGTGGATCGCCGGTGACTGCGATAATGTCGGCAAAATGGCCGGGCTCGATGGAACCGAACTGCTTGTCCTTGCCAAGCATGGTGGCGGCGTTGATCGTAGGGGCCGGCAGCGCGCCAAGCGGAGTCATGCCGCCGGCGACGAGAGCTCCAAACTCGCGGGAGACCGACTCGTCCACATCGTCGTCATCAACGCCGTAGGCGATCTTGATGTGGTGAGCAAGAGCCAGCTTGAAAGCGGGCCTTGCGCCGCCAGGATGGCCTGGCCTTTGGCGAAGCTGTCCGGATCGCGGCCCTTGGAAAGGCCAGTTTCCATGTCGTGCTGGAAGCAGTAGAGCGTCGGTACCAGCCAGGTACTGTGCTCCTCCATGAGCTTTGCGCCTTCTTCGTCGAGCATCGTCCCGTGCTCGATGGAATCGACCCCGGCTCGTACGGCAGCCTTGATGCCCTCGGTACCTTCTGCATGAGCCATCACCTTCTTCCCGGCACGGTGGGCGACTTCGACCGCCATCGCCATCTGCGCTTCGCTCAGTTCCTGCACGCGATAGTCGGAGATGGGGTCCATGACGCCGCCCGTCGCCATCAACTTGATCCAATCGGCCCCATATTTAATGTCGCGGCGGACTACGTGGGAGATATCGTCGACAGTATCGGCGATATTGGCGCGCTGCGGTATGTTGAGGTCCGGCGAAAAGGGAATTCCGTCGCCGTGTCCACCGGTGACCGAGACGCAGCTACCGGCCGCAGTGATGCGAGGCCCAAGGATGATGCCGCGATTCACGGAGTCGCGCAACGCAACTTGCGGATAGTCGGCAGGGCCTTCGCAGGCGTCGCGAACGGCGGTGAAGCCGTGGTCAAGCCAGAGGCGCAAATTGTAGACACCCCACACGGTGGCTTGCGGCGACGAGGTTCGCAAACGCGCCGCGACTGACTGGCTGGTCGGGTTTGACAGGATATGTGCGTGGGCGTCAATCAGTCCGGGCAGTACGGTGTAGGCAGACAGATCCGTCACCGGTACGCCGGACGGAGCGCAGTCGCCGATCGAGACGATCTTGTCTTTCGCAATCACGATGTACACATGCTCGCGCACATTTCCAGTTCGTACATCGATCAGGCGGCCGGCCAGGACGGCAGCGGTCGGTTCAGGATCGGATTTCGCGGCTTGAGCGATGGAGGAGGAGGGAAAGCAGGAGACGGCTAAAGTGGCGCAAACGAACCAGCAGCCCAGGGAGGGGAGCAGTTGGCGAAGATTCATGATGGATGGGACGTTAGCATGCGCGACCGGACGAGGCAAGATCGCCTCGTATATTGCCCGGTTTTCTCCTCGCAGAGCCGGAAAGGGCAACGCTTCCATCGACTTCGGGGTCGGGTCACTCCCGAACCTTGACGACCAGGTAATTGAAGACAGTGCCTTTGGGGATAAGGAGCTGATGAGGAACTTCGGCGGGGATGTGGACAAGATCGCCGGGGCCGATTGTGCGTGAGGCGCCGTTCTGGACGGATTTGCCGAGAGTTTCGCCGTTGGCATTCGTCACGGGGTCCACAACGGTGCCTCCGGTGATGAGAGTGGCGTAGCCCGCTGTGACGTAGAAGATATCGGCAAAATGGGCGTGGACTTCGGCGCCACCGTCGGACGTGCGGGTGGAGAGACGCAAGTTGTAACTGCCGTAGTCGGCCAGAACGCCTCCGCCGGAGCCTTTCGATGTGGCTTGCATGAGGGCCTGGGCGAACTGGTGTTTGATCTGGTCCGCTGTAAAGACTTTGGCTGATTTGGGCGACTGTGCAACGGCTGTTGCTGTGGCAATTGCAAGCAAGGCGGCAATGATTGATTTCATGAGGTTCTCGCTGAAGGTTTTTGTCTCCGGAAAATAGTAGCGGATTGTGTGAAACCTGTGTGGTCAAAGCCTGGCGTGCCGGGGTCTATACTGCGGGCGTGCGCTTGACTGGATTATCCCTCTTCTCGCTTCCCGGCCAGGAACTGATCGCGATGCTGGTGGCGATTTCCTTTGCCGCGGGGCTGAACGTGTATGCGACCGTGGCCACGCTGGGGTTGCTGGGGCATACGCATTGGCTGGAGCTGCCTGCTTCGCTGCGCCTGCTCACCAACTGGTGGGTGATCGGTGGCAGCCTGGCTCTGTTTGGAGTGGAATTTTTTGCTGACAAAGTTCCCACGTTTGACCTGGTATGGAATGCGCTGCATACCTTTATTCGAGTGCCGGTAGCGGCGCTGCTGGCGTACCAGGCATCAAGTGGGCTATCTCCGATGGAGCAGGCGGCCGCGGCGGCGATTGGAGGGACCATTGCGCTGGCGGCGCATGGAGGCAAAACTGCCGCGCGGGCGGCTGTCACGCCTTCGCCTGAACCATTTTCGAATGTGGCGTTGAGCCTAGCGGAGGATGCCTGCGCGGTAGGACTCACGTGGCTCGCGACGGTGCATCCTTTTGTCGCTGGCGGGATAGCTCTGACCCTGGTTGCCGGAGCGGTTGTGATCATTCGCTTTGCCTGGAGGACGCTGCGGAGGCTCTTGGGTGGGGCACGGCAGGTTACAGCGCGAAGCTCCTGATAACAGGGTGCGGACCGGATAGCGCGGGCCAGCACCCTGTATCGGGATTTAGCTAGGGAGCTACGCAGGAGAAGCTCGTGGCTTCGTTGGTAGCACCGGAGCCTTTGTATGCGGCGATGGCGGGGTAGGCGCAGAGAGGGCGAGCGGCCTTGACGGTGTGGTCTTCGTTGAAGCTGGCTGCCACAATGCCCGAAGGTGCAGTGCCGTTTTCAACCCATTTTTCGAGGGCGTCGAAGATGCCTGCGCCTTTGATGGAGGGAGTTCCGAACTGGCCGAAGAGGTTAGGGCCAGGACCGCCGGCACAGTGCTCCATGCCGGGCAACATATAGAGGCGGACAAAGGTCGCGGCTTTCTGTTCGCCGACGGTTTTCTGGACATTTTCGTAGTACTCGATGGTGTTCCAGGGGGAGATGGCGGGGTCGTTCCAGCCGTGGTAGAGGATGAGCTTACCTCCGTGGGCGGCGAATGGCGCGAGATTGGGATCGGTGGAGTCGAGGTCTGGTGCCCCTTTCGCAACGGACTGGGCGAGTGAGTCATCGACGCTGGCGGTGACGGCGTCCCACTTGGTGTTGCCGGTGATCATGTAGCGGAAGTAGCTGTCGACGTAGTGGGAACCCGAGCCGGTTCCGGGGCCGGTGCCGACGACCCAGCTACCCCAGCCTTCTTCGTCGCCGGGCACATAGCCGGGAAAGATGGAGTTGCCGTGGTTGTCTTTTCCTCCTGAGTAGTAGGCGTTGAGAGCGTCGATCTGAGGCTGGGTGAGGCAGTCGTTGGAGTCGGCACCCTTGCAGAGCAGGACTGAAGTGTTGAAGTGGCAGCGAGGTGGGTCGCTGACGATGCCGTCCTTGAGATTGTCGGGACTGCCCGCGGGAGTATCGCAGGCGGCGAGAGAGGCTCGTTCGATGGCGGGGAGCTTGGCGGTGGGAATGTAGGCGGCCGGGTCTTTGAGGGTGCGCTGGGCGATGTCGACGCCGGAGGCGAGCAAGTGCGACCAGTTATTGGCTGGAGCACCGGCAAGGATGCCGTCAAAGTCGTTGGGGAAGCGCTGGGCTTCCATGAGGGCTTCGCGGCCTCCGTCCGAACAGGAATCGAAGTAGGCCTTGGATGCGGGCTTGGAGTAGTAGGCCTGGATGAGGGATTTGGCGCGCTCAGCTGTGACGTGAACGGAGCGCCATCCGAAGTCCTTGATCTTTTCGGGGTGGTTGAGAGACCAGGATGCGTCTTCACCGCCGGCCTGGTGGCCTGCGTCGGAGCCTGCTACCGCAAAACCTTTCTGCAGGTAGGAGGCCAACTCGTCATACCAGATGGAGCCGGCAAAGCCGCCATTGCCTGCGCCGATGTAGCGGCCGTTCCACTTGGCAGGAAGCCATATCTCGAAGCGGATATCGGAGTCGGATGAGGGATGGAAGCTGCCGGTGACGCGACAAAATGGCGGGAGATCAGTAAAGGGCTTGTCTTTTGCCAGGTCTGAGCCAGGGACCTGAAAAGTGCCAGTGGTGATGTCTTCGGCGTTAGCGATGGTGGTCTGAGTGAGGCTGACTGACTTGAGGGATGCACAGTTGGCGGCGAAGAGGCAGGGCGCGGTGAAGGCAAGGAGGGCAGCGGCCAGGAGCAGTTTCATCGTCAGGTTCCTTTAACGCAATGTGAAAGCGTGGGCGATGCTCCGCCGCGAGAGCGCGTTTTGATGTTATTCCATCAGGAACTCCGGGTCGATGGGGATTTGTAGCGAGGTGGCGATGGAGTTGGTCTGGCTGGCGAGAGCCAGGATAGCTGTGAGCTCCCCGTGCTGGGCTTCAGTCATGCCTTTGGCGCGGGCTGCGGCGGTGTGCGAGTGGATGCAATAGCCGCAGTTGTTGGCGCTGGAGACGGCGATGTAGATCAGTTCTTTCGTCAGCGGGTCGAGCGCGGAGGGGGCGAGCATGACCTGCTTGATGGTGGTCCAGGTGCGCTCGAGGAGGTCTGGCTGGTTGGCGAGGGCGCGCCAGAAGTTATTGATGAAGTCGGATTTTCGGGTGGTGCGGATGTCGGCGAAAATGGCGGCAACGCGGGGGTGGGCGGCGGCTTCTTCGTCGGTCCAGAGAGGGACTGTGGGCATGATGGACGCCTTGGTGTGACTCGATGATGATCGCGGATGGGACTCGGGTGGGGCAAGAGCGGGATGAGGGTTTTTGCCTATCGATGTTGACAGAATTTTCTGGTTTACGGGGTACCGGGCGGCTGAAGAGCTACGCGGACTAACTGGCTCATTCCATCGCCGAAGAGAAGATTAGGGGTTGTGCCCGAAGTCTTTTCCAACTGCTGGCATAGTAGCGAACACTTATTCCAATAGCTTGCGTTTCCGCTCCAAGATAGAACCTTCTCCTCGTGCTTTAAGCTGCATGGCTCATTTGCCTCAACACATACAAGAATCGTGCGCGATGGAGCGGGATATCTAAATTCCAGCAAAGACGATATGTCCTGTGAACCACTTCGTTCGGCAAGCATTTCTATATGTCCGATCAAGGTCTGAAGGGCAGGCCATGTGGAGAGTGTGAGGATCAGCGAAGGAAGTTGCTGACGCCTGCCGGGCGGCCGAATCTCATTGTCCCTACCGATCGGCTTCTGGGCACGCAAAATGAACAGGGCGGTAGCCAGTAATTCTCTGCTAGGTTCCGGGGTTACGGGCGAATTGCGGTTGACGAGATGCCCCCGTGCCCACTCGTGGGCGTAGGATTTTCCATTTCTCCAGAAGTATTCTTGCGCCATCACATCTCGCGGATCGCGCCGGGCGATTTCGGTGAGTTTCGCAACTCTGTCTGGGTCGCCGCCGCCCCGATAGAGCACGTCGTATAGGACACGATCTACGGCGTCTTTCCACCAGAAGTCCTCTCCGGCGTACTCCAGTAGAAGGGCACGAACACTGGCTTGGGCCTCCGGCGCATACCGCGCGCGGATCATTTGTTCCAATTCTTCGGAAAGCTGGGTTTCGCTGCGATCTTGCATGAGCCTCGTCCTATCCGTTTGCCTCGCAAGTCTATCTTACGGCGAGATTCGTTAATCCCGTGACGCCCCGACGAGTGGAAATACAACAGCAGATTTTCATCGGGAAGGACAGAACGACAAGCGAACCGGGAGGAGGAAGCAAATATGAATGAAGCTACAGATCAGCGTCTTTGGTCTCCCGGATCATGAGCAGGCCAACCATCGTCAGCAGCGCCGAGGCACTGAGATAGTATCCGACGTATTGCAGACCCCAGTGCTGGGCGAGCCAGGTGGCTGCGTAGGGTGCTAGTGAGGCCCCGAGAATCCCTGCGGTGCTGAACGCGATGGAGCTGCCGGTATAGCGGACGCTGGTGGGGAAGAGCTCGGAGACCACGGTGCCGAGTGGGCCGTAGGTGACACCCATAAGCGAGAGACCGAGGACCATCATAGCCACGGCTCCGACGGTGCCGGCCGAGAAGAGCGGAGCGAGAACCAGCCCGAAGAGAGCAATTGCGATGGTAACGCCGATCATGACAGGGCGGCGGCCACGCTCGGCGAGGAGTGCAGAGAGCGGAATCGTGATGGCGAAGAAGAGGATGCCGAAGAGCTGGATAATCAGGAATGTTCCGCGGTTGTAGAGAAGCGCAGTCGTTCCCCACGAGAGCGCGAAGACCGTCATCAGATAAAAAAGGACGAAAGTACAGAGGCAGACGAGGATGCCGGCGACGACTTCACGCGTGTGATGACGGAAGACCGAGAAGATTGGAACGCCTGCAGGCCGATGCTGCTCGATAGACTTCTGGAAGACGGGTGTTTCGGTGATGGTCAGCCGGACGTAGAGCCCGAGAAGCACAAGTACGGCAGACGCCAGGAAGGGAAGACGCCACCCGAAGTTGAAGAACTGGCGGTCGGTGAGGACGGCGGAGAGCAGGAGAAAAATGCCTCCGGAAAAGAGGAAGCCGATGGGCGCGCCGAGCTGGGGGAACATGCCGTAAAGGGCGCGCTTGCCCGGCGGGGCGTTTTCCACGGCGAGCAGAACAGCGCCGCCCCATTCACCGCCGAGTCCGATGCCTTGGCCGAAACGGCAAAGGGCCAACAACAGCGGCGCCGTGAAGCCGACGGCTTGATACGAGGGCAGGACTCCGATGATGAAGGTCGAAATGCCCATGGTAGAGAGGGCTACGACCAAGGTGCGCTTGCGCCCGATGCGGTCGCCGAAGTGGCCAAAGAGCGCGGAGCCGATGGGCCGCGCCAGAAACGCGATGCCAAAGGTGGCGAGCGAGGCGAGGGTGCTCGTGGCCGGGTCAGCGGCGGGGAAGAAGAGCTTCGGGAAAACAAGTACCGCCGCTGTTGCGTAAATGTAGAAATCGAAAAACTCAACGGTAGTGCCAACGAGGCTGGCGAAGAGGACCTGACGCGGCGTGTTGATGGGGTGATGGGCGGGCTTGCTCGGGGTCTGATTGGAGGTCATGGCTTGAATGTGAGTCTATGGGATGCGCCAGGAGCGGGGTTGGGCGCAGAGAGATGTATGGGATTTGGTGGTACCCACCCTTCGAAAACGGCACGGAAAGGATGGAGTACCGGGTGGCGCTAGAGAATTCCATCGAAGCTGGTTGAATTGAAGTCAGCCGCGGCGCGGCTCCAGCCGATTCGGAGGTCTTTGACCTGGTGGAGGGCGAAGTTGCCCTGAGCCGCGGCTGGCCCTGAGGGTTTGGGCGCGGTGATGGCGAAGAAGTCGGCGCGGTCGATGTCTTCGAGCAAAAAGGCGGGGCGCGGGTCGGGAGCAATGGTGGCAAGTTCGACATGGCTCATCTCGATGCGTCGGATATGGCGGAGAAAGAAGCCATGGCTGGGGGTTTCGCCGAACATGTTGGGCTCGGGGTATTTGGCTTCGTTTTCGGCTGGGCTCAGGTGAACGGAGTCAGACGACGCTCCACCGGCGGACTCGATAAAGATGTTGGAGAGCTTCAGGTCTTCGATCGGATAGTTCGGTATCCCGGCAAGGATAGAGCTATAGCTCGACGGAGCGTTGTGGCACTCAAGATTGCTGATTAGGATGCGGCGAAGCGTGCCAACCTTGGTGTTTTCCTTCGGGCCGCGTAGTCGTGCTCCAAGGCGCAGGAAGATCGGGCAGGCAGACAAGTCGCGCATGGTGATATTTGTGATAGCGATGTCTTCAAACAGGGCGCCATCAACAGTTTCAAGAGCAATGCCGTGGCAGCCCTCGAAGACGCAGTTGGAGACGGTGCTGTTGATGAAGCCGCCGTTGGATTCCGTGCCGAACTTAATGCGGCCAGTTCGGGGCACATGCTCTTCGGGGCCAAACTTCTTGAAGGTGCCGTCGAGGAGCGAACCGAGCTGGTATTGGCCGGTAACGAAGCAATTGGTGATGGTGAGGTTACGCGTGGGCCGCGCGTAGCCGAGGCTATAGCTGGACTTGGGGCAGATGCCGTCATCCCAGGGCGAGTTGACGGCGCAGTTGGAGACGCGTACGTTCTGGCAGCAGTCGATATCCATGCCGTCGCGATCGGTGTCGATGGTTAGGCCGTCAATGATCAGGTTGTCGACGCCGGTGAGCAGCAGGCCGAAGTGTCCGCCTTTGAGAATGGAGAAATCCGCGAGCGTGACGTTGCGGCAGTTCTTCAGCGCAATCGCTTTGTTGCCTACACCGGCCTGCTCCGCAACGAACGGAGTCTTGTTGCCTTTAGGCCCTCGGCCATTGGACAGGCCTCGTCCCCAGATCAGGCCAGGGCCCGTGATACTGAGATCGTGCAGGTTTTCACCCAGGATCAGCGAGTTGTGCCAGTGGTTGTGCCCATAGTCCTGGTATGGGTCCCACGGGTCGTTGGGCTCGGCCGCGTCGTAGGTGCCGCCGTCATAGCCGGTTTTATCGCCGGGCATCGGTGAGTCGGCGGCGAGGATGACAGAGCCTTGCTGAAGCAGCAGATGAACGTTGCTCTTGAGATGAATGGAAAACGTGAGATAGGTTCCGGCCGGAAAGAGAATGGTGCCGCCGCCGGAGGCAAAAGCCTGGTCTATGGCGCGATTGATGGCAATCGTATCGAGGGTTTTGCCATCGCTTTTCGCGCCGAAGTTGCGAACATCGAAGATCCCTGATGTGCCGGTCAAACCGGCACGACTAGGCGATTCTTCCGGATGGTGAAGCTGGGCGGCGAAGCCGGTGGCTGGAAGGCTCGCTGCCGCAAGACCAAAGCTGCTGGTTCTGAGGAAGTTACGGCGGGGGAGATCAAAGGGCGGCATCGTTGAACAGGTCCTCTCCTCGGGCGAAATCATCGTAACATCCGGAGTCGACGAAACCAGACCGGGGCGGGAGGCCGTCGTGCCCGCGGTTGACTTAAGGGGGCGTCATACGGATACTGAAACGGATGTCGATTCTGCGCCAGGACGGACGTGCAAAGTGCATATGCTGCATGTGTATGTGCAGAGAACCCGTGTCTCTGGCTCAGAAACGGTTCATGCGATAAGCAGAGACGGTTTCAGGCAGGCGGCCCGGGTCCAACGAGGACTCGGGCCGTTTTGCTTTTGCAGAGGATGTGGCCAGCCGAGTTAGCATGGCTGACGGATTGAGAATGATTCACGAGCGACAGGTAAGGAGAGGAATATGAGCGAGGAACAAGCAAAGCAGGGACTGGGGACGATAGCGGTGCACGGCGGACAGGTGGCAGATCCGGCGACGGGTGCGCGGGCAGTGCCAATTTACCAGACAACATCGTTTGTTTTTCAGGACTCCGATCATGCGGCGCGGCTGTTTGGGCTACAGGAGTTTGGAAATATCTACACCCGGATCATGAATCCCACGACAGACGTGTTCGAGAAGCGAGTGGCAGCACTTGAAGGCGGCGCGGCGGGTCTTGCGGCGGCGAGCGGGCAGGCGGCGGAAACGCTGGCGTTGACCACGCTGGCCAAAGGCGGGGATGAGATTGTTTCGACGGCGTCGCTCTACGGTGGAACATATAACCTGTTCCACTACACGTTGCCGCGGTTGGGGATCAATGTTCGATTTATCGACGGGGATGACTTCGATGGTCTGAAGGCTGCGATCAACGAAAAAACGCGGGCAGTTTATACAGAGACTGTCGGAAATCCCAAGCTGGATATTGCTGAGCTGGACCAGTTTGCCGCCATTGCGCATGCCCATGGTATCCCACTGGTGGTGGACAACACGGCAACGTCGCCAGCGCTGTTGCGGCCCATCGAATGGGGCGCGGACATTGTTTTGAACTCGGCAACGAAGTTCCTGGGCGGCCATGGAAATTCGATTGGCGGGGTCATCGTGGATGCGGGCACGTTCGACTGGAAAGCGTCGGGAAGATTTTCGGAGTTTACCGAGCCAGATCCCTCGTATCACGGGTTGTCATACTGGGACGCTTTCGGCAAGATCGCGTTTATTTTGAAAGCGCGTGTCCAGGGGCTGCGGGACACAGGCGCGGCTCTATCTCCCTTCAATTCGTTCCTCTTCTTGCAGGGAATCGAGACGCTGCACCTGCGACTGCAGCGGCACTCGGAGAATGCGTTGGCGGTCGCCGAATGGCTCGAAGCGCGTGAGGATGTGGAGTGGGTAAATTATCCGGGCCTGGAGTCGAGCAAATACCATGCACGGGCTAAAAAGTATCTGCCGGAAGGACAAGGAGCGATTCTGACCTTCGGAATTAAGGGTGGATACGAGGCAGGGAAGACCCTGATCGATTCACTGAAGTTGTTCTCGCATGTGGCGAATATTGGAGATGCGAAGTCGCTGGTGATTCATCCTGCATCCACAACGCATCAGCAACTTTCAAGCAAGGAACAGTTGGTGGCAGGAGTTTCACCCGAGTTAGTGCGGCTGTCGGTGGGAATCGAAGATCTGAAGGATATCCTCGCTGACTTAGATCAGGCATTTGCTAGGGTAGCTGCGGGGAAAGCGGAAGAACTGGTGTCGAAGTGAAGCCAGCGGAGTTAGCGGTATCAGCGGAGCCGGGCAAAGCTGCGAAGGAAGGCCCTTCCGGTTACCCGGCACGCGACCTCACGTTGGCAGGGTCCCGATCCACGGCATCGGTCAAAGCTGCTCCAACTTACGAGGGAGACTTCGTTATCGAGGGCCACCTGCGGTTGCAGTGTGGACGCACGCTGGTGCGTCCAACGCTGCATTACGCGGTATATGGACTGCTAAATGAAGAGCGCAGCAATGCAGTCTTGGCATGCCATGCGCTTTCGGGCTCCGCGCTGGTGGGGACCTGGTGGCCGGAGTTATTTGGCAACAGTAAGTTATCCGATGAGCAAGTCAGCGAGTTAAGAGAAGAGCAGGCTTCTGACGATGCCGGGAATGCCAAGCCGGAGTTTTACGGGATCGTAGATTTGAAGATAGATTGTGTTGTCTGCGTGAACTTATTGGGATCCTGCTACGGTTCGACAGGACCGGGAGCGATCAATCCGGAGACAGGTGAAGCATATGGACCGGAATTTCCGTTGATCTCTATCGCGGATAACGTGCGGGCGCAGGCGCTATTGATGGATTCGCTGGGAATCGCTGAATGGAAATTGGCGATCGGCGGGTCCATTGGCGGAATGCAGGTATTGGACTGGGCGATATTGTTCCCAGAGCGTGTGCAGCGGGCTGTCATCATTGGCGTGGCGCCCCTGGGGGCGATGGGGCTCGCGCTCAACCATCTGCAAAGGCTGGCAATCCAGAGCGATCCGGAATGGCTGGGTGGCCGGTATTGGTCGCAAAGGCAACCACGGAACGGGCTGGCGCTGGCGCGAGAGATTGCGATGTTGAGCTATAAATCGCCCGAACTGTTTGCCGAGCGATTTGGGAGAAACCCAAACCGAAACGGCGAAGATCCGTGGTCTCTGGAGGATCATGGCGGCGGGTTGACGGGCGGCCGGTTCGATATTGGCGGATTTCTCGACTATCAGGGGCGAGGATTCGTTGAAAGATTCGACGCCAACGCCTATCTGGCCATCCTAAGAACGATGGAAACCTGGGATCCACTGCGTGAGTTCGGTGACACGCGAAAAGCGTTCGGGCAAGTTCAGGCGGAGATGACCTTCATTGGGATCAGTTCGGATTGGCTGTTTCCCGCAAAGGACGTCCGGCGGCTTGCGGAGTCGGTGCGGGACGCGATTCCGTCAGGTGGGACGCGGGTTCGATATTGTGCGATGCTCACAGATCACGGGCATGATGCGTTCCTGGCCGAGCAGGCAGAATTGGTCCGGCTGGTGAATGGTGCCGCAGAAACCACTCAGGCCTGAGCAACGGTGACCGAGCCCATCGACAAAGTGCATTTCTAGAGCTCGGGTTTCTCTGAATGACGGGAGATTGCAGGTTAGAAATGTAAAGTGTTCGATTCATGGCTTGTCACATGGTGCGGGTGTTTCTATAATCCCCACATCACCGCAAGGAAGGCAGGGCCTGATCTTGCCCAACAGGGGAAATCGTCTTCTGGACTTGCCAGGGGAGAGGTTCCGGCGCGGATGATAGCAACTAGCAGGATTTCCCGATCTCCCAGGAGCATTGAATGAAGAAGGTTTTACTCGCATCCCTGTTCGCGACTGCGACTGCCTCCGCACTACTGAGTGCTGGAGTTCTGACCGTCGCGGCGCCTGCTGCCTTTGCCCAGGCTGCCCAAGGTTCCTCTGACCAGATCACGATTAAAGATCCTGCGGAGTTTAACGCGTATCAGAACGCCATCACGCAGACCAGCCCCGCGGCGAAGGCCTCGGCGTGCGAATCGTTTCTGCAGCAATATCCGCAGAGCGTGATGAAAAAGACGATTTTGGAGCAGCTTGTCCAGGCCGACGCTCAGATTCCGAACAATGCGGACAAGACGATCGACGCGGCGCAGCGGTATTTGCAGGTGGATCCCAATAGCCTGGAGTCCATTTACCTGGTTGCTGCGCTGAAGAAGCAGCAGGCGGCAGCGAACCCCGCGCAGGCGGCTTCGCTTCTGGACGACGCTGCGGCGATGGCGACCAAAGGCCTGGCCGCGACCAAGCCGGAAGAGGTGAAGCAGGACGAGTGGGACAAGCGGAAGGCGGCGACCGATCCTGTTTTCTACTCGATTCTTTCCAACGACGCGCTCTACTCCAAGAAGGATCTGAAGGCTGCGGTCGATGCCTTCCGGACGGAACTGGAGTGGATGGCGAAGAACAACGCCGATTTGACGAAGGTTCCGCCGGGGTTGAACGATACCCTGTTGCTGGGCCAGACGTACACCCAATTGACGCCTCCCGACATGATCAACGGAGTATGGTTCCTGACCCGCGCGGAGAACTTCGCGCCGGCTGGCTTCAAGCCGCAGATCGACAAGCAGGCCCGGTATTGGTACAAGCGGTACCACGGCAAGGAAGACGGATTCGAAGCAGTGCTGGCAGCTTCGGCTACGTCGGTCTTTCCCCCAGACGGCTTCACGATTGCCCCTGCTCCCACGCCTAAGGACATTGCCGACGGTGTAGTTGCGAGCACACCCGATCTGACCACCCTTGCGCTGCAGGATAAGGAGTACATCCTGGCGAACGCGTCGAAGGACAACGCCGACAAGCTGTGGGCTACGCTGAAGGATCAGGTGGCGCAGATCCCCGGCACCATCATGTCGGTGAGCGACGACGGCACACAGGTGAAGATTGCCGTGACAGATGATGCGAAGGCGGACAAGAAGCCCGACTTCACGATTAATCTGAAGAAGCCTCTTACGGCTGCGGAGAAGGCGAAGCTGGCCGTAGGCACCGACGAGACGAACCTGATCGGGACCTTCGATTCCTACACACAGAATCCGGAAGAGATCATCATGCGTGACGGCGAGTTGCAGGCAGAAAAGAAGACTCCTGCCCACAAGCCTTCGGCTGCGCATCACAGGCCCTCTTCCAGATAACGATCAAGCACGAGAGTACGAGAAACAGCGCATCCCGAGTGGATGCGCTGTTTTTGCTGTTGCGGACCGTATCGATCGAGACGGTCTTGCTGATCGCCGATGGTAAGCTGAACTCAGGATGAGAATGATTTCCCCTCGATCGACCATATTTGCGATGGCAGCGGTTCTAGTTGCGGCTGGACTGGCATGCGAGGCGCAGAGCGGGTCCAATGACTCCAAGGGAACTGCGGGAATCACGGTGCGGACGATGCATGCTAGCCCGAATGGAACGCTTTTTCCGATTCAGGACAAGACACCCGCACGCGAGCAACTGGAATTTCGCGTGCCGGATCAAATGACGTCAGCGGATCGCGATCTGGCCGAAGCCAATCAGGGTGAGATCGCTCGGCGGGCGAGATTCCAGGGATTCGACCTGGAATCGGGTGATGGCTGGGGATATGAGCAGGCTGTCTGTCCCGTGTTTCCTAGCCATTTAATTCTGGAGTACAGCCGGGTCGAGAGGCGCGGGGATGTCACGCTGTTTTCAGCGGTTATTCCACGCGGCGAAGGGCACGTGCGGGTGATTCCGGTGCGGCGCAGAAGCTATTCGTTGTGGACACCCACTTCCTCGAATTCCATCACGCTGAATGATTTCAATCACATGGTGGTCGAGGGCGGTGCGGGGTTAACTCCTGACTGGTTGACCTTGGGGCTCTGCTACGCCGCGCTCGCTGGCGGGCACGTACGTGCGGCCCTCGTGTCGCAGACGTCCGATCAGTTTCCGCTATATCCACCGGCGCGGCTTGTTCTTGATAAAGACGGTACAGCCAGGGTGGAATTCACGGACGTGACTACCGGTGTTCCTTCGATGGAATGGAAGATGGATTTTACCCGCACGGGTCGTTTGCAGAAAGTGAAGCACCAGCGCGTGAGCGGGATCGTAGAGCGGCCGGCGGCTGGATCTCCGATCGATTTGTCGAAGGTGGACAAGTAGCGCGCTCTTTGGCTGCCGAATTCAACATCGCCGAAAGGAATTCAGGGGTTCTAAGAGTTGCGGGACGATCCCTGACCATGATGCGGATTGTGGCTCGTGGTGGTGACCTGATTTCTGCGCCCTACACCGGTTCGCTTCAACGCTGGCAAAGAGGCTCAATCGCGCGAGATAAACGCTTCGGGCAGCGCTTTTGTTTCAGATCGGTTAACTTGACTACCTGCTCAGCGCAACAATCTCTCGGAGCGCGCTACCCGGAAAAGGGGTAGGTGTGATCGTCAGCACTAGGATAACGAGAGCAAGTAACGCCAGCAACCAACGTCCTGTGTCGAGACGGGCGTCGGGTGGAACGCGCGGATGACGCAGCGCCGGAACGAGCAGAATGAGCCCCCAGATGGCCCAGCCGATCCAGCAATACCATGCTGCGAGGAGAAGCAGACAGGGCATAACACGGCTTACGAGGCGATGAAGCCGGGGGGACACCGCATAAAGGATATGGCCACCGTCCAGCTGACCACAGGGGATCAGATTGAGAGAAGTAATAAACAGCCCGATCCACGCGGCCAGAAGGACGGGGTGACAGGCGGCCAGTTCTATTGAAACCCGGGTGTGTGGCGCCAGAGCCGGAGCAAAGTGTGCAAGCGAAGATGGCAGCAGCGTCAGGGAAAGAGGCGGAGTAAAAGTGACTAGTGCGGCCGACGCACGCACTGGAGAAGAAGTTTTGTAAGCGGATAGAGCCGTTCCAAGAACTGCGACGATAAGGGAAGCAGCATAACCGGCAATCGGCCCCCAGACACCGATATCCATGAGAACGCAACGGTCAGGAATTCGGCCGCGAATGCGGATGATCGCGCCGAAAGTGCCGCTGAGGGTAGGAGCAGGTAGCACCCAGGGAAGAGTGCATGCAACTTTGTGCCAGCGGCAGGCGAAGTAATGACCGAATTCGTGCGCCAGCAAGATGAACAGCAGGGCCGTCGAGAAGGGCCACCCGAGCATGAATCGACGGGGATGCTCGATCAGCCACGGCCAAGGCCACATATCCCCTTCGTGTGCGACGAGGGGAAGCCCATTGTGGAAATTCTGCATGAAGCGGGCACCGATGGCCGTGGTGGTGACGATGCTAAGCAGGAGCAGAATGCCTGGTATCCCAAAGCTGCGCCATCGGGATGCACGTATTTCAAACATGAATCTGGAAGGATGAACGGGCAAATGATCAGCCAAGGAAAAGAGCCTGCGCCATGCGAAAACGGGCTGAGAGACGGAACGACACTCTAAATCGCTCCTCCTTAGCGGCCATAAACCCGCGAGCAGGCGGCAAGGCTCTGAGAAGAAGCAGCTTCAAGATGGCGGAGTGCCTGCTTGCAGTGCGTGGAGTTCCTTGCCGGGTTTGAAGCGAACCGCTTTGCCTGGGGCGATGCTAACTTCGGTACCGGTTCGGGGATTGCGGCCAATGCCGGTTTTACGAGGACGTACGCTAAAGACACCGAAACCGCGCAACTCAATTCGGTCGCCCGCAGCCAGTGCCTGTTTTAGCCCTTCGAATACCGTGTCGACTGCCGCTTCCGCCTTTGCGCGCGGCAAACCGGTGCGCTCGATGACGTGATGCACGATATCCTGCTTGATCAAAGTCGTCGCCTTTCGATTGGGAAATTGAGGCCTGAACGGAAGCAGCCACTGGCGAGATGCTATTGAGAGCCGGGGCCGTTGTCAATCCGGGCCTACTCCAATACCATAAACAATTTGAAGCACTTCGGTCCCCTTCTTCGAGAAAATGCGGTGTATTTGCAATCTGCGATTCCGCCAGCGATGGGATTAATGTCGAGAGAAGTGCAGCGCCGAGCTGCGGGACTACCCGCGAGCGGGCCAAAATGTGTCAAGGCCGGACGTAAGACGGCCGGAGCGAGAGGAAACAGCAAGCATGTCGATAATGAGTGATCGTTGGATTCGGGAACAGGCGCTGAAACACGGAATGATTGAACCTTTCAGCGAGAAGCAGGTTCGCGAGGGCGTAATTTCGTATGGATTGTCTTCCTACGGGTACGACCTCCGCGTTTCGGATGAGTTCAAGATCTTCACCAATGTGAACAGTGCAATTATCGACCCGAAAAGCTTTGATGAGCGCTCATTTGTCAGCGTGCAGGCAGAGTCGGTGATCGTGCCGCCAAACTCATTTGCATTGGCGCGTTCGGTGGAATATTTCCGGATTCCCCGAGATGTGATCAGCGTTTGCGTAGGCAAGTCGACCTATGCGCGGTGCGGCATTATCGTGAACGTGACGCCTTTTGAGCCGGAATGGGAAGGCTTTGTGACGTTGGAGATCTCGAATACGACTCCGCTGCCGGCGAAAGTCTACGCCAATGAGGGACTGTGTCAGATACTGTTCTTCCGCGGCGAGGAGCCCTGCGAAGTCAGCTACGCGGACCGCAAGGGCAAGTACCAGAAGCAGCAGGGAATCGTACTGCCCAGGTTGTGAGCGGGAGCTGCATTGACACATAATGGTCAGATGTCGATTCCCAAATTAGGGGGATTGGCATCTGGACCGGGAACGCGTTTCCTGTCTACATCTAACTTCAGATAGTGGATATGCATTTCGTGCTCTGGCGGCGGGATTAAGAGCGGCTGCATGAGCTCGCTTGCCTCCACCCCATAAGTTGTCGCGGATCGAGGCTGCCATGACATTTGACGTATCGATGCAAGGCGAAGATATTGGTTGTTGAATACCTCTTGTCATAATTTAGGCGAAATCGGGTTGCGACAGAAAAACAGGCCGATATAGCATTCTCTCGTCCCGTGCACTCTTCGTTCTGGTAACTTGAAGCACGCTAATGCGACCAAGGAAAAGTGTGTCTTGTATGCCATGCACCGGGGATGGTGTATCGGCAGCAAAGAGATCGGGTGACTAGAGGCTGTCTCATAAATGTCTGAGGAGCATGTGTAGGCATGCGAGGTGGACGAAGCCGAGGAAGTTTTCGACGTGATATTCCCATCGAGTGACGAGGCGACGGAAGGTATGCATCCAGGCGAAGAGTCGTTCGACCTTCCATCGTCTTCGATAGCGGCGCAGTTTACGTCCGTCCTGCGTGATCTGTTTTCTTCCTCGCCGGTTGGGTGCGATCATCTCGATGCCGTACTCAGTGGCAAGCTTCCGATCGAGCGGGTCCGAGTCGTAGGCCTTGTCTCCGATGAGCTTTTCGGGGAGTTCGTCAAGGAAGCTTCCGGCCAGAACGTCTTCCACAAGCTGGCACTCGGCAGGCGAAGCGCTTTCGACAGATACGGCGAGAGGAAGACTGTTGCCAGCGGCGATAGCGATGATCTTGGTGCCCTTGCCGCGGCGGGTGGGCCCGACGGCAAAGCCCCCTTTTTGGCGCTCGCGAAAGTGGCATCGACGAACGCTTCATCTAAGTTCAGTTTGCCTTGCGCATGCAGATGCGCAGCCAGCAGCTTCAAGGCCTGCTCCAGTTTGCCGCTGCGGATCCAGTTCTGGAACCGGCGATGGCAGGTCTGGAACGGTGGATATTTCTCGGGCAGCTCACGCCACTGTGCTCCAGTCCCAAGGACCCACAACAAACCATTGAGAACCGCACGCGTATCCTGCCACGGCCGTCCGCGATTGTCCCCGCGACGCACTGGCCGCAACACCGGCTCCACCATTGCCCATTGTTCGTCGTTCAGTTCCCAGCGTCCCGCCATCAGCGCGTTCGGAGTTGCTCAGAGCATCTCCAGAATGCCACCTATTAACGCTTCAGATGTTTATGAGACTGGTTCTAAGCTCGGAGGCTGGTCAATGCAACGGAAGTTAAGAGATATCGCTGCGCATACGCGTATTGGCGTAGTGTCGGAAGAACCGATTCGTCTCGCAGGGTTGGAGACCGTTTTCGAGAAACTGCCTTCGATCGAACTGGTCAGTGATACTTTGCTCAGCCTGCTTTCGGATAAAGCACTCCGCTACATTATTCTCGACCTGAGCGATTACGAAGCTTGGATAGATGTGCAGTTAATGGTTCGAAAAGGCCGCCCGGATATCCAGCAGATCGTCCTTGGACCAAGTGCGCAAGAGGAGATAATCCTGCGCTCGATTCTGGCGGGTGCGAGGGCCTATTTGCATTCGAGCTCGGGAGCATTTGTAGTGCGCCGTGCTGTGGAATCCGTATTGCAGGGAACGATCTGGGCGCCGCGCGCTGTGCTGTCGGCGCTGGTGGACAGATATCTGAATCAACAGTTGGAGCCTCAACCCACCGTCACCACGCTGAGCCCGCGGGAGAAGCAGGTTCTGGACCTCATCATGACGGCTTGCTCGAACCGGGAGATTGCCGCAGCACTGGGTATCGAAGAGCGCACGGTCAAAGCATACGTAGCCAGCCTGCTGCGCAAGACAGGGGCTGAGAATCGAGTATCGCTCTCGGTGCAGACGATGCAAAAGTCGATGCAAAGCCGGCGCGCCGTGCCAGGCTGGGGAGCCGCGTCCGCGATGGTGCACTCAGAAGCTGGATCCGTGGACAGGCAGTGGGTCGAGTAATTTGTGTTCGCTCATGGGATTGCTCACGGTTCCGTCTCACGCGACGGAGTCTCGATCGCTTTTGAATCGGATAGATGAGAGATACCTCATAGATCGCTCGCTTGCCGGTGATATTTTGGTGTGATACCGGGATAACTGGAGCGGGTGTTCGATTTCATGCTACGCAACACGCGATATATATGTCATGTTAACTCATAAGTCTATAGAGTTATTACTGCTGCTAGTTACTTCAAGACAATGCACGTTCGTTATGTTGTCTCATTCCTGGACATTGACCAAGATGTAATCAGTAACAACGCAGATCTGGGGAAAGGACTTCTGCTGAGTGCTGATTCTTCAGCATTCTGTTGAAGTCCTCTTTTCGCTGGCACGCTCCGGCGCTGAATGCGAGCCGCGAGCCGGACCTGCAATGCCGCTCTGCTTCATTGCCGGTCCCGGCATGGCAACTTTGATTCCTCATCCGCAACACAGACGAGACCGTTTATCCCAAAAGGCGTCTTTGATGACACCGGGCAGGTTGGCAGGCGTGGTGCATCCACGCTGGATTCGCCGGGAATTGAACAGAAAATGCGGCCCGTATCTGTACAGTCAAGAGGGAGACTCTTGATGACGTTTCGCCTGTACTGGGCCGGACGCCATCTGGATAGAGTGAATCAGGTTCTGACAGCGATGCTCAACGAAGCTTCGCGCATAAGGAGAGAAACAGTGAAGAAATGGATTTCCGCAGGTTTGTTGTTTTGCGTGGCGGTTTGGGCATTTGCACCGGCAGCGCGTGCGGCTTCGAGCCTCGACGACTTGCAGGACAGGATGGATGCGGCTAAGCAGGTGCTGGATGAAATTTTGCAAGCGCCGGATAACTCCATCCCGATGAACATCTTGAAAATGGCGACCTGCGTTGCCGTGATTCCGAGCCTCAAGAAGGGCGCGTTTCTGGTCGGCGCCGAGTATGGGCAGGGAGTCGTGACCTGCCGCACCGGGCGCGGCTGGAGCGGGCCGGTGTTCATTCGCCTGGCCGGTGGGTCATTCGGATTCCAGGCTGGTGGACAGGCCACGGATCTGGTGCTGGTGGCGGTAAACGATCATGGATTTCAGGATCTGCTCAAGAGCAAATTCAAGCTGGGCGGCGACGTCGCGGCCACCGCGGGACCGGTAGGGCGTAATTCTCAGGCAGCCACGGACTGGAAGCTGAACGCCGAGCTGCTGACCTATTCACGGAGCAAAGGATTGTTCGCCGGAATTGATCTGAACGGCGCCACAGTCAGCCAGAATGTGGCGGACACCGGGGTCTACTACGGCCAAAGTTATGGGTTTAGAACGATTCTTCGCGGCGATGTGGCAGTCCCGCACGGGGCGGAGCCGTTTGTCCGTACCGTGGCCCACGCCTTTGTGGATGCAAAGACCAATTACTAGTTTTTGTGGGAGCGACGGACGAGGATACTGGAGCAAAGTTGTAGCTCGTCACCGGACGGTATACTGAAGGCCTGTGACCGAACATATCCTCGCAAGCATAGTGCAGTTCGTCATCTGGACGATCTCATCCACCGGCTACGCGGGTGTCGCCCTGTTGATGGGGATCGAATCCGCCTGTATTCCGTTGCCGTCGGAAGTCATCATGCCCTTCGCCGGATACCTGGTGTCTAGCGGGAGGTTCGGCGGCGGCGATGCCACCATGGGATTGATCGGGGTGGCGACCGCTGGAGCCATTGGCTGCAATCTTGGTTCCGTGGTTGCTTACTGGATTGGGGCGTGGGGCGGACGTCCGCTCGTACTTCGGTATGGCAAGTATGTGCTCATGAGTCCGCACGATCTCGATAGGATGCATGCGTACTTTGAGAAATACGGTTCCATTACCGTGCTTGCCGGTCGATTATTGCCCGTGGTAAGAACTTTTATTGCCTTCCCTGCGGGAATCGCAAAGATGCCACAGCTGCGGTTTCACGTTTACACTTTTGTTGGTTCGTGGCCATGGTGCTTTGTGTTGGCCGATGTAGGAAAGCAGCTTGGCGACCGATGGAATACCGATCCCCGATTCCATGAGTGGTTTCATCGTTTTCACCTGGTGGTGGAAGTAGCGTTGCTGGCGGGGATAGTCTGGTTTGTCTGGACGCACTGGAAGAGGCGCGGACAGGCTCTGAACGAAGCTTAGGCTCCGATACAAAGGACGGCCTGCCCACAGTGCGGGCTGTTTTTGCGTGTGCTGGATCGGCGCGCAGGTCTGGAGACACAACTGAGAAGGGAAGGTAGACATGACAGTAGGAGCAGAAGGAGGCCAGCAGAGCGCAGGTAGCAACGCCGCGGGTGTCAAGCCCGCGACGGGCAAGCTGGGAGTGATGGTGGTCGGCATGGGTGCAGTGGCGACTACGCTGATTGCAGGCGTAGAAGCCGTGCGGCGCGGTCTAGCCAAGCCGATCGGATCGCTGACGCAGATGGGAACGATCCGGCTGGGAAAGCGGACCGACGCAAAATCGCCGCTGATCAAAGATTTTGCCCCGTTGGCTGACCTGAACGACATCGTCTTTACCGGTTGGGACATTTTTGACGACAACGTGTACGAAGCTGCTGCGCATGCGAAGGTACTGGATCACGACCATCTGCAGCAGATCAAGCCGTTTCTTGAGGCGATTCAGCCAATGCCGGCGGTGTTTGACCAGCATTATGTGAAGCGGCTGAATGGAACGCGGGTCAAGAAAGGCAAGCACAAATGCGATCTTGCGCAGCAAGTGATTGCCGATATTCAGAATTTCCAGAAGACAGTCGATCGCGTCGTAGTGCTATGGGCTGGATCAACGGAGATTTTCCTGGAGCCGACCCCGGTGCACCAGTCGATTGCGGCGTTTGAGAAGGGAATGGTTGACAACGATCCGTCAATTGCGCCCTCGCAGATTTACGCGTATGCGGCGTTGAAGTGCGGAGTGCCGTTTGCCAACGGGGCGCCGAATCTGACAGTCGACCTGCCATGCATGGTGGAGCTGTCGCGGCAAAACTCGGCGCCAATCACGGGCAAGGACTTCAAGACGGGCCAGACGTTCATGAAGACGGTACTGGCGCCGGCATTCAAGGCGAGGATGCTGGGTGTGTCGGGCTGGTACTCGACGAATATTCTCGGCAATCGCGACGGCGAAGTGCTGGACGATCCGGAGAGCTTCAAGACGAAGGAAGAATCGAAGCTTGGCGTGCTCGATTACATCTTGCAGCCGGATTTGTATCCGGATTTGTATAAGGACATCTACCACAAGGTTCGGATCAACTACTATCCGCCACGCGGAGATAATAAAGAGGGCTGGGATAACATCGATATCTTCGGCTGGCTGGGCTATCCAATGCAGATCAAGGTGGACTTCCTCTGCCGCGATTCGATTCTGGCGGCGCCGATTGCCCTGGATTTGGTGTTGTTTCTGGATCTCGCGAAGAGAACGCCCGCACTGGCGAATATCGGCATCCAGGAGTGGCTAAGCTTTTACTGGAAGAGTCCGCAGACTGCACCCGGACTGTATCCTGAGCACGATCTGTTTATTCAGTTGATGAAGCTGAAGAACACGCTTCGTCATATTATGGGCCAAGATCTGATCACGCATCTGGGGTTGGAATACTACGACTAGTGTGAAATCTGAGCTTAAAACGAAAGCCCCGCGGCCGGCGGGGCTTTCGTTTTAAGCAGCCATCGCGGTTGCGAGGCGTTTGATGGTGAGAACAGTGATGTCGTCTTCCTGCCCGAAGGCTTTGGCTGCGTCGGCGATGAAGAAGGCAGACTGGCCGCTCAAGTTGCGGACACGGTCAAAGCCGAATAGTTCGCCGTCGGACTTGCGCGCTTCCGGGACACCATCGGAGATCATCAGCAGGCGATCGCCAGGATGCAGATAGAGGTGGATTTCCTCGTAAGAGACGAAAGGTGTGACGCCGAGGGGTAAACCACCCGGAAGCTCAACTTCCTGGCTGTTGAGGTACGGAGGGGGATGGCCAGCACTCGCAATAATGACCCCGCCGTCGGGCTGGAAGAGGGCCGCCTGGCACGTGGTGAAGCTGGAGTTGCCGACGAGAACTTGCATTAAGCCCAGCGAGGATTTTACCGGGACTGGTCTGGGGAGAACGGCGGAGAGCACCCATGAGCATGGAAACGTTCATGGCGGCCTGCAAGCCGTGACCAGCCACATCGCCCAGGACAATCAGCAGGCCGCTGTCCGGATTGGAATTGATGTGAAAGAAATCTCCGCCAACCTCTGCGGCAGGGCTATAGACAGTGTCGACATCGAAGCCCGGAGTGTTTGGAGCTTCGCGAGGAATCATGAGTTCCTGTACGCTGCGCGCCGCAGCGAGTTCGCTTGAGGCGCGTTCACGCTCACGATGAATCCGCAGAAAACGAACGAAGATGATGAGGATAATGACGAAAATACCAACAAAATCGCCTACGTCAGAGAAGTGGATGGGAATGGGGCCAGCCTGAAAAGTGAGCGGGGATTGGACCGGCGCGCCCATCCAACTCGAAGAGGCGGCGGTGGAGGCGAGTTCAACCATGCCGACAACGCCCAGGAGCAGAGGAAGCAGCAGTAGTGCGGCCTCATAGTTGCGTTTAATTGCTGCGATGGTCAGGGTGAGGCCGACGAAGATCACCCATGCGAACGACCAGAACAGGCAGAACGCCACGGAGATGAAGAGCAAGATGTCCAGGGTCTTGTTGCCGCTGCGCAGCAGGAGCAGCAGGGGTCCAATGGTTACGAGCAACGGTGCGCTGTAGCGCAGCGCAAGGATATACCAGCGCCTGCGGAGGGACAGGAAGGAAACTAGAAATTCAAAGTAAAGGTAGGCCGAAATGAGAAATAACTGGAAGAAGCAGGCGGCCATGTAAATCTGGTCCATCTGGCCCATGCTGCCCTCCAGGCCAACCCAGGCAAGTGGAGCGATGCAAATCATCTGCAGGCCGAGCCAGAGATATTCCGCGTGGTCCCGTTGGGTCCAGAAGAGGACGAGCAGGAAGGAGGCCATTAACAATTTCAAGCCGGCATCGACGAGGGCGGGCAGCCGCTCGAAGAGCATTGCATGGTCCCAGAGTTGGAGGTGATCGATCAGATCCTTCCGCTCGCCCAGATAGAACGTTCGATGGGCGAAAAAGCCCGTATAGGCATCGAGGCCAAAGGCGACGAAGGGGATTCGAGCTGCGAGGAGCAAGTCAGTCTGATCGTCTGGAATATCGATCGGGTAGATTCGGGATATCTGTTGATAGGATTCCTGATTTGCTCCGTTGGGTCCGTCGGGATTAGTAAGCTTGCCGTTGACGAAGAGATCCAGGCCGAAGGTGTCGCCGAACGTACGGGAAACGGGAACGCGAAGAAAGACGACCAGCGGGCCGTGGTGCTGAGGAAGCTTCAAATGAAGTCGAAACCAGGCGAATGGACGTCCGTGGGGACCGCGAGAACGGCTTGAGGGTCCATTCGGACCTGCGTCATGAGGGTGGTCATCGTTATCCGCAGCCGAGTCGTCAACCTCGGCCAGCGCGTGTTTGGCATCACGGAGCGGCCAGCTGGAATCGTCAAAATCGGTCTTCGCCGGCTCCATACCGGAAGCAATGCCCAGGCGCCAGTTGTGATCGAGCACGAGTGGCGCGCCCATGCTGGTGGCATCGAATATGACGGAGGTGCCGGGAGCTGGAGCTTCTCCTGAAGGGGGATGGACGCGCGGATGAGGTAGAGGGATGCCCGCAAGACTGCCATGACCGTGATGCGGGTTGCCGATGTCAGGCGAGGCCGTTTGGGGGCGCACAGGGATCACAAGAAACAGGAACGCAAAAAGGGCGAGAGAGCGAGCGCCCAAAGCATTCCCGAGCCAGTTCTTGACTTGGCACATCCGTTGCGAAACGTGCATCGTGCCCTCACTTTACAGCAGACGGGTGGCACTTCCAACCGGAAGGATGTCCGCATAGACGGCAGGCGTTCCCGAAGAGGCTACATGCCAAAGAAGCGGGCGGCTATAGGCGGAACTCGCGGGCCGGGTTGCCGGTTTCGTATCAAGAGCAGATGGCCGGGACGGCGCAATGTTTTCGTCCAGGCAGCTAAGGCGGTGCCGGTCAATTGAATTCGGTCGAATTGTATGACGAATAGGTGCATACTGTCGTCTAACCAGATGGAACTGCATCCATTTCGCGGGTAAAGGGCGGCCGCGCGGGAGGCGACTCAGATGAAAACCGTTGAATTGATTCGCAAAAGTGGACTCCCGGTGGGTCTGCTGGCGAGCCTTATGTGGGCGTGCACGGCGGTCTCGCAGGCACAGACGGGGTCTCAATCAGGGGCGCAGACGGGGACACAGACGGACGGCGCGCAGCCGAGCCAGCCACAGAGTTCGGGAACGTCTTCCGATGCTCAGAAGCCGGCCAGCCCGGCGAGTGATACGTCAGCGGCAAGCACAACCGCCCCAGACAAGACTTCGAAGCCGGACGATGCAACGCTTTCAACGAACGGTAGTGCAGATGACTCGAAGAATTCCGGCAAGGGCAAGAAAAAAGACTCCAAGGATGTAGCGACTGCGCCTGCACCGGTTCTGGTAGAACCCGGCAGCCAGATGGAGAAGGTTAAGCCGGGCAGCATTGAGGACGTGAGCGCGGTGGGAAACCGGGACATCGGCGGCCGCGGGGTAGGGAACTGGTACTCGACCGACTCCGAGATAAAGATGGGCCGGCAGTATGCGGCTGAAATCGAGAAGAGCACCAAGTTCATCACCGATCCGGTGGTGACGGAGTATGTAAACCGCATCGGGCAGAATATCGTGAAGAACTCGGATTGCAAGGTTCCGTTCACGATCAAGGTGATCGATTCGGACGAAATCAACGCAATGGCGCTGCCGGGTGGATTCTTCTATGTCAATTCCGGATTGATCCTGAATGCGGACGAGGAAGCGGAGTTGGCCGGCGTAATGGCGCATGAAATAGCGCACGTATGCGCGCACCACGCAGCGCGGGAGATGACGCGCGCCAACTACGCGCAGCTAGGTACCATTCCGCTGATCTTCATCGGCGGCTGGACAGGATACGGCATTTACGAGGCGGCTTCGATCGCCGATTCCGATCACATTTCTGCACTTTTCGCGCGAGTTCGAGGCCCAGGCCGACTATCTGGGTGTCCAATACATGTACCGCGCCGGCTACGATCCGCAGGCATTCATCAGCTTCTTTGAAAAGGTTCAGGCACTCGAAAAGCGCAAACCCGGACTGGTAGCCAAGACCTTCTCGGACCATCCGCAGACGCCGGATCGCATCGAGCACTCTCAGGAAGAGATTGCGCATATTCTGCCGGCGAAGGATGAATACATGGTGACGACATCGGAGTTTGACGATGTGAAGGCCCGCCTGGCGCGGATCGAGAACAAGCGGCGGCTGACCGATGACAAGGATCTCAAGAAGCCTTCGCTGCGACGGCCAAACACAAAAGACGATTCGACGGCGCAGGGGCAGGATCCTAACTCGAATCCAAGCGACCAGCCCACGCTGCATCGGCGCGAAGATAATTGACGCACAACGGTGATCGATTCGAGTGAAGGAAGCCGGTTTACTGCCCGGCTTCCTTGTTTTTGAGCGCATCTTGAATGAGATACCCGGGATGCAGCCTGGATTGAGATAGAGAGGCTGCCGATATAGATCAGCAGCCATTCTTGCAGCGGGCAATAATGGCGTCGTGCAGGCGCTTGCGGATCGTATCGGGAAGATCGTAGACTTCATGCGAGCGATAGATCTCGATGGTCTTGCGCGTGGTGCTGAGCGTCACTTCGCAGTGCTCGCAGCCGCTCAGGTGCTCTTGTAATATGGGCGCGGGTTTCGGCACGGGAGCGAGTCGTCGATCAGTTCGTCAAGCAGCGCAAGAAATTCAGTGCAGGTCACTTCTCACCAGCCTTCTTCTTACGGAAGTAGCGGCTCAGTCGCTCGCGCAATTGGAGCCGCGCTCGCAACAACCGCGATTTTACAGCCGGAACACTCAGTCCGAGCGTTTCTGCTGTTTCTTCCGTGGAAAGTCCATCCACGTCACGCAATACAAACACGATCCGGAATCCTTGCGGCAGTCCCTGGATCGTCTTACGAAGGATCTCGGCTAGTTCCGCCTGGCTGTAGTTTTGCTCCGGATTGGGACTCCAGTCGGCCAGGTCGCGAGGGACGCTGCCTTCTTCGGTCTCAATATCGTCATCAATCGAAACCATTCTTCCCGTGCGCCGCTTGCGCAGCCGCATGAGGCGATTCGTTCACCGCGATGCGGACCAGCCAGGTGTAGAACTTGCTGTTGCCCTGGAACTGGTCGAGCTTCTCGTAGGCCTTGAGAAACGCGTCCTGTACGATATCCTGCGCGTCTTCGCGGTTTTGCGTAATGTGCTGCGCAATGCGGAAGATCTGCCGGTCGTACTTGTTAACGAGCGTCTCGAAAGCCTGAACATCCCCGCACGCGCGCTGTTTACCAGCGCCACATCGGGATGCTGCTCGTTCTCTCCTATTTGTTGGATGGTAGCCATGCAGGATGGTTGCGAAAAATCGCTGCCTTTCCATGGGAGGGACGCCGGCCCACCTTCAAAACTCTAGTGTAATGGACGAGATCGGTCTATCCAAAACAAGTGACACAGAGCGGCAGCGCTCAGGGGTTTAACTGCGATGAAATCGATTAAGAGGACGAGGATGAGGGAAAAACCAGCTCCCATTCCTGACCGGTAAGATGCTTGCCAAAGCTGGTATGTGGCGTTTCTTTGACCAGCCGGAAGCCCGCTTTGGCATAAATTTTGTGCGCCGCCGTGAGGATGCTCTGTGTCCAGAGAACAACGCGCGCGTAACCCGCCATCTGGGCGAAGCGCAGGCATTCACGAACAAGGGTTTCTCCTATCCGCAGCCCTCGCGCAGCCGGCTCAACATAAAGCAGGCGCAGACGAGCGGCACCGGGGTCGGTTGGATGCTTCACCAGAAAGATGTGGCCGACTGCTACACCGTCAACCTCGGCGATCCAGCAACGCTCGCGGGTCGGGTCGTACTGACTGAGAAATTCGTAGACGATCTTCGAGACAAGGGCCTCTAATTCCTCATTCCAGCCAAACTGACGGGCATAGCCAACGCTTTCGCTGTGTACCACCCACCCCATATCCCCAACACGATGTGGCCTCAGAACAACGGATCGTTCGCGTTCCCCGGCTGCAACAAGAAGATGCTCGATGGTTCGCATGCTGGCCAGTAGTTCGGTCTTTGCGGCAAGGGGCAGTTGGTCCAGAACGGCCAGGGCCTGCTGCTCCGAGCGCGTGTTGAGCTGCGCAAACGCGGATTTGCCTCGGCGGGTAAGGGAAATGGTCGAGGCGCGGGCATCCTGCAGCGATGGCTTGCGGAAAACCAGGTCCTCGCTCTCAAATCTGGCAAGCATGCGGCTGAGGTAGCCGGGATCTAGGCTGAGAGTCTCGGCGATTTCTCTGGCGCTTAAGCTCTTCCCTGCAGAAATCTCATATAGGACCCGCGCCTCGGTCAGGGAAAAACGAGTATCCAGCAACCCCTCGTTCAAAGTCCCGATAAACCGCGTGTACATGCGGTTGAAGCGCCTGAATGCCGCAGTTTCAGGGCTGAGATTGTCCGGCGTGACAGGTGTTGTGTTCATGTTGCTAATATCATCTAAATTAATTGACAAAGTCAATCAATCGATTCGACGGTTGAGGCAACCACCAATTGACGTTTTGAGCATCTGCCCGAAAGGAAACAATGCAACGTTACAGGAGAGGTTCGTTCTCTCCTGGCGGCGCGCAGAAATACCGAAATGCCGTTAAAGTGGATGCATGGCGGTGTTTTGGGGCGATTCTCTTGTCCGGCCGAGATCAGCGGGCGGTCTCGCTTGCATCTGGGCCAGAGCCTTGTGTCGATCAATCCGGTCGAACCGGCTGCGGGTGGCAGCCCTTGTGCTTGTTGGGATGTTGGTTCTCAGCTCCGGAGAAGCGGCAAGACCCTTCGGAAACACGCAGACTTCCGCTTCCAGAAAGAAGCATCACGCGGCCCCGAAGCCCGCGACGTCCAGAGCTACAGGGTCTAAGACATCGGCTCACAAGAAGACGGTACGAGCCAAAACCCGGCGACGGCGGGGAACCCCCGCCGCGCGAGCGCGCGAAGCGGCCAAGCTGCGTGTGGCGTTCGTCGCCTCGACGGAACTGCGGCCCATGGCGCAACAGTTAGCTGCCACCAGGACGGCGGCAGCATACGCGGGTGTGACAGCATTCGCGCATTCCCACACAGGCGAGAAGGCCGCGGCAGCCTACCTCGCGTTGGGCCACGCATACCTCGGCGACAACCGTTACAACGAGGCGGCCCAGAACTTCCGCATGGCGAAGGCAGCCGGTGATTCACTGGCGGACTATGACGACTATCTCGGTGCGAAGGCACTGCACGACGCCGGCAATGAGGCTGCAGCTGAGGCTCTCCTGAAAGGCTTTGCCGACCGCTATCCTGACAGCATCTTTGTGGACGATACACCCGAGCTTGAGGCGCAGGTATTGCTCGGATTGAAAGACCCGGCAGGCGCGAGAAAAGCTCTCGCCGCGGCGCCTGAGTCATCGGATCGGCCTGGATATCAGTTCGCATTGGCCCAGGTCGATCAGGCGCAAGGGCAGACAGATGAGGCAATAAACGTCTATAAGCATGTACTCCTCAGTTGGCCCATTTCCTTCGAGGGGCAGACGGCCCGCACGAAGCTCACCCAGCTTGGCATGAAGTCGACGCTGTCCACAGCGGAGTTGAGCGGCCTGGGCGACGCCTACTACAAAGCCGGCAAGTACGACGAGGCTGCGGAACAGTACCACGTCCTGGCACGTTCGGGCAGCCTCTCTATCGACCAGAGAAATGAATTTGCCGTTGCTGCCGCAGCGTGCGACCTGAAGCTGAAACGGCTGACACGCGAAGAAGCGGAAGCGTTGCCGCAGACAAATGATGAGAATGGCGCGCGGCGTCTTTATCTGCTGATGGAACTGGCGCGCAACCGGGACGACCAAACGGCGCAACAAAATTATGTGCAGATGCTGCAAACAAGCTTTCCGCGTAGTCAGTGGCTGTCAGAGGCGCTATTCTCCAGCGGCAACATGTATCTGCTGAAAAAAGATTATCCGCAAGCGGTGAAGTATTACAGCCAACTGGCCGATACGTTTCCACAGGATACCAATGCTGCGTCTGCTCACTGGCGCGCCGGGTGGTGGTCTTACCGGCAGGGGCTCTATCCGCAGGCGGAGAAAATTTTCGAAGATCAGATCAAGCAGTATCCTGCCGCCAAGGAAACCGTCAGTGCGCTGTATTGGCGCGCAAGAATGTATGAGGATCAGGACCACCAGCCCAGACTTGCCGCCGCGCACTACCGGACGATCGTCAGGGCCTACTCGCACTATTTCTACGCGGAAATGGCTCGTATCAGATTAACCGCGCTCGGCGATCCAACACCGGTATCGATTCCATCTCTCGATAAGTTCGCCGCACAGCCTGTGCCTAAGCTCGATGCGACGTTTCCAGCGGACGATCCGCATCTGGTTAAAGCGCATTTGCTCATGAATGCAGGACTGACGGAGTATGTGCCGGAAGAAATCGCAGCCGCACCGGGCAGCGAGTCCTGGAGCAAGATCGCGGAAGCGCAACTGTACGCTTCCTACGGAGACGCTTTCCATGCATTGCGCGTGCTGAAGCGGGCTCTTCCATACGCGAGCTCAGCGCCAATTCAGTCGATACCGCTAGCCTATTGGCGCATTCTTTTCCCGCAGCCCTACTGGGATGCGATTCAGGCCGAGTCGGCGAAAAATGGACTTGATCCCTATCTGGTGGCTTCGCTTATCCGGCAGGAGTCGGAGTTCAATCCATCGGCGATTTCCCACGCAAACGCTTACGGACTGATGCAGTTGCTGCCTTCCGTTGGGAAGCAAATGGCCCGCGAAGAGGGTCTTGGTTCGATCGAGACCAGGCAACTGCTCGACCCCATCCTCAACATTCGCCTGGGTACGCGGTATCTGCGTGAGACGATGGAGCACTTCGGTCGTGTCCCGGAGTACGCATTGGCCGCATATAACGCGGGTGAGAATCGTGTAACGGATTGGCAGGCCGGGGGACCGTATAGCGGCATCGATGAGTTCGTAGAGTCGATCCCATTTACGGAAACGCGTGAATATGTAGAAGCGATCGTACGCAACCAGGAGATGTATCGTGGCATCGATAAGTTTGCAAAGGTTGCAAACAGGACTCAGAGAGCTGACACAACGACGGCATTGGCAGGGACTCCTGTACATGGTGTTCAGGGACGTCAGCCCGAGCGGCCATAATCATCGGAGTCGCATTTGGAACGGTGTTGTTGGAGGAGTCATTTAGCGCGCTGCATAGTCTCAGAGGACCAGATGCCGATAGGGTGCCGCAATTGGAATTTAACGAATTGGCAGTTGACGTTTTCCGAGTGGCGGGAAACACTGACATCACACATAACCGCAACACATGAGTAGAGATAGGGTTCCATTGCATAGGTAGGTGCTTGGCAGGCAGAACTGCGGCTCACCTTTTGCCGCATAGCAGGTCGAATTCACCCAACGGAGGGCAGAATGACGGCTGAATTGCAGTTCCTCGAAGCATGGATTCCCGAAAAGATGGAGCCTGGCACGGTCTTTCTTTTAGAAGGCACGAACGCCATGGAACAAGGTGGTAATCCTTTCGTCGCCGTTCTCGCATGCCCCGGATGCGGCACGGTAGGACTGATTACGCGAAGGCAACTCCACGGGTTTGAGACGATGATCTGCGGCGGCGATGTCTGTTCAGCCGAGTTCGGATTCGATGGAGATTCGATCCGGTATCGCACTCCACAATAGGCTGTCAGCGAGCCTGAAAACGAAAGTTCCATCAAGCACGATGCATATCTGTGCTTGTATCATTCGTCTTGCTCGGCAAATCCATTTCAATTCGAGGTTAAGGTGCGTAGGAGCATATCGAAGCTCTCTGGTTTTTCGCTGCGCGTGTGGCTGGGTCTAGTTCTTCTGGGAAGCGCGTTTGCTGTATCAGCCGTGGCGCAAGAGCGGCAAAGATTCCTGAAGAAATCGAATGGACCTGGGAAGTGCGTCCCGCGCATGCTGATGCTAAGTTGCCCAACGTCCTTCTACTCGGCGACTCGATTACGCGAAACTATTTTCCCGAAGTGACCAAGCATCTTTCGGGAATCGCCAATGTTTACCTCATGGCCTCCTCAACATGCGTGGGAGATCCGCGTCTGGAACATCAGATCGCTGAGTTTGCTGCAATGGAGGGCGTCACATTTCAAGTGGTGCATTTCAACAACGGCATGCACGGATGGGGCTACTCGGAGACACAATATAGAGAAGCATTCCCATATTTCCTGAAGGCTGTTCATTCTTTAACAACGAAATCAGGTACATTGATTTGGGCTAACACCACCCCGGTGCGTACGGATAAGGATGTCGGTCCAACGAATGCGCGAGTCGATGAGCGCAATCGAATCGCGCTTTCCCTCCTTCAGCCCGCCAAAGTCACATTGGACGATCAGCACACGTTGATGATGCAGCATCGCAATTTATATGCGGATGACGTGCATTTTAACGAGACAGGCGCAAATCTTCAGGGTGACCAGGCCGCTACGGCGATCCGCACTTCACTTGGACACCCTTCGCTGTAAAATGGCTCAGGTGTCAGGGGTTCATGGATCTTCAGCGCGCCGACCATCTCAGCGCGCTCCGACCTCCCACTTGCCCGGATGGCGGAATCGGCAGACGCAGCGGACTTAAAATCCGCAGACCTTAACCGGTCGTGGGGGTTCAAGTCCCCCTCCGGGCACCAGAAAATAAAAGAGTTACATGTGAATTGGCCTCTCGAAATTGAGAGGCTAAATTGTTTGGTGGCTGTTCTGGTGGCTGTTGGTTTCTGCTGATGTCACCGCAGTGGCTGTTTTGCGCTTCAGCGCGCTGCAGTGAGATGCAAGAGAGTGACATTCCCCGGATTCCCAGAGCGTAGCCGAGGCCGGGCCGGAGTCAAGGCCGCGCATACGCGCGCCGCTTCGCGGTCGTAGAGCCTTGACACCGGCCTCTGCGCCTCGGCTCACAATCCCTAATATCCGGGGAATGTCATCAAGAGAAATGCGGCTACTTTGAGCCGGACGCGATGCGCTCCACCACCGACAGCTTGTGCTCGGGAGAGAGATGGCTATACCGCGCCGACATCGTGATCGACTTGTGTCCTGCCGCTTCCTGAATTTCCTTGATGCTCGCCCCTGCCATCGCCAGCCATGAGCAGAACGTGTGCCGGTTGCAATGCCATACGTAGCCGCTGATGCCTGCATCCTCCATGCAGGGATGGAACCATGAGCGGGTGTCGAAGCTGCTCTTGCTGCCTTCGCGCGGGAAGACCGGATCGGATGCGTGCTGCTTGGGCTGTCGTAAGAGACTCGATAGCCTCAACCGCGTCCGAGTTCAGATGGACTGTGCGCGCTGAGCCGTTCTTTGTCTTGGTGAGTTCGATAGTCCGGCGATCCAAATGCACTTGTGACCACGTACAGGTGTACTGCTCGCTGAGGCGCATCCCGGTGTGAACGCTCACCACAAACTCAGCCAGGTGCTCAGGGAAGCGTTTCGCGATGCACTTTGTGCAGTCGGTCGTACTCGTTCCCGGCTGAGGAAGCGCAAACGGCCTGTACCTTCTTTCCGCTGCCGAACCAAGCGCGCCGGGTTGACCGACACTTTGCCGTTACGCACGCCTTCGCGATAACAGAGGGAGACGAAAGCCTTATAGCGGTTGGCGGTGGCTGCAGTCTTGCAGTGTTCGCGCAGCCAGCGCTCCAATTCCTGTGGAGTGAGCTCGGCGGCGTGGCGAGAGCCGAGGGCTTCGCGGACGATCGCGGCTTTGCTCTTGTAGTTCCGGTTGTCCTTGTGGTGTGCAACGAATTCCAGGACATCGTCGATCAGCTCACTCACCGTGACCACTTTGGAGTTGCGCAGTTCAGGCAGCTTCCGGCCCGCTACTGCATCTGCCTTGCGAGACTGATACAGCTTGATTGCGTCCGACTTGCGCCCGACCTTCTCACGATGCCGGTTTCCCGCCGCGTAATAATGGATCCACCAAATTCCGCTACCTGTGGGATTCTCGTATACACCACGCATCTGAAACTCCGATGGTTGTTAGATCGGATACATGATATCAGTATGTCCGATGAAACAGCCATAGGGGCTTGAATGGATATTCGGTTTCAGCGCTCAGATCAGAGCGGCTTGAAAAGCTACGAATTGTCGTAGCTAAACTACGACAATTGCGATAATCCCAAACAGTCTTGGAATGATAAGAGAAACTATAGACAGAATGACCGCTGACCACTTTACCAATATTGAACAGTTCAACGCAGACCTCTGGAAGATGGCGGATGACTTGCGTGCCAATTCCAACCTTGCTTCCAATGAATACTTCCTTCCCATCATGGGGCTGTTGTTCTTACGTCAGGCAACTAACCGTTACTATGAGGCGCTTGCTGCCATCAAGGCAGACCAGGCCGTCGGGAAGATGCCCAAGCGTGGGCTTGTAGAGGGCGACTTCATCAAACGCCGTGCCATGCAGCTCCCCGAAGGAGCGCGCTACGACGTCATTCTCGAAAAGAAGAAGGACGGCGGCCTGGGTAAGGCGGTTACGGAGGCTATGGAGGCAGTTGAGCGGAAATTTCCTCCTCTCCCTGGCCAGCTTCCGAAAGAGTACGAGCGCCTCGATAACGACCTGCTCGACAACATGATGCGCCGGTTCGACTCTGAAGCACTGCGTAAGGCAGGTGGCGATGTCTTCGGACGCATCTACGAATACTTCCTTGATGAGTTCTCCAAGCAGGGAGCACACGACAACGGCGAATTCTTCACCCCGCCGTCAATCGTTCAGACGATTGTCAACGTCATCGAGCCTGAGCATGGTATCGTGTTCGATCCAGCCTGCGGCTCCGGCGGAATGTTCGTTCAATCGAGCCATTTCATCGAAGATGAAGGCTTCGAAACAATGAAGCGCGTGACCTTCTATGGCCACGAGAAAAATGAGACGACAGCCAAACTCGCGCAGATCAATCTCTCCGTTCATGGCTTGGAGGGAAACATCAGGTCGGGCAACGAAGCGATTACCTACTATCGGGACCCTCTCGAACTTGTCGGCAAGTGCGACTTCGTAATGGCAAATCCGCCTTTCAACGTCGATGAGGTCGATGCGGAAAAAGTCAAGAGTGATAAGCGGCTCCCGTTCGGCCTGCCTGGCGTCAACAAGGCGAAGAAGGTGTCGAACGGCAACTATCTCTGGCTTTCCTATTTTTACAGCTACCTGAACGAGACCGGCCGCGCTGGCGTGGTGATGTCCTCGCAGGCATCGAGCGCCGGGCGGGACGAGGCGACTGTGCGTCAGAAGCTCATCGAGACTGGCGCGGTCGATGTGATGATCGATATTCGCGGCAACTTCTTCTACACGCGCACCGTGCCGTGCCAGCTCTGGTTCTTCGATCGGGCGAAGGAGAGAGACGAAGCGCGCCGTGACCACGTTCTGATGCTCGACGCCCGCCAGATTTTCCGCAAGGTCTCGCGCTCGGTGTGCGACTTCAGCCCCGAGCAGCAGAAGAACATTGCCGCTATCGTCTGGCTCTATCGTGACCAGCGGAAGCGATTCCTCAAGCTAGTCGAAAGCTATCTCGCTCGGGCCGTTGAGCTTTGCGCCGCGACACGAGAACCGCTTGACGCCTTCGAGGAAGCCCTTGGCAAGCTTGCCGGTCAAATCGAGCCCTTCGCCAAACTGAAGCGCGAGGACGATCTCCTGGCCGAACCTTGGAACGAACTGACCAGCGTTCAAGCGACGATAACGGCGGACATCGAAGCCTTCGGCACAGAGGCGGCGGCACAGACGAAGAGTTGGCCCCGCGCGGCCCGCGACAATGCGGGGCTCAATGCTGCGCGGGCAGCGCTGCATCCAATAGCGAATCGCTGTCGCGACCTGACCCGGCAAATTGACCTTGCGGCGAAGCTGGCGGCAAGGGTGATCGACTTCGCCGTGAAAAACCTCGCGGCGCGCGAGTCGGACGCGTGGGACAACGCCGATGTGAGCCGGGCGCGCAAAGCACTGGACGGGGCGCGTGTACACGCGGTCGAGGCGTTGCGGCAGGCGCGATACTTCGTCAAACAGGCCGATTGGCTTCAAGAGCGCTTTCCCGACGCGGCGCTGCGTGATGTCGAGGGGCTGGTCAAGCGAGTCGATCGCGCTGCAATTAAAGCTCACGAATGGAGCTTAACGCCGGGCCGCTATGTCGGTGTTGCGCCCGAAGCAGCTGACGAGGACTTCGACTTCGAAGAGACATTGCAAGCGATCCATATTGACCTGAAGGGCCTGAACGAGGAAGCGACGGAGCTAGCGATACAAATTGCGCGGAACTTCGAGGAGTTAGGGACGTGATTTGGGAGCGAAAGCCACTCGAATTGGTCGCTGACTTCTGTTTGGGCAAGATGCTTGACCAGAACAAAAATAGAGGTGAACCGCTGCCGTATCTCGCGAATGTCAACGTCCGTTGGGGCGAATTTGACTTCGAAGATTTGCGTGAGATGAGATTTGAGCCTGGCGAGCTCGATCGGTACGGCCTGCAATACGGCGACATTGTTATGTGCGAGGGGGGTGAGCCGGGGAGATGCGCGATCTGGAAAGACCAAATTCCAGGAATGATGATACAAAAAGCGTTGCATCGTATCCGTCCTCATCCTTGTTTAGACAGCGCCTTCTTATTCTATAACTTCCTGAAGAAGCGCAAGGGCGATGAATTTTCTGGTCTCTTCACCGGGTCGACTATTAAGCATCTGCCCCGTGAAAAGTTGGCGAAGGTCAAAGTCGATGTCCCCCCGCTCTCGGCACAACGGCGGATCGCCGGAGTCCTCTCGGCTTACGATGATCTGATTGAGAATAACCGACGGCGGATTGCGCTGTTGGACGAGGCGGCAGGGGTGCTTTACCGCGAATGGTTCATCCACTTACGCTTCCCCGGTCACGAACACATCCCTGTCATCGACGGCCTCCCGCAGGGGTGGGATCGACGGCCCCTTGAAACTCTAGCTACGGACGTAAGTTATGGATTCACGGCAAGCGCGGATCACGAGTCGAAGGGAATAGGTTATTCCGGATACCACTGACATCGTAGAAGGCAATTCGTTGGGCCAGTGTGCCATGGTGTAGCATCGCCGAAGAGAAACTGGATCATTTTCTTCTTGCTTCGGACGAAATTGTCGTCGCTCGGACGGGCGCGACGACGGTTGGGCAATACGGGTGGCCGCCATGCAGAGGCCGCCGTGTTCGCATGTACCTGGTCCGCTCCTTCGGAAACGCAAACAGTCCAACAATCGCGGCCACGTATAGTGTATTTGCTACAAGTCATACGTACAAAGCGTTTGTGAATCCGATCCAAGCGGGGGCCGCTCAACCAAACGTTAGTGCGGAAGTCCAAGGAACGCCAATGTCGTGGTCCCACAGCCGCGATTGCGGTCGAATTTCACGAGCAAGCGTTCAACCAAGTTCGATCAGGTGCGAACGCTTCATGCGATCAAACCAAAGCTTGTCGAGGCCCGCGATCTTCTGCTTCCGCGCCTGATGAACGGGGAGATTGCCGTCTGATAGACGTTCTTGGTAGGGGGACTGATGAATGGCGGTGACGGGTATCAACAGCGAGGACCGTCTGGTGCAGGCGACATTTGCCGACGCATCTGAAGCAGAAGCTCGGATGGGAGAGCGTCTATGCCTGGAACGATGAGACCTTCGGGCCGGAAGGCACCCTTGGTCGGGCCGACACGAAGGAGGCAGTGCTGACGCGCGATATTCGCGCCGCGCTTGGTGCGCCTGAATCCCGATCTGCCGGCGACGGCCATTGAAGATGCTCTCCGCGCGCTGACCGTCTACGATGTCAACCGCTCGATGGTGCAGCACAATCGAGATTTCTACCGGTTGCTCCGCAACGGCGTGCCGGTTCAGTACCGCGAGCGCCGGTAACCGGCAAAATCGCCCGTGCCCGCGTGATCGACTTCGACAACCGGCCTGGATCAAACCGCTTTCTGGCGGTGCGGGAGTTGAAGCTGACCGGTCGGCGCACGCCGAACTACAACCGACGCGCCGACCTGGTCTGCTTCGTCAATGGCCTGCCGCTCGTCTTCATCGAGCTGAAGGCGGTCTATAAGAACATCCGTGCGGGTTTCGATGGCAACCTGCGCGACTACATGGACGAGAACGTCATCGCCCATGCATTCCATCACAATGCTTTCCTGATCGTGTCGCAACGGCGACAATGCTCGCTACGGCTCAATCACCAGCGATTGGGAGCATTTCAACGAATGGAAACGTCTCGACGAGAACGATAAAGGCAGTGTCGATGCCGAGGTTCTGTTGAATGGGATGCTGGCGCATGACCGGCTGCTGGACATCGTCGAGAACTTCATTCTGTTTGATGAAAGCAAGCCGGGTGCAACGCGCAAGGTGGTGGCTCGCAACCATCAGGTTCTCGGTGTGAATCAGGCCGTTGCGTCGGTCGTTCGTCAGGAGGGCTTGAAGACGAAGTTTCCGCCCGAAGAGCGGCTGCGGCATCGCGTGATCGAATTGCCGCTCGAGACGCGCGAGCCGAAGAGCGCGGCGTGCAGGGCGAGACAATCGGGGATGCCGCGGCCTCGTCTTCCTTCATCCCGGAGGGGCCGGTCGAGATTATCGAGCGCGCGCACCCGGACTTGGGCACGGCTGGGCGTCTTCTGGCATACCCAGGGCAGCGGCAAGTCCTATTCGATGGCCTTCTTCACAGAGAAGGTGCGCCGGAAGGTTCCGGGAAACTTCACCTTCCTGCTGATGACTGACCGCAAAGATCTAGACGATCAGATTTACAGGACTTTTGTCGGATGCGGCGTTGCGGACGACAAAACGCCACGCGCGGTCGTCGGCGACGACCTAGAGAAGGTGCTCAAAGAGAACCACGCTACATTTTCAGCCTGATTCACAAGTTCAATCAAGGACGTGGACCCGAGAGCCATACAGCGAGCGCGACGACATCATCGTCATTTCGGACGAGGCGCATCGGACGCAGGCCGGACGGCTGGCGCGCAACATGCGCGTGGCGCTGCCGAACGCCGCGTTTATCGGGTTCACAGGTACGCCGCTCTTCAAGCAGGATGAGCTGACCAAGCGCATCTTCGGCGACTACGTTTCGCGCTATGACTTCAAGCGGTCGGAAGAGGACGGGTCGACCGTCAAGCTGGTTTACGAGAACCGGGGCGAGAAACTGGGCGTGGCTCGCCGCGACCTGAATGAGCGGATTGCCGAGAAGATCGAAGAGGCGGAGCTCGATCCGGACCAGACAGCGCTGCTGGAAAAGTTGCTCGGCAAGGACTACGAAGTCATCACCGCCGACGAGCGGTTGGACAAGATCGCCGCAGACTTCGTGGAGCACTGCTCGACGCGCTGGGAATCGGGCAAGACGATGTTCGTGTGCATCGACAAGATCACCTGCGCCCGCGATGTACCAGCGGATCGTGCCGCGCTGGCAGGCGAAGGCCGCCGAGGTTCGGGCGCGGTCCAGACGAAGCAGCGAGAAGCGGCCGCATGCGCGGAAGACGCGCGCGCGGAGCTGGTGGAGGAGGCCGACAAACCGGCGCAGGCCGCATGGATGGACGAAACGATCGTCGAGATCATCATCAGCGAGGCCCAGAACGAAGTCGCGGATTTCAGAAAATGGGGCTTCGACATCATTCCTCATCGCGCGCTGATGAAGAAGGGCTTCGAGACAGCGAACGGCGAGCGGGTAGACGTGAGACGGCCTTCAAAGACCCGAAGCATCCGTTCCGCGTTGCCATCGTTTGCGCGATGTGGCTGACCGGGTTTCGACGTGGAGTGCCTGTCGACGCTGTATATCGACAAGCCCATGAGGGCGCACACTCTGATGCAGGCGATCGCCCGGGCAAACCGCGTCTATCCGGGCAAGGATCTCGGCTTGATCGTCGATTACAACGGGATGCTGCGAAGCCTGCGCGATGCGCTCGCGCAGTACGCATTGGGGATGACGGGACGGGCGATGAGGAGATCGTCGCCCCGATCGAGGAACGTGTTCAGGCGCTGCTAGAGGCAATCGAGGCGACAGAGGCGCATCTGCGCGGCCTTGGATTCGATCCCGCCGTCTGATCGGTTCGCAGCAGGTTTTGCCCGCATCAAGGGCTCGCGGATGCCGTCGAGGCGGTTTACACGTCACGACGATGCCAAACGGCGGTTTGAGATACTGGCGCGGCAGGTGTTCATCCGCTTCAAGGCACTGTTGACGGAGCCGACCGCCTATGCCTATGCCGAGCGGCACGACAACATCGAAGCGATCTATAAGAAGCTGACCGAGCGACGCGACACGGCGGATGTAACAGCGTTGTTGAAGGAGCTGCACCGCATAGTCAACGAGGCGATCCGTACGCAGGAGCCCGGCGAAGATCAAGCCAAGGGCTGACGTTTGACCTGAGCCAGATCGACCTCAAAAAGTTGCGGGATGAGTTCGCAAAGAAGGTTCAGTGCAAGGCAACAGCGGTCCAGGACATCCGTGACATTGTCGAGAAGAAGCTGGCTGAGATGCTCGCGCGGAACCCACCCGCATGGACTACCAGCAGAAGTATGAGGAAATCATTGCCGAGTACAACCGAGAGAAAGACCGAGCCACCATCGAGGATACCTTTCAGGCGTCTTATTGAACTGGTAGCCACCTTGGACGAAGAACAGAAACGCGCTGTTGAGGAAGGACTCGGTGAAGAGGAACTCGCCCTATTCGACCTGCTAAAGAAGGACAATCTTGGAAAGGCCGAGCGAGAACGGGTGAAACAGGCGAGCCGGGAAGCTAGCTGCAATCTATCAGGTCGCAGCTATCCGAGCTTGATCCATTTTTGGGAGAAGGAACAAACGAAGGCAGACGTTGAGATCTTCATCCTCGATAAAGTCTATTCCAGCTTGCCCACACCGCCCTTTACAGCGGAGGAGAAGGAGATGGTGCGGCTAGTGTCTATGCTCACGTCTGGCAACAGGCTGTGAATGGCTCTTATGTCAGTGTTGCTTGAGCCGTTCGTCTAAAACCACGGTGCTACGCAGCGGAAGAAGATTGACACGTCATCCCCAAATGGGTGCTGTGAAGCGCCTCCGAAGAGCGAATCCGTTAACTTCCTTTCCTGCAATGAGTTACAGTTTTGTCGTTCACGGACGTAAACGCGGGCTTCAGTTGCCGTTTGCCGCATGAAATGCTCTCACTAGAGGCGTAGACTATAGAAACTACGCCGCCAAGAACGCATCAAGCGGACACCAGAGAAGTCTCAATAGGTGGTACTGCTCATGGCCTCTGCTGATACCAAACCGCATGCAAATCGCAGAGTCAGCTTCGGCCAGCTCCGGCAGCAAGTGATGCCTCTCGCGTGAAATCCATCGCAACTCGGCTCACGGAAGCGGAGCTTGGTGAGATCGAGGCAGCAGCTTCCAAGGCCGGGAAAAAGGTATCCGAATGGTTGCGCGACACCGCTCTCGCGTCTGTCCGCGCTCCCCAGGAAGAGCAGACGGACACGCTTCTATTGGCGGAGATCATGGGGATGCGGGACCTCATGCTGAACCTATTTGCCCAGGCATCGAAGGGACCATTGAGCACGGAAGACATGCGCAAGATGTCTGCTTATGCCGACTCTATTAAGGAACAAAAGGCCCGCGAATTCCTGTCCCAAAAGCGGTCGCAAACCACCACCAAATAAGAGGAGAAAGCACCATGCAATGGCTGGTTCTTCGCAGGGCGTTTCCGTGGAGAACCGGGCTGCTGATGTGCTCGATTCCGGCCCTGGCATTGGCTGCAGTTTCTGGCGTGGTTCCGGTGGGAATTGCCGCCGCTTCAACGCTACTATTTGATGACCTATTGGGACAGTTCTAAGCACGCTGAAAATCCCGCGAGTACGACTCAAATTGAGTGGCTTTACAAGGTCGGCTCCGGGACGGAAAAGCGAGATCGCTCATTCCTCAAGATGTCGATTCAAACGGAGCAGGATTTCTTCCGATTGGACTGTCCTTTTCCGCCCGCGAGGGAGGATGGACTCAACTGGTCAAGATGCCAGTCCAGAGATGGAAGTCATCTGAATTGGAGAGCTTCCTACAAGAGGACTTCTACGACAACCGAACCTTTCGGAGAAGTGATCGCCGAACCGCTCTCCTTTCATCTGCGTTATTCCGTTCCTTGTCCTCTATGTAGTGGTCATGATGAGACAGGAATTGGCTGGTGAATGGAGACGGCTTTATGAAGAGATCTATGGAGACGAGTTGCATCTTCGATTGGAGCGCTCTTTGGGGCGCTGTTCAAGAGCAGATTAGAGGATGGAAACATCGTCTCTTTGCCAGGTGCAAAAGCAAGTCTTTCGAGACGCCAATTAGAGCCCAAAGAACAACCCGTTGCGGCTGCCAATCAGAGGTCATTTCACGCTGAAGGTGACACGCCTTTGAGAGGTGAAAAGCCGGTTGTTCCAGTAGCTTCTCCTGCCAAGCCAAAGCGCCACATGATCTTCCCTGGAGCAGCAGCTATTCGCAACGGCGATGTACCACCTAAGCCGTGGGATAAATCGCAGTGGATCGACTAGCTTTGCGAGTCTTCAAAGCACTCCATTGCGACCTTCCATATCCTCTGACATTCAAGTCTCAAAGAGACCTTCATTGACCTTGTTTGTGTCTGTGCATTCGTGTACTTATTCGTCGCTAGAAGAGGTCAGCATTGGCTTACTTATACGCGGATGAATTAGACGACGCAATAGCGTTTCATTCAATATCCATGCGGGTATTCGCAACTATCGCGCCAGAAAATATTTCTTGAAATTACGTCCCACATTTCCACATTTGGAGTTACGCTATGCAGCAAGCAGTTGCGAGATTCTGCAGTTCACGTGTTGAGGCTTCTACGCATGTTGACTCTTTCCAAAGCGCTGTCGGCCAACCAAGCCCGCACATACCATGCGAGAGAGTTCACGTCTGAGAAGCAGAACTACTGGAGCCGTGATCGCCAGGGACACAGCGAATGGCAAGGAGAGCTTGCGCGTGAATGGGGTTTGCATGGCTCCGTCGCTGATGAGCAGTTCGCGCGGTTAAGCGAAGGCCAGCATCCAGAGAGTGCCGCGCAGCTCGTCAAGCATCAACCAGCAAGAACCTATGAGAACGAGTATGGCAAGCAGATCACGAGCGCAGAACATCGCGCAGGATGGGATGCAACGTTCTCCGCACCAAAGTCTGTGTCGGTAACAGCTCTTGTTGGTGGTGATGAGCGTGTGCGTGATGCACATCGTGAAAGCGTTCGTGTTGCGCTGCATGAATTGGAACGCTACACGCAGGCTCGCATCGGCAATGTTCATGCGCCTGAGACGACCGGCAAGTTCGTCGCAGCAACCTTCGAGCATGACACCGCGCGGCCTGTTGACGGATACGCAGCACCCCAGCTTCATACCCATGCTGTGATCTTCAACATCACAGAGCGCGAGAACGGCCAGACCCGCGCTTTGCAGGAGCGCAGTCTCTTTCAGTCGCAGCACTATGCGACAAGTGTGTATCGCTCAGAGCTTGCCATGCGGCTGCAAGGTCTTGGCTACGAGATCGAGCGTGGTCAGCATGGACAGCCAGAGATCAAGGGCTACTCACAAGAGTATCTGGAAGCATCGAGTCCACGGCGCGCGCAGATCAAAGAGCATCTTCAAGAGATTGGTCGTGAAGGTGCGGGAGCGGCCCAGGTTGCAGCGCATCGCACAAGAGACAGCAAAGACCTGCTTTCGCGCGAAGAGGTGCTGAAGCGGCATCGTGATCTTGCGGCGAAGTTTGGCAATCAGCCGGATCATGTCGTAGCGCAGGCGCGGGAGCGCGAGCACAAGCTCGAACAACAGCCAGAGAAAACCGCTCAGCAGTCGATGACGTACTCACGTAACCATGTCTTCGAGCGGTCAGCCGTGCAGGATGAGCGCAGCATCTTGCAGGCAGCAATGGATCGCAGCATGGGCCAAGCCACTTACAGCCAAGTTCGACAGGAATTCGAGCAGCGTGTGCGGACATGGCGAGTTCCGCATGGTTGAGCGCTCAGACGGAAGGGCGGCACCGCAGTACACAACAGCCGAGATGGTTCGTTTGGAGCGGGAGATCGTCGGCCTTGTGAAGAAGGGCAATGAAAGCCGGTATGAGAGTTCCATGCTGGTATCGCCGGTCCTGCGAATCCGCATGGAGGATGCGCATCCAGAGTTGAGCAAGTCTCAGCTTGCCGCAGTAGATGACATCTTCCTGACCCGCGAAAAGATTGTTGGACTTGATGGTGTAGCAGGCGCTGGCAAGACGACCACGCTGTCAGTCATTCGTGAAGGCGTCGAAGCACAGGGCTACCGTGTCGAAGGATTCGCACCAACAAGCCGAGCCGCGCAGAAGCTCGCGGAGGCCGGCATGACGACATCGACACTTCAGCATCATTTAGCGAAAGGCGAGCGACCCGATACAGGAGAGAAGCGGCTTTATGTGCTTGGATGAGTCCTCTCTTGCGTCCACACGGCAGATGCACGAGTTCCTTTCGCGTCTTCATCGGAATGATCGGGTGTTGCTGGTTGGCGATGTGCGTCAGCATGAAGGTGTGGAGGCCGGTCGCCCCTTCGCGCAGCTTCAAGAAGCGGGAATGCACACGGTGAAGCTGGATGAGATTCTGCGACAGCGTGACCCTGAGTTGAAAGAGGCAGTTGAGATGTTGGCACGCGGTCATGTCGCAGCGGCCATCGAAAGCCTCGACATCCAGGGCCGAGTGCATGAGGTGATTGGGCGTGAAGCGCGAATCTCTGCGATAGCGCGTGAGTATGCGGCTTCGCCGGAAAATACGCTTGTCGTGTCACCGGACAATCGCTCCCGTGCTGAGATCAATACCGTGATTCATCGAGAGCTACAGAAGCAAGGCATCGTTGACAAGCGGGAACATGCGATGCAGGTGCTTGTCCCACGGCAAGAGTTGACCGGCGCGGATCGCAGTTGGGCACAGCGATATCAGCCCAACGACGTACTGCATTATTCGCGGACATCGAAGGAAACCGGCATCGGCAAAGGAGAGTATGCGCGTGTTCTCGCTGTGAACGGTCAGGAGAACTTGCTTACGGTTCTGCGCGGCAACGGGGAGCAGACGACCTACGATCCACGCCGCCAGATGGGCGTCTCCGTTTATCGAGCTGAAGAGAAGGCGTTTTCCGTTGGTGATCGTATTCAGTTCACGGCACCCAATCAAGAACTGAAGATTGCCAATCGTGAGCTTGCCAGCATTGAGAACATCGGCGCGAACGGTTCGATGCACCTGAAACTTGATAGCGGACGCAATGTTGAAGTCGGGGTGCATGGCTTCCCGCACATCGACCACGGTTACGCTGTCACCAGCCATTCGAGCCAGGGACAGACAGCAGAACGTGTGCTGATTCATGCGGACACTGAGCTTGGAGCCAAAGGATTTGCTGAATCACCGCATGGCTTATGTGTCCGTCTCTCGGGGACAGTGGGACGCGCAAATTTTCACCAATGACCGCGACAAGCTGGTGCAGGCCTTGAGCCACGATGTTTCGCACAAGAGCGCGCTCCAGCCGGAACAGGCGATCTCGGCAGTGCCGCAGAAGATCGGTCCAGCTTCAGAGCATGTGGTGGAGCGAAGCATGGGATACGGATTGGGTTTGTAAGCAGAACGAGTTCTTCATCAAAGGAGCAGACAATGCAGGCAATCAACACCGCATACAAGAAGCCACCAGCGCGAGCCACAATTCCAGCCGAGGAGAAGCTGCTTGTCAGTCGAGGTGAAGCGGCCCAGCTACTCTCCATCAGTCAACGTGGGCTTGATTACCTGATAGCGAATCGAAAATTGCCGACCAGGAGAATTGGCGGAAGGGTTCTGATTCCTGTGGCAGACTTGCGGAAGTATGTGCGTGGCGACCATCCCGAACGGATCGTTGGGTGAGTAGGCAAACGGACCGAAACATCGCCTACTCGTAGAAGGAAGGCGCAATACCTCAAAATATTTGAGGTATTGTGTACCGGCGCATCCATCATGCTTCAAAGGCTGGAAGCATGCTACCGGCCTGTAGAACTCCGACCCTGGACATG
>CAVREZ010000013.1:0-12869 GCA_963720285.1 uncultured Acidobacteriota bacterium
CCAGATAATTCAATAGTTTACGTAACATCTCCAAACTGAATCGATGTTGACCGGCCCCGGCATTTTTGAACGAGATGAAATGTTAGTCTTCGGCAAAACCTGAGAAGGGACTTTGCATGAAGAAGAAGCGATTTTCAGTGGAACAGATAGTGGCGGTGCTGAAGGCGGGGACCGGGAGTTTGTGGTGATTGCAGCCAGTGGAGGGAAAAATGCAAAGGTCCAGGCCGGGGGCAGTCATATTGCATTCGCGTTATTGGAGAAATGAAACAGCGAGCCGAAGCGCGCAGTTGCATGCGATGCATCGCCGGGCAGAGATCGAGGTGGGGTTCTATGCGCATACTTGTTGTCGAAGATGAAGACCGCATGCTCGAGTTGCTGCGCCGCGGTCTTCAGGAACATGACTGCGCCGTCATGACCGCCCTCGACGGCGAGACAGGCTTGGAGATCGCCGCATCCTTCGCCTTCGACGCCGTCGTGCTCGACATAGGCTTGCCCGCCGCGATGGGTATGACGTAATTCGCAGGCTGCGCGAGCGTGGCTGTGCAACCCCAGTCCTGATGCTGACGGCGCGAGATACGGAAGACGATATCATCCGCGGCCTGGATCTGGGCGCGGACGATTACATGAGTAAGCCGTTTTCATTCTTGGAACTGGTGACACGGCTGCAGTCGATAACCCGGCCGATCCGCGAAGAAGTGGGGCATGCCATGGCCTTCGGCGATCTTACGGTTGATCCTCTCCGCCGCTCGGTCAAGCGCCAGAACAAAGCCATCGATCTGACGAGATCTGAGTTCAGTCTGCTGGTGGCCTTGCTGCGCGGCGCGGGGCGATGCGTTTCGCGGCACGCCCTGATGGAGAGCGTGTGGGGCGCCAATCCTGAAGTGGGAGCCGGTGCGCTCGATGTTTTGGTCAATTCATTGCGCAGCAAGATCGATGTGCCATACAAGAGCAGGATCATTGATACAGTGCGGGGATCTGGCTACATGCTTAATCCTTCTGCCGCCATGGGCGAGGCTTGAGGATGAAGGCTCTTCCCATCCGTTTGCGTCTGTCGCTTTGGTACTTCGCCTTGTTCAGCACGGCGGCCTGTTTGTTAAGCGCGGCCAGCTGGTGGATGCTGCAGCACAGCCTCGACTCCACCGAATACCACGACCTGCAGGAGCGCGCTGAAGATGTTCAGCTGCTGCTTCTAAACCAGGAACCGAATGCCGGCGTTGAGGCCATCCGGCAAGAGTTTGCCGCCATGTATTCCATCAAGGATGATGGCAAGTGGCTGCAGGTCATGGATCAGGATGGCGCGTGGTTGTTCCGCTCCAAACGCATGATTGCGGAGAATCCTGTTCTGCCGCCGCCCGATAGCCTGCCCAGTCAGGAACCCTCGCTGAATTCCGCCAGGGCACCCGTTATGTGCGCATTCTGGCCTACCCTATCTCTGTGCGGGACAGACTCTACTCGGTCCAGACGGGCCTGGCATTGAACAAGTCCATGGTGCTGCTGCGCACCTTCGGAGCTGGCCTGCTGGTGCTCACGCCGGTCACGATTGTTCTGGCCGCACTGGGCGGATACTGGATGAGCAGAAAGGCCTTGCGGCCTGTCGCACTCCTGGCCGCCGAAGCCCGCAAGATCAACGACCGCAGCTTGCACACGCGTTTTCCTGTGCCGGCCGCGCGTGATGAAGTTTCCGACTTATCCATGACCCTCAACCAGATGCTTGAGCGGATCGACAAGGCATTCGCGAGTGTGCGCGCCTTCACTGGCAATGCCTCCCACGAGTTGCGTACGCCGATCGCCCTCATACGCACGGAGATCGAAGTTGCCCTCTATCGTCCGCGCGAGACGCAGGAGTACCGCGAGACGCTGAACCGGCTGCACGAGAGAGATACGGATGACGAATCTTGTTGAGAACCTGCTCTCGCTGGCTCGCGCCGACGGCGGAGCCGAAAGCTTGAGCCTGATTCCCATCCATGTGACAAGCCTGTTTCAAAAACTGGAGTATATCTGGCGAAAGATCATGGAGCTTGCGCTGATCGACTTCCGCGTGGATATGGAAGCGGACGATCTTGAGGTGCTTGGCGATCCGTCCAGTCTGGCGCGTCTGTTGTCGATTCTTCTCGAAAATGCGAGCAAATTCACGCCAGCAGGCGGATTGGTTACCATTAGCGCCATCGGATCCGGCAAGAGCGTGGTCCTCTCCGTTCGCGACACCGGCATCGGCATCGACGCCGAGGATCTGCCTCAGATCTTCAATCGCTTTTATCGCGCAGCGAGGCCAGATGCGCCAATTCCACGCGGTTCCGGGTTAGGTTTGGCGCTCGGTAAGTGGATTGCCGAACGTCACGGCACGCTGTTGAGTGTGGATAGCGCTCCAGGACAAGGAAGTTGCTTTTCGTTCGTGCTGGATCGGCCCCTTGAACTGGCAGCGGCGTCGAGCGTGCTGACTGCATCGTTGGTGGATAATCCGCAATAGGTTGAGATATAGCACCAAGAAACCTTTCCCGGAGTTCGACTCACCTGCGTATTTGGACTAATCCCTTCAGACTTCCTTATAAGATGACGACTTTGCCATTCGTGGTTTTCGTGAAAGCGTGTAGAAGCTGGCCTTTGCTGTCCAGGTGACGCAGTGTCATCTGCTTGGAAGTTACTGAAAGATGGCTGAATCCGTAGACCTTCTGTGCGTAAGGGCCGCGCTTGGAGGGGTCGATCTTGAGGTCGTATAGATCAGCGCCACCGCCGCCGGAGTGAAAGAAGCTGGTGGGGTGGCTCTCGAACTCCAGATGCTGCATGTCATGGTCGTGACCGGCGAGATAGAGATGGACGCCGTGCTGGCGGAAGAGCGGGTCCCAGTCGCGCGTGAGGATGGGATGATCGCCGTGTGGACCGTCGGAGTAAACGGGGTGGTGGCCCATGACGACGAGAAACGGTGTGTTGCGAGGCTTCTCCAGTTCGGTCTTGAGCCATGTTAGTTGCTCCGCCTGTTCTTCGGGGGTGAGTGTGAAGTCGCGGCTGCCGGGTTTTCCAGAAGCTCCGCTGGCGTGAGGCATATTGCTGTCTAGAGCGATGAAGGTAATAAGCGGTGCGTGAGTGGGAAATTCAAAGCGATACCAGCGAGCGGGCATTGTCCAGCGGGAGTTTGCGGCGCGTGCGTACTCAAGTTCAGCGTCGACCTTACTCTTGGGCCAGCGCTGATAGTCGTGGTTGCCGAGGATGGCGTAGGCCGGACAATTGAAGACCGAGACTGGGTACAGGTCTTCAAAGTGCGATTTCCAACGCGGGGAATGAATGCCGCCCGCGAGCTCTCCATACCAGTTGTCGCCAAGCATAAAAAGCGCCTTAGCATTTACTGCGTGATTTTGAGCGTAGCGGCTCATGCCCGCAGCGACAGCTTCCTGGGCGACGGTATCTTTGTCATAGCCCCAGTCACCGACCATTACTATCTCGGAGGCTGATGCGTCATGTGGCAGCGCGGAAGCCGCGCGAGTATGCGAGCCCAAAGCGGCTAATGCGCTGAATGCAAAGCTTTCGCGAAGAAAACGGCGGCGCGTGATGTTGACAGGCATTTCGGGCGCTTTCACGATGTGGCCTCTTCAATGTTGTAATTCGGGAAGTGATGCACAGCAAACGAAAATGCCGTGCAGGTGCCGGCGACCTGGCTGCCGGCACGGCACTGGAAGGAAAACCAGTCTAGCGTTCTTTGCGGCCGGGGAAGACGCCCAATTTAAACGTGACCGTGAAGCTGCGTCCCGAGGTCAGGTTGAGCTGGTCCAGCGGGGAGGGCGTTGTGGTGGCATAGTATGCCGACGTGCCGACGGGAGTTGGACTGTTGAAGGGGAAGACATCGGTGATGTTTTCGCTGTTGAAGAGGTTGTTAATGCTGAAGCCGATCTTCGACAGGTCGAATACTGAGTTCCTTCGGATAGTGTAGTTAAGGAAGAGATTGACGCCGTTATACGCCGCAACATAGGCCTGATTGTGATAGGTGCCGTTGTCGTCGTAGTAGTCGCCGACACGTTTTTCGATAATTCCCAGATCCATTCCGTGTGCCTGATAGGTGACGCCCAGGCCCTGCGTGTAAGTGGGTGAGTCCGCCACGTTGAGACCAGAAGGCACTCCGGTACCCTCGTAGTTTGCCTTTCCGACGGTTCCGTTGGCATAGACGTTGAAGCCATGGCCTAGCGCACTATTGACCTCGGCCTCAAATCCTTGAGTGAAAGCGTCCGGCCCCAGATAGTACACCTGGAGGCCAAAGTTTGGGCTACCTACGTTGTTGTCAATGTCCTGGTTGTAGTTATTCTGAAACTTCACGCGAAAGAAATCCGCGTCGAAAGTGAAACGGTTCAGCTTGAGGACCGTGCCGCCCTGATAGGTCGTCGCCAACTGCGGGCCTGGGAATCCAGCAACTTTCTGGCCGCCGCCCGTGACGTCGAAGTCACTGGTAGGAGGAATTTCGTCGCCCTTGCCAAACTGGCCGTAGACCGACCAATAGTTTGTCAGGCGATAATTTGCCTGAGCCGAAGGCAAGTTGACCCCTGAACCAGCGGAAGAGGTGATGAACGGCGCGCCGCCGAGATTACCCACTACGTGGCCGTTGTCGGCAAACTGTTTGAACGACATGTTGTAGAAAGCATACTTGTCGCCGACCTTAACGGTGAGTTTCTTCGTCGCATGCCATTCGTATTCCATGAACGGGTTCACCGAGTTGGTCCAGTAGTTCTCGTGGAAGTTGGGCAGAGTCGTGTCCTGGTGGGTAAGAGGATCCGATGGGAACTGAAAGCGATTGCTCGTTGCCCACTCGTACCAGATGCCGGTGCGGAAGATGCCATACTTCGAAGACTGGCTGACGGTCGAAGTCACACCGTACTTGCGATAGCTGTTCAGCTTGTCGACTGCGCAAGGGTCCTTTTTGCCGCTCGCGTTATATTGCGCTACGTTGCACTCGGCCTCAGTGATATAGCCGCTGGTTCCGTTGGAGCCAGTGGCAAGTCCCGTTGTATCATTCGGGCTGTCGTTCGCGTAGTACTGCGCGTTGTTATAGCTGTAGGTATAGGGCGTCACATCCACAAGCCAGCCGTGCTTCAACGAGGAGTGAACGCCGACATACTCGAAGTCCGTCGGGACGGTGTTCAGGTTGTAGTTCTTGAAGAAGGCGCTGGTGGGGTCGTTGTCCTCCATCAAATAATTCCAACCGTATGCGTCGATCTGGGAGCGGTAGGCCGAGACGTTGGGCGCATTGCCGAAGAGGCGAACCACGCCACTGTATCCGGTAATGGTGGTGTTGTCCGAGAGCTTGTACAGCACCCTGATGTCTCCGGCATTGCGTTCAATAAAATTCAATGTTTGGAAGCCATCGGAGGTCAAGCGATGAACATCCACCGAAACAGCGATGTTCTTGCGTGGCCCCAGCATGCCCGTGTTGTACTCGCCGTCTATGAGCTGCGTGTTAAAGGATCCGAGCGAAACCTCCGGCTGGATGGACTGCTCCGCCGGTACTTCAGGCGAGAGCAGATTGATGGAACCGCCATAGGTGGCTTGTCCGATTGTCGATGCTGAACCAGGGCTGCGATCGAAGTCCACGCCGCCGATCCACGGTCCGGGGAAAAACGCCCAGGAGTGATGAGTGGGATTGTTGCTGTCGTTGAATGGAATGCCATCCCAGGTGATGTTGTAATCGCCATCCACAAATCCACGAAAATACATCGTCCCCTGCCCGAGTCCGACGCCGTTGGAGTTGTAGCTGATCGTGCCCGGGGCGATGTTGATCAATTCAGAGAAATCAGTCGTTGCCGGGGTGAAGTTCTTAATGAAATCAGGGCTAATGTATGATTGGGCCGATTCCGTGTCGAGCGAGTCCTGCGAGAGAGCATGCTGGGCGGCGATGGAGTCTCCGGCGATGGCCTCCACCTCTACACTTTGCGCGACGCTGCCTACGAAAAGAGTCACCGAGATGTCGGCTGGGTGTGCCGAGGCTTGCACATTTTTCTGCGTGGTTGGGGCAAAGCCAGTCATGCTCACGACGAGCGTGTAGCGGCCAGCCGGAATTCCGGTCACGGCGAAGTGCCCGGTATTATCAGCAGTTGCGCGGCTGATTGCGCCAGTAGCCTGATTTTTCGCCAGAACGGCCGCGTAGGGAACGAGCGACCCCTTGATGTCAATAGCCGTTCCGGAGATAGACGCTCCGGCAGAATCCTGAGCTGCTGCTGTGGCAGTCATACCTGCAAAGAGTCCCACCACGACGCTTAAAATCAATGCGACATAAGGACGCATCCAATGCTGCTTCTTCACAAATCCTCCCATAAGTAGTGCACTGCGCAGACGCTATCTGTGAAGCGTGAACGTCTGGTTACAGTGCGATAGAAGGAAACCGCAAGGCAGGACGCAAGTGGGCCGAGCGGGACGAAGCCCCATTGCATCTCTAACGGCAACCCGATCAATTTGCCGTCTTTTCTATGGTTTGCAAGCTCTTGCGGTAATCGCGCGATGCTCACTCCCTTTTACGCCGGTACAGCGAATGACGACAGAAAACGAGAAGTTTCCTTAAGGAAGCTGAAGATTTTCTTCAGATCGACTTCAGGATTTTGGTTCAGAATTTAGGCAGCGGCGTGAGCGACAGCTATAGGAACAAGTGTATGCGGGGCAGAAAGAGGCCAGACGCTGCTTGTTACGCCGGTCTGCATATGCTGCCCCATAAAGGCCATGCGCTATTTTGCGGCAGCCAAGACATGCCGCCGGGGACAGTGTATCTGCTATGCGTGTGTTATGCATGCTCCAGAGGGCGCGCAGCGGATTCACCTGCGGCGAGCGGAAAGCGAATCCTGAAGACGGAGCCTTCGAGCGGGGCACTGGTAACAGTGATTTCGGCGAGATGGGCGTCGGCAATCCATCGTGCTATTGAGAGGCCAAGACCGCAACCGGCCTGGGATTTTCTTTCTCGTAGATCGACTTGGTAGAAGCGGTCGAAGATCTGTTCGCGGACATCCCGTGAGATGCCGATGCCCGTGTCGCGTACCATGAGGATGGCGTCGCTGCTGTTCGGGTCACCATTCAGGCTACCCGTCTGCACAGTGACATGAATCTGGCCATGCTCGGGTGTGTATTTGATCGCATTGTCGAGGAGGATGCCGAACAAGCGCTGGATGAGGAGCTTGTCGCCTTCGATCGAGACGGGCTCGATAGGCAGCTCCCAATCGAGAAGAATGCCGCTCGATTCGGCGAGGTCTTCCACGCGCCTGCATCCGCTAATGGCCAACTCACAGAGGTCGATGCGCCGGAAGGAAACCTCATGTATGAAGTTTTCACTGCGCGCCAGGGACAGCAACGCATCCAGAAGCGTGGATGCGGTACGGCATTCTGTCACGATGCGGTTGAGATCGTCGCGGTACTCCTGCTCGGTGTGGCGGCGATTGAGCGAGAGCTGCGCGGTGGCCAGCATCACAGTGATGGAGGTGCGAAGGTCGTGTGAAACATCTGCGGAGAAGCGGCTGAGACGCGAGACAGCGGCTTCGAGTCTATCGAGGAGTTGGTTCCAGGCCTCGGCCAACTGCCGCACTTCGTCCTTTGCGGCGGGCACAGGCAATCGTGCGGAAAGATTGCCGATGCCTATGCCGATGGCGGCCCGGGTCATACGATCAACCGGCTTCATGGCACGACGGCTTAGGAAGTGGCCGCAGAACGAAGAAAGAATCAGCAAACCGGGAAGCAGGAAGAGAAGCGCGTCGCGATAGATGCGGAGAATGTCCAGCTCCTCATCCAGCAATCCGCCAAGGTAGAGGTGCACTTTCTTGCCGTTGAGCATAATGGCATGGCATAGGACCATGGCCTGCGAGGAGTCCAGGCGTACAAGATAATAACTGCGCTGGCTGCAATTAGAAGGACCGGAAGAGGCCCATGACATTGACAACGTAGTGAACTTCGTATCAGCCGGAAAGAGCAGTGAGCCATCGGGTTGACGAAGCTGGAAGAGATTCCCCTCGTGAGTGACGAGTGCATAGTCAGTCAACTGCTCTTCCAGTGAGGCAGCGACGTGTTGCGCACGATTCTCGTCGAGCAGGCGCATGAGCCGTACTTCGCGGCCGTTTAGATGGGTCTTCTTCCCTTGGAGCAGGGCGTAGTGCAGGACACCATAAGAGGTGATGCCGAAGAGCAGCGCGCCGGCGAATGTGACAAGCAGATACCAGAGTGTGAGTTTTGCGCGAATGGAAAAGGGCCGCATGGAGTCGCTTGTTCTTATCTGCTATTGTGGGGCGAAGACGTAGCCGGTGCCGTGAACGGTGTGGATTAGAGGACGATTTTCGGAGCGGTCCTCGAGCTTATTGCGCAAGCTATGAATGTAGACATCGAGAGTGTTCTCTTTGATCTCAGCGCCGCTGCCCCAGCCGGCCTCAACTAGTTCTTCGCGGGAAGTCACCAGACCGCTGCGGCGCATGAGAACCTCTAACAGCTCCACCTGTTTGCGCGTGAGAGCGATTCGCTTGCGGTCGCGGATGGCGACACGGCGATTGCGGTCAAGCGAGACACCGGCGGCTTCGAGCACAGGCGGTGCAGCGCTCCGGCTCCTCCGGCCGATGGCGTTGACGCGCGCCAGCAGAATTTCAAGCAGGAAAGGCTTGACCAGATAATCGTCCGCACCGAGATCGAACGCCTCCAGGATCTTGGGGACAGCATCGACAGCGGTGAGCATGAGGATAGGTGTGACGCAGTGGCGTGAGCGCACCTTCTCAAGGACAGAGAGGCCGTCCATGCCGGGCAGAAGGATGTCGAGGAGAGCCAGGTCGTATTCGCCCTCTAGCATTCTGCCGGCGCCTTCGGTCCCGTTGTGCGACATGGCTACCGAGTGGCCGTCCTCTTTCAGTCCACGTTCGACAAGGCCGGCAATACGCCTGTCGTCTTCGATTAGCAAGATATTCATAAGTAACGAAGTGAAGACTACCGGCGAGTTGTTGCAGCGAGGTTAAAATTGGCGACCGAGAATGGAGTTGGCATTGACGCCCGCTAAAATAGCCGTCTCTTGGGAACATGGTCAATTTCAACCCATAAGGGTATTTTCAGGGCGCTCTCGTTTCGATATTCTCCGCTCTGCCTGGATTTCCTTTGCGAATTACCATCTTGAAGAACACCGCAAGTGCAGGGAAGACTGCTGCTCAATGAATGGACTGGCCGGAGTTGGATTTGAGCTGTACGCCCAGAGGCTATCGTGGAGCAGCGACCGGCGCGAGCGGATTCCAGTTGTCGCTTCCGGACAGGAAGTTAGCTGGTTCAAACTGCCGGGCTTGTTCTGGCGCTAGAAATCTTGTGTGTGGATCGCGCTCGTCGCGGTGGGCTCCCGGTCCCGTGGAAGCGAACTCAGCGTAGAAGACAGTGTCCATCGAATGCGTTTCGCCAGGGTGTCATTCGCGCCAGCCTGCCGGATCGATCCGCTCATCCATCTCGGTATTGAGATAAACAACGGTCGCGTAGGGGCGCCACGGGCGGCCAAGGTACACGTTACCGGTGACGCTTGGATCGGCTGTGAGCTTGCAGCGGTTGAAAACGAAGCCTGAGTCCTCTTCCGGATAGTGCTTTGCTTGCGCAGTGATATAGCCGCCCGCGTGTGGCGTGCTGTGAATCTCGCAACGGTCGAAGACAGCCTTGCCATCGCCGAAAATGAAATCGACGTTGCCGGCAATGTAGCAATCGGAAAAATATTGCTGCGCTGGAATGCAACTTGGGCCATCCGGAGTGCAGTTGCGGCTGCCGGCGTAGACGGTGTCCTGGTTGCCGAGCAGGCGCACGTTGTGAAAGACGGCGCGGTCGCCGGTGACCAGCAGCGCCAGCGCCCGCGAGCCGGCAAAAAGCTGTGGATGCGTCCGGTTGTAATCGTTCTCGAAGGTGATGTTCTCGGCGAAGAAGTTGTCGGCTGTCACATTAACGGTGGCCGAATGCAGCGTACCGCCGTTTGCGCCGGCGCTGCGATCACTGACCACCACCGTCTTGCTCGCGTCCGGATTGGCACTGCGCAGCTGAATGCCGGGCTTATCAATTGTCAGCACTTCGCGATAAGTGCCGGGAGCAACCAGTACAAGCGCGCCTCCCGATGCCGGAGCTGCGTCGATGGCTCGCTGGATTGCATAGTAATCGCCTGAGCCGTCGGCGGCTACGTAGAAGGTCTTATCCTCGGGAGGAATTGTGCCTGCCATCTCTGGAGCAGTGTCAAGGGCAGGGAAGGGAACAAACCTCGCATCGCAGGCCAGTGGCACGCCCTCAACTGAGCCGGGTGTCTGCTCAATGGACACGTTCTCCCCACCAGGTTCCAGATTGCCGCGCTTGCCGCCGATGGTGATGAGCGCATCTTTGTTCAACATGCGGGAGTGTTGCTGATCGTCAGCGAAGACGTTGTCCAGCTTCAACTCCAGCTTATGCTCGGCGTCGAGGCCGAGAAAGGTATAACTGCCTGCGGTCAACACATGAACATTTTGGAGTGTGATGTCACGGTAGAGGGGAAGCTGATCGCCAGCAAAGGTTGTATAGAGCGGAGTGAAGACGAGCGGATTGGTGACATTGCGAATGCATATATCGCGATAAAGCACATCATGCACAAGGCCGCCGCGGCTGCGGTCGGATTTGATGCGGATGCCGTTGTCGGCGCCATCGATGGTCAGATCGTCGACCAGCATGTGATCTACGTCGCCATTGGTACCGCTGCCGATCGACATGCCGTGGCCTGCTGGAGTTTGCCGGCTCACGGGCAGACAGTTGCAACTGCTCCACTCCTATGAAGACCTACTACAAGGATTGGGGTCCACGCCTTGGCGCGGCCTATGAGATCGACAATAAGACTGTCCTGCGCGGCGTGGCCGATCGACCGCATTGAGCGGTCGCTTAGTACGCAAGACCAGCCGCAGAACCTGGTTGCCACCAGCACCTACGATCTGCCTTTTGGCAACGGACATATGGCGACGGCAATGCCTTTGTTCGAGCCCTTGTCGGCGGATGGCGCCTTTCCGACATCTTCGCGTATGTTGCAGGCAATCTGCTGGCGATTACTTCAAGTGCCTGCACCGGCCTCACCGGACAAGGCACCTGCATGCCCGCCTACAACACGGCCTTTACTGGCCCCGTACGCCAGAACGGAGGATGGGGGCATGGTGCAACCAGAACGACCCTGTCCTCGATGCAATACATCAACCCAGCCGCTTTCCTGAAGACATCTTCGTTTGCCGGCGAAGGCGCGAATGGAGAGTACGTCCTTGGCGATGTGGCCCGCACGGCGCCCTTAGGGTTGCGCGCTCCTGGCAACTACAACATCGACGCCTCCGTACGGCGGACTTTCGATCTCTGGCCCAACGAGCGGGTGAAGTTCGTCTTTGAAGCAAGCGTCTTCAACGCCGTTAACCATGTCTGGTTCGGAAGCCCCGCCAGCACCGCGGACGGCTCGATCGGTTCGAGCGTCTCTTCCTCGAATCCCACCAGTGATACAGGATTGGGAGTGGTGGCCGGCCAGGCCAACAATCCCCGTCAGTTTCAGTTTGCGGGGCATATCAACTTCTAAGAGTCGGATCAAATCTTAGGCAGTCAATTCGGCATACGGCCCGGGAATCTCCTGCGGTCCTGATCTCGGGCCTGCAGCCATTAGAAACTCAGCATTTCCAGCTATTGCGATGGTGTCGTTTCTTCGAGGTACTTGATGAATCCCAGCAGGGCGCCCCAATGATAGAACCGGTCGCTGCTCCCAACATCGTCTCCCGTCCCGAGAATGGCGTTATAGTTCTCGTGAACATGGCCGTGTTCCTTCCACTCTCTAAGGAATAGAGCATAGGATTTATCGGCAAACTCATCGCGAACTTTGGGTAACTCGTAGTTCTCGAAGCCGAGGTAGACTAGATAGTTCATCGGTCCCCAGATACGGCCGCGCCAATAATTCTGATCTTTGAACGCAGGGTCATTTCGTGCGATGGACGGGATGACCCACTTACCCCAGAATTCATCCGTATTAAGCAGATGTCTGTCGACCATTTCCTGCGCCTGTTCCCGCGTCGCGGCATGCGCCAGCATCGGATAGAAATTCGTCGGCGACAGCCGCTACGCTGAATTTTCCAGTGTGAAGATCTTTATTCAGGAAGATGCCAGCATCCGCGTTCCACAACGTCTGGAGTTTGGCGCGATAGCGGCGCTCCCGTCGCGCAATTCTTTCGCCTCGCCGTCTTATCAATAGCATCGGCAATCTCGGCCAGAGCGTCACAATCGGCAATGTACAGGCTCATCAGGCCCACATCGGCAAACTGCAGCACATGCGTCTGCGGATCGTAAGTCGCGTCGTCATACATCGGGCTGTTATCCAGACCCGATTCCAGAATTGCGCCCTGCCGCGTTCCACGCGAGTTATCGTCGAGGTTCTGCGGTTCGGTGTTGCCGTCGCTGCCCCACGCGAGATAGCCCTGCACATCGCGTTGCGCGGCCCACCAGCGGTTCCACCGGAGCAGCGGCTCGAATGTGTCTTCAAGAAACCAACGGTCGTGATACTGCTTGTAAAGCCCGAGCACGGTAATCGCCCCCACCGGCGGCTCGGAGCGGTCGAAGCTCTTCCACTCGCCGGCGCGCGCATAGTTAGGCACAAAGCCCTGCCGCGTCTCCTCGCGCAGAATCTCCATCGTATTCGCATACGCCAAGTCGCGGTCGCCGATGCCGGCCATGGTGGCCGCGAAGAACGTATCCCAGTCGAAGAGCACGTATCCGCCCCAGCCCACGCTCCACACGCGGCTCACCGGCGAAATCACGCGGTGTCCGTTCGGCTCGTAGATGGTGTCCCAGCCCAGCGTCGTCTCAATCGCATCCACAATCGGCTGTGTCGTTTTGTCGCTCGCCAGAGATTGCTCGTACTGCAGGCGCGCATGCTCGAT
>CAVREZ010000014.1:0-221800 GCA_963720285.1 uncultured Acidobacteriota bacterium
TTTTTTCGCCGCCCTGGGCCTCCGTGGAACCGTCGCCTGCTGCCACCTGTCTCCCGTCCTCATCCCGGCGCGGAATGAAGAAAAGACCATCGAGGCCACTCTCATCGCGGTGCTTCAATCGCGCGGTGTCGATATCGAAGTGATCGTACTTGACGATGCCTCGACCGACTGCACCGCTGAAATCGTGCGGGCCATCGCGGAAAGACTGCCGTGTCCGTCTCGAAAGCGCGCCTCCTCTGCCCGAAGGCTGGAACGGCAAGAAGCACGCCTGCTGGCATCTCGCTTCGCTTGCGACGCGCGACGTCTCCTGCTTCGTCGATGCCGATGTGCGCCTCGGGGCCGAAGCACTCTACAGGCTGGTCAGCGAGCTCAATTACGAAGAAAAGAAAAAGCCCGAAATGTCGCTGGTTAGCGCTTTTCCGAGTCAAGTTACCGGGACCTTCCTTGAACATCTAATGATTCCGCTCATCCACTTTGTTCTTCTCGGGTACCTGCCGCTCGCCGGCGAACGCTTCACCAACTTGCCCATGTTCGCGGCTGGCTGTGGACAGATCCTCATGGCTCGCCGGGAACCCTACTTCGTCAGCGGCGGTCACTCGGCCAATCCGCTGACCATGCACGACGGCCTCAAGCTGCCGCAGTCGTTTCGGAAAGCAGGCTTCCGCACCCGCGCTTCGATCGAGCCGCGACGCCCGATGCCGCATGTACACGAGCGCCGGCGAGGTCTGGCGCGGCCTCTCCAAAAACGCCACCGAAGGGATGGAACCTGGACCGCCTGCCCGTTTTTTCCTTGCTGCTGCTGGGCCAGGTGCTGCCACTGCTGCTTGCCATCGTTGCATTCGTCTTTCAGAGCGCTCCGGAGCTCTCCGCTGCTCTTTTCGTTTTCGCGGTCACTTATCTGGTGCGCCTATTCGCAGCATGGCGCTATCGGGATAGCTGGTTCGGCGCTCTTGCGCATCCGCTGGGAGTTTTTCTGCTGCTGGTGCTGCAATGGAACGCACTTCTGGGAAAGCTTTTTGGCCGCCGTGCTGTCTGGAAAGAACGGGAATACAAACTTGGCTGAATTCCGGTCCGCGCGAAGCCGCAACGGCCGCGAGACCGACCCGTTTGGAATACCCTGTCATGAGGAATGCGTTTGTGGAATCATCGTAGCCTGCGATGCCTGCCGATCGCACTTTGCTCCCGGCCTTCGCTATCTCGCAGGCCACCCAGGCGACCACGCCAGCGCGTCCCGCAGCGAACGCGCCCGACCGCTCTGGCTATCAGTCTCTTTTGCAGACTGCCCGCATTGCTTATTTCAAGGTGGTGGCTGGGCAGGGAAGAGACGCCGATATCGAGGCCCACGAAGCGCTCTCGCGTCTGGAAGAGGCATACCCCGGCGATCCCGTAGCGAAGGCTTACCACGGCAGTCTCCAGTTGCTCGATGCCGCGCATAGCTGGGCCATCTGGAACCTGCACAAGCAGTGCACCGAAGGCCTGAACATGCTCGACCAAGCCGTCAACGACGCGCCGAACGATCCCGAAGTCCGTTTTCTTCGCGCCGCGACCGACTGGCACCTGCCCGCCTTCTACCATCGCCGTGCCCAGTCCGAGTCGGACTTCGCATGGCTCGCGTATCGCGCGGAAACCGATGCCCGCGATGGCAGCCTGCCTCCTGAACTGGCTGCTGCTGCCTGCAGTTACTGGGGTCAGATTCTCGAACACAGATCGGATGCGGATGGTGCACGCCGCGCGTGGGAGCAGGCGCGCCGTATCGCGCCGCAAAGCCACGCCGGCATCGACGCTCAACGGCGCCTCGATCAATCAGGGCGCTGATCTCCATCCGGGGTCACGACTTGCTCATCGGCTTACGCGCGAAGTAATAGAGCGAAAACGCCAGCGCGCCGAACATCAGCACCGACACCACATCATGATGCAGAAAATTCGTCTCCGGAAACTGGATCGGCACGTGCGTATCGGCTAGCTGCTCATACGCCTTGATGGCCACACCCAACAGACCTACGATGCCGCCGGCCGCGATCAATCCGGAGGCGTAGAGCGAACCCGGGCTGATCTCTCCCTCGTCCTTTTGTCCCGCTTTCTCGAGCGCGCGATCCACGATCCAGCCGCACCACGCCGCCGGCGAAGATCGCGAGCGTCGTGCCGATCGAAAGATACGCGCCCACCGCAAACGAAAGCGACCGGACGCCAAGCAGCTCGACAGCAATAACGAGTGAATACGCCGAGCAGCACCAGACCCCACGGCAGCTTCCGGCTCAGAATGCCGTTGATGACCGTCGCCATCAGCCGCGCCTGAGGAGCCGCGGCCTTCTCGCTGCCGATGCCCTGAATCCACTGCACCTCGATGCGTCCGGTCGCGGGCGAATAGAGATACTTGCCATCCGCCAGCACGGGCGATCCGAGCGCATTCAAGACGATGTACTCGCTGGCATGATGAGCGGCGGTGGTCTTGTTCGCGTCCTTCACATCGAATCTGCTCGGGCAGCTTGGCATTCTGCTGCACTGCAACGCCCGCATGCTGCGCATGAATATCCCAGGGCTGCGAAGCCGCGCGAAACTCCTGCAGGCCTGTATTCATCGCGTTCAGCGTCAGCCCAATCACCACAGTCGAAACGCACGACGCCGATCATCAGCGCAATCTGCTGCAGCCTCGGCGTCGATCCAACCAGGTATCCGGTCTTCAGATCCTGGCTGGTGTCACCGGAATTGGAGGCGGCGATGCACACCGCGCCGCCCACGGTAATGGCCAGCGCGCCATACGCCGGAGCCGTCCATCCCTTCACCAGAAACACCGCAGCCGTCGCCATCAGCGTCGCAATCGTCATGCCCGATACCGGACTGGCCGAACTGCCGATCAGGCCCACAATCCGCGAGCTTACCGTCACAAACAGGAACCCGAAGACGACAACCAGCAGTGAAGCCGCAAGATTGGCCGCCGGGCCCACAAAAGTCCCCGGCACCGGCTTGAACTGAAGGAAGAGGAACATGATGATGACCAGCGCGATCGATCCCAGCACCACAACGCGCATCGACAAATCATCTTCCGTCCGGATCGCCTTCGCCGCGCTAGCCTTGCCGCCGCGCATCTTGCTGAAGCCGCTGGTCAGCGCGCTCACGATCGTCGGTATCGTCTTCAGCAGCGTAATCAGTCCCGAAGCCGCCACCGCACCCGCGCCCATCGGGCGAATGTAGCTGGACCACAACTGGCTCGGCCCCATCTGCGCGATTGGAACCGTGCCTGGATAGATCGGATGGTCGATCGTCTTGCCGAAGAAGTAGATCAGCGGCATGATCACCAGCCAGCTCAACACGCCGCCGGCAAAGATCGTTCCCGCCACGCGCGCCCCGATGATATAGCCCACGCCGAGATACTCGGGCGTTGCATCAGCGCGGATCGCTGCGCCCTTCATGATGTGCTGCGGGCCGAAATCCGGTTGCCAGTCCGGCGTTCCTGGCCAGGCCGCAAAGAGGTTCTCGTTCTGAAAGAGCGTGTATAGCCCACCGAGTCCAAGCCCATAAAAGACGCGGCTCGCAAAGCTGCCGCCGCGATCACCCGCGATCAGCACATCCGCGCACGCTGTGCCTTCCGGGTATGCCAGCGTGCCATGCTCTTCCACAATCAACTGCCGCCTGAGCGGAATCATGAACAGCACGCCCAACCATCCACCCACCAGCGCCAGCACAAAGATCCTCGAATACTCCAGATCGAAGCCGAGAAAGATCAGTGCAGGCAGCGTAAAGATCACGCCCGAGGCAATCGACTGGCCTGCGTTGCCCGTCGTCTGGACGATGTTGTTCTCCAGAATCGACGACTTGCCGAAGACGCGCAGAATGCTGATCGAGAGCACGGATATCGGAATCGATGCCGCGACCGTCAAGCCTGCGCGCAAGCCTACGTACACCGTCACCGCACCAAAAACGATTCCGAAGAAGGAGCCTAGCAGCAGGGCCCGCGCGGTGAACTCCCTGCGATGTTCCTGCGGTGATACATAAGGTTGAAATTCAGCCAAAGCAATGGCCTCCGCCGATTTGGATACTGCGACTATACGGGATCAGCGCTAAAAGTGAGAGCGCTCCGCGTTGCGCGTGCCCTCAATTGGCTTCGCCGCGACTTTCCGCTGCGTCTCTGCTAAGCTTCTCCGGTCCCGTTAGCTCCCGTTCATCTGGAGATTTACCAATGAAACGCTGGATAGCCTGCATCGTCTGCGCATTCACCTGCGCGGCTGTTGCGCTTGATGCCCAGACCCCGGACGAAGCTGCACGCAACGCACGTCTTGATCAGATCGCCGGCTCTTACACAAAAGACAACGCCTTCATGGGCACCGTGCTCGTCGCCGAGGGAGACAAAATCATACTCGACAAAGGCTACGGCATGGCCAGCCTTGAGTGGAGCATCCCAAATACGCCCGATGCCAAGTTCCGCCTCGGCTCCCTCACCAAGCAGTTCACAGCAACGCTCATTCTGCTCCTGCAACAGGACGGCAAGCTCAAGATTCAGGACCCCATCAGCCAGTACCTGACCAATACGCCAAAGGCATGGTCGAAGATCACCATCGCCGAGCTTCTCGGCCACACCTCCGGCATTCCCAATTTCACCAACCTTAAAGAATTCGGCAAGTGGAGAATGCCTCCTCACTCCCCCGACGAGATCATCGACTTCTTCCGCGACAAGCCGCTCGACTTCGAGCCCGGCAGCAAGTTCTCCTATAGCAACTCAGGCTATGAAGTTCTGGGCACCATCATCGAGAAGGTCAGCGGCGCGCGGTACGGCGACATGCTGCGCGAGCGCATCTTCGATCCGCTGGACATGAAAGACACCGGCCTCGATAACGACGAGTTCATTCTGCCTAAACGTGCCGAGGGCTACCAACCGGGCGAACATGGCCTCCAGGTAGCACGCTCCGAATCGATGACCGTGCCCTGGGCCGCAGGGTCCATCTACTCCACCACGCACGATCTGCTCACGTGGGAGCACGCACTCTTCGGCGGCAAGGTCCTTTCAGCCGACTCGCTCAAACTCATGACCACCGCAGGCAAAGGCGACTACGGAATGGGTCTTGGCATACAAACCGAGGATGGCGTGCGCATCATCTCCCACAATGGGGGTATCGAGGGATTCAACACCAGCCTAACCTGGGTTCCCGATCGCAGCATTGCAGTCGCAGTCCTCAGCAACGTGAACGGCGGCGCGCCGGACCAGATGTCGAGCCAGCTCATCGATGTCATGCTTGGCAAGACCGTTACCCTCGCCAATGAGAGAAAAGCCGTTCCCATTACAAAGGACGAGTTCGCCAAATTCGTCGGCGTCTACGATCTCGCGCCGGCCTTCGCGCTGACCATCGCAGTCGCCGGCGACAACCTCACGGTGCAGGGAACAAACCAGGGCGCGTTACCCCTGATGTACCAAGGAGTAAAAGATGGGCACGCGCGATTCTTCATTGCACAGGTGAACGCAGAAATTGAATTTATCCCCGGTGCCAGCGGCTCGATCGATTCGCTCATTCTGCACCAGAACGGCCACGACTCTCCGGCCAAGCGTCACTGATCTGGAAGCAGGACGAACTACACGCCTTGAATCAACGTCACGTTGTACTTCGAAGCCTTGAAGCGATGTTCCCGCACCTGCCGGTAGGCGTCGCTGTCATACCAGGCCAGCGCTGCCTCTTTCGTCGGAAACTCCAGGATCACCGTCCCCTCGTTCCCGTCTCCTTCGAAAGTTTCCTGCGGCCCGTACAGCGCCAGAATTTTCGCCGGATGCTCTTCCAGCGTCGATGGCACCAGCCTGGCGTAAGTAGCAAACTCAGCTTCATCCAGCATCTGCTCCCGCTGGAAAATCAGATACACGCTCATCGCAGCTTCTCCGCTCTTATCCTAACCGCGGGTAGTGCAGGTTGAAATTCACAGAGGCAGCGGTCGGCGTTAGACTGTCCCCATGAACCGGGCAGATAAAGCCACAAGACCTCTCGCCGCTCCTAAAACTATCCGTCTACGCCAACGCGCTCGCGCCCTGAAGGCCCAAGCCGAGGGCTTACTGAAGAAGGCTGACGCTTTACTAGCAGAGGCCGAGCGTGCCGAATCCGGCCAGCTTCAAAAGAAAAGGACCCGCGAGTAACTACGGCGTCGACTACTTAACCGCCGCAGGTTGCAACCGGAAGAACCGCGCTGCGTTGTTATACAGAATGTCCCGCTTCTGTTCGGGTGTCAGGTAATCCGCATCCTGGATCACGCTGATCGAGGTTGCCATCAGCTTCGGCCACGCCATCTCATCGGTGCCGAACATTACGCGATCCTCAAAACCCGCGTCCACAATGCGCTTGATGTATCCATTCACTTCCTTGATCGGATAACTCCAGATCAGCCCCGCCACATCCACGTACACATGCGAATTCTCCTGCAGCAGCGTCAGCAGGTTATCGATCATCGGATACCCCGCGTGCATAACCCAGATGCGCAGTTTGGGATGCCGCGCCAGCAGATCTTCCAGCAGCAAAGGATTTCCCGCCGACCCGCGGAACTTCGGCATCGCAATGTTTGCGCGTCCCGATCCGCCGGTGCCCATGTGAATACCGACCGGAATATCCAACTCTTCCGCCATTGCAAAGTACTTATCCACTGAGGGATCGCTCGGCGACAAACCCTCATACTGCAGCCCGATCTCACCCAGCACCTTGAAGCCGCCCTCGGTGAACTGCTTCTTCAGCTCTTCGACCGGAATATACGACCCCTGGGCCATGCCCTTCTCAAAGCCAGTGCCCGGAATCACCCGCCCCGGCGCCGCCTTCATCCACTTCTCCACTTCTTCCGGATCGCCCATCACTACGGCTGTCACGTTGAGCCGTTCCATCTCCTTGATTACGCCCTCGCGGTACTCATCCTGGCTCTTCGCCGGTTCCAGCGCGGGCGTACAGTCCTGCTTCACCCAGCCGAATGGCGCTTCCTTGTCCTTCGGGTCCGACGCGGCAAACCCCGGCGGCCACGGACACATCGGCGCCACTCCGGGAAACCATCCACCCGCATGCACATGCACATCGATTACCGGCGGAGCAGCCTGCCCCACTCCCTGGGCAAAAGCTGTTGAAGCCATTGGCGCAGCAACCAGACATAGCGAATACAGAAACAAGGCACTTTTTGGCATGGCCCGAATCGTACCAGCCTCACATCTCTTCAGGCGCGCACAATCGCCCCGCAAACTATGCGATTTTTCGATCAACATGTTCCTCTTTGCGGAACGCAACGTCGATTCAGCGCATTACACGTATCACGCCAAATGTTGATCAGATCGTAACCTCTCCCTGTGGATTCTGCGGAAAACTCTGCGTATACTGAAGCAACGGCGGCGTTCTCGCTCCCTCGGGCTGCCGGGCTGGAGGTGCGACTTCAGTAGCGATCGTCGTTCTGGGCAAACGCGTCATCCGCAAGAGAGCTCCACTGAGGTTGCATCGCCTTGGAGCGTCGCAAGTCATGCGTCCGCAATCCTGCTCGGCCGGCTGGGTCATGCACTGAGTTGCGCTTTCCTTCCGTCCATCTGCGTCCTCTGCGACTCGCCACTCCCGTCTGTATCCAACTCGCCCGTATGCCGCTCCTGTTGGCTTGAGATCCCGCCGCAGCGCGAGCACACGTGCACCCGCTGCGGCGAAGACCTTTTCGAATCTGCACCATCCGCGCCCGGCCAGACTCTGTGCCGTTCTTGCCGTCTCGCGCCGCCGGCCTTCGTCCGCGCCGTCAGCTTCGGCGAATACGACGGTTCCCTGCGTCGCGCGATCCACGCTCTCAAGTTCGAGCGCATCACCACTCTTTCGCGCGAACTCGGCGCACGCCTCGCCACGGCCATCTCGCAGATGGCTCCGGAAGTGGATGAAACCTCGCCGGCTGAGCTTCTCGTTGTGCCCGTGCCCCTGCACCGTGCGCGCCAGGCGGAGCGCGGTTTCAATCAGGCGCGCAACCTCGCCGCCGAAGCCCTGCACGTTTTGCATCAATCGCATCCCAATTGGAGACTTGAACTGTCGCCCACTGTTCTGATGCGGCAACGAGCTACGGAGGGTCAATCCGGACTGACACCGCGCCAGCGTCGCCGGAATCTGCGCGGCGCTTTTTTTGTCGCCGATGCAGCGGCCATGCGCGGCCGGCACATCCTGCTTATCGATGACATCTTTACCACCGGCGCTACCGCACGGGCCTGCAGTCAATCTCTCATCGACGCCGGCGCTGCATCGGTCCGCGTCGCGACTCTGGCGCGCGCGCAGCTACGGTTCCCGGTGCATGCGCCCTGGCCGCAATCTGCCAATGCATCCGGCTCGGACGGCAAAGAGCACGACCGGCCGCCCGATCCAATAATCGTTCACTGATCACCCAACAACGAAGCAGCAACGCAAACGCAAGCAAGCAGACGCAACAGGGCTACCAAGAACAAGGGTTGGAAATATCGAAACTCCGGACAGAATTCCAAGAGGGAAGCGATGTCGCTGGGAAAAGCCATGATTCATGCTCGCAAGCAAAAATCTCTCGCCAAAGCAGCGGCGCATGCAACCCACGGCGACGGCCAAAGCTGGATCCAGTCCAGCCAGGTCATGCAGATGCCTGTGCTGGTGCTAAACGCTTCCTATGAACCCATTAACATCTGCGGTGCGCGCCGCGCGCTCGTGCTGGTGCTCAAAGGCGTCGCCAAGACCGAGGAAGAACACGGTCTTGATGCTGCACGCGCAGCGCAGCCGCATGGCCATGCCATCGGTTATCCGCCTGCTCGAGTACCGGCGCATCCCGCACCAGACCCGCGCACTCTCGCGCAAGAACATCCTGCTGCGCGACCGAAATACCTGCCAGTATTGCGGCGTCGTGCTGCCGTCGAGCGAACTCACGCTCGACCACGTCATGCCGCGCTCACGCGGCGGTAACTCCACATGGGAAAACCTGGTCGCCTGCTGCCACGGCTGCAATCGCCGCAAGGGCAACCGGCTGCTCCATGAGCTCGACGATATGAAACTGCTGCGTGAGCCGCGCTCTTTCAGCCTGCATACGAGCCGCCAGATCATGCGCATGCTAGGCCGCGGCGACGATCGCTGGCGCAAATATCTCTTTTATTAGCTTCAGCGCCGTCCGAAATGCAAAAGCCTCGGCCGCTGTGGACCGGGGCTTTTTCTTGCGACACCTGCGCTGCTCTAACCCTCGCCGATAATCTACTCAGCGTCAACATCGATCACGACATCTATCTGCTCTTCGCCATGATGATGTTTGTGATGTTTCCCGCCGCCTGACCCCGTACCGCCGCTCCCGCCAGAACCTCCACCGCTGCCACCGGAACCACCTGATCCACCAGAGCCGCCCGTACCACCGCCCGAGCCAGTACCGCCGCTCCCGCTTCCGCCAGAGCCCGAACCTCCCCCGAGCAGTGTAGCCAGCGCTGTCCCGATCGGCGACCCTAACCCGGTGCACGGGTCCCAACCAGGACCGGCCGAATAAGTGCCATTGTTTCCCTGGGTGATGTCGTTGAAGGCCTGCGTTTCATTGAGCGCATACAGCGTCGGATTCAGATATCCGACGCGTTTGCCGAGCTGCTGGTTCAACAGCGCCACCAGCCCAGCCCACAGCGGAGCCACTGCGCTGGTGCCGCCGACAACTTCCTGCGTCCCATCCACCAGGATGGTGTACCCCGTGTCCGGATCGGCCACGCCCGCCACATCCGGCACGCCGCGCCCCGTCTGGCTCGCGTACTGCGACGGGATATTCGACTGGTAGCTCGGTTTCGAGAATTGCTGGCTGAATCCGCCGCCCGTTGCTCCGCCCTCAGCGCCGTCGTTCCAAACCGTCTCACTCGTGATCGTCCCATTCGACGAGTTCAGCGTCGTCCCGCCGCATCCCAGAACATTCGGACTCGACGACGGAAAATCGACCTGATCCGATCCGTCCTCCGACCCATCGCTCGAACCGTTGTCACCGGAGGCCACAGTGATGGTCACCCCGAGTGCCGCACCTTCCTGCGCTACCTGGTCCATGCTGGTCATCAACTGCGAAGTCCAGCTATCCTCCGGTCCGCCCCAGCTGATTGAGATGACCGACGGATTGTTCGTCGAGTCATGAATCGCCTGGCTCAACGCATCCTGAAATCCCTGCGATGAATTGTCCGCAAAATAAACGGCTATATTCGCGCCCGGAGCCACGCCCCCCGCGACCTCGATATCCAGCAGCACCTCGCCATCCGCGCTGTCCGGCGTCGAGGGGCTGTTCGACCCGCCATCCACTGAAACACCGATAACTTGCGGCGGTGTCAGCCCAAGTTGCTGGAAGTACGTCGTGATGTCCGACTCCTGGTATCCACCACCCAACTCGATGATGCCGATCGTCTGCCCTGCCCCGGTAACTCCCGTAGGAAAACCGTAGAGCTGCGCAACCTGCGGCGGCGTATACGTCGTCGAACCCGCCGCATTCGGCGCTATTGCCGGGGCGGTTTTGTTTCGGTAGCGAAAGTGCGCCCTCGCTTGCGGACGGTTATCCAGGCCGAAGACCCCTTGCACCACATCCGCCAGATCGGCCGGGACGTAGATCGGTCCGGTGCGTCCGCGATATTTGCAGTCGGGGTGGCTGTAGTTCTCGAGCGTCACGGAGAAAGCCTTCTCCATCGCCGCCACAGTGCCACGCACTCGCACGGTGCGCCGTGCCAGCTCATCCGGAGTTTCGACCACAGTTAGGCTCTGCCCGGAAGCAAAGGCCTCTACCCGCTCGATATGCGTAGGGTCAGCGCCATAGGTTGCGGCAAACTCATCGTGGCTCAGCGTCCGCCCCTGCAGCTCGTCAAGCTTCAGTTCCCGGCGCTGCTTCAGCAGAATCGAAACCTCGACTGTCTGATTGGGGTCCGAGGGGCCGGTCGACACGGCTCCAGTCATCGGCTCGCGTTCGCTGCCGGGTATCGCAATCTTAGGGGACTCTGCCATGGGTATGCTCCTCGATAAATCAGAACTTTCTCGCATGGGATGCACGGGCGAGTTTTCGGGGCCGTTTCGCCCGGTGCTTCCTTGCGCAGAGGAGCAGTGTACAGTTTCTTCGTTAGGATTGCTTGTGCTTAATGATGCTGATTTTTATTGAGCTTTGCTCTTATGCGACCGATACCGCCGGATCAACGCATTGGTCGAGCTGTCGTGCTTCAGCTCCGGCTCAGCCGGGTTCTCCAGTTCCGGAATAATTCGCACTGCGAGCACCTTGCCCAGTTCGACGCCCCACTGGTCAAACGAGTCGATCTGCCACACCGCGCCCTGCGTGAAAACGCTGTGTTCGTATAGAGCCACCAGCTTGCCCAGCGTTGCCGGTGTCATCTTCTCCGTCAGAATCACCGACGAAGGCCGGTTTCCCTCAAACGTCTTGTGCGGTACGAGCCACTCGGCAATGCCTTCCGCGCGAAGCTCCTCGGCCGTCTTCCCAAAAGCCAAAGCCTCAGCTTGTGCAAAAACATTCGACATCAGCAGGTCGTGATGCCGCCCAATTGGATTGAGCGACTTGAAGAAGCCGATGAAATCGCAGGGAATGAGCTTTGTTCCCTGGTGAATAAGCTGATAAAAGCTGTGCTGCCCGTTCGTTCCCGGCTCACCCCAGAAGATCGGCCCGGTCTCATAGTTCACATGCCGCCCATCGAGCGTGATGTGCTTGCCGTTCGACTCCATCGTGAGCTGCTGCAGGTAAGCAGGGAAACGCTTCAGGTACTGGTCGTACGGCAGCACCGCTACCGTCTGCGCATCGAAGAAGTCGTTGTACCAGACTGAGAGCAATCCCATCAGCACCGGTAGATTTTTTTCGAAGGGTGCAGTGCGGAAGTGCTCGTCCATCTCGTGAAAACCGGCCAGCATCGCGCGGAAGTTCTCCGGTCCGATCGCCACCATCGTTGACAACCCGATCGCGGAGTCCATCGAGTAGCGGCCGCCGACCCAGTCCCAAAAACCGAACATGTTGGCCGTATCGATGCCGAACTTCGACACCTCCGCCGCGTTCGTCGAGACCGCGACGAAGTGCTTCGCAATCGCCGATTGGTGTTCGAGCTTGGCCAGCACCCATGCGCGTGCCGAGTGCGCATTCGTCATCGTCTCAAGCGTCGTAAATGTCTTCGACGAGATGATGAACAGCGTCTCTTCCTGATCCAGATCGTGCGTCGCTTCATGGAAATCGGTCCCATCCACGTTCGACACGAAGCGGAAGGTGAGATTGCGATTGGAGTAGTGCCGCAACGCTTCATACGCCATCACCGGCCCGAGGTCAGAACCGCCGATTCCGACGTTCACGATGTTCTTGATCGGCTTGTCAGTGTAGCCCAGCCACTTGCCCGAGCGGATGCTCTCCGCAAAGGCCGACATCTTGTCCAGGACCTCATGCACCTCGGGCACGACATCCTTGCCATCGACAAAGATCTGCTCGCCCTTCGGCGCACGCAGCGCCACATGCAGCACCGCGCGATTCTCCGTGATGTTGATCTTGTCTCCACGGAACATCGCATCGATCTTCGCCCGCAGCCCCGACTCTTCAGCCAACTGCAAGAGCAGCTTCAGAGTCTCGTCCGTCACGCGATGCTTCGAGTAGTCGAGAAAGATGCCCGCGGCCTCAGCCGTCAGCCGCTCGCCGCGCTTTGGGTCGTCTGCAAAAAGCTGGCGAAGATGGGTCGTCTTCAGGCTCGCGGCATTGGCATCCAGCGCCTTCCATGCCGACAGTTGTTCCAGTGGGGTAAGACTCTCGCTCATCTCTCTCTCCTGCGCAAAATTCAATAAAACCAATCTCTTTCACATCGCGAAACTGCCGTCCAGTTCACACTTTTCGCCGCTTCCCACCGGGGATTATACGCCCGATCGTCACCGTATCCGGTCAACGGCTGGAATGGAGCATCCCCTGAAAAGCACAACGCCCGCATGGACTAAGATTCACGCGGGCGCCTGTCGGGTACATCAGACTTTGTGCTTTGTCTTACTTTGTGGAGGGTTCAAGTGCGCCCGGCATAATCTCCAGCGGCTTGCGCTTCTCCTGCTCTTCTACCGGATTCGGCAGCGGCTTGCGCGGCAGCATCTGGTCGCGCATCGCTGCGTTATACAGGAAGATCGCCTCTACCGTCGCAATCTGTTTCAGATCCGCAGGCTGCAGGCGCTCATACGTGTCCTGATTCGAGTGATGCGTGCGGCTCTCGTAATCGAGGTCATCCTGAATGAACTGGAAGCCCGGAATTCCAACCGCATCGAAGCTCAGGTGATCCGTGCCGCCCGTGTTGCGATTGGTGATTGTCGTTACGCCCAGGTCTTTCAAAGGTGCAATCCACTGAGCAAAGATCGGCGCAATCACCGAGTTACCCTGCGTGTAAACGCCGCGAATCTTGCCGCTGCCGTTATCCACATTGAAGTAGCCGGAGATCAACTTCTGCTCCGGCTTCACCTCGAGCGGTCCCGTAGCGCGCCGCATGAACTCCGGCAGCGACATCTGGTCAGGCGCGGTCGAAGTCGCCGCAGATCCAAAGTGCTGCGTGCAATATCCCTTCGACCCGAACAACCCTTCTTCCTCGCCCGTCCACAGCGCAATGCGGATGGTGCGCCGCGGCTTCACGCCCAGTGACTTCAGGATGCGCACCGCCTCCATCGCAACGATCGTGCCGGCACCGTTATCGGTGGCGCCGGTTCCGGCGATCCAGCTGTCGAGATGGCCGCCCACCATCACCACCTGGTCCTTCAACGCCGGATCGGTACCCGGAATCTCGGCCACTGTGTCGAATCCATGTTCATGATCACCTGTGACCTTGGTCTCAACGTCGATCTGCACCGTCACCGGCACGTGTGCTTCAGTCAGACGATACAGGCGCCCGTAGCTCTCAATGGCGGCCACAGCAACAGGGATCTTCACCTGCTTGTCGGCCAGATACGGCGTGCGGCCCAGCGTCGCGCCGTTGTCGTCAAAGAACGTGCCACCCGATCCGCCGCCATTCTTGCCATCGCGGCTGGGCTCGATCACCGCGGCTACCTTCTCATCCGCAAAGAACTCGACGATCTTGTCGATCAGTTTGTAGCGCTCCATACGTGCCCGGATGCGTGCCTGCATATCCGGCGGCAGACTGCCACCATTCGCGCTCACCGGATACTCGGCTTCCTTCGCCAGTTCCTCGTCCGTGTAGCGCTCAAACAGCGCCTTGTCGACCGGCGGCACCTCGCGCATTGCACCAAACAAAACAATCTTGCCCGCCAGCTTGCCGCGATACGTATCGAAATCCTTCTCGCTCTGGATGCTTACATAGACCACATCGCCCGTTACCGGCCCAGACGTGGAGGGCGACCAGGGCGTAGCCTGCAGAATCAACACGGCGGTATCCGGCGTAACCATGCGCGCCCACGTGTTGAGCTGCTGCCAACCCAGGCCGAATTCGCCCCAATCTTCCAGGTGCGCATTCTCCAGGCCGATCTTCGTGAGCGTATCGCGCGTCCACTCGTTCGCCTTCTTCGCATTCGGCGAACCGGTAAGCCGAGGCCCGATGCCATCCATTAGTGCGGTTCCAAAGTCCATTACATGCGAGTGGTTCAAACCCTCATCGCGAATGCGCTGGTACATATCCAGGTCCAGCTTTTCTGTTACTGGTTGCACCTCTGCATACGGATCGGTTTCCGTCGCCGTCTTCGGCTTTTCGGTTTTGTTCTTATCCGCGGCATGCACTGCCAGCGAAAAACCAAGCGTCGCGGCAAGACAAGCCGACGAAACGAGGCAAAGCAACTTTGTGCGCATTTACTGGCCTCCAGGAAAAATCTCTGTCCCAAAGTGAGCTTGAGGTCTCACACCTCAGTCTATTTCGCACCATTGGAGACCGGTCTGACAGGGTCTTCCATCGAGCGGTGGCAAACTGCGTTCAGGCAGCTCGAAGTGGGAGCAATACGCACGATTGTATCGGTAAAGGGGCCGAACGCTCCGTTCTTCTTATTTCCTGCGCCTACTGGGCATCCGATGCTGCTTCCATGGTTTCCCTGGGTCGCGTCTGCAGTCGCTTTAGCAGCCATTTACGCGCTGGCGTCTCCACATAGTAGAGGCTCAGCACGCTCAGGCCGATCGAGCCCAGCAGGTATACCGGATACAGCGCCGGTATGCGATCTCCGCCCAGCGCTTCGAAAAGCTGATACGAGACATAGTGAATCAGGTATAAGCCATAACTCGCCTCACCCAGCACCACCAGCCATCGCACGCTTAACCACCTCGAGAAAAGACTGAGGTTATTTGATAACGCCCAGATCACTACAGCAAAAATCGGGGCCAGCAGGCCATCCAGGAGCTTTGCAAGCGGCGGGCTGGGCTCCCACGCAACCACTCCCGCAAATAATGCAATCGCCAAGGCGAGAGCCATGCCCGACGTGAAAGTATTCGCCGGAGAGGATCCATGCTCGCGGCGATAGAGTGTCTGCCAGCGTGCCAGCAAAATCCCCATGGTAAAGGTGCCCAGATGCAACAGAGGGTTCAGTTCCGCAACCTCTACTGGAATATGACTGTAGATACTCCAGATGAAAATCTGGCTTGCGGCATAAACTGCGGCTGCGGCGAGAGCCACCTGAGAGCGGGTTGTCAAACGCCACACCCACACACCCACAAACGGGAAGAGAGCATAAAACAACGTCTCTACCGACAGCGACCAGTTGGGGTTGTCAATTCCGCCCAGGGGAGTGATCCACGCATGCAGCATGAAGATATGCCCTATAAAACTGACCGCTGTTTTCCCGATTGCCGAGACCATTCCATATTTCTGCGATGCGGTCTATCAGCAGGAAAGGAGTGCCGGCCACCAGTGTTACAAAAAACAGTGGATACACGCGCGCAAATCGGGCTGCATAGAAAGAGCGCTTCGAAACAGGCTGATCGTCACGCAGGTAAACGATGCTGAGAATATATCCGGAAAGCAGGAAGAAGAAGCCCACGGACAAGTAACCGAGTGAGACTACCCGGCCAGCAATGGATGTCTGCGTAAGACCTGGAATTGCAAACCACAGCGTGTGGTAGAACACCACGAACAGCGCCGCAAAAAAACGGAGCGAAGTCAGCGCGTGGATCCTCTCTGTCTGTGGGGTCTTGAGGGAACGATCATGCACAGGTGATGTCTCGCCCGATTTCGCTGCCACAGCGTTCATTGCTGCAACTGCAACCGTCGGCCCTGATATGCCGGCTGTCTCCTGCATGCGCCTCCGCCATGAAAAGTGACGGTACGCCGGATTCTGCGTGCAGCTTCCGGACTTCGTCTTGCTGCGATTCTCTCATGGAACAGATACGAAGATACACGAGGACTAACCGGCTTCGCCTTAAGGCTGTGAACGTCACGCCACATGCTACACTGCTCATACCAGCGGCGTTAATCGATCATTGAACCGGAACGATTCTGAAAGTGAGCGGATGGGCGAGCGTCGGATGCAGCGAATCACCCCCTTTAAAACACTGGATATCTTCCGTGGATTCGCCGCCCTCTGGGTAGTCATGGATCATAGCTGCGACCGCTGGCTTGGCGGAGCAGACCCAAAATACATGCACAATCCGCTTTATGCGTTTTCGATTCGCGGCCAGTTGGGTGTAATGCTCTTTTTTGTGATCTCGGGTTACTGCATCACTGCAGCGGCCTATGGGGCCTTGGTCACGGACAAGAGTATTTGGCGCTACTCGTACGAACGCATCCGCCGAATCTATCCGCCATACCTGGTAACTGTAGTTTTGACTGTTCTTTCGATTGTCGCGATTCAGGTCGCAAACTCGCACCACTGGGTTCCTCAGGTTAATCACCTGCACGCGCTTCCACCGACTTTCGCGTTTTGGGCCGGCAACCTCCTCTTGCTGCAGATGGAGTTCAAAACCTCCATGCTCAACGTGGTTTTCTGGAGTTTGTGTTATGAGATCGTATTCTATTTGATCGTTGGAATACTCATCGTGGCGGCAAGAGTCTTCGTCAAGCGGCGCGGGTTCGCGTCGGGCGCTTTTGTATTTGTAAATGCAATGGGAATCAGCACCATGTTTACGCTTCTGCTGCTTACATTTTATTCCGGCCCGGATCCCACGGTTTTCTTCCCCCTCGATCTTTGGTATCAATTCTCTCTTGGCGGTCTCTTGTTCTTCCTGCTGGAGTGGAAACCGGAAACAGTAGAGGGATACTCGAAGACCCTGCGCTGGACTGTGATCGCCAATATGAGTCTGACGGTAGCTTGCGTAATCATCTACAGTATCGAGCGTTCCACGGTAGGAAACGAACCCGGCAATCCCAACAGTCGAGTCAGAGCTATCACGGGCCTGCTGTTTATCTTGGCGCTAATCGGCCTGCGAAAAATAGATAGCCGAGTGTCCGAGCACATTCTATTACGTCCCCTGATGTGGATTGGCGCGTTCTCCTATAGCCTTTACCTGATTCATCCTGTCGTCCTTCCATACGTCGATATTCTTTGTAGAAAGGCTGGATTGAACGGCTCTCGCTACTGGATTGCGTTCTGCATAGAAGTGGCAATATCGATCGCAACAGGACGGGTCTTCTACCTTCTGGTCGAGCGATGGTTCATCTCCAAACGGCAGGTAGCGCGCCATTCGGCCGAACACGTAGGCTGAAGCTCAGCAGTCCGCGCTAACAGCATCTCGAACATCGTGATTCTCTCATTCAATCCGCTGTCCCGCTGGCAACTGCGACACCGCACCCTGCGCCTCGGCCCGCGCGCGCTCATCATGGGCATCGTCAACATTACACCGGATTCGTTCTCCGACGGCGGTCTTTACCTTCATCCTGAACGAGCCATCGCCCACGGTCTTCAACTCCTTGACGAGGGCGCCGACATCCTCGATCTCGGCGCGGAAAGCACCCGCCCGGGTTCGCATGCGGGTGATCCCGCAAACGCGGCCGTCTCCGCAGAGGAAGAACAGGCACGTCTTCTTCCAGTCATCGAAGGCCTTCTCAAAGCGCGCCCCCAAGTTCTCCTCTCAGCCGATACATACAAGTCCTCAACAGCCCGCGCGGCCGTCAGCGCCGGAGCCGAAATCGTCAACGACGTGAGCGGCCTCCTTTGGGACGATCAAATGGCCAGAACATGCGCCGAATTGCGCTGTGGCGTCGTGCTCATGCATACCCGCGGCAAGCCTGACGAATGGCGCAACCAGCCTCCACTGCCCGACGACGCAGTCCTGCCCCTCGTCTACGATGGCCTGGCAGCCAGCCTGGCCGTAGCTCGCAATGCGGGCATTGCGGAAGAAGCTATCGTGCTCGATCCCGGCTACGGCTTCGGCAAGCGTATGGAAGAAAACTATGCTCTTCTCGCACGCCAGTCCGAGTTGCTTTCGCTCGGACGCCCGCTGCTTATCGGCCTCTCGCGCAAATCCTTCCTCAGCCGCACTCTCGCGAAGCTACCCATTCATGCGCAACAGACACCTTCGATCGCGTCCCGCGACGACGCCAGCGTTGCCGCTCTCACCGCCGCGATTCTCAACGGAGCCTCCATCATCCGCGTGCACAATGTCCGTCCGGCGCTCGAAGCCGTGGCCATCACCGCGGAAATACTCGCGCACTCGCCGAACCGGTTTTAGCTTCGGGCGAAGCCTCCGCTTGCACTTGGGGCCCCAGCTTGTACTTCGGATTGTGATACGATCATCCGCAAATCGCGTTCCAGCACGACCGCAGGACCCACCACTTCTCATTGGATTTCTCACTTTGGAGGCTCACCTTGAAGCTGTCTCTATCTCCGCTTGTGCTTGTGCTGGCTGGTCTCTGCGCCGCACTACCTGCGGGTGCGCAAACCGCAGCACCGCCGCCGGACATCGTCATCAAAAACGCCACTGTCATGACCGCCAGCCACGGCACCATTCAGAACGGTGTCGTCTGGGTTCACAACGGCAAGATCACCGGCGTCGGCACATCGGTTGATGCACCGGCTTCAGCCGTCGTCGTCGACGCATCCGGAAAGTACCTCACCCCCGGCATCATCGATCCTCACTCGCATTCGGCGCTCGACGGCGATGTAAACGAGGCCACGAGCCCCGTCACCCCGAGCATGATGATGATCGACGCCTTCGACAACCGTGACGCGGCGCTCTATCGCGCGCTCGCCGGCGGCGTCACCACGGAGTTGCTGCTGCACGGCTCGGCCAACATGATCGGCGGCCAGGCTGTCGTTATCAAGAACAAGTTCGGCTTCTCACGTGACCAGATGCTTTTCCCCAACGCGCCGCGCTCCATCAAATTCGCCTCGGGAGAAAACCCCAAGCGCGTCTACGGCAGCCGCAACCAGCTGCCCTCCACGCGCATGGGCAATTTTGAAGTGATGCGGCAGAGCTTCGAAGACGCCAAGGCCTACATGGCTAGCTGGGATGCCTACAACGCCAAGGTGAAAAAAGATCCCACCGCCGTTGCGCCCAAGGTTGATCTAAAGCTCGAAGCGCTAGCCGATGTGCTCCGCGGGAAACTCTACGTGCAGATCCATTGCTACCGCGCAGACGAGTTTCTGACCGAAGAAGCCATAGCCAAGCAATACGGCTACAAGATTCGCGCCTTCCATCACGCGCTCGAGATGTACAAGGTAGCTCCCGAGATCGCCAAGGACGGCACGGCGATCGCCACCTTCACCGATTGGTGGGGCTTCAAGGACGAAGCCTGGGACGCCATCCCGTGGAACGCCGTCATGAGCATGCGCTCGGGCGTCCGCGTCGCACTTAAAAGCGACTCCAACGACCACATCCGACGCCTCAACCAGGAGGCGGGCAAGATGGTCCACTACGGCGGAGCCACCGAAGACGAAGCCATTCGCATGGTCACGCTGAACCCTGCATGGATCATCGGCGTCGACGACCGCACCGGCTCGATCGATGTCGGCAAAGACGCGGACCTCGTGATCTGGAACATGGATCCGCTCTCGACCTACGCCCGCGCAGAAAAGGTGTACATCGACGGTGACCTGTTCTTTGACAACTCGCTGCCTGGTCTCGGCACCACTCACTTCAACGGCGCCATGCACGACGCAGGCGGCTTCGGCGGCGAAGACGACGGCGAAGAAGGGGGCAACTAATGCGACTCAAGACTCAATCCATCCTGGCCCTTTCCATCGCTGCTGCAACAGCGCTCTTCGGCGGTGATCCAACCTTCGCGGCTCGCCCAACCTCCGTCCACCAGACCGGAACCCTCGCAATCGTTGGCGGCAAGTTGCTCACGGTCAGCCACGGAACCATCGAGAACGGCGTTCTCGTCATCGCGGGAGGCAAGATCGTTTCCGTCGGCGCGCAGGGCTCGGTTACAGTGCCGAAAGACGCGACCATCATCGACGCTAGGGGTCTCACCGTCTACCCCGGCCTCATCGATCCCGACACAACGCTCGGACTCACCGAGGTGGCCGCGGATGAGGAAAGCAACGATCTCTCCGAACCGTCCGACGAGATCATGCCTCACATGCACGTCGCCGATGCCTTCCACGCAGAAACCGAGCTCATCCCCGTCGCGCGCCTCAACGGCGTCACCAACGCCGTTGTTGCTCCAGGCACAGCGGACTCTATCGCCGGGGAGGACATCTTCATCCAACTCGCCGGTCATGATCGTGACGATATGATTCTGGGCAACGACGTGGCGCTCGCCATGAATTACGGCGCGGAGCAGCGCCGCCGTGGCGGGCGTGGGGCTGGCGGTTCGTTCCCCTCAACCCGCATGGGCCTCATCACCCAGCTTCGCCAGAGCCTGCTCGACGCCCAGCACTACGAGGCCGAGCAGAAAGCCGCTGAAAAAAAATCCGATGCCAAATCCGCCGACAACACCAAAGGTGAAGACAAAGGACCCGGTAAAGCCGACAAACGCGATCTCAAGCTTGAAGCCCTCCTGCCCTATCTCCATGGCGAAAAGCCGGTTGTCATCGGCGTCTACGAGGGCTACGACGTCGAGAGCATCATGCAGGTAGCTCAGGAGTTCCATCTCAAAGTCATCCTCAACCACGTCACCCATACGCAGGAAATCCTCGACGAGATCGCAGCCTATAAAGTCCCCGTCATTGTCGGTCCCATCTATGACTTTCCCCGCGCCAACGAGCGCTTCGACGCCGTATACACACTGCCCGCCGAACTTGTAAAACGCGGCGTCAAGATCGCCATATCCTCCGGAGAGGCGGGCGGACCCGGCGGCGCGCACACCGTCCGCAATCTGCCTTACTCAGCAGGTTTTGCTGTGGCCTATGGCCTGCCGTATGACGAAGCTCTCAAGGCCATCACCCTCAACGTGGCCGAGATGTTCGGCTTCGGCGACAGGCTCGGTTCGCTCGACACGGGCAAACTCGGCAACGTGGTCCTCTCCAACGGCGACCCGCTCGATGTCCGCACCGACGTCAAGCAGGTCTACATCGAAGGTGTCGCGCAGCCGATGGTCAGCCGCCAGACGATGCTGCGCGATGAATACAGCAAGCCGCAGTGACCGGCTCGGCTGGCGCGTTTACCGCGGTAATGAAGTCCCAAAAAGCAAAAGGCCTGCGCGCACGGCACAGGCCTTTTGCTTTTTCACCCCGAAGCTGTCCGCTAAGCATCGGCCTCTTCAAACAGGTCCGATTCCATCTCCGCCTGTCGCACCGACGACCACTTCTCCAGATACATCACACCAAGCACCAGGCCCACCAGGAAAATCGAAACAGCGCCATACTCCAGCGCCGACAGCCGCCGGTCTTCCTTCACAGTCTGATAGACCACGGTTCCGTGCACATTGCGCGGGGTCATCCGCTGCTCGCTCGGCGTGGGCGACTTTGGCAGCTGCTCCAGGTAGTCCGTCGACACCATCGCGCTGAATACCAGTCCAGCCAACCCCGGCAATAGAAAAAGCAACGCAAAAAACTTCAGCACTACCAGCTTGTTGTAACGCATCTTAAAATCCTGTCTCGATCAAAGGCCGAACGCTAACTCAGGCAGGCCGGCAAAATCGCACTGCCTGTGGGAGGAACGCTTCGGCGCGAATCAGCTATCCACTCGATCCCCGGAGATAAAAGAAAGAGCCGGTATAAATTAGGAGACGCCAACTGTTATCCGGGTGTCAATCCTTCAAAAAGTAATCCGAGAGGCGGTCAACGGTAACTTTATCTGGATTGGAATCCACGAAATTTACGTACCTTTTCGGGCTTTCCAATGAAATAGTGACTATTTCCGGTCGTCCGTATCTTCGATTCGGCTTGCTTCAAAGCTTACAATCTTCCATTGGCCCGCGGAGTTGCGCACATAGACCCGCATGTAGCGGTAGCGCCCTTTCAGTGTCTGATTGTTCCGCGTTCCATCAATATCCGCCACCGACGTTACCACGGCGGTTGAGTGATAGACGCGAACCTTCTGGTCGGAGACATCCAGGGTGGTCAGCTTGAACTTGCCCGACCGGACACCCTCGATGGCCTCGTCCCTGCTCTCGATTGCCCCGGCAGCCGTGATGGCGGTGTAGTCATCGGACAGCAAATTAGCCAGTTCCGTACTATTGCCCTTGAGCATGGCTGTGCGCCACGCTTCTTCGGACTTTTCTACTTCATGCTTGTATTCATGCCGCTGGGCGCGCGGCATGCCATGCTTTGGCCCCTGACAGATACCGGGCAACGCCGCCAGAGCCAACAGCAGCGCCATACCAGCTATCCATCGCATGCACCATCTTCCCGGAGGCAACAACCTGGGTTCAGGCGGTTGCCAGCCGGCAGGCAGCTTTCGAGTCAGCATTGTCGCAGGCATAGGCGTAACGAATCGTAGCCTTTGACGCAATCTCAGGTCAAAAGGAATCAACGGGCCAATTGCGATGCGCACGCTCAGGTAGATGCAGATGGTGGCCCTCGCGCCTATGCGAGAGCTGTTAAATTCTCCACAGCCCGGTCGCGCATCCTCTGATAGAGCCCCCCGACGGCCAGCTTGTTAAAGTGCTCAGTGGCGCGGTGAGCCGCCAGCGCCTGCGCGTCCTTGTACTGCTCGTAGATGATGACCGTATCCGGGTCATCATCAAGCTGATGAGGAATATAGCTCACGCAGCCCGGCTCATTTCGTGAAGCCTCGGCCAGCAACCGCAGCGTTTCCGCAATATCGGCGCGGTCCTCCGAGGCAAATTTCAGGCGTACGGTGAAACTGACCATTTCGGCTCCTGTCTTCCATCGTCCCGGATCCGGCCGGTTCGTTATGAATGCAGAGCTTCCAGCATATCCGCAAAGCCCGGCAAAATCATCGTCTGATCCCGATCGGGACCTGTGGACACCATGCCAATCTTCGCGCCGCTCTCCCGCTCTTGGAAGCGCAGATACTCCTGCGCGGCGACAGGAAGCTCTTCGAATTCGCGGATTCCCTCTGTCGATTGCTGCCAACCTTTGAGCGTGGTGTACCGAGGAACGATCGACTCCAGCCCCTGCACATCCGCCGGGATGACATCGGTAAACTTGCCGTCGATCTCGTAGCCGACGCACACCGGAATCTCTGCCAGCTCATCCAGCACATCCATCTTCGTCACTACCAGCCACTCCGTGCCGTTGATCTGGTTCGAGTACCGCAGCAGCGGAATATCCAGCCATCCGCAGCGCCGCGGCCGTCCCGTCACCGCGCCAAACTCGTTGCCGCGCGCCCGAAGTATGTCGGCCGAGCTGTCCATGATTTCCGTCGGAAATGGTCCTTCGCCCACGCGCGTGACATACGCCTTGGTCACTCCGATCACCGTGCCGATCTGCGTAGGACCAACACCTGTGCCCGTTGCTGCGCCACCCGCCGTGGCCGATGACGAAGTGACAAACGGATATGTCCCATGGTCGATATCCAGCATCGTGCCCTGCGCGCCCTCGAACATCACGCTGCCACCCTTGCTGATGACTTCATTCAGCAGGTTCCCGGTATCCGTCACAAAGGGCCTGACCTGCTCCGCCGCCGCAGCATATTCGTCATACATCTTCGAGGGATCGATCGGCTCGCTGCCAAACAGCGCCTTGGCGATGGCGTTCTTCTCCTGGCACGCGTTCTCGATGTGGGCCTTCAGAATCTTCGAATTGAGCAGATCGACCACGCGCAGGCCGCTGCGGGCCATTTTGTCCTCATACGCCGGCCCGATGCCACGGCTCGTCGTACCGATCTTCTGCCGCCCCGGGGCGCTTTCCGCTGCCAGCTCGATCATACGGTGATAGGGCAGAATCACCTGTGCGCGATTCGACACCCAGAGGTGCCCGTCCACCGCGACGCCCAGCTCCCGCAGCTTCGCAACTTCCTTGAGAAAGGCAACCGGATCGAGCACTACGCCATTGCCGATCACGCCCATGCAACCCGGCCGCAGTACTCCGCAGGGAATCAACTGCAGGACAAACTTCTGCCCGCTGATGATGACCGTGTGCCCGGCGTTATGTCCGCCGGCGTACCGTGCTACAGCAGAAAACTGTCCGCTGAGCACATCCACAATCTTGCCTTTGCCTTCGTCGCCCCACTGAGCGCCGAGCACTACCGCTGTCTTCGCATGCATGAATGATATTGTCCTGAACTCGAGGGTTGGCTCCGGAGTTGGCTGATGGGCTTTTACGCCCCACCGCGCAATTTACCCCGCCAATCCATACCCTTCGAAAACTGAAGCTGTGCCGATTACCCTCACAAGCCGCGGACAGCTTTGTCCGCACCCGTGCCATCTCACATGATATACCGCCTCACGCTCTTCTCCTGCTCACTCCACGCACTCTCACGAGCGGTTGAAATTCATTTATTTTCATTTGAACCCATAAGCATTTACTTATATATTTGAGCTGTGCTCCATCCTGTCGAAATCTTCCGCGCACTTGCAGACCCGACACGGTTGGCCGTCTTTGAGTCTCTTGCATCATCCGAGCTGAGTGTCGCCGAGCTGACGGCCAGGTTCGACGTCTCCCAGCCCGCCATCTCGCAGCATCTCGCCGCCTTGCGCGCCAGCGGACTCGTCTGCCCCCGCAAGTCGGGCCGTCAGGTTTTCTATCGGGTTAACCCTGCCGGTATGCAGCCTGTTATCAGTTGGATCGCTCACTACCGCACCTTCTGGAGAGAAAAGCTGCCTCGGCTCGAAGCACTCCTCAAAGACATGCCCCAAGGAGAAAAGGAATGACCGAACCTATGATCGCCTCCGCCACTGGCGGTGAAAAGCAGTCTATCGTCGTCGATTATGTGCTGCCGGAGCCGCCTGCTAAAGTATGGCAGGCGCTCACCGATCCAGACCTGCTCAATCGCTGGCTTATGCCGAATAACATCCGCGCCGAAGTTGGTCATCACTTCACTTTCCAGGCCCCGCCCGTTCCCGGATGGGACGGCGTCGTCCACTGCGAGATCCTCGAAGTCGTTCCGGAGCAACGCCTTGTCTATACATGGCAGGGCGGCTCCAGAAGGATCGACGGCTATGGGCACGAAGTTGATACCGTCGTTACGTGGACCCTGACCCCGGACTCCCCTGGAGGAACGCGGCTTCATTTAGAGCATTCTGGCTTCGATCCCGAGAGTTTCGCCTTCAAGGTCATGGGGCAGGGCTGGCGCGGCAAGGTGGCCGAGCGCATCGGCCAGATTCTCGCTGCCTCTTGAACCGGAACTAGCCGCAGATTCATCAGATAAAGCAGGCGGGGGCTTCGGCCCTCGCACACTTCGCACGCACCTGAGATGGAGTCATGCCCGAACTACCGGAAGTAGAAACCATCGCCCGAAGCGTCGATCAGCGTCTGCGGGGCGACCAGATCGTCGAAGCCTGGTTCGGATCGCACAAAGAGCCCTTCAAAAATCCTCCCCCCGCGCAGGCCGCCGGACTTGAGGGCCGCGTCATCCTGGGCGTCCATCGTACCGGCAAGCACATTGTTTGTGAGCTTGGGGAGCTTGGCGGCTCCGGTAAAACCACTGCGGAAAGCGGAGAGTCTGCGGCGCAGTGGATCGTACACCTCGGCATGACAGGACGCCTGCTCGTAACCACCCCCGACGCCGAAATCGTGCCGCACACCCACGCCCGGCTGCGCCTCAAGAGCGGTCGCGAGCTACGCTTCGTGGACCCGCGGCGTTTCGGCCGCCTCGAGTTCCGCGAGCTATCCAGCGACTTAGCCTTCACCGGGCCCGGCAAGGAACCGACCACCATCAGCCCGGAAGACTTCACGAAGCTCTTCCGCGGGCGACGCCTCGCCATCAAAGCCGCACTGCTCAACCAGACAATCCTGCATGGAGTTGGCAACATCTATGCCGACGAAAGCCTCTTCCGCGCTGGCATCCGCCCCAAGCGCATGTCTGGGCGCCTGAAGCGCGACGAGCTTCTTCGCCTCCACACCGCCATCCAGGAGGTTCTTGCTCACGCCATTCAACTCGGCGGCTCTTCGGTTTCCGATTATGTCGATGCCAACGGCGTCAAAGGCTTTTTCCAGCTTGAACACCGGGTTTACCTGCGAACCGGCGAACCGTGCCTCGTTTGTGGAACACCGATCCGCCGCATACTGCTTGCCGGCCGCGGCACGCACTTCTGCCCCACCTGCCAACACTAGCCACGACGCCATGCAGATGCGCTGGGCGCGGTTGACTGGTCCGAAAAACCGTAGCAACTGAATTCAAAATATTCTATTTTTAATAGAATCTGCGCGCCGAGTCAATCGTAAGTTGCACAAAACACTAGATCGTCAGAATGGCGCATCGATTGCTAATAGAAAGGTGCCAGTGATAAGCGGCGCGTGAGAGATCCGAAGCCGCCCTAATCGAGGGCTCCAACTGAGAAGAACGCCAAATGAGCGTTCCCAATGGAGCCACTCAAATCAGCCTGAGTGGTGGTCGCTAGAATCGCCGATACAGGTACAAAATCTTGGGAGGCCAGTGCCCAAGACTAAACTTTGAGATTAAATCGCAAGAGCAAAAGCGCCACCCTTAGCGGGTGGCGCTTTTCCGCGTTCGAAGCCATTTTCGCTTTTCTGCGCCTGCGACCCGCAGCCGGGCACGCGATTCCCTGGGTGGAACTGAGCGGATAAATTTGGCGGGGATTCTTTTCCGGCCTCTTGCGCATTTCTGCCCGTTGCTGAAATACTCGTCCCCAGCCGGGGTTTCGCCAGAGGCAAAAAATATTGAGGCATGGCGGCTCCGGGAAGTAAGCGGCTTTTTGCCGCAGTCTTGCCAGCTTCCATACTTCTATGTACACTCGGAAGTGCCCCATCGCGCAGCGATCCGGAGCCTCCCCGTGTGACAATTATCTACGGGTAGAGCTGGAAGGATTGCGATCGCGAGAGTGCAATACACACAAGTACGTTGAGTTTGTCCGGTTTGGTGCCGATATACACACCTCAACGGAAACGGGCATTTGGGGAGACTCAGTAGATAGTAGCCTGTGCACGGTTCCGCTGAAGCTTCGTGACAGCTTTCCGAGCTTTCTGAACCGTAACGGACAAGGCAAAGCAAATAGTGCGAACAGAGACTTGCAGCGTCGGGAGTGCCACATAGCGGCCCGGATCAACAACCTTCTGCTTCGCTTGAAAAGATTCCTGCATCGGCTGGTAAGGCCGGTCATCTCTGATCCCAGATTCCACCCCCGAGTTGCGGTTCTTCCGCAGCGTGGATGCTGATGGAGCAGGCGTGTACGGAGCCGGACGTATCTCCATGGGCTGCAGCGCCCTCGCAGGTAAAGCTGCTGAAAGCATTTGAATTGGTGGATAAGCACCAGGAAGTGCAAGCATGACGACAGAACTGACGCAGCCCCCATCGGATGCGGGGCAGGCTCAGGCATCGGTGCCTGGGCAGTCACAGGAGCACCGGCGCCGTCGCCGCCGGCGCCGCAAAACGAAGTCCAACCCCGCGGCACAGAGCCAGCCCCAAAGCCAGAACGGTCAACAGGCTTCCGGTTCCGCCGGACCAGCAGCTCCGCCGCCGGTTCAGCAGAACCAGCCCCGACCACAGCAGCAGAGCGGCCAGCAGCAGGGCCACGCTGGCGCTGGACGCAAGAAAAAGAAGAAACAATCCAGCGGCTTCCAGGGTTCGCCCGGCAACAACGCCAACCCCGGCAACTCCATCAATGGCCACAGCGGCGGCAAGAAACGGCAGCAGAAAGGCCCGCGCCAGTTCGTTGGTCCAATGGATCACAGCTACCGTGGCTCCAATGGCAATGTCGCCGATGCTCCGCCCAGCACGATTCCCTTACATGGCAACGGCAATAGCGGCGGCTACTACAGCGATCTGCAGAACGTCCGTGTCACGGCACCGCAGGTTCAGGAGAATGCCCCGCCGCGCATCTACTTCTTCATCGAAGACCTCTTCTTCCTGGCCAAGATTCAGGAAGTCAGCCGGAAGCTGGGCGTCAAGGTGGAGTTCGTCAAGGGCGACGGCAAGGAAGCGCTCGCACACATCGCCGATGCGCCGGAAAACGAGCGCCCTGGCCTGCTGGTCTTCGACCTCAACAATGCCGCGGCAAAGCCCCTGACGCTCATCCCCAAGGTGCGCACCAAGCTCAAGAGGTCGGTTTCGATCATCGGCTTCCTCTCGCACCTGCAGGGTGACCTGAAGATGAAGGCCACCGAAGCCGGCTGCGATACGGTGATGCCGCGCTCGGCCTTCTCGCAGAGCCTGCCCAACCTCATCATGCGCTACGGCCTGGAAGAGCAAGAGGATAACTACCCGCAGCCGAACTAGGGCAGGTGAGTGAATCGACATAGGTGGGCGATCACTCGCTTTCCCTGTCACACCACCGTGCGTACGGGTCCGTACACGGCGGTTCGGTAGGATTACGCGCCAGTTGTGCAGCGCAAGGAAGGAAGCCCCAAGCGATCGAAGTAAGTGCCGGGCATGGCACAAGAGAGGGCTTCGGTGCGGCTAAGCCGCCACGGACCCCACTGATGCCCTGCCGTGCGGGCCGCGAGGTCATGACTTAGACCGAGCTCCCGCAATCGAGCGTACCGTGTCTTCCCTGTCCGCCATTGTTTACAGGCAGCAGAGCGTATACGACGCCTGATCCACTTATTGAAACGGTCCAGCACGGTCGGAGTCTGGCAGAAGCCGAAATAGCCTTGCCAGCCCTGAAGGTAGCGGCCCAGCTCGCGAACCATGGTCTCGATGCTGATACCACGAGTTCGACGAGTTAGGATTCGGACTCGAGCCTCGAACCGGGACTTCGCTTTGGGCGCGATTCTGCGCTTCGGCTGTCTCCCGTTTGTAAAGCTGAACCCAAGGAACTTCCGCTCCCACGGTCGCGCCACAGCACTCTTTTCCCGGTTCACCTTCAGCTTGAGCTTACCTTCCAGGAGTCTTGTGAGCCCTCCCATCAGGCGTTGGCCGGCTCGACGGCTGCGGACATAGATATTGCAGTCGTCCGCGTACCGAGTGAATCGATGCCCTCTTCGCTCCAGCTCACGGTCGAGTTGATCGAGAACGAGATTCGATAGTAGAGGCGAAAGAGGTCCGCCTTGCGGTGTCCCTTCATCCGTCGGCCCTACGAGTCCGTTTTCCAACACACCCGCCTTGAGCCAGCTCCGAATCAGTCGCAGGAGGCGCTTATCGTGCACGCGCCTTGCGATCTGCCCCATCAGTCGGTCGTGGTTAACTCGGTCAAAGAACTTTTCCAGATCGAGGTCGACCACCCAGCGGTACCCCGCAGCAATATGCTGCTGAGCACGCGCCACTGCTTGATGTGCCGAGCGTCCGGGACGGAACCCATAGCTCGATTCGGAGAAGGTGTTATCCCAACTGCCTTGCAGAACCTGCATCACTGCCTGCTGGATCATTCGATCCAACACCGTAGGAACGCCAAGCTTTCGCACCCCTCCGTCCGGCTTCGGGATTTCCACCCGACGTACCGGTTGTGGTTGATAGGTCCCACTCAACAGTTGTTCCCGGATTTCCAACCAGTGCTGCTTCAGGTAGCCCGGCAGCTCATCGACCGTCATTCCATCGATGCCCGGACTGCCTCCGTTTCTCTTCACACGCTTGAGCGCCTGCCAGAGATTTTCTCGCTGACAGATTCGCTCCATCCACTGCTCATCTGGTGCCAGGCTTTCTGCACTGCACTCCGCCACCGATGCTTCGGTCCCTTCAGAGGACTGACTTCGAGCTTCACTCGTCGTCGCTTCCCCGAAGGCCAGCTGTAGCTGGTTATTCTGCCGCTTTGCACCTTTGAGTCGTGCCACGTACTTGCCTCTCCTATCGTTCAGGCCTTCGTCCGATCTGCTGGACTACTATGCCTTTTGCTGACTTCTGCTGCACGTTCAAGAAGAATCGCTTCCCCTCCAGTCGTGTTTCCACGACATGCAGCAGATCTCCCGTGGTAAGTTCGACCGCCTTCAGCGCACCACCGCCGGATTTACCGACACTCGCCTTGATGGATATGGGCTTTGCTGCTCATTGCCAACTCGCCCGCGAATGCTGGCCTCGTATCCGATTCTTGTCCATCGGCACACGCCTTTGCTCCACGCTTCCTTCAGACCCCGCCTCGCGACGACGCCCTTGCGCTTCACTAATCCTTCACCTCCATCAGGTTGGATAAGGGACTTGCACCCTCAAACTGTCGAACATGCACGGCACACAATACATCGAAGGCGCTCCCTGCGGAGCGCCTTTTTTTGCTTTTGATCTACGGCCTTAACCGGATTGCGCTATCCGGGCGGCCAGTGCATTGCCCGTCCGCCGAGCACATGCAGGTGCAGATGATCCACAGTCTGGCCGCCGTCCGGCCCGATATTCATCACCACGCGATAGCCGTTCCCCAGCCCCTTCGCGCGCGCAATCTCCGCCGCCGCCCAGTACAGATGGCCTAGCAGCCCGCGATCCTCGGCCTCTGTCTCTGCCAGCGAGACGATATGCCTGCGCGGCACCACCAGCACATGCAACGGCGCCTGCGGACTGATATCCGCAAACGCGTAGCACTCCTCATCGGCGTACACCTTATTCGAAGGGATACTTCCCTCAACGATCTTGCAGAACAGGCAGCTCATAACCTCACCAGTGTAACGGCGCGAATCACCCTGAACAACGGACCTGGCCTACTTCGCAAAAAACTTCGGCTTCCCGCCCGCAGCCCACGGATCATAGTGCTCGGCAAACCGTGCGCGGCTCTGAATCGACGGATGATCATAGGTCCACCACACAACAAAGGCATTCGGCTCCGGATCGTCGAGATACGCCTCGCCAAGCCGCTGAAACGAAGCCACAGCGGTCTTCTGAGGATCGGACACGAGGCTATGGATCGCCTCTTGTCCATACACATCCGCCTCATGCTCAAAATGCCGGCTTATGCCGTTCCCTACCGGCTCGGCAACGAACTGTATCAGTGAAATCGCCAGCACCAGCACCACCAACCCCGGCAGGCTCGTCAAACTATCGGTATCCCACGCCTCGCCGAAGCGCCGCAGCAGCATCGCCGCCAGCCGGGCCGCCACATAGAAGAAAAGAAACCCGCCTGCCGAAGCCAGCAAGAGCCCTTTGGGTATATGCCGCAGGACGTAATGCCCCGTCTCATGCGCAAAGGTGAAGACGATTTCATCCACCGGCATCCGGTCCGTCGTCGTATCCCACACCACAATGCGCTTTGAAGCCCCGATCCCGGTCACATACGCATTCAGTCCATTGCTCTTATCGCTTGCCTTCATCAGGAACATCCGCTCCGGTGGAACTTCCGTTCCGGTGCGCGCCACCACCTTCTCAAGCTGCTTCACAAGCCCTGGATGAGACTGAGCCAATGGCTCGAAGCGATTAAACATCGGATCCACGATCTCCGGCAGCAGAAACGTTCCGATCACCACCAGTGGCATAAACGCGATACCGAACCAGACCCAATAGCGCCCCGGCGACCATCGCATGAGCCACGCCGCGAGCGCCAGTAACGGTGTTTCGATCACCACCGCCAGCGCCAGGCTCTTCGCCATGTCCACAAGCCACGCACCCCAGGGCTCCACGCTGATCCCATAACGCAGCGTAAAAAAGTGCCCAATCGCACCCATCGGCGCTTCGACCATCAAAAAGATCGCCGCAGCCAGCAGCGCCGCAAACACCCCCGTCCGCAGCCACCAGCGTCCACTCAATCGCTCAGTACGTCGCTCAGCCCAGCGCCCCAGTCGAGCCGCAACCCCTGTTTCCAGCAGCAATATCAGAAATATCGGCTGCCACAGCTCCACGCCGAAATGCAGTGCTGAGAACACACTCCCCAGCACCCTAGCTTTCCTAAGCTCATCGGGTGGTAGTTTGTAAGGCTCATCCAATGCAGTCGCGGGAGAAAAATTCACCACAAAAGCAGCGCTCGAAACAGAAGCGCGATAGAACTCTGGACTAGCCACGACCTGCGTCACGGCGTGCGCCGGCATGCATTCCGCTGCCCCTGCCAGCAACACCACCGTCAGCGTCAGTCTGGACCATAATCCGCGTCTGCCGCACAGTAAAGATCGCAATCCCTCGCCGCTTGCGTCAAACTTCTGCGACAATAGCCGAAAGAAACGGTTCAAGCGCACCCTTTCTCCAGTACACCATGAGTATCCCTGTCTCCCGAGTTTCTTCGCCGCGCCATTCTGGCCGGTTGCTGTTTCCATCTTTCCCGCTCAGGCGACTGGCAACCGCGTGCGCTCCCATCCTTCTCATTGCACCTCATCTGCACGCCCAGCAATCCGCCCCGCTGCCGCCTCTGCTCGACGTGATGACTTCAGAGCTGAATCGCGCCATGGGCTCGCTCGGCAAGCAGCCTGACGCTGCCGGCAAACCGACGGATAAGACGGGCAGGCAGATCGCCCCCTACTTTATCAGCTACTCCGTCACTGACGCCTCGTCTATCTCGATTCGTGCACAGTACGGAGCGCTCGTAGACTCCGCGCAGGACCATTCGCGCGCACTCGACGTCCAGGTCCGGGTCGGCGATCCCACCCTCGACAACACCCACGGCAACCATCGCGCCTCTGCGGTTAACAGCATCCAGCTTCCGCTCGCCGACGACCGCCAGGCGCTCGCCAGTTCTCTCTGGCTCGCCACCAACTCCGGCTACGGCACCGCCCTCGACAACTATCTCCGCGTCAAGACCGAAGCCGAAGTCCGCGCCAAGGAAGAAGACAACTCCGGCGACTTCTCGAAAGAGGCGCCGCAGATTTCCATCGGCAATCCAGTCGCGGCGCCTGTTGTCGATAAGACTGCGTGGGAGGAGCGCGTCCGCGCGCTATCCAAAATCTTCCGCGAATTTCCCGACGTCAACGCCAACGTCGTCGCTCTCAGCGCCCAGAGCGAAACCGACTATTATTCCTCTTCCGAAGGCTCCCGCCTGGCCAACCCTCATCAGCAGGCCCGCCTCATTGTCTTCGCCGTCACCCGTGCCGACGACGGCATGGACCTCTTCCGCGCCCAGACATTCGAAGCACCCACCGTCAACGGCCTGCCGGCCCAGCCTGAGCTCGAGACGGCCATACGCGACCTGGGCAGGAGCCTCGAGGCGCTGCGCAAAGCCCCTGTCACCGAACCCTTCAACGGCCCAGCCATGCTTTCCGGCCGCGCCGCCGCCGTCTTCTTCCACGAAGTGCTTGGCCACCGTCTTGAGGGTCAGCGCCAACGCGGCGATGAGGAGGGTCAGACCTTCACCAAGGACGTGAACAAACCCGTACTGCCCAGCTTCCTCTCTGTGGCCGACGACCCCACTCGCACCAAATTTGGATCCACCTGGCTCAGCGGTAACTACGACTACGACGACGAAGGCCAGAAAGCGCGCCGCGTCGATCTCATCCAGGACGGCGTGCTCAAGACCTTCCTCATGTCGCGCCTGCCCATCGCCGGCTTCGGCAACTCCAATGGCCACGGCCGCGCTCAGACCGGCCACGTCCCCAACGGACGCCAGGGCAACCTCATCGTCACCTCCACCCATTCCGTCCCCGAACCCGAGTTGCGCAAGATGCTCATCGACGAAGCCAAAAAGCAGGGCAAGCCCTACGGCCTTTACTTCGAAGACATCTCTTCCGGATTCGCCGTTACCACCCGCAACTCACCGCAAGCCTTTTCAGTAATTCCACTCGTTGTGTACCGTGTCTACGTGGATGGCCGTCCCGACGAGCTCGTTCGCGGCGTCAGCATCGTCGGCACGCCGCTGGCCGCCATGAAGCGCATCGTTGCCACCGGCAACCAGAGTGAGGTCTTCAACGGCGAGTGCGGCGCCGAGTCCGGCTCCATTCCGGTCTCCGCCGTAGCCCCGGCCATGCTGCTCACCGAGCTGGAAACGCAGAAGCAGCCACAGGGCACCGAGCGCGTACCGATCCTGCCCAATCCCAGCGCCACCACAGCCAGCCACGTCCAGATCGCCGGCAAGGGGAACCGATGAAACATCTTTGTCTTGCCGCCTCTCTCGTTCTCCTTGCCAGCTCCAGCGCTGCGGTAGCCGTGCAACAACAAACGCGCACTGACGCCGAGAAAGACCCTATTCTTCGCGCCATGCTCGCCGAGCTGGATCGCAGTTCCAGCCAGCTCCAGCTCACGGGCTTCGACAGGCCCTTCTTCATCCAGTACCGCATCGAGGATATCGACGACTTCCAGACCCGCGCCGATTACGGAGCCAGCCTCGGGCAGGATCGCCGCCATCAGCGCGTCGCCCGCGTCACTGTCCGCGTCGGCAACTACAAGATCGATAGCTCCACCTCTCGCGGAGATGGCTCCGTGGAGCTGGCTGCGCTTGACGATGACCCACTCGCCCTTCGCGCTGGGCTATGGGAGGCAACGGATCAGGCATATAAGGGAGCTCTCTCTGCCTACGCCCGCAAGCAAGCCGAGCTGAAGCAGGTGCAAACCCCTCCTCAGCAGGACGATTTCTCGCAGGAAGAGCCCGTCGTCTCCCTGGAGTCGGCGGTTCACCTCGATATCGATGCCGGTACATGGGCAAAGCGCATCGCCGACGCCAGCGGTCTCTACCGCACCGACAGCTCGCTCACATCCCTTGATACCGGCATCCAGTACTCAAGCGCTGTCTTTCACGCGCGTGCCGTCAACACCTATCTCGTCAGCAGTGAGGGAGCCATCATCCGCAAGGGCACCGTCGCCTACGATGAATCTTTCGCCGTGGGCACCCAGGCCGCCGATGGGATGCACCTCGACCGCTCCTACGATTCCAACGGCATCGCGCTCCCAGACATCGACTCCGCGGAGACCTTTAACAGTCGCGCTGCAAAACTCATCACCTCACTCGCCGACCTGCGCAAAGCTCCGCTCGTCGAAGAGGAATACCACGGACCCGTCCTGCTCTCCGCCGACTCGGCCTCCGACGCCATCCACGCTCTCGTTGCCGGAGCCGTCACCGCCGTCCGTCCGGAGCTCGGCACCGAAGCCCGCACACAAGGCCCATTCGCCTCCAGCTATCACACCCGCGTATTGCCCGACTTTCTCGACGTTGTAGACGACCCAAGCCTGGCCAGCTTCAAGGGCAAGACGCTCATCGGCGCTTACAAGATCGACGATGAAGGCGTTCCCGCCCAGACCGTCAAGCTCATCGCCGATGGGCGCCTGGAAAACTACCTCATCGGCCGCGAACCCGTGCGTGACTTTCCCAAATCCAACGGCCACGGCCGCGCCGCACTCACTGGCCCTGCCCGCCCCCAGATCAGCGTCCTCAACGTTACGGCACATGAAGGATTTACCGACGACGAGCTGATGAAGAAGATGCTCGCTCTAGCCAAAGACCGTGGCCTTAAGAGTGTCTATTACGTCGACACCATGGGCCCCGAACTGACCCCGCGTCTGCTTTACAAGATCAGTGAAGACGGCAAGCGCGAACTCGTCCGTGGCGCAACGCTCGATGATCTCGACCAACGCGCGCTCCGCTCGGGAGTCGTGGCGGCGGGCAAAGAGCCCTTCATCGCCAACTATGACGGTGCTGTCCCGGAAACCGTCCTCGCACCCGCATTGCTCTTCGACGACGTTACCATCCGCCGCGCCAACGAAAAGAACGACAAGCTGCCCTACTACCCACCTCCGAATTAGGCATAAAGGAAGCTTCTGCAGAATCACCCGGTAATTCCGGGTATAAGATGATCTGTCGCGTCCCCAGCGCAAGGCGGTCGCATCATGTCCGCAGAAATCTTCCGTAGAATCCTGGTCGCCGACGACGGATCGCCGGATGGTGAACGCGCCGCCGAGGTCGCCGTCTCTCTCGGAGCCCGGCTCCACGCCGAAGTCATCCTCCTCGGCGTCGTCGAGCCACCCAACATCCAGGCCGAGGGCGAAGGCCTGCCCATTGAAGACCCCGCCGCAAGCCGCCACCGCATGGAAGAGCGCTTCGAGCGTTTCCTGCGTTTAGGCCACGCACGTGGCATCCAGATGATGGTCGAAATCGTCGAAGGCCGTCCCTCCGACCAGATCCGCAAGCGCGCTCAGATCGACTGCGTCGATCTCGTCGTAGTCGGCCGCCGGAAAATCTCGGGCATCCGCCGCTGGTTCGAGGGCTCGACCTCCGAATCCCTTCTCCGCGAATGCAACTGCTCCGTCCTCGTCGCCCGCTGAGAGCACAATTCAACGCAGTCGCACATCGCGCCGGTGGTACGATACACATGACGGGAATGAGGTCTCCCATAACCGCCCACGCCGCAAGCCAGGGCTGATGACTTCTGCCAAAATCCCGCGTTCTCTGGAACGCATTACGAGGCGGAAGATGTCCTATCTGTGGGTTGCTATCGGCAGTGCGCTCGGAGGTCTGCTGCGCTACGCCATCACGCGCTGGACCATCACCATTAGCGCTAATTTCCCCTTCGGCACGGTCCTCATCAACATTCTCGGCTCATTCGTCATCGGATACTTCGGCACTCTTACGCTCCAGAGCGGCAAGTATCCGGCGTCGGATAACACGCGCCTCTTCGTCATGGTCGGCATCTGCGGCGGATTCACGACGTTCTCAAGCTTCAGCCTGCAGACCTTTGACCTGCTCCGCACCGGAGCCTGGGGCCGTGCGATTGCCAATGCCGTCTTCTCGGTTGTTCTCTGCGTTGGAGCGGTAGCCGTGGGCCACGTCCTTGCCCAGCAATCCGTGGACCGCTGGACGATCGCAGAAACCGCCGAAGAAGAACAGACCGGCTGACTTAGATCGTTTTCCCGATCTCCCAGTGATGCCCGAACGGGTCCACCAGCCGCCCGATCCGCCACCCGTACGACTCATCGCGCACCGGGCATATCGACGTCGCTCCCGCTGCAATTGCCTGCGCAAAGACCTCGTCCGGATCGGCCACCACAATGATCATGCGCAACGTCGTGCCATGCAGCGATTCCGGACTGTGGTTCTGATACTCCGGCGCTTCATCCGCCAGCCAGAAATCGGACCCGCCAATCCCAAGCTGCGCCACAACGCTTCCATCGGGAGCGTCGAATCGATGCAGCACCTTCGCATCAAATGCAGCTTGATAAAACTCCACTGCCTTCACGCCCTGCCGTACATTTAAAAACGCCGATACCTTGGCTGTAGCAAGGCTGGGTGAAAACTGACTCATAAACACACACCTCCACCGTCACCCACCCAACCTATCAAAGATTGTCTCTGCTGATTTGTAACATTTGCGGGAGAGCGATCAGGCTGGGCTTAGTCCAGCCGCACCAGGTAGGCATCGCCCTCTTCCGGCCGCAGCCCACGAACTATCTCCTGGGCCCGCTCCCGGTTATCTCCCTGCGGCCGAATGCGTACCCAGTATCCTGTCGGACCCTCGAAGTCGATCACATTGGCCGTCTCGTAGCGCCGCTCAAGCTCATCGCGCAGCTTCTCCGCCTTGTGCTCATGCTCAAAAGCTCCAATCTGCACGCACCACCTGCCACCGGCGTCCATCGGCCGCGGCGTCTCGTAAACGTCGATCCGCACACGCGCCACGCCCGGCAAATACACTCCCGTGGCCTTCGCCGACGCCACCGAGAGATCCAGCGTCCGCCCCTGCACAAAAGGCCCGCGATCCGTCACGCGCACAATCGCCGACTGGCCCGTTTTCTCGTTGGTCACCACAATCAGCGAACCCATCGGCAGCGTCCGGTGCGCCGCCGTCATCGCGTTCTGGTCGTAGACGCGTCCGTTCGCGCCCTGCCGCTTGTTATACGGCGGTCCATACCAGCTCGCTAAACCCTCTTCGCTGGAGATCGGCCTATGCGTCTCGACATACTCCGAATCCGCGCTGGAGATCTCGCCCGGGGGTGCAACAGGCGCGGATGTCGCTCCCGGCGTTGCCGACGATCCAGGAAACGCGGGATGCACCCTTCCATCCGCGGTCGTGCCGGAGGGGTAACTGTCGCTGGTATTGTTTGAAATCGGTGGCGCCGAAGCCTGCACCGGATATCGCTGATGATGGCTGCATCCGGCAACCGCCAGCATTGTGAGACCGGCAATGGAGAAACCGCCAACGCGGCGCATCCATCCCGCCTGGGGCAGCATCCTGCCGGCTCGCGGGGCGCGCATCGCTGCGGCGGCCTCTATCACAGCCCTGTGTTTTCTCCGTGCCAGCGGGCAGACCCGGAGGATCCGTTCGCCTGCCGTGCTCCGTTTGGATCAAGCCGGTCCGCAAGCCGATCTAGGCAGCGCGCCACTGTCCGCGCAGCCGATCCGGCCTCGCGCCGCGCCTCGGGCACAATCACGCGATCCACATACCCTACGGCGTGATGGAACTCGTCCTCCACGTGTTCCCACAGGGCCTCCATGCGTTGGCCAAATGAGTCTCCCGGTGTAGCGTAAGCATTCATGACAGGTACCGCTCCGATCTTAGTTTGACGATTGGTTTTCGGTCGAGTCAACGGCCCCGGAGCCTTACATCTCCAACGGGTGCCGCAAACGTCAACTCCTGCAACTACGTATCCCGTTCCGGAACTGTTCCCTTCCGGCCACTATCAGGCGACCTTTTGTTTGATAAACACGTCGAATCAGAAACGACGAAGTCACGCTCCCTCTGCGACATATCCGAATTTCCATGTCGCATCACCGGGCCACCAGACCGAACTCGCACTCTATGCGGCATATCCGACACCGCAATCTGTACTGCCCACGCGAGGCCGCGCTTCTGGCCTTCCTGGCCGTCGCATGCCTCGTCTCGGCCTGCTTCATGCCTTCGCCTTTGAGGGCTCAAACCCCGCAATCCGATCCCCAACAGCAGCCCGCGACTTCTCAGTCACCAGACCAAACTCGGGCGCAGCCCCAAGCCGCAACTCCGCAGCAGCCCGCCGACCAGCAACCCGCGTCTACCAATCTCCCGGACGCCCCGACCCCGGCCAAGCAGAAAGCCAACGCCCGGACCGACAAATCCGCCTGCACCAAGCTGCCTTGTCCCACACAGTTCATCAATTGGTACATGCGCTTTGAAAACGGCCCACAGGTCAAGCCCCTCACGCCCAAGGAAAAAGCCTGGCTTGCCACCAAGAATGTCATAGACCCCTTCAACGCGATCACCATCCTCGGCGAATCGGCCATCTCAGTCGCCGCCGACTCACACTCTCCCGTAGGTCCCGGATTTCCCGGCTGGGGCCGGGCCGTCGGCATCAGCTACACCGAAGACATCACCGGCGAGTTCTTCGGAACTTTCCTGATCCCGTCCATCGTCCATCAGGACCCGCACTATCACCGCATGCCCACCGCATCCATAAAACGGCGGATCTTCCACACCGCCTCTCAGGTGCTTTGGACCCAGGGCGACAACGGCAAAGGCATGCTCAATTACGCCAACATCATTGGCTTCGGCATCGACGACGAGATCGCCAACCTGTACGTGCCCGGGCGCCGAACCAACGTACCGGCCAGCGCCGAGCGCTATGGGATCGGGCTCGCCACCGCACCCATCGACAACGTAATCACTGAGTTCCTTCCAGACGTTGCCAGGCATGTGCACGTCCAGATCGTCGTCGTCCAGCGCATCATCAACCAGGTCGCCAACAAGGATGGCAACGGCTTCTGAACCCTCTTGAGTAAAGCGAGCGCTTGTCCATGTAAACAACGACTGGATTTGCTTCGGTTGCACTGCCGGCGATCGACCACGGGGGGTGGGTATATCAAAATCCTCTTAAATATATGATAATAATATACTTATATAGAAGTAAGAGTGCGCGTATGACGCGATATACCGCGTTTTTGCGCCACTTTAGACAGGTTGTGTGTGCTTCTTCCACCGTTTCTAACGGCAGGGTGATTTGTTGCGGACCTGACCCCATTCCAGTATGCGGCGGAAATGCGTAATTCCACGCAACCAGTTTGTACTTCAATTCGGATTCGAGAGTCTTTGCAACCCCTGCCGCGCCAGCTTCTCCAACGCCCGCGTCAAAATCGGCGAATCATTCAGCGACTCCGGCCTCCCCAGCCGAATCCCTTTGCCTGCGGCGTACTCCCGGAATGCAATATCGATGTCGTACAGAATCTCGACATGGTCACACAGGAACCCGATCGGCTGCAGCAACACCGCCTTCACGCCATCGGCGGCAAGCCCATCCAGCGTCTCCTCAACCGTCGGCCCAATCCACGGGCCGCCGCTCGCGCCCTGGCTCTGGAAGGCAAAGGCCCATTTACCCATCTCCGGAACCCGCTCAGCGACAAGCTCCGCCGTGCGCCGCGCATCGTCAGCGTAGGGATCAGGCCCAGCGCCAGCGGGCCACAGCTTCGGCTGCCCTTCCTGCATCTCCTGCGGCTGCACGGTTCGCGCCGGAACGCTGTGCGCCGTAAACAGCACCACTACCGGCCCATCAGCCTCTGCTGCAAGCTTCCGATAAGCCCCGCGCAGCCGGTCCGCGAACGCATCCGCCAGCAGCGGCTCATCGGCCCAACCTTTCAGAAAGTCGATCCGCATTCCGCCGGCCTCGGCGGTCACCGCCCGGCGATACAGCCCCACGCTCGTCCGCGAGTTCTGCGGAGCAAGGCAGATCACCGCAGCCTCCTCGACGCCATCCGCGCGCATCTGCTTGACCACATCCGCGATATAGGGACGCCAGTTTCGCATCCCCAGATACACCTTGAGCGGCTCACCGGCGCTGGCAAGCTCCCCCTCCAGCAGACCTCTCTCCAGCAGTTTTGCTTGCTCCATCGTCAGATCGGTCAGCGGACTGTGCCCCTTTGGCTCGCCAATCAGCGAATACCGGTGCTGAATCTCCTCGACCACGTGCTGCGGCATCGGCCGCCCGCTCACCACATTCCGCAGATACTCGGGAATCTCCGCCACCATATTCGGCGTCCCATGCGCCAGCAGCAGCACCGCGCGCTTACCCACGCCTCACCTCGCCTGAACTGGGAGCCGGAGTCGAATGCGCCGCCGTGCCGAGCCTCACCACCTTCGGCGCAATCTCGCGCACCATCTTTACCACCGCCTGCACATGCTCCACCGGCGTCCCCGGCACAATCCCATGTCCGAGGTTGAAGATGTGTCCCGCGCGCCCGCCAGCCTGCTCCAGCACCTGCCTGACCCGCGTCTCCAGAGTCGGCAGCGGAGCAAACAGCGTGATCGGATCGAGATTGCCCTGCACCGCGCAGCCATATCCCATCGACCGCCAGCCCGCGTCCAGCGGAATCCGCCAGTCGAGGCCAATCACGTCCGCGCCTGTCTCATGCATCGCCGGTAGCAGACTCGCCGTCTCCACCCCAAAATAGATCACAGGAACGCCCATTGCCTGTACCGCGCGCACCAACCGCGTCGTCACCGGCAGCACGTAATCGCGGTAGTCCTCGACCGAGAGCGAACCCACCCACGAATCGAAAATCTGGATCACATCCGCACCCGCATCGACCTGCTGCCGGCAATAGGCCACCAGCACCGTAAACAGCTTTTCCGTAAGCCGCTGCCACGCCCCCGGCTCCGAATACATCATCTGCTTGGTGTGAATGTAGTTGCGCGAGCTGCTGCCTTCGATCATGTAGCTGGCCAGCGTGTAGGGGGCGCCGCAGAATCCGATGATCCCCTTCGATTCGCCAAAGTGACCTGCGACCTTCTCGATCGCCTTCGCCACATACTCGAGCTCACTCGTGCGATCGGTCCTGAGGTGGTCAATGGCCTCTGCCGAGCGCAGCGGATGATGCACCACCGGACCCTCGCCTGCCTGGAATTCAAAATCCAGCCCCATCGGCTCCAGTGGCAGCAGCAGATCCGCAAAGATGATCGCCGCATCCACATCCAGCTTTTCCGCAGCCGTAATCGTGACCTCGGCCGCGATATCGGGCCGCTTGCAGATCTCCACCAGCGTGTGATGCTTGCGCACCTCGCGGTACTCCGCCATATAGCGGCCGGCCTGCCGCAAAAACCACACCGGGGGCCGGTCTACAGGTTTGCGCAAACAAGCGCGTAGAAAACGGCTGCCGCCAGTCAACTCCAGCGGCACCTCAGCAGTCTCAATCAGGAAACTCATCCCTTAAATTCTAGATGGCCACCCGTCACCGGCAGGCATCACCTGTCACATCCTTTTAGCAGACCAACATCGGCGGCACCCTCCGTCGGCTCTGCCATGGCCTTTCTGCGGGCCGTTCCCGCAGAGGATCCGCTTCTCATCAATATCGTTTCGTGCTCCACGATTTCCGAGCCAATGCATAGGCATTCATGCCAAACTCGCTGGCAACCAGAAAGGCCCGTCATGCTACGACATCTCTACCTAGTCGTCCTTTTGGCAGCTGCTCTCCCTTTGTCCGCTCAGCCCGACTCCCGCACTGGCATCGAAGCTTTCAACCATCGCCTCGAAGACGCCACCCGTCACATGGACAGCGCCGCAACTCTCGCACTCTGGGCTGACGACGGCATCAGCCTACTGCCCTCCACCAAACCCATCGTCGGCAAGCCAGCCATCGCCGCTTTCTTCAAGAGCGTCACCGACTCCATCGCCGGCGCAAAGATGAAGTCCTTCGAAATGGAATGCCACGATATCGATATCTCCGGCGACCTGGCCACCGAGTGGTGCACCGAGCACCAGATCGTCGAGTTGCCCGGCGGCAAACCGCCCTTCGATGGCCGTGGCAAGATGCTCTTCGTCTTGCGCAAAAGCCACGATGGCAACTGGCTTATCGAGCGCGAAATGTGGAACCAGGCCGAAGACAAATAGGAGACTTCAGACCGGAAACACCCGATACTCCACACTCATCCGATCTCGCGTCATCCCCGCACTCACATAGGTCTGGTGCAGCACACTGTTCCGAAATACCACCGCATCTCCCGGCTCCATCTCCGGTGCCCAGAACCGCTCCGCCGCAAACCGCTTGCGGACATCGCCATCCGCCAGCTCCGTAAAATGCAGCAGCCCCGGCTGCGAGCCGCGAACAAACTCCAGCCCCGGCGCATCCCTGCCGCAGGGCTCCAGCGGAAGCCAGCATGTCGCCAACTCCGTCATCGGCACAGTCGAAATCCAGTAGCCGCGCTCATCCCGCGAATGAATCGCCTCGGGAAACTGCACTCCGAGCCCGCCATCCTGGTGCCATCCCTGCGACGCATCCCGTCCATCCGGCGAGTTTCCTGGCGCAAACTTCTTCCGCACCCAGGAGTGTTCCAGCCCGCAGGTCCAGTCGCCCGCCAGTGCTTCAACACACAGGGCCCCCAGGCTCGGCGCCGCAAGAGGCATCGAAAGTTCATTTATGGAAAGATGCGGCCGCGCGCAGTCGGCGTCCGCCAGCGCCTCAATCAGCAAAGAATTCGAGAACTGGTTGTATTTGTACTTTTCCGGAAGCACCGTCCTGGCCTCGATCGCCGTAAAGCATTGCACTCCAGCCTGGCGGAACGTTGCGAGAAGACTCGTGGAGAAGACGTCCCGCAGCAGGACAACACCGTCTTCCTCGAATTGCTTCAGGGCTTCCCGACCCTCACCCACGCTCGTAATGGAAATGCAGCTCGCGCTCGCTCGGCACCGGAACGCCACCCTTCTTCGCCGGCGTATACCGCCACTGCTCCACCGTCGCCATTACCGCGTTATCGATGGGCCCGCCCAGTCCATGAAGTAGAGTCAGCTTCGAAACCTTTCCCGTTTCGTCGATCACTGCGTCCAGGACGACATCGCCTTTGGTTCCGGCGGCCATCGTCGAGAGGTCCGGCTGCGGAGGAGGGAAGTAGCTCTCCAGCGCAATCGTGATGTCGCCCTCGCCCAACCCACTCTCAACCGCGCCGCCGACGCCCGTATCCGCCTTGGTGGGCGTGGCCAGGTGCATTTCGGGAGCTTCAGTCTTGGCCTTCTCAATCGATAGAGCCTTAGTCTTCTCCGGGCTCTTCGACTTGTTCTCCGACGCCACAGCCTGCAGGCTACCCGGGCTGAAATATACCAGCACCGTGTTGCCCTTATCCGTGCCCGGCAGCCGATACGGAGCAATCTGCGCAGTGCGGATCACGCCAGTCCCCAGAAACAGCAGTATGGAGAGATGCAGCACTGCCGAAAGCACCGTGCCACGGTTCCGTGCGACGAATTTCCATGCCCGGGGAATAAAACCCTGCACGACGCCTCCGTGCCTTATAGACGAACGCAAGCTCAGTTTAGGCCAATCTCAGGCAGACTGTACATTCCGTTTATCGAATACGCAGCATCCTCGTTCACTCACGCCGAAGGTGTTCAAACCTATTGTGGCGAATCCGGCGTGTTCCCATCATCATCGATATCCGCACCGGTCAGTAGCCGTGCCTCAGAGCGAAGCACATGGTAATGATCGAAACGAACATCGTTTAAAAGCGTTTGGGGCTGCTCCTCACGTCTCTCGAGAACGCCTTTGTTGTCTGCCTGGAATTTCTGGGGATAATCCTGGGTTAATGCAACCGATCTCACGGGGCAGAGGTAACTCTGTTTTCCGATCTCGACAGGACCGTACTCCACCATCAGGTCGGCTCGCTTCATCGGATCGTTGTCCGTTATATCCGCCTGGAGCGTAATGCGGAGAATCGTTCCATTGCTCGGGTCAATTGTGATTTCGCCGTGATACCCGGGCCTGGATTGCATCGGTTCACTATGACCAACGAGCTCAACTTTCACCCTGTAATGCGATTTCTTTCGCGGCACGGAATAGCGAAACACAGCCACCTGCGAAGTTCCGATGGTCTCCCAGTGGCTCCACGCCAGCTTCCCGCTGTGTGCATCCGCAAGCACCGTGTGCAGCACCGGACCAAACTCGCCCGAAGATAAAAGCTGCCCGGCGAGAGTGATCGTTTGATCCTGCTCGGATACTTCACTCGACTTGGTTTCCATCACCTCTTTGCCATCTCGATAAAACACCGTGGCTTTCTTGAAGTCCGTATAGTGCAAGGACTGATAGACCGTGTAGTTTCCATTATCCTGACTGGCCGGGGTGTCTTCAAATGTTGTGATGGATTCCGCCGCAAAGAAATTGGGCAGCTTGGCTAGCGTCGTCTCCACATAAGCCGACGCCAGCGATAAAGCCTGCTTTTGCGCTGCCTCATCCAATGGAGCCGTTTGTGGAACCTCTCCAGCAGGTGTATGAAGAAAAGCAGAGGAATCCGCCAGTATCGCCAACGCATGTTTCGACTCGGGGCCGCATGGCATCTCTCCACCGCATAAGCTCCACGGCGCTCATGCGCTCCGTCAGTTCCAGCCCGGCGAGCCGATGCGCAACTTCCGCATCCGGCTTAGTCTTTACCTCGGCAAGTTCCTGATCGAGCTGCCGGATATCTACGCGCTTTGCAGCCAGAGCAGGCATCGCCAGCGAAACAAATGCGAGTAAATTGATGCATTTCCGCATCGCACAATCTCCAGCACGAAAGTCCGCTCCCCATCCTACGCCTGAATATGTGGGGCTGCGAACGTCTAAATCCCACGAGCCGTCTGGGTGTTAGTTTCGGATATTAGCTACCTGATCCAGTTACACTGTCTCCATCCCCGACTGAAGGAACACTCCTTGCGATTCGCGCGCATCATCCTCTTCACCCGGCAAATGGAGGCCATGAGCGACTATTACGGCCGCGTTCTCGGCCTCGAACAAGTTTCAGAAGAAAAAGGCTGGCGGGAGTTCGCTGCCGGACCTGCGCGCGTTGCGCTTCACTCCGGGCCGCCATCGCCGGGAAGCAAAGGGCCAAAGATTGTCTTCTACGCCGCCGATGTCGCCGCCCTGCGCGAAACCCTGGTCGCGCGCGGAGCCAGATTCGGCAAGGTCCGCGAAGGTGAAGTCTTTGTTCTCTGCGACGGTAAGGACCCCGACGGCAACCGTGTCCAACTATCGAATCGCTGAAGCACAGGACCCAATCCATTGAAGCGGCAATCAATTTGCGGTCGGCTCCGCGGTGTCATGTCCCATCTGCCAGTAGGTCTCCCACCAGAGATCCCATATCTCGTCTTCCCACAGCAGGCTCTTGCCCTGGTCCAACGGCTTGTAGTGCACGGACACAGTCTTGTCCTGCAAACCTGCTATCGCGCCTTGCCCCATCGCCTCGCTCGCGCAGCTGAACGAATACCTGCCTTCGTGTTCTGCCTGCACGCGATATCTGTATCGGAACAGCACCTTCCAGTAATCCACGCCGTTGAGCCCGCCGTCGATCTTCACGAGATGCAGATCCTCGATCGTACCCACCGAAGTCGGCCAGTTGCGCGTCAGGTATTTCCGCAGTTTTTCGCGCAGCGTCATCAGGGCCATAACGACAACTGCCAGCCCCGCAATGATTCCAAGTTGTTTCATGGAATGAAAGCGCGCCAGTATAGTCGGAAGAGAAATTTCCAGCATGATCATGAGAGCCCAGCCTCACTAAGAGACGCGTCAAACGATGCCAGAAGCCCTCATCGGGCCGCAGCTCTCAAGTCTTCATTCCCTGCCGGACTAACTTGTTTCAGCGGGCGCCGTAATTGGTGTCCATCCAGTCGCGGTAGGCGCCGGAAGTTACTTCTTTCACCCACGCCTGATTGTCCAGATACCAGCGCACGGTCTTCCGCAACCCCGTCGCGAAAGTCTCCTTTGGGCGCCACCCCAACTCGCGTTCGGCCTTCGTCGCGTTGATTGCATAGCGCCGGTCATGTCCCGGCCGGTCGGTCACGAATTTCATCAACTGCGCATGCGGCCGGTTCGGCGAATCCGGCAGGAATTCATCCAGCAGAGCGCACAGCATCTGCACCGTATCGATGTTTGCCTGCTCATTCCATCCGCCGATGTTGTACGTCTGTCCCGGCACACCCTTCTCAAGCGCCACTCGCAGCGCCGCCGCATGGTCGCCGACATACAGCCAGTCGCGCACCTGCATGCCATCGCCATAGATCGGCAGTGGTTCGCCGTGAACTGCCCGGTTCAGCACCAGCGGCAGCAGCTTTTCGGGAAACTGCAACGGCCCGTAATTATTTGAGCAGTTCGTCACTACTGCCGGCAGTCCGTAGCTCTTGACCCACGCACGCACCAGCAGATCGCTCGCCGCCTTGGAGGCCGCGTACGGCGAATTTGGCTTGAACGGGAACGTCTCCTCAAACGGAGCATCGCCCGGCTTCAGTGAACCATACACTTCATCCGTCGAAACATGCAGGAACCGGAATTTGGCGCGATCTGCCGCGCCGAGCTTGTCCATGTACGCCCGCGCCGCCTCCAGTAGCGTGAAGGTGCCATGCACATTGGTATTGAGAAAATCCTCCGGTCCCACCAGCGACCGGTCGACGTGGCTCTCCGCCGCCAGATGCACAATCGCCCGCGGTTCAAACTCCTTCAACAGGCGATCCACCAGCGCGCGATCCTGAATATCTCCGCGCACAAAGTGATACCCAGGCCGATCCGCGACCGGCTGCAGATTCCGCAGATTGCCGGCGTAAGTGAGCTTGTCGAGGTTGACCAGCGGCGTACCGATCTCGGTAAACCAATCCAGCACAAAATGCGACCCGATGAATCCTGCGCCGCCCGTCACGAGTAAGGGAGAGTCTTGCGTAAGCATCGTCTTCAGTGTACCCGGCGAGCTAAAGCTCAGCTATGCCTGTTTCGTGGCAGTGGCGGCCCCACCTATTTGCTTCTGCAAAAGCAAAAGCCTCCGTCTCCGGAGGCTTCGCCATGCTATTCGCAAACCAGGGCTTACTTCATATTCCCATTCGCATCGAGCGTGATGCCGCCCGGTCCCTGGTTCTTCTTGTTCTCGTTTTCCTTGCGGGTGCCCATGGCCTTCGCGCTCCAGTCCAGGGCCTTTGCCACATCATCCTTTACCGCAGCCGAGTCACCGCAGTCCACGTCTGCCTTGCGACGATAGGTCAGGTTTATGTAGGACATCGCGTCGTCGTAGTTCGGACGGTTATCGACGGCCTGCTGCAGATACTTCAGTCCTTCTTCAACCAGCGGACCATTCTCCGATTGAATCTCGGCGCAGTTGCTCTTGGTCAGCGCTTTCACGTTGCCGACGCCGTCGTCGTTGTTGGCCAGCATCTTCAGCAGATTCTCGTGGGCGAGCGTCCAGTCGATGACGCCTACCGTATAAGCCGCTTCCGGATCTTTCGGATCGACCGCGAGAACCTTCTTCTGCCATATCCGCGCGTCATCGAACTTCTTCATGTTGAAGTACAGGCTGGCAATACCCTTCATGCTGTTGATGTTCGAAGGATCATCGACCAGCACCTCCTGGAAAGTCGCAATCGCCTGGTTTGCGGTTTTCAGATTCTCAGGAGTCGAGAGGCCCGGCACCACATTCTGCGAGAGCGCCGTAGCCAGATAGGCCTTAGCGACCGCCAGCTTCGGATCGAGTTGTTCGGCTTGCTGAAAGTGGTTGATCGCTTCTTCGTATTTTGCGGCTTTGAACGACTCAACTCCCTTGTTCAGCTGGTCACGGGCCTTCAGTTTGTCGCAACCGGTAAGGGCGACCAAAACCACCAGAGACGCCGCAAGCACCGGCAGACGTGCGATTCGATTCATATTCTTATCCTTCTCCTTCGAGTCGTCGCCAGGTGTTACGCGCCTGGTTCGCCCGCGCGGCCAAGTGCAGTGGGAGACTCCCGCCCCAGCCGTTCCATCCTAATCAAATTACATTGACTTCGAAAAGCTTTTCCGAAGAAGAACCTGTCCACGGGAGTTGTCAGGCCCCGGCAAACAGCAAAGCCCTGCATCAAGCAGGGCCTCACTCACTGACCGGCGAGGATCTTCGGCGTCATCAGACCCACATGGTCGACGCCGGCGCCATGGCCGATATCGATCACGTCGGCCACCGCCGAAAAGTCCACATCGTCGTCGCCTTTCACAAACATGATGCGTTCAGCACGGTTCTGATAGATCGCGGTCAGGCGCGCCAGCAGATCGGCGTGAGCAACGTCGTCCTGGTTGATCTTGTACGCAACCCGATTGCCCGCCTTCAGCACCGACACCACGATCGTGCGCGGATCCGGCGGCTGCGGCGTCTTATCCTTCGGCGGCTGCGGCACCAGCGCATCCAGTCCCTTAGGCGTTACGGGCACGATGACCATAAAGATGATCAACAGCACCAGCAGCACGTCGATCAGCGGAGTCACATTGATGTCCGAGGAAATTCCACCCGGACCACCGCCACCTGTCATTGCCATATCTTGAACTCCTGAATTCTGTGGTCAAAAACCTATCTTACTCGCCGCCTGAACCCGGCGTCTGCCGCTTTTCAGTCAGCAGTCCCACGGACTCAATACCAGCCGAACGCACATCATCGATCGCATTCTCGACATCGAGATAGCGCGCCCGCGCGTCCGCACGAACGAAGATCTCCTTGCCCGGCTTATCCGCCAGCAGATCACGAATCTTGGTGCCTACTTCCGTAGGATTGATCCTGTTCTGGCCTAGATAGAGCGTACCGTCGCGCGTTACCGCAATAACGATCGCGTCGTCCTTGTCCGCGTCCGGCATGGCTGTCGGGTTGTCGGTCTTCGCGAGATCGATGTTGACCTTGTTCTGGAGCATCGGAGTGATGACCATGAAGATGATCAACAGCACCAGCATCACGTCCACCATGGGCGTGACATTGATGTTTGAGTTAACCTTTGCGCCTTCGTTTCTTACCGCAATTGACATTGTCTAAGCTCCACGCATCAAGTTCGAGCGTCACCGATGCAAAGAATGTGACCATTCGCCCTAACCAGCAAGCCCTGTTGATTGGCTCGTGGTTGAGCCGCCGAATCGACCACCGTCGCGAACGTCGGTCGGAATGGCCGGCAGGGAATGCACATTTCCACTGCCAGCCAAAGACTCTCGCCCCTTTTGGTAGATACGTCCCGGCAGTTGCCTGGGCGCCTTAGCGCTTGTGGCTCTGCTTGATGAAGTAGTCCACCAGCTCGCTCGACGAGTTGTCCATCTCGACGTCGAACGATTCCACACGGCCGGTGAAGTAGTTGAAGGTCATAACGGCGGGAATCGCGACCAGCAGTCCGAATGCAGTGGTTACCAGAGCTTCCGAGATACCGCCGGCCACGGCCGCGATACCGGAAGACTTCTGCACAGCGATCTGCTGGAAGGCGTTCAGGATGCCCATGACGGTACCGAGCAGGCCGACGAAGGGCGCGGTTGCACCGATCGTTGCCAGAACGCTCAGGCCGCGCTTCAGCTTGGCATGAACGATGGCTTCGGCACGCTCGAGTGCGCGCTTTGAGCTCTCGATGGTGTCTTCATTTACCACACCCTGAGCGCTGCGGAACTCCTGCAGGCCAGCCGTGACCACTTCGGCCAGGTGCGACTTCTTGCTGCGGTCGGCAATCTTGATGGCTTCTTCCAGCTTCGAGTCCTTCAGCGCGCCGGCAACCTTGGGAGCGAACTCACGCGATTGCTTGCGGGCGGCCGTGAAATACAGGTAGCGGTCGATCATCACGGCCAGCGACCAGATAGACATGATGAACAGCACTACGGAAATGCCCTTGGCGAAGTAACCCATGTTACCCCACAGGCCCATCAGAGTGAAATCGGTGGAAGCCTGTTGGTCCTGGAACATTGCCAGGCTGGAAGCATGCGAGGCGAAATGTGCAAACTGAGCGAGAATCACTGAATCGTTCCTCCTGGGGATTGCTCTTCTTCATTTGAGCGAATATTAGTTTCTGTTAGCCGCGGGCTCCCGCGGGTGAATGCATACTGTGCCGGCACGCATTCGGGTGCAGGTAAAACGGGCGGCTTCTCCCACTGGGAGAGACCGCCCGCCGTATCCTATTAACCGCCGCCCAGATTGAAGACGACGTTGATGGTGGTATCAACCTCTACCGGATCACCGTTCAGCATGTAAGGCCGGTAGCGCCACTGCCGTACCGCTTCCAGCGCCGCGGACTGCAGCATCGCGTTGCCGCTGACTACGCGCAGATTGGTGATGGTGCCGGATTTAGAGATGGTTGCCTGCAGCACCACTGTGCCGGAGACGCGCGCTGCCTTGGCGATGGGCGGATAAATCGGCCTGACTTCCTGGACCAATAGACCGGTTGCAACGCCCGATGAGATTGCAATCTTCTTGGGCGGAGCCTGCTTGACTACCGGTGCCGGAGTGGCATTGCCAAACACGCTGCCGATGACGCCGCCAGCCGCGCCTGAACCCATGCCTTCCATGCCGGCCACGCCAAAGCTCTGCGGGGCCTTCCTTCTCCTGCACCATCTTGATGTCTTTGGGAATGCGCGTAGGAGCCGTGAGCTGATTGTTCATCATCATCGGTTTAACCACTTCCACATGCACCTGCGGAGGAGGCGGCGGGGGTGGAGGCGGCGGCGGGGGTGGTGCCACCAGCAGCGTTGTCATGGCTGCCTTAGGCAAGGCCTCGTACTTGACCAACGGATAGATGATCGCGACCGCAAGAATCGTCGCGTTCAGTGCGAACGTTGCGATCACCCACGGATTCCGCTTCTTCAGGCGGTTGCTCGATTCAAATGTTGAATCTTCAAACATTGCCAACCTCGATGCAGTCCAAAGTTCCTCTAAAGTTAGACACCGATGCCGAACGGAATGTTCCCGGCTGCCTCATGGCAACGTTTCCGCTGCGTTTTCGGAAATGGCCCTTGCGAAGCCACTCACACACAGCACTGGAAACCGATTGCAGCAATTCCGGGCTTGCGTGAGAAGAGGAACTTCGCCTGATTCCGAATAACGCTCGAACACGAGTGTTCCCAACCTATATCAGAACAAGCGCGCACCTGCAAAGCATGCAAAATTGCATGCCCCGAAAACAGTGCAGCCGGAGAGGCATTTTGCCCCTCCGGCTGTCTCTTTTTGACCTCTGTTTTTGGCTTATTTACTGCGTTATTTGCCGCGCTTGGCCGCCGGCAGCACCGCTGCTTTGCCCTTGGCCGCGCGCGAATCCTGATAGGCCACCAGCATCGGCGCCGCAACTGCGATCGAAGAGTACGTGCCGATCAGAATGCCGACCACCAGCGCGAACGAAAAGCCTTTCAGCACCTGTCCGCCAAACAAGAAGAGCGCCAGCACCGTGAGAAATGTCAGCCCCGACGTCAACACCGTCCGGCTCAGCGTCTGGTTAATGCTGCGATTCACCAGGTCCGACAGCTTCTCGCGCCGCGACAGCCGCAGGTTCTCGCGGATACGGTCGAAGACCACAATCGTATCGTTCATCGAGTAGCCCACCAGAGTAAGGATTGCCGCGATCACCGTCAGGCTGAGCTCCTGATTGGTCAAGGCAAAGAAGCCCACCGTGATGAGCGTGTCGTGAAACACCGCTACAACGGCCGCCACGCCATAGATGAGTTCAAAACGGAACCACAGGTACACCAGCATGCCGATCAGTGAATACAGCGTTGCCAGGGCGGCCTGCTTCTCGAGCTGATGCCCCACCGTCGCTCCCACTACTTGTGCACTATCGCTCACCACCGGGTTGTTGTAATGGGCTGCAAGCGCGCTTTTAATCTGCTGCCGGCCTGTGTCCAGCGCCGCTTCGTTCAAGCTCTCCGGCAGGCTGATCAGCATCTCCCGCTGACTTGCATCGTCAAACTGCACGACTGTCGCGTCCTTGATGCCCGCCGCGTCCATGGCTGCGCGAATCTCCGCCTGATCGGGCGGATTTTGAAATTTAACCTCAACCTGCGTGCCGCCCTTAAAATCCACGCCCAGCGGCACGGGGCTGCCGATCTTCGCCCAGTGCATGCCCATCGAGATCACACCCGACACACTGAAGATCAAAGAAAAGGCGAGAAAGTACCATTTCTTCCCCAGCCAATCGATATTGACGCTATGAAAAAATTCCACGTTTCTTTACCTTCCTCGCGGCCCACTCACTCTGAGCGTCCGGTGCCCGCCTCGTGTTCTGCATCTGCCGGGGCGGGCAGCTAACTTACTAACTCATCAACCTGCCGACTCGCTAAATGGAAACCTTCTGCCCCACAGCTTTCGGGTCACATGCGAGTCAAAGATCACCCGCGATACAAACACCGCTGTAAACAGGTTCGCTAGCAGGCCAAATGTAAGTGTCGTTGCAAATCCCTTGACCGGTCCGGTGCCGAACAGGAACAGAATCGCTGCCGAAACGATCGTTGTCACGTGCGTATCCACAATCGTGATCCACGCATGTGCAAAGCCCAGATCGATCGCCTGGGCTGCACCCTTGCCCGCCCGCAGCTCTTCACGGATACGCTCAAAGATCAGCACGTTCGAGTCCACGCCCATACCGATGGTAAGGATGACTCCGGCGATGCCCGGTAGCGTCAGCACTGCCTGGCTGTACCCATGAACCCAAGCAAAATTACCAGGTTTAGAAACAGAGCCACATCCGCATTGATGCCCGCGCCGCGATAGTAGAACAGCATGAAGATCATGACGGCCAACATGCCGGCGACCGCCGCCGTAACTCCCTGCTTGATCGAGTCGGCTCCAAGCGATGCGCCCACCGTGCGCTCTTCGATGTAGTTGATCTCGCCGGCAATGCGCCGGTGCGCAGCGTAAACGAGAGATCGTCAATCTGCTGCTTGCTGAACTGCCCTCGATCTGTCCCTGATCCCGGATCGCGCCCTTGATCACCGCTACGTTCTTCACGCGTGTTGCCCAGCACGATCGCCATATAGCTGCCGACATGGTGTCGAGGTGTAGTCGTAGAAGCTGCTCGCCGCCCGCATTGGTCAGCACAAAGTTCACGCCCTGCTTGCCGCGGTCATTCACGCCGATTGCGCTCGCGTCGCGGAAGTCGCGGCCGCCAACAATCGAGAGCCGCTTCAGCAGGAAGAATGATCCTGCCCATCCGAGCTATCGCCCTGGCGGATTGCCATGCAGCAGCTCCTGGTCCGGCGGAATCGCGCCGCCCAGTGTGGTCAGGGCCTCCTGCTCGCTCGCGTAGCCAGCCGAGTTGCCCGCGACCTCATGGACCGAAAGCTGCGAGGTCGACTGGATGATGTCCTTCACGCGGTCCGGATCGCTCACGCCGGGCAACTCCACCAGGATCTGGAATTCGCCCAGTCCATAAGGCATCCACCGGCCTCGCCACTCCAAGCTTGTCCACGCGGTCGCGAATCGTGTCGATCGACTGTTCCACGGTGCGGTTTCGAGATCCGTGACCTGCGTCGGTTTCATCGTCAACGTGACCGTTTTGTCAGAACCCGGCCCCGCGATGTCATACTCCGCGCCGTACTTGTCGTTCAGACGTTGCGCATGTCGCCTGCCTTGGCCGGGTCGACCCCGGTGATCTCCATCACCTGCGGGTTGTTCGGATCGGGCTTGGTCGGCGTGCCCTGGAAGCGGTTCGTTGCCATGTCCTGCTGCAGCCGGGCCACGGTGTTGTCTGTCTCGGCATTGACCGCGTCCTTGACCATCACCTGCAAGACCAGGTGGGCTCCGCCCTGCAAATCCAGTCCCAGGTGAATGCGCTGCGTGATTGGCTCAACAGCGCCTCCGCCCGTAACACCCTTGGGAATACCGAAGATGCCGTAAAGGCAGATCAGCAAAAACCCAACAATGGCCGCCAGTTTGGCCTTCATGTTCTTCTTCATCGTTGCTTTCGTCCATCCCCGCGGGCCGCCGAAACCCTCTCCGGCTGCTCATGCTCACGCACCCGCGTTCGCCTCTGTTTGCTTGATGTTCCTTATTTGCTTTCTTCCTGGGTGGTCACCGAGGCAATTGCGCTCTTCACCACTTCCAGCTTGATTCCGTCGGGAGCAACACGGATCGTGAGCGTATCGTCCTTCAAATTCAGGATTGTCCCTTTGATGCCGCCCGTCGTCGTGATCCGGTCGCCGGCCTTCAACTGGCCGAGCATCTCACTCCACTGCTTCTGCTTTTTCTGCTGCGGGCGAATCATCAGCAGGTACATCGCCCCGACCATCAACACCATCGGCAGAATCAGCGAAAGCCCCGCCCCGCCGACCGGCCCCGCCGCGAACATTGCCGCAGCCGCCAAACCTACCAATCCACTCAACACACTGTTCCTTCATCCGCCCGGCGTTTTGCCCGGGCACTGTTCAAATCCCACCTGAAGACGCACGGAATCGCACCTTGCCTCTCCAGCCAACTCTCGCTGTCTCCCGGAACGCTGCCATGCCGGAAACGGCCTTCCAATAGCCGCATTCCAGGCACATTCGGCCAGCCCGGCGCGCCACAAAATCAGCTGCCTCGCCGCCGTCACTTCCTGTTCGACACTCTCAAGCGCTGCGACGCTCCAACGGAAGCAGGCACGCGTATACATCCCCAATCTGCCGTCGGAGTACCGCCCTAAGTCTAACAAACCGTCGGCACGTACCGGCCAGCCGCGCCGTCAGAATCGCAAATTCGCCTCCAGATCCTGGTTCCACCGTGCTCCATGGGCCGTCTTGACCTGTTGGGGAAGGTCATTCTCAGCTCCCTGATCCTATTTCCCATCGCTCCAGTACCTCAGCCCCGGATCGGCACAGCTCAGACAAAGCCGCACCATCTCACCATCCGGGCCCGACCGCTCCGCAAACCGGTCAAAATTCACCCCTTCGCCGCATTCTGCGCAGGTCACCCGCGCGCTCTTGTATCCCGGGATTTCTTCCGGCGGCAGCTCCACCGTAACCCACTGTTCATGAAAGAGTTCGGCGTCGCTTAGCTCCCGGTAGGCCGCCATCTGCTGTTTGCTTTTCTCTGGAATATCTGGAAATCGCTGCACCGCCAGCTCGCGCGAATTTTCAAGCGCCACAATCCGGATCGCCTTCCCCGTCTCAAGATGCACAAACGTCGCCGCCATCTTGCCCCAGTCGCGAAACTTCAGCGCCCGCCGACCCAGCTTGCAGTTAGTCACCATCCCGATAGCGTCCGTGGCGCACCGGTCTATCTCAACAAACGTCACCAGCTTCTTCCGGTCCACTCCACGCGGATCGTCCACCCCCAGCCGCCGGCAGCCAAGCATCGCCATCCGCACCCCAAGCACCTGCCCGGCGCACATATGCCCGTGCGCCTGCTCAGCCATCGCCAGCAGTTGTTCAAACGAGTCCATTCGTGCTCCTGAGAACAGCCTACGCCTCGGGCCTCTCCGGACTGTGGCATGGGTCAGACCTCCGGGGACTTCGATCCTGGGATATTTTTCGAGCGAAAGGCAAAACCGCCGGCTATTCTCTACTCCCTACCAGCTATTCCCTACTCCGTGGTCCCTCCGTCCTCTTCACCCTCGACCAGCACCGCCGACCCGCCCGCCAGGTCAAACCCCGCCGCCTCCCGCCCAGCCGGATGAAACGTCACCCGCAGCGGCTCCCGCTGCCACTCCACCGCGCCGCACACCGGAGCCGCGTGATCCCCGGCCTCATAGGCTTCCAGCTTCTTTGCCAGCACCGGCTTGCGTACCCCAAGCTGCGCCACGACCGCATACAAGCTCTTGCCCGACGCCGTCACCCCGCAATATCCCGCATAATCCCGGAACCACACCAGCTGGCTCGCGCCGGGGTCGTAATCCGGCAGCTTCAGCGCTGTCACATGCCCTGTCAGCCGATCCACCAGCAGCCAGGGACCACGCTGCCAAACCCAGTGCACCGGCTCCGCATGCGTCGTTTTTGTGTCTGCGGCTTTTGCATCGTCAGGCTTCGTGTCTGGATCGGACCCCGCCGGCAGCGAATCATTGACCCGGAGCGCTCGCCGCACGACAAAGCTTCGGTCCGTCACCTCGTGAACATCGCCAGTAGTCCACTCGGTCACCCGCCCATCTACCACCAGTGGACGGGTCTTCAGCGCCGTTTCATCGGGTAATGCCCCGGCTGGATCGCCCGCCCTCGAATAAGGCACCGTCCGCACCGCGCCCAGCCCCACCGCATGCGCCTTCCTCGGTGCGGCAGCAAACAACGGCGCAGCCATTCCCAAAGCAGCCAGCGCCGCAAGAGACACCACAACCCTGTATCGGTTCATATGCGAACCGATACTACCCGCATTTAGCCGGAGAAAAATCCGATATCTGTTTCGCGTTTGCCTGTTCCACGGGCGGGCGCAACGAAAATCCTCCAGCGAAAGACCGGCCGGCGTCACTTCCGCTCCATCGGACATTGGCGCCAAATCACCACAAAGTATTCAGCAAAAAGATCTACCCACCCGCGATGAAATTAAATGGAATTTTTCTTCGCTTGACGAAAGAACGGTGCTATTTTCGAGATACTTTCGACTCAAACATACTTATGGTCGGCAATTTCACCCTGCCTGTTGTGGCGCTCGCCAGGAGACTCGGGGTCCAGGTGCAATGCAACTGGATTTGGATATACGAGACACTCACGTCCTCAAAGGACTGGCAATACTTGCGATTATTCTGCATAACTTCTTCCATGTCGTCAGCCCGGCTCGAGAAAACGAATTCATCTTTCATTCAACTTACTTCTTTGAATTTGTCCGCGCTTCGCTCAGACCAGATATGGCTGTCCAAGCATTTTTCTCTTTCTTTGGATACCTGGGCGTCGATGTTTTTATCTTTCTCTCCGCCTATGGCCTCGCCCGGAGTCAATGGGATAGCACTTCTTCCTGGGTATCGTTTTTGAGCTCCAGATGTAAAAAAATCTTTCCAGTTATTGGCCTCGTCGTGTTGCCCTGGCTCTTCCTCGCATGCCTCCACTTTGGACCCGTAGTCTTCCTTAAGCATTATGGGATTCACCTGGCTCTCATGCTGATTGGCCTCTCAACTCTGGTGCCGGGTCTTGGCCTGCCGCCCGTCGGACCTTGGTGGTTCATCCCCTACATCCTGCAGTTCTATGCGCTGTTTCCACTGCTGCGCCGTTTCACCGTGCGTCTCAGGTGGCAGGGCCTTGCACTTCTCGCGCTCGTCGGCCTCACGTTAACTCATCTCATCAACCCATACCTGCAGCCCTGGAGCATCAATCTGCTCACCACGCCTTTCGGGCACATGCCCTCTATCTGTTTCGGCATAGCCGCAGCGCGGTTCCCCATTCGTCTCAATGCGATGCTTGCATTCGGTTCCGGCGCTTTACTCATTCTGGGAAGCATCTACTGGTTCCTTTGGCCCTGCACCTTTATCGCTGCTTCGATCCTGATTATCTGGATATATCTCAAAGCAAAAACCACTCTCAGGCAGTCGGGGTCGCTGGCCTGGATGGGCGCTTCCTCTCTACTCTTGTTTTTGCTGAACGGAATTGTTCGCATACCGTTACTGGGGAAAGCCGAGACCCCCTGGTCACAACTCTGGGCTGGTTTGGCCAGCCTCATCGTGACACTGCTCATCACTTTCGTCGTCGAGTGGCTTTACCCACCGTCGGGCGGCCGTTTAAATCACCCCGGCCCGAAACTGATCCTCGCACCTCTAGCCCACCCAGGTTTGTCTCCGGCTAAGATCGGCCCGCTCGAACCGCCGCCCAAAGGTCGGGTTGGCGCGACTCTTGCATCCAAAGCGAGACGCCGAGGCCTCTTACTTCCTTAGCCAAGGACTCGTTACGCCTGTGCTGCTTCCACGGCCCGGGCTACGCGAAACGCCGTCGACTCGCCGAAATGCGCCGCAAGCACCTGCATGCCCACCGGCAAGCCCGCAGAAGTCGCCCCACACGGCACCGTCACTCCGCAGATTCCGGCCAGACTCGCCGTCACCGTGTAGATATCCGCCAGATACATCGCCAGCGGATCATCCGTCTTCTCGCCCAGCTTGAATGCAGCCGTCGGAGCAGTGGGGGTAACGATGGCGTCAACCTCGCCGAAGGCGGCCAGAAACTCCTCGGCAAGAATGCGCCGCACTTGCTGCGCCTTCTTGTAATACGCGTCGTAATAGCCCGCGCTCAGCGCATAGGTGCCCAGCAGAATCCTCCGCTTCACCTCCGGACCGAAGCCCTCTTCGCGCGACAGCCGGTACATCGACGCAAGGTTACTCGCCTTCTCCGAACGATGCCCGTAGCGCACACCATCAAACCGTGCCAGATTCGCACTGGCCTCGGCCGTGGCGACAAGGTAATACACCGGAATCGCGTATTTCGTATGCTTCAGGCTGATCTTCCTGATCTCGCATCCGGCCTTGCGCAGCGAATCGATGCCGCTCTCAACCGCCGCTCGCACTTCGGGGTCCAGACCTTCGCCGAAATATTCTTCCGGCACGCCGATCTTCAGCCCCTTCACGTCCTTGTCCGACTCGGCCGCATAATCATCCACCGGCCGCTGCGAGCTGGTCGCGTCCTGCACATCCGGGCCGGCAATCACCTGCAGAACTTCGGCCGCGTCACGCACATTGCCCGCAAACGGCCCCACGCGATCCAGCGACGAAGCGAACGCAATCAGCCCATACCGCGAGACACGACCATAGGTCGGCAGCACACCCACCACGCCGCAAAAGCTCGCCGGCTGCCGGATCGATCCACCCGTATCCGTTCCCAGCGTCGCCACCGCCAGATTCGCGGCCACAGCCGCCGCTGAACCGCCGCTTGAGCCACCCGGCACCCGCTCCGTATCGACAGGGTTGCGAACCGGCCCGTAAGCGGAATTTTCATTCGACGAGCCCATCGCGAACTCATCGCAGTTGATCTTGCCCAGCAGCACCGCACCCGCAGCCTTCAGCTTCGCTACGGCAGTCGCATCGTACGGCGGCTCATATCCCTTCAGGATCGCCGATCCGGCAGTCGAAGGCGCGCCCTGCATTGTCAGCACATCCTTGATGCCGATCGGAATCCCGGCAAGCGCCGGAAGCGTCTCGCCCTTCGCCGCCGCCGCATCCACCTTCGCCGCCTGCTCCAGCGCTTGCTCCCTGATCAGCGACAGGTACACATTCAGCAGCGGATTATGCGCCGCGATCCGCGCGTAATACTGCTCCGCCAACTCCACCGCGCTGATTACTCCTGAAGCAATCCCCTCGCGCAGCGAAGCTATCGTGGCCGGCTTTTCCACCAGATCTCCCGTACTCAAACTCACCTCAGCCATTCCTGTCTCTCAATCAAGCTCTTGCAATCACCGCCAGGCGATTTGTCATCCTGAGCAAAACAAAGGATTTGCTTTTGCCTTAGCTTTTGCCCTTGCTTTTCTGTCTGTCATTCCCGAAGGGAATCCGCTGTTAGCGAGCGCGAAGCGTGAGCACGTCTACACACTCACGCTACCGTTCAATCACCTTCGGCACCTTGAAGAAAGCCCCATTCGTCTCCGGCGCTTCCTCCATCACCACCGTGCGATCAAGGCAAGCGCGCTTCTCATCCGCGCGCAGCGCCGCGCCATCGCCCTTGTCTCGAAGACCGCCGCAGCAGCGCCTGCATCCAGCAGTTCGCTCACCTGCGCCAGCGGCTCCACCGCCGAAGTATCCAGCGAATTCAACTGCGCCACATACTCCAGAATCGCGTTCAAATCCCGTTGCATGCGCGGCTTTTCATCCTCAGCCAGCTCCAGGCTGGCCAACTCTGCCACGCGCTCTACTTCCTGCAAACTGACGCTCATTCGCTACCTTCCCGGCGTTCTAAGCAACGTAACTCTTAGACTCCAAGTATAGCCGCGCGCTTTTAGTGAACGGCGCTGGAAGCCGCATTCAGATCGGCGGATTTCGCCGCAATCTCATGCCAGGTAGCTACACACGCCGTAAAAGCCTCCCGCTGATCGGGCGACGATGGAAGACAATGCTTCTTGTCTACGACCGACTCGAGCACCGCAATCACCTGCCACTGCACGTCAGGGTCCGGATCATCCACCGCATTCAGCAGCGCCTCGACTGCGTCGTCGTTATAGCGTTGCTGCATAGCTTCCGCCGCCGCCATCCGCACGCCCGGCTGCTGATCCCTCAATGCTCGGATCAGCAACGGCACCGCAACTGCGGGTTTCCATTCCTGCAGCGCCAGAACCATGTTCGCCCTGGCGCTATTGAACCGCGCATCATCCGTCGAGAATAAAGCCGCCTCAAACTCCTGCAACTCCACCTCATCCTTCCGGCGTACCAGCGCGGCCAGCAGGTTGAAACGCAGATCCGCATCGGAGCTCACCGCACGCCCCACAAGCGCCTGCCGCAAGAGTTCCGTAGCCACCGGTGACGATTCCGTTGAGATGCGCAACAACGCCATCGCGCGATCTTGCGGTGCATCCGTTACTGAGAACAGGCTTGCAGCCATAAGCCGCATCACTTCCGCATATATCCCGAACTCTGCAATTCGCGGCAGCGCTGTTGGATCGCCCGATACCGGCATTGCGGACTGATTTCCATTGGAAAATGTGAACCCGCCCGCGCCGCTTCGCAGAAAGAAAATGCGGCGATCACCTTTCGATAAGTTCAAGATCGAAGAACCTGCGTCTCCATTCAGATTCTCGTCAAAGGTAATCCGAATCGATGGCGAGGCCACGTCTCCCTTCAGCACCTCCGCGACTCGAACAGTCGCGAGCTTCCTGCTGAGCGGATAATTTGTGCCGTCCGTCCAGGTAAGCGCCTCGGTCCAGGATTTACCGGTTCCCGCGTCACTTACATCGGCAACGTAGCCCACGACAATCACAGGAGCCGAACTAACCAGCTTCTCAATGTTTGGAACGGGCTCGATACCAGCCCATAAGACAGGTGCGGCTGAGAGGAAGCCCAGCATCAAAAGCGCCCAGGCTGGGCGAAATGGTCGTTTCACAGCATCTTTCCTTCAGCGCGCAGGCTAAACAAGAACCTGAGCTAACTGTTGCTGAGCGACGGATGAACGTGATAACGACCATCGCTGAGAACTGAAAATTTTAAGTCCTATTGCAGACAGTACAGTTGTACTGCGAATGCTCACTGCCCGGCAAATCGCTCCCGGAGTTCCCGCCGCAGCATCTTGCCGTTGTGGTTTTGCGGCAAACCGCCCGCCTCCACAATCCATACCCGTTTCGGCGTCTTATACCCCGCCAGCCTTCCCTTGCACCACTGGACCAGCTCCGCTTCATCTGCGTCTGAACCTGCCCGCAGCTCTACCGCTCCCACGGCAATTTCGCCCTTCTCGGCATGCGGCAGCCCGAACGCGACTGCCCGCACCACCGCCGGATGCGCCAGCATCGCCTCTTCCAGCTCTCGCGCATAGACCGAGTAGCCGCCCGACTTGATCACATCCTTGCTGCGCCCTACAAGCCTCACCAGCCCCAGCCTGCTCCGTACCGCCAGATCCCCTGTCCGCAGCCAGCCGTCCGCCGTCAACAGCTCGGCATCCGCATACCGCCAGTACCGCGGTTTCAGCCCCGGCCTTCGAATCTGCAGCTCCCCGGCCACACCCGCGCCAACCGTACGCCCATCCTCATCCACGACCCGCAGTGCAAACGGGGGCACCGGCACCCCCCAGTCCCCGCTGCCCGGCGCAAACGACAGATCGATTCCCATCATTGCCAGACCGCCCAGTTCCACCATGCCGTATCCATTCAACAGCACCGGCGGCACTCGCTTCCCGCCCGGCAATCGGAGGAAGGCTCCATACTGCCGCAGCCGATCCCGCACTGATCCGGGCAGCGCATCGCTCGCCGAGAGCCACACCCGCACCGTCCGCAGCCGATCCGGCTCGGGATCGCTGTTCACGAGCCGCGCAAACATCTCCGGCACGCCCACAAACGTCGTGATCCTGAGCTGCTCCACCAGCCGCACCGCGCTCTCCACATCGAAACGATCCAGAAAACACCCCGGAATCCCCGCGATCATCCCGTTCAGCGCAATGCTCACCGCCATGATGTGCGACCACGGCAGCGCCACCAGCGCCCGGTCCTTCGCACCCAGAAACATCCCAGCAATCACTGTCGTCGCCCGCGCCCCCAGCAGCGCCCTGCTCGACAGCGCCGCGCCCTTCGGAAACCCGCTCGTCCCGGAAGTGTGAAACACCGCTACCGTCGCCCCAGGCTCAACCTGCACAGGCGCAAACGCATCGCCGGTCTTCGCAACCCGCAAAAACTCCGGCATCGTTTCTTGCTCTTCATCCGCCTGAATCCACACCCGCACCGGCAGCGCCTCGCGATTCCCGATCGTCCGCTCAAACACCGCCTTATCGGTAACGAGAATCTCCGTCCCACTCTCTTCGAGAATGCGTTTTACTTCCGCTCGCGAAAGCAGTGGATTCAGCGGTACCGCAATCCCGCCCGCCCTGACAATCGCCAGGAACCAGTGAAAGCATCGGCGATCGTTCGTCCGGTAGATCGCCACCGGCTGCCCCGGCTTCAATTCGACAACACGCCGCAGAAACGCATCCATCTCGCGCACCGCCGCATAGAGCTCAGCCAGGTGATATTCCCCTTGCTCGCTCACCGAGGTGACACAGTCGCCTCGGCGCAGCACCAGCTCATCGACAAGATTGGCCACCGTCAGCCCTCGATCGCGCGCCAGCTTCCATCGCTCGATGAGACTCATGCCGCCGCAACCGGCTTCCGGCCCCACTCGCTCGCCACGCAGTACTCAAGCAGGCGCTCAAAATAACCCAGCACCGGCGGAGCCACAATCCCCGCATGCCCCAGCAGCCGCTCCGCATTCGCGGTATCAAACTGCATACGCATTGTGAAGTACTCGCGGTACGCTCGCCCATCTCTGAGCACACGCCGCTTCTTTCCCCACAACGCCATCAGCAGCAGCGGCCGCACCGCCGCGAAAAACAGCTTCGGATCAACGTACCGCGGCCCCGGGACACCGAAAAACTCCGCCGCTCGCCGCGCCAGCTCATCCAGGGTCGCGCTCGCCTTCGGCCCAGCGCACAGATGCACCGTCTCGCCCAGCGCCGTCTCATCGAACGTCAGCCGCGCCACTGCCGAGGCCACGTAATCCACCGGCACAATATCCATCACCGCATCGGGATACCCCGGCACCGTCCGCCACAGCCTGCGGGAAAAAATCTTCAGCGGCCAGTACAGCATCTTGAAGCTCGAAGTAGCGCCCGTCCGCGAATCTCCTACCACGATGCTCGGCCGTAGGATCACGCCCGGCAAGGTCTTAATCCGAGCACGCACCAGCGCCTCTGCCTCCGCCTTCGTCCGCTCATACGTGTTGCGAAACCCCTGCCCGACATCCAGCTCGTTCTCGCGAATCAGCCCCGACCGCTCGCCCGCAACATAAGCCGTGCCCACATATGCAAAGCACTTCAAATTTGGCGCAGCTTCGGCCAACTCCAGCACCCGGCGGGTGCCTTCGACATTGATCGCGCGCGCCTCATCCAGCGCGTGGTCGAACCGCACGGTAGCTGCGCAGTGAATGACCCGCGTGGCCTCGCCTGCAAGCCGCTGCCACGCCGCCTCGTCGAGCCCGCACCGCGGCAGGCTCACATCTCCCGCATACACGTCCACGCGCCCACCGGCTTGCTCGCCTGCGATCTCCGCGCCACGTTGTTCCGCTGTCTTATCGCGGCCTGCTCGAATCAGCAGCGCCAGGCGCGCCTCCGGATACCGCTCCAGCAGCTCCTGCACCAGGTGCCTGCCGACAAAACCGGTCGCCCCGGTCAATACAATTGTTTCAGTCATCAACACGCAATGATTGCCCTTACTCGTCAGTAAGGCCCATCATAGCCCGCGTGCCCCATGGGTTCGCCAGTTCGGTCAGCTCCGTTGCCGTCCTACGCGCAAATCACCCGCACGCCGCATCCCGCAAACGCCTTTACCGCGTCCTCGGCAATGCCGTCGTCGGTAATCAAGACATCGATATCGCTCACCGGGCAGATCACCGCCGGACTCGCCAGGCCCACCTTGCTCGAGTCCGCCACCACCACGACCTGCTTGGCCCGCCGTACCATCGCACGAAACACCGCCGCTTCCTCGGGCTCGATGATCGTCGCCCCGTGCTCCGCATCCACGCCACATACACCGAGGAACACTCGATCCATCACCACCACATTCAGCGACTCGAGCGCCATTGGCCCAATCAGCGAAAACGCACCGGGATAGCGCAGATCTCCGCCCGTCAGCGTGGTATCCAGACCCGCTGTCGAGCTAAGCTCCATCCCGATATTCACCGCGTTGGTGAGGATATGCAGCCCCTTGCGATGTCTCAGGCCACGCGCCACCTGCGTCGTAGTCGTTCCGGCGGTGAAGCCCACGGTCTCGCCTTCACCGATCAGCTCCACAGCAGCAGTCGCAATGCGCTGTTTCTCTTTCGCAAATCGGTCCTCACGCTCGCCATAAGAAGCATCGAAGCGGAACGGCTCATACGTCGCCTGCCCCGCCAGCATCGCCCCGCCGTGCGTGCGGTGAACAAGCCCGCGCTCCTCCAGCCGCACCAGGTCGCGCCGTATGCTCGCCGGTGAAGTAGCAAAACGCTCCGTCAGCTCTTCTACGGAAGTCTTTCCTCCCGACAGCAGCAGCCGCAGGATCTCTTTCGCACGCTTATCTGTCTTTGAAGACATACCGGTAGTTCTCATTGGCAAGATAATTTTGCTACGCCGCAAATCTGAAAATCAAGGGAATGGAAACGATACCAGCCCCATCCACCACGCGCAACTTTACTCTTGGCAAACTCATAGTTCCTGTGGAACTTGCGCAAATACTAGTTCGATTGCCCGGCGCAACTCCCGCACATCTTCCACACGCAGCACATGCCGCTCATAATCCTCATCGCCCGCGCCGCTGATTTTCAACTCCGGTTTCCGGTACGTCATCGGACCCGCAATCGTAGTCCGCAGCGCCGCATGAAACTCGCGCGCTCCCGTTGCTTCCACAATCGTGGATATATTCTGCTCGCGCACGCCGCCGCAGACCATTACGTCAACGCGCCCCCGCGCTGCCTCTACCAACGCGGCCATACACGCCAGACCGTCAATCGCGTTGGGCGCTCCACCTGAGGTCAATATCCGATCTACCCCGCAGCCAATCACCTCTTCCAGCGCCACACGCATATCCCGCGTCATATCGATCGCCCGGTGAAACGTCACCTCCATCGGCCGCGCTGCATCCTCTTGCGCAGCTTCCACCAGGATCAGCGTATGCTCCACATCGATTGCGCCGTCCGGAGTCAACAACCCCAGCACCACACCGTGCGCGCCAGCCTCGCGCGCCGTCGCAATATCCGCGCGCATCACCGCAATCTCGTCCTCGGAGTAGCAAAAATCTCCGCCTCGCGGACGGATCATTACCTGCACTCCGATCCCGACACGTTCGCGTACTGCGCGTATCATCCCCGCGCTCGGCGTCAGCCCACCTTCTGATAACGCACTGCACAACTCCACACGCTGCGCACCGCCTGCTTCCGCGGCCATCGCTGCCTCAACCGAGTCAACGCAGATCTCCAGTTTCCACATTCACCACACCCCAGTACAAAAAATTCCGGACCCTCCGTTGCACCGCGCCCATTACGCCGCGCATAGTCTGCCGGAAAGTCCGGAAGTTGAAAAGCTTCCATCAATCTAGGCCACTCAATGCGGGCCGCAGCTCAGACTGCAGCCCCATCGATGGGTTTAGAAGTTGTAGTGCAGCGAGAACTGCAGATGGCGCTCCACCGAGCGAATCGAGTTCTCTTGTGCAATATATCCGAACGTGGTGTTATTGACGCCCGTGTCCGGATTTCCATAGCTCACAATGTTGAACGCATTGAACGCATCGAAGCGGAAGCCGACCGACTGAGACTCCACGATATGGAAGTCCTTGAACGCCGAAAAATCCGCGTTAAAGTATCCAGGCCCGCGCACTGCGCCATTTCGCGAAGTGCCAAACGTATTCTGGGCCGGTATGCCAAAGGCGCACACTCCGTTATCCTCGCCCGGTGCCACACCGCTCTCTTCTGTTCCGCATGGGATTGCCGAGGGATCGGTGCCAAACCAGTGATCAAGCGACCGGCCCACGATCTTCAGCTTGCGATATTGATTCGCGCGATCATTGCCGAAATAGGAGTTCGAGTTGCTGCTCGCGTTTGAACCGAGAGTCTCCGGAAAACCTGTGTAGCCGACAAGCGCCGTTGACAGCTTCCATCCGCCAACCACTTCATCCAGAACACGGCTCGTATTGGGCAGTAACTGCTGGCCATGTCCTATCGGCAGTGCATACACACCGATCGCAGAGATGTTGTGCTTGATGTCATAGCCCGCCGGACCGTAATCCGCCGCGCTGTCATAGTAGTTCTGGAACGCGCCGCTGAAGCCGTTTACGTTCAGCGCATAGTTGCCTAGGCTGTTCGTCATGGCCTTGCCGTAGGTGTAGTTCAGCGTATATTCCAGGCCATGCCACTGCCGCTGACGCAGCACAGCCTGCAGCGCGTTGTAGTTCATCATGGCGCGCGACTCGGTCACCAGCAGTCCATTCGATCCCACTGCCGTCGCCGAAGGCGTGTTCACGCCGATGTAGGGGCTGTTGTAGAACGGCGCCGAAGTCGGATCACCATTCACCGTGTATTGGTTCAGGTTGCCGTAGTCCTCAATATGCTGCCCCTGCTCGCCCAGGTAGCCAACCTGCAATGACAGCGTCTGCGAGATCGCATACTCCGTCGTCAGGTTCCACTCCTGCACATAGGCCGGTTGAATGTTCTTCGGATACACGTTGTACGTGCCGCCATAGCTGATGTTGCCGGTAAAGCCTTCCTCAGCCGTGCGCGGCGTTGGAATCCCCGAAGCCGATGGCCCGTTGATCTGGATGTTGATCGCCTGAATGAACGGCGTAATCGAAGTCAGGCGCTGGTTCGACGAATTGCCTTCGAAGAAGCTCGAAGCGCTGTATCCGCCGCGAATCACAGAGCGTGGCGTCGGCTGGTAAGCGAAGCCGAATCGCGGCACCAACTGATGGAAGCTCAAGTCGTAGCAGCCCCGGTTGCTGCACAGCCCCGATCCCGGGGGCACCACGCCTGCCGGAATCGCATGGGCATAGAGTACCTGGCCGGTTGTTTCATCCACGTTGCCAGTCTTGTTATTTTGCTCTGCCCACGGCTCATCAAGCTCCCATCGCAAGCCAAGGTTCAGCGTCAGGTTCGGCATCACCTTGTAGTCGTCGTTCACGAATTCCGCCACACGCCACTGCCGCTGCCCTACGTTCACGCTTGCCAGAGTCACCGCTGCCTGGCTCACGCGATCCAGTAGAAAGTCCGCGCCGCCATAGCCCGAGTTTGCGACCGAAGGGTCGGAAGAAAAATTGCCGCTGTAGTTGAGTGATCCCAGATAACCGTTGTTGTTCGCCGTCGGATAGTTGTTCTGGTACCGTAGCGCCTGCACTCCGGCCGTAATGACGTGGTGTCCCTTTTCCCATGTGATGTTGTCGATATAACTGTACGTGTTGTCGATCAGCCCGCCACCATACACCGGGTTGCCGCCCGCAAACAAGCCGCCTCCGATGCTCTGGTATGTATATCCGTCAAAGGACTGGTTGGGGAAGGAAATACCCACCACGGAGTCGCCGCCGGTTCCGAATTTGCCAGTCGGATCGGTCGGGAAGTTCTGCGCCCACACCGTCCGCGTAAAGCCGATGCGGCCAGTGTTGATCAATGAAGGCGAGAAGGTATGCACCCATGTCGCACCAGTCAGCTTCGTCGGATACAGATCCACTCCCGGGAAGCTGATCGGCAGCACTGGCGTTGAGCCGTCATACGCCGTCGACATCGAATAGAAACCCGTCAGCTTATCCCTCGCACCCCAGTCGTACTCAATCTTGATATCGCCCTGGTTGTTTGCCTTGTAGCTGCGCGTCGGCGCCTGGTAATTGCTGTTCGCAATGCCGTCGGTAGGCGTCGCGTTCGGCAGCGGATAAAGGCTCTGGTTGGCGAACAGAAACTTCGCCACTGGATTCACAATCGGCACGCCTTGGTTGTTTCCATACGGAGCGTAGTTGTTCAGTGTGTCATACAGATGAATCGGGCTGTCCCCGGCCAGCAGCACCGAGAAGTCGCCGCTGCGCATAGCATCAGGAATCACGCTCACCGAACCAGTGCCGCCCGTGTGGTAACGCGAGCCCAGGTAGTCGACGAAGAAGAAGAGCTTGTCATGCAGAATCGGGCCACCCACGGCACCGCCAAACTGGTCCTGCGAATAAGGGTTGATCGGAATGATCGGGCTCTTGTTGTTGTTCTGCCATGAATTGGCATTCAACCTGTAGTCCTGCACGTAGCCGTACGCAGTCCCATGAAAGTGGTTCGTGCCGCTCTTCAGCACGTTCACCACGCCGCCGCCATTCACGTTGCCAAATGTCACCGGCGAATCAGCGGTGACTACATCCACTTCCGCCAGCGCTGCTGGAGCGGGGCTGTACGAGATCAGGTTGTTGAACGTCTCGTTCATATCAATCCCGTCCAGCGTGTAATTGTTCGCCTGGGCGCGATTGCCGTTCAGGTTGATTGAGTCGGTGTAGTACGTACTGCGCTCAATCTGCGTCGGTCCTGAAGTGCCGGCCGTGTTCACCGCACCCGGCAGATACAGTGTCAGCGCCGAGAAATCCAGCCCGTTCAGCGGCAGATTCGAGATCGTGTTCTCAGTAAACGTGCTCTGCAGCGTCAGGTCGTTGGTATTCAGAATCGGCGCTGCAGCCGACACGCTTACCGTCGACTCGCCGCCACCCACCGACAGCTTCACATTGAAGCTCGCAACCTGTAAAGCTTCCAGGCTGAATTCCGGCAGTGACTGAGAGCTGAATCCGCTCGCCTTCACCATCACCGTATAGTGACCGATCGGCAATCCAACGATCCGGTAGAAGCCCGTCTCGTTCGCCGTCGCTGTCGTATCGACTCCGGTTTCGACAGCGTGCGCCGTCACCTGCGCGCCCGCTACCACCGCATCACTGGAGTCTGTCACAGTTCCGGTAATCGAACCCGAAACCGTCTGCCCCCACGCGGTCGGCGCACACGCCACGACCGCGCACAATACCGCCTTGACAATGACCGTATAGATCCGTTTCATATTGGCCTCTCAAAATTCCAGGCTGCAGAATCACTACCGGCCCCAAGCTCGCGCCCGCTGCCACACGTTCCCCGCAGTCTTCGTCGCAACCTGCTGCCGGTCGTCTCTATCGCAAAGCTGTCTCTTGAGATCGATTCGTGCGCAATCTTGCTGATTTCGCCGCCATCCCACGCATCTAAAGACCCCGAAAGCAGGGTCGGCAGCGGCATCTTCTCTTTCAGACGTCCAGGTTTAGCAACACCTTGTTTCTTCACCAAAAATACCTAGGTGAAGTATCTGTACACAAACCGTACGCCGCTTTGCTCGTATTGTCCATAAAATTGCTCGTTTCAATCAAAAATGTGCGGGCCGAGCTGCGCCATACTTCTCGAAGGCAAAAGAGAAAGGGCCGCCGCATCGCGACAGCCTTTTAGTTGGAGCCGAAATTCTAACTTCGAGAAAGCGGATTCGCAGGCGCGAATCGTCCGTTATTCGCTAATCCCTTGTCCCTATTCCCTGCCTTTACGCCGGCATCGACGACTTCGGCCGCGTCTCTTCCGACCGCCCGAATTCGCCGTCAGCGGCATCCGTCATCTCGATCACGAACCGGCCGCCCCGAGCCACGTCCTCATGCGCAAACCAGGCATTCGCATGCCCCTTGCCATCCAGCTCAACAGTCTTGATGTACACGCTGTTCGCCGACTCGCGTTTCGATTCAACCACCAGCTTTTTGCCGCCGGCCAGTTGCAGCGTCACACGATCAAACAGCGGCGAGCCGAAGACATAATGCGTGCTCACCGGATCGACCGAGTAGAACCCGATCGAGCTCAGCACATACCAGGCCGACATCTGTCCGCAGTCCTCATTGCCCGCCATGCCATCGGGATTGTTCGAATACATCTTCGTGTTCAGCATGTGAATGCGCGCCGCGGTCTTGTCCGGCCTGCCGGCAAAGCTATAAAGATACGCGATGTGGTGGCTCGGCTCATTGCCATGCGCATACTGCCCCACCATGCCCGCAATATCCGGCGGCGCATCCGGCGGCAGCGTCGATGGCTGGTCGAAGAGCGTGTCGAGTTTCTGCACAAACACCTCATCGCCGCCCAGTACCTGGATATATCCCGTCACATCATGCTGAATGCCAAAGGTTGTTTGCCACGCATTCGACTCCGTATAGTCGCGCCACTTCTTTGAGTGGCCCAACTCGATCGGATCGAACGGCGTAGCCCATTGCCCGTTCTCAAACTTGGGCCGCAGAAAGCCCGTGCTCTGGTCCCAGTAGTTGCGATAATTCCGCGACCGCTTGCGCAGCGCCTCGGCATTCGTCTTATCGCTCAGATGATCAGCCACATGCGAAACCGCCCAGTCATCGAAGTCGTACTCAAGCGTCTTCGACACCGACTCCTCTTCCAGATCGCACGGAATATACCCCATGCTGCGGTACCACTTGAGGCCGCGGTAATCGTCCACAAATGCGCGTTTCTTCATGGCCGCATACGCTGCGTTGTAGTCGATGCCCTGGAAGCCCTTCACGCACGCCTCGGCAATCACTGCCGCCGAGTGATAACCAGTCATCGTTCCAGTCTCTTTTCCCTGCAACGGCCACACCGGCATCCCCGCCGGACTCTGCTCCGCCATGCGGATCAGGCTGTTGACCATGTCCGGCACGCGATCCGCATGCACCATCGTGAAGAGCGGATGCTCCGCGCGATAGGTGTCCCACAGCGAGAACGTCGTGTAGTTGCGCTGTCCCTTGGGCAACTGATGCACGTTGCCATCCATGCCCATGTACTGCCCATCCACATCGTCGAACAGCGTCGGAGCCACCATCGTGTGGTAATACGCCGAATAGAAGACGCGCTTGTCGTTGTCGTTTGCCGTCTCCACGCGAATCTTGCTCAGCTCCGCGCGCCACCGTGCCTCGGCAGCCTTCTGCACCGCGTCGAAATCCCAGCCGCGGATCTCCGCAGCCAGATTCTTCTTTGCGCCTTCCGTGCTCACGCCCGACAATCCGGCCTTGATCAGGATCTTCTCGTCAGCCTTCGTCTTGTAATGCACCACCGCCTTGAGGTTCTTCGTCTTCTTCGCGCCGTTCGCGTCGACCGGCTTGTCGTCATCGAAGAACTCCAGATGATCGAAGGGCCGCGAAAATTCGAGCGCGATATACATCTCACGTCCGGCGCCCCACGCATGCGTTGCGTGCCCCGCCACCAAGCGTGCGGTCATTTACCTTCTCGAGCGAACACCAGTCGATGTCTCCGGGATACTGCCCATAGGCATGCGTCAGATCCAGCACAATGTGGCTGGTATCGCTCTCCGGAAACGTATAGCGATGAAAGCCCGCGCGCTCCGTAGCCGTCAGCTCCGCATGAATCCCCGTATCCTTCAAAAGCACCGAGTAGTAGCCGGGATGCGCATGCTCATCCTCATGCGAAAACCGCGTGCGATACCCATCGCCCTTTCCTTCGGCGGCAAGCTTGCGGTCTCCCGGCACCAGCCGCACATCGCCCGTCCGCGGAACAACAAGAAAGTCCAGCAGATCGCCGCATCCCGTACCGCTCAGATGTGTATGGCTGAACCCCATGATCGTCACATCGGAATCGTGATACCCCGAGCACCAGTCCCAGTCATCGTGATACGTATCCGGGCTCAACTGCACCATGCCGAACGGCACCGTAGCTCCGGGATAGGTATGCCCATGACCACCGGTGCCCCAGAAGATATTCACCAGGCCCGAGCAAATCCTCACCCGCCGGCTCATCCGCCAAAGCAACTCCCCATCGCAATGCCGAAACCGCACCAGCCGCGGCCATCCCTGCAACACGCTGCCGCCGCGTCCACTTCGAACCAACTGTTTCCTTCATTGAGTCCTCGTACATTCGGTAACGCCAGCCAAAGCCGGCCAATGAAATCCTCGACTACGACAAAGAATAAGTCTCTAAAGGTTCTACCTTTGTTCTTGTTCTTCTGTCTGTCATTCACGAAGGGAATCTGCTTCTCACTGGAAATCTTGGAAACCGAGCAGCATTCGCGCGAAAGCCGAACCCGCGCTCACTGCGCATGCCCGCCGGTTCCTGCCTCTCCGGCACCCCAGAACTGCGAAGCCGGTGGCAAATCCTTCTGCCTGTCGAAGTGTCGATCATCTCCGGGAAGCGCCATCCCCGCTGCTGCCACATCTGAGCTGCAGGTCATAGCGCACCAGCACATTGTCCAGCCAGTAAGGCCGGTTCTCGCTCAGCCATACCTGCGCAAACTCGCCCTTGGTCGCCGAATAAGCATCGCGCAGATCCTGCATGTGCCCGTTGTTGCTGCTGATGTTGTACATCAGTCCGTAGATTCTCCGAACGCTGGTCTTTATCGTGCTGGCCGGCAACGGCGCGCTGATAGTCGCTCGCCATCTCCTGCGTCAACTCCCACTTCATGCCGATCAGGTCCAGCCGCCGCGCGCCCAGATCCATCGCATCGAGCGCCTCCGGCTTCTCGCAGATCGGGATTGCGCTCCGCGCCTGCTCCACCAGCACAATCGCCTTCTCGGCATGCAGCCGCAACTCCTCGACATCGGGTCATCTTTGCCCCAATCGTCTGTCCTCAGCGCTCCACGGGTCCAGCCAGAAAAGCTCGTCGCTATTGATATCTGTCTTCGTCTTGGCCAGCGTCTGATTCGCCTGCATCAGCTCCTGCTCAGCCTGGTCGATCTTGCCGCTTGTATCGCCATGAAAGACCGTTCCATAAGCCGCCTGATATGCAGGAATGCTGCTCTCGCCCTGTTGCCATGCCGCGGTTGCGCCAAACAACACGCCATACCAGTCTTCGTTGAAGAGGCCCTCGCCATCGTCGTTCCAAACCGTAATGTATACACCCTTAGCGCCAAGCCGCTGCCCTTCGCGAATGAAGCCCTGAATATTGCCGAAGAAGACATTCGCATCCGGATAAACCACATTCCAGTTCGCGTCTCCCGGTGCAACCCACACCTCCATGCCCGCGTCGGTAAACGGCTTGATCATTTTCTCGAAGCCCTTCGTCCTGCCGTACTCCCATGGCACTGCGATCATGTCCTTCGGCAACCCCGGCACAGCCTTGGGATCCGACCACGAGATATCGCCCCAGAACAACAGCTTCTTGTGCAGCGGCTCCAGTTCATCGTGGATCTGCTTCATGAACCCCACATACACCGGCCCATACCCCTGCTGCTTCACCGCATCCCGCGTGCGCCCGCGACCAAGATCCGATGTCTCATCTGCGCCCAGATGCACATACGGAGAAGGGAACTCCTTCGCAATCTGGGTGAACCAGTCCTTTACCAGCGGCAGACTTCCGGGCTGCCCTGGCGCCAGCACATTCCCATGCGGAGTCTCCGCCACATCCGAATAAACGTCGTACTTCAGCACGTGGTGCAGATGCCCAAACGCCTCCTGCTCCGGTAGCACCGTCACATGATACTTCGCCGCGAACTTCACCAGCTCCGCCACATCGTCCGGAGTCATCGCCGAGCCCGGCGGCGCAGCCAACGGCTCATTGGGATATTGCAGTGTGTGCTCGAAGTAGGGCGCATAGATATTCGCCTTGAACGAAGCAATCACCTGCACCTGATGCTCCTGAAAAGCGAGAGTCGGGAAAGGTCCACGCGAAAGATCGTCGTCGATCGCCCGATGCGGCATCGCCGGCCAGTCACGAATCGTTCCTTCCGGAATAGCCTTCTTCTGTCCCTCAAGCGGCAGCAACTGCCTGAACGTCTGCAGTCCGTAGAAGATGCCCGCAGCCGACTCGGCCACGATCTCCGCGCGCTTTTCTCCAATAATGAGCGCATAGCCCTCATCCGCCATCTCTGGCGCGAGTTCCAGGTCATGGGCCTTCAGCGCCGCCTTGCCCTCAGCCGATGCCGCCCTCAGCAGCACCACAGGATAGGCCTTCGCTGTATGCTCGCCCGCCGTCTCTTCCAGATCCTTCGCGGCAAACTCGTCTTCCGCGTCGTGTCTCGGCGCCAGCACGCGAATGCCACCCGGAATCTCCACCTCGCCGTTCAGCTTCACCTCGCGCGGCTGCGGCAGCAGATGCGGCCCGCTCTCAGCCCACGCTGCCATCGCGCCCGTCCCCGCCAGCGTCAACGCAAGCGTCCACGCACCTAGCCGAACCGCTCCCGGTCGACCCGCTCCTGACAAATCACTTCTAAAGCTCACTCCGACGCCCCGCACCATCGCAGTCTCCCGTCCCGAAAAATGATCGTTTCAATTCAATACGCTCATTGTATGCTGATCGTGCGCAGCCCAAGAGCAGTTCTCCTTCGGACAATATGCCGAAGCCACAGAATTCCCTAGCGGTTTTTCCTTAGGAAAAACCGCTTCACAATCGTTCGAGAGTGCGTAGTTTAAGGAGAACTGCCGGAAATCATGACATCCAACTCAGCCGCACCTTCCGCCCTCCACCGCTACAATCTCTTCCTGCTACTTGTCGCCGGACTTGGCGGCCTGCTCTACGGCGTGGACGTGGGCATCATCGGCGGCGCGCTGCCCTATCTCAACGCCACTTCGCACCTCACCCCCGGCCAGCTTTCCGCTATCGTCGCCGCCGTTCTGCTGGGCAGCGTCTTCTCCACACTCTTTGCCGGAATCATCGCAGACTTCCTCGGCCGCAAGCCATTCATGATTCTCTGCGGCTTCTGCTTCATCGTCAGCATTCCCGTAATCGCCCTCTCGCAGAGCTATGAAGCACTCTTCCTCGGCCGCCTGCTGCAGGGTGTCAGCGCGGGATTCATCGGCATCGTCGTCCCACTCTACCTCGCCGAGTGCCTCTCCGCCTCCACGCGCGGCAAGGGAACCGCTATCTTCCAATGGTTCCTCACTCTTGGCATCGTCGCCGCCGCTCTCGTCGGCATCTACTACAGCTATCGTGTGCAGGCGGTTACCGCCAACTCCGACGCGGCCACGCTCTTCCATTTCAAAGACCAGGCCTGGCGCCGCATCTTCTGGGTCTCTCTGCCGCCAGGACTTCTCTTCGTCCTTGGCGGTCTCATGGTCACCGAGTCCCCGCGCTGGCTCTTTCGCCGCGGAAAGAAAGACGCAGCCTACCAGGCGCTCCTGCGCTCCCGCACCCCCGAGCAAGCCGCAACCGAGCTGCGTGAGATGGAAGAGACCGCACGCATAGCTCCCGCGGCCGGCGAAAAGCACAGGGATTCGCTCTTCAGCCGCAAATACGTCATCCCCTTCATCCTGGCCTGCGTCATCCTCTCCTGCAACACCGCCACTGGCATCAACTCGGTCGTCGGCTATTGCACCGCCACGCTGCTGCAGAGCGGCCTCAGCGACCTTGCGGCTCATTGGGGATACGTGATCCTCACCGCCGTGAACTTCTCCATGACCATGATCGGCATGTTGCTCGTAGACCGCAAAGGACGCCGCTTTCTTCTCACCCTCGGCACCGCCGGCATCGTCCTGTCGATGATTACCGTCGGCAGTCTCTTTCTCACCACGGAAAAGTTCAACGTCGACACTGCCAGCCTGCTGCAATCGCAGGTCACCGCGAACCAGGAGCTCACCTACAAGTTCGACTCAGCCTCGGCGGCAAAGCTCCTCGCCTCCGCCGGCTATAACGGACACGACATCGACCCTGCCCGCTCCTCCCTGGGCATCATCTACGCCTACGGAGACTATCCCTGCGCAACCAGCTTCGTCCGCTCCGACGATCCAGCCGTCGCACCCCTGCATATCTCGCGCGAAGACTGCGTGCCTTCCAGCGCCGTCGAGTCCTTCTTCAAGAATCCCTTCGCCAACCTCGAAGCCGCCCGCACCGCACCCCTGCGCATCACAAAGGCTTCCGTGGCCCGCGTCCCCGACGCATCTCATGGATGGATCGTCGCCATCGGCCTCTACTGCTTCATAGCTTTCTACGCCCTGGGTCCCGGCGTCGTCGTCTGGCTCGCCCTTTCGGAGCTCATGCCCACCCGCATCCGCTCCAATGGCATGAGCATCGCACTCGTCCTCAACCAGTCGGTCTCGACGGCGCTGGCAGCCGTCTTCCTGCCCTTCGTCAGCCGCTTCGGCTACTCGCGCATGTTCTTTCTCTTCGCCTGCTTCGCGCTTATCTACTTCGTCGTAGCGGTCTTGTTCCTTCCCGAAACCAAGGGCAAGACCCTCGAAGAAATCGAAGCCCACTTCGCCGGAAAGGCCAAAGCGTAATGCGACAAGAAAGGCGAGATGTCACCCTCGCCTTTCAATGCATCGCTTGCATGCTCGAATGATCGCCCGGCATCGCTACAAATCCGCAAACAGCAAAAACTCCGGAGTATCCGGCAGCGAATCTGCAACCTTCGTCGCAGCCCCAAACACCGGCGGAGCAGCAACCGGTGTCCCCAGCGGATAACTGTAGATCGACCCCGTTCCCGTCGTCCCCGTCCCATCCTGAAACGCGACATACGCCACATTCGACTTTGCATCGAACGCGACCCCGCCCACTTTATTATTCGCCGGAGCCGCCAGCACACTCTGAAACTTGAGCCCTGCCGCCGTCGGCGGACTCGCCAGCGCGCTCCAGTAAAGCGCGCTTCCTGCACTCACATACAGTCCACCCGAGAACAACGCCAGATGCGTGGGCGCGGCGGCCAGCGCAGCGCTTGCCCCCAGGTACGTTCCATCCTTCGGCGCATACAAGCGCAGCACCTTGGCAGGCTCGTCGCAAACCAGCAGCACCTTGTCCCAGACGGCCAGATCGCGCACCGAGTTCTGTACCTTCGGCGCGGCCGCGGCAGCTTCCGCAGTCGTCGCAAAATCAACCGCAAGCCCGCCATTGGCCCCCGGTACATTCGTAGCCTGCACCGACACATTCGGCAGCGACCCGTTCTGAGAAGCGACAAACGTCCCATCGAGATACACGCATCCGCTCTTGGGACAGATACTCGTCAGCCCCTTCAGATACCCGGACTGGCAGCCCTTTCCGAGCGAAGCCTTCTGTGCGTGATGCCCCACCGCCGCCTGCGCCACCACATTCGTATCCTGGTTCGACACATAGCAGTTCGACCCCGAGTCATCGAAAACCATCGCGTAAGGATGCGCGATGCCATCGCCAAACTCCCCATGTTTATCCAGCGAAGGCCCCAGAAACTCCCCGACATACGAGAAGTGATACTTCGCATCGCTCTTCTTCGGAGGCGTCAAGCACAGGATATCGCTGGCCTTCTTCTCTCCATTCACTACATACAACAGCGAATTGGCATAAACCAGCCCGCGCAACTCAGGTTTCGCGAGAGTCACACCCTGCAAAGCGTGCTGCGTATTCAGCGCGCCCGTGGAAGTGTCATAGCCAAAAACATTGTCTACACCGCTAGAACCACCATGAAACGTAACCAGCAACATAGCTCAACCTCGGTGGGAGATAACTATAACGGAACCGCATTCGCATGCACAGCATCCGTTCGTTGCAGTGCGGATTCCGCGTGAGAAGCGGCTACCCACCCACTACGCGTCAATATCCGCTTATCGATGGTTCGCGCTAAGAATTGTCGGGTTTCAGCAGCGCATTCAGGAAAATCTCAATCCGGTTTGTCGTCCAGATCGCCACTCCGGTTCCAAAGAAATCGGTATCTTCAGTCCGGACCTTCCTTCCAAGAATGGCACGGATCAGGATGTTGGCATCCAGCACAATCATTTCGCAGATGCGCTCTTCCTGCCCCGACGCCATCGACGAAAGTCGGTTGCGATCTCTTCCTCGTCCTCTCCGCTAAGTGCCGCCGCTAACCGGTCCGCCGCAGCCTTCAGTTCTTCCAGGTCAGCCTTCTGCACGGCCTTTCGCGGCGTAGGAACATATACACCCAACGTTTCCCCGCGACGGGTGACTGCGATAGGCGTATCCGATTCAAGATATCGGGCGATCTGCTCGCGAAACTCCCGAACTCCGATTTTGATTGCTGGCATGTGGGACCTCAATGTGTACACATAAGCGTACACCCGATGAGACGGTAGAGACAAGCTTCACGGCTCGGATTCGCAGGCGTCCGGCCTACGCAGTGCGCTCCACCACAGCTTTGGACAGATTCCGCGGATGATCCACATCCACCCCATGTTCCAGAGCCATGAAATAGGAAAACAACTGTAGTGGCACCACCTCCGAAATCGGCAGCAGATGCTCCGGTGCAGGATCGACATCCACGCAATCTGAAACCAGCCCCGGCACCACTTCATCCCCGAAATTGGCCAGCGCAATCACTCGCGCCCCCTGCGTCTTCATATCCGCCAGCAACTGCAGCGTCTTCTCATACCGCAGTACAGACGCCTCCATCGCGTGATCTACCGTAGCAATGACCACGAGCGGCACGCTCTCGCTCACCAGCGCGTTCGGACCATGCTTCAGCTCGCCTGTCGGGTAGCCCTCCGCGTGGATGTACGAAGACTCCTTCAGCTTAAGAGCGCCCTCGCGCGCAATCGCATAGTGAATGCCGCGCCCCAGGTACAGAAACGTCTTCGCCTCGCGATATTTCGCGGCCAGTACCCGCATCTGGCTGGTCCATCCATCCAGTTGCGTCTCAATCGCATCGGGCACTGCCCACAGCTCTTTCAGCCGCTGTGCAAGCCCCGACTCCGCCACGCTAAGCCGGTTCAGAGCAACCGACTCATACAGCCCCAGCACCGCCAGTACCGTGAGCTGGCAGGTAAAGCTCTTCGTCGCGGGAATCGCCTTTTCCCGCCCCGCCGCCAGCGGCATCGAGAGATCCGCCTCCCGCGCCATCGTCGACTCCTCGACATTGGTAATCGCCAGCGTCTTGTGCCCGCGCTCTCGCGCCTCGCGCAACGCCGCCAGGGTATCCGTCGTTTCGCCCGATTGGGACAACACAATCACGCTCGGGCTCCGCAGATCCTTCCCGCCCCGCAGGCTGTACTCGCTTGCGTACTCCACATCGACCGCCAGGCCGCACAGGTCCTCGAGCAATATCTCGCCCGCCAGTCCACTGTGCCGGCTTGACCCGCTGGCCGTAATCAGCACCTCACCCTGCGCATTTCCCCACGCAGCCAGTGGAGAAAAGAACTCCGCATTCAGCTCATATCCGCCATCCGTCTTCGCCGCCGCGCCATCGCGCGGGGAATACAGCGCCAGCGTCCGCCGAATCGCCTCCGGCTGTTCGAAAATCTCCCGTAGCATCGCATGCTGAAACTCGCGTTCCACTTCTCACCCCCGTAATGCCTCTTCAGATTTCGGGCCCAAAACCACAAATTTTCGTTGCAATGATCATTTTAGAGGTATTCAATCAAAATACGTTTCGATTTCTCCCGTTTTCTCTATGCCGCTTGGAGTAGAGTGAATGGAACCCCATTCGCAGGAACTTTGCACGTCTATGCCCACGTTAAACTCTCGCTCCGAACGGATCATGAAATTTCTGCTCCGCTCCGGTACCGCCAGCATAGAAGAGATCTTCGCTGAAGTTGGCTCCTCGGCGCCATCCATCCGTCGCGATCTCAGCCATCTCGAAAGTCGCGGCCTCATTCGCCGCACCCATGGTGGAGCTACTCTCGTCGAACCACTTCTCTACGAGCCATTCCGCTACGACCGCTCGTTCCAGGCCCGCGAAGAGCGCTTCGCCAGCGAGAAACGCCGCATCGGCCTCGCCGCCGCAGAGCTCATCCAGCCCAACGAAACCATCGGCCTTACCGCCGGCACCACCACCACTCACATCGGCCGCAGCCTGCGCCACCGCGAAAACATTCAGGTCGTCACCAACGCCATCAACATCGGCATGGAGCTCTGCAATCAGCCCGGCATCCGTACCTTTCTCACCGGCGGAGCTGTGCCGTGGGCCTGGTCCTTTTCCCTCACCGGAAATGCGGCACTCAACTATCTGAATGACGTATATCTCGACAAGGTGTTTTTCAGTGTCACCGGCCTCGATCCCGAGCGCGGCGCCACGACTCTCGAATCCGATGAAGCCCTCGTCTTCCGTAAGATGCTCAAGCAGTCCAAGCGTGTCATTTTAGTTGCGGACTCAAGCAAACTCGGCCGCGTCAGCCCCGCCTTCATCTGCACCCTCAACGAGATTCATCACCTGATCACCGACACCGGCGCCACCGACGCGCAAATCACCCCCTTCCGCGACTTCGGCATAGAAGTGGCGCGCGTCTGAGCATTCGCGGAACTACTGCAAACTTTCTAGAAGCGGATTTTCACCCTTCTCTGATTATGCAGAAAGGGCAAAAACACTACCCGCATCGCCATTTGGATACACACTCCAGATTTCGCAGGGACCGGATTCGCGAATGCGGTTGGCAACCGCGTCTCTCCTCGCCAATCCATCCTGGTTTGTTTAGTAGCGTTGTTAGCGGATTCTAGGAAGGATTGCATTTCATTTGGCTTACTTCGCGAATTGCCCGCAAACGTTCCCCTGCATCGCCGGTGGTGAAATCTTCAAAGGCAATACAGTTCCCGATCGCACACTGGAAAATTGAATGCGTCTCTGAAACTCGTCGTTCTTCGCATAGGGCATGATTGCCGATTGGTCCGATTAGCTTAATTTGCATTTAAATACCTCATACTTTAAGTAGCTAGAATAAATTCACACCGATTGTACGCGGTTGTTCTCACCTGTCCAAATTAGTTCAACCGGCGATTTTCCAAGCCTCTGGTAAAGACAATAAGTAAAAGGGGATGAGAAGCCAAAGTCCCCCCGAGGACCCAGCATTGCTGTTACAACAACTCCTAAGAGAACGGCAAAGAACGCTGCAATAACCAGCGTCGCAAGTACACGTCCGGCTGGCAAATTTCTCTTCTTGATACGATCAGACGGGAATGTAGCTATCCTTCGCGCGAAAGCGCGAACCTCTATTCCCTAGCCGCGGCCTTCAGTGCCCCGCCGCCTCCGGCGAAGGAATCTCCCGCCGCTGCGGCTTGCGCATGATGAACGGCAGCGGCGTCAGGACGAACAAAGCCGCCGCCAGCACCACGAATGCGTTCTTGTAGCTCAGCATCGTCGCCTGCAGTTGCAATTCGCGATAGGCCGCGCCGACCGCCGCCTGACTGGCCTGCGCCATCGACAGGCCGCGCATCACCAGCAGCTGGGTAATGCGGTCGATATACCCCGTGTACGCCACACTTCCCTGAATGGCATGTGCTCCCAGCGCCTGCTGGTGGGTCTGCGACGTGCGGGCAATAAATGTTGTCAGCAGTGCCGTGCCGGCGCTGCCGCCGATGTTGCGCGCAAAGTTTGAGAGGCTTGAGATCTGGTTGTTCTTCTCAAGCGGCACCCCAACATAGTTGAGCGTGCTGATGGGGATAAAGATAAACGGCAGCGCCGCCACCTGCAGCATGCGCCACACCGTCGCATCGCCAAACGAAGTCAGCAGATCCAGCCGCGTCAGGTTATACACGCCAAGCGCCGTGCAGAAATATCCAAACGCAGCCAGCGCCCGCGCATCCACCTTGCCCACAATGCGTCCCGACACCATCATCATGAACATCAACACAAATCCTGCCGGCGAAAGCACCATGCCTGCTTGCTGCGCGGTGTAACCCAGCAACGTCTGCAGATATTGCGGAATCAGCACCGTCGATCCAAACAAAACCATGCCCAGGATCAACTGCAGAAAGACCGCAGTGCCGAAGTTTCGGTTCTTTAGTAGCCGAATATCGACAATCGGATCGGGATGCCGCCACTCCCACCAGACAAACACAATCAGCAGCACGATCGCCGTAACAAACGTTGTGCGAATGCCGATATCGCTGAACCAGTCCTTCTCCTGCCCCTTGTCCAGCGTGAACTCCAGCAACCCAACGCCAAGCCCCACCAGTCCCAGGCCGCCAAAATCCACCTTCATGCCCTTGGAGGCAGCTCGCTGCTCGATCAGATGCGGCGGATCTTCCACCATGCGGTTCGATAGCCACAGCGACAGCAGGCCCACCGGCAGGTTGATAAAGAAGATCCAGTGCCAGTTGAAGTTGTCCGTAATCCATCCGCCCAGCGTAGGCCCGATGGCCGGCGCGAACACCACCGCCATGCCATAGACCGCGAAGGCTTGCCCACGCTTTTCCGTTGGAAACGTATCTGCCAGAATCGCCTGCTCGCTGGGCGCCAACCCTCCGCCGCCCAGCCCCTGCAGCACGCGCGCCAAGATCAGAATCGGCAGCGTCGGCGCCAGCCCGCACAGCAGCGAGCAGAACGTAAACATCATCACGCACGCCATGTAAAAACGTTTGCGCCCAAATCGCGTCGCCAGCCACCCCGAGATCGGCAAAATCACCGCGCTCGCCACCAGATAGCTGGTCAGCACCCACGTCGCTTCGTCTTCACTCGCGCCCACGGAGCCGGCAATATGCGGCAGCGCCACGTTCGCAATCGAGGTGTCCAGCACCTCCATGAACGTGGCCAGCGTCACCGTCAGCGCAACCGCCCAAGGATTGTGCTTCGGTTTCCAGTTGGCAAATGCAGAAACATGTTCAGGCATATCAGTCTCCTGATACTATATCAGTAGACTGATAATGGCGAAACGAACAAGCGGTGAATTCGAAACTGAATTGGACAGAAGCGGACTGGACGACAACCAGCGCCGCGTCACCAAGCTCATGAAGCGCATCATGACCGAGTTCCGCACGCGCATGGACGAGAAGCTCCATCCCTATCGAGTCACTACCGCGCAGGTGCGGCTTCTCGGCACCATTCACCACGCTCCCGGCAGCTCCGGCGCTCAACTTTCTCGTTTATGTGAAATCACTCCCCAGTCCGCACAGGCGCTGATTCAAAAAGCCGAGGACTCCGGCTGGATCGTCCGCGAAAAAGACGAGATCAACGACCGCATCCTCACCGTCACGCTCACCCCCGAAGGCGAAAAAATCCTGAACACCGCCGACCGCATCCTGCGCAGCATCGAATCCAAGCTCTGGCAAGACATTCCCCCGCAGAAACTGACAGCAGTTATCAAAGTCCTCGAAACCTGCCTCGAAAACCTGACCCAAGAGTAATGGCGGCAGAGTATGCGGAGTTCAACCTCCTGAATGTTACTTAAAAGCGGGTTTATCACCGTCTGTATTCGGCTTATTCACGCCTAAATTGCCTCGGGAGTGAAGGCTGGGTGTTGCGATAATCTCCGCGATCAGCTCAGCTACGCTTTTGCGGGAAACTTCTGTGCCTTTGAAGGGCTCGTTGCGCCCGGTGAGTTCGTAGTCGACCTCGTCATCGTTCGTGAGCCACGCCGGACGCAGGATGGTGTAGTCGAGCGTGGAGGATTCGATAACGTCAGCGGCTCTGCGGAAGGGCGGAAGGTGTTCGCTTATCTGTTGACGGTTCCACGCGCCAAACTTGCCGGGCACTTCGTCGTAGATGCCAAGTGCGGTTACGAAGATGAGACGCTCGACCTTCGCGGCGTTCATAGCCTCCACAACATGTTTCGCCTGTTGGTCGATATCGAAACCGCTCAGGTTTGCGTAGACCAGGTCCTGACCGGCGATGGCGGAATTCAACTGCTCACGATTGAGCACATCGCCCTCAATCACTTGCGCATTCCGCGGCAGGTTTCCCCTGAGCTTCTTGGCATGCCGCAGAAAGAGCGTGAGTGCCATATCGTCATGATTTGCGAGCATGTCGTTCACCCAATGGGCGATCTTTCCGCCCGCACCGAGTATCAGGATTTTTTTCATTGCGTTCACCCTTTCTGCGGTTCGTTCACCTTTTCTGCGCTTATAAACGAGTTGGAACTTTCAGCCGGTAAAGGCGCGAGGGAACATTTGACCCGGCCCCGCACTCCATGAGCGTTGAGAAGCGAACACCCTCTTCTGGGATGACAGAAAAAGAAGAAGGGTAGCGGAAAAGCAAGCTATATGGAGATGCGGATTTTTTATTGTTCTTTCTTTTCAGCTGTGGTGGACCGAACAGATCGACATCTATCCCTCTTGTACGATTAGCCGTGGCCAATGCGAGAACAGCACCTTCACGACCCAAGTCCCCGATTCAGTCGTCACGCGGAATTCAGGGCTTCCTCGGCGAGCTAGGTCCGGGCCTGGTGACGGGGGCGGCCGATGACGATCCGTCTGGAATATCGACATACTCCGTTGCCGGAGCCTCGTTTGGCTACGCCACCCTGTGGACCGCGCTTCTGTCGTTTCCCCTGATGGCGGCAGTACAACTCATGTGCGCCCGGCTTGGAATGGTTACAGGCCGCGGGCTGGCCAGCGTCATCCGTACGCGTTATTCCCGCTGGTGTCTCTGGCTTGCGTGTGCGCTCGTGATTCCTGCGAATCTCTTCAATGTGGGCGCCGATCTTGCAGGCATGGGCGACGCCATGGAGATGATCACCCACATCCGGGCATACCTCTGGACACCGTTCTTCGCTGCAGTCATTCTGGCCCTTCTGCTTTGGACCTCTTATCGCACGATGGCGCGCATCTTCAAATGGTTGACACTCGTATTGTTTGCGTATGTCATCACAGCGTTTCTCGCCCATCCAGACTGGAAAGCAGTCCTTCACTTCACGCTTGTTCCTCATTTTGAATGGACGAAAGAATATATTTCCGTTCTCGTCGCCATCCTCGGAACCACCATCTCGCCGTATCTATTTTTCTGGCAGGCTGCTCAGGAAGTAGAGGAAGACAGGGATCAGGGCAAGGTAACCGTGGCGCAACGGAAAGGCTCAACAAACGCAGAACTTCGAGCGGCGAAGAAAGACGTTTTCACGGGCATGCTTCTTTCCAATCTCGTAATGTACTTCCTCATCCTGACAACGGCAGCGACCCTGCATGCTCACGGAGAGAAGAACATTGAAACCGCAAGGCAGGCCGCGGAGGCTTTGCGGCCTCTTGCTGGAAAAGGAGCCTATTGGCTTTTCACGCTCGGAATGATCGGAACAGGCATGCTGGCTGTTCCCGTTCTCGCTGGATCGTGTGCCTATGTTGTCGCTGAGGGAGCGCAATGGAGAGCGGCATCGCTCAACCTCAAGCCCGGGCTTGCACAAAACTTCTACGCAGTCATTGCGGTGTCCATTTGCATCGGCCTCATCTTCGATTTCATTGGCTTGAATGCCGTCAAACTGCTTTTCTGGTCGGCAATTCTCAATGGAATCCTGGCGCCACCATTAGTAGTCCTTGTTGTTTTGCTGACAAGCGATAAGAAGGTGATGGGTACTCGCACAAATTCGCCCCTGATGAAATGGCTGGGCTGGGCGTGTGCGGTTCTAATGACTGCCGCCGCGGTCGCGCTTTTCGTGGTGTGAGTACATAAATCCTAAGTTCGTTGTGCTCATTGCAGACAGACGAACAAAGCCGCATGAATCAGTTGATCCATAACAGACCTGGCGATTGCTGCCTTAAATAAGAATGGATCAGTCTGCGCGCCGCTTGTTTCTCCGTGATTCCTGTATCTATTCGGCCCGCAGCGCCTCCACAGCATTCACCCGCGCCGCACGCATTGCCGGCACAGCTGCCGCCACCACCGCTGAGCCCAGAATCACGCCAGCCGAAACCACAAACGCGATCCACCCCGGCTGCTGAATCCCCGCCACGTACCGCGACACAATCTGAGAAATCGCGAAGCCCGTTATCACCCCGACGCCCACGCCAATCGCCGCCATCGTCACACCCTGCGTCAGCACATCCGTGAGAATGTCTTTCGGCTGCGCGCCCATCGCCATGCGAATGCCAAACTCCCTCGTACGGCTGCTTACGGAGAAGGCGAGCACACCGGCGACGCCGACGACCGAGATCAGCAGCGCCACGGCAGCGAATCCGCCGAAGACCACCGCATTGAGTTTGTCTGGCGTGAGCACTTCTGCGCGAATATCGCCCAGAGTGCTTGCGCGCTCGATGGGCTGGTCCTGATCCATCGAGTGAATCGTCTGCGTGATCTGCGGCACCATCGTGTATGGATCGCCCTTGGTGCGGACGAACAGCCGCCCGTTCCATCCCTCCTGATCGGTGGGCTGATAGATAGTCATGCCGGGGTTGGGAATGATGTTCTCGTCGTCCAGATCGGGTACGATGCCCACGATTCTGCGCGGCTCATAGCCGATGCCGATGAACTTCATTACACCGTCCGTCCATTTGAGCTCGCGGTTCAGCGCCTCCTGCCCTGGAAACAGAGTCTTCGCGAGACTCTGGCTGATGATCACAACTTTCTCTGTGCCGTCGCGGTCCGAGTCGCGAAAATCGCGGCCCTCAATGATGGGCATGCCTAGCGTGCCGAAGAAGTTTGGCGATACCGACCGGAAATTCGCTCGCCAGTCCGCCTTGCCGTTCAGCTGTTTCGCTCCATCGACGGCAAAGGCGAACTGAATGTTGAGCGCCTGCCCATCGCGCCATGGAACGCTGAAGCCGGTCGCCACATTTTCAACGCCTGGCAGATCGCCGACGCGCTGCTTGATGTCGCGATAGAACTGCTGCACCTGCTCGGGGGTCTTGCCATAGGAAAGGACGGGCAGATTGACTGCGAGCACCTTTGCTGTGTCGAAGGGAGGCTGCACCTGCTCCAGTTCGTACAGCGTGCGCAGCAGCACAGCTGCACCGGCCAGAAGCAGGAACGACGCTGTAATCTGCGCCACCGCAAAGGTGCGCAGCTTGCGGTTGCTGCCGCTGGTCACCTTGCCGCCTACCGCGGCGAGTCCCGCGCTGCGCAATGCGTCTTGTGCGGGCAGCCGCGGAATGTATGCCAGGAATACCGCAGCCGCCAAAGCCAGCGCCACGCCAAACCACACCAGGCTTGCGTCGAGTGTGAGGCCGTCGGCGCGCACGGAGAATCGCGCGGCGTACTTGCCCAGCACCATCACCATGGGCCAAGCCAGCAGCAGCGCTGCGGCCACGCCGCTCACGCAGAGGACAAGACTCTCCGCCAGCAACGACCTTCGCAACGCGGCAGTAGTCGCGCCCAGCGCCGAACGCACGGCAAGCTCCGCCTCGCGGCGCACAGTTCGCGCGAGCACCAGATTCGCCACGTTCGAACAAGCAATCACAAACAGCAGGCCCGAGGCCGCAAACAGTACCCAGAGAATCATGTTGGCGCGGGCGTTGATCTGGTCATGCATGCGCGTCACTGCGATGGTGTAGTGATAATCCGGTTTGTAAATCTCCGGATACGACTTCATCATGGCTTCGTCTGTTGCCGTCAACTCCGCCCGCGCCTGCTCCAGCGTCGCATTCGGCGCCAACCGGGCGAATATCTCCGTCATGCGGTGCTCGCGTCCCTGCACCATCGTTGCCGACAGGTGATGCGGACTGGTCACGACATTCGCAATGATTTCTGTTGCGACCGGGTACGGCACCGACGGCTCCAACACGCCGACAATCGTGGCGTTCCGGGCGCCCATGGCGCTCTCCAGGCGCACCACCTTGCCCAGAACATTGGGTTCTGAATGCAGCGACGTCTTCCAGAACTTGTATGTCAGCACCACCGCGCCCTGTGCGTTCGGACCGTCATCTCCAGGACCGAGCAGCCGACCCAGCACCGGCCGCAATCCCATCACCTGGAAGTAGTTACCATCCACCACGCCGGCCGGCACCTCGCGAGGCGTTCCCAACCCAACGATCGTGAAATCGATTTCCGAAAAGGTGCCTATCTTTGAGACCGTCTTCAACCCCTTGCTGAGGTCGGCAATCTCCGGCACCGAAAAGTCTGCATTTGCCTCGTGCAGTCCGGGAGCGCTTTGCCGTATGTACAGCAGGCGATCCTCATCGCGATTCGCCAGCGGCTTCAGCAGCACTCCACGCACGACGCTGAAAATGGCGGCATTCGCGCCAATGCCCAGCGCCAGCGTCAGCGCAACCGTCACCCACACCGCCGGCACCCGCGCCAGCGAACGCACAGCAATCCTCAGATCCCGTAAAAAGCCCATATAAACCTCCGCGCCGCAAGCATGGGGAAATTCGCAGCCAGTCGCTCCGACCCTGAACGGACCCCGAGGGGCCGGATTTTATGTTGATATCAACTGACTCGACCCGTGTCAATCGCCAATTTTGAGATTCGGCTAATTGCCACTCCAGTCTGGAGGAACTTGATTTGGGGCTAATCGAAATGCCTTCGGTTATTTCTGATTCATCGCTCGTATTCCCTATTCCCTATTCCCCGATCCCTGGTCCCTGCATTAGCTGCCCCAAACGCCGCTCGCAGCCGCTGCGTCTCATCCACGGGCGAATACCCAAACAGCCGCTTGAACTCGCGGCTGAACTGCGAAGCGCTCTCATACCCCACGCGATCGGCGGCCATCGCCACCGGCAGCGACTCCTGCACCATCAGCATCCGCGCCTTGTGCAGCCGTACCGTCTTCAGGTACTGCAGCGGCGAGTTCCCAGTGACTTCCCGGAAATGGTGATGCAGCGCCGACACACTCATCCCCGCATCCGAGGCCAGCGCGGGCACCTCAAACCGCCGCGCATACTCCGAGTGCATCCGGTGCAGAATCCGGTGCATCTGCAGCCGCGTACCATCCATCTCCAGCAGCGCATGCAGTGCCCCGCCCCGCCGGCCGCACAGCACGCGATAAATAATCTCCCGCACCACCTGCGGACCCAGCACCGCCGCATCAACCGGCGACTGCAAACACTCCAGCAGCCGCACGGCCGCATCGCTCAGCGCCTCATCCATCTCCGTCGCCGTCACGCTGCTCTCGCCTGCTCCCGCCGAATCCCGTGCGCCCAGCTTCATCGTCAACTCGCTCAGGACAGCCAGATTGATCCGTATTCCGACAGCGAGAAACGGCCCATCCTCCGCAACTTCCGTCGAGCACTCAAACGGCAGCGGCACCGTCAGCGTCAGATAATGGCTGGAGTCATAGACAAACCGCTGATCGCCAAGATATCCCCGCTTCCGCCCCTGCGCCACAATCACAATACTCGGCTCATACATCACTGGAATCCGTTTCGTCGCGCAACTTGCCCTTAACAATTTCACCCCGTCCAGCAGCGACTCCCGCGTTCCATCCTGCCTCGCCATCGCACGCAGCAGATCCGCCATCCGCCGCCGGTTCTTCTCCATCGCATCCATCTCTTAAGCCTAGCTGAGGCCGCGCTATCGAGTCCTCAATTCTGGAGAATCAGGCAAGAAACACGCAATTCCAGGTATGGCGCAAGCTGCCCCTCACGCGTTCTCATGGAATCCGTGACCGAATGCCCGCCGGAATGTCCCGGCCAAGCAAAATTTCTATTACTCAGGGCAAAGCTCGTCACAAGGAGAATTCCCAGCATGTCTACTCCAGCGAAATCCTTTGCGGCTCACTCCGCCACCGCTCCTCTCGCTCCGTGGAACTTCGAACGTCGCACACCCGGCCCCACCGATGTAGCCTTTGAAATCCTCTTCTGCGGCGTCTGCCACTCTGACCTTCACCAATACCGCGACGAATGGCACGATTCCGCGCCAACCACATATCCCTGCGTTCCCGGTCATGAAATCGTAGGCCGCGTCACCGCCGTCGGCTCCGAAGTCAAGAAATTCAAAGTCGGCGACAAGGTAGCGACCGGCTGCATGGTCGACTCCTGCGGTGCCTGTCCTCTCTGCAAAGCCGACATGGAAATGTTCTGCACCCAGGGCATGACCCTCACCTACAACTCGCCCGACAAGCACACCGGCAAAGTCACCTACGGCGGCTACTCTGACTCCATCGTCGTTGATCAACACTTTGTCCTCAATGTGCCTGAAAACCTCGACCTCGCCGCCACTGCGCCACTACTCTGCGCCGGCATCACCACCTACTCACCGCTGCACCACTGGAAAGCAGGCCCGGGCAAGAAAGTCGGCATCATCGGACTCGGCGGACTTGGCCACATGGGTGTCAAGTTTTCTCACGCTCTCGGCGCGCACACCGTTCTCTTCACCACCTCAACAGGCAAGGTCGAAGACGCCAAACGCCTCGGCGCAGATGAAGTCGTCATCAGCAAAAACACTGCCGAAATGAACAAGCACGCCTGGAGCTTCGACTTCATTCTCGACTGCGTCTCCGCCGAGCACGACGTCAACGCCTACATGAATCTGCTCAAGGTCGATGGCACCCTCTGCACCGTAGGCGCGCCGGAGAAGCCGCTGCCTATCTCTGCCTTTACCGTCATCTTCGGCCGCCGCAGTTTCTCCGGCTCAGCCATCGGCGGCATTGCAGAAACTCAGGAGATGCTCGACTTCTGCGGCAAGCACAACATCACCAGCGACATCGAACTGATCCCCATCCAGAAGATCAACGAAGCCTACGACCGTATGCTCAAGAGCGACGTAAAATACCGCTTCGTAATCGACATGGCCAGCCTGAAAGCATAACGCACATCGAGCGAACTTCTCACCGTTCGCTCGACAACAACTCGGGATCGCAGACCTGGTTGCGTGACGATTCGCCGCTTTTCAGCGGCGAATCGTCACAGGAATGGACAACCTGCTGAAACTTCACATCTAGCGGCGGTTATTTGTTCAGAAAGCCTTCCATTGTCAGCCATTCTGCGAAGCGGTCGATCCAGTTGTCGGTGGGGATGTGATTGATGTGCATGCCGAAGCCGTGGCCGCCTTTGGCATACATATGCAACTCGGCAGATTTGTGGGCTGCGGTCCAGCGTTGATATAGATCGATGCTCATGGGTGCTAGTCCCAGATTGTCGTCAGTGGCGGCAGCGATGAACATGGGCGGTGCGTCAGCCGGAACGGGAATGTCGGCCGGAAGTCCGCCGGAGTAGATGGGTGCGGCGAATGCGGGGCGGCCTTCGGGTCTGTAGCGAAAAGCGACTTCGGCTGCTACGGTGCCGCCGGCGGAGAAGCCGATGATGCCGACGCGATCGGGTGAGATGCCGTAATCGGAGGCGTGCTGGCGGACGTATGTGACGGCTGCCAATCCGTCGGCGACTGACTGGGGCACTACGGTCTTCATCATCTCTCCGAACCTCACCTTGTCCTGGTAGAGGGTGGCGAACTCCTGCGTGGCGTCTTCGTCGGTTTGGGCCAGGCGGTATTTGAGGACGAAGGCGGTCATGCCGCGTGCGGCGAGATAGCGGGCAACGTCATTGCCTTCGCTGGAGATGGAGAGGGCCATGAAGCCGCCGCCGGGACAGATGACGATGGCGGAGCCGTTCTTCACGTCGGGCGAGGGACGGAAGACGGTGAGTGTGGGCTGCGTGACGTTGGTAACGACCTCAGTGCGCCAGACGTTGGAGTAGTACTCCTTTTCGGGATAGCTCGGTGGGGTCGCGGCATCAGTCGGATAGAGGTGAATGACATCCTGCGCGTAGACGGTCGCGGCCAGAGATGCAGCGAGAAGGAGAAGGCTAACGGGACGGATTTTCATGGCGGGGGAAGTCTACCAAAGGATCGCCGTGGAGAGTGAACAGTAAACAGCGGCTGGGAGCTTTGGGTTTCCGGTAATCTGATGAATGGGCGGGCGGAGCAGGTCTGACAGGCTCCGCTGTTGTGTAGTAGAGTGGTTGACCAACCAATTGGATGGAAAGCATTCGCGACGCAGGCTTGACCCCTATGGAGTCGGCGCGCCATCTGAAGAAGGGAATTTCGTGGCTGGCTCGGTGGGGCCGGGGGAATCGGAACGATGTTTAAGTTGACCAACTTGAAGGAAGTGCTCCGTCGGCTCAGCTCCGATGAGCAGCCGCGGGCAGAACGCTTTGCCGCGTCCCGGCTTGGGGCGCTTTATGAGTCGCCTCATTCCGCATCCTGGGCTGCCGGCGTCAAGAACATCAGCTCAAGTGGCGTCTACCTGGCTACGGAAAAGCGCCTTGGCACCGGCGAAGTCATCAACCTGACCCTGCTGGAAGAGGCTGAGATTTTGCTGGAGGAAGCGAGCCCGGGGAAGAAAACCGATTCCCGGATTTCCATCCACGCCCGAGTAGTGCGACAGGGAGAGGATGGCCTTGGGCTATCGTTTGTGCTGCCAACGGGGCTCGACGCAACGCTGTGGAGCGTGATGGTTCGGAACATCGCTCTGCTCTCGGACAAAGCTCAGATCGAAGAAATGTTCCGCATGCTCCGGACGATCCTTTTTGAGTGCCATCTGTGTGGGTCCGAGGCTGGGGAAGCAATTGCGCTACTCGGCGGGCAACTTAACCCGCTCAGTGTTGCGAGCCTTCTCAAGATCACGATTCTCGCCGAGGAACAGCTTGCCACGCATCCGCATTTTGACCGCATGCGCGCACATCCGAAGCTGCTGGCGCATCTGCTGCGTAAAGGCAGCTGGGTCCAGGATGAGGTGCTGCTGCACTTATGGGCTGGCCTGCTGGTTGGGTCTTGCACAATCGATACGCCGGACGACACCAACCTGGTGTGTGTGGACCTGCTGGGCCATGTTGGACCGGAACAGGCCAGGATCTGGGTCTACGGGTGTGAGCGGGCATTGGAGACCGTAACGGAGGATCACGCTGTCCCTGGCGCCGCTGTCACTCTGAGCACCGAGGAGATGAAACGCATCGCGGACCGGACGGACCTGAATCGCGCCAGCCAGGACACGGCATATTTGTATCACCTGGGATTGATGGAGAAGCTATTCGATTTCACGTCCTACAGGCCGGTGGATAGCTTTGATATCACCCCAAGCCGGCTAGGCATAGAACTGTACAAGCGCTGCCGAGGTTACGATCACAAGTTCCCGCATGATCTTATCGAGAAGGCAAACGACTGTTTGCGCACTCTCTTTGTTGAACCTCAGGCGCAGATCATCGAGGACCATACACCTCTCTATCAGAGTCCCGTTCCGGGGAACCGCCAAACGTAGCTGACGCTGACAAAAACGAAAACGTCGCCCACCCGTCCTCGGTGGTAATTCAAAGCACCGGTATGGGCTGGTGAAGAGCAGCGTATTCCTGTTGGAGGTCGGTGCGCGTTTGTTGCAGGGTTTCGGTGGGAGGGGTGAGGAGTTGTTTGAGGATCTGGTAACCGGTGGTGGATTCTTTGGCAGCCTCTTCGTAGCGGCTTTCGTGGAGCAGCAAACGGCCTAGCAGGCAGTGGGTGAGGCCGGTGTTTTTGTGTGTTGCCGGCAGGGTTTGCGCGTACATAGCGAGCGCTTCGCGGTAGTGTTGCTCGGCGGCAGGATATTGCTTCTGGTCCATGTCGACAGAGGCGAGATTGGCGAGCGCGACGCCGATGTAATAGTGCTTGCCGTTATAGACGGAGCGGTAGATTTCGGCCATGCGCTGGAAGTCCTGGCGGGCTTCGTCGAAGTTGCCTGCTTTTTGCGCGGCGTGGCCGAGATCGTTGAGTGTAGACGCGATGCGGGGGTGGAGAGCGCTGTAGGCTTTCTCTTCGATGACAAGAGCTGACTTGAGGAGCGTGACGGCTTCGGCGGCTTTGCCTTCGGAAACGAGCGCGCGCCCGAGGAGGGTCATGGCAGAAGCGGTTTCGGGGTGGTCATTGCCGTAGAAACCGCGCTCGATGGCGAGTGCTTCACGGTCGTAGCGCTCTGCTTCGGCGTAGTGGCCCCATTCCTGTTGCACTGCGCCGAGGTTGATGAGGTCGTCGGCGAGTTGTGGATTGCGTTCGCCGTAGAGGCGGCGGTCGATTGCGAGCACACGTAGATTGAGATCGTTGGCGATGTCGAGATGGCCGGAGTAGAACTGGCAGTTGGCGAGTTCAGTGAGGCTGGCGGAGAGATCAGTTTCGATGCCGCCGGGAGCGGACTGGAGATCGACGGCTTGCTGCAGGATGGGGATGGCTTCCGAATATTTGCCCTGATCTTCAAGAACCATGCCGAGGACGGAGATGGCCTTGGCGCGCGCTGGATGCGAAGGCGGGAGCTGCTTGTTGTCGATGGCGAGGGCCTGACGTGCGAGTTGTTCGGCTTCGTCGAAGCGCGCCTGATCCATGCGGAGCTTACTGATGTCCAGGAGTGCTTCGGCCGCTTCAGGGCTTTCCGGACCATTGAGCTTTGTGCGCAGCGCAAGAGAGGAATGCAGGAGCTGGTCGGCTTTGTCGTACTTGCCGAGATGATCTTCGACCGTACCCAGGGTCTCGAAGAGCTCGGATTGGGTGCGTGGGGCGGCGCTTAGAGCATTGGCCTCGACGGCGCCACGGTCGATGAGCTGGACTACGCGGAGATCGCCGGAGGGACCGGTTTCCTGATCGCCACCATCGAAGAGGTTGACGAGAAAGCTCTGGACTCGGGCGGTGCGGGCTGCCTCGGCGAGTGCCGCGTCGCGGGCGCGAGCGATGCGCAGGGTCGACCAGGTGAGCAACGCGGCGATGAGCAAGATGACGACCGTGGCTGCAACTACGGGACGGCGGTTGCGGCGGACGAAGGTGCTGGCGCGGTACCAGACACTATCACCGCGGACGTCGAGCGGCTCACGCTGAAGGAAGTGGTCGATGTCGCGGATGAGCGCGTCGACGGAGCGGTAGCGGCGCTGGGGATCCTTGTGCAGGGCGGTGAGGCAGAGGACGTCGAGGTCGGCCCATTCGCGGCGGCTGGCGGTGAGCGCGGGTTTACCGGCTGCGATATTGCGAGCTACGAGGATCGAGGGTTTTGGTGTGTCGTGATCGAGCAGGAGTGTGGCGGATTCGCCGGGTGTGAGGTCGGAGAGATCGTAGGGCAATGAGCCGGTGAGGAGCTCGAAGAGAATGATGCCGAGTGAGTAGGCGTCTGCCTGCACGGAGACGGCTTCGCCGCGGATCTGTTCGGGCGATGCGTAGGCCGGGGTTAGCATGCGCAGGCTGGTCACCGTGTGGCTGGCCGGGGTTTCGAGGGTTTCAAGGTGTTTGGCGATGCCGAAGTCGAGGAGGCGGATGGAGCCGTCGTCTTTGACGTAGATGTTGGATGGCTTGAGGTCGCGATGGATAACGGCCTGCTGATGTGCGTATTGGACAGCGTCGCAGACGGTGCGGAAGAGCTGCAGGCGGCGGGTGATGGAGCAGTTGTGTTTGGTGCACCATGCTGTGAGCGAGATGCCATGCACGTACTCCATAGCGAACCATGGCGTGCCGTCTTGAAGGGTGTCGGCGTCGTAGAGGTGGGCGATGGAGGGGTAGTTGAGCCGGGCCAGGGTGCGCTGTTCGCTAACGAAGCGTTCGCGGCGCGAGGGGCTGAGCCATGCGTCGCGCAGGACTTTGATGGCGACGTGGCCGCCGAGGTCTTTGCGTTGCGCGAGGTAGACGACGCCCATGCCGCCCTCGCCGAGAAAGCGAATTGTGGTGTAAGGGCCGAAGGTACGGGTGAGGTGTTGCGATGCGGATGGATCTTCGATGACATCGGCGGCGACGCGGGCTAGATCTTCATTGAGCAGCGAGTCTTTGGCATCGGCGGCGAGCATGGCGCGGAGCTCAGCGAGAAGCGAGGGCTCATCTGCGCAGGATTCATTGAGGAAGGCTTCGCGTTCGGGCTCGGGCAGGTCGAGCGCCTGGTGAAAGAGCGTCTGAATTTTCTCCCATGTTGCAGTATCCATGACCCCTTCGCGATTCGCAGGATTGGCTAGCTCTGCTGACGGAGCGCCGAGCCGAGCCACGCTTTCGCGGCGCGCCAGTCGCGCTGCACAGTGGCCTCGGAGATTTCGAGGACTTGTGCGATTTCAGTGGCGTCCATGCCGGCGAAGAAGCGGCACTCGACGACCATGGCCTGCCGCGGGCTCAGCTCGGTGAGCTTGTCCAGCGCGGCGTCGATGGCGAGCAACTCGCCGGCGCGCGCGGGACCGTGCTGGATGGCTTCGTCGAAGGTGACGAATGCAAAGTCGTTGCCGCGTTTGTTGGCGTGCTTGCGGCGTGCGGCTTCAATGAGCAACTGGCGCATGGCTCGACCGGCGATGCGCTTGAAATGAAGCTGCGACTGATAGGCGAAGTCGGGAGAGTGCGAAAGCTTGATCCATGCCTCGTTGACGAGCGTGGTAGCGCTGACGGTGGCGTTGGAGTCGGTGCGGCGAATAGCGGACGCGAGGCGGCGCAGCTCTTCATAAGTGGCGCTGAAGAGATCGTCGAGTGCATGACGCGGCAACGCGGGACTGAAAGATTCGCGCGGCAATTCGGAAAATATTTCGGATTTTTCCTGCTGCATGACTGATTTCCCCCAGGATCTGCGCTTTAGGTGGCAGAGAGAGCTGCGGTAAGGCCGCAGGAACGCTTTTGCAAGCAAGACATCACGGGGGAACAGAATGACCGTTTTGTTCTTGGCGCGATGGTAGCACTTGCGGGAAGCGGCAACAACCCGAAACCGATGGGAAATTCAAACGGGTTGCGAGGAGGGTGAGATGAGTAAGCGAGGAAAGATCTTGCGCGATCCGACCAACGGGCCGGGTCTGGTGATAGTGGATGGACAACAGTTTACGTTCCCGATGGAAGGCGTTTGGCGGTCAGCAACACTGCCGCAGCCTGGAACCATGGTGGATGTCGACTTCAGCGCTGATGGCGCGCTGTTTGCGATGACGGCTGTCTCAGAATCGCAGTTGGCGAAGGAACAGACCGAGCGCGCGATAGCGCTGGCGAAGGAACGCAGCTCCGCGCTCGCCTCGACGGCGGTGGCGAAGTTTGGCATGCCGACGTTGATTGCCACGGCGGCGCTGATTGTGGGCTGGTTCTTTCTGGCCGCGGTAACGGTCGACGGTGGATTCGTCGGCAAGTTCAGTTTTACTTTCTGGCATGTGCTGTCGCTGCTGAATGCCTCGAACGTTATGGAGGCAATGCAATCGATGGGGACGCATGGCAGCACGGGGTTCTACGGTTTCCTGGCGATTATTGCACTGGTGGGGCCGTTCGTTGGTGCGTTCTGGAAGGACAAACGGGCTGCGCTGGCAGGTCTGTTACCACTGGTGTTTATGCTGCTGGTTGGTTTGATGATCCGGCATGGACTCGGCTCCGGCATGGAAGGCGCGCCGGCAGAAGCGGCAGAGGAAATGCGCAAGGAGATCATGAAGCAGATCTCGGTTGGCATGGGCGCGTGGGTGTCGCTGCTAGCCGCTGCTTATCTGGGGTTCTCTTCGCTGAAGAAGTTCCTGGTCGCGAAGGCGACGGCATAAAGGCACGGACCAGGGATTAGGGAATAACAAACGAGATCGCCGGGCATCGAGTTCACCGATGCCCGGCGATTTTTGTATGGAGATTAACGCTCTTCAGCGCATAGTGTTGTGGCGGAGATTTGTGGGCCGGAGGGTGGAATGGCTGCGAGGAACGTTGGGCGGAGCATTCTGGCGGGAGTAACGGGAGTTCTGACTGTTGTGGTGCTCTCGACGGTTACTGACCTTTTGCTGGTGAGAGCCGGGGTTTTGCCCGCACTGGGAAGAATCGCTAGTGACGGTGTACTGCTGCTGGCGACAGCGTATCGCACGCTCTATGGCGTATTGGCTAGCTATGTGACGGCGCGGCTGGCTCCGTCGAGGCCGATGCTGCATGCGATGGTACTGGGATGCATCGGCGTGGTGGTGAATCTTGGCGGTGTGGTGGCGGACTGGAATGGCGCAATGGGGTCGCGGTGGTATCCGTGGGCGCTGGTGGTGCTGGCGTTGCCGCAGAGCTGGCTGGGTGGATGGATACGGAAGAGGCAGGAATCAAGGATTAGGGGATGAAGGCCTCTGATCTCGCTGTGATGTGAAGCGAGCTTCTCTAATGGCAATTTTCTTTGCTCGGTAAGCATGCGTCGGCTAGCTGGAGGATACCGCATCACCTTTCCGGGCAACCTAGTGGAAGCGTGTAATACGTGCCTATTAAAGGCTAAACTGAGTCCTATGCGCAGCATCATTTGGATTAGCTCGCTCGTTCTTCTGGGGTCGCAGGCGTTAACGCAGACATCATCTCTGGATAGCGGCCAGCGCTTCGAAGCGGACAGGCTGCAATTGGGGACACTCCAGTATTCCGATAGCTATAACGGGAAGATCGTCGGCGAAAGCAAGATAAGAATTCAGCGTTCGGAGGGAGGACAGCAATACATCTTTTCGAACGTTGTCGAAGGGGCGTCGGATCAGCGTTGGAAGGCTGTGACTACACCTGACTTTAGTCCTGTCTCTGCCGAGCTGACTTTTGGAGGTGACGGCGGGCAGCATAAGGCTTTTGATCTCGCATACTCTCGCAACCATGTCTCTGGAGTTGCGGCGACGCGCTATCACAATGGTTTCATCGACCGGCGCATTGATGAACAGGTCGCGGCTGACACTGTTGACCAGAGGATCGACTGGGCAGCCGTCATGGCGTTGAAATCATATAAAGAGTCGGAGATGTTCATGTTTCACGTATATGACCCTAAGGATGGGAACTCGCGAATCGTTGCCACGGTGAAAGGGATGGAAACCATTCATGTGCGAGCGGGAGAGTTTCGCGTAATCCGAATTCTTTATACGACCGAGAAAAAGGGTGGAGCGCAAACGTTCGAAGTTTTCATCAATCAGCAGACGCCGCGTTTCCTGGTTAAGGAAGTTTTTCCCTGGGGAATGACGAGTGAGCTGGTCAAGTCTACTCAGCCTTGAGTTCTTGAGGATGTGTTCACGCTCCTGGAAATTTCGGATTGTGCTCCTTCGTTCAGTGCAGGATTTGTGCGGCTTGCTTATGTGTTGGGTCGTCTATCCTGTTAGTTGAATCCGGCTATAAGTTCTTTGCTGCGGAACGCTCGTTGGAGCAATGAATTGCTGGAGTTGCTGGGAGACGAATGCCGAAGCATAGAGCTCGAAGATTAAAGCCCTTTCGAATTGTGGACGTGCTGGTAATTGTTGTGCTGTGTGCTGCCGGAGCGTGGTGGCCAGCGGTGCTTTGCGCTCAGACAGCGCAGGCTGCGAACAAGGTGAGTCCGGAGCGGGGCAATCTCGCCCCGGTGAATCTGGGCATCCTTGTCACAGCGAAAGAGAGTGAAGCGCAGGATGCTTTGAAGCAGTTGCGTGCCGGGATGGATTTTGCGGTGCTGGCGAAGGAGAAGTCGATCGACGCCACCGCGAAGGACGGCGGCTCAATGGGCCGCCTGCGGCTATCGGAGCTCAATCCGGCACTGCGCGAAGCGGCGAAGGGGTTGAAGGCTGGGCAGTTTTCCGGCGTGGCCCAGATCTCATCCGGCTTTGCGGTTTTGACGGTCTTTGCTACCGCACCGCGTACGCAGGATTTGAATGCGGAGCGGATCAAGGCGCTGATTTCGCAGGGAGCGGTGCGCGACACGATCGATATCTCGGGCATGGCTGAGGCGAATGCTGCGCTTCAGGTCTATCCCAAGCCGGAGGGCTGGCAGCAGGACCCGAACGAGGTGTGCAAGATACGCACGGATTCCTATGCTTCTGCGGTTGGGCGGATCGAGCAGATTTTGCCGCGAGCGGATGCGGACCCCGCGAGCCGGGCTGTGCCGGAGAAGCTGCTGCAGGGACATGCGACGCTGGCACAGCTCTATTCGTACACCGGGCAGATGGAGAAATCGATCGGCGAGTGGAAGAAGGCGTATGCAATTGCGCAGACTGGCGTACCGGGAGCGCTGCCGTATCTGCAAGAGGCGCTGGGTGTGAGTTATCTGCATCTGGCAGAGACAGATAACGGAGTGTATCGGAATCCAGGGGATCTGGGCATCTTTCCGCCGCAGCCGGGGCAGAGTTTTGCAAAGCAGGAGAACTCGAAGATTGCCATTGAGTACTTCACGCAGTATCTGAAGCAGAAGCCGGAGAGCCTGGAGGTGAAGTGGCTTCTGAATCTGGCTTACATGACGGTGGGCGGATATCCGGCGCAGGTGCCGGCGGCGGACGTGATTCCGGAGAAGGTGTTTGCGTCGAAGGAAAGTATCGGACGATTCAAGGACGTGGCTCCAGCGGCGGGATTGAATGTGTTCTCGGGTGCAGGCGGCGTCATTGTGGACGACTTCGACAATGACGGGCAACTCGATGTGATCACTTCGAGTATGGATATGTGCCAGCCGCTGCATTTCTTCCATAACAACGGAGATGGAACGTTTAGCGACAGGAGTCAACAGTCGGGGCTGGCGAAGCAGGTTGGCGGTCTGAATATCGTTAAGGCGGATTACAACAACGACGGCTGCGTGGACCTGTTGGTGCTGCGCGGAGGCTGGGAGGTGGCGAACCGGAGGTCGCTGCTGAAGAACAACTGCGATGGCACGTTTACGGACGTAACCGCGAAGAGCGGGCTTGCTGATCCGGCGACTGCATCGCAGACGGCGGTGTTTGCGGATATCGATAACGATGGGTATCTGGATCTGTTTATCGGCAACGAGAATTCACCAAGCCAGTTGTTTCGCAACAAGGGTGATGGCACATTTGAAGACATTTCGCATCATGCCGGAATCGATAAGACGGCGTTCAGCAAGGGCGTGACGGCTGCGGACTATGACAACGACGGCTATGTGGACTTTTACGTATCGAATGTGACGGGCGCGAACTTTCTCTATCACAATAACCACGACGGCACGTTTACCGAGGTAGGCAGGCAGGCGGGCGTGCAGGCGCCTTACTACAGCTTTGCAACGTGGTTTTTCGATTATGACAATGACGGATGGCCGGACCTGTTTGTGAACTGCTATTTCAGCTCGATGGAAGAGGTGCTGCGGAGTTATCTCGGTCTGCCGCATATGACGGAAACGGTGAAGCTGTATCGCAACCTGCACAATGGCACGTTTGAGGATGTGACGGCGAAGGTGGGGCTGGACAAGGTGTATATGCCGATGGGGTCGAACTTCGGCGATGTGGACAACGATGGGTTTCTGGATATCTATCTTGGAGAGGGGCAACCTTCGCTGGCTTCGTTGATGCCGCATGTGCTGCTGCGGAACGACGGCGGGAAGAGCTTCGCGGATATCACGGCGTCATCGGGCACGGGCGAACTGCACAAAGGGCATGGGATTGCGTTTGCCGATCTCGAACGGAATGGGCATGAGGATATTCTGGCGGGGTTGGGCGGCGCGGTGCCTTCAGACAAGCATGTGATGCGGGTATTCCAGAATCCGGGGAACGACAACGACTGGATCAATGTGCGGCTGACGGGCGTGAAGAGCAACAAGGCTGCGATTGGCGCGCGGATTCATGTAACGGTCGAGAACGACGGGCATGGCGAGCGGTCGATTTATCGCACCGTGGGCGAGACGAGCTCGTTTGGCGGCAATCCCGTGGAGCAGGATATTGGGCTGGGGCATGGGGCGCGGATTGTGTCGATTGATGTTTGGTGGCCGGCAACGAATACGCGGCAGCATTTCACGGATGTGGATAAGGATCAGTACATTGCGATCCAGGAATTTGCGAACGCGTACACTAAGCTCGATCGGAAGCAGTTCCGCATAGGCGGCGCGGAGAAGGTTGCAGCGAAATGATGGCTTTGGGAGGACCGAGATGAGGAAGCTTGCCGTTGTGGCTATTGCCGGCATGTGGCTCTTATCGGTCTCTGTGCGAGCGGAAGAGCGTCACGATGCGAAGGGCATTCTGCTGCAGGTGGATGCGGCGCACCATTCGATGATGGTGTCGTGCGAGGCGATACCCGGCTATATGGCTGCGATGGAGATGCCGTTTCTGGTGCGCGATGCGAAAGTGCTTGGATCGCTGAAGCCTGGGACTGGAATTTCTTTCACCATTGATGCGCGTGGCAGCAAGCTGTATGCGGAAGATATTCACGAAGGCGCGACGCGAAATTACGAGTCCGAACCGATGCAGGCGGGGCAGTTGACGGCGCTGAACGAGATGCTGGATCCGGCAGCGAAGGTAGTGAAGGTGGGCGAGCGTGTGCCGGACTTTGCGCTGACGGATCAGGCGGGGAAGACGGTGCATCTGGACCAGATGCAGGGCAAGGTGGTAGCGCTGACGTTTGGCTACTCGCGCTGTCCGAATCCGAATTACTGCTTTCGGTTATCGAACAATCTGGCGAAGGTGGAGAAGCGATTTCACGATCGTACGGGGCGCGACCTGGTGCTGATGACCATCATGATCGATCCGGAGCATGACCAGGGGGCGACGTTGACGCAGTATGCGGGCGTGTGGAAGGCCGATCCGGAACGATGGCATTTTCTGACAGGGCCGCAGCCGGAAATCAGGCAGATTGCGGGGATGTTCGGGATGAATTTCTGGCGGGTCGAGGGGGCCTATACGCATTCGCTGCATACGGTGATCGTGGATCGCAATGGGGCGCTGGCGGCGAATCTTGAGGGGAATCAGTTCACGCCACGGGAGCTTGGGGATCTGGTGGGTTCTGTGATGGAGCGACGGTAAGGTACGGCCGCGCGGAATTAGAGAGGGTGATCGCCGGCGTGGTTTCCGGCAATTTTTGTTTGCCGTCTCTACGTCGCGGTTCCCGTCGCAGTCGGTGCGAGTTAACACGACAATAAAGTTGAGCACTCTGGCTGGGTGAGTACGCTGTCGGGTGTGATGAGACAGTTTTTGTGTGCTATTCTGCCGGAGCTATATTCCCATGATTTTTTAAGAAGCGTGATGCGGGGTATTTCTGCGTCTGTGGAGTTGCCGCTTCAAGCTCCAGCGAACCCATAGAAGTACAGGAGATACAAGGAACGGCAGCACGGCACCGGCTCGGAATGGGCGAATAGAGAATCGGGAGAGATTTGTGAATCTCAAGGATTTTGGGACAGAGTATAGCTTTGACCCCCAAAGCGACTATCTGGGAGGTGGCGCTTACGGCGATGTCTACCAAGCGACCGACCGGCTTGGGCGACGAGTAGCGCTCAAATTCTACTCTCGATCTCAATCACAGAAATACAGCCTGGAGAAAGAGATCAAGCGGGCTGTTGCGTTTAACAACCCGAATATCTGCCGCTATATCACCTACTTTGTGCTCGACAGCGTCAATGAGGTCGGCCAGCCCGTAAAGACTGAGGTCGGCGTGATGGAGCTTGCCGAGGAAGGACGTATCGACAAGTATCTGCGTTCTCATCCGCAATACCGGCGAAAGCTGCTGGTAGATATTCTGCGCGGCCTGGGCTATCTGCACAGCAAACAAGTGATCCATCGCGACCTGAAGCCCGCAAATGTACTGATCTCCGTCGAAGATGGCGTTCCGGTGGCAAAGATAGCGGATTTTGGTGTCTCACGTTCGTCGGCTGTAACTTCAGGCGGCGTTTCTGTGATGGGCACTTTCGACTACATGGCTCCGGAGCAGGTTTTTCCGAGGCAATACGGGGTTGCAGATGTAATTCCGACAAACTCCGATCTATGGAGTTTTGGCGTGATGACCTATGAACTGCTTACCGGCTCGCCACCTTTCGGAGGTGATGGACCTCAAGTTAGCGGAGGGCAGGTTCTTGAGGACATTGTCAGTGGGATTCCAGAGGAAGTCTTCGCTCAAATTCCAGAGCCATATCAGAGTTTGCTGCGACGATGCATGGTGCTGCAGTTTTCTGAAAGGGCACAGAGCGCAGAAGAGTTAATTCCACTGTTAGACAGGCCCGAGGCGGACCGCGTGCCACCACGGATATCTGTGAGGTGGGATCGAGAAGCGTCAAGCAAGGGCGGAGCAAGCGGACCGCAAAGACCAGTGACTCTGCCGGGTGAACGAGAAACCCGCTCGTTCGTCGACATACGCAAAGATACCCTGCCCGAGGAGTTGAAAGAAGATCCGAAGCCGGAAGAAACGGCGGATATCAAAGTCCCGCTATCGCTGCTTACGGAACCACAACACTCGGGAGGTTTGCGCACCGCGATATGGGTTGCGGGCGGCCTGATTGTGAGCGTGGCACTGGCTCTGGGGGTATGGTCGAGAACTCATCCCAAGAAAGATTCGCCTCCCCCGCCGCCACCGGTTGCGACGTTAGCGGTGAATTGCAACCGTGAATGCGGTTGGACGGTGGACGGGAAACCATCGAGCGATCTGCCGACCGGAAAAGATGGCCGACGTGAAGTGACCCCGGGTCAACCATTAGTTATTGAGGCAAAAGCGATCAATGCAAAGCTCTCGCCTCAGACGAAGACCATTACGCTGGCAGCGGGAGAGTATCGGGACGTCTCCATCAACTTTCCGCAGACTCCGCCTCCGCCGCCTTGCTCTCACGAGGAGATCGATGCCTTTTTGCAGACTGGCTATGACGATGAGCTGAAGGACGATCTTTCGGCTGCGTATAGCGCGTACAGCAAGGCGGAGAGTCTGAGCACGAGTTGCGATCGCTACCGGTTCTCCGATGCTTCGAAAGGAAAACAGAATGTGCTGGCGAGTTGCCGCGATCGTGGAATCGCGTGCACCGGCAGATAGCGGGTTTTGCGGCGAGTATCTCCGAGTCTGTTGAAAGATCAAGCGGTATGGAATGTTCAGGAGCTGAATGAGATGAGAGCGAAGAATTATGCAGCGCCGGTGAGATTCGAGAGTAAGACACGGCGCAAGCGATGTGGAGTTGCTTTGATTGTCTGGTTTGCCGCAGTGATTGCGGCCTTGATCGCTGTTCCGGAGCATGCACGAGCGCAGGGCGCGCCGAGCTGCCGCGACGGGAAACGGCTGACGCTCGTGGTGGTGGAAGGATATGTGCAGCGCAAGCAGGACGAGGTAGCGATGGCGCGCATACGTGGATGCCATGTGGGGTTCAAGCTGGATGCTGCCGCGCTGCAGCGATTGGCGCGCTTGGGGATTTCTGATGCGGTGATGGATGCTCTGAACAAAGACACCGTAGCTCAGATGACGGCGGAAGAGGCGCACAGCGAGGTTGCCGAGTTGCAGGCGAATCCGGGGGATGCGCAAGCCGGGAAGGTCTTTCAGACGAGGATCGATTTCCTAAAGAACGCGGAATACACGGAGCAGGAGACGTTTGCGTACAAAGACTATGAGCCGAGGACGCAGGTGATGGATGCCGTGCTGGGCTCAGAGGAGTATGCGTTTCGTCAGGTCGCGCCTGGAGATGCGCAGCGGCTGGCGACGGGACCGAAGGGGATCACAATCATTCGCCGGTTTGATGACGATCCTTTGCAGAAACGAACGGTAAGGCTGCTCGCAGAGCATATCGAGATTACAGGCCAGTCCAAGCGGGCAACGATCATGCAGCTGGCGGCCTCAGCACTGCAGCGCATGCGTGACAACTTAAAGGACGGGCAAAACTACTGGGCACGCAAAAGCGCTATTCCGGCGCTCGCGAGTTATCAGGCCGCCAGCGATGCAGCGGACGATGTATTGATGGCAGATCGCGTAATGGGTGCGCCGGAAGACCCGGAAGCCAAAGCGGGAAAAGCAGAGGCGATAGCGGCGATGACGAAGATTGCGTCAGGGACCGGAGGGGCCGCAGGTAACTCAAACTGTAAAGCGGGCGCCTGGTGTGATGAGAAAAATGGGCTGATGTGGACGAACGACGATAACAGGAAGAATGTGAAATGGAAAGATGCCAACAATTACTGCACGGCGCTTCAGCGGGGTGGATTCTCTGATTGGAGACTGGCCTCGATCGATGAGTTGAAAACTCTGTATGATCCGTCTTCGACACGCAATACTACGGCGCTGGACAGGGACCAGGTAATCAACTTCGGAGGCCAAGTCTCGCGCGATGCAGCGGGCGCGACCTGGACCTATCACATCGTTTCGGGAATTACGCTGACTGGAGCCAATGTATGGAGCTCGACGAACGACCAGTACAACGATATCAAGATGTGGCTTTTCTTTAGTGACGGTTCGGCTGCAAGCGTGCCTACTGGCTTCAGCAGAAATATGCGCGCTCTCTGCGTTCGGCCTACGGGAGCAGCGAATGCTGCCGATACTTCCGCCAATCATCCAGCTCCTTCGGGGGCGGCATCGCAACCGGCTATGAGCAGCACTGTTCAGGAGTACAGCTCTCAGTGCAATGCCGGCGATGCGAAAGGATGCCGGATGCTTGCGTACAGTTACAGTTCGGGGTCGGGTGTTGCTAAGGATCCGGATATGGCCCTGGCGAACTATCAGAAGGGGTGCAGCATGGGAGACAAACAGAGCTGCAGAGAAGCACAATACTGGAGATTGAAATTGTCCAAATGACGGTGGACCGATGAGAGATTCAAAGCGTATCGAACTCAGGCACGCAGTTCGAAACTAATGAAGATGGGGAATGAGGGCGAGGATAAGATCTCGCCCTCATTGTTTTATTCGGTGGGTTTTGCGGGCAGCAGTTTGGTGGCTTCTTTTAGCAGGTCTACTTCGTGTTCGAGGGCTTCGGAGACGTGCCGGACCTGTTCGTTGGCTTCGGACCACTGTTTTTGCTCGATGGCCTCGCGGACGCCGGGGATGGTTTTCACTCCGTAGCCGGTGTAGAAACCTGGTGCGTAGAGCAGGTGCTCAAACCAGGGGCGGTTGGGTAGGCCGCGGCTGTCGAGCAGCAGACGCTCGCTGCGCATCAGGTCTTCATTGAGCTTGGGGTCTGGGTTGGCCGCGGCGGCTGCGCTGTAGGCCTTGTCGTATGTCTGCGCGGCTTCGGTCAGGTCGTCTGAGGCCTGCTCGAGCGGGGCGAAGTTGAGATAGGGTGGGATGGCCTCCACAGGCGGGGGGACCATGGTTTTCTTGGGGTCTTTGAGCGCATCGTAGACGCCTTCGGAGATTTCCTTGTCGCGCTCTTTGGCCTTGTCGCGCTCTTCTGTATCGAGCTCCTTGAGCTGGGTGAGATACATGTGCACGGTGTCGGCGAGGTCGGTGAATTGGAAGGGCAGGACATCGGCGTCGGCCATGCGCATCATCATGGTGCCGGCGGTCTGGGCGAGGGCGCGGCCGTAGCTGAAGTCGGTGTCGGAGTAGTGGGTGTACCAGTAGAAGTCGTCATAGATGGAGTGGTACTGTCCGCCGGTATCTTCGCCGCCGTAGCCGAGGTTGACGCTGGCTACGCCGAGGTGATCGATGAATACGGTGTAGTCGGATCCCGACCCGAGAGCGGGAATGCGCATGTCGGCGCGGGTACGGAGCTCGGTGCGGTCTTTGGCTGACGCGCGTGAGATGTCTGCGAGGCGGGCGCGCTTCCAGACGGACATGCCGGTTTCAGGGTCCTTGATGTCCTTGGCGACGTCGTTGACGAAGTTCTCAAGTGTGTGCGAGCCTTCGGCGCCGAAGAAGCCGCGGCCGTTGCCGTCAGTGTTGAAGTAGGCGACGGCGTGCTGCTTCAGTTCGTCGGCGTGATACTCGGCCCACTCGGTTGAGCCGAGAAGCGCCGGTTCTTCGCCGTCCCAGAAGCAATAGATGATAGTGCGGGAGGGCTTCCAACCCTGCTTGACGAGCTCGCCTAAAGAGCGTGCTTCTTCAAGCTCGGGGCTGGCTCCGGAGATCGGATCTTCGGCACCGTTGACCCAGGCATCGTGATGATTGCCGCGGATGACCCACTGATCGGGATACTTGCTGCCCGGGATTTTGGCGACGACGTCGTAGAGGGTTTTGCGGTCCCAGTTGAAGGCGAGCGCGAGATGCGCTTTCACAGTGCTGGGGCCGGAGTGATAGGTGAGCGGCAGGCCGCCGCGCCACGGTATGGGAACGGTTTCGCCACCGAGGGCCTTGAGGAACGGCGTTGCGTCAGCGTAGGAAATGGGCAGGACGGGGATCTTGGTGATGGTCTTCACTTCGTCCAGCGGGATCAGCTTGACGCCGGGCTTCGCGCCTACGCCGGGGGTTTGAGGATCGCCGGGGTAGACCGGCATGTCCATGACGGAGCCACGCTGTACGCCCTCAGGTGGACGCGTCGGGCCTGCTGGGTAGGTTTCGCCCTGCGCATAGCCATCCTGTTCTGGGTCGGAGTAGATGATGCAGCCGACTGCGCCGTGCTCGGCGGCGACCTTGGGCTTGATGCCGCGCCAGCTTGCGCCGTAACGGGCGATGACGATTGCCCCCTTGACGGAGACGCCCATGCGATCGAGGACTTCATAGTCTTCAGGGCGGCCATAGTTGACGTAGACCAGCGGGGCGGTGACGTCGCCATCGTGGGAGAAAGCGTTGTAGGTCGGGAGCTGTTCGGAGGTCTGGTTGGAGGTGGGGTCCTCGGGGATGACCGGCTCCTGCAACGTGGCCTTGAATGGCTTGGGGCCTTCGAGCTCAAGCAGGCGCGACTTGGGCGTGGGGAAGAGCGTGGTGAACTCTTCGATGTTGGCGTCGAGGCCATACGACTTGAGCTGGGCAAGGAGCCACTCGGCGTTGTCCTTGTCATAGGGCGAGCCGACATGATGTGGGCGAGCGCTGAGGCGGCGCATGTTTTCGCGCAGGCGGTCGCGGTCGGGAATCTCGCGGAACTTCTGTTCCCACTGAACTTCAGTGGCGGAGGTTTCGGCAGTGTATCCGCGCAATGGGCGGCCGGTGTCGGCGGCCTGGGCGGTCAGTGTGAAGAGAGCTACAGCAGCTACAAGCAGGCGCATACGGGACGGACCTCGGAAAGGAAGTGGTCGTGCAATCGTGCTGTTTGCTGAATGGGGATGTGACTATGCCGCAGTCGAGCTTGTACACGGCGCTCTGCGGCGGGGTTGAAATTTCTATTGAGATGTAACAGTAACACCCGCGCGAGGAAATATGGAGCAAGAATGAGGACTGGAGTTCCCATTTTGCGGGAATCGAATGTGAGTGTGAACGACTGCACTTCGCGAACTGAGGTGCCGATAGCCCTCAGTTCGCGTCTTTGACGCAGCGGAAGCCTACCGTGGCGCTGCGGTCGATGCTCGGGGCCATGAGCAGGTATTTGCCGTGCTGGGAGAGCTCGTAGGCCTGGGGGAAGTACCAGCGCGAGCCCTGCGGCTGATAGTGGCTGCCGCCGCGCAGGATGGCGTAGCGGGTGTGCTCGTCGATGTATTCGTCGGTCCACTGCCAGATATTGCCGGTTAGATCCATCACGCGGAAGGGGCTTGCGCCGTTGGGATGGATGTAGACCTCCGATGGCGGGAGTTCGGTACGTCCGCGATCGGGGTAGGGCGTGGCTCCCATGGCGATCGGCGGGCAGGTGGGGCAGCTTGCGGCGGCGGTTGCCGTGGTTGGCGGTGCTGTCTGTGGGGCTGGTTTCACCAGTGGCGGAGCGGGCTGTTGACCGGCTTTACGCCTGGAGCCCTTGATTGGAGCTGGTGTGGGAGAGGACTCCGGTGCTGCGGGTGCGGGTGGCGGCTGCGAGATGATCTGCGTTTGCACGGCTGCGGCGCTGGGTGTTGCCGGGCCTTCGAAGTTGCCCCAGGGGTAGCGGCGGCCGTCGGTACCTTGTGCTGCGTATTGCCATTCCCACTCGTGAGGCAGGCGTTTGCCGGCCCATGCCGCGTAGGCGCGGGCGTCTTCGAGACTGATCCAGGTTACTGGTTTGTCTTCCCAACCATCGGGAAAGGTTGATGGTGAGCCGTCTTTCTGAGTCCAGTCTTTTAGGAAGTTGTGATCGTCAGCGGGGTGGTAGTGGGTGGCATCGAGAAAGTGTTTGAAGTCGGCGTTGGTGACGGGGTATTTGTCGATCCAGAAAGCGTCGATGTGCATGCGGTGATCGTGGAAGCGGCGCGGGGAGTCTTCCCATGGGTACTGCACATCGACGCCGTCGTCGTTGGAGCCCTCGATCTCAATGCCGTTGACGCGGAAGGTATAGTCGACGGCGGGGATGAGGATCATGTTGGCTGGGGCTTTGGCGGTTGCCGGTGTGGTCTTAGGGATTTCGACCAGCTTCTGCGGGAGTGGATTCCACTCGTGGGAGTAATCGCTGAGGGGTTTGGCGGACCACTGTTTTTCTTCGTTGATGAGCTTTTGTATGTCGGGGGATAGCTCGGAGAGGGATTGTTTTGTTTCGAGGATGGCGCCGAAGCCGTGGGCTTCCATATCGAAGTCGAGGATGGCCTGGTTGTCTTCGATGCGGGGATGTAGTTCGATTCCGTGCCAGAGGTCGTAGTAGTGCACACCCTCTTCATGCGGGACCTGAAGCTGGCGGCCATCGATGTCGTATCCGTTGCGGCTAACGATGGTCCACAACGTTTGGTTGCTACCGGGCCATTTGCTGGCGAAGACACCGAAGTTGAGCGTAGGCGCGTGCGGCTGCCAGTCGGGGCTGATGAGGAGCGATGCGAAGGTGCGCTCGATGGTGGCGGTGCGGCGCAGAGCTTCGGCATCGCGCGGGGTGATCTGGTTCCAGATGCCCCAGATGTTTTCCCAGCTTTCGAAGCCTACGCCGTTGAAGAAGGCGAACTGGAGATTGTCGGTATGGTCGCGCGACCAGCGGTCGGAGATGTTGACCATGTGGCGCGGTTCGAGCCATTTGTAGCGGCTGACAGCGGGGACAAAGCTGTAGTTCCAATAGCCCCAGGTCATGGTGTTGTAGTTGACCATCTCGTCAGCGGCGAGGCCGGTTTCGGGTTCGAGAGCGAGGGGATGGTCGCTCTTTGCGGAGTCGAGGGCGAGGGTCATGGGGATGCCGTCGAGGGTGTCTCCGTTGACGCCGTCTGCGCCTACGGCTGCGAGCTCATTGCTGAGGGTCTGCCACATCTGCGGATCCTGGCGCGTGCCCTGGTCCCACACCATGACAGGAAAGAGGACTTTGACGCCGTGGCGGTGGAAGTCGTCAACCATTTGCTTGATTGCGGCGGTGCCGCCGGGCAGGTCGGCGAAGAGATCGAACTGGTTGCGGCTGTCGATGCCAATGTTGGGATATGTGGGCCAGATGAGGACGCTGTCGATGCCGCCGTAGCGCTTGTCGAGGTCGGCGAGATACTTGTCCACGGTGTATTTATGCGCTATGGGGTCGTAGAAGTAACGGTCGTGGATCATCATCTGCGGCTGGATGAAGCTGGATTGAGTCCACTTGAGCGCGGGGTTGTCGTAGGCCGAGGGATCGTAGCCGACGCGCAAGTGGCGCTCATCGCGCCAGTGCTCGATGTCATGGAGCCAGAAGGCGAGCTCGCCGGGAGAGCAAGTGCGGGGCTTGCCCTGATACCACTGCGGCAGATTGGCGCAGGCGGGGCCGGGGATCTGTTCTTCCTGGGGGCTGTACTGCACGTCCTGCGCGTGTGCGGTGGATACCAAGGCAGCCACGCATAGGAGCGCAGCAAACGATGCAGAGAAGAGACGATAGTTGCCGATCACAGAAGCCTCGCACCCATGTTAGTGGGGCGAGGCTGCATGTAGACAAGGGTATTTGGTTTTAGTTGACGAGATTCGCGGGGTGCAGGAGATCTTCAAAGCCGAGGCGGCGGATCATCTCTGCGCGTATGCGATCCATGACGGCGTTGACGACTTCGGAGCCGTCCTGTGCGGGATCGACGGTGATACGGAAGGGACGCTTGCCGAAGGGTGTATCAACTACTTCGACGATGGCATCGGCGACGGTCTGTACATCGGCGTCGTCGGGGACTGTTGAGGCGAGGGCCTTGAGCAGAGGCTCTTCGAAGCCTGCGAAGGGACCGGATTGATATTCGGCGGCGCGGGCTGTGTCGGCGGGTTTGCCGGCGTGGGCGAAGTGGTTGGTGCCCTTGGTGAATGCGCCTGGGATGACAATGGTAGTCTCGATTCCCCAGCGGGAGAGCTCGCGGGCATAGCTGACGGCGAGGGCTTCCATGCCGGCCTTGGCGGCGAAGTAGGGAGCAAGATACGGAGGCACACCGCCGGCGGTGCTGCTGCTGCCGATCCAGACGACGAGGCCGTGTTTTTGCTTGCGCAGTTGCGGCAGGGCGGCGCGATTGACACGCTGGGCGCTGAGGACGTTGACGTTGTAAAGCTCGGCGAGCTGCTCGGGGGTGAAGGCTTCGGTGGGGCCGAAGACCATGTGTCCGGCGTTGTGGATGACGACGTCGAGACGGCCTGCTTCCTCGATGATTTGCGCCACGGCTGCGTTGGCGGAGTCCTGCGATGCTACGTCGAGCTCGACGGTGCGCAGGTCTACCTTGTTCTCTGATGCGAACTGCTTTGCTGCTTCTACCTGCGGAGCGTTGCGGCCTGCGGTGTCGCGCATGCTGGCGTAAACGGTGTGTCCGGCTTTAGCGAGGGAGCGGGCAGCGAGTGCGCCGAAGCCGCTGGATGCTCCGGTGATAACGATTACGTATTTCATGGCGATCTCCTGTTTCTTTTCCATTGCGCGTATGTTTGTTGGCGGGCGATGGCTTAGGACATGCCGCCGTTGGCGCGCAGAATCTGGCCGTTGATCCATGCACCGTCGGGGCCGGAGAGGAAGGAGACTACGTTGGCGATGTCTTCTACTTGTCCGAGGCGCTCGAGAGGATTGAGCTTGCTGAGGTGATCGATCTGCTCGGGAGTTTTGCCGGTGAGGAAGAGTTCGGTTGCGACGGGCCCGGGAGCTACGGCATTGACGGTTACTTTGCGGCCGCGCATTTCGTTGGCGAGCACCTTAACGAGGCCTTCGACGCCAGCTTTGGAGGCGATATATGCGCCGTAGGTGGGCAGGTTGAGGCCGAGGACACTGGAGGAGAAGCCGATGATGCGTCCGCCTTCGGCGATACGTTTGGCTGCTTCGGAGAAGACGATGAAGTTGCCGCGCAGATTGATGGCGATGACGCGGTCAAAGCTGGCGATATCGCCTTTCGCGATGGGTGAATTTTCCATGATGCCGGCGTTGTTGACGACCACATCAATGTGGCCGTAGGTGGCGATGGTTTTGTCGAAGAGCTGCGCGACTTGCTCGGGGTTGGAGATGTCGGCTTGCAGCGCAATTGCCTCGCCGTCTGCGTGGCCAATCTCATCGACTACTTCCTGTGCGGCTTTGCTGCTGCCCGCATAGTTGACGACAACTGCGAATCCATCGGCGGCGAGCCGCTTTGCGATAGTGCGGCCGATTCCGCGTGAAGCTCCGGTAACGATTGCTGTCTTTGCCATGGTTTGAACCCTCTGGGCTTCGATCGATTTGCTTCTCGAAACCGCTTATGAAAAGAGCATGCGCCTGCCGTGGTTATAAATCCAATGCATAGTGCTAATATGCGTTATGCGTTTAACGCAATTGCGTCAGGCCGATCTAAACCTGCTCGTGGTGTTTGCGGTGCTAGCCGAGGAGCGCAACGTTTCGCGCGCTGCTGAGCGGCTGCTGTTGAGCCAGCCTGCGGTGAGTCGTGCGCTGCAGCGGCTGCGCGATATGTTTCACGACGATCTCCTTGTGCGAGGGGCTGCGGGTTATGAAATGACGCCGCAGGGGCAGCGGTTGCTGGGTGAGCTTGAGGTGATGCTGCCGAAGCTGGATCGTTTGTTGAGCGGGCGCAGCTTCGATCCGGAGACGGAATCGGCGAGTTTTCGCATTGCGGCGACTGACAGCGCGACGGCGGTGATTGCGCCCATTCTGTGTCGCACTGTTCTAGCCAAAGCGGAAAAGGTTCGCATCGACTTTGTGCCGTGGCATCCGACGCTCTACGAAGAGCTTATGCATGGGAGTGTGGATCTGGTGCTGAGCGCGAGCAGTGTCGATGTGCCGTCGCCTATCCAGAGCCAGAGTCTGTACGAGGAGCAGTTTGTGTGTGCGGTAGACGCGAAGCATACGCTCAAAGGGGCTCTCACGATTACGCAATACATTGAGGCGATGCATATCAGCGTGAGTCTCTTTGGCGGCATGCAGGTTGCGCCTGACAAGCCGTTGGCGGCGTTGGGATACAAGCGCAAGATTGCGATGCATGTTCCGTATCACGAGGCGGCCGTACGATGCGTGGTGGGCACGCGGTACATTGCTACGGTTCCACGCCGGTTGATTGAGGGCGCGGCGAAGAATCCGACGATACGTTTTTTAAAGCCTCCAGTGGAGATTGCCGGTTTTCGGTATGTGATGAACTGGCATCCGCGGGTGAATACGGATGCTGCTCATGCGTGGCTGCGCAGCACGATGCGTATGCTCGGCGAGGGTATGTCGCGTTGATCGGGCCGCGAAGATGAGGCGGTCTGCGCCGTGGTTGCGATCCGGTCTTCTTCTGCCACAAATCAATAGCCAAGCGCAATTGTGGGTTTAACCGCAAATAAATAACCGCCTGTATGAAACTCCGGGGGATAATGGCTGCACTTTTCTTTGAGTTAGTTTGCTCCAGGTAAGTGGACAGGAGGACTTGTGGACCAGGTAAAGGTGACGATTGTCGGTAAAACGGCGGAGGGGACGCCGGCAGCAGATCCAACAGTGATGGTGCGGGTTGAGGAGATACAGCCGTTTGCACGCGTGCTGGCGCAGACTACTCTGCATGATTTCTTTGGGCAGGCAGTGATTGAGTTGCCGGCTCCCGCGGGCGGCGGCAAGCAATGGATGGTGACGGCAATGTTTTCGCGGTACTCGGGACCGGGCGGGCAGATGTTCCTTCCGAATGCTAATCCGTCGCCTATGTTTACGCTGCCGTTGACGCGGCTGCCGGGTAAGTGGAATGCACAATTTGCGCCGCTGGCTGCGTTGACTTCGCCGCGGTTTGACCGGCTACGGGAAGTGACGGCGAAGAGCACCCAGGTGGACCTGAAGGCCAAGGGTGTGCCGGCGATTGGCGACCTGGGAACAAATTATGATGCGGTCGATGGAGGGCCGCAGCGGCTGGCGAAGATAGCGCTGCTGAATTTGTATTCGGTGTTGACGGATGAGACCGATCCGTTTAATGGGTCGCGATGGTTCGACTATGTGCAGAAGATTGTGCGGATCGATCAGGAGCGGTTTCTTGCGGAGGTAGACGAGACGCTGTGGAATCATGTGGGGCAGATTGTAGGGGATCTGGGTGCGGCTGTGTTGCAAGGGGAGTATTCGACGGAGCCGGAGTCGGATTTTGCGCTGCACACGCCGAATATTCCGCCGCAGTATGACCCAGCGAACAATATCGCGAAGATGGCGACGGTGAAGAAGAAGTATCAGCAGGGCGATTTTCAGCTGACGATGACACAGCTGAAGACGGGGCAGTTCCTGCTGGATTGCGACATGGACGAGCATCTGAACATTGCGCTGCATACGGAGGATCTGCTGTTGCATGCGGCGGGCGCGGCGAAGGATCCGACAGACACTGGAACGCAGCCTGTGTTGATGCATGAGTACATCGTTAAGCAATCGGCTGAGGCTTCGGGTGGAGTGGCTACCGTGGATCTGGGGTACAAACTGGTCTAGTCAGTGCGAGGACGACAGGGGATTGCGGAACTGCAGCAGCCGGAGTTGTGTTGATGCAGGCATGAAGGAATAACACCGACCTCCAGGGCAGATTGTCGCCGGACATATAAGCAAATCATTCCTCTTGACAATCTAGAGGAGAAGGCGGTACTTTTCCTCTAGATTGTCGAGAGGAAAACCTGACCGGCTTCGGGAGCGGCAATCGTCAGGTGGAGGCGGGAGGATCGATGGGATTTCTGCGTGGGCTGATGATGGGTATGAAGGCGCTGGTCAACCCTGACAGGCGAGATCGTGAGCTTGATGAGGAGCTGCGCGGGTTTCTTGAGGCCTCTACTGCGGAGAAGATGCGGCGAGGTGCGAGTTATGCGGAAGCCAGCCGGGCTTCGCGGGCTGAGATGGGAACTCGGGAGACGGTAAAGGAAAAGGTGCGGTCGTCGCACTGGGAATCGCTGGCTGAATCCGTATGGCAGGATCTGCGCTACGGTTTACGCCAGTTGTATCGGAGTCCGGGATTCAGCCTGACGGCAATACTTATGCTGGCTCTGGGCATCGGTGCGAATACAGCGATCTTCACGCTGGTACACGCCGTGATGTTGAAACAGCTGCCGATTGCGGATCCCCATCAGCTATATCGGATCGGTGAAGGCGAGGAGTATTGCTGTGAATGGGGCGGGTTTGAGGGCTCGTGGGGAACGTTTGATTATCCCTATTACAAACATCTGCGGGACACAAATCCTGCGTTCGAGCAGGTAGCTGCCTTCTCGGGGGGCAAGCATTCTTATAACGTACGGCGCGGGGGGTCAACAGATGCCGCGCAGACGATCGGCGGTGAATATGTCTCGGGCAATTATTTTGAAACGCTGGGCGTGAGCGCGAATGCGGGGCGGCTGATTGTGCCAGCCGACGACAGGCCGGAGTCGGCAGCGACAGCCGTGATGAGCTATCGCGCGTGGCAGGGACGGTTTAACGCGAGCACATCGATCATAGGCTCGACGATTCTCGTAAACGGCATTCCGGTCGTACTGGTAGGCATTGCACCGCAGGGATTTACCGGCGACAGGCTGGATGCGAGTCCACCGGATCTGTGGATTCCTCTCAACCAGGAGCCTGCATTTGAGGGAGAAAAGCAGAAGGCGCTTCTGAATTCACAGGGGGATGCATGGCTTTACGTCATCGGCAGGCTAAGGCCGGGTGTTTTGCCGGTGCAACTGCAGGCGCAGCTCACAGCCGACTTGCAGCAGTGGTTGAAGGCAACCCGGGAATTGAGCAAGGATGATCTGGCAGAACTACCAAAGCAGCACATCGCGGTAACGCAGGGTGGCGCGGGAATCTCGTCGTTTCGCAGCAGCTCAGAGCGCGGGCTATATCTTTTGTCGGGAGCTTCGCTGCTGGTGCTGCTGATTGCGTGTACGAATCTTGCCAACATGCTGCTTGCGCGAAGCGCGGCTCGGCAACAACAGACCGCGCTGCGCGTGTCGCTGGGTGCTTCGCGCATACGCCTGATGCGGGCGATGCTGACAGAGAGCGTACTGCTTGCGTGTATTGGCGGAGCAGCCGGACTAGGGCTGGCGTATGCAGGGACCAAGGCAATAGTGCTGATCGCGTTTCGTGGTGCGACCTACATGCCGGTAGATGCGACGCCGTCACCGGCGGTACTTGGCTTTGCACTCGGTTTGTCGGTGCTGACGGGCGTGCTGTTCGGATTAGCTCCAGCATGGCTTGGCACGCATGCTGATCCGGCGGCTGGATTACGAGGCAGCCGAACGACCACGCTTGCTTCGTCACGGTCGCAGAGCACGCTCATTGTGGTGCAGGCAGCGCTCTCGATTTTGTTGCTGGCAGTGGCGGGCTTAGTTACGGAAAGTCTGCGCAACCTGGAGAAAACCGACTTCGGATTTCAAACAGAGGGAAGGCTGCTGGCGAATATCAGCTTCAAGGCTGCCGGCTATGAGCCGGGGCAGTTGCCGGGATTGTATGAGCGTCTAACGCAACGGCTGGAGGCTATACCCGGTGTGCACAGCGCGAGCGTGTCGCTGAACAGTCCGCAGAATCTGTGCTGCATCAACCTCAACGTCATTCTTGGAGGACGAACGGAGAAGTGGATCGAGGACGTGAATGTTGTCTATGACCGAGTGAGCCCGCATTACTTTGCAACGATCGGCACACCGCTTTTGCAGGGCCGCTCTATCGATGACCGGGACACGCAGGGTTCACAGCACGTGGCGGTGGTGGATGAGGCGTTTGCGCGGAAGTTCTTTCCGAACGACACGGCGATCGGCAAAAGCTTTGGGTTGTCGCTCGATGGACACGGTTACGATTATCAGATCGTGGGCGTGGTGAAAGATGCGAAGTACAAGAACCCGGCGATAACGGCGAGCCCAACGATGTTTCTGCCGTTTACGCAGACAACGAATTTCAAGCCGACGGGATATCAACGTCTGGAAACAGCGACGTTGTATGCCCAGTCAATCGAGTTGAGCGTAGCGGGAGCGCCGGAGCAATACGAGCAGACGCTGCGGGGAGCACTGGCCAGCATCGATCCGAACCTGTCTCTGGCAGATCTTGAAACCTACTCCGAGCAAGTATCGATTCAATTTAACCAGCAGCGATTGATTGCGCGGTTGACGGGGTTGTTCAGCGCGTTATCGCTGGTGCTGGCATCGGTAGGGCTGTACGGTGTGACGGCATATAACGTCGCGCGACGCACGAATGAGATCGGCACGAGGATGGCGCTGGGGGCAAGCCGCGGCGACATTGTGCTCATGGTGCTGCGCCGGGTGCTGTTACAGGTGGGGCTTGGAATCGGCATTGGGCTGCCCATGGCTGTGATGGCAGAGCGGTATCTGGCGCACCAGCTCTACGAGGTGAGCCGGCTTGACCTCATGGTGCTGAGCAGCGCGACCGGGATGTTGTGCGCCTGTGCGTTGCTCGCGGGCCTGGTGCCGGCTCGGCGCGCGGCTTCAATTGAGCCGATGACTGCTCTGCGGTCGGAGTAGACACCGGTGATTCTGTAACAACTTCGCAGGTTGGCGAGTTGGTGAGCTAACTGGTTCGCTTCTTTGCGGAGTTAGCCTTCGCTGGTTTCGGGCTGATTGCTTTTGGGTTGGTGCGTTTGGATTGGCGGGATTGTGGGATGCGGCCTATGCGCGGGTCATGCCGGGAAATGAGATCGCAGGCGTGGAGGGATTCGGTTTCGAAGTTGGGGCCGTCCGCGGGAATCAGCAGCCAGTGGTTGATTTTGTCACCGAGCAGAGCGATGCGGCGCAATGAAGGGAATTCTTTACGGAGCCCGGGGTCTGCCGGGTCGATGAACTCTGCCAGAACCAGCCAGACGCCATTGTCTTCGGTGGCTTTGGCGCTGTCGCGAAGCATGCAGACAATCTTGTCGCCGATGTAGACCGCGTATCCGGAGAACATAGGGCGGATTTCCGGGTCGAGAGGCGAAAGCGCTTCGGTGAGGAACGGATAGGGTGGCTTTTTCATGAGCGATCCGAAGACAGACATGGGTGAAAACGGCGCACAGAGAGCGGCGTTGAGCTGCTCCCTATGCGTCGTGATTTTGATGCCTGGATGTCGTGACCCGCAGTGATTGAAATGACATATTCCCCACAACAGGCCGTGCAATCAACACTACCAGTTGAGGTCGAGGTCGAAGGGCTGGGTGAGCGCTGGAAGATCGGCGATGTTGCTGCCGATGGCCCAACTGCAACCGGCGGAGGGTCCGGCGCGGCATCCCCACCAGTTGTTGGTGGCATCGATGGAGCCCGAGCCGATGTTGTCAATACCGGTAAGGTGGCTGCCGAGATCGTTAAAGTGAGCGATTAGGGTGCTGCCGGCGGGGGCCTTGAAGGCGATGGCGATGGATTCGTCGCGAATGTCGTTTTGCGCGACGATGGTGCCAGTCATGGGTGCGACGGAGTAGATGTTGATGCCGGTGGGTCCACTGGTCGCAGCGTCTTCGGTATCGGCGGCATTGCCGTAGATGTGATTGCCGACAATTACGTTGTCATTGAAGAAGACTGGCGGAGCGCCGGGAACGGCGGCATGGTTGTGCATGGTGACGCCGGGCAGGCCGTTGTCATGAAGATTGTTGCCGATGACGACGTTGGCGATGTTGGTGCTTCCAGGGCCGGGAGCGAAGATGCCAATGCCCGCGCCTGCGCCTGGAACGGCGAGGCCATTGTGGTGCGAATCGTTGTGTGAGATGACGTTGTGCGAGATGCCGAAATTGAGCGCCATGATGGGTCCGGATGCGTTGGCAGCGGGATGGCTGGCCATGGTGATGCCGCAGGCATATCCGTTATCGCGCACTACGTTTCCTTTAACGAGGTTGGCGGTGGTGGGGCCGGTTTCATCGCTGATAAGGATGCCGCCAGAATTGCTTTCGACGAGATTGCGCAGGACAAAGGAGTGGTCAACGGCCATGAGATGTATACCTTCGCCGCAGTCCATGGCCTCGCTCGTTTCGAAGGCGGGAATGCCGGGGCATCCGGATGAGGTAAGGGCTTTGTTATTGTCGTGGACGTGGTTGTCGAGCAGGGTGACGTTGGAGGCGTTGACGACGAGGATGCCTTCAAAGTTCGCACCGTGCACGTTGAAGCCGGTGACGACGACGTTGGCTACGCCTGGGTTGGGCGCGGTGGAGAGCCCGCTGATGAGGATGCCGTTGGATTGACCGCTGGCGTTAATGTTAGGCGTGGCTCCTGGAGCAGCGACGAGCGACAGCGATTTGGTGATAGTGATGGGGCCGGTGTAGGTGCCCTGCTGGACTTCGATGATATCTCCGGCGGAAGCAGCGGCGATGGCAGCGGCGATGGTGGACTGGCATCCGGCTTTGCCTTTGGGATTGACGCAGAGGGTGGACGCGCAGGCTACGGCGCAGGCGAGTGAAAGCACGGCCATGGCGGCACAGAACCGCGGGATAGAGCTCGATCGCAGGGCGCGACACGCCAGGGATGGATGGGAAAAGATCATGGATTGCTCCTTTACCGAGGGTGGGGGGACAGAAATGGAGATAGCGCGGGGGGAGAGAGCGCAGAAGAAGGTGCTCGGGCTGGAGGGGGATTCAGGCCGCTAAAAATAGTAGTCCGCGGGATGCGGACTGGCAAGAAGCAATCAATTGCAAATTTACGGAAACAGGCCCTAAACGCTGAGAACTGATTCTTCGATTCTTCTTGGCGTCCAGGATTGGGCAGCGTGGACGAACGCATGAAACAGGTTGCGGCTGAAGGCGGACTGATTGTAAGTGCGCTCGGGGTGCCACTGGACGGCGACGACCCAGTGCTCTGGAGAATGGAGCTCGACGGCTTCGATGAGGTCGTCTTCGGGGCTGCGGGCAGCGATGACGAGGTTGTCCCCCGGAGTCCGAATGGCCTGATGATGGCTTGAGTTGGCGTAGAGGCGATTGGGGGTTTCGCTGAGAGGCTCGGTATCGGGGTTATGGTGATGGGGAGTACGGAAGTGCGACGGGTGCTGCCGCGCGCCATTTGTACCTGTCGAGCCGGGAATCAAGGAGGACAGCCGCGTGTTCGGAGTAACTACCAGCGGATGAGCCTCGGTGACGGTGCGGCCAGGATCGTGGTTGACGGCGGTGCCGACTTCGGAAGGAATGTCCTGAATGAGCGTCCCGCCGCACCAGGTGTTGAGGGATTGCAACCCCTGGCAGATGGCGAAAATGGGCTTATGGAGGTTGAAGGCGTCTTGAAGCAGGAGCTCGTCGACTGCGGTGCGCGCGGCGTCGGCAGGCGCGGTTTCGGGATGGCGAACTGCCCCGTACTTTTCGGGATCGATATCGGCGGGACTGCCGGGCAGAAGAATGCCCTGCACTGAGGAGAGGATACGGGCGACGCGTTGGGGCGACTCGTGGAGCGGAATCGGAATTGGGGTAGCTCCGGCGGCGTGGAGCGCGTGGAGGTATTGCGGGAGCGCGCGCTGGTTATACGCAATGTCGAAGGAGGTAGGCTCAGGGATGGCGATATGTACGGACTGCGATGGCTGGGACATGGCGGACTGTGCAAATTGTAACGCCCATCCCTGACGCGTGCAGGCCCGTTTGCATCCTAATGCGGGAATGAGCTCCCGGCTCGCCGGGAAATTTGAGGTCCGGGTTCAATGCCTGGACACATGAGGATACAGACCATGGCAGACGCGAAGAAGTGTGCGAATCCGGCTTGTAGTTGTACTCCCGAGAAGAACGAGAAATATTGCAGCGCGCATTGCGAGGGACTGGGCACCCAGACCGAAATCGTGTGCAAGTGCGGGCACGCGCATTGCGCGGGTGAAGCTACGGCGAAGATGTAGGGGCACGACCGACGCAATAGGGACTTGGAACTAGCCGGCAGCGAGCGTTTCGGGGTAAGTGAAAAATGCCGCTTGCCGCGGGAAGACTTGATCTTCCCGAACGCAAGCGGCTAGCCGTTCTCAGCTGTTGTCACCCGTGAAACCGATTCACTTTACCTGAGACAGGGCTCCTCTTCCCTGTCCCCGGCTTGCCATGTTGGCGCAACCTGCATCCTGCGAACAGACCGCTATTCGGGATGCCAGATCTTCGCAAACCTGTAGGAACGCAGATCTCGAGCTCAAACCGCCAATCTTCACCGCGGAGGTTCCGATGAAGCTCACCTTGATCCTATTTCCGCAGGGCAATCGCACAAGGTCTTTCGGGTAGCAGGCTCCGTTTGATACGTAAGACCAGGGTATTTACCCCCTCGGTCCTCGGCATAGTCCGCTTGTATCTCCCTAAAAATCATAGGTTCAAAGCGATATCTACGGGATTCCGAAGATTTCAGGCGAAGATCATGGACACAGCCTTGAAACGCCCCGTATCATACGGTTTCGAGACCCGTACTAAGCTTGGAAACCTCGCAGAAACCCACGCAGGAGAACCCGACGGCTGTTGCCAGAACGACTCTGGAGCCCTGGGTACCGGTGTCGTTGGCCGATAAAGACGTGGTCAGGGCGCAACTTGATCTGCTGCTGATACACCCCCTCTTCTTCCAGAGCAAGCGCTATCCGGCGCTACTTCGCTTTGTGGTGGAGCAGATACTTGAAGGCAACTCCGAACAAGTGAAGGAACGCTCGATCGGGATTGAGGTCTTCGGCCGTCCACCGGGGTATGATGCCAACGCCGATCCGGTGGTACGGGTAACAGCGGGAGAGACTCGCAAACGGCTGGCACAGTACTATTACGACCCGTCGCATGCCGAAGAGCTCCGGATCGAGCTGCCGGTGGGTTCGTACGTGCCGGTCTTCCAGCGGGTGGTCGAAACGCTGCCGCCGGTGACGAATCCCGCTCAGTCTCCTCACCCGGCTCTCGAAACCTGGGAGCAGACCTCTGCGCCGGGTGCGGCGGAACCCGTTCCCAGCCGCTATGCGGTTCCAGCACATCCGGCCGGCCATCCATTTCTGACGGTGCTGCTGGTGGCGATCACGTTGGTCCTTGGACTTTTCACTGGTTACTGGTACCGGCAGTACCGGCAGTCGCATGCGCCGCCGCCGGTTTTGCCGACGCAGTTGGTCGACGACTTCTGGCGCCCCCTCACGATGGCGCCGGGCACCGTAACGATCTGCCTCGGTGAGCCGGCGCGCGACTCCAGCCAGGATACCGATCCTGCGGAGATAATTCGCCATCCCAAGCTGACGGAGCCTCTGTACTTTCGGCTGCGCCAGTCAGGCTTGTTTGCTCTGGCGGATGTCACCACGCTGAGCCGTATTGTTCCTGTGCTCGTACGTCAGCACAAGGTCTTTCGAGTGTCGGCCGCGTCGGAGGCCAGCTTTGCCCAGCTCCGCGAGGGACCTGCCGTGCTGATTGGCGCCTTCGACAACCTGTGGACGTTGCGCCTGACGCGCGACTTGCGATTTGGCTTCGACTCGGTGGACGGCAACGCTCTTATCGTGGACCGGAAGAGCAAGTCGAAAACCAGTTGGACGTTCGCATGGACCATTCCTTATGAGAAGTTGGCCGCCGACTATGCCATTGTTGGCCGCTACCGCGACTCGCTTACCGGGCAGCCGGTGGTGATTGCGTCGGGAATCTCGGAAGAGGGAACGGAAGCGGCGGGTGAATTGATTTCCAACCCTGCCGATCTGGAGACGCTGTTGCGGAATGCGCCGCCTGACTGGCGCAACAGGAATATTGAAGCGGTGATCGAGACGCAGGTGATCGACGGCCATGCGGGACCCCCACAGCTTCGCGCCGTGGAGATCTGGTAGGTTCCGGTCTTTTCGCGTACAGGGAAATCGAATGCATCGCGGCGCTTTTCGCGCGCCTGCAAATCCGGCAATATTCAGATGAGCCGAGCGTTGTTTCTCGAGGAAAGAACTACTTAGCAGCACTCACCTGTGCCTGCTTGGGTTGCAAATCCCCTAACTTGCCGTTCTCCGGTGATTCGGGCAGGTTACCGAGGTTCAAAGCACATACTCAGGCATTTGCGCCCCGGCCTGTAATGAAAGAGCTTCCGAAGACGAATGCCTGACTGCAGTCGAGCGGGGGAGTGGGTATTTTAAAGCAGTCTCACGCAAAGCATCTGATCCATCTTGCCAAGACCCATGCCTTAAGTCATCTCCGGAATTACCGTGCAGTCCACGAAAACGTAAGCAGATACATTTCTACGGTAAAGAATCTACTCGGCAGCGAATCGTCACGACATCCAACAATTCTGAAAATACCTTATGCTTCTTTACTTGGATTTGGCCTTCTGCGCGGCCCAGCGACGGCGCTGTGCGTCTGCAATTGCTTTACGCGCTTCCGCACTCAGTACGCGCTTGGCCCTGGGTTTAGACTTCGATGTACCGCGAATCTTCTTGCTGGTGAGTCCTTCGGTAGCGCCAGGTTTTCCGTCAACCTTGCCGGTCGAAGACAGAAGATTACGCACCTGATACAGCCGTGCAATCTCCGCGTCCAATTGAGCAATAATACTTTCTATAGCCATAGCGCGAGAATATCTCATTTCCCGAGGATAAGTCGATCTTCGCCATGCGAAAACGCTCCCGAAGTTCACTTTTGAACACTAGCTGCAGTCTCTGCCCCGAATAAGTCAAACATATCCGTGGAATCGGGTGACGCTGGAGGTTCCTGATCGTACGCGATAATCTTCGCACGACAGGTTTGCCGGCGCATGCGGCGCTTCCGGCATCAATCCACCGCGAGCGTCACGGTGATGTTTTTCGTTACTCCGTTCGCGCTTGCCGTGATGGTAACGAGATAACTTCCCGGCGGAGTGCCGCCTGCGATTTTCTGTTGCCCGCTTGTCGAGCCGCCGCTGGATGCCGCGCACCCTGTCAGTGCCGCGATGCCGCCCAGCAGGACTGCTATGGCGACGAACACGCCTAACTTCTTTCTCCACTTGAGGCTGAAGGGAATCACGAGCGCGCCGCAGGCGAACAGCGCGAGGTTACTTCGCGGGTCCAAGTGATTGTTGCCGTGGCTCGCGGCAGACGCACCACTGGTTACAGCGGAGGGCGCTCCCGTGCCGATCTGAAGCAGAACCTGTCCGGTTACGTTTGCCTGCTGCACCGCTAACTGCGATGGGTTGAACACGCAGATGGCGTTCGCGGGCAGGTTGTTGCAGGCGAAGATGAAGTTAGATCCGGAGTTGGCTGCGCTGCCCAGGGATGTCAACGAGAAAGTGTAGTCCGCGGTCTGCCCCTGTATGACGGTGGCGGTGTCGTTGCCGCTGACGGCAAACTGGAAACTATATCCGATGCCGGCAAGTTGCAGCCGCACCGCGCCTGCACCGTTGCTACCCTCCAGGGTAAGTGCTCCAGTCAGCGGGCCATAAGTCGTGGGCGAGAAAGATAGGTTGACTGTGCAGCTTGCACCGGGAGCCAGGGAGCTTTCGCATGTCGTTGCACCGAGAGCGAACCCATTTTGCTGCGCGGCGGTATCCAGCGTGATGGTCAGCCCTGCAAGCGATGCTGCGGTGCTCGGATTGGCGACCGTCACGGTCGCCTGCTGCGGAGACGCGCCCACGCCGGTGGTGCCGAACTGCACTGTGTTTGCCGGTGAGGTTACGATACCGGGAGGAACCGAACCAGTTCCGCTGAGGGCTGCGGTAGCGGATGCGCCTGTCAGGCGCGAAGTTGCAGATATCGCTCCGGTGACAGCTCCCGAAGTCTCGGGAGAGAACTGCAAGCTCGCGACGCAGCTTGCTCCGGCGGCCAGTGTCCCGGTGCACGTGGACTCAGCGGAGTTGACAGCGAAGCCCGCGGAGACCGTCAGTTGCAGATCGCCGATGGCCACCTGGCCGGAATTGGAGAGAGTGAGTAATTGCCCCGGGCTGGTCTGACCGACCTGGGTGGTGGCGAAGCTCAACTGAGATGGCGCGAAGCTGAGTAAGGGCGGGGCCAGTCCAGTTCCGGAGAGCGTTGCGGTAACGCTGGTCACGCCCGTGGTGGCAGATGAGGCGATGAGGAAGGACTGACGGCCACCGGAAACGGAGGGTGTGAAGGTGATGGAAACTCCGCAGCTCGCCCCGGCTGCGAGTGTGGTTGTGCATGTGTTTGCTCCGAGGAGGAAGTCCTGCGCTTCACCGCCGCTTATGGAGAGTGCGAGCCCGCTGAGCGCCTGGCCGCCGCTGTTGGTTACGGTTACAGTCTGCGCGATGCTGCTGGATCCTATCTCGATGGAAGGGAAATTGACGGGCGAAGGTGTGAGCGCTAGCGATGCCGGTGCGATGCCGATGCCGCTGGCCTGAACGACGACAGACGCGACGCCGATGGAGGTCGAAGATACCGTTACGGTGCCGCTCTGGCTGCCTGATGCTTTGGGAGCGAAGGTGACGGTAAGGGAGCAGGTTGTGCCGGCCGCGAGCGTAGCGCCGCAGCTTCCGGAGCCGATGGAGAATGGTCCCGTCGCGATTGCAGCCAGCCCCTGCAGGGCGGCTGTGCCGGGGTTGCTGACGGCCAGCGTCTGCGGTGTGCTGCTGGCTCCCACGGCAATGGCGGCGAAGCTCAACTGCAACGGCGTAACGGTGAGCTGCGCCGCTGGAACTCCGGTGCCGGTGAGGCCAACGACCACGGGAATAAATCCGGTTGCGGTGGAGGTGACGGTCACGGAGCCGATGCGCGTGCCTGCCTGCGAAGGAGCAAAGCTCACGTTGAGGGTGCATGAGGCCGTGCTTGCGAGCGTGGTTCCACATGAGTTCGAGAGAACGCTGTAATCTCCGGAGACCGTGAATCCAAGGCCGGAAAACGTTGTTGCTCCGGCGTTCTGCAGTGTCACGGTCTGCGTGGGACCGCTCTGCCCCACGGTGACGGAGCCAAAGCCGAGCACAGTGGGGTTGGCGAAGATCGTTCCGGCCGGAACACCGGTTCCGCTCAGAGGCACCACTGCGGAAACGGCGCCTGCGGAGGTGGAGCTGAGGGTGAGTGCGGAGGTTTCGTTCCCTGTTGTGGAGGGCTTGAAGACGATGCCGGTCGTGCAGCTTGCTCCTGCGGCCAGGGTCGTCGGACAACTGTTGCCGGTGAGTGCAAAGTCTCCGGCGAGTGTGAGCTGTACACCCGCGAGCGCCGTGCCGCCGGAGTTGGTTATCGTCAGCTCCTGCGAAGTGGAGTTGGTTCCCGTCTGCACGCTGCCGAATGTGAATTGCGAGGGCTTTACCGAGAAGCCGCCGACCGACACTGCGGTTCCATCGAGCGAAATCACCAGCGGCGTGACGCCCAGGTTGGCGGCTGCAACTGTGAGCGTGCCAGGCTGATCGCCGCTTGCCGTGGGAGAAAAGACAATCCCGACGGTGCAGGATGCCGCTCCGCCGAGTGTGCCGCCGCAGGTAGTGAGGGTGGGATTGAGGCTGTAGGAGCCCGTGAGCGTCAGCGTCAGTCCATTTGCGGGCTGGCGGCCAACGTTGCTCAGGCTCAGCGTCATCGGCGCGCTGGTTGCGCCGACTGTCAACTGTCCAAATTCCAGTTGAGAGAGGTTTGACTCGAGCGCGATAGGCGGCGCTCCGGTACCGCTTATGGTGACCGTCGCGGTGGAAGGCGTCGCTCCGGCATCGGTTACGACAAGTGTCACGCTCTCGGCTCCGATGCCGGACGGCGAGAAGATGATCTGTTCATAGCAACTGGCGCCCGGATTGAGGGCCGTTGTGCAGGCGGCCACATCGGACGGAGCACTGAGCGCGAAATCGCCTGGCTGTGAACCGTTGGGGCCGGAAAAGCCCGTCAATGCAAAGCTCGGCAGAGTCGTCAGCGCAGTCTGGCCCAGATTTGTAATTTGTACGGTGAAGGCGTTGCTGGAGAAGCCTGTGTCGACGGTACCGACATTGATAGAAGCCGGCTGCACGCTCAAGACCGGAGGGGTCAACCCTGTTCCGCTGAGAGCGACTGTTTTCGGAACGACGCCGGGGCTGGTGCTGCTCACGGTCATGGTAGCCGTGACCGCGCCTGCGATCACAGGAGTGAAGATAACCTGCTGCAAGCAGTACGAGCCAGCCGTAATCGCCACAGTGCACGTTGTCGCCGCCGTCGAAAAGGCCGCTGCGCCGAGACCCGAAAATGAGAAGGTCGGCAGCGCCAGAGGCGACCCGCCGGTATTGCTGACCTTCAGCAGTTGGTATGTGGAAGGGACGCCCATCTCCTCGCTGCCGAAGGCGAACGAGGTGGACGAGAGGCTTATGACGGGCGGAGCCTGCCCCGATCCGGCGAGCTTTACCGATTGCGATTTCAGGGCGTCGCCGATGTAAAGCGTGCCGGTTTCGCTCCCCACGATGCTGGGCGTCAGCGTGACCGCGATCGAGCAGGACAAGTTGGCCGCGAGCTGGCTGCCGCAATTGCTCACCGCCTGAAAATCTGAGCTGCCCTGGTTGCTGGTCACCGAGGTGCTGATGCTGGTAAGCGACAGCCCGCCGCTGTTGGTGAGGGTGACGGTGAGCGGAGCTGAGATCTGCCCATCGACGGTTGCAGGAAAGCTGAGTCCAGAGACGGAAAGCGTGTCGGTGGGGCCGAGCACGCCCGTGCCGCTGAGCTGGGCGGTCTGAGTGCCTGCCGAATCTGCGACAGTGACGGTGCCTGCGGCAAGGCCTGCCTGGGTGGGCGCGAAGGTGACGGTAAGCGCGCAGGCTGTGGCCGCGGTGAGTGTGCTGCCGCAGGTCTTGCTGGCGAGCTTGAAGGGCGCGGTTACGGTGATGGACGAGATGGAGACGGTGCTGCCGCCGGTGTTCTGCACGCTGATGTTCTGCGCGGCTGAGATCGTAGCCGTTTGCTGTATAGCGAAGCTGACGCTGGTGGGATTGAGAGAGATGGCACCCGCGGCCTGGCCTGTGCCGGTCAGTGGGACGAGTATCTGGCCGCCAGAGATGTTGGCCTCGATGGCCAGGCTGGCGGCGCGGCTGCCTGTCTGCGATGGGGCAAAGGTTACCTTGATGGCGCAAGTTGCGTTAGCAGAGAGTGAGACGCCGGTGCAGTTGTCGGATTCGGCAAAGTCGGAGGGGGCTGAGCCCGACAGGGCGATACCGGAGACGGTCAACGATGCAGCGCCCGTGTTCTTGAGGGTGACAGTCTGCGCCGCCGTGGCTGCGCCGATGGTGGTGGCCGCAAAGGTAAGGGTCGTTGGCGAGGCGGTGGCAGTGGTCAGGGTTGTTCCCGCGCCGAGAGTGGAGACCTGCCAGATTCCCCTGCCGTAGGTTCCGGCGGTGAGTACCTGGCCGACCGCGCCCACGGAAGTTGAGAGCAGTGTGGTGACGGGGGCCAGCGGCAGGCCTGTGCCATAAGCGGCCCAGCACGCGCCGATGCCCGCGGCGCCGCAACTGCCGACTGTTGTGGTGACGAAGACGCCGGCGTCGGTACCGGCGTAGACGGTAGCGGGGTTCTGCGCATCCACCGTAACCGCGTTGGCTGGGGCGTTGGGCAGATTGGAGGTAATAGAGATCCAGGTAGCTCCGCCGTTGGTGCTGCGATAGACCTGCTCGACCGGGGCGTCAGGAGTGGAGAAGGCGGAGATGGTGACGTAGACGGTCTGGCCGCTGGTGTCGTGCGGGTCGACATAGATCGAGCTGATGTCGGCGCCTTGCGGATTGAAGCCGAGCGAGCTGTTGGTGACGAGCGAGGCGGTCTGGTCGGTCCACGCGCCGATGGTGCCGTTGGCCGCGATCGTGGCCGAATAAATACGGCCCGGAGCAACGCCGCCGTCTTCAAACCCCGCCATGCCGGCGTATATCACTTCACTGCCACTGGTGGTTATGAGCGCTCCCAGGGAACGGATCATGGAGTCTCCGTTGCAGGATGTGCCGCCGCCATTGTCGAGGATCGGGCTGATGGCGTTCGAGCCCGACCATCCGGCACCGGAGGCCACGCCGCGCCACACGCGGCAGGTGCCAATGAGCAACTGCGTGGAGTCGAGCGCGTCGACACGGAAGGCCGCGGGCTCGGTCATGGTGAGGCCGTCGTTGCCGGCCTGCGACTCTCCGATGACCGGCCCGGAGCCGAAGCCGGATGCGGTACATAGCGTTCCCGCGGCCGAGGAGCAGTGGTAGATGGAGACACCCGCGCCGTTGTTGACGTACCAGTTGTTCTGCGTTCCTCCAGGCGTAACCGCTACAGGACCGCCTTCGCCGCCGAGAACCTGGTTCCAGTCGCCCGCGATTGCCGGAGCATTGACGATGCCCGAGGAACCCTGTGCTCCAAGCCCGGCCAGCATGGTGGCAGCGGTCGCGGAGGACTGGCCGAGAGACTCGACCTCGGCCAGCGAGCCAAGCGCGCCGTTGAGGTTCTGCCAGTGCGAAGCGTCGGTGGAGGAGCACACCGAGCCGGTTTCGCCGACCTGATCGATAGAGCGCCAGAGGCCGCCGTCCGTGCCGTCGAAGACCAGGAGCGGGTTGCCGGGGTTCCATGCGAGAGCGTGCTGGTATTCGCTGACCTGCGCGCTCATGCAGGTGGTGGCATTGGTACTGTTGCGCCAGACGCAGCCATCGGCCAGGCTGCACTTCCAGAGATCGTTGTCACCGGCGAAGAGCAGCGTGTCCTGCCCGCCGCCGAGGCCTGCCGGGACAGCGGTGAGTGTCAGGTTGTAGTCGCCGTTTTCGATGGTGGCGGGGCCGTTGTCATCGGCTGTTTCAAGGGCGATGGAAGCGAGGCGGGTGGCGAAGGAGACGGTGGCGTTACCGCAGGCTGAGTTGCTGCCTGAACCGGCAATCGCGCACTGGTCCTGCCAGATTCCCTGGTCCTGATTGAAGGCGTCGACGGTCCACGCGAAGGTATCGCCGGTCTGCGGATTGACCGCGAGGGTGCCGCGGAAGATCGGGCAGCCGGCGACGCTGGCGCCGGTGGGGCAGACTGCGGTCGCAAGGCCGGAGCCGGGCTGATTGGCGAGGCGCGTCCAGTTGATGCCGTCGGAGGACTGATAGTAGCCGTGGTAACGTACAGCAGCAAAAAACAACTGCCGTACGGGATTCCAGACGACGGAAGTTGCGGCGTTGCCGTCAGGCAGGATGAAGGCGTCGAGTGGACCCTGGACATCCTGTCCGTCGAGGTCGGCGATGCGGGCCAGATGCCAGGTGGCGCCCGCGTCATTGGACCAGTAGAGCCCCTCGTAGCTTTGGCCCTCGACGCCCGCATTGGTGATGGCTCCCTCAAAGGCCTGGCTTACGGCGGCGACGACAAGCTGGGAATGAACAGTGCTCCACGCGAATCCCGCGAAGCCTTCCCCGGTAAAGGAAAAATCCTGCGAGCCGAGACCAGTTTCGAGATCGTTGGTCTGGGTAATGAGGGACCAGGTCTTGCCATTGTCGGTGGAGCGAAGTAGCCCTGCGCCGTAGTAGGAATCGAGCGCGTCGTTCGGGTCGCCGAGGCCGGCGAGCAGAATGCCTGTGCCGCCCGGCTGCACGCTTACCGCGCCGACACTGACGCCGGCGCCGGTAGAGCTGGCAAGGGCTGCGAGACCGTCGGTGAGCGGAGTGAACTGCACCCCGGAGGCCGCGCTTGCGGCGGCGTTCTGGCTCTTCCAGACGCCGCCGCCGGTCGTGCCCAGGTAGACGGTGTTGCCGGAGCTGTCGGAGGGGTCGAGGGCGATGGAGGAAATGCGTCCGGTCACCAGGCCATCGTCGAGCGAGCTGACCGCGAGGGGACCAGCAGCAGTCCACGATGTGGTGCCGGAAGCCATGGGCAGCAGACGCCGGGATGCTGCCGCGGATTGGCGTGCGGAGGCGAGAACCCGGCTGCGGAGCTGGTTTGCTCCGCCGCGGCGGGCGAGAAAGCGCTGCGCGGCACGGACCTGCGGCGGCTCGGCGGACAATTTACGCACCGGCGTTGCCGGGCCGGCGTGCGGGGTCTCCGCAACAGCGGCTGTAGCCTGGCATGCGAGGCACACGCCCAGCATCCATCGACCGATCCAATTCGATCTGCGCACGATTGCTCCGATCTGCGTACGGCTGCTTCGGGGCGGCGAGACCGCCCATTGGCATCTTTAACGCAGAAGGGAAAGCAATCCGGAGGGAAAGAGAGACAGGGTTCGGTTCAGACTGTTCTAAGTTTCGTTTTAGTCGATTTCGCCCATTATAGGACGAGAGGCAGCCCGGATACGCCGTCACTGCTTTACAGTGCCGGTATGGGATTCACGATCAGGGCGGCAAAACCGTGGGATGCGGCCTCCATTGCGCGGGTTCACGTGGCAAGCTGGCGCAGTACTTATGGCGGCCTCGTTCCCGATACCCATCTGGATTCGCTCGATGAAGCGGCATTCACTTCCCGGTGGCAGCAATGGATCGGTGAAGAGAAGGTTCCTATTCTTGTTGCGGAGGATGAGTCCGGAGTCTTTGGCTTCATCAGCGGCGGTCCCAATCGCGGGCCGGATTCCAGCAACATCTACGACGGCGAGCTCTACGCCGTCTATCTGCTGCAGAGCCATCAGTGCCGTGGGGTTGGCAGGGCGCTGGTGCGGCAGCTTGCTGCCATTCTTCGCGATGGCGGTTATCGTGGGATGCTGGTCTGGCTGCTCGAAGCTAATCCAGCGGCCGGATTTTATCGCCGCTTAGGCGCTGCCGCCGTCACTTCGCGTGCGATTGAAATTGGCGGCGCGACGATGGCCGAAATCGCGCTGGGCTGGCCCGATCTCGGCGTGCTCGCGTAGCCATCGCGCTGCGCGGTTCGAGCGGCCCACGCATTACCAATGGATTGGTGCGCTTCACCTCTCCCGCCAAATACACTGAAAGCTATGCCGATTTGGAAAGTCATTCTTCTGGCCATCATTCAAGGCCTTGCCGAACTGCTGCCTGTCTCAAGCTCCGCGCATGTGATCGTGGCTGAAAAACTTCTTGGGCTCGATCCTTCCGCTCCCCAGATGACGCTGCTGCTGGTGATGCTGCACACGGGAACGATGTTTGCCGTGATCGTCTATTTCTGGCGGACGTGGAAGGAGGCTTACTTCTCGTCAAGCCAGAACTTCAACCGCTTTGCCGGGCTGGTAATCTGGGCGACCATCCTCACCGGGATCGTGGGCGAGGCGCTGAAGAAGCTGATCGAGAAGACGCTGTTTGCGCACCAGCCGAAAGCGGAAATCGAAAATCTTTTCAGCCGGCTTGACCTGATTGCTCCGGCGCTGGCGGCTGCCGGCGTGCTCATTCTTATCTCAGGCTTGCTGGAGCGCCGGCAGCTTGCAAACCGCATTCCGTCCTATGCAGCTGTGAAGCCGGTGGCCGAAGGCACGGTGAATCTGGCGCAGACCTCGTGGATGGGCATTGTGCAGGGATTGGCATTGCCGTTCCGCGGATTTTCACGTTCGGGATCGACGATTTCGACGGCGATGCTTGCCGGGGCGCAAAAGGGGCCGGCGGAGCGTTTCAGCTTTGCGATGGCGGTGGTGCTTACCCCTGCGGTGGTCGCAATGGAGCTGCTGCGCGTGATGAAAGCCCACACAGCGGCCATCGGCGCAGGATCGCCTCCGGGTTCGATGATCGATCTCCACGCCTCGCTGCTAGCCGGCTTGCTGGGGATGGTGTTCTCGTTCCTGGCCGGACTGGTGGCGCTGCGCTGGCTCTCAAGCTGGCTGGAGAACGGGCGCTGGTATCTTTTTGGGATCTATTGCCTGGCGGCCTCGGCTGGAGTGTTTGTGCTGTACACGCACGGATTCTGAGCGCTGTCATGCAGGGCAAAGCGTAGGATTGCGCCAGATGGTTTCGAAGGCGTGATTTCCGTTTTGGCGAACGATATGTTCCACAGGACGCAGACCGCGCACTGAGTTGCAGATGTAGATTGCGCTGGCGTGCGTGAGATCTCGCACGGTTAGTGCGCGCTCTGTGAGTTGCCCTCGTTGTAGCAGGTGCTGGCGGTAGACTCCCGGCAGCACGCCGCTGGTCAGAGGCGGCGTAAGCCAGAGCGAATCGATTACGGCGATGATGTTGTGGATTGCGCCTTCGGTGATCTCATTGCGCGTGTTGCGGAAGATGGCATCTGCAAATCCGAGCGTTTGTGCATGACGAAAGGCTTCGTCATAGAGGGCGCGATGTGTGGTCTTGTGGCGCAGAAAACGGTCGGATGGGTCAGTCTGTTGCGGCGCGAGCAGAAGTGTTGTGGGTGTCTCCGGCTGCTCGGTGATGTCTAATGTGGACCACGTTACTGCGCCATCGTGGGCCAGCAGCAGGCGCACACGGGTTCGTTGTTCGCTCGGAATGGCCTGGGCGGCTTGTTTGAGGGCTTCGTGCACGCGGGCCATGTTGAAGGGAATATCGAAGTATTCCGCCGATTGTTGCATGCGCTCCAGGTGCTCTTCCAGCAGCGTGTAACTTCCCTGATGCAGCAGTGTCTCGATCAGCTCGAAACCCTGTACTGGTTCGCGGGTTAGGAAATTGGTTTTTGTGCGGCACTCGGCGTACTCGGCCTCGGACCTGGAGTCGTAGACGATGCCGGAGCCGACGCCGAGGCGCGCTTCGTTTGCGCGTAGCGAGATGGTTCGGATCGCTACATTGAATTCGGCTTCGCCGTGGGGAGAGATGTATCCGACGGCGCCGGTATAGACGCCGCGAGGTCGATTTTCCAGCGCGTGTAAGAGGCGCATGGTGTGAATCTTGGGCGCGCCGACGATAGAGCCGGAGGGAAAGAGAGCGCGGAAAATCTCGGAATAGCTGATGCCTTGGCGCAGCGCGCCTTCGATGGTGGAGGTCATTTGCAGGACTGTCGGGTATCGCTCGACTTTGAAGAGGTCGGTCACGCGAATCGAACCCATCTTGCAGATACGGCCTAGATCGTTGCGCAGCAGATCGACGATCATGAGGTTTTCTGCGCGATTCTTTTCATCGGATTGAAGCCATGCGGAGTTGGCGCGCAGTTCGGCGGCGTCCAATCCGGGGTTGGCTGTGCCTTTCATGGGGCAGGTGACGATGCGATCGCCGTGACGTGCGAAGAAGAGCTCGGGAGAGAGCGAGAGGATGTGCCATCCGGGGATGGGTTGCAGCATGGCTGCATAAGGAACCGGCTGCGCGCGCAGGAGCCGCTGATACATCCCAGATGGAGATTCGTTTATATGCCAGAGCACTTCCGTTGTCAGATTGGCCTGGTAGGTTTCGCCTGCTGCGATGAGACGGCGAATCTTTTCGACCTTGCGTGCGTATTCCTCAAACGGCAATAGAAATCGCGGACTCATCAACGGAGTTTTTGATGACGCGGCGTAGCCGGGGACAGTCTCCTCGGAGATTTGCCGACGACGATAGCAGCCGAACCAGAGAAGAGGCTCGCCGTTTGGCAGGGTATTGCTCAGATCGGCCAGGGATGGCTCCAAAGCGAAACCGGCCTCGTAGGCGACGTAGCCTGCGACATACAGTCCTTCTGCCAGTGCATCTTCGATTGCGGAGAGAGCATCGAGGACCTGCGCGGGATGTTGTGCATCGATCACGCGCACGGGATTGCTGAAGAGCATGACGCGCCCCGGCCCACCACGCGAAGGCACGCGCTGCAACAGTACCGAGCCGGGTTCGCTCGCAGCCGCTGCGCTCCATTCGCGCGGGTGATGAAGAAGTTGCTGCACCTTTTCAGGCTAAGGTATTGGCTTGCGGGGCTGCCGGGCTTTTCACAATGCGGCCTGCGTGGCTGTGCCGAAGCTTTATCGGTTTGAGGGAAAAGCGCTAATCTTTTTGTAGACCGTCCAATTGTCGGGCATCTGGCATACAGGAGAATCTTGCCTTGCGCAGCGCTACCGCCGTTGTTTGGGCGCTTTTTCTAAGCTTTATTTTTGCCGGTCCAGGTTGTTTGCGAGCGCGAGCCGACAATCTGAAACCGCGCGTGATCGTATTCGTTCACGGCCTGCATGGCGACCGGGACACGTGGCGGGCGTCGAATGGCGCGTACTGGCCACAGATGGTGCAGACGGATCCGCATTTTCTGCAATCGGATGTGGTGGTCGCGCAGTATCCGACGCCGTCGATGCGCGGGCAGTATTCGACCGTGCAGCTGTCGGAGATTCTCTACCAGGGACTGAAGCGCCAGCGAGTGTGGGAGCACGGGGACATCGTCTTCATCGCGCACAGCCTGGGTGGGTTGCTGACCGAAGAGATGCTGCTGAACCACCCTGCCGACGCCGCGCATGTGCGGTTCATTGTTTCGTACTCCACGCCGCATCAGGGATCGTTTGTCGCCAACCTGGCGAAGATCTACGACCGCGACCCGCTGCTGGTGGATTTGAGCGACGGCAACGACAACAGTTTTCTCATGGATCTCGAACAGAAGTGGAGGAGCACCGCGTCAGTCTTTGGGATTCACCGTTACTGCGCGTTTGAGGCGCTGGACACGCAGGCGGGCGAGGGCGTGGGGAAATATTTTCATGCGCATACGCGGGTGGTGAGCTACTACAGCGCGACGTATGGGTGCTCGGAGGATGTGGCTCCGCAGAAGGTGATGGCGGACCACATCAACATTGTGCGGCCGGCGAACCGGTTGGCGGATGCGTACACGTTTTTTGCGCGGATGTATCGGAACAACCCTGTGATGAGTGTCGTCGAAAGCGTCCGCGACAACAAAATTTCAGGGCTGAATGTCGATTGCAACCGCACCAATTCCGGGACGGATCTGCAGGTGCCGATCGCGCTCGATCCTTCGCTGCATGAGCAGCTTGTGTCGGCTGAAGTCGAGCTGGTGGATGAGGACAAGATCAAGGAGATATCGCCTCCGGTGGTGACGCGAATCGATCCGGGAGGGATTGCGCATATCTCCTATGCCTTCAAAGGGCAAGGGCGAGGTTTGATGCTCGGGTGCCCGACTGGTCATGCCTCGATTCTGGTGCATTTTCATGTGCGGAGCGAAGTGCCGGTCAAAGAATAGTCTCGGAGAATAGATTCAAGAACGGCACTTTTCCCTCCTAACCGGACAACTTCGAGCAAGTCTAATGCCTGGACTTTGAAGGTAAGGAGATCTCTGTAATCTTTCCCCTTGCCATGCAAGGGGAAATCGTGGCATGCTTCCCATGGAACCAAAGGGGAGAACCCCAACGATATGGAAAAGACCCGCCTTGAACTCTTCCGTGGAACCCTCGACATCCTGATCCTCAAAGCGCTCATTTGGGGACCGCTGCACGGCTACGCCATTACCAGCCTGATCCGCCGGCAGAGCGACGATGCGCTGCTGGTGGAGGAAGGCACTCTGTATCCGGCGCTGTGGCGGCTGGAAAGCAAGCAGCTTATCGAGTCCGAATGGGGCTTGTCGGAGAACAACCGCAAGGCCAAGTATTACTGCCTCACGAGCGAGGGCAAGCGTCATCTGCGCTCGGAAACCAAGACTTGGCAGGCCTACGCGCTGGCCGTCGCCAAGGTGCTCGAAGCGACCCGGCCGCCCACACAGGAAACCGCATAAACGCACGTGAGACTGCATGAAGAAAGTTCCGTTCTGGCGTAGATATGACCGATTGCTCGGTCCCGATCCCAAGGCCGATATAAGAGCCGAACTGCGCTTCCACATTGACTCGAAGACCGACGATCTCATTGCGCGCGGCTGGCGTCCCGAAGCTGCCCGAAAAGAAGCCGAGCGAGAGTTCGGCAACATCCTGGCCGTGCAACGAGCCGGCGAACGCATAGGAGGCAGAATGGAACAACACAAAAAGCTGAGCGATCACTGGTCCGACACTCTTCGGGATGTGCGCTATACGCTGCGCACGCTGGGCCGCGATCCAGGGTTCACCATCGTTTCGGTTCTGATTCTGGCGCTGGCGATCGGGGCCAACACCTCAGTATTCAGCGTTGTGAACAATCTGCTGCTGCGACCACTTCCCTTTCCGCAGTCACAGCAATTGGTCTGGATTGCGCCACCTCCGCAGAAGTGCGGGCTTTCGTGCGCGACCTATTCGTCGGATGCGTATGAGGAATTTCGCGACGGCAGCCGCGTGTATCAGAGCGTCACCGGATACTTTGCGTTTTCGGGGCCGGGCAATGTGCGGCTGACCGCGCAGGCCGATGCGAAGCCTGCGACGGGCATCGATGTGATTGGCAATTTTTTCACGGTACTTGGCGTGGAGCCGGCGATGGGGCGCTTGTTTACGGCAGAAGAGACGCGGCGTGGTGCGCACCATGTGACACTGCTGTCGAATGCCTATTGGCGCCACCAATTCAATGCCGATCCGGCGATTGTCGGCAAGGTAATCGACATGAACAACACGCCGTATACGGTGGTCGGTGTGTTACCGGCGAGCTTTGATTTTGGTGCATTCTTTGCGCCGGGAGAGAAGATCGATCTGTTTACGCCGCTCGATCTGGATGCTTCGCGGAACTGGGGCAACATCGTTACGCTGCTGGGCCGTTTGAAGCCGGGCGTGAGTCTGCCTCAAGCGCAGTCGGATGCGCTACGCGTGGAGCCGAGTCTCTGCTGGAATGTGAAGCAGCCCAAGTCGTGCGGGTCGTATGTCGGCAAGGACTCATCGATGCAATTACGTACGCTGAAGGATTACGTCAGCGGCAGGCTGCGGCGTTCGCTGGTGGTGTTGTGGTGCGCGGTGGGCGCGATTTTGCTGATCGCGGGTGTGAATCTCTCAAACCTATTGCTGGCGCGTGCGGCGACGCGGGCGAAGGAGTTTGCGATTCGTGGCGCACTCGGCGCAAGCCGCGCACGTATCGTTCGCCAGCTTGTGCTGGAGAGCCTGATGCTCTCGCTTGCGGGTGCGGTCTTCGGGCTTGCGCTCGCGTATTCGCTCGTCGGATGGCTCGCGCATCAGGGATCGATTGCGCTGCCGATGCTGGAGCTGCTTCATCTGGATGGGCAGGCGTTTGGATGGACGATTCTGGTGGCGGTGGTTACGGCCCTGCTGTTTGGCCTGATTCCAGGGCTGCGAATGGCTTCCGGCAATCTGCATGAGGCGATCAAGGATTCAGGTGCGGGCAGCGGACAGAGCCGCAAGCACAACCGTGTGCGCGCTGCGCTGGTGTTGACGGAAGTGGCGCTGGCCTGTGTGCTGCTGGTGAGCGCGGGACTGCTGCTGCGCAGCTTTATGAAGGTGCTGGATATCGACCTGGGCTTTGCGCCGTCGCATGCGATCGCCGTCAAAGCCGAATATGACGATAGCGCGCCGAATGGAAAGGCGAGCGCGATTAAGCGAGGCGCGATCCTCCGTGAGATGCTCAGCGATGTTACGGCGATTCCGGGGGTGCAAGCGGCGGGTGTCACTGACTATCTGCCGCTGGCGGCGAATCGCTCGTGGGGCTCGCCTCGTCCGAAGGGGCGCGATTACAAAGACGGATCGCTGCCGAGTCCGCTGGTTTACGTCACCACACCCGGCTACGTGAAAGCCATGGGAATGCGATTGCACGGCCGGGACTTCGCCTGGTCGGATGACCCCAACAGTCAGAATGTCGTGATCATCAACTCATCCATGGCTAAATTCTTTTGGCCGGGTGAAGATGCAGTCGGCAAGACTCTCACTGGAAGTGGAACTGGGGATGTCACGATTGTCGGGGTGGTCGATGATGTTCACGCCGACAGCGTGGAGAACTCGACGAGCTGGCAGATCTACTACCCGTTTATCCAGGCCGACCCGAATGCCGCGGAGCTGGTGATTCGCACGAACATGGATCCCACGGCGGTGGCATCAAACGTGTTGCGGAAGCTGCGCGAACTGAATCCGAACCAGCCGGTGGCGGAGTTTGTGACGCTGCAGAGCATGGTAGATCGCTCGGTTTCGCCGCGGCGGTTCTTCATGATTCTTGTCGGGGCGTTTGCGCTGCTTGGGTTGTCGCTGGCTGCGCTTGGCATCTATGGCGTCATCTCTTACTCGGTAACGCAGAAGACGCAGGAGATTGGCGTGCGCATGGCGCTGGGCGCGACGACGGCGCGGGTGCGGCGCGATGTGCTTGGCGAGACGCTGCGGCTTACGATCAGCGGGCTGATTCTGGGCGGTATCGCATCCTTCGCGATTGCGAAGCTTATTGCGACCTTGCTGTTCGCGACGTCTCCGTGGGATCCATTCGCATACTTTGGGACGGTGTTTGCGCTGGTGTGCGTGGCACTCGTGTCGGGTTATCTGCCTGCGCGGAGAGCTTCGCGAATCCATCCCATGGAAGCACTGCGAAACAATTGACGGGGCCGCTGCGTAGATATCTGTACCCTATGCGGCGGTGACCAGGCTGTTATGAAGAAAACTCCATTGTGGCGCAGATACGACCGGATTCTCGGTCGCGATAACAAGGCGGATATTAAAGCCGAACTGCGCTTTCATATCGAGTGCAAGACTGACGAACTGATCGCCCGAGGTTGGCGTCCCGAAGCAGCCCGCGAAGAGGCCGAACTGCAGTTCGGCAACATACTCGCTGTGCAGAGAGCAGGCGAGCGCATAGGAGAGCATATGGAACGCCGACGACGGATCACCGACTACATTGCGGAACTCAGGCAGGACACCCGCTACACACTGCGTACGCTGCGCAATAATCCCGCATTTGCCGCCATAGCTATTCTTGTGCTGGCGCTGGGCGTCGGCGTGAATGCCGCGGTGTTCAGTGTGGTGAATACGATGCTGCTTAGGCCGCTGCCATTTCCGCAGTCGCAGCAGCTTATGTGGTTCACCGGAGGCAAAGATTATGACGCCAAAATCCGCGTCGCCGCCGGCCTTTCTGGCGAGACATATACCGTGGAGGCCTACCGGGACTTTCAGCGCAACAACCAGTCCTTCCAGTCGGTCACAGCGTTCCAGAACTTCTACAACTCGCTCCAGTACAAGCTAACCGGCTCCGGCGAGCCCAGGCAGCTTGATGTCGTTGAAGTTGCGGATAACTTCTTTCCTACCCTGGGCGTCACACCCGCGCTCGGTCGCAACTTTACTTTAGAAGAGACCATCAAAGGCGGCCGTCCCGCGGCTATGCTCAGCTACTACTTCTGGAAGACCCAGTTTGCCTCCGATTCCACCATCATCGGCAAAACGATCACGATCAATTCCAGCCCGGCCCAAGTCAACGGTCCCGTGACCATCGTCGGTGTCCTTCCTCCAAGCTTTGACTTTGGCGCAGTCTTCGCGCCCGGCAAAAAAGTCGATCTCTTCGTTCCCGTCGTCATGGATTTCTGGAGGACCTGGGGTAATACCCTCGCCATGGCAGGCCGCCTCAAACCTGGCGTCACACCGGCCCAGGCTCAGGACGAAGCCGATCGCGTCTTCCTCCACCTGAAGGAGCTGCATCACGACCCGAACTACGACTTCGCTTCTGACCTCACCACTCTCAAAGACCACGTTGCCGGCAAACTCCAGCGCTCGCTCGTCGTCCTCTGGTGCGCCGTCGGACTCATCCTGCTCATCGTCTGCGTCAATCTCTCCAATCTTCAGCTAAGCCGCGCCGCAACGCGAGGCAAGGAATTCGCCATGCGGCGAGCGCTGGGCGCTGGGCGTGGACGTCTGATCCGGCAATTGCTTACGGAGAGCCTGATCCTTTCGATCGCAGGCTCGATTCTCGGATTCGGAATTGCTTTTGCGATTGTCTACAATCTTGCGCATCAGAGTTCGATCTCGCTGCCGCTGCTTGCGACCATCCATATCGACATGGCGTCGCTGGCGTGGACGGTAGTGATCGCCCTCGCAACCGGCATTCTCTTCGGTCTGGCACCGGCGCTGCGTATGTCAGGCGTGAACCTTCAGGAGGCGATGAAGGACAATGCATCAGGCATGGCTTCGGGGCGCAGCCACGAGCGATTCCGCAGCGCACTGGTCATCTCCGAGGTCGCGCTGGCGTGTGTTCTGCTGGTTGGCGCGGGGCTATTGCTGCGCAGTTTCCTTCGCGTTCTCGATGTGGATCTGGGATTCCAGCCAGCTCACGCGGTTGCGATGCAAATCGATCTGCCGCCCGCCAGCAATAACGATCAGATGATCCAACGAACCAATATCCTCAAGGCCGAGATCGACAAGGTGAGCGCTTTGCCGGGGGTGGAGGCGGTCGGTATTACCGATCTTCTTCCGCTCGACCATAATCGGCAATGGGGACTCGAATCGGACGGTCGATATCACGCCAAAGGGGCGGATACCGGCGCGCTCGTCTACCTGGTGACGCCGGGCTATCTGCAGGCAATGGGGATGCGCCTTGTCGCCGGCCGCGACTTCACATGGCACGACGCACCGAGCGATCAGCATGTGCTGATCATCAATCAGGCTGCGGCTCGCCGGGAGTGGCCCGGAGAAGACGCGGTTGGCAAACTCGCTCACGCCACCGGCAAGAATTCCGACCGCATCATTGGTGTCGTCGCCGACGTACGCGAAAGCAGCCTCGAACAAGGCTCCAGCCCGACGATCTACGTCCCGATGACGCAGAACTCCGATGTCGAAGGCACGAACCTGATCGTTCGCTCGCGCATGGCTCCGGCTACGCTCTCCGGGTCGCTGCTCTCGACGCTGCGCAGTCTCAATCCCCTGCAGCCAGCGAATGAGGTGCGCTCGCTGGACTCAATCGTCAGTCAGGCTACGGTTCTGGCGACGTTGCGCAGCCTCAATCCTTCACAGTCTGCCTCCGAGTTCCGGCCGCTGCGAACGCTGGTGGATCACTCGGTTTCGCCGCGGCGATTCTTTGTGCTGCTGGTGACGATCTTTGCGGGGCTCGGGATTCTGCTGGCGGCGCTTGGAATCTATGGGGTCATTTCGTACTCGATCACGCAGAAGACGCAGGAGATCGGGGTGCGGATGGCTCTGGGTGCTACTAGCGGCCGCGTGCAGCGCGACGTGCTCTGGCAGACGCTGCGAATGGCGCTGGCGGGGCTTGCCATCGGGACGGTTGCTTCCCTGGGGATCGCGCGGCTTATTGCTTCACTGCTCTTCGATACTTCGCCATGGGATCCGGTGGCGTATGTGGCGATGGCGGCTTGCCTGATCGCGATTGCGTTGTTGAGCGGGTATCTGCCGGCGCGACGGGCTTCGCGGATTCATCCGATGGAAGCGCTGCGGAGTAATTAGGGCTCGGACTTCGCTGAACCCTGGGTCTCAGAATCGAGACCAGGGGCACCCGTGGATATTTAGTCCGCGAGGCCTATCTGTTGCAGATGATGTTTGAGGTGGGCGAGCTAGTCTTCGGCCAGGAAACGCAAGGTGACGGGTTCTCCGTCGCCTATGCGGCAAGCGGCGTTCAGGCTTTCTTCCGGCAGATGCGCGATGACATGCGCAAGAAAGCGGTTGTATGCAGCCCAGAGATCGACGAGCAGGGACCAGGGTGCAGTGTGGGGAGACTGCACTTGCACATTGCCGTTCTGGTCATAGCGGGGGAAAGTAAGTTCTCCGGCCAGCGCGGCGCGGACAAAGCGCTGGTGGTTGTTGGAGGCTGAGTCGATCAGGTGGCATACGAGTTGCTTGCGAGACCAGCCGTCTGCGAGCGCGGGCGAGTCGCTTTCAGGTTCGCTTACAGAGCGTAAAGAGGGCTCGGCTGCGTCAACCGTTTGCAATAGCTTTGCGCTGAGTTCTTTCATGGCCTCTTCCTATCAGGAAAGAACTGCCAGGCAAGCGCCAGCAATGTCAACAAGCAGATAATGCCGAGGGATGTGACGCAGTAGACGCACCAGACTGATAGGGCAAATTTTTCAATGCTGGTGAGATAGATCGAGTAGCCGAAGGCCGGGACGATCACAGTGATGAGCAGGCGCTTGTGACGCCTGAAGCCGAGAAAGGCAAGGAGCGCATATCCGGCGATCCCGAAGGCTGCCACAGGTACCGGGCCGATCATGGCGAAGGGCGAGTGGTTGACAATGCCGCAGTCCCATTTTTCATTGATGGAGCACGGTTGGGTTGCAGTGGAGTAGTGCACCTGGAATGCCAGCACCGATACCACAAATCCCGCAACAGCCAGCAGGGTTACCAAATACCGCATATGCCTGATGCTAGCAGGCCACTGCGGCTTATTCTGGACTGAATCGCGATTCGACCGGGCCTTAGGATTGTGCCTGCACGCGCACGGGTCGTCTAGGATATCCCCATGTCTTCCGCGCCTGCCGGTCCCATGCGAGTGGCTTTCTTCGGGGGTAGCTTCGATCCGCCGCATCTGGGCCATATCGCGATTGCCCGCGCCGCCCGCGAGGCTCTTTCGCTCGACCGTGTCCTTTTCGCGCCCGTGGGATTGCAGCCGCTCAAGCCACTGGGCTCTTCAGCCAGCTTTGAAGACCGTGTCGCCATGATGCGCCTGGCCGTCGCGCAGGAGCCAGCTTTTGAGGTTTCGCTGCTCGATGCTCCGAGACCCGGCGAGACCGAGGGCTCGCATCCTAATTTCACCATCGATACGCTGAGACGATTGCGCGACACGCTTCCAGCGCATACGGAGCTGTTTCTGTTGCTGGGAGCCGATTCGTTCCGGACGCTGCACCAATGGCACCGTGCCGTCGAGATCCCCTTTCTGGCAAGCCTCGTCGTAGCTTCGCGGCCTCCGTCACCGGGCGATCCGGCCGAAAGCGCTCTCGATCTTTTCTGCTGCCTGCCCGCGGGGCTCAACTGTTTGCCCTTGCCCGGGCAGGCTCATCGGTACCGCATCACGAATGGCGCAGGCGAGGAATCGTCCCTGACAGTGCTTGCGGATCTGCATTACGACATCAGCGCCACGGAGCTGCGCAGCCAACTCCACGACGGCGAGTCGCGCCAGGGAAGCGCCGGTGCGGGGCAGCCACCGGTTGATCCGGAGGTGCTTGCGTACATTCGCCGGCACGGGCTCTATCGCCGATAACCCGAACGCGCCTCATCATCGTCAATCCCTGTAAGCTGTTTCGCTGCGGGCACACACCCAACTTCCTGCTACCATGGTTCGTGCCTCTTCGGGTACAAAGGGACTCATATACCAAATGCCAACACCGGAAACCCGCCAACTGCTCCTCGCCGCCGTAGCAGCCTGCGAAGACAAAAAAGGCGAAGACACACGCATTCTCGAGCTCGATCCTGTCGACTCCGGCCTGGCCGATTTCTTCCTGATTACCTCAGCGGCCAACGATCGCCAGGCAGTCACGATCGCAGATGAAATCGAGCTACGCATTAAACGCGAATTCGGGGTCTACCCGACCTCGGTCGAAGGCCGCCGGCAGGGCGAGTGGATCCTGCTCGACTACGTCGACATCGTTGTGCACGTTTTTCTTGCAGAAAAGCGCGCTTTTTATGACATCGAGCGCCTGCGCAAATCTGCCCGCCCGTTGACTCCGGCCGAGGTCGAGGCCGAGCTGCGCGCAGAGCTTGCCCAGAAGACGCGCGCCGTGCGTAAGAGCTCCCCTGTGTCAGCCGCCAGGTCCATCCCCGCAAAACCACAGAAATCGCCCGAAGGAGACACTAACGCGATGATCAGACGTGTCAGCAACGCGAATCAGGCCGCAAGCGCGCCAAAAGATACGGCGGAAGAAGCCTTACCCTTTCAGCCAAAACCGATGAAAGTCGAAGGCGCGGGACCGCCGATTTTGCGAAATACCACCGCTGTTATGGCCGGGGCGGAGCCGCCTAAGAAATTTGGCGCGCAACCGCCCATCGTGAAAGCCGGTCCGCCCCCGCAGGCCACCTCTGTCGACGTGGCCGCCGGCGCCGCGTCCGGAAGTAAGAAGAAGGCCGCGAAAAAGCCTGCAAAGAAAGCTGCGAAGAAGGCGGCCGCCAAAAAAGCTCCGGTCAAAAAAGCGGTAAAAAAGGCGGCTAAAAAGGCGGCGAAGAAGGCCCCAGCCAAAAAAGCAGTAGCGAAAAAGGCCGTAGGCAGGAAGACAGCAGCAAAAAAGGCTCCGGCAAAGAAGGCCCTTAGAAAGCTGCGCTGACTCTCGAGTTAGCCGATGAAACAGAAACAAAGAGGGCGGCCAAATGGAGCCGCCCTTTTTGTTTCGTGATCTGAAGCCGGAGTTGATTACAGGCGAAGACTTCCCAAAGTGCCGGTCGTTCTACGCGCCGCAATGCCTGGCAATGCGGCGGCCCGGCGGCGGCTTCCCTTCGTCCTCTCGTAGTATGGAGCAGGACCGGGATTCGCCATGCTGCTCTCCCTCGCACATATCGGCTCCAAAGCTTCCGGCGCGCGCGCCGCCAAGCGGACTGACTACGAATCCCTGATCCGGCTTTACATGGAGCGCATTCAACCTTATGCGCAGTGTCAGGCGCAGGTGCTTGTGACGGAATCGGCATTTCTCGACTGGCTCGCCAACCCCAGGGTATCCGGCAAGTCTTTGCGCGCGGCGCCGACCCTCGTGTTGCTTGACAGCCGCGGGCGGCAGCTCAGCTCGGAAGGCTTTGCCGCGTGGCTGGGGGCTCGCCGTGACAGCGGAGCGCAGCACATTGTCTTCGCCATCGGTCCTGCGGACGGCTGGAGCGAAATGACCCTGGCTCGCGTTCGCGAGAATTCGTCCGGGCTTCTGCTGTCTCTGGGGCCCATGACGCTGGCGCACGACCTTGCCCGCCTTGTTCTGGCCGAGCAGATCTATCGCGCCTTCGCCATTCTGCATAATCATCCCTATCACTCGGGGCATTGAGATCCGCTGTGGCGCGTTCCCCATCTGGACACAGCGTCGTATCCGGAAGCACCACTCTGCTCAAAGAAGTCTGATTGCGCTTGACAGTGCCGTTTGAGGCGGCTTAGATCGGAAGGAGTTTTTATTTCGATCGGGCGATGAAAGCGGAGTGCGCCTGCTGTTGCGAGTGTCACTGGTTGAGTGTTGAATGCGGAAGTCTTTTCTATTTGAGCTGTGCGCGGAAAACCTGGAAGCGGCGGGGGCCGGACAGGCTGGTGGCGCAGACAGAATCGAGTTGTGCGAGGAGTTGCACGTTGGTGGAGTCACGCCACGAATGCGGCTATTGGAGCGCGTGCTGGGTGCCGTCAAGATTCCGGTGCATGTGTTGGTCAGGCCGCGCGCCGGGAATTTTGTTTACTCCGCAGGAGAGTTTGCGCACATGCGCGAGGAGATTATGCAGGCTAAGGCTGCGGGAGCAGCAGCGATCGTCGTCGGAGTGCTGTTTCCGGATGGGCGTGTGGATGTGAAGCGCACCAGGGAACTCGTTGCGCTGGCGCGTCCGATGCGCGTGACGTTTCACCGTGCGTTCGATGAGGCGCGCGATCTGCAGCAGGCGCTCGAGGACGTGATCGCGACCGGGGCGGATATTCTGTTGACCTCCGGCGGCGCCGCGAACGTGCTGGATGGCGCGAAGATGCTGGCTACGCTGCAGGAACAGGCCGCGGGGCGTATCGAGATCATGGCTGGCGGCGGGTTGCGGTTAGGGAATCTGGCAGATGTGGTGCGGGAAACAGGCATCACTTCGGTGCATGGATCACTATCGCAGCATCCGAAGGAGGATCCTTCGCGGCGGGTGGTGCTGGTGGAGGATGTGCGCGAAGCGGTGCGCATGCTGCAGCAGGAATGCCTGGCGGTGGCAGCAGGCGCCCGGGAATAAGCACTCGAACCGCGTGCGTGCGCGTGCGAACGAACGTGGTTCGCAGGCCCGGAATCGAGGCCTGCAGCGCTCCAACCGGTGAAAGCCGGTGCGAACAGTCGCCCATCGCCATCCGCAGGACGGCAACGCCGATGGGACACGCTTGTCCTGAATGAACCTGCCCGCAACGAGCGTGTCCTGAATCAACATGCTCGGGATGAAGGCCTCGTTCTTTAGAATGGGCTGGCAGGCAGACTGCTATCTCACCCCGGGAAAATACATGCCGATTGAAGATGTAACGCGCCGCGAATGGATGAAGGGAGCGGCTGCGCTGGCCGTTTCCGCGTATAGTGCTACGACCTTTGGCATGCCCAGTGGAGAGGCTGCAACGGGGTTGCAGCTCCCGGAGGCGCGACCCAAGGCGAGCGAGCGGAAGTTCGTGAGCCCGGCGGTGGAAGAGACGATCGTCGAAGTGCAGAAGAAGATTGGCGACCGCAATCTGGCGGTGCTGTTCTCCAATTGCTTCCCGAATACGCTGGACACGACGGTTTCGCCGGGGTCCTTCGAAGGCAAGCCGGACACGTTTGTGGTGACCGGCGACATCGATGCGATGTGGCTCAGGGACTCCTCGGCGCAGGTGTGGCCATATCTGCCGCTGCTGAAGCGCGATGCGAAGCTCAAGGAGCTGGTGGAGGGCGTGATCCGGCGGCAGGGGCGGCTCATACAGCTCGATCCGTATGCGAATGCGTTTTTGCGCGAGCCGGGGGACAAGCCGCTGAGCTGGGCGGTGCATGATAAGACGAAACACGTGCCGGGCGTTGGCGAGCGGAAGTGGGAGATCGATTCGTTGTGCTACCCAATCCGGCTGGCCCACGGGTACTGGAAAGAAACGGGCGAGGCAGGACCCTTTGACTCCGCATGGAAAGAGACCGCCTGGACGATCGTGCGGACCTTCCGCGAGCAGCAGCGGAAGCATGGCCCAGGGCCATATTCGTTCCAGAGATCGAGCCCGATTCCGACGGATACGGTGCCGCTGAGCGGGTTTGGCAATCCGGCCCGGCCAGTAGGCATGATTTATTCGATGTTCCGGCCATCGGACGATGCGTGCATCTATCCGCTGTTTGTGCCGGCGAATCTGTTCGCGGTGAAGAGCCTTCGGATGTTGGAAGAGCTGGCGAAGGGTCCTCTCGGAGATGCGAAGCTGGCGGCTGAGTGCGATGCGCTCGCGACGGAAGTGTTGCGGGCGACGCTACAACACGGGCAGACAGCGCATCCGACGCTGGGAACGATCTGGGCGTATGAAGTGGATGGATTCGGTAATGTGCTGAAGATGGATGACGCCAATGCGCCGGGGCTGCTGAGTATGGCATATCTGGGCACCTGCGCGCCAATCGATCCGCTGTATCTGAAGACGCGGAAGTTTGTGCTGAGCAATGACAATCCGTACTTCTTCAAAGGCAACGCAGCGGAGGGAGTGGGCGGTCCGCATATTGGCCTCGGGTTCGTGTGGCCGATGTCGATCATGCTGCGCGCACTAACTTCTGTGGACGATGCGGAGATCAGGCAGTGTCTGCGCTGGCTGCGCGATACCACGGCGGGAACGGGGCTGATGCATGAGTCGTTCCAGTGCGACGACCCGAAGAACTTTACGCGGCCCTGGTTTGCATGGGCGAACACGCTGTTTGGTGAGCTGATCCTGAAGCTGGCGAAAGAGCGACCTGGGTTGCTGAGAGGGTCGATTGGTTGACGCCCGCTAACCAATGCTGCTCCTCTCGCGCAGGCGGTAGAGGATGGTCTGCGAAGTGACCGCGCCGCAGCAAAGAAAGCTGGCGATCATGCCGAGGATGAGCGATCGGTCTTGTTGGTAGACCCCGTGGACGATGCCGATCAGTTGCAGCAGGTTGAATCCGCCGAAGGTGACGAGAGAGACGCTTTCGCCGGATTTCTTGCGCCAAAGCGCGATGGCCTGCGGAACGAACAGAAGTCCGTTGACGACCAGGCCCAGGCCGAAGAGGACGGCGATGATTTCTTTCATAATTAGCAGGATAGATATTCCTCGGGCTGGTGAGTGAGTGGAATCGTGACTGAGTGTCCATTCGCGGACGGTGGTCTCGCGCTGTGATAGATTGCGGGCGTATGGGTAGAGTGAGATCGGTGCGGTTGGTCGCGGTTGGTTTGTTGCTGGCGGTGATGGCTGGCGCGGGTGTTGCGGAGGGTTCGGCGCGCACGAAACACACAAGGGCTGCGGCGGCAAAACAAACCGCGAAGAAGCCCGAGGCGAGCGAGCAGCCTGCTCCAGATCAGGCGAAGGATACAAGCGGGCAGACATTCATCACCTATTCGCAGAAAGAAAAAGACCCCTGGGACAAGGCCGGTATTGTTGCCGAGTACCTGGCAGCGCTGGCGGGGCTTGGCGTGGTAGTGGTGGGAGCGCTGCTGCTGGTGCGCATAAGCAAGCAGACCGAGGCTGCAGCTGAGGCAGCCAGTGCCGCGCAGTTGCACGCCGAGTCGCTCGCAGCGACAGAGCGGGCATGGCTGCTGATCGGCCCTTCGCGCTCTGAGCAGGACTGGTCGCGGGATGGCGCGTTTCACTGGGTCATTCGGAACGTCGGGAAGACTCCGGCGCGGCTGATGGAGTCGCAGGCGCGGTGCGCGGTAATGTCGGGGCAGATTCCCGAACGGCCGCTCTACGGCGATGCGGTGTTTCTGCATGACCGGATGCTGGCCCCGGGAGACGAGCTACGGCTCGCGACGCGCTGGGAAGTAGAGACCGAGCGCGGGTTTGAGCCGTTGGCGGATGCGGGAGCGATGCCGCGGTTTGCGCTGCTGGCCTATGGCACCGTCACGTACCTGGATGTCTTCGATCGCGAACATGAGTCGCGCTTCTGCGAGGAGTACGCATTCGACGGCGCGGGGGACCGGTCGCTCCGATTCACACCGCGCCTGGATGCGCCGCCGGGGTACACGAGTCATCGATAGAGCAGGGGCCACCGGTCAGGGCATAGTGTTCGCGCCGCGCGAACTGCTCCTGATTCCTAGTCCCCAAGCTTGAACACCACCTGCACCGTCGTATCCACCTCCACCGCCTGCCCATTCAGCACATACGGCCGGTAGCGCCACTGCCGCACCGCGTCCATCGCCGCCTGCCGCAGCAGCGGAGACCCGCTCACCACGCGCAGGTTCTCAATCGTCCCCATCTTCGAAATCGTAGCCGCCAGCGACACCGTTCCCGACGTATGCGTAGCCTTCGCAATTGCCGGATACGCCGGAGTCACCTTATACACAAGGCTGCTCTCTTCCAGATGCGAAATCGCCACTCGCTGTGGTGCCGCTTGCTGCTTCACCACCGGCGGCGGGCTCGTGCGAAAGAGATTATCTGCAGGCTTTTCGCCTCCAACCACTGAATCCGGTAGTCTGATCGAACTGTATGGAGCCGAAGGCTGCGCAACATCCGGTCTCGTATCGATCTTCGGCAGATTCTTAAGATCGGTCGGCGGAATAAGCGGATTGAAATGCGCAACCGTCGCAGCAGTGGGCCGCGACACCACCGCTGGCGCTGCCGAAGGTACCGCAATCTCCAGCGTCCGATGCAGTATCTGCCCCGGCAATCCCTCCGGATAAATCAGCGGCAGCGTAATCAACACCGCAACAATCGAAGTGTTAAAGGCAAGCGCAAACACCATCCATTTGCGCGCCTGCGTCGGCGCCACTCCCCTGGATTCGAACGTTGCATCTTCGAACATACCGGCCTCCGGAACAGCACTCAATCTGCCCAGATAGACACCGCAAACGCACAGCATGTTCCCGGCCCCAATGAGAAATCTCGCTCCGCTGAGGCATCATCCGCCAACATCCGAAACGCTCTCCGCATCCAACCCCGAGTCAAAACGAATTGCGAAAGGGAGCAAAAAGAAACACATGGCTAACGCAAAAAAGAAGAGCGCATCCGCAAACGGCACCTCTGAACCTGACTCCAAAAACGCCGTCAAGGAACTCATCGACGCCCTCAACGAAGACCTTGCCCGCGAATACCAGGCCATCATCGCCTACACCGTCTACAGCAACGTCCTCACCGGCGCCAAATGGATGAACATCGCCGCCGAGCTCAAGCTCCACGCCTCGCAGGAGCTCGCAGCACGCCATGATCTCTAGCCGACCAGATCGACTATCTCGGCGGCATGCCCACCGCCACACCCAAGCCCGTCAAGCTCTCCGAGAAGCCCGAAGAGATGCTCCGGCTTCGATCTCGACAACGAAACCGAAACCATCAAGAACTACCGCCAGCGTGTCAAGCAGGCCGAAGCCCTCGGCCACTACGCTCTGGCCGAGCAGATCCGCAGATCATCGTCCAGGAGCAGAACCACCAGCACGACCTCGCCACCGCCCTGGGCATCGACGTCCCCAAAGTCCTCGAAGCCGGCGCATGAGCATCGCAAAAACAAAAGCTCCGCGGACCTGAAAAGTCCGCGGAGTCTTTCGCGTGCACCCGATCACTAACACTAACCACTAGATCGCCGGAAAGAAGCTCAGCACCTCAGTTATCCCCGCCACCACAGTGGAGACCGTCCCGATCTTCTTCGCGATATTTTCCATATCGCCCTGCACCTTCTTCAAGCCGCTGTTCGCGTCCCCAATCGCCTTCTTCAGCTTGGCAAATCCAGGATCGTTCGCCGCGATCTGCGCGACGTCATCGGCCTCCAGCACATTGCCGATCCAAAGCAAAATATCTCCCAGATATTTGATCGCATCAGGATCATTCGTCTGCTGAAAAGACTTCTTCGTTGATTCATACAAATCCGAATATGCTTTGCGCTCCACAGAGCTCAACGGATATGTCGTCGTATCCACATTCGCGGTGCTCCCGCCTGGATTTACAGGTGTCGTACCCAACTTGGACCTCCTCGCGCTGAGCGCTCTTACCGCGTTACTTCGACAGCGTCGCCCCTGCCGCAGCCAGGCTGCTCAGCTTGTCTTTCAGGCTCGTAGGATCGCCCCCGTTCAGCTCCACGGCCAGGGCATGATGCTTCAGGTACAAGTCCTCGAGTGCTTTTTTTAATTTCACCAGTTGCTCGTGACCCGCATCTTCCTGCCTTTGCCACTGCGGCATCTTCTCGATCTCGTTTCGCTTCACCGCCGGATCGATCACCACGTTGCTCGTCAGGAACTGCCTTTGCCGGATGATTATGCTGTCCAGATCCTTCTCTTCCGTGTCCGCAAGATAGTCGGCTTCGGCCGCCAGCTTGCTGCACAGATCCTTCACCGTATCGTCCATCGCCGCGACCTTCGACGGCAGTTCCTTCTGCTCCACGCGATAGGTCAGAAACTCACCCAGCGCCAGCACGCCCTTCGTCAACCCAGACGAAATTGCCGATGAAATCGGCGGTGCCGGCGAAGTCGAACTCGAAACCGCGCTGGTCGTCGTCCCACCGGAAACCGTCGTGGTTGTCGTAGTGGTCGTAATCGTTGAAGTCGCCAGCCCCAGCCCCGATTCGATAATCGGCCCCTGCTGGTTTCCCAGCGCCGTCAGGCTTCCCCCCAGCGACTTCGCCGAAGCATCCAGGTCCTTCGTGTCTAACCCCTCTGAAATCGCTGTCAGCTCCTTCACATACGTCTGCAGCCCCTGCAGCACCGCGACCCGCACCTCGATCTGGCTCTCGGTCACCAGCGGCTTCACTTTCGCGTAGTAAGCCGAGTCGCCGCTGTTGAAGGCATCTACCGCATCGACATCTTCGCGCTGATCGTGAATCGCATTCGCCGCCTGATAAGCCGCGGTATCCTGCGTCACCACCGGCGGCGTCGCATCCGCCAGCGCCTTCACCTGCTGTGTCAGAGACTTTTGGTTGCATCCGCACGCGGCAAAGCACAAGCCCGCGCTTACCACCGCTGCCAGGCACCGCGTCATCCATAGGGAATTGCATCCTGCGCCGCGACCCGCCGCGCAGGAATCCACTGTCGTTCGCATGCCCGCATAGGACACCACTATTACCCCCCTTGTCAATCCAATCCGTACAACGCGTGAATCGCTCTCCCAGTTGTGATTCTTGCAACGAATCCGCTTCACTCGTGGGCGAAAACGCCAATCCGCCCGTAATCCTCTGATCCCTACTGTTTCTTCCGTCCCGTCACCAGCAGATACTCGTTATGAATCAGCACATGCTCCTCCGGATCGTCCGCCACATTTGCCCCGCTCCACAGTGCAACCAGGTCCGCCTCCAGCGCCGCCTGCCCCGCCGCATCCAGCTTGCTGAATGCCATCTTCGTCGGTCCGAAGTACATCTTGAAAAACGCGACAGCTCCCGCCGCGCTCATCGGCATATCAAAATCAATACGAATAATCTCCGTCTCGATGCTCTCAAAATGAGGCTCCAGCCGCTTCCGCACCATCGCCTCATCACCCCAAAGCACCGGCGGAGCAATCCCCGGCGGAGGAGGCACATGCTTCGATCCCACCTTGAACATCGCAGCCGAAAAACTCGCCGGATTCCAATTGCCCATCGCCACTAGTCCGCCCGGCTTCAGAACCCGCGCCATCTCCTTCGCCACCAGTTCCGGCCGGGGAGCAAACATCGCCCCGAACATCGTTTGCGCTATGTCGAACGTCTCGTCAGGGTAGGGAAGCGCCTCCGCATCGCCCTCGTCGAACTCTGCCGTCAGCCCCTCCACTACAGCCCGCGACCGCGCCTGATCCAGCAGATTCGTGGCAATATCCACCCCCGACACCACCGCTCCAAGCCGCGCTGCCGGAATCGCTGTATTCCCCGTTCCGCACGCTACATCCAGCACTCGCTTGCCGCCCGCAATCGGCAACCGGTTCACAAACTGCTCTGCCGGCTTCGTCATCTTCGCCGCCAGCATTCCAAAGTCTCCGGCCATCCAGGTGGCCTTCATCGAGCCCTTCAATGCCGTCAAATCCGGCTGCTGAGTTGCCGCCTCGCTCATCGTCCCTCGTTTCTTCCGAGCAGATCAGGTTTCAAGCCTCCCTGAACCTATCCGCAGAGTCAAGCAAGAAATCTTCATGGCCAATCGCGCCACGCCAGAGTATCCTCCTTGCGAAACTACTTCAGGGCTCGCGCCACTAAAGAGCAGATCGTCGCAGAAGCGACTTCCGACAGGAGCACGACCATGTCCAAACGAATCGTTTACCTCAGCGACGGCACCTGGCAGGGACCTGCCGACAACACCAATATCTACCGCCTCTCCAAGGCATTCGTCGAATCCGCCGACCAGCACATCATCTACGACGATGGCATCGGCGCCGACGCCTCCGGCCTCGACCGCGTCCTCGAAGGAGCCTTCGCCACCACCATCTTTCAAAAGATCACCGACGGATACAAAGCCATCGCCCATTCCTTCACTCCCGGCGATCAGCTCTATCTCTTCGGCTTCTCCCGCGGAGCCTACACCGCCCGCTGCATCGCCGGCATGATCGCCAACTGCGGCCTGCCCTCCGGCAGCTTCACCGACGATTGCGTCGATAAGGCCTTCGCCGCCTACCGCACCCCCGCGCAGCGCGCCGCCATCCTCGCCACCCTGGGCCCATGCAACCTGGTCCCCGCCGCCATCGCCATGATCGGCGTCTTCGAAACCGTCGGCTCGCTCGGCATTCCCGCCATCTTCGGCAAAATCGATGTCGATAAGTACGGTTTCCTCGACACCAATCTCCACCCCGACGTCAAAAACGCCTACCATTGCCTGGCCATCGACGAACACCGCCCCCAGTTCCCGGCCACTCTCTGGACCCCGCCCGACCCGCCCAGTCCCGGCCAGACGCTTGAGCAGATCTGGTTCACCGGCTGCCACGGCGACCTCGGCGGAGGCAACCAGGCCGGCGGCCCCGTCGACAACAGCACTCGCCTCTGCGACATCTCCATGGGCTACATGCTCGGCAAAGGCATCGCCTGCGGACTCACCGCCGATCCCGCCATGATCGCCAAATACGGCACCCTCGCCGCCGAATACGCCATGGACGCCTACACCGATAGCTGGAAGCCTGTCGACGGCAATCCCAATTACCGCCCGATCGACCCCAAATCGAACGTCGCCAACAGCGTCTCCATCCGCGCCAAATACCTCCTTGACTACCGCCCCCAAAACCTCAAATTCGCCGACGCCGCCCTCGCCGACACCTACACTCTCATGGACCTCGTCAGCGACAGCCCCTTTTGATGACCGCAAAGGCATCCTTCTCCGCACCACCACAAAGAGGGCCGCAGTATCGCCTGCCGCAATTCAAGACACGGAGTGTCTTGATCTCGATAAAAAATTTTCAATCTGTAACGCTACCCCACTCCCGATCACCATCTATCGGAGCGGGGAAAAAGACAAAAGCCCCGCCCGTTACCACACGACTCGGGTACGGCCCGTGCACTCTTGTTTCCGCTTCTCCATTGCCTTGGTTCTCTCATCAGCCATACCAGCCCTCCCCCCAAACTCCGAGCACAGCCCTTCGATAACATAGGCTCACTAAATCCATTGATCGAATTCTTACTTAGGTTCCTGAAACAACTCTTCTAAACACACAATAGAAGTCGCATAAGAAATACGAATCAACTTACCTTCCGCAGGCATCTGGCCTCGCCATCGAATTAGTTTGCGATAACACCAATCCAACCTGTCCGGTTATCTTGACAACCGTTTCCAGCGGCTAATACCGTTCGTTTGCTCGATCTTCGAGTCGAAAAAGTAAACGTTAACAAAAATTCAAGGCAATCCACCGCAAGCCAAGGAGACCCCACCCTATGACGACCCGGCAAGTTTGCTCCTCCCCGCAGTTCCCCCACCCCGCATCCCAAACCTTCACGCCCCTGCTGCGCTTTCTCGCGCTTCTCTTCGCGCTCACACTCGCCGTCGCGTGCCTTCCTCGCGCGCAATCCCAGGTCAACTCCGTCGGCTATCGCCCCTACGGGGGCTGGAGCACCTTCAGTGAGCAGACCCTCAACTCCAGCTTCCTCACCCAGGCCAACATGATGGCCCAGTCCGACGCGCTCCATACCTCCGGACTCCAGCAGCACGGCTTCAACTACATCAACATCGACTCCGGCTGGCAGGGCAGCTTCGACAACTACGGACGCCCCATCCCCAACACCACAACCTTCCCTGACATCGCCGCCCTCGTCGCCCACATCCACCAGAACGGCCAGAAAGCCGGCATCTACTGGATCCCCGGCGTTGAATACCCCGCCGTCGCCGCCAACTCGCCCATCCTTGGCACCCCCTATCACGTCCAGGACATCCTCACCGTCCCCTACACCGCCGGCAATGCCTTCGGCGGCTCCGGCACTTCGCCATACCACTACAAAATCGACTACACCAAGCCCGGCGCGCAGGAGTACACCAACTCCGTCGTCGCCCTCTTTGCCTCCTGGGGCATCGACTACATCAAGCTAGACGGCGTTACCCCCGGCTCCGACTCCTACGGCACGTCCATCGACAACCGCCTCGATGTAGCCGCATGGTCCCAGGCCATCGCCGCATCGGGCCGTCCCATCTGGTTCACCATCTCCTGGGATCTCGATGAAGACTACCTCAGCGTCTGGCAGCAATACGCCAACGCCCGCCGCATCGACCAGGACGTCGAATGCGAAGGCGACTGCAACACCCTCACCAACTGGCCGCGCATCTACGAGCGCTTCCGCGACCTGCCCGGCTGGGAAAACGCGGCGGGTGTGACCGTCGGCTGGAATGACCTCGACTCCCTCGACATCATCAACACCAACGCTACCGACGGCTTGTCGAACGAAGAGCGCCGCAGCGCACTCAACCTGTGGTCCCTCGGCAACGCCCCCCTTGTCCTCGGCGGCGACCTCACCGCCATCGACAGCTTCGGCAAGCAACTCCTCTCAAATGATGAAGCCCTCGCAGTCGATAAGACCGGCCATCCCGCCGTTCAAGTCCTCGACGGCGACACCGAAGTCTGGGTCAGCAGCCTCGGCCACAACCAGTACTACGTCGGCATCTTCAACATGAACGCCGCCGTCACCAACGCCCGTATTCCCTGGTCCCTCTTCGGCTTCCGCAACGCCGCCAGCGTCCGCGATCTCTGGACTCACCGCGACCTCGGCCCGGCCCCCGGCGGCTACTCCACACTCCTCGGAGCCCACGCCTCACGCCTGCTCAAAGTCACCGGCGTCGGAGCACCGCCATCCTCACCCTCCACTGCCTATGAAGCAGCCTCCGCCATCCTCGGCGGCAACGCCTCCATCGGCGACTGCCCGCTCTGCGCCGGCGGAGAAAAAGTCGGCAACCTCGGCCTCGGCACGCAAAACACCGCCACCTTCAACGCCGTCTACGCCCCGCGCGCTGGTGAATACCTCATGCAGGTCGACTCCATGACCATCGGCCTGCGCTCCTATCTCTTCACCGTCAACGGTGGACCCTACCAGACCCTCAACTGCAGCGGTGGCAGCTTCCTTGTCCCCGCGAGCACCACCGTCCCCGTCCGCCTCGAAAAGGGCATGAACTCCATCCAGTTCGGCAGCCCAGTCAGCTACCCGCCCGACCTCGATCAGATCATCATCCACGGCAACGGAGACTTCCCGGTCTCCGACTCCACCACCTACGAAGCTGAAGTCGCCACCCTCAACGGCTCCGTCACTGGAGAATTCAGCAATTACTCTTCAGGATTGGGCAAAGCCGGCAACATCGGCGGCGGAGCAGGCAACACCGTCACCTTCTCGAACGTCACCGTCCCTTACAACGGCGCTTACCAACTCGAAATCGACTACCAGACCAGCGGCGAGCGCTCCTTCTTCGTCAGCATCAACGGCGCACCCCCCACCGAACTCGACCTCAACAGCAACACCTTCAATGACCCCGCTCCAACGGTAATCAAAGTCCAGCTAAAAGCCGGCGCCAACACCATCGAATTCAGCAACCCCACCGGCTACGCCCCAGACCTCGATCGCATAGCAGTAGCCCCTTGGTACGAGACCCACTGACTCATCTCAACCCCCACAAATCTGGGTGCCCCAGGTCTCGCTTCTGAGACCTGGGTACCACAGCCTTCCGCTTCACCACCGCATCGTCAACGAGAAACCTTCACTACCCAAACTCCGGGCGAGCCGGGTGATCGACAACGATCAAACGCCCATCCGTAAGCGCTTTGACGGAATGGCGGGCGTTCGCAGGCACAATAGCAACGACACCCGATTTCGCAATCTCAGAATTGCCATCAATAGTCACTTCCAGCTCACCCTCGATGACTTCGTAAACCTCTTCCTCGGGATGGAAGTGCTCATGAATCGAGGAACCGGCAGCGAACTCGTAATGCGCAAACGTCATGCTGGCCGAATGAAAATACCGTCCCTTCCACCCCGGCAGGCGTTCGGTGACCTTCAATCCCTCCGTATCCACAAATGGCATCGGCAGTCCCTTCCTTAATCTCGCCCGCGACAATCCGAAAATCGCGACGCGCCAACATTCTAGCTCCGCCCGCACCACGAGCGGCCGAACGCCAGTGAACCTGTTCACTGTTCCCCGCCTCCCCTACGGTCTATCTTGGATACAAGATGAAATCGCCGAAACTCCTCCTCGCCGCCGCGCTCCTCGCCGCACTCACCACCCCCGCCTTCGCCCAGAACTTCTCCGACCTGAAACCCACCCCCCAGCAAACCGCCTGGCAAGACCTCGAATTCGGCGTCATCATCCATTTCTCCACCAATACCTTTCTCGACCGCGAATGGGGCGACGGCACCGCCGACCCCTCCGTCTTCAACCCCACCGACTTCGACCCCGACCAGTGGATGCAGGCCATCAAAGCCTCCGGCGCAAAATACGTCGTCCTCGTCGCCAAGCACCATGACGGATTCTGCCTCTGGCCCACCGACCAGACCGACTACAGCATCAAGAAGAGCCCCTGGAAAAACGGCAAAGGAGACATCGTCGGCGACGTCGCCCGCGCCGCCCACAAATACGGCCTGCAGTTCGGCGTCTACCTCTCGCCCTGGGACCGCCACGACCCCCGCTACAAAGACCCCGCCGGCCCCGCAGCATATGACAAGTACTACAACGCCGAGCTCGAAGAACTAGCCTCCCATTACGGCAACCTCGTCGAGTTCTGGCTCGACGGCGCTGGCTCCGCAGGCCACGTTTACAACTTCCCCAAAATCATCGAGACCTTGCGTACCTACCAGCCCAACGCCATCGTCTTCGCCGACACCGGCCTCTTCGAATACGGCGACGCCCGCTGGGTCGGCACCGAAAGCGGCCGCGTCCCCTACGAGAACTGGAACGTCATCGACCGCCACGGATACCTCCGCTGGCGTCCCGTCGAAGCCGACACACCCCTGCGCGACCTCCACTGGTTCTGGCACCCCAACGACGAAAAATCCCTCAAGTCCCTCGACGAGCTCCTCACCACCTGGGACGACACCGTCGGCCACGGCGCGCAATTGATGCTGGGCCTCGCCCCCGATCGCCGCGGCCTCCTGCCCGACTCCGACGTAGCCCGCCTTAAAGAATTCGGCGAAGCCCTCCGCACCCGCTACAGCCACAACCTGATGGCCGAGCACACCAAGGAAACAGTCGAAGCCGACTACGCATTAGACAACAACCCCGACACCTTCTGGACCGCCCCCGAAGGCTCCCACCACTCCGAACTAGTAGCCAACTTCCCCCACCCCATCACCTTCAACCGCTCCCTAACAATGGAGTGGCTAAACAACGGCCAGCACATCCAGAAATACTCCATCGACATCTGGGACGAACAAAAGAAGGAATGGCGCTCAGTTGCTCAAGCCCAGGCCATAGGCCACGAGAAGGTAGATACCTTCGAAGCAGTAACCACCACCCGAGTCCGCCTCAACATCCTCTCCAGCACCAGCGAAGCCGAAATCCGCGAGTTCCAACTCTATGAAGTGAAGTAGCACTCGCAACACCAGTCCCTCAGCAGCCAGGTCAGAAGCTGAGCCGGCAGTGAGTCATCCCCACCATTTCGGGTGCCCCAGTTCTTTCCGCGAGTTCTGAGAGCCTGGGATACCACGACTGCCAACGTCACCACAACCAATTCGTGCGCAGTGCGAACACGTGCACACCACCGCAAACACCTCCAAGAGCGCCTCATACCAGCCAGTCCACCGGCTAGGAGCATGCCCGAATACACCTCACATAGCAAACCAGAGCCGGAAGGCATCAGTGCTCCATGCACTGAAGCACCCGTGCTTCAGAACCTGCGCTACATCGATCGCAACCCAGTAGCACGAGGATTGGTAAGCAAACCGGAAGACTGGCCCTCGTCGAGCTTCCGCCACTATCTCTCCGGCCATCAAGGAACAGTCGAAATAGAGTCCGTTTGGACCGCCGCAGCACGTGGTTATCAAATGCCAGAAGGACATCGCGATTGGAAAGGCAAAGAACTGAGTTCCGCGGTCTCCCTGGTCTCAAAATTGAGATCTGGGCACCGACAATCGGGCTTATAGAGAATATGTAAGTTACAGATTTTACGATGTCCTAGATGTCCCAAATAGCCAAAAAGTATATGACTGTAGCACAATTTTGCTGAAGCGTTGCTCGTGATTGGCTAAGTATTCATTCTTGGCATGACAGTTCAATGCCGTCCACTGTGTTAGTTCTTTGCCACAAGGCATCACGGTACCCCTCTCTGTGTAAGAGATCAGCAGGTGTTTCTTATCTTCCCAAGTCACAGCGGGATCATTCGGCGGGTTTTGCGCCAACCCGGTGAACACTTCTTTTGTAAACGGACTGTAACGAGATCGAATACCAACGTGGACGTGGTCAAACCCGACCGCGCCGACCATAATCCAGTAGACGACTGCAACATGCTTTCCATCGGGCGATTGAAGTGCAGGGCCGCGCAGCCTGGTTCCGCTTACGAAGGTTAGGTCGAACCCGAGAGCGAGTCCGCCAATCCCCAATAGGAATATGCCTGCGATAGCAGTGAGGATCAAAGCCATCTGCGTTGAACGCGATAGGTTATATAAAAACATGAGCCGCAGACTGCAAAGAAAATGGCATAGCCGCCAAATTGGCAGAATATCCTCCACTGTTCTGACAGGTCCATGAAGTACATTCTAAGCGCGTGATGCTGCTCCGGTGTAAAGAGTCGCAGCAGACGGTGAAGCACAGAATTAGCACAAAAATCTGAGTACAACTCCCAGCGAGCTCATTTTGTTTAGCTTGTCGCGCTATCGAAATGTGGGGCACCCAGTTTGTAAGGCGAACGAAGCTTTCAGATACGGGCTACCCGCCGTACTGCTCGACCGCTGAGTACGGAGTTATGCTTGAGTTAACTTGATCGGTTTAGAGCAGGCTCACCATGATTCGACGACTTCAACGCGTCAAGGCGTTCGGTAGCTCACACGACATCACCACACCTACGACATTCCACGATTTCAAGAACTTCAACGTTGTTATCGGCTGGAACTACTCGGGCAAGACCGCCTTTACCAGAACCCTTCGAAGCTTCGAGCTGAACAAGCGTCAGTGAAGACTTCGCAACGGGGGAAGTTCAATTCTACGTCCATGACGGCACCGTTCACGACCTCGCGGCATGCGTATCCCCTAATCTTTTCCGTGTTTTCAATACCGGCTATGCGCGGGGAAGTTTTCAAATTCGAATCAGGGAGCGCCGATGCAATTCTCATACTGGGCGCAGAAGACGTAAAGCAGCAAGAACACGCCCAGAAGAATACCGAACTCGGAACGCTAACCCAGGAGATTGCAGCCAATGTAGCTGACAGGAGGGCGAGACCGTGATGCTTTGACATCTTGACTGCAAAGGCCCGCGATATAAAAAATGACCTCAATAGGCCCAACTACGACAAGACGAAGCTTGAGCCACGAGTTGAAGATCGAAAGACAGATTTTGCAAGCTTCATTTTGAGCAACGAGGATCTTCAAAGGAATATCGAAACCTATCGTTCCACCGACAAAAAGGAGTCTATTGCTCTCATCGCTTTGGATTTCTTCACGTCCATCAGCAGCCTACAAGGCACCACAACCTCATTGCTATCCCGAACAGTGACCGCGAATACGCCGGTCCCTAGACTGGCGGCTGAGCCTGAGATAGAAAAATGGGTCAATGAAGGCCGACCTCTGCATGAGGGCAAAAGCGATTGTCAGTTTTGCGGGCAGCACTTGCCTACTGGATTGATTGCGAGCTTTGAAGCGCATTTCTCCGCAGACTATAGCGATTTGATGAGTGCTCTTGAGAAACAAATCAAAGTTCTTCAAAACGCCCTGCAACAAACAATCCAACTCCCTCCTCGGACTGCATTTTATGCGGAACAGGCGGCAAAATTTGATGATCCCAAGAGAAGACTTGAGGCACTCATACAGAGCCGACGGACCGTAATCGAAGATTTGCGAAAAGCAATTGCAGATAAGCAACTAAGAGCCTTTTCGAAAGTTCAGTGTCCCGAAGTTAGCGATGATGCCGACGATATTAAGGTTGTCCTCGAAGAGATCAATTCACTCATCACCGATCACAATACGCGCACGTCAGAATTTGAAATAAACCGAAGCGCCGCGTGGGGGAAGTTGGAGACACACTACGCCTCGATATTCGTTCAGGACAATCGGTATAGTGAAGCCCTTGCATACATCGCAAACCTGCTCATGAGATCGATAACCGAAGAGGCCGACTAACGCCCCTCGCAGAGCAATTGCAGGCTCAAGAGTGAGCTATCAGATGCAGTTAAGGGAGCAGACAAGAGCAACGAATTCCTGCTCAGCTATTTGGCAAAGCCCGACCTAAAAATCATCGTTGTGGACAATCGCTTCCAGATCACTCGCAAAGGACTTCTGGCAAAGAACCTCAGTGAAGGCGAAAAAACATCGGTCGCATTCGCATACTTTATGGCCAAAGTCCTCGACGGCAAGCACGCTCTTGCAGATACCACCGTCATCATCGACGACCCTATCGCGAGTCTTGATGGGAACCACCTATTCAACACCTATTCGTTTATCAAGACGAAGCTCTCAGGTTGCTTTCAGCTTTTTATTCTTACTCACAATTTTGAGTTCTACAGCCTCATGAGGGATTGGGCGCTCGACGATGAGAAGAAGCGAAAGAAGAAGCCTCAGACTGAGTGGCACGATTTGAGTATTTATCTCATGCGGCGAACGGATGAGGGTTATTCTCTCCTCGAAGAGATACCTCCGGAACTCCTAAAATTCCATTCTGAATTTCATTACCTCTTTGCCACGCTCCAGAAATTTGACCGATCTGCGGATCTCGATTTTGACTACTTGATGAGCCTGCCAAATGTTGCACGGCGCTTTATGGAAGCCTTCGCCGGAGCCATGATACCAACCTACCAAGGACTACGTCTGGCAAGCTCCCTCGGCTCTTTGACGATCCGGTTGAAGCCGGAGAGGGTGCTGGAAATTTATCAATGACTTTTCGCACGGTACTTCTATCACGCCTTCACGGACATTCCTGAATAAAACGAATGTAGAGCTGTCGTGAGCGCCTGCTTAAAGTCGGTAAAACGGTGGAATTCGAAATACTACGAAGATCTCGAAGAGGCTCTTCTTGCTGGGATTTGAAGTTATCCCCAAGCCCGCTCTTGGCAGGTCGCTCACATCTCAAACATCCATTCCCACCACAGAAGATGGGTGCCCCAGGTCTCGATTCTGAGACCTGGGAAACCACAAATCTCACCGCTCATCCTCTAGCACCGTCGAAAAAACCGTCACCCTCACATCGCAAATTACAAGCCTACCCGTCCCCGCCCCGCATCTATCAACCAGCAACAAGCCTCCTTAGCCCACAAGATGGAAATGAGGTCCCCAAATGCACCCATTCAAACCATCGCTGGCAGCGCTACTCCTCACTCTCCTCTTCCTGCCTAATCCCGCAAAAGCCCAATCCTGCGGCGCCACCGGTATCGCCGTCCAGGTCCTCGGCTCCGGCGGCCCGGAGTACCAGGACAAGCGCGCCTCCACCAGCTACCTCATCTGGGATCACGGCACTCCGCGCGTCATCCTCGACGCAGGAGGCGGCAGCGCTCTGCGCTTCGGCGAAAGTGGCGCGCAAATCTCCCAGCTCGACGTCTTTCTCTTCAGCCACTTTCACATCGATCACTCCAGCGACTTTCCCGCCTTGATCTTTTCCTCCTGGTTTGAAGACCGCACCCGCCCCCTGCCCGTCTACGGCCCTCCCGGCAATGAGTTCATGCCCTCCACCACCGAGTTCGTGCACGACCTCTTCGGCGACCCCCACGGAGCCTGGCGCTATCTAAGTGACCTGGTCGACCCGCACGCCAAGGGAAGCTACCTGTTGCAGCCGCACAATGTCGCCGCGGGCACAACGCCCGCACTCGTCTTTCGCAATGACCACATCGCCCTGTACGCAGTGCGCGTCACTCACGGCGCTTTTCCCGCACTCGCCTGGCGCGTCGAAATCGGTGGCAAGCGTATCGTCTTCAGCGGAGACACCAATGGAGAAGGCAACGGCCTCACTCAACTCGCAACCAATGCGGACATGTTCGTCGCCCACAACGCAGTGCCCGAAGGCGCCACCGGCGTCGAGCGCCGCCTCCACATGCCGCCCTCCGTAATCGGCACCATCGCCGGAAGCGCCCACGTCAGCCAGCTGGTGCTCGCTCATCGAATGCTGCGAACGTTAGGAAAAGAGACCGAAACTCAGACCGAAATCAGACGCCACTATACAGGCCCCATCGCCTTCGCCAACGACCTCGATTGCTTCCCCGTAAAGTGACATTTGTCGCACCCTCCCGACGGATCTCCATCAGCAAGCACTAATCTCTCGCCGCTATCATGGTTCCAGCATGGAATCCCCGACAAACCTGAACCTCGCCCAGCTAGTAACCGAATCCCGCAACCTCGCCACCAACCATCTCGACGAGCTCCCCACCCTCGAAATGCTCGCGCTGATCAACAGCGAAGACGCCAAAGTCGCCGAAGCCGTCCGCCTCGAGCTCCTTTCCATTGCCCAGGCCGTCGACGAAATCGCCGCGCGCTTCCAGCAGGGCGGCCGCCTCTTCTACATCGGTGCCGGCACCAGCGGCCGTCTCGGCGTCCTCGACGCCAGCGAGTGCCCGCCAACCTTCTCCGTCCCCGCAGATCTCGTGCAAGGCCTGATCGCCGGCGGCGACCGAGCTCTCCGCCTCTCCAGCGAACACTCCGAAGACTCGCCGGTTGACGGAGCCCGCGACCTCGAGCAAAACCGCTTCGCAAGCAACCAGCGCCCAGACGTAGTCGTAGGCATCGCCGCCAGCGGACGAACTCCCTACGTCCTCGGCGCCCTCGCCTACGCAAAGAAAATGGGCGGTCTCACCATCGGCCTGAGCTGCGTCCCAAACTCCGCGCTCGCCCTCGCCGCCGACATCGCCATTACCCCCGTAGTCGGCCCCGAAGCCATCTCCGGGTCCACCCGCATGAAGGCCGGAACGGCCACCAAGCTGGTCCTCAACATGCTCTCCACTGGCGTCATGGTCTGCACCGGCGCTACCTACGGCAACCTCATGGTCAATGTGCGCCCCACCAACGCCAAGCTCGTCGACCGCGCGCAGCGCATCATCGCCGAGGCCGCCGCCTGCACATCCGAGCAGGCTGCTGCGCTGCTCCGCGAAAGCGGCAACGACGTGAAGACGGCCATCGTAATGGCACGCCTCAACCTTTCACGCACCGACGCCGAATCAGCCCTCTACCGCGCCAACGGCATCCTCGCCCGCGTCCTGCACCCGGAGCGATTCCCCACTGACTAGCGGCTACTGATATTGACCAGCAGCGCGCCGGCGTGGAACAGGATCAACAAAAAAGTCTGGCCTACCAAACCCCGGGAATCAGCGCCTTAATCTTCGCCCGATAAGCCGGATATGCTTCCGGGAAAAGCTCCATCATGTAGCCATCTTCGACATGAATCCGCCAGAGAAACATCACCATAACAACGACAAACACCATCATCCAGAGCGGACCCAGCGCCAACCCCGTGCCAAGCAACGCCAGCGACAAACCCGTGTAGATCGGGTTGCGAACAAACGCATACGGCCCCGACATCACAAGCTCATGCCCAACCTTCATGCTCGGCTGCCCGCTCCAGTTGCGCCCAAGATAAATTCGCGCCCAGATAGCAATGGCAACGCCCAGAGCCGTAAAGATAACTCCCGCAATCCGCGCGCCTTCGTTATGGAAAAGCGGCAACCCATACGCAAAACGCCAGAAAGGAGAGAATACCGGCAATGTGTACAGCACAAAGACCAAGGCCGCCATCAAAAGACGCGCCCTCGCCCATCGTCCGAATCCGCCCTTCCCGGGCACATTTCGCTTCACCCCAATAGCGGAGATCAACCAATAGGCCACAAAGATCAGCCAGCAGATCCCCACAACACCACTGAGCACATCCGACGGTTGACGGTACACTTTTTCACCCCTCTTCCGCGCTTCCTCCGCAGACCCACCTTCGGAAACGAAGCCGCGGCCAGAAAAGTTCCCGCAACGAAGCAGGCACGCCGACGGTGGGGCTGCCGCAAAACAAACCGGCTCCAGTTCACCTCATAGCATCAAACAGAACAACCACGGAGCAGCGCATGCAAAATTCTTCCTTCAACGTCATCAATCTCTCCGCCGAATCCGCAACAGCAGCGACCTACAACAACCACCCCGTCGCCACCATCAATGACCACGAAGTTCGCATCAGCATCATGACCGAGGCCTACCACTGGCATCGTCATCCCGACTCCGACGAGATGTTTCTATCGTTAGAGGGCGGCCTCTTCATCGACTTCGACGACCGCACCATCAAGCTACAGCCCGGGCACATCATCACCGTCCCTCGCGGTGTCCGTCATCGCACCCGCCCCATCGGCCAGCGCTCCGTCAATCTCACTTTCGAGCGCACCAGCGCACGCAGCGAACCGCTCGCCCCACCGGCGGAGTAACTCACGCGTACCAATCCCTCGCGACCCGCTATCGTAAGGCACGCCCTCGGGTCTCCATCAGCGGTTCGGCCAGATCGACATCTATCTCTTCGAACAGATCCTCTGCGGCAACATCGCCCCGGCATAGCCGTCCTCGACGCCGGCCGCGACCCCGGGTATCTCCTTCGGTTTCACGGTCTGCTTCCGAAACATCTACAGTGCGAGTCATAGCCGGATGCCTCAGATCTGGCTATTCAAACCTCGGAGACTACGATCTTCACGTGCCGCGCCCGGTAAGCGGCCGCACCGATCCCTGTAACGATGCGCGCCCGATCTTCACTTTTCCCATAGAGCGGCAGCAAAGCACTCGTTCCATGGAGAGGCTTATGAGATTCCCATTACCCTTCGTTCCCACCACAAGCTACAAGGGCGGCAACGGATTTGGCGGCAACCGCGACAACGTGCGCATGGGCCTGAAGCACGCAGCCAACGACCTCGCTGCCGACCCCGGCACACCCGTCCTCGCCATGGACGACGGCGTAGTCCTGCAGGATCCCTATCCATTCTTCTTCAACACCTTTGCCCTCGAAGTGCGGCATCCACAGTTCATCGCCCGCTACTGCGAGATCGACAGGAAAACCGAAGTAAAGGCTGGCGACAAGGTCAGCGCGGGACAGGTCATCGCGTACGTCGGAGATCAACCCGGCAAGGACATGCTGCACCTCGAGTTCTTTCGCGGAACTAAAGCGGGCGACCTCAGCTCTCCAAAGGGAACACATCCGCCCTTCGACCGCCGCGATGATGTCTTTGATGGAGCGACGATTCTCGATCTCGCCACTCACTCCGACCTGAAGGCCGAAGACGACTGGCTCATCGAAACCTTCCCCGATGGCCGCAAGTTCCTCAAGACCATGCAACTGCAAGACATCTGAGCAAATCATGGATGGCGCAGTGAAGAGGTCTCGGGACTTCGGCTTCTTCAGAAAATTGTGCGCGATAGTTCCCGTTTCTGAGACCCGAGGCAGAGAATTCATTAAGTTAGGGTCTTCAGAATGCGGGCTTCGCACCCTCCGCTACTTGGCGGCAAAAAAGCAGGCTTGACTGAGGGTGCGCTTCAACTGCTCGTCTGTCAGAAACGGATATCAGCCGGACCTCAACATCTGCAAATCCACTATCCCCAACCGGCTATCGTTAGGTATGTCGTTCGACACTAAGGAACAATTCGGCCAGATCGATATCTACGTCTTCGACCAGATCCTCCGCGGCAACATCGCCCCCGGCTTGCGCATCCTCGACGCCGGCTGCGGCTACGGACGCAACCTCGTCTATCTCCTCCGGCAAGGCTGCGAAATCTTCGCTCTCGACGCCAACCCCGCCGGTGTGTCCCATGTCCGCGATCTTGCCGCATCCTTCGGCAACAGCCTTCCCGCGGAAAACTTCCAGGTCGGCGTCATCGAGCAGCTCCCATTCCCTGACGCCTTCACCGACGTCGTCCTCTGCAATTCCGTCCTTCACTTCGCCCGCGACGACCAGCACTTCCACCAGATGCTGTCGGAGCTGTGGCGTGTGCTCCGTCCCGGCGGCATGCTCTTCTGCCGCCTCGGCTCCCGCATCGGCATGAACTTCCAGCACGTCCACGGCCACCGCTACATCATCGGCGACGGCCAGGAGTGGTTCCTCGTCGACGAAGCTATGCTCATGCAGCTCACGCAGCAAATGGGCGCAACCCTCGTCGATCCCCTCAAGACCACCATCGTCCAGAACCACCGCTGCATGACGACCTGGGTCCTTCGCAAAAACGCCTGAGCACCGGAGCACGCCACCCGGCAGCCATCAACCAAGATCGACCCCAACGGCCTCGGCGAGCTTCCTCGGTGCCACCATTACGTAGCTATGCGTAATCAGCTCCGTGACCTCTTCCCAGTCAACCTCGCCCACATCCAGCCGCAATCCCATCCATCCTCTCGGCCCCACATACGCCGGTAAATAAAATCTCGCTGGATCGGTAGCAACAAGCGCCGCGTTATCTCCCGGCAACACCTTGCATATCACCGCAACAATTCCATCCCCATGATGATTGTCCAGAAAGTATGCAAACACCTTCTTCCGAATATGGAAAGAGAATTGGTGTCCCGTAACCTCGCGCACGGCCTCTCGTAGCCCGAGGCAGATCGCGCTGACCCGTTCAAGTCGGTCGTTATCGCACTTGGCCTTCACGCATCTCCCCTCACGCGCCCGGCGGAGGCATCACCCCAAGCTGAATCATCAACCCAATCATGTCCATGATGATTCGCGTCTCCTTGATCTTTGGCTGCCCGTCGCGCTCTGCCACCAGCCGGTCGATCACCACGCCCCACACGCGCACTGGCCGTCCAGTCGCCGGAATCCCAAGAAAATCGCCCCGATGCGTGCCCGTCCACTCAAAGCGGCTCACCACCTTATCGCCTTCGGATATCTGCTCCTCAATCGCAAACACGATATCCGGAAAACCCGTCCGGAAGGCCCGCAGAATATCCTTCAGCCCTTCAAGTCCAGGCCCCTGCCCCGGCAGTGGCACCTGCTCCACCACATCTTCCCAGGCATACTCTCCCGCCGCATCCATGTTTCCTTTTGTAATTACGTCGTCTACAAAGCGGCGCACGACTTCTGCGTTATTCATTCCTATCCCATCTCCTTTGGATTTGCAGAGGAATTATATCGGCCACGCCCGTTCGCCCGCCGAGCACCTGTTCTCTGCGCTGATCGAGGAATCCACTGATAGGTGGCCCCGCTGATAGATGGAATGGGCTTGCTCCTCAAGCCACCGTCACCGCTGCAACTTCGTAATCCCTGACCGCGGGAATCGTAAACCGCAGCATCTGCCCCTCCAGATGAAACGGCGCCGTCTGCTCCGCCGCCAGCAACTCCACCGCCTTCACCCGCACGCCCTCCGGCAGCTTCATCGTTACGCGCTGCGCACCCAGCGGCGTCACCGACTGCATCCACCCGTGATACGCATTGGGATTGTTGTAGTTGAGCAGATGCACCGCATACCCCGGCTCAGTCTCCCAGCAGAACATCTCCACCAACCCGGCTCCATCCACCGCACCACGCGCTCCTCGCGCGTCACCCAGCGAATCGCATTGTGCGATCAGCCGCAGCAGATCGCCATGGCCCGTCGAGCCAGTACGTCCGCTCCACATCGCCAGCAAACCACGCCATCCGGCTCGCGCCCTGCTTCGCGCAGCACCACCGCCGGCTCATCCGTATGCGAAACCGGCGGATACGCGAGCTCCGGCGGATAGCGCACGAATCCCGGCACCACTGTCAGCACAGGGTATTCGACGGCCTTCAGCGGCAGGCGATTCTGCGCGCCCGGCAGCCAGTTCGTGTCGTGAAATCCCTGCAAGAATCTCATGCGGATTCGCCGCTCTGCGGCTCCTCAATGCGCGCATAGTACGGATTGCCATTCGTGCCCACCGCATCGCCGGCCCTGCTCGACACCCATCAATTCGGCCAGCCCGAAATCCGCGCGCGGCTTCAGGTTCTCGTCATACAGGCTCGTCTCAAAACTCGCCATCAGCGATCCGCCGGCTCTCACATAAGCGCGCAATTGCTCGCACTGCCGGTCACTCAGCATCGCAACGTTCGGCAGCAGCAGCGCGCGATATTTCTTCAGCCGCTCCGGCTCCAGCCGGTCTTCGTGCACATAATCAAAAGCAAACCGCCCGCGCAGCAGCGCCTCGTACATTCCCTGCGTCGTTTCGTGCATATACGTCGCGCGTCCGCGCCGTCGCCGGGCCCGGATACAGCAGTTGCGTGCTCTGCCCGATCACCACGCCGATGTTGGCAATCGAGCGCCGCGTCGCCCAGGTGCGCATCATGCCGCGCCGTCCAGTCGAAATAATCCGCGCCCACTTTCTGCCAGCGGCGGTCTTCGCCGAATCCGTTTTCCGCGCCCACAAAATGGTAGTAAGGCGCCATGCCGCTGGCCAGCGTCTCGTTGAACCACATGCGCGTCTCGTCAGGTGACTTTGACGCGTTTGCGCCAGCCCGGATTGCCCGTTGAGTAAGCCGCATGTGACGTTCGCGGCAAATTTCCCATCCAGCACCGCGTTGCATACGCGGCCCTGCAAGCTGCATCCCCACACCGCGGGATCCTCGTATGTGCGGCCCTGGTTGTCGGCCTGGAACCACGCGAATGTTTTGCCAAGCTGGTCGAGATTCGGCGCCGCCGCGCACATTGCCGCCCGAGTTGGCAAAGAAGAAACTGTCCGCCTTTTTCTCCTTCGCGATCGCGTCGTAGCGCTTCCACAAGGTCCAGCACGCGATCAGTAAATGCGCGCCAGTAGGCCGGCGTTCCGCTTGCCGGCAGCTTGCTGCAGATCGCGCAATAACACTCGGGCAGGTTGCCCAGCGGCGGCCAGCCGTTGGTGTAAAAGCAATCCACGATCGTAGAGCGAATTCATCTCGCGCATAACCGCCGGAACGTAATCGTCCATGTAGCGTGGAGAACATGCATGTCTTGAAGAGCCGCGGCTCTTCTCGTGCTGAACTGCGCGCGACCCGTCCTTGTGCCGCATCGCCCACTCCGGGTGCGCCTCCAGCGCATCGCCCCAGTTCAGGTCGGGACTCATGCGCGCCACCACGCGCATGCCGCGCTTTTTTGCCGCCGCCGCACACTCACCAAAAAAATCGCGCCCGTTGAGGAACTTTCCATGCCGGTGAAACGGCACCTTCGAGGGATAAAAGCCAGGATGCCCGTCACGCTGACGAACACCACATCGACTTTGCATCGCGTGCCAGTAGTTGGCCCACTCCTCCACGTTCATCACCGCCGGGTCGTGCTCCGTCATGTTGGTCTGCCCAACGCGCCGAATCTCATGTTGCCAGGGCCGCGATAGGCCGGCCTCCACGGGCAAACGTGCCGGCAGCGGCACTATCACTGCGTTTGTAATTGATCCGGCATAATCTTTCTCTGCGCCAGCTTCCGCAAGCCCTTCCCGCTCATGCAAGAGCGGCAGAGATCCCACTCCAGTTGTCAGTCCCGTCTTGAGAAAATCGCGTCGATTCAGCATCGGTTCCCTTCGCACTCGATCTCGCAAGCAGTCTACTCGTCGACCCGCTCAGCTTCGGCTTTTCTGCCTATGAAACTGCTCCGGCACGCGCGAGCTCAGGTAAATGAGCAGGACGCAGCAGACCAGCGCAAGTCCGCCCGGAGGCTGCCAGAGGGAAACAGCCGCCGCGATACTGAACATGCCGAGCGCAACATAAGAGCGGATCATTGCAATTCGCCGGAGCCGGGGATTCAGATCGCTGTCTTTGGCCTGAGACAAAGCCGTTCATTCAAACGAGATATACGCAATCTCAACCAGCACAAACACCAGCGCATACAAAAAGACCGGCGCGGCAGCCAGTCGTTTTCGCTGTCCGCCTGTAGAATGCCATCGTCCAAGTCCGGACACACCCAGGCACGCGGAAATCATCATCTCAATCCTCGCAAAACCGCTTAACCCGTGATCCAGCAACAGCTAACCCACGCGGCCCGGCTCTGACAAATTCTCCTTCGATTGGCCCTCCTCATGCTTGTATGAGACAAGGACACCAACGCATCTACGGAGTACGCCATGGCCAAACGCACGATCCAGCTATTGCTTGCCGTCAGTCTTCTAACCGGCACACTCTACGCAGCCGACAATTCCTTCACCGGCAAATGGAAGCTCGATCCCGCCCACAGCCGCCTCACCGATCAGATGAAGGTCGAAGCCGCCGGGCTCCAACAAATACAACCTCAACTTCTCCGGCGACAACGTCGAAACCATCATCGCCGACGGAACCGACCAGCCCGGCCTCTTCAACACCACGCTCGCCATTGTGGTGCAGGACGATCACAAGTGGAAGGTATTCGCAAGAACAAGGGCACGATTCAGATCAGCGGGTTGTGGCAGCTCTCGTCCGACGGCAAAACGCTGACCGACAACTTACCGGCTATAGCGATGACGGCACGCGCGCACCAGTCTGCATTACATCTATCAGCGCACTGCGGGCTCACCGGCGGACGGCTTTGTCGGCACCTGGGAGAGCACTACCGAAGACGTCAACTCCTCCACTCCGCTCATTGTGAGCGCCTTTGAGAGCGATGGCCTTTCGTTCGACCAGGCCGGCGGCCTTGTAGTTCAGAGCCTGCGCTTCGATGGCAAAGATTACCCAGACTCCGGCCCCGATGCCCCCGCAGGCTACGTATCCTCAGGCCATCGCATCAACGATCACACCGTCGAACGCATCGACAAGATCAGCGGCAAGACCCTCTATACCCAGCAGATCGAGATCTCTGCCGACGGCAAGACGCTCACCATGACCGTCCACATCCCCGGCCGCGACAAGCCCGACATCATGGTCTTCAACCGTGAATAAACAATGCGCGGCAATCTGCTGGACGCCCGCGTTTTATTCCGTGACCACCGGCAGCCGTGCCGCGTCCCATGCCGCGAGTCCACCGGCCAGCTCCACCAGATTCCCAACTCCGTGTCGCACTAAAATGCTGCTCGCAATCGAAGACCGGTACCCGCCCGCGCAGTGCACCGCAATGCGCCGCCCCTGCGGAATCTCCGCGATCCGCTCCGGCAGACGATTCAGCGGAATATTCACGCTTCCCGCGATATGCTTCGTCTCCCACTCCTGCTGGCTTCGCACATCCAGCAGCAGTGGAGCGTCATCTCCCTCCAGCTCCTCAGCAACCATCGGCGCGCTCGCCTGCTCCGTGATCCGCATCAGCTCAGGTCTGTCTGCCAGCGCCGCCATGCCCCCAGCCAGGTAGCCGCTTACGTGGTCAAAGCCAATGCGTCCCAGCCGCAGCGCAGCTTCCTCTTCCCGTCCCGGCTCGGCAATGATCACGATCGGCTGTGTGCGATCTAGTAGCGTTCCCGCCCAGGTGGCATACTGCCCACCCAGCCCGATGTTGATGCTGCCCGCCAGATGCCCCTTGGCAAACTCCGCGGCGTCGCGCACATCCAGCAACTGCGCCCCCTCGCCGCTCAACCGCACCACTTCCTCAAGCGCCACCGGCTGCAGCACCTTCTCCAGGTTGTTATCCAGCGTCACCCGCTCGCGCGTGTTCAGGATCGCGTCATAGGTGAAGTATTGCGGAGCATCCGGCTGATCCGCCGTAACCAGCCGGATAAACTCCTCCTTCGACATCGGCTTCAGCGCATAATTCAATCGCCGCTGATCCCCAAGCGACGAAACCGTGTCGGAAGAAAGCTGCTTGCCGCACAACGAACCGGCCCCATGCGCCGGATACACCAGCGTCTCATCCGGCAGCGGCAAAATCTTCTCACGCAGCGAGTCGTACAAGTATGCGCCAAGTTCATTTGCCGTCCATCCCAGCGAAGCCCTCAGATCCGGCCGCCCCACATCGCCGATAAACAGCGTGTCTCCGGTAAGCACCGCATACGGAGCCGTCGCGCTTTTGCCCAGGTCAAACACCAGGATCGAGATCGACTCGATCGTATGCCCCGGCGTCTCCAGCACCTGCAGCCGCATCCCCGGAAAATCCAGTACATCTCCATCCGCCATCGGCACAAACGCGTACTCAGCCTCGGCGCGGCTGCCAAGATAAATCGTCGCCCCGCAGCGGTCCCGCAACTCCAGATGCCCGGCAATAAAGTCCGCGTGAAAGTGCGTCAAAAAAACGTGGCGGATGCGGAGACCCAATCGCTCCGCATCCGCCATGTACTGTTCGATATCCCGCTGCGGATCGACAATCACCGCAGTCGAGCTGGCTTCATCTCCCAGCAGATACGAGGCGTGCGCCAGGCATCCCAGATAGTACTGTTTCAGAATCATCGAACTTTCCTTGAGCCGTCTTTCTGATGATAGGCCCCAGTGTTCGACTACTTCGGCTGAGCAGCCGTTCGCAGATACGGCTTCACCGTCTTGTATCCCGGGAAGAGCTTATCCGCTTCCTCGTTCGAGACCGCGCCGGTGAGGATGATGTCGTCCCCTTGCTGCCAATTGGCCGGCGTCGCCACGCGATGCTTGGCCGTGAGCTGCATCGAGTCCAGCACGCGCAGAATCTCATCGAAGTTCCTTCCCGTAGTCATCGGATAGGTCAACATCAGCTTGATCTTCTTGTCCGGTCCAATGACAAAGACCGAGCGCACCGTGGCATTCGTCGCAGGTGTGCGGCCTTCGCAGGTTCCGGCTTCGTCGGCCGGCAGCATGTTATACATCTTCGCAACCGCCAGCTCGGTGTCGCCGATCATCGGGTAGTTCACCCGCGCGCCCTGTGTCTCTTCAATATCCACCGCCCACTTGCTGTGGTTCTCCACCGGATCAACGGACAACCCGATCAGCTTTGCGTTGCGCTTGGTAAATTCCGGTTCGATCCGGGCCATGTACCCCAATTCCGTAGTGCACACCGGAGTGAAGTCTTTGGGATGCGAAAAGAGCACAGCCCACTGATCCCCGATCCACTCGTGAAAATGAACTGGTCCCTGGGTCGTCTGTGCGGTAAAGTCTGGTGCAGTATCGTTAATGCGAAGCGACATGCGTTTTCCTCTGGATTGCCTCTTGTAACATGCTGTGAAATTTATGCCACGGGGGAAATACGTGAAAATGGCCGAAGCCATTATCGGCGACAGGGCGCGCGTGCTCGGTGAAAAAAGTTACAGACGCAACGTGAGGGAAGTCACCGGCGGGTAGGTTTATTCCGTGATGCCGATTTTATGCCTGTAAAAATCTTCACAGCGCCACAGCGTGGATTATCGGAAACCCCAGGCTACTTCCGCCCATACTCCAGCTTCGGATACCAGTCGGTCCCGCGCCCTTCCGGCGTCAGGTCCAGCATCAGCCAAAGCGAATCGAGATCCGGAGCCCCGCGCGGATCCTCTCCCGGATCGCACATCTCACCATTCATCTCGTTCGTATAGAAGTGGTGGATCACACCATCACGCCGCGTAAAGACACTCAATCCCGGCATGTCGGCATCTTCCGGACTCACGTACGTCCGCGTATACTCCCCCGTCCCATCCGAAACAAACGGCAGGTATGCGAACCCCCTTTGCTTCTTATATTCCGCGAGCCGCTCAATCGGCGACCGCGCCATCACCGCAATGGCAACGCGCTCCCTCAGATTCACCGCCGTCCCATTCCACGAGCTTAGAAATGACGTGCATACCGGGCACGGCCCCTTGCGCTGCGGACCATACATCATGCTGTAAACCATCAGTGTCTGCTTGTCGCCAAACAAGCTCGAAAAGCGCACAGGACCGCTCTCCGAAACCAGCTCAAAATCCGTCGCGATCGCGCCACCCAGCGGCAGCGCGCGCCGTTGCTCCGACACGCGCTCGATATGCCGCCGCAGCTCTATCTCTTCCGTCAGCAGCTTATTCCGCGCCGCTCGATACGCCGCACTCTCCTTCGGATAATGAGCCTGATTCCTGCCCGCCAACTGCTCTGCTGGAACAAGTACCTGCGATGGAGCCATAAGAACCCTCCGAAAATCCTTCAAATCCCTACGATGCCAATCTACACGCTCGCGCCGGCCGGCAGGCGCAGGCGAGGCCGGAATCGATCCGCACGCTGACCGCTTTCATGCCCTCAGCGAACAGCACGTCAAGCGTCTCTGCGGGTTCGCAGCTTGATCCATCTTGTCGCCGCGAAAAGCAGGGAAGCGGCAAACATAATCTCCGCCGCCACGCGCAGATGCAGCGCTGCCGGCATCGCCACGTCCGCGCCCGCCCACACCGCAAGATATGCCGCGATACACATCGGGCACTTCGGCAGCAGCACCAGCAGCGCTCCTGAGCTCGCACAACTGCCAGCAGAGCGCCACAATCCGCGTGGCGACTTCCGCTTCATCTGCGTATCGCAGCAATGCATCTTCAGCCTCCATGCCAGTTCTCCTTCAACCTTCCAGGAATTCCATCGCTACCGGGAGACTTCAGTGCGCGCAGCACGAAGCAGCAGGCTTCGCCGCGTCATACCGGTCATGGTGTTTCACCCACGCCATCGGCCACGGCAGCCCATCTTCATCACGTCCGTTGGGGGCCACATCCAGCATCGTGTAGACGCCAAGCAGCCCTTCCAGCCCACGCGCATATGTGGAGTACGTGTGGTAGATCGCACCATCCGCATCTCTGTAAAACGCGCTCAATCCCGGCGCTTCCTCTGAAGGATGACTGGTCGTCCCGAAGTTATACCACTTGCTCTTGATGTCCCCGTCAGGCAGCGACACCGCGAAATCGGTGTTGAACTCCGTGCCGTATGACGACACCCACCGAGCCCGCCACCCCATTCGTTTGTTGAATGCAGCAATCCTCTCGGTCGGTGCCCGTGACACCATGGCAAACGCAATATCACGCGCCTCCAGATGCACCACATTCGCATCCATCGTGTCCGCCGCCATCGAGCATGAAGGGCACCCCTGTTCCCAATCCGGCCCAAGCATGAAGTGATAGATCAGCAACTGGCTCTTGTCGCCAAACAACTCCGCAAGAGTAGTCTTTCCTTCCGGCGAGTCGAAGAGATATTTCTTCTCCACCCGCTCCCACGGCAACTGCAGCCGCTCCTGCGCCAGCGCATCCTGCTGCCGCGTCAACTCTTTCTCCTTGGCCAGCAGCACCAGCCGCGCATCCAGCCACTCCTGCCGCGATACCACACTGTGTCCAGTCATTTTCCTCTCCTCAGTTCTCTTCGTCCCTGCTTTTCAGCCCTGCGCGGGATTTACTTCTCCGCAGACTGCTTGTTCACGGACCGCGTGCGAATGCGCTCCAGCAGAGGCCCCCAACCCTGCTCCACCCCGGTCCATTGCTCAGCGATCGACGTATCGAAAGCGATGTAAGCCATTGCCCGGTGCACGAACTTCAGCACTGTCACGCCGTTCTCTTCCTTCAGCCGGTATTGAACGTTCGAAACCGCCGGATACGACATAAACAGCGGCCCGTGAATCTCCAGCAGCGTCGGCGCCTTGATCGCCTGCACCACGCCCCACCAGTGCCCCGCTCCGTTGCCCAGGTCGCGATACCACCGGCCACCCGGCCACGCCTCGAGCTTCAGGTTCATATTGGCTCCGCCCTGCCCTGGCAGCCCTTCCATTTCTTCGAGCAGCGTCTCAAAGACAATATCGATCGGCGCCGCAATCTCCTCTTCCTTCGCAAACTCCAGCGTGTGCACTACCTGCTCTGCAACCGTTACCGCCATCGCACTCTCCTTTCGCGTTACTTGTCGCTGCGCGACCTGTTATCGCGCGATTGGTTCTCGCGCGCAATCCTGTCCATGGCCTTCTGCTCAGCCCGTTCCTTGATGCGGCTGATCTGGCCTGTCCAGAGCTTCTCGTACGTCTTCGCCCAGTCATGAATCGGCTTCAATTTTGCCGCCTCCAACCGGTACATCCTCTGCTGGCCCCGCTTCACCACCGCCACGACGCCCACCTCGCGAAGCACGCCAAGATGCTTCGAAACCGCGGGCTGCGCCAGCTTCACGCGCACCACCACATCGTTCACCGCCCACTCACGCCCATCGCTCAGCAGGTCGATAATCTCCCTGCGCCGCGGCTCCGCCACCGCATTGAAAACATCCGTCGTAGTAGCCGCTCTTGCCATGATCAGAAATATATTCTTATATCGGAATATCTGTCAACAGTCTTTTTCGCGAAATTTGCCACCCGCATGATCCGTAAAGATCAGCCGCTCGCCCGCTACGATGCGAGGTAGCTGAGAATCGCCCTCGAAGCCTCGTCTTTTGCCCGCGTAAGCGACAGGCCTCGTGGACGGCTGCGCAGAATCGCATGACCCAGCGATTCGATCATGTTCGCCATCACAAAGGTCCGCGTGCTCAGGTCGCTCCTGCGCCCAAAATCTCTGCTGTGAGGCGCAAGGGCTTTTCGAAACGCACCGTAAAGCCGCACGGCAAACTCAACCGTGCCATCCGCGCGATGCGGCACCTCCGTCTGCAGCAATTCAGACAACTCAGGATCGGCGCTGTGCGCCTCCACCATGCCATCCAGCAGCGACCGCACAAGCTCTTCGATCGAAGCGTCCTCGCACTTCGCGATCCGGCGCAGCATCACCGCGTCCACGTACCTTATGTGCCTTTCATGCAGCGCCGCATAGATCGCACGCTTGTTGGGGAAGTACTGATACACCGAACCGATACTCACGCCAGCCACTTGCGCAATGCGATTCGTAGTAATCGAAGCGGTGCCGCCGCGTTTAAGCAGCCTGACCGCCGCATCCAGCATCGCGTCCACCGTCACAAGCGCCCGCTCCTGGACAGGTTTGCGTCGCGTCGATACCTGTGTGCTCTTCCGTTTCACAAAGCAAGTCTAATCCCGAATGTGAGCTTTCTTTTAAATTTGCTTGAAAATATCGCAGCCTGCATCGTCATCTCAGTGCCTTCAAATGCGAGTAGACACAAGGCATTTTGCCTCTAGCCTTATCTCATGGAAGGAGCCGCACCGGCTTCCTGAAGCGAGGAACCATGACATACCTGATAACCGGAGCAACAGGAGAAGTAGGCTCACGAGTCACCAACCAACTGCTGCAGCGCGGACTGCGCCCCCGCGTACTCACGCGCGACGAAGACAAAGCGCGTTCACTCTTCGGCGATCGTGTCGATATCGTCGTCGGCGATCTCGCCAATCCATCAACCCTGCGGCCCGCACTGCAAGGCGCGGACGTACTCTTCCTCGTCAACGTAGGTCCGGCAATTCCCAGCCGCGACAAGGCAGCCGCCGAACTGTCGCGCGATACCGGCGTCCGCAAAATTGTGAAACTCTCCTCCCTCGATGTAGAACAGGGGCTCGCCATTGGAGCCTGGCATGAAAAGGGAGAAGCTGCGATTCGCGAAGCAGGCGTGCCCTTCGTATTCGTCCGCCCGACAGGCTTCATGTCCAACCTGCTCGCCTGGGCAACATCCATCCGCACGGAAGGCATCGTGCGCTCCTCAACCGGAGATGGCCGCCGCCCCTTCATTCATTCGGAAGACATCGCCGCAGTGAGTGTTGCCACATTGCTCGACGATCAGCATCTCGGCCAGGCTTTGCCGATCACAGGACCCGACTCACTCACCTTCCGCGGAGCAACAGCCATCATCGGAGCGGCAATCGACAGATCGCTGTCTTACCAGATCATCTCCGACGACGAAGCGCGAGAGCGCTACTCCCGCGTCAGCGGCTCGCCTGAAGAAACAGAAGCACACGTTGCCCTGTGGCGAGCCATACGCGACGACAGGCTCGCCGCTACCACCGACTGTGTGGAACGCGTCCTCGGCAGGAAACCGCTTTCGCTGCGCCAATGGACCGCCGAAAACGCAGGCAACTTTCGCGGTGAACAGTGAAGTACGCGGAAGGCCGGATCGTGATCACACCCTCCACCGGCTTCAACCAGCCTTGAACCCCGACTCCTTGAAACCCCTCGCCAGGATCGTAATCAGTTCCAGCGTCATCGGCCATACCGTCCACATTGTTACAATCCAGCCCAGCCGCGACCATGCCGGCCCCGTCGCCTCCGCATACACCACCAGGCACAGCGCAGCATTCGCAAGATACGCCGTATCCAGTCCCGCCACGCAAGCCCGCGTCGGCGCAATGTGGCTCCGCTGTAACCACAACATCACCGTGCTCACCAACGCAATGCCAAGCCCAAGTCCCAGTACCACGAGCCGCTGCCACTCGCTCGTCCCGGCCAGATGCCGCAGAAAGGGCAGTTCCACCAGAACCGTCGCCGCGATCGAAAGCCCCGTCACAATCCAGAGCGCGCGCCGGCCTGAACGCGTTGACAGCCGCGCCGCAAACAGCATGCGCAACCGCATCCAGATCATCGGAAAGGCCAGAAAGAAAGGCGCGCCCACCAGCACATGCCACCAGTTCCCCTGATTCCCCGGCACATGCAGCGTCACCGCATCCAGTGCCGAAGTGTCCCGGGCAAACGGCACAAAGACCACCGCCCCCGCTACCAGCCATAACACCAGCATCAGCGCGTTCGCCCACCTACGCCCACGCCACTCACGCGACTCATCCATTGCGCCGACCGAACCCACACGCAAAACCCTTCCAGCCATATAGCGGGCTACGTAAAACCCGCAATCAAAGTTCAGGAAATTTCGTGTAAGTACTCGAGTTGTAAAAGTGGTCAGGGTGGTGCTCCGGACCACTTTCCTTCTCGGCCCATCTATTCTGAGAGCATTGCCGATTACACGCATCTGACGGAGCAGCCGCTAGACATGCCTGAAACTCACTTGCCCATCCATCCGTCCTTCGCCCACAACTTCGCCAGCGACTGGATCGACTCCTGGAACGCTCACGACCTCGACCGCATTCTCACCCACTACGATGACGAAGTCGTCCTCATCTCACCCGTAGCCTTCAGGCTCCTCGGCGACAGCGCCGTTAATGGCAAAGCGGCATTACGCGCCTACTTCGCCAAAGGCCTCGCAGCCTACCCTGACCTCCGCTTCGACCTCATCGAGGCGCTCTTCGGCATCGAGACCATCGTCCTCTGTTACCGCAACAACGTGCGCGGCAACAAGACCGCCGAAGTTCTGCGCCTCAACCCCGCCGGCAAAATCACCCACGTCTGGGCCAACTACGACCAATAGACCGAGACACCGGAAAAAAGGCGCTTTTCGCTTACGTAAGCGTGTCTGTTATTCCCTGATCCCTGCTCCCTGGGCGGCAAAGCCGCCGTCAGTACATCCGAAAATTCACCTGCACCTCAATCCTCACCGCAACCGGTTTCCCATTCTTCTTCGCTGGCTTGAATTTGTAGCGCGCCACCGCATCCAGCGCCTTCTCATCCAGCCCCATCCCCAGGCGCCGCAGCACACGCAGGTTCCGCGGATTTCCCTGCGCATCCACAATCACGCCGACTACACACACACCTTCATACTTGTTGCGCCGCGCCTCATCCGAAAACCCCGCCTCAGGCGCAAACACCAACGCGGGCGCCGAAACATCGCCGCCGGGTTGATACACCTCGCCGCCAATGCCTCCATCGCGGCCCGGACCATAACCTGGTCCATCGCCCGGACCATCGCCCCCACGGCTTCCCGTGCCAATCCCCGCATGCGTCCCCGGCCCATTCGAGTCCAGCATCACATTCACCGAATGCTGCACACCCACCTGCATCAGCGCTGGATTCTCCGGTAGCTTCACCTCCGGCGGCACTGCAACCGCGTTATCGATCGCCAGCAGAGGCTTCTCAATCAAAGGAATCACCGGTGGCGTCAACGGCGCTCGCTCAAACTTTGGTGGATTGCCTTCGCGCGGCGCCACCAGATCGTGCGCCCCTCCGCCACCGCCCCCACCCATCGCGCCACGTGTCACAGCAGGGGCATAGATCGTAAGATCATCCAACGAAGCCGAGTTCAGCAACGCTCCATGGGGATCGCTATGGACAAAGCTCTTCGTCCCCGCCAGCAACAGCAGGGCGATTAGCCCGCCATTCACCAGCGCCGCCGTACCCACCGCCCACGGATTCGTCCGCTCCTCGACACAAAGATCGTCAAGCGTCCCAAATCCGCGGTAACTTATGCTGCCCGTCTTGTAATCCAGTCGCCCTCGCATAGCCACACGCACCTCTCCCGCAGGGCTTGTTATCAAGCCGTACTGCGCAGCCGCATGATTCCTAACCTGACCTATGCTCGAGCCCAGGACATCCCGCTTGTCCGGACAACGCATAGACGCGCCAGCGCCGCAGCCGTTATCTCGAATGCGGCACTTTAGAAGGCGCCCGGCCAGAGCCCCTATCCGCTCTCTCGAAAAACACTTGCACGCCCTCCGCGGCGCACTTTATAGTTCGCTTCTGGAAATTTCACTTCATAAAATCAACGTTTCTACTGTTGAAACGCGCATACAGGAGCCAAATCCTTGAATTATCCCAGGCTGCCCCATGCCACGCTGGACAGACGCAACTTTATGAAACTCGCAGGCGTCACCGGACTCGCAGCGACGATGCCCGGCATCGCTCGCGGATTCAACGCCCAGCACTATGAGCCAACATGGGATTCGATCGACGCACGGCCAATGCCACCGTGGTTTACTCAAGATAAGTTCGGCATCTTCATCCACTGGGGCGTCTACTCCGTCCCCGCCTACGCACCCGTCATTCCCGGCAAGCTCGCATACGCCGAGTGGTACTGGCACCAGATGACCGAAGGCCGCGACAACCCCAAGGCCAATGAAATTGAAAAGGGAACCTGGGAGTTCCACAAGAAGTGGTACGGCGCAGACTACCCCTACCAGAACTTCGCCCCGCAGTTCCGCGCCGAGCTCTACGATCCCGATCAATGGGCCGACATCCTCGCCAGCTCCGGCGCGCGTTATGTTGCGCTGACTTCAAAGCATCATGAGGGCTTCACGCTCTGGCCCAGTAAAGAGGCCTCCGCCAGTTGGGGACGCCCTTGGAACGCCGTCGAAATCGGCCCCAAACGCGATCTTTTCGGAGATTTGATGGAAGCAGGCCGCCGCAAAAACCTGCGCATGGGCTGCTACTACTCGCTCTACGAGTGGTATAACCCGCTCTGGCTCTCCGACAAGCCGCGCTACGTCCGCGAACACCTCTTCCCGCAGTTCAAGGACCTCGTCACCCGCTACCAGCCCGCCATCATCTTCAGTGACGGCGAGTGGGAGCTGCCGTCCTCGGATTGGCACAGCGCCGAGCTGATGGCATGGCTCTTCAACGAGTCTCCGGTAAAAGATGACGTTGTCATCAACGACCGCTGGGGCAAGGAGACGCGCCACAAGAACGGCGGCTACTGGACCACCGAATATACCTCGGGCATGAGCGGCTCGGACCACGCCTGGGAAGAGAACCGCGGCATGGGCGTCAGCTACGGCCTCAACCGCGCCGAAAAGCTCTCCGGCTATCACACCGGCAAGGAGCTCATCCTCATGCTCTCCGATATCGTGAGCCGCGGCGGCAACCTGCTGCTCGACATCGGCCCCGCTGCCGATGGCACCATCCCCCTGCTCATGGAAGAGCGCCTCAGAGAGATCGGCAGTTGGCTCCAGGTCAATGGCGACGCTATCTACGGCACACGGACAGCAAAGACATCCCGGCAATGGGGCAGCGGTCAGATCCCCAACACGCACTACAACGACGAGTTCAGCGGCACCTACGATGTGGCAAAGCTCGCCTCCAAGCCAAATCCCGGCGAAGCAGCTCTTGAAGCTCTCTTGACCGCGAAAAACGGTGCTCTCTTCGCCATTCTGCCCAACTGGCCCGGCGCGACGTTTCATCTCAAAGACACGGCAGGCGTTCAGGCAGTGCATCTCCTCGGATACACAGAGCCGCTTCGGTTCCAGCCATCCGGCGACGGCGTAACAGTAAGCCTGCCCATCCTGCCGGACAATCTGCTCCAGCAGCCCGTCTGGGTGCTCCAGTTCTCGCTGTAAGTGCGCCAGAATAACGATCTTCCGAGGCCATGTTAGAGAAGACCTCAGAATACCTGTGTGCTTCTCTAACCGCGGCAATCCATCTACACAGGGAAACGCCCATCCGATGAGCATTGATCGCTATTACCGCCCAGAGCTGGACGTTCTGCGTTTCATCGCCTTCCTCATCGTCTTCATCGTGCACCGCATGGATTTCCTGCCCATCGATCCAGCGCAGCACTACTGGCTCTACAACATCTGCCTCCTCGGCGACTTCGGCGTACCCGTCTTCTTCCTGCTCAGCGCCTTCCTCATCACCGAGCTGCTCACGCGCGAAAGCGACCGCCTCGGAACCATCCATGTCAAAGCCTTCTACATGCGGCGCATCCTCCGCATCTGGCCGCTCTACTTCGCCGTCTTCTACGGACTGGTGCTGCTCACGCAGTTCATTCCCTGGGCCGGAGCGAAAGATCCAGCCGCGTGGCTGGCCTTCACCTTCTTCACCGGCAACTGGTACATATGCCTCCACGGATGGATCCCCGCATACCCGGTAAACCCGCTCTGGAGCATCTCCGTCGAAGAGCAGTTCTACATCGCCATCCCGCTCATCGTCTTCCTTGGCCGCCGCCGAGGGTTGAAGATCATCTCCTGGACACTCTTGGCCGTCTCATACGCGACCGTCACCTGGTACGCCTGGAAAGGCTTTCACGGCTTCAGCAGCCAATGGACCAACAGCTTCGTCGAGTTCCAATTCTTTTCCGCCGGGACACTGCTCTCCCTCGCCCTCAAAGGCTGCGTCCCGCAGTGGAGCGTTCCGGTTCGCATCCTGACGTTCGTCTGCGGCATCGCCTGCTGGTTTATTGCCTCGGTAGCTTTCGGCGTACAGGCCGATACACCGCAATCGACCCTCATCCAGGCTCCTATCGGCTGGGCGATCGTTCTCCTCGGCACTCTTCTGCTCTTTCTCAGCCTGCTCGGAACACCGTCCCGTTATCTTCCGCCGCTGGTCATCTATCTGGGCCGCATCTCATACGGCCTCTATCTCTTCCACGAGCTCGTCTACTTCCTGATCTTTCAGGTTGGAAAGGCGCAACTTACCAGCCTGAGCGAAGCTCTGCGTCTGGCGTCGTGGCGAGGAGGGGTAGGCGCCATCATTGCCTTCTGCCTCACCATCCTCGTAGCCCACGTGTCCTACCAGTTCTATGAGAAGCCATTCCTTCGGCTCAAGCGCCGCTTCACCTTCGTCCCATCGAGAGACTAGAACTACCGAATCCGCATCCTCAGCAACCCGCGAAACCCCACGGCAGGCTCCCGTCATGCGTACCCAAGGCAGTCGGCGCCCGCGTAGTGTGCGATACGTCGTTGACGATACTTTCACATCGGAGCTATGATGCGGTCCCTATGGAACTGACAGGCACAATCGGCTCATTAATCGGCAAAAAAGGCGGACAGGTATGGTCGCTGGACTCAGCGGCGTCTGTCTACGACGCCATTGCCATGATGGCGGAGAAAGAGGTTGGCGCTCTCCCCGTCATGGACGGGCGGAATCTGCTTGGCATAGTCTCCGAAAGGGATTACGCCCGCAAGGTCATCCTCAAAGGCAGATCTTCAAAGGACACCGCGGTCACTGAAATCATGAGCTCCCCGGTCATCAGTGTCAGCCCTGGTCAAACCGTGGAGGAATGCATGCGCATCGTCACCGAGAAGCGCATTCGTCACCTGCCAGTAATGGAAAGCTGCAGACTCGTCGGCATGGTTTCGATCGGTGACCTCGTCAAGTGGGTCATCACCGCGCAGCAGGAGACCATCCGGCACCTCGAAACCTACATCGCCGGAACTCCGGGATATTAAGCCGCTTCATAGTCTGAAAACAAGCATCTGAGTGACCGATCGGCGGCCGTTGACAGGCTTCGCCGGATGCCAAAAGGGTCCGCAGACATGCACCCTTCCAGCTACCGGCTCTTCCTCCGCGTGTCGCTCAAATCCCGGCAAACCGGCCGCTTAAGACGCGCGCCGCACGGATGCCCAACTTCTGCCAAGGCATTACAATCCTCACAAGGCAGGCACGCCCTTCACCGCGCGCTCCTCGCCGTTTGAATTGATTCCGCCAGCGCGCAACCCAGAAGCCGCGCCCGAAAGCGTGACCATTGCCTTCCTCGACCGATCTCGCAACGCGTCCGCAACCATCCTCGATGCGCCACACTTCCGGAGCCCTTTCCGAGGAAGGCTTCAATTCCTGGAAGAATATTCCGCGCTTGACCATCGCCGCCTTCCTCACCGCAGTTTTCTTCGTCTTCACCTGCATCGGATTCGCCGGCGACATCATCGGCATGGGCCGCGAGCCCATCCCTAAGTTCGTCTTGAGCGTGCTCATCTCCGGCGGCTTCGCCATCTTCTACGCAGCCGGAGGCATAGCGCTCCGCCGCAAATTCTGGAAGGCTGTGATTCCGATCTTTGTTGTCCAATACCTGGTTTCATGGCTCCTCGCTGCACACTATCCCGACCTTCCGCTCCATGTGCCCATGGGCATTGCGGACACCGCTCAACTTCGCTCGCGCCTCAGCTTTGACGCCGCCGCCATCATCATCGCCGTCTCCATCGGCTACGCGGGCTTTGCCTATGTCTCCATCAGCGCGGGCCGCCGCTACGCTCGCGCACGCGCGGAAACGGCCTTCCTCGAAAGCGAAATGGCCGCAGCCCGCGAGATCCAGCAGGTCATGCTTCCCGAACGCGGCGAATCTTTCCCCGGCTTCACCGTCGACTCGGTCTACAAGCCCGCCCGCGAAGTCGGCGGCGACTTCTTCCAGATCCTTTCCGCTTCAGGCGATCTCCTCCTCGTCTTCGGAGACGTCGCCGGCAAAGGACTTCCCGCCGCCATGCTTGTCTCCATGCTCGTCGGCTCCATCCGCTCCATCGCCGACAATACCCACGACCCCGCCACCATCCTCGCCAAGCTCCACGACCGCCTTGTTGGCCGCACCTCCGGCGGATTTACCACCGCCACCGCCGCCCGCATCGCCCCGGACGGAACCCTCACCATCGCCAATGCCGGCAATCTCTCGCCCTACATCGATGGCGCCGAGCTCAATCTCCCCGGCGCGCTGCCGCTAGGAATCCCCAACGCCGGCCAATACGAAAACACAGTCCTGCAGCTCGACCCGGGCAGCCGCCTCACCTTCGTTTCCGATGGTGTCGTTGAGGCGCAGACCCCAACCGGCGAGCTTTACGGCTTCGATCGCGCCAAAGCTCTCTCGATGAAGCCCGCCTCCGCCATCGCCCAGGCCGCCGTCGACTTCGGCCAGGCAGACGACATCACCGTCGTCACCATCCAGCGCCACTCCGCGGGCTCATTGACTACCTGAGCCGGAAAATTACGTTTTGATCGCGTCCACTGGTTGACCATGCAACGCCGCATGCATGCCGAGCGTGACAGTTGGGTAGTGGATCAGTTTGAATCCCACCCATGCATCGGCCTCTCGCGCAGCCGGCCGCTTCAATCAGCCGGACCGGCAAAGAGAATGAGATTTCCATCCGGATCGACTACGACAAAGGTCCTGGCGCCCCAGGGCTCCTTCGTCAGTGTTTGACGAAAGCGCACTCCTGCTGCCTGGTAACTCAAAAAGAGCTGCTTGATCTCGCTGGCGCTGGCGACAGTAATCGAAGCGGAGAGCAGGCCTTCGCGTTCCCGAACATCACCGGCGAAGACGGGCTCGCCGACCACCCTCAAATTAAGCTTTGCATTGTCGCGGGTGACCTGCCCGTAGAATGGTGGATCGCCATAGACGAAGGCGACCGTGAAGCCGAGCTTTTCAGTATAGAAATCACACGATGCTTTGATATCGGCAACAAACAATTGTGCTTCCGTTGAATTGAGAAATGGACGCGGCTCGGCTTGTCCGGCTTCATGGGGCGAGACTGGATGGGGCATGGCATCCGCTCCTGATTTGAGCGCCTGCCATTCTTCGAAACCCCTCTCGCGCGCCACCAGTTCCTGTGCGTCGGCGAGCTTGAAGTTCGCGTCCAGTATCTGCTCGTCGCTGAGGTCGCGAAACCGGGGCAAACCTGCCCTGATTCTGGCTGCAACGGGATAATACCGTTCGCGATGCCAGCGTAGATATTGTTTCGCTTGCTTCCTGAGGTTTTCAAGGTTCAGCATGGGCGCAATAGTGTTGATGTGTCGTAGGTGGGCGTTGCCCTTTCGATCTGCACCGATGCGCCCTACGCAGCCATGAGAATGTTGTCTCGGCCGCAGCGAAGTTGTCAACAGCCCCTATTTCGGCAGCCGATCCATCTACTCGTCGCGCTGCTCGACCAATGGAGCGCCATCATCCCCGCCTCAAATCCGTAGTCCCATCCGCTGCCCCCGGCTCCACAATCGCCATCTTCCTCGCCCGTCCCGAAGCCCGCATCTCAAAGCTCGCCCGATTTCGCCCCGAGTTCTTCGCCGCATACAGCTCCGCATCCGCGCGCCGCAATATCTCTGTAGCGTCGTTGGCATCGCGCTCCGGCAAAAAGCTCGCCACGCCAATGCTGCACGTCAGGTCAATCTCCGCTTCTCTGGTCCGGAACGGCGCACCGCTGATCGTACGCAGCAGATCCTCGATCCGCCCCGCGCCCGCCGCCGCCTCCCATCCCGGAAACAGCAGCAGAAACTCCTCGCCGCCGTAGCGCCCCACCATGTCATACCCGCGCAGATTGCTGCGCAGCCGCGCCGCGCTCTCCCGCAGCACCGCATCGCCGCACAGATGCCCGTGCTCGTCATTCACATTCTTGAAGTGATCCAGGTCCACCAGCACCACACCCAGCGAAGACCCATCCCGCACCGCCCGCGCCAACTCGCGCTCCAGGTGCTCCAGAATCGCCCCGCGGTTCGCAATCCCCGTCAGCGAATCGTGCGTCGCCTGTATCTGCAGTTCGCGCCGTGCCGCCTCCAGCGCCGCCTTCTCCTGTTCGAGCTGCTGCGTCCGCTCCTCCACCATGCGCGCCAATTCACCCTGCCGCCGCACCAGCACTCGCGTCCGCAGCGCCACAATACCCCATCCCGCCAGCACCACCAAACCCGCATACAGGAAGTACGCCCACAGCGTCTTGCCCGCGGGAGGGGTCACCGTAAACGCAACCGATGCCACACCCACGCTCCAAAGCTCATCGCTGTTTTCGGCCCGCACCTCAAACCGGTATTTCCCCGCCGGCAGGTTCGTAAACCACGCCGTCCTGCGCCTGCCCGCGTCCACCCACGCTGAATCGAAACCGATCAGCCTGTACCGGTAGCTCACCTGCTGCCCGGCCACAAAGCTCGGCGCGGCAAACGAAATCTCCAGGTTTCCCGCACCGGGCCCCAGCCGCATGCCATTCTCAACCTGTACGGCGTGCGAATCGAACAGAACCCTTTCGATCCATGGCGTCGGCGCAATACTGTCCAGCGATATATGCGCCGGATCCACCACCGCCGCTCCGTGGATCGTCGCAAACCACAACCGCCCGTCGCGTCCCTTCCATACGCACGGCATGCTCCCATACAACGTCTCCCGCGTGCGCAGCCCGTCCGACAAGCCATACATCTGCGGATCGACCTTTATCCGCGAGTCGCCGGCCGAACGGTTCAGATCCGCCTTCGACACCTGAAAAATCCCATCATCCGTGCCAAACCAAAGAGCCCCAAGATTGTCCTCTACAATCGAGCCGATCGTCGTCTCGCGCAGTCCCTGCCTCCGCGTCCATGACACCACGCGGCCGTCGCGGATGCGGCTCAGTCCGCCGCTCGATGTACCCACCCACATGTCGCCATCCGGATCGGCGTACAAAGCCAGCGCATGATTGCTCGGCAACCCCTTCTTTACATCGAAGAGCGTCATGCTGCCGTCCCGGTAGCGCTCCACTCCGCTGCTATCCGTCGCCACCCACAGCGCACCATCCGGTGACTGCGTAATCTGCGAAACACGCGTCGCCCCGCCCACCTGCCGGAATCGCCCATTCGCAAACTCCGCCAGACCTGTACCCCAGAACCCGGCCCACAGATGTCCCTCGCGATCCTGAAAGAGTCCGTTCAGCGAGGTCTCCTTCGCCGCCGGATCGCTGTACACCCGCACCTTGCCGTTCCGAATCTCCGCCAGCAATCCCGTGCGGTATCCCACCCACAGCGCGCCGTCCCGCGTCTCCAGCAGCGAATACACTGCATCGTTCGGCAATCCCTTGCTGTGATTCCATATCTCTACCCGGCCATCCGCCAGCAGGTGATTCAGCCCGTTGTTGTCCGCGCCAAACCACATGCTCCCGTCCCGCGCCTCCAGCACGTTGCCGATGTAGTCGCCGCTCAGCCCCTCCGGCTTGCCGAATACCGCAAACTTGTCGTTCCGCAGTTGCACCACGCCTGCGTCCAGCATTCCAAACAACACATCGCCTTCGTGGTCCTCGAAGATCGCGCCCGTGCTCCGGTCGCTCGGAAATCCCTGGTTCGCGCTGTAGAGATTCAGCCTCCCGTTCGCAAGCCGCCCAATCCCATTCCGGTCAAACGCGATCCACAGATTGTCGTCCCGGTCCGTAAGCAGCCCAAGAATTGTCTTCGTCGGCAATTTAAGATCCGGAGTCACCACCCGGCCACCCGCAATCCGCACCAGCCCGCCACCCGATACGGCCGCCCAGACGGACCCATCCCGCGTCGCCGCCAGGCCGCTCACCGAGTCGCCCGGCAACCCATTCCCTGAAGTCCACTGCTCCGTCACCTTCCCGCCCCGGATCACGAACAGGCCCTTCGCCGTACCCACCCAGGTAGCGCCGCTCCCGTCCTCCAGCAGCGCGCGAATTACCACCGTTCCCAGCGGCTCCGGCCCCAGCCACGCGCGTACTTCTCCATCCTGTACGCGAAACAGTCCCTCCGTTGTACCTACCCAAAGCACGCCTGCCGCATCTTCCTTGAGCGCGGTAACGTTCCTGCCTTCCAGACCATCCACGCGGACAATCGCTCCCGCACCGTCACTCGCCGCCCCGCCGTCGGCCCTCGGACGCATCATCGCCAGGCCGCTGTCCGTGCCCACCCACAGCGCCCCATCCGGACCCGGCTCCAGCGCCTGCACGAAATCCGAAGGCAGTCCCGGCGAATCCACATGGTTGTACGTCTTGAACACGAGCCCATCGAAGCGTGTCAGCCCCTCTTCCGTCCCCAGCCACACATATCCATTCACCGTCTGCGCGATCGCATGCACCGAGTTCTGCGGCAGCCCCGACTCCGAATTCCATTGGGTCTGGATATACTGCGTAATCGCCCGGTGCGGATCAAGCGCCAGCGCGCTCGCCGAAAGCAGCACCCAGCACGACAGGGCAGCAACCACCCCGCACGTTATGCGAACCCGGATTGAGTGCCTTCCGATCATCGACTGTCGGTCCAAAGCAGAATCGCATGCCTCCGCCTCCAGGACAGGCTCTTCGCCACTATTCTTGGGTCAGGAATGAGAGGGTTCCTTGATGTTATCGGCCTTTGCTCGGTTTTCCGCTTCCACTTTGGTCGCAGACACGCAAAATATCCTTCCGAATTCGTGCCTTTAGTTTCACCCTGTCACGATTCCAGCGCACTGTCTAGTGCTCACTGCTCACTCTCCACCGATCTGCTATCGTTGTCCCGTCCGCGCGCACGACCCGCAAGCGCTTCCCAAAACTATCTCCGGAGTTTCCTCAAAATGCGCCGCTTAGCCCTCGTCACCCTGCTCTCTGCCGCCGCCGTCAGCATCCCGCTTCTCGCTCAGCAGCCCGCGCCTAAGCCCACCACCGCAGCCGACGCCCCCCAGCGCAACTCCAGCTTCATCGACTCCGAAGGCCGCGCCCACATCACCCGCATCATCCCTGTTCCCAAAGACCTGAGCCGTCAATCCCAGTTCTGGCTCTCCGAGCCCGTCCCCGACGCAGGCCCACCGGAATCCCTCGAGCATCGCCGATCGTCCACCGACGCCTGGGCAGTCACCGCCCGCGACCAGTGGCTTCAGCTCTACCCAGGCAAGATCACAGAAGACAAAATTGCCGGCGTCCCCGTCCGCCTCGTCGTCCCCGACGGCATGCCCGACGCCAACCAGGACAAAGTCCTTCTCAACCTCCACGGCGGCGGATTCAACTCCGACTCCGGCTCCTACACCGAATCCATCCCCATGGCCGGCATGACGCAGATCAAATGTCGTCGCCGTCCTCTACCGCCTCGCCCCCGAGTACCCATTCCCCGCCGCGCTCGACGACTCCATCGCCGTCTATAAAGAGCTCCTCAAAACCTACAAGCCCGACCACATCGTCATCTACGGCACCTCCGCCGGAGCCATCCTCACCGCCGAAGTCGCCGCCCAGATCAAGCACCTCGCCCTGCCCATGCCCGCCGCATTCGGCATCTTCTCCGGCATGGGAGACTTCGCCCGCGACGGTGACTCCACCGCCATGTACGCCCTGCGCGGACTCTCCGGCCACCTCGATCCGCCCGACGAATCCGGGCCCCACGACCCCTACTACACCGGCAAAACCGACCCCGCCGATCCTATCCTGTCACCCATCTATTCGGACCTGCACGGCATGCCACCGACCCTCTTCATCACCAGCGGCCGCGACCTGCTCCTCAGCGGCACCGTCAACCTGCACCGCGCGCCTTCTACAACGCCGGCAACGACGCCCAGCTCCTCGTCTACGACGCCCTGCCCCACGCCTTCTGGTACAGCACCAAACTCCCCGAAGCCCTCGAAGCCAACCACGCCATGGCCAACTTCTTCCTCAAACACCTCTCGAAATAACGGATCGCGAAAACTGGACATGACAGAACCGACTCTGCAAATCCTTGGCGTGTATTGCCCTCTCATCAGCGCCGAAACGTGCCAGGAATAGTGGCAGGTCACCGAAGATGACGAAGAAACAAATGAGCACTTCGACAAACTTGTCCTCATCGAAGCTGTCCTAGATGGGCTCGCCGACCCCTTTGACATGGCTCAATTCGGCCAAATGCATCCGGAGTTTCCAGACGACCCGAATCGCATGCCCGTCGGATACGACGAGGGTCTGCTATCTGCCGACGGAGAATCCCTGATCCAGCACGATACGGATTGTGTCAACGGAACGGGTCTGCTGCGCCTCGCAGTTTATCTGCACATATACGATCCCGACAGGCCACTGCAGTGGCAGCATGGCGAAGTCCACTGTCCTTCTGTCGAGGAAGCTCCTGCGAGGCTCATGATGCTCATGCCCTACACTGCGTGCAGTTAATCCCGCTAGTCACAACCTGAATCCAACGCCCAGCTTTTCCATCTAAACTGCCACCATGCCCCGCACCGCCGCCTCGAAGCTCCTCTACGACCCAGCTGAAGCCCTCGCCTATCTCCGCGCTGCCGACCCCAAACTCGGCGCCCTGATCGACAAGGTCGAAGCCACCGGCGGATTCACCCTCACACCTCGCCACACCCGCTCACCCTTTCACTCCCTCTTCCAGGCCATCCTCTACCAGCAGCTCCACGGCAAAGCCGCCGCCACCATCCACCGCCGCGTGCGCCTCATCTACTCCTCAGCCGAGATCCGCAAGGCCATCGAAGCCGGCGCAGACCACACTCAGTTCGCCGACCTCCTCGACGACCCGCACCCGCAGCAGCTTCTCGACACTCCCGACGACCTGCTCCGCGCCGCCGGCGTCTCCTTCAACAAGATCAAAGCCATGCGCGACCTCTCCGCCCGCACCCTCGACGGCACCGTCCCCACCCCCGCCGCGATCCGTAAGCTCGCCGACGCCCAAATCATCGAGCGCCTGACCGCCGTCCGCGGCATCGGCTCCTGGACGGTCGAGATGCTCCTCATCTTCTCCCTCGGCCGCCCCGACGTCTTCCCTGTCACCGATTACGGCGTCCGCAAAGGCTACGCCCTCACCTTCCAGCGTGTCCCAAAATCCCGCGCGCTAACCGCTGCCGAGCTGCCAAAGCCTGAAGTCATGCTCCGCCGCGCCAAACGCTGGTCGCCCTACCGCTCCGTAGCTGCCTGGTACATGTGGCGCGCCTGCGACCTCGACGCCGCCAGCCGCAAAATGGTCCTCCCCGGCAACGACGACTGAGGATTCCACCACTCCGGCAAATCTCCATTCGTACACAACCGCCCGCCATGAACTTCCCCATTGCACTTGTTTCCCGATAGCACCGCCCGATGCTAACCTTGCTCGACTCTCCGACCTGGAGCGAGCTCTGCATGAACCGTCGCACCTTCCTTGCTTCCGTAACTCAAGTCGCTGCTGCAGCTACGGTCGCGCAAGCCCAGAGCACCGGCAGTCAACCACCTGTGACCGAACTCCACGCCGCGCTCCCACCATCTCTTATCGGCGCCGAAGCCGAGTCCGGCTACTTTACGGAAGCCCGTCTCCACAGCGCCCTCGGCACATCGCAGCTCCAGAAGCCCGACGTCGAGATCATCGCCTACAACTTTCCCAGTTGGCATCCCTCGCCATGGATGGAAGCGCACTTCGGCAAGGGATGGACCGAGTTCGACGCCCTCCGCAACGCGCGCCCTCTCTTTCCCGGCCACACCATGCCCCATTACCCACTCTGGGGCTACTACAACGAAGCCGACCCGGCGTGGGCTGCGCGCGAAATCGACATGGCCGCCACCTACGGCATCGATGCCTGGCTCATTGACTGGTACTGGCACGAAGGCACGCAGTTCTATCAGGAACAGCTCGAACAGGGCATGCTCAAGGCTCCCAACCGCGACAAGCTCAAATTCGCCGTCATGTGGGCCAATCACGACTGGAAAAACGTCTATCCCGCCCGTTCTCCGGCGCAGGCGGCCACCATCCTGCCGCAAACGCACTCCCTTGCCGATCTGGAACACGTCATCAACTATTGCGCCGAACACTATTTCTCGCAATCCAACTACTTCCGCATCGATCACGCTCCGCTGTTCGCCTTCTTCGATCTCGGCAAGCTTCTCGAGCAGCTTCAGGTCGAGGGCCTCAAGCGCGGCCTCAACCAGATGCGCGAGCGGGCTCTCAAGCTAGGCTTCCCGAAGCTGCATTTTCAGGTCTGCAACGGCTATGGCGCGCAAGCCTCCCAGTTGGGTGACTTCGGCTTCGACAGCGCCACCCAGTACGGAACCTTCGGCTGGACCTACGGCAGCAAGCCGCCCGGCTCGCGCATTCCCTATGGCGTCGGAGCCATGGATGCCATCGCCTCATGGCAGCAAACGCGCAACGCCGTCAAAATCCCGTTTCATCCCTGCGCCCAGGCCGGATGGGATGACTCGCCGCGCTTTGAAGAGTTCGCCTCCATCGCAATCAACCGCAGCCCGGACCAGTTCGAGCGCCTCGTCCGCGCCGCACGCCACTCGACCGCTTCCGCTGCGCATAGCAAGCTCGTGTACATCGCCGCCTGGAACGAGTGGACCGAAGATCACGTCCTGCTTCCCGACACCATCTGGGGCTACAGCTACCTCGAAGCCCTCCATCGCGCCGCACGCGGCTAGCCAGCCGCGCGCCATCCGCAAAGAGCTGGGAACAAAGAACAACGGGTTCCCCCGGCAAAATACGGCATCCGCTCGGCGTCCGAGTGTTTTTTTTTGCGCCAGACGCCCTCCAGTTTTATCCCCTAAAATGGCCCTTGCAGTACGCCATTCTTCAAGGACTCCCCTGTGCCTTCTCCCAGCAACAAGCGTTTCATCTGCATCCACGGCCACTTCTACCAGCCGCCCCGCGAAAATCCCTGGCTTGAGACAATCGAGACCCAGGACTCCGCCGCTCCCTATCACGACTGGAACGAGCGCATCTGCGCCGAGTGCTATGCCACCAACGGAGCCGCTCGCGTCGTCAACAGCAAAAACGAGATCATCCGCATCGTCAACGACTACGCCCGTATGAGCTTCAACTTCGGGCCTACGTTGTTGAGCTGGTTGGCCGAAAACGCGCCCCGCACCTATCGCATGCTTCTCGATGGGGAGGCCCGCAGCCGCGCCACATTTAAGGGCCACTCCTCGGCCATGGCGCAGGTCTACAACCACCTCATCATGCCCCTCGCTAACCACCGCGACAAGCTCACCCAGATCCGCTGGGGCATCGCCGATTACCGGCACCGCTACGGCTTCCTTCCCGAAGGCATGTGGCTCGCCGAAACCGCCGCCGACACCGGCACCCTCGAACTGCTCGCCCAGGAAGGCATCAAGTTCACCGTCCTCGCCCCCCGCCAATGCAAGCGCGTACGCTCCCTCGCCTCCACCCGCAAATCTACTGATGGAGCAAAGCCCGACGCCCAGCCGCCCGATTCCCGGCCCGCAGACTGGATCGACACCCCCAACGCCACCGTCGATCCTACTCACCCCTACCTCGTCCGCTTCGCCTCCGGCAAGTCTCTGGCTGTCTTTTTCTACGACGGCCCCATCTCCCGCGCCGTAGCTTTTGAAGGCCTGCTCAACTCCGGCGAGACCTTTTTCACTCGCCTCAAGCAGGGCTTCCATGAAAGCAACGAAGCCCAGCTCGTTCACATCGCCACCGATGGCGAAAGCTACGGCCACCACCACCGCCACGGCGAAATGGCCCTCGCCTACGCGCTCCGCCTCATCGAGCAGGACAAGAACATTCACCTCGCCAACTACGGCAGCTTCCTCGCCCAATTCCCTCCGCAGTGGGAAGCCGAGATCCACGACAACTCCTCATGGAGCTGCGATCACGGCGTCGAGCGCTGGCGCTCCAACTGCGGCTGCAACGGCGGCAAGGCCGGTTGGAATCAGCTCTGGCGCACCCCGCTCCGCGAAGGCCTTGATCAGCTTCGCGACACTCTCACTGCGCTCACCGAAGCCACCGGCAATGAGCTTTTCAAGGACGTCTGGGTCGCCCGCGACGCCTACATCGCCGTCATCCTCGATCGCCATGCCGGGAACATCGATGAGTTCTTCGCTCAGCTTCAACACCACGAGCTCTCCCAGGCCGAGCGCGTCCGCGCCCTCGAGCTCATGGAGATGCAGCGCCACGCGCAGCTCATGTACACCTCCTGCGGCTGGTTCTTCGACGACATCTCCGGCATTGAAACCGTCCAGATCATCGCCTACGCCGCCCGTGTCATCCAGCTCGCGCAAGAGCTTTTCGGTGACGCCGCTTCGGGCATCGAGCAAGCCTTCCTCGACCGGCTTGCCCTCGCTAAATCCAACGTCCCCTCCGCAGGCGACGGCGCAAAAATCTACCGGCAAGATTGTCTCCGCATGGAGCTTGGCCTCGAGCAGGTCGCCGCCCACTACGCCATCAGCTCCATCTTTTCCTCGTTTTCCGACGAAACCGAGATCTTCAGCTTCATTTTCCGCCGCATCTCCTGGGAAGCTTTCACCTCGGGCCGTGGCAAGCTCGCCATCGGCCGCGCCTCCATCCAGTCCTCCATCACCGGCCAGCAGGCCCATTACTCCTTCGCCGTACTCCACTTCGGCGATCAGAACATCACCTGCGCAGTGAAAGCCTACGATCCCGAAGACAAGGCATACGCGGAGGATTTCCAGCGCTTCTCCGCCGAGGCCCGCGAAAAGATGAGCGACGGCAACATCCCTGAAGCCATTCGCCTCCTCGACCGTAACTACGCCCTCGACTACTCGCTCACGTCGCTCTTCCGCGACGAGCAGCGCCGCATCCTGCGCATCATCCTCGATTCCACCCTCGCCGCTATCGAAGGCTCACTCAAAAACATCTACGAAGACCACGCCAGCCTCCTTCACTTCCTCGCCAAAGCCGGCCTTCCCAAGCCGCCTGCGCTCGCCATGGCCGCCAGCTTCGCCGTCAACGCCGGCCTGCGCCGCGCCCTTGAAACCGATCCTCTCGACCTCTCCGTCGTCCGCTCGCTGCTCAACATGGCCAAAGACGACGGCGTCGAGTTCGACAAGCCCACGCTCACCTACATCTCCGATCTGCGCATGAAGCGCGCCATGATCGAACTCACCATGTCCTCCGGCAATCTCGACATCCTCGACCGCGCTCTTTCTCTCGCCCGCACCCTCTGCGAGCTCCCCTTCGAGCTCAACCTCTGGCAGGCACAGAACATCTGGTACGAGATCCTGCGCAGCTCACCCCACTCCCTCACCGCCCACGACCCCGGCGAACGACCCCGCTGGAACCGCGACTTCCGCGAGCTAGGCTGTTGCCTCTCCATTGCCTGCGACACCATCACCAGCGACGAACCCCTCCCCATCCCCGCAGACTGAAACCACCCGCACGCGCCTTCCGCTATCTTGAATAAGCCAATACCTGGAGAAGCCACGATGCCCAAAACCATCTTCACCCGCTGGTCCGACATTCCCCTCGAACCGATGAACCCGCTCCTCCACCGCCAGTTCGTCTCCAGCGAAAAACTCACCGTCGGCCGCATCACCCTCGCCAAAGGCGCGCACGTCCCAACCCACACCCATCCCAACGAACAGGCCGTTTGCATCCTCTCCGGATCGCTCAAGTTCGTCCTCTACGAACCCAACACCGCACCCCGCGAAGTCACCGTCACCCCCGGCGAGATCCTCATCATCGCCGCCGCTGTTCCCCACGAAGCCTTCGCCCTCGAAGACACCATCGACATCGACATCTTCGCCCCGCCCCGCCAGGACTGGATCTCCGGCGACGACGCCTACCTGCGCAACTCCAGCGACAGTAAATAGCTGTGACAGCGGCGGCTCGCTTTCCAGCCGCTAACCACTAACCACTCTCCCCTCGGTCCAGTACAATAGCCGAGGTATGTCCTGGTTCAAGCGCCCGTCCGCCAATCTCGCCGCCGTCCCCAACGACAACGGCGAATTCGATTCCGATCAGGACTTTGCGGCTGAATCCACCTTCGCCCCCGTAACCGACGATGGAGAGCCCAGCCGCGTGCGTACCGAAGGCCTCTGGATCAAGTGCCCAGGCTGCCGCACCATCCTCTTCAAGGCCGAGCTCGAAGCCAAACAGATGGTCTGCCCCAAATGCGGCTACCACTTCAAGCTCGACGCACACAAGCGCATCGAGCTCCTTCTCGAGCCCGGCTACACCATCGTCGACGGCAACCTGCGCTCGACAGACCCGCTCAACTTCCACGACGTCAAGAGCTACAAAGCCCGCCTCGCCCGCGCCCAGGCCGAAACCGGCCTCAACGACGCTCTCGTCACCGCCCTCGGCAGTATCGGCCCGCATGAGGTCGTTCTCGCAGCCATGGAGTACGCCTTCATCGGCGGCAGCATGGGCGCCGTCGTCGGCGAGCTGATCGCCCGCGCCATTGACCGTTCTCTTGCCTCGCGCAAGCCGCTCATCATCGTCTCGGCCTCAGGCGGCGCCCGCATGATGGAGGGCGTCGTCAGCCTGATGCAGCTGGCCAAGATCTCCAGCGGCCTCGCTGACCTCGATGAGGCCCGCATCCCCTACATCTGCATCCTCACCGACCCCACCACCGGCGGCATCACCGCCAGCTTCGCCATGCTCGGCGACCTCAACATCGCAGAGCCCGGCGCGCTGATCGGCTTCGCCGGCCCCCGCGTCATCGAGCAGACCATCCGCCAGAAGCTCCCCGAAGGCTTCCAGCGCAGCGAGTTCCTCCTCGAACATGGGTTCCTCGATGCGGTGGTTTCCCGCGCCGACCTGAAACCCTACCTGATCCGCGCCCTCGACTTCCTCTCTCCAAGCCGGTAACCCCACCTCTGTGGACATTGCCATGCGCATTGCGCAAGGAGCGCGTCCGGCGCGCCTCGCGCAGGAATCGCTGCACAAACATCGGATTGTGTGTCAGCTCCGGGGCCGGAAACTTCAGCGCATGCTTTTCTTCCGAACACTGTCCGGATACTCCGTCGTGGCACAAAGAGGGCAGGTTTTCATATCTCGTAAAGCGGAAAAACCGTGTTGAGCTGCGGGAAAGACACGGACAAAACTTCTCAGGATGACTCTTGAGGAGGCAACGCCATTCTTCCACCTGATCTTTGTCGAGGCAAAAGGGTTTCTTAGCGCCTTCGCGCGATATTTCATTCACCGGGCATTAAACTAAAAGGAAAGGATTGCGATGCTCCCCCTCGTTGCTCTCACCTCATTTCTCCTCATGCCCCAGGTAGGCGGCGTGCGCCTATACTCCCTCCCCACCTCTGAAGAAGTCATGGTCGCGACCATGGCCGCCGGCGACGAAGGCTACACGCCCAACACTCCCGGCACTTTCCTCGACGAGATGCGCAACTCCGACGGCCAGCCGCCCTATCCCGGCTACAAGACCATCGTCCTCTACAGCAATGGCGACACCATCCACTCCTACTCCATCCGCATCCAGACCGGCGACATCGCCGACGCTCACACCTGTCAGCTATTCACCTATCCCAACCTGCTCCAGTTCCGCCAGAAACAAATGACAAGATTCGGCACCAGTCCCGTATCCCGTGATCAGATCGCCACCGAGCTCGGCTGTAACCACATGGACATCGTGAAAACTCCCATGAAACATCCCCGGTAGCTGACTCCCGCATCTCTATCTTCGCTGTCCAGTCACCTCCATCCGCCGAAACTCGCGTTTCTCCCGCGCCTCTCATCTCGGCACTCCGGCAGCCCAGTCAATGGAACGCGCATCCTTCAGAGAACAGCGAAAAGGGCTCCCGAAGGAGCCCTGAGATTGTCGAAAAAACTGCTGTTTTGAAAGGGCACGAGTTTACTCGTGCCGTAAAAGCTGCAAATAGAACGCGGCTTTAGCCGCTGAGGGATGCATTTCAACTATTACTGGACTTTGTCAGCAGTCTGAGAGCTCCCGAAGGAGCCCTCTAACCTTGTTGGAAAGCGTTCTCTAGAACTCCAATCTCAGCGAGAACTGGGCCACGCGTGCGCCCGTCTGCTGGACCGCCGTCGTAGTACCTGTGATCTGCCCGAAGTTGGAAGCGTTGGTCACGATATTCAAGTCCGGTGTTCCAAAGTTGGGGTGGTTGAGAATATTGAAAGCGTCCGCGCGGAACTTCAGGTTCACCTTGTCCTCATAGATCGGGAAAGTCTTCCCCAACCCGGCGTCGAGGAAGAACGCTCCAGGGCCGCGCACCAGGTTGCGCTGTCCATATTCCAGACCGATCGGTCCACGGAACTGTGACAACACGTTGTTTGCGCCATCCGCGCCGCCCGAGAAGGCATACACCGTATTGCTGGTGTGATCCACATTCACCTTGGTCTTCAGTACGCTGGTGCTTGGACCGGTGAAGATCGCAGGATCGTCGTTGTCGAACGATGCAAGATATGCGTAGGAATATGGAGTTACGGCAAGACCGGTCCGATAGCTCGGCAGGCCTGAGACGCTCCATCCGCCAACGATTTCATCTGCCCAGCGCGGCGTCGAGCTCAGGAATGCCTGATGACGCCCGATCGGAAGTGCGTACACGAAGTTCGATGTGATCTCCTGCCTCACGTCGAAGTCCGAATTTCCACGGCAGGCGCGCGGCTGCAGCACATCGCAGATGAAACCACTGTTGCTGAACAGCGAGTTGTTGTTCGAGCTCAAAGATGTGTTGTCGATCGAGTGCGACCAGGTGTAGTTGAATTCAAACTGCAGACCCTGCGACAGGTTCTTGTCTACGGTCAGCAGCAGTCCATGATAGTTCGACGACCCCTTGTTGGTCAGGTAGGCATTGGTGCCGAACTGCGACGGAATACCGATATTCGTCGGCAGGAAGCCATCGAAACCGCCGAGAACTGAGTAATACGCCATCGACTGGAGCGCGTCGGCAATGTCGCCACGGTAGGCAAGTTGGGTCGTCATTGCATAGACGAGGTTAGTGTTGTTGCCGTAGGGGGATCCCGGTCCATAGGGCGCGAGAACATCTTCGAACCAGGGTTGGGGTGTAAGGTCCTGACCCGCGCGCAGTTGTGTCGTAAGCCCGGCAAAAGCCTGCGCCATCGTCTGGTCTGATTTGCCGGTGTAGTCGGGCACATCGACTACCTGATTCGCGTCGGCATCGGCAAGCAGCCTGCGTCCCAGGCGTCCCACGTAGTTGAGCTTCATGACCAGGTGACCCGGAAGCTCTTGCTGCACACCGAAGTTAAGAGCGATCGAGTAAGGATCTTTAAGGGTGGGGCTGATCTCGAAACCAGTCACTCCCTCAGCCAGTCCGTAGAGCGTGCCGTCGCCGGCGACATACGGTGTGTACGGAATGCTGTTCGGCTGCGGCGCTGGATTCAAGCTTGCGTCATAAGCAAGGTTGGAGCCCACACGAGCGTCGGTCGCGAGTGAATCGCGTGCCGAATCGCCTCCAAACTGGTTCGTCGAACTGTTGGCGAAAACGTTCGGTTCCTGATCCTGTAGGAAATTGATTGCATTGATCACACTGCGGTCATACACAATTCCCACGCCGCCGTTGATCACCGTCTTGCCCGAACCGTAAGGCGTAAACGCAAATGCAATGCGCGGTGCAAAGTCCTTGTAGGACGGCTGATACAAATCCGGACCATGATTCACCTTGCCGCCCAGCACATAGCTGTAGATCGGCAAGCCCGTGTTGCTCGTGTCGCCGGCTTTGCTTTGAGCCACACGGTCATCGATAAACGTATCGATCGAGAGCGGCTGCGGAACAGACTCGCTCCCATGTGCTTCATAAGGTACCGAGTAGAACTGGTAGCGCACGCCATACGACAGCGTCAGGTTCTTCGTTACCTTCCAGGTGTCGCCGAAATACGCCTCGGTCTGGTAATAACGGTAAGCGCGCGGGCTGCCGCCACCCAGTGCCTGCGCCTCACCTTTGTTGTTGTAAACAAAGTTGGTGGAAATATCGCCGATCACACCCAATGCCGATGCGAACAGGCTGTCATAATCGTTGATCGCCACCTGTTGAGGACCATTGTTGATGTCCGCCGGACGAACCGAAGGATCAAGACCGCCCGAAAGCGCGGAACCCTGCAGGCCGACTCCAACAAAGTTGAAGTTGTTGATCAGGTTGCTGTTTGTCTTGATGAACTTGAACGTGCCGCCAAATGCGAAGCTGTGGTTTCCCTTCACCCAGTTGAAGTCATCCCGCACCATTGGAATCGGCACCCGGCGCTTCTGCCCGTCGAACGTTGTGTACGGTCCGTCTATACCGGAGAAGCTGTACTGATTCGCGCCCGTCGGGTTGTAAATATCCGGGGTGTCGAGTTTTGTAATCGTATCGCCATAGTAAAACTGGTTTACCTTGTTGGCGCCGATCGTCCACGTATGGCTGATCACGTAGGAGTAACTGCGGTCGGTATACGGATGCGTGCTGGGATCGGACGCAAACTCAGGAAGCGACTCCACCGCGTTGCGGCGATTGATCGTGAACCGGCCAAAGACCCTCTGCCTGGAAGTCATGGCGTAGTCGATACGGGCCACATAGGTCGTATCGATGTCGGGCATTGGATAGGTGAAGCGATAGCCACCGGTGTTGACACCGTCGCCCCGGCTGAGATCGTTTGCCTCGGGATAGCGTGAGGTGGCAAGAGATGCCACGTTGGGATTGAAGCCGATCCCCGCCGGGTCAAGGGACGCGATCTGTCCCGGGGTCAGCGTCGTGATGCACGAGGGCTGCGTATTGATACGGCTGCTGTCTCCGCATCCTGCACCGCTGTTGATGTAATTCAACGTTCCGTTACGAAATGCATCCAGTGGAACCGTGCGTTCCTCCGTGCTGGATTGGATGATCCGCGAGTCGGCAAGATCGAAGAAGAAGAACAGCTTGTCGCGCTTGATCGGGCCGCCGATGTTGCCGCCAAACTGATTGCGGATCAGCGGAGTGCGTGGCAGACCATTGAGATTGTTAAACCAGGAATTCGCAACCGTCGTCGTATCGCGGTGATACTCGTTCACATTTCCGTGGAAGCCGTTCGTACCGCTCTTTGTTACCAGTTGGAACTGCGCGCCACTGCCGGTGCCCACCGAGGAGACAAGTCCGGCGACTGTTCCCGTGAACTGCTCCACGGAATCGACAGGAGCCGTTGAGACGATGGCGAAAGTGCTGCCTGCGGCGATGTCGTTGGCATCAAGGCCATCTACCGTAACTTCGCTCTGGTCGATACGCGCGCCAGTCACGGCTCCCTGAAACGAATCGACACCCGGCTGCTGCACAAAGAGGGTGTTGATGCCGCTGGTTCGATCATAGATCGGGAGCTCGTTCAACTGCTCGACGCTCAGGTTATTGCCGATCGAAGCATCCGTGGTGTCCAGCGTCACATTCGCGTTGTCCGCTGACACGGCAACCGTCTGTACGACACCGCCGGCATTCAGACGAGCATTCTGAGTGCGCGTCGTACCGACATTCAAAGCCAGGTCCGAAACCGAAAAGGCCGCAAAGCCCTCAAGCGACACCGTCAGCTTGTACGTATTGCCGGGCGGCACATTCGTGATGGTGTACGATCCCTCGGCATTCGATAGCGCCTTGAAGCTCGCACCAGTCGCCGTGTTTATGAGTTCAACGGCCGCGCCCGGAATCGCAGCCCCGCTGGTATCCGTAACCGCACCCGTAATCGATGCTGCATCCTGGGCGTGTGTAACAACACAGCAAAGCAACAAAGCGACAAAGAGCCACGCTTTTGCGAGCATACCTTTAGACAGCATTCCTACCTCCAGACCAAATCCACTCTGTTTCGGCAATTCTTCCCACGCAAGCTCAGGCGCAGCACGTGCATCCGAGCTTCATGCACTTTTTCCCGGTATGCTGTCCTCTACCCCTACGCGGGGAAGCACAATACTGCAGCGACCGGGAAATCAGGCCTGTGAGCTATCTGTTTTTACGGGACGGGTCTCTTGGAAACGAACATCGAGTGGTGCAATACTTTTATCTCGACCGGGGAATCTGTCTGATCCCCTCGTTTGGCTCGCAATCCTCATCTGTCCGCGAGTCCTTCGCCATCTCTCGATTGATTACTTAAGTACCCGGTAACGGTCACGAGAGATACCTGAGACCTAGACAATAGCACGTCTGCGGCCAGTTTCAACGGATAGACGAGCCTCGTGGCAAGTAACAGATTGTCTTTAAGTTATATCCAAAGGCAGACCCGAAAGCCCCGCCAGCCTTCTACTTTTCCTACAGAACTACATAGCTGCTCTATGGAAACCAGGATCGCTCTTATCCAAAAGGATGAGCTCTTGTTTAACAGGATGAGCTCCTGTTTGATCAGATACCACGCACGGCTGGCCAATTCCTAAGGTGCCAGGAAACACAATCTCTCTGACCCTCCTCGAAGATTCCAGGTTGTTCGTTATTCGCGCTTTAGAGGATCAATGCCTCACGATAGAACAACTAGCCTCGGATACAGTTTTGTGCTTCACTCAAAGCCCCGAACTGATCCCTTTTTCTACAAAAAAATTAGATTAGGGATAATTATACAAAAAACCATATATTCGTACCGCATTCGATTGCGCTAACGCCCAGACTTTACACAAGTTAGATATCTCTGGGGAATGGCACTCGAAATGCATAAATATCTCTGGAATTCATTTAATTGAAACCGCAATTTTCGCAAGTTGTGAATTGACTCAAAGTAAGACACCGAAGATCCTCTGGGGAAAGCTTCAGGGGACTCGATGTAAAGCTAATCCCAACACCGTCCCTTGGGAGGAACTCCTCAATGTTGTATTCCAAGAAGTTTTTGGCCTCGATCGTCTGCGCCTTGGCGCTTTCGACCGGCCTGATCGCAGTTAATTCTGTTGCTCCAGTCGCCTTGGCTCAGGCCGATCTCGGCGCCATCACCGGAACCGTCGCCGATGCTTCCGGCGCCGTTATCGCCGCCGCCAGCGTAACAATCACCAATAAGGCCACCGGTGCGCAACGCGTCACCACCTCCAATGCCAAGGGAGAATACTCCATCACCCAGATCAACCCGGGTGACTACACCATCAGCGTGACCTCCTCCGGCTTCGGCACCAGCACCCAGGACTTCACCCTCACCGTCGGCTCCCAGCGCGCCCTCAACGTCCAGCTAGCCGTCGCTGGCAGCCAGACCCAGGTCAGCATCACGGCTGATGACACTACGACGCCGAATTCGGAGAATGCTGAGGTCTCAACCGTCATTACCAATCAGCAGATCCAGAATCTGCCTCTGGCCGATCGTGATCCGTATACCCTGGTGGATCTTGCGGGTAACGCCTCTACCATGACCATGGGCGGCAACCGCGGCGTTGGCTATAATCTCGCCGGCGGCCGTTCCTCTTCGGTCGATATCCTCCTCGACGGCGCCGAAAACACCGACGTCTATGCCGTCGGCGTCGGTCAGACCATCCCGCAGGACGCCATGCAGGAGTTCTCCGTCGTCACTTCCGGCGAGGGAGCCGAGCTTGGCCGCGCCTCCAGTGGCGCCGTTAACGTCTCCACCAAGTCCGGCACCAACCAGTTCCATGGCGATCTCTACGATTACAACCGTATCTCGACCTTCGCTTCGGACGGCTTCAATAACAACGCCCTTTACGCTGGCGGCGAATTAGCAAACCCGAAATCGCGCTACACGCACAACCAGTTCGGCTACTACGCCGGCGGCCCGATCGTTCACGACAAGCTCTTCTTCTCCTCCGCCACAGAGTGGACCCGCATCCGCAGCGACGCCACCGTCGTATCCGAGGTTCCCACTCCCCAACTGATTGGCTTGTCCTCGGCGAATATGCAGGCCTACTTTGCTCAGTACGGCACGCTCGCTACCCCGATCAACGGACGTACGTATACCGGTGCGGATCTCGAGCAGGAAGGCGTCTTCGCCGACGTTGCAACCATTGCGAAGACCAATCCCGCCATCCTCACCACGCCGCTCTTCGGCACCGACACCTACCAGGCCCCGGGCGACTCCGGTGGTGGAACGCCTGTCAACCAGTGGATCAACTTTGACCGCATCGACTGGACGCTGACTCCGAAGACCTCGCTCTACGGTCGCTATATCCAGCAGAGCACCATTAACCCTCCGGGCAGCAATAACACCAGCCCCTATGCCGGCTACAACACCGGCATCACCCAGTTCAACCATGATCTGCTGGTTTCCGTCACTCACGTGTTCACCAGCAATTTCGCGGAAAACACCAAGATCCTGCTTACCCGCTTCAACAACCAGCAGCCTCTCGGTGCTGTGCCGGTCAGCCCCACGCTCTATACCAATCCCGGCGGCTCGGTAACTGTCGGTTCCGGTTCCGTCTACTTCCCCGGCTACCTGCCTACCTCGCCGGGCGCGGCCATCCCCTTCGGCGGCCCGCAGAACTTCATTCAAATCGGCGAAGACCTGGCATGGACCCATGGCAAACACAACATCAAATTTGGCGGTTCGTTCCTTTACATCAAGGACAACCGCGTCTTCGGCGCCTATGAGAATGCCGTCGACGCTCTCGTCACCACTGGTAGCAACGGAGCTCTCACCAACTTCCTCAACGGCTCGCTCGATGAGGTTGAAGTTGCCCTCAACCCCAACGGGGCTTATCCCTGCGTCCGGGATCTGAACACCGGCGCCTACACCGTAACCTCTGCTTGCCAGATTCAGACTCCGGCCACCTCGCCGAACTTCTCTCGCAGCAACCGTTACGACGACTCCTCGCTTTACGTTCAGGACACCTGGCACGCGACGCCGCAGCTCTCGCTCACCGCGGGCCTGCGCTGGGAAGTCTACGGCCCGCAGCACTCGCAGCAGGCAGCCTACGACGCCAACTTCTTCCCGGCCAGCGGCACCAACCAGTTTGACGACATCCGCAACGGCATCGTGCAAACCCGCCAGACCGCGCCTGATGGCCGTCTGTGGAACCTCGACCTCAAGCAGTTCGGTCCCCGTATCGGCTTTGCCTATGACCTCACCGGCAATGGCAAAACCGTCATTCGCGGTGGCTACAGCATCTCCTACGAGCGCAACTTCGACAACGTTACCTTCAACGTCATCCAGAATCCGCCGAACTACGGTGTTATCGCCCTGGTGAGCACCACCAACCCCACCGCGATCAGCAACAACAACCTCGGCGCTTTCGGCACCGCCATCGGGCCGCGGCCGCTGCCTAACGTTACCCTTCGCGCGGTCGATCCCAACATCAAGGCCGCCTACGCGCATAACTGGAACCTTACCCTCGAGCATCAGCTCGGAACCGATACCCTCGTATCCATCGGCTACATCGGCACGCGCGGCATCCACAACTACTCCATCTCCAACTTCAACCGGTCCTTCTCGGGCATCAATTACCTTGACGATGCTCCGACCACCGCAACCGGCTTTGAACAGAACCGCCTCAATCCCCAGTACTCCAACATCAACTGGCGCGGCGCGGACGGCGACAGCTACTACGAGTCGGTTAATGTAGGCGTTCGGTCCAACAATCTGCATAAGACTGGCCTCTCCGTGACGGCCAACTACACCTTTGGCCATTCGCTCGATAACACCAGCTCCACCTTCAGCGACGGCGCCAACACCGACGGCGGTGGCACCGTCCTCGGCTACCTCGATCCCTTCAACCACGGCCTCGATCTCGGCAACTCGGACTTCGATATCCGTCATCGCATCGCAGCCAGCCTCACCTACAATCTGCCGTTCTTCGAGCACAGCAGCAACGGGCTTCTGAAGACTGTCCTCGGCGGCTTTGTTGCCAGCACCATCTTCACCGCCCAGACCGGCAACCCCTATAGCCTCTACGATTGCTACTTCGGATACACGGAGTGCGTCCGTTCGAGCTTCGTGGGTCAACGTCCCGCGAAGAACAGCACGCTCAGGGACATCAGCAGCACCTACGGCCCGAACACATACTCCTACCAGGACTTCCCGGCCTACTTCAACGCAGACGGCAGCAACAACCTCTCTTCCTACAACGAGTGGGTCAACCCAGCCATCAACGCCTACTGGGATGAGCTCGAAGGCGCTCCTGCCGGCACCCCCATCTGCTGCAGCGACACTCCGCTTCCGGGAGGTTCCAGCCTCGCGTCGGGTGGCTTCGTCAACAACATGGACAACCGCAATTCCTACTACGGCCCTGGCACCTGGGATGAAGATCTCCGTGTCGCCAAGTCTTTCAAGTTCCACGAGCGCTATGGCATCAACCTTAGCTCCACCTTCATCAACGTCTTCAACCACGCCAACACCTTTGTCAATGGCGGCTTTGACGCGGACGTCTCGGAAGTTCCAGGCATGTTCGCCTTCAAGAGCGGCAACCGCAACACCGAGCTCGAAGCCCGCTTCGTGTTCTAACCCGGCTCTTCATCCAGACCAAAGGGCGTCCCTCGCGGACGCCCTTTTTCTTTCGCTCATCGCCTCACCCCGTCAGCCGCCCTGCATCCAGTCCTCCATTCATGTTCTCGGCCCCTGTCCGCTGTCACCGCTCCCTTAAAATAAAAAGACATGTCCTACGCCGCCGCCATCGATCAACTGAGCGCGCTTGTCCCCGAACTTGCCCCCAACCCCGGCCAGCCGCGCCGCAAATTCTCCCTCGATGAAATCGGTACCCTCTGCGCCGCCCTCGGCGACCCGCAGAAGAAATTCCCCTCCGTCCTCATCGCCGGCACCAACGGCAAAGGCTCCACGGCTTCCACTCTCGCATCCATCGCCCGCGAATCCGGCCTCCGCGTCGGCCTCTACACCTCGCCGCATCTCGACCGCGTCAACGAGCGCATCCGCATCGGCGCACCCGCGCCCAACGCCGCCATCCACGAAATCTCCGACGACGATTTCGCCCGCGTCTATTTCCGGGTCGATGACACAGCACGCAAGCTGGTTCTGGACGGCAAGCTCGCCCATTACCCCTCCTACTTCGAACTCCTCACCGCCGTCGCCTTTGTCTACTTCGCCGAGGCCGCCTCCGGCTCCGCGCCAGTCGACCTCGCCGTCCTCGAAGTCGGTATCGGCGGCCGCCTCGACGCTACCAACATCGTCTCGCCGCTCGTCTCCGTCATCACCGACATCTCACTCGACCACCAGGAGTGGCTCGGCAACACCATAGCCCTCATCACCCGGGAAAAAGCCGGCATCCTCCGCCCCCATGGCGCCCTCGTCACCCTCCCGCAGCACCCCGAGGCCAACCAGGCCATCGGAGAAATTGCGACTGAGCTCGACGTGCGCGGCATCAACGCCGCCGACTACACCCCACCCATCGGAACCAGCCCCATCGCACCCTATTTCCTTGAAGTGCTCGGCAGCCAGATCCTCGTCGATTCACCCCTCAAAGGAGCTCACCAGCATCGCAACATCGCCCTGGCCATCGCCACCGCCGTCGAGCTGGCCCAAATCCACAGCGAGGCCCATCATTTCCCCATCACCGCCGCAGCTATCGAACGCGGCATCCACATGACGAGCTGGCCCGGCCGCCTCGAATACCTCCATATCCACGACTACCCCGATTTCATCCTCGACGTAGCCCATAACCCCGCAGGCGCATGGGCCCTCCGCGCCGCCCTCAACTCATCAGTCCCATCCACAAATCCGGGTGCCCCTTATCTCGAAGAGATGTGGGTTCCAACAGATGCATCGCCCTCAGCCACTCCGGGTGCCCCAGGTCTCGCTTCTGAGACCTGGGATACCATCCAAGCCGCTTCCAACACCCAGGTGCTTATCTTCGGCTGCCTGCGCGACAAACCGCTCGCCGAAATGACCCAAATCCTCTTCCCCATCTTCGATCAAGTCATCCTCGCGCCCATCCACTCCCCGCGCGCCACACCTGTCGAAGACCTCGCAGCCGCGGCGGAATCCGTAGGCACCCCGCACGTCACCACCGCATCGGTTCCCGAGGCCATCGAAACCGCCCTCCGCCTCAACCCCGCCCGCATCGTCGTCAGCGGCAGCGTCTACCTCGTCGGTGAAGCCCGCCATCATCTGCTTTCCCTCGCCGCGTCGCTTCAATCCCCCTCATCATCACCCAGGACCAGCAAAGGTAAGCACCCACGGTGAGACCCAGCACGCTACCCCTCGCCCTCCGCCTGCGCAGCAACCTCTTTCTTGCCCCCATTTTCCTTCTCCAGACCGCCTTCTTCGGCAGTATCGCCCTCGTGGCCTCGCTCTTCGACAAATCCGGCCGCATCCAGCACCGCGTGGCCCAGCTTTGGGCGCACGTCTCCGTCGCCTGTTCGCTCTCCCGCATTGAAGTGATCGGCCTCGAAAACCTCGCCAGCCTGCTTCCGGCAAAACCCGAATCCGGCCAGCCCGGCGACTGTATCCCGTGCGCTCAGCCATGCGTCTTCGCCGCCAACCACACCTCCTACATGGACACGCCGGTCATCTTCTCGTCCCTGCCCGTCCAGTTCCGCATCCTTGCTAAAAGGGAGCTCTTCGGCCTGCCCTTCATCGGCTGGTACCTCACCCGCTCCGGCCAGCTCCCCATCGACACCGCCAACCCCCGCGCTTCGCTCTCCAGCTTTGCTGCCGGAGTCCGCACCCTTCGCGCCGGACTCAGCGTCTTCGTTTTTCCCGAGGGCGCACGCACACCGACCGGCGAAGTCCAGTCCTTCCTCAACGGAGCAGCCTTCCTCGCCATCCGCGCTCAGGTCCCGCTCGTCCCCATCGCCCTCGTCGGCGTCTACGACCTGCTGCCCATCCACACCACCCACTTCTACCCCTCCAGAACCCCCATCAAAGTAGTCTTCGGCCAGCCCATCTCTACCCACGGCCGTTCCCCCCGCGAGAGCGAAGCTCTCTGCGAAGAGCTCCGCAACGCCATCTCCGCATTGATCCGGCAGCACCGCTAGGGCAGCGCCTCTCAGGAGGGAGCAGGGGCTTTCAGTCCCCTGCAATAGTCACGCGCCAAGATCGGGGTTTCAGCCCCGGAAGGCGCTCGAAAAGACCTGACCCCGATCTCCTATGGACATCCCAAAGGAACCATGTTACTCTCCTTTGCAATATCCAATGGAGCGGCAAATGGCGCACCAGAAGCGGGAAAAATCGGAAGTCCTTCAAGGCACGCTCGATCTCATGGTCTTGAAAACCCTGCAATCCATGGGTCCGCAGCACGGTTTCGGCATTGCCCGCCGCATCGAGCAGCTCAGCGAAGACGTTCTGACTCTCAACGAGGGCACGGTCTACACCGCGCTCCTCCGGCTTGAGATGAATGACTGGATCAAGTCGGAGTGGGGCCTGTCGGAAAACAATCGCAAAGCCCGCTTCTACTCGATCACCAAGCGCGGCCTCAAACACCTCGACGCCGAGACAGAGAACTGGAACCGCATCTCCGGCGTCATCGGCCGCGTACTGGCGCAGGAAGGACAGAGCTAACGATGTCTTCGCTGACGACCATCCTCACCCGCCTCCGCAACCTCGTTCTCACCCAGCGCGACGACGCCCGCTTCTCCGCCGAAATCGAAGCCCACCTCGCGCTCCTCGCTGGCCGATTCGTCTCCGAGGGCATGACGCCGAAGCAGGCCGCACAGGCCGCACGCCGCCAGTTCGGCAACGCGGATCTGCATCACCAGCAGCGCCGCGAATCGCGAACCTTCGTCAGCATCCTGGCCCTCGCTCGCGACCTGCGCTTCGCCGTCCGCCGCCTCCTGCGCAATCCGCTGCTCGCCGTTATCGCCATCCTCTCGCTTGGCCTCGGCATCGGAGCCAACACCGCCATCGTCTCCGTCGCCCGCCGCGTCCTCCTCGACCCACTCCCTGTCCGCGATCCGCAGCAACTGCGCGTTCTGACATGGACGAGCGGCGTTGAACAGCCCGTTCCGCCGGTCTGGGGCGACATCGGCCAATCCCCGGCCGGAGGGCTAGTCAGCGGCTCGTTTCCTTACCCGGTTTATCAGGCTCTGCTGCAGCACCCGGAGGCCTACTCCACGCTGCTCGCCTTCAAAGACGTGTCCCTCACAGCTACCGTCGCCAACGACGCAGCCCCATCAAGCGCCGAGCTCCTCAGCGGTAATGCCTTCGACACCCTTGGACTCACCCCCGCACTCGGCCGCCTGCTGACTCCCAGCGACGACACCCCCACCTCCGCGCCAGCCGCTGTGCTCTCCGATGCGTTCTGGTCTCGCCGCTTCGGCCGCTCGCCCTCTGTCCTGGGTCAGACCATCTCGCTCAACGGAGCACCTGTCACCATCGTCGGTATCGCCCCGCCCCGCTTTGCCGGACTCGACACTGCGACCCCAATCGACATCTTTCTTCCTGTCAGCCTCCAGCCAATCCTCCTGCCCCGTCCTCAGGGCACGACTGTCTCGCTATTGAACAACCCGCAGTCCTGGTGGCTCCAACTGATGCTTCGCGAGCGTCCCGGCGTGTCTGATACTCAACTTCAGGCTCAGCTCGACTCGCCCCTCCGCCAGTCGACTCAGCCCGCCGCTACCTCTGCGCACGCCTTCGCTTCCTTTCATCTCGCTATCGAATTCGGCAGCCGCGGAGTCGATAACCTGCACGGCCAATACGCCCAACCTTCCTGGATACTTCTCACGCTCTCTGCCCTTGTTCTTCTCCTGGCCTGCGTCAACCTGGCCAATCTGCTTCTGGCCCGCGCCGCCAGCCGCCGCCGCGAAATTGCGACCCGCCTCGCTCTTGGCGCGCGCCGCTCCCACATCCTCCGCCAGCTACTGACCGAAACCCTTCTGCTGGCACTGCTTGGAGGCGCTGCCGGATTGGGCCTGGCCTTCTTTGCGCGCAACGCTATCCCGGCGATGCTTTCCCGCTCCGGGTCGCAGCTTCCCTCCGCGCTCGCAGGCGCATTTGATCCCGGCATTCTCGCCTTTGCCGCCGTTGTTTCGCTGCTCTGCGGCCTTCTCGCCGGTCTTCTGCCCGCCGTCACCGCCATCCGCGCTGCCCAGAGCACAGCCGCACTGAAGGACTCACCCCATTCCGCCACCAGACCCGGCCGCCTGGGCCTCGGCGCGTCCCTTGTGGTCCTTCAAATCGCGCTTTCCACCATCCTGCTCGCCGGAGCAGCCCTCTTTGTGCGCACCCTCATCAACCTCAGCCACGTGCCGCTCGGCTTCGAGTCCAGCCATATTCTGCTCTTCCGCCTCAATCCGCCTCGCTTCCGCTACGACGACGTGAAAGGAACGGCCCTTTTTCGACAGATCCAGCAAAACCTCGCCGCCATCCCCGGCGTCCGCTCCGTTTCCATGAGCAACATCGCCGTCATCGGCGACGGATACTCCGGCTCCAGCTTCCACATCCCTGGAACACCGCGCCACAATCCCGAGATCCGCGTCCAGGAAAACTCCATCAGCGATGACTTTTTCTCGACGCTCGGCATCTCGCTCCTGCAGGGACGCATCTTCAACTCCGCCGATACGCCAGCCTCACCGCCGGTCGCCATCATCAATCAGGCTCTTGCGCAGCGCTTTTTCCCGCATCAGAACCCCATCGGCCTGACCTTCGAAATTGATGCGGACGAGATCCCCGGCCCGGTACGCATCATCGGCATTGCCGCCAACACCCGCTATGCCGACCTGCGCACTCCCACGCCGCCCACTTTTTACCTCAGCTATCGTCAGAACAACGAATCGGGCCGCCGCGTCTTCACCCTCCGCACCGCTGCCGACCCAGCCGGCGTGCTCTCGCAGGTCCGCGCCACCGTCGCCGCCCTCGATCCGAACCTGCCGCTGCTCGACGCCCGCTCCATGGACGACCAGGTCCGCTCCACTCTGGTCAATGAGCGCATCTTCGCCCGGCTTACCGCCGCTTTCGGCCTCATCGCCCTCGTCCTCGCGTGTATCGGCATCTACGGCATCATGGCCTACTCTGTCTCGCGCCGCACCAGCGAGATCGGTATCCGCATGGCCCTCGGCGCGCAATCCCGCCAGGTTCTCGCCCTCATCCTTCGCCAGGCCACCTGGATGTCTGTCGGCGGCGTCACTGCCGGCCTTTCTGGCTACCCTCTGGCTCGCCCGCTTCGTCCGCTCGATGCTCTACGGACTGACTCCTTCCGACCCGCTAACTCTGGCCGGTGTCGCCGTTCTTCTCCTGGCTATCTCGCTTCTCGCCGCTTTCGGGCCAGCCCGCCGCGCCGCGCGCATCGATCCGAATCGGGCCCTGCGTCACGAATAGCACCAGCCGGTCATTACGGCATCTGCGAAGCCGTCATCCCAAGCATGTAGGCCTTTCGGCTCTCCGCATTCGCCGCGCCGCTCACCTCATGTGCGGGATTTCCCTCATATCGGCGATACTCCGCGGTCGGCTTCCCATCTGCGCCCTGCTTCACGTCCACGGTCTCGAGCGAAACAAACGTCCCCGGTATCCGCGCTCCGAACCAGTGCGGATCATCGCGCTCCAGCCACGTCGTCAGCGCCAGCTCCGACCCCGCCGGATATATCCCCGTCCCCACAGACTTTATTGCCTCATCGTTTCCCGTCAGCATGGTCATCGTGCCATGCCGCCGGTCTACGCCCGAAGTAATCATCCGCCAGTCCAGCGCGGCCACAGGCAACCCAGCCGGCACCCGCGCCTCCACGTTCAACACATCCATTTCCAACGGCCTTTTTACCCCACACCCCGCCACCAACCCCATCATCATCCCTGCCGCCACCAACTCAATCCGAAGCCTCATCCGAACCTCCAAACTCAAGTGCCGCATTCCAGCCACCAACGACTAATCACTGTTTACTGTCTCTCCAGCGGCATCGTGTAGACATAGTCATTCCCTTTTACCGGCGCATGGCATCCCGTGCACTCTTCGACAAAGTGCGCGTCTTTCCCATACGGCTTCAGATCCATCCCGCGCCAGCGTCCCCATCCCCAGCCATCGGTATCCGCATACTTGCTGGCATCCTTCAACATGAACTCGACCTGAATAAACTTCCCCGCCTTGAGTCCGCCATTCCCATCGGGAACGGCCTGCCACGCCACCTTCGCAAACGCCGCTCCATCCGGCCACGGAGCGATCTTCTTTTCCGCAATCGCCTTCACTGCTACATAGTTGCCCAGAATCATCCGCAGCGAATTGTTATCCCCGCGATCCGTCGCCGATATCGGCTTCCAGCTCTCCCATCCCGCCGGATATCCAAATCCATTCGACTCGGAATCAATCGTTCGCAGCACCATGCGCCCGATTCCCGGCTTAGGAGGCTCGCTCACAAGCTGCACTGTGCGCGCGGGTGCGGGCGTCGCCTGAGCGACACCATCGCCGTCCGCCTCATCGAACGGCCCCAGGTACCGCTCCAGCACCGCAAGCTGCTCTGCCGTCACCGCGGTTCCCGGATGCAGCGCGCGATACTGCGGCAGCGGCATCGCGCCCAGCTGGATCATGTTCACCGCTTCAAAGAGCACCCCACGCTGCTGCGCGGCCGGCAGCTTCGCAATCTCGGAGAAATTCAAATGCCGCCGCGCTTCTTTTACGTCATGCGCGGTGAGCCAATACGCAGGGACAACCCGGTCAAACCACTTCAACCGCGTCTCATTCGAGTGGCAGTCGTAGCACGAGTTCTTCAGAATCGCCCGCACCTCGGGCGGCGCAGCAATCTCCGCCGTCACCGGCGGATTCTCGATACCCGGCCGCACGAACTGCACCGCAACTCCCACGATCGCAACTGCGCCAACCAGCTTCCAGATCAACCGCATCCCATCTCCAACTTCCGCGGCCACCCATAGGAGCGCTGATAAACTCTGTAGTTTCGGCTATTTCCTGACTTTTTCCTTTCATTTACCGGCTGTTTTCCACGTTGGCCGATTCGAGTTCAACGGAGTGCCACGTCGCGCTCCTGCGACTATACAAATCGCGGTTTCTCCATGGATAGAGCGCCCTTGATGGAATGAAGAAATTCCCTCTTGTATACCTTCTACTCCACAGTGAGAGAAACAACGACCGACTGCTGCATTGAACCAGAGGTTGCGGTCACAGTGACATTCGATGTCGATGGAGGCTGGAGCTCCGACGCTGCTATTGCTTCCACTGCCGCACCCCCACATTGCTCCAAAGCTGATCAGCGTCGCGCATGCCAGGAGGATCCATCGCGATCTCCGTCGCTTTCTCAGTCCCAGCGGAGCAAAACCGCAAAAGCTGCGGGAGTTCCGCCGAGAAACACACCGGAGCCCAGGGAAAGCGCTGAAGTCTGATTACTGGCCGAGATGGTCAATTGGGTCGTTGCGGAGCTACCGGAAGGTGTCGACCAGCCGGGCTGAAGACGAAGCTTGCGCCAGCGGGCAATCCTGAACAAGCGAAACTGACCGGAGCGTTGAATCCATTTTGAGGTGTGACCGTCACTTGCGTGGTCCCGACACCACCAGAATTGATGGTCAACGAATTTGCCGCGGCTGAGAGAGTGAATGTCGGCGGTGGACTGATCGTGTATGTGACTGAGGTCACCGTACTGTTGAGGTATCCAAGCGGGCAGCTGCAAGTGCTTGAATGTTGGTCTATGTAATGTTGACAGGCCCGGTGTAACGTCCGACGCAGTCGAAGGCGTGGTTCCGTCGGTGGTGTAGTAAATTACCGCTCCGGGAGTGGTGTCATTGATCGTTACACTCTGTGCCGAAGCATACGTGCCGGTCGCCAGACTAAAGCTTGGAGCAGCAGCAGACAATTGGAATTCCCATACATCGTTCAGATAACCCACCGTCGTCTCGCTATCGAATCCGTCTCCGCCCATGAGCCATAGATGGCCTTTGTTGTCTGTCCATCCAACGGCTGCGTCCCTGCCCCCTGGCGCGTTGGCAAGTGCTGGAACATCCAGACTCCCTAGTAATGTTCCCGCCGCTCCCCCAGCGTTAGAAACTGTGTTGCTTCCGCTGACCCACATCCTCACTCGTTCGCAGAAGGATCGAATTTCCATAAGTCATTGAGAAGCCCACCCGAGGAGGATGAATCATAACCCTCTCCACCGAACATCCAGAAAGATCCAGCCTGGATCGGTCCTCCATGGCTCCAACGGAGCGGCCTCCGGGCACGTTACTGGGTAGATAGTGGTGTGCCTTGTGTGCCATAAACCCCGGGAATACTGCAAGTATGGCCCTGCGCTTAGGCAGCTCGTTGGCAAAAGCGTTGCTTCCTCTCATCCACGTCCATTCCAGCGTCCCGGTATCGAACTTCCAGATGTCGTTCAGATTCTCCGTTGGTGACGGTAGCACCAACAGATATGAAGCCAAAGCCGCCAAAGAGCCATAGGTTACCGCTCTTGTCCGTCCAGCCGGCGGCGGTGACTTGCCCACCGGGCGTGTTTCCCGCAGCTGGCGACGCCCAGTGTCCCATAGAACCCCGGGCAGACCCTCGAAGCTATCGGGAATTGCGTCGCTTCCTCCCATCCAGGCCCATTGTTGCGTCGATGGAATGTACTCCCAAGAGATCGTTCAAATATCCAGGCTCATCCACGGAATCTTCTCCATACCCGCCGAAGAGCCAGACATTGCCGCTGGTGTCAGTCCAGGCGACTCCGCTGTTCCGGCTACCGGGATAGCTTCCGGAGATGAATGAGCCGAGCGTCCCATATACTCCCGCAGTCCTTCCGCTTGCGCCTAACGTGCTGCTTCCACCCATCCAGGTCCATTGCCGAGTTGAGGTGTCGAACTTCCATAGGTCGTTTAGATTTCCATATGCGTCGTTAGCATCAAATCCTGCGCCGCCGAAGAGCCAGAAATTACCGCTGGAATCAGAGTACAGGCCAGCGCGCCGCTTCTCGCGCGCACTCAGGAGTGTTTGCCGCCCCAGGCGTGTTTAGTGTTCCATAGACTCCGGCCTGGCCGCCGTTGGTCAAGGGATAGTATTGCTGCCCGAGATCCACGTCCATTCTTGAAGTGGTCGGGTCGAACTCCCAAAGGTCATTGAGATAACCAAAGGTATCCGCTGAATCGAGACCGCCTCCGCCAAAAAGCCAGGAGTTTCCGCTCTTGTCAGTCCAACTAACTGCGTCCAGCCGTCCGCCGGGAATGTTGGCAGCGTTCGGAGTGCCACTCATCTCGGCAACCCCGATGGAGCCGATCTCGAACCCATGGGGAATTTGGGACGAAATCGTTGCCCCCCATCCAGGACCATTCACCGGTTTGCGCATAGGAAGTGAACAGATACTGAGGGGGAATCCCGACAAGCATGAAGAGCACGCGCAATAGCGTTGGGGCTGCTGGCTTTCCATGATTCGTGCTGCAATTGAGAAGCGCTACGGCATGTTCACCGCAGCTTCGGAAAAACCATCAGATAGACCGTAATTCATACACATTTCCTCTCGGGCCGCAAGAGTCCTTCCGGGAAAATGCGCTTTCGCATTCTCCAAGCCCGAACTCTCTCTGTAGTGGCTTACTTGAGTGCCATTGGCGGGGTAATACCTTAGCTATTGATAAGACTGTTCCATATTTTATATGGCTTTACAGATGAGTCGTGTGAAACTTCCAATGCTTTACGAGTGTGTTGTGGAGAGCTAACTTTGTCAGCAGTCCGATCACGTAAATCGTCAGCTATTCCCTAGTATGTGTTCTCTCGCTATCCTTAGGTATGCCTCGCATCCAGCTTCCGAGCCTCATCGCGCCATCTGCGCCTTCTCCTCCGTCATCGCATTCGCGCCCGCTTTCGGTCAGGACATTCCCACAGATGCTGGCAAAGCGGCTGCCAAGTCTGCGTGGTCTACGCTGACCCCCGATCAGAAAACAGAAGTCTTCCACTTCGCCGACCCCTACAAGGACTACCTCCGCCACGCCAAATCCGCCTGGCTCTCCGACCGCGAGCTCATCCGCCTCGCCCACGAGTCCGGCTTCCAGGACTTCACCTCGCCCTCGCAGGTTAAGCCGGGAGCACGGCTTATCGTCAACAACCGCGGCCGTGCCGTCCTCTTCGCCATCATTGGCTCCGACCCAATCACCACCGGCTCCCGCATGGTCGCAGCCCACGAAGACTCTCCGCACATCAACCTCAAGGCACGCCCTGTCATCGACGCCCCGGGCTCCGTCGCCCTGCTCAAGACCATCCCCTACGGCGGCATCAAGCGTTACCAGTGGTCCAACCTGCCCATGGCCCTCGTCGGCCACATCGACACGGTAGACGGACGCCACATCGAAGTCAGCATCGGCTTCGCACCCGGCGACCCCGTCTTCGTCATCCCCGACGCCGCACCGCACTCCGACAGCCTTCTTCGCAGCCGCACCTACACCCAGATCCTCGGCGGCGAAGAGATGAATCCGGTGATCGGCTCCATACCCGGCGAGAAAGACTCCGTCGCAGCAGAAGTGATGACAGCTCTCCGCCAGCGCTTCCAGATCCGCGACGAAGACCTCGTCTCCGCCGAGCTCGAACTGGTGCCCGCCACGCAGCCCGCCGACGTAGGTATCGACGGCGGCCTCACCGGCTCCTGGGGACAGGACGACAAGCTCTCCTCCTACGACGCTTCGCGCGGGCTCTTCGACGTCAAAGGCACGCCGCAAAAGACCGCCTTCGCCTACATCACCAACTTCGAAGAGATCGGCAGCGTCAACAACACCGGCGCAGGCTCCGACTTCATCGACTCCGCCTACACCTCGCTCATCGACGCGCAAACCCAGGCGGCGTCCTCCAAGTCCGCCACAGCGCTCGATCTCCGCACCGCCTTCGCCAACACCAAGGTTCTCTCCGCCGATTGCAACGACGGCACCAATCCGCTCTTTCCCCAGAACTCCGAAAACTCCAACTCCGCCATCGTCGGCTACGGCGTCACCGTCAAGATGTACGGAGCAGGCTTCAATCCCAACTCCGAATTCACCGCCCAGATCCTTCACCTGCTCGACACCAGCCACATCGCCTGGCAGACCCAGACCCCCAAAGTCGACGTGGGCGGCGGAGGCACGATCGGCGGATTCCTCTCACGCCGCAACATGGAAGTCCTCGACGTCGGCATCCCGCTCCTCTCCATGCACGCCACCTACGAGATGTCGAGCAAAGTAGACCTCTGGTCCCTCTACCGCTTCATGCACGCCTTCTACACCAGCGAATGATCCAACCCGAACAGCGAAACCATCCTCAAGCGTCGGAGCTATAATCGCGTCGCGCGGAAAAAGGAGGAAATATGCCACTCAGACGAATGTTTCAGACGGACGTAAGTGATGCCTTCGAAGGCCGTGGCTGGAACAGGCAGTCGGGGGGACAACTGTACCTTGACGGAAACGGGGGCAGGCTTCACCCGCACCTGCACCTATCCGTCGTCGCCATTCCTGGAACCTCGGACGGCAGACGAGAGATACGAATGGGCGTCAGCATGCTCGCCTGGAGCGACGGAAGGCAGGGCTCCGGCGGCGGCGGCATCACTTACATCTTCCAGGGCCGGCCAACCATCAACGCGTGGCGTGCCGATATAGCCAACCGGGGCATGAACGCCAACATGGCCGCCGAGTTCGAGTGGATCATGAGTTATCACACCGAGGGCTGACAGGTCCGCCGTCAAAACCCAACACGCCAGTCAGGCGCATCGTATCACCGCGATCCCCATCTTCTCGTAAGCCTTCGTCAGCCCCTTATCGGCAGCTTTCTCCGTGATGATTCCGCTCACCTCGCTCAGCGGAATCACCGCATACGGCGAAGCCGCACCCAGCTTTTCCGACGACGCCAGCACAAACGTCTCCGCCGCTGCATGGCTTAACGCGCGCTTCACCGCCGCCTCTTCGTAATCCCCCGTCGTCAGACCTGTCTTCGGATGAACCCCGGTCACGCC
>CAVREZ010000015.1:0-68809 GCA_963720285.1 uncultured Acidobacteriota bacterium
GCGGCGTCGCAAGCGAAGCGAGATGCCAGCAGGCGTGCTGTTGCCGTTCCAGCCTTCGGGCAGAGGAGGCGCGCTTTCGAGACGGACACCGCGGTTGTTTCCGCGATGGCCCGCACGATTTCAGCGGTGCAGTGGATGAAGGCATCGTCAAGTACGATCACTTCGATAGAACCGCACGATTGAAGCACCGCGATGAGAGTCGGCCCTGATATTCCTTCAATTCCGCGCCGGGATGAGGAGGCAGACAGGTGGCAGCAGGCGACGGTTCCGCGGCCAGGCCAGGCGGCGAAGAGAGACCGCATTCACGGGCGAACAGCGGCCAGTGAAAGGCGATAAGAAAGAAGCCTCGACGAAAACGGCGTTGACGGCCGCACAATCTCATTAGTTACCGTCGGTGTGAGCAGTGAAGTTCGGGCTGCGAAGATTACTAGCCAGGTATGAGCGTCATTTGTCGTGCAGACTGCCATGATCGTGAACGTATCTGCGCCCGGTAAATAAGCTGCTGAAACGCTTCCACAGTTCGTAGATGCCACCAACGCCACCGTATCCGGCAAGATGGTCAGGAAGGCTTCCGGATTGCGCTCCATGGCCAGCATGGCCAGCTCATCCAGTGTAGCCGCCATGGCGTACGAAGCAGGTTGGTCCAGGTTCGTGCGTCCTCCATGCCCCCATCGGCAATCTCCAGCGGCTCGCCCTACATTCATCAGGATTTCCGGCAGCCGCTCTTCCCAGTACAGGATATTCCATGGCGATCGGGACACAGGTCATCCTCCCGATGCGGCTCATCAGCGCGCCGAGCCCTGGCCGGAAGACCACCGGCCGCGTGCGGACATCTTGGAACTGGCTCTCCGGAGTGATCCAGAGGACGGGACCGGCCGGTTAAGCACCTGGTAGCCGGCGCGGAAAAACTGCGCGGCCCCGCGCGGAAGCGTTGTCGACCGGAAAGAAGCCCATCGGACCGGAAAATGCAATAGTGGCTCCAGCGCCGTCGCGTCCATCGGAGCGTAGTGGGTCGCGGTCGGGCAGCAGCGTCTGGCCGAGCAGCACGCCGGTCAGCGGGTCCCACCACGAGGATGGTTGGCAAACAGTATCAGCGGCTCGGCGTGCGGCGGGATCCGTCCGGGATTGGCCACGCGGACAGCATGGAAATGGCGTCCGCAGACACCATCGCAGATAGATGAAAAGAATGCAAGTGCCCGCTGAGAAGGGGTCTCGAGGCCCCCGCCCGTTTGGCCGGATTGGCCTGTGCCCGCATCATACCGCCGCCAATTGCTCCTCGACCTGGCGCTGGCTCTGCCCGCCGCCTCTTCTCCACGATACCGCTGATCGACGGCGTCCGCCGCGATCCACCCCGACATTAACACCATGGGCATTCCTGGTCCAGGGTGGGCAGCGCCCCCGGCCAGAAAAAGTCCGTCCACATCCCGCCTCGGTTCGAAGGCTTGAAGGCGCCATTCCAGCGCCCATGGCTGGAAAGCCCATAGATCGCGCCGTTCAGCACCTTGTACCGTTCGTGAATATCCTGCGGCGTCAGCGCGCGCTCAAAAACGATCCGCTCCTCGAGATCGGGCATTCCTGCCGTGCGCTTCAGCTTGTCCAGAATGACCTGACTGTAGGCCGGGAACATCGCCTTCCAGTCGTGTCCCGGGCGCAGGTAAGGAGTATGCACCAAAATATACAAAGCGTCGCCACCTTCCGGCGCGGTGGCAGATTCGGTCCGCGTGGTGGAGGCCAGATAACACGTCGGGTCGGGTGCGGGCTTGCCCAGGTCGTAGATGGCCTCGAACTCCTCTCTTGGATCGCGAGAGAACACAAAACAGTGATGAGCCAGATGTTCGTATCGCTTCTTGAGTCCCAGGTAGAGCACTACGCCAGAGCAGGCTGGCTCGTATTTGCGTTCGCTTTCGAAGCGCCGGGCCGGCTCGCCCCCTATCAACTCGCGGTACGTCCGTACCGCATCTTCATTAGAAATAACCGCATCGAAGTGCTGAATTTCGCCGCCGATGACAAGGCCGGCGGCGCGACCGGCCTCGACCACCAGGCGTTCGACCTCTTTGCCGGTGTGATACAGGACGCCCAGTTCCTTACCGAGTTTGACGAGAGCCTCGGGCACGGCGCGCGTGCCGCCCATGGGATACCAGATGCCTTCCTCGTACTGCATGTGGCCGATAGCGCAGAGAATTGCAGGCGAAGCTTCAGGCGAAGAGCCGACGTACTGCGTGTAGTGGTCGAGCATCTGCGCGACACGGGCATCGGGGATGTATTCACGGATGGTGCCGGCGACGGTTTTGCCGAGGCGCATGCGCATGACGTCGCGCAGCACTTCGAGCGAGAAGCTGTTTTTCAGGTCGAAAGTGTCGCGCATCGAGCCGACAGGCCGCCAGAAGAAGAAGCGGTTGCTGATCTCATGAAGCTGCTGGGAGAGATTCTGAAAACGCAGGAAACCGCTGCCCATGCCTGGTTTGAGCTGGTCCAGCTTGCGGGCCATGGCGGTGTGATCGTTTTCAAGGTCGAGGACCAGACCATCATCGAAGAAGCAGCGCCATTGCGGATCGAGCCGGGTGAGGTCGAGGTAGTCCTCCATCTGGCGTCCTGCTTCCAGGAAAATGCGGCGGAGGACGGATGGCTGGATGAGGATGGTAGGGCCCATGTCAAAACGGAAGCCGTCTTCGGAGAGGACCGCGGCTTTGCCGCCCAGCCACGGATTTTTTTCGAAGACCTCGACCTGGTACCCACGCGCCGCGAGAGTCACTGCTGCCGAGAGGCCTCCGAGTCCGGATCCGATAACTGCTATCCGCATCGCGAACCCGCCTTTTCCTGCTTGAGCTATCAATGTTGAATAGCGCGCGTGCCTGCGATTTGCAAGGTCTCGCTATCCTGCCGAAGAATGGCGCAGGCCGTCCCGGAGTGCGTGGAACTCAGCTTGCCGCGGCAAGCTGTGAGACCGGAAGCGTCTCGGGACGGGCGAAAGCGCGAACCTCCGTGCTCTCGTTTGCGACACGATTGCGGCCCTTGGTAATCTCGCGAAATCCCAGCGACTTAAGACGAGCCAGGAGATGCTCCCCGGCGCGCACAGCGGCGTCATCGAAGTAGTGGAACTCCATGATGAGGTGGCGAATCTTGCACGCCAACTCATCGGGCAACGCCGCGAACATCTCGAATTCTTCGCCCTCGATGTCGATCTTGCACAGATCGATGATCCCGGGCGCAAAGTAGCGGTCATAGATGTCCGTGACCGTGGTTGTGGGCACCGCAATCTGAGCCTCTGTCGTGATTGCGCCAAGCGTGCGAATGCCGTCGCCGGTGCCCCCGCGGGTGGGCTTGATGAGGATGTCGCCCCTCGGCTTGCCGCAAACCGCCGCATTGATCGCGACGGCATCCGGGCCGAAATTGGTGGCCAGATTGACCTGTAGACGGCCGTAGGTCAACGGATTCATCTCCACGCAGACGACCCGCGATGGTTTTATCCCCGCGATGGCCAACATGAGCGCGAACCCGCCTCCGTTGGCGCCCAGATCCAGTACTCGTGGATCATCTGGCAGACTAAGAGAAGGCAGATATTTGCGGTACATATCAGTAGCGATACAGACACGGGTTCCGCACGCGTCGCCGCCACGATGATCCACCAGGATGTCCAGGCCGTTCTTCCGATAGGCGACGAATCCTGTCTGACGATCCAACAACCTGCCCAACAACAACATCGGCCAGTTGTCGAAAACCAAAATCTCTTCGAGCCCGTGAATGCTTTGTTTCAGCCGCATGCATTCCTCCTGCGCCCCGTCTGGCCACACTATAACCCGAAGGCTTCGCGAAGCGCTGAAGTTTGTGGCACAGTTTGCAACAAATGAGCCTGAATCCTCCGCTTACGCGGCTTGAATTAAAACAGAAATTGGAGGTGGACAGGGTTCGTTTCCCCTCAGGCGGCGTGGTCTATCGGAGCTTGGTTCGTGTCCGCGAAGCCCGCATGGCGCTCCGGACCGCGGCCATGAGTCCCGCCCATCGTTGTGCCAGTCCCGAGCCATGGAGCGCCTTCGCCAGACCCGAAAACATCGGCCCATAGATTTCACCGGCAGGCTCATAGCTGCGCTGTACTGCTCGCCGCTGCGTCTGGATCGTGCGCGGGGTCGTCATCCCAAGCAGGCCTTCCGCTCCGCGTGTCACGCCAAAGCCGCTGTGTCCGCGTCCGCCGAAGGGGATGCGCGGGTCGGCGGTGGGGACGATAAGGCCGTTGATGACGATATTGCCGGCGTGAATACCGCGGGCGAAACGCCTGGCTTCGCGTTCAGGGCCAAAAACGGAAGCCGCCAGTGCGTAGCGGCAAGCGGCGCAGGCTGCCAGAGCTTCGTTCTGGTCGGCTGCGCGCATGACGGAGAGAACCGGCGCGAAGATATCTTCCCGCATGGCCGCGAGAGAGGGAGTGGCGCTGAGGATGAGAGTGGGCCGGGCCGCACCCGAGTCACCCCCGGCAGTCAGGCCATCGAGCACAATCTCCGCGCTCTGGCTGCGCGCGTCTTCGAGGATCGCCGCGAGGCGCGATATGGTTGCTTCCGGGAGTGGGACCGGTTCGATTGCGGCGAGCGCAGCGGTGAGACTGGATTCGAACTGGCCGACCTCGGATTCAGGCAGGCCGACGAGGAAGATGCGGCGCGGGGCCATGCAGGTGGCCGAGCCGTTGAAGCGCGTACCAAAGGCCAGGGCGCGGATAGTCTGCTCGTAGTCTGCGCCGGGCAGGATAAAAACGGCGTCGCAGCCGGAGAGCTCCATCGTTGCGGGCGTAAGGGTTTCGGCTAGCTGGCGAAGGATAGCTTTGCCGGTTTCGGCGGACCCGGTGAGCATGACGTGATCGAGGCCGGCAGAGATAGCAGCCTCCGCGGATTCGATGTCGGAATCGAGGACAGTCAGCAGGCCGGGGTCAAGCCCGGATTCGACCAGCAGCATTCTCAGCGCGAAGGCGCAGGTTTCGGTGCTGGGCGCCGGTTTCCAGAGGACGGCGTTGCCAGCGGCCAGTGCCTGCAGCGCCTGCACGCCGGGAAGCAGGAGCGGATAGTTAGCCGGGGCGATAACGAGTACGAGCCCCCAGGGGGCACGCTCGATCTCGGCAGTGCTGGAGCCGAGGAATAAGGGGCCGTTTTGGTCAACGTAGCGTGTGCGCAGAATCGATTCCGCCTCGCGCTCCAGGAAACGGCAGGCTTCGGCGAGTGGAAGGACTTCGGAAACAAGAGTGTCGGCAACAGTTCTATGAAGTGAGCCTGGCAGGCGGGTTGGGACGGTTTCCGCCAGGGCCGCTGCTCTGGTGGCGAGGCGGCGGCGCAAACTTTTGACGATGCACAGGCGGCGCGCGATGGGCAAGGCCGCCCATTGGCGCTGCGCGAGGCGTGCGGAATCGAGATTAACGGTTGTCATGGCTGCCGATGCCTCATCTGCCATCAGGCTGCGCATACGATTGTCTCCCATCCATGCGTGCGCGATCGTCCCCGAAGCGGTTTGATCCCATTTCGAACCAAGGATGAGTTCAGGGAACGGCCTCATAAGCGGCGCTGTTTTTGACGTGCGGAGCAGCATGCCAGCCCGGCTCAAGCTCGAGGTCTTCGAGCAGCAGACGCGAGGTGATGCGGGCCGATTCGAAGATCACCGGCAATCCGCTGCCGGGGTGGGTTCCGCCTCCAACGAGATAGACACCGTCGAGGTCTTCAAAGCGGTTGTGCGGGCGCAGATGGAGCATCTGGCGCAGCGAGTGGGCCATGCTGAACGTCGCACCTAGATGCAGGTGAAACTCCGAGTTCCAGGTGGTCGGATTAAGGCGGCGTTCAACGCGAATGCGCTGCTCGACCCCGGCGATGCCGATCTTTTCAAGCTGGCGCAGTGCAACGGCGCGAAACTGTTCCTCCTCGTGACTCCAGTCCACGTTGCCGCTCTCATGCGTAACCGGCACAAGGATGTAGAGCGTGCTCATGCCCTCGGGAGCAAGTGTGGGGTCCGTGACGCAGGCGTTCTGGACATAGAAGCTGGGGTCGTCGAGAGTGAGTCGATGATCGTGTTCGATGTCGCGCAGGTTCTGCCGGTAGTTGCCGCTGAGATAGATGGTGTGATGCTTCACCTCGTCGTAGCGGCCCTCGATGCCGAGGTAGAGCATAAAGGTGGAGCAGGAGAAATGCTTCTTCGCGATGCGCTCGTCGGTCCAGCGCCGGCGCAGGCGGTCGGGAATGAGCCGTTGCATGGCCTGGGCAAAGTCCGCATTGACGATGACGGCGTCCGCACGGAAGTCTTCGCCTGCGGTGCGGACGCCAACGGCGCGACGGCCCTCAAAGATCACTGATGTCGCAGGTGTGTTGCGCAGGATGCGGACGCCCATCGATTCAGCAATGCGCGCCATCGCCTGCATTACGGCTCCGCAACCTCCGATGGGATGAAAGACGCCGTGCTCGTACTCCAGGAACGAGAGGATGCTGAACAGGCTCGGGCAAGAGAAGGGCGACATGCCAAGGTATTTCGACTGAAAGCTGAAGCCAAGGCGGATGCGCTCGTCTTTGAAGTATTGGCGCAGGTCTGAGTCGAGCGAGCGCCACGGACGGACCAGCGGCAGCAAACGCAGAATATCGGGCCGCAGCAGATCGCGCCAGCTCTCAAACTGCATCTGCAGGATCGGAGTGAAACGCTCGAGCTTTTCGCGGTTGTCGAGGAAATACGCTTCAAGGCGCACGGCGTCCGCGGATGAAATGGCTGCGATCTCTTGCTTCATGCGCTCTACGTCAGCCGTGGCGTCAATTTTGGCGGCTGGGCCTTCGTTGTTCGAGCTTCCGTTTTTCGCGCCAAAGACGAGGCGATACTGCGGATCGAGCCGCCGCATCGGAACTTCTTTTTCGAGACTGTGGCCGGTGGCTGCGAAAATCTCGCGCAGCACCTGGGGAAAGAGGAAGAAGGTAGGGCCAGTGTCGAAGCGGAAGCCGTCGACTTCCATCGTCGAGGTACGTCCGCCGACGACTGGGCGTTTTTCAAGGACGGTGACTTCGAGACCCGCTTTCGCCAGCAGCATGGCCGAAGCCAAGCCGCCCGGTCCCGCACCCAGAATGATGACTCGCCCCGTTGGCCGTTTTCTACTCATGCTTTGAGGTACGCTTCGCATCGCTGCGGATTGGTTTGCCCGGTTCGTTGAAATAACTGCCTATCTCCAAATCTAGTTTGTCAGGCAGGCGTTAAGGCGAAGGTCGACGGCCATTGATTTTCACCAGAATGGATTGCTCGGACCCAGGCAAATTTTGACACGGCAAGATATGTGCAATTTTGGGCGGATCTGCGGCGACGCAAGAGCGAAGCGGACTCTGGCGACCGATGTCATTCCCATACTAGACTGAACGCATGCTGAGCTTTGAAGGGATCGCTTGAACGGCCGGAGCGGCGGTTATCAGTGCCCTTCGATCCGCGCGCCTTGATCCAGAAACTGGATGTCTCGCCTGACGACAATCAAATTTTGAGCCACTGATCTGACGGAACTCCTATCTTCAGGGAGATGTCAGGGACTGGCTAAGAATGCTGGGAGTGCCGCTCCTCGTCAAGTATTCATCGGTGAGGAAGCCGCCGTACTGGAAAACGGAGTCGCAATCTCTTCGCGCCCCTGTAAGGTGGATAGTACGGATGTTCGGAACGCGCGGTCAAGCGAACACCAATCCGGAGATCCCGGAATTCGGGGCCACCGAGGACCTGATGATATCATGGGGTAAGTCTTCAGAAGCAACTGAAGCTCTGTAAGGTCTTCGATCGGAAGCTTCCCGGAACCACCACGGGATGCACTGCTGTCATTAAGGAACTGTGGGCAGTTCCCGCTGCTGATACTTCGACACCCTCGTAGACCAGCAGACGACATGGGCCGAAGATATGAGTTGCTTCGTTGTCCGGTACAGGCTTGTCATCACCTTTGATTGAAGTGATGACAAGCTCGACAGGTGAAGCCTCTCCGTAGAAATGCCGAGAGGATGGTTGAGTCCCTGAATAAAGGCGTCGTAAGAGCTGGTTGTTCCACAAGGTTTTAGATCAGGGGATGGCGATCCGTACATTAAAGCCGTGGGAGCAGCTAAGAAGAACCCGACGAGCAGCAGTATGCTTCGGGCAAAATTCCGGAAATCCACGCCAGGTTTTCTCGAATCTTGGATATAACTCAAGATAAGAGACAATCAGTTCTGCGAATTATCGGCCCTCATACTATTTCAGCTTAGATGAATCAACGCACTATTGCTTTTCCGCTCCCATCTCATCCTTGTAAACCTTACCGCCCTTCATCACGAAGCTCACGTGCTCCAGCGTCTCAACCTTGTCCAGCGGATTGGACGTAACAGCAATCAGGTCGGCGTATTTGCCCGCCTCGAGTGTGCCGACATCTTTGCTGCGGTCAATGAGATCGGCAGCGCTTGACGTTGCAGCGCGGATCGCTCCCGCAGGCGTCATGCCGAACTTGACCATGTAGTGGAACTGCTTGGCATTGTCCCCGTGAGGATAGACACCCGCGTCGGTGCCAAAGCTGATTTTGACTCCGGCCTTGACGGCCTTGGCGAAGTTCTCGCGCTGCAGGCGGCCGACACTCTTTTCCTTATCGACCATCTCCTGCGGCAGGCCAAATTTCGGCGCTTCCTGCAGAATGTAGTCGTCGTTGTAAATGTCGGCGTCGAGATAGGTGCCGTGTTCCTTCATGAGCTGAATGCCTTCATCGTCGATAAGACTGCCATGCTCGATGGAGTCGATACCCGCGCGGACGGCGTCCTTGATGCCCTGGGTGCCGTGGGCGTGCGCGGCGATTTTGCGACCGGCGCGGTGCGCTTCGTCGGCGGCGACCTTCAGCTCCTCATAAGAGAACTGCTCGGCGCCGGGCTTGTCGCCCGCGGACAGTACTCCGCCCGTCGCCAGGATCTTGATGACGTCGACGCCGTACTTCACCTGCTCTCGAACGACGCGGCGGACCTCATCCGGACCATCGGCAATCTGGAAGTCTTTTTCCGCGGGATACATGTAGTTGCTGACGGCTGGGGCGAAGCCATTCATGTCACCATGGCCTCCCGTGATAGAGATGGGTGGCCCGCTGGCCACAACGCGCGGCCCAGGAATGAGACCGGAGTTGATCACATTGCGCAGGTCGACGGCGAAAAAGGGCTGCGAGCCCACGTCGCGGACGCTCGTGAATCCTGCCATTAGAGTCGCTTTGGCGTTGACGACGCCATTGAAAGCGCCCTTGAAAGGAGTGAAACGGACCTCGTTGATGGGGTTGTACTCGTCGGCGCGGGATTCGAGGTGCACGTGGCAATCGATGAGGCCAGGAAGGACCCAATCCTGGGAAAGATCGACCACCTTCGCCCCGGAAGGAATGGTGACTTCGTCAGCGGGCGCGACTTTGGTAATGCGCTCGCCTTCAACGACGAGAATTACATCGCTGCGCAAGTTATCGGACGTGGCGTCGAAGAGGTGACCAGCCTTGATATAGACCTGAGGGGCAGGGGTGGCTGCGGGATTCTGAGCCGCCAACGGGGTGGAAAATCCCGGGAAAGTCAGACTGCAGCAGGAGAGAGCGATGCCGATAAGGCAAAGACGGGAACTGGCACGGAACACGAGGAGGGCCTCCGGTGTGAATCTGTTTCAGGATGCACCGAAGTATAGAGCACCCGGACGGAGTCGCCATTCGGTGACCGTTGGGACCGTTGATCCCCCCAAAAGCGCCATTCACTGTCCTTTCATTGGGTTGCGAGAGCGAGAGAACTAGGATAACCGTGGCGATCCACATACAGGATCGGAGCGCTTCCCGCTCCCACAAGCCGCAGATTTTAAGAAGTTAAGTGCATTTTTTTGTAGCGTCCCGAGATCATCCGGACATCTAACAGATCAGCCGATCAAGGAGATTTGAGCGCCGATGCCAAAAGCTGTTAAGTACGCTGAGAAAGCCGCTGTATACGCCGCCAAGGGCGCCTGGGCCGTCTTCGAACGCCTGAACCGCATCAGCCCCAACGATTCCTTCACTCCCAAGTGGAGCGACAAGCCGCTTCTGAAGAGCTGGCAGAAGGAAAAGCCTCCCCTCGGCTGGCCGCGCTCCACCGACTCGCTGTGCCCCAAGTGCGTTCCCGCAATCCGCCAGCAGATTCTGGACGGAAAACTGCCGCACGAGGTCCTGCTGAACGAAAAGGTGGGCGAAATCAAGGCTCAGATCATCGAGCGCGACGGGCAGATCCTGATGGTGAAGGATTGTCCGATCCATGGCCACTTCGAAGACCTGATGTCGATGGACACCGCCTTTTTCAAGCACCTCGAAGAGAGCTTCCCGGGCCGCGACATGCGCGCCCATAACGACGAGAAGCTGCACAATCATGGCACCTCGACGGTGACCCATGGCCGCGGTTCGGTTCTGACCATCGACCTGACAAACCGCTGCAACATGATGTGCGACCCGTGCTTCATGGATGCGAACCAGGTGGGCTTCGTTCACGAGCTGACCTGGGAAGAGATCAAGCTGATGCTCGACAACGCGATCACCATCAAGCCGCGTCGCCAGATGTCAGTGCAGTTCTCGGGTGGCGAGCCGACGCTGTCGCCATACTTCCTGGATGCGGTCGCTTACAGTCGTAAGGTTGGATACAACTCGGTACAGGCCGCTTCGAACGGCATTGAGTTTGCCAAGAGCAAGGAGCTCTGCCGCGCTGCGGCGGAGGCTGGCCTGCGCTACGTCTACCTTCAGTTTGACGGCATCGGTAACGCCGCCAATTCGCATCGCAAGGTGGGCAACCTGTTCGATGTGAAGCTGCAGGCGATCAACAACCTGCACGAGGCCGGCGTGGACATCGTCCCGGTGACGACGATCATCAACGGCATCAACAACGAGCAGGTGGGCCGCATCATCCAGTTCGCGCTCGATAACCCCAAGACCATCAGTTTCCTGAGCTTCCAGCCGGTTTCGTTCACCGGCCGCGACGAAGACATCTCGGACGAGCGCCGTCACGCGCAGCGCTACACGCTGAGCCACCTGGCGCACGACGTCAAGAGTCAGACCGGACTTGGCGAGCCGTCGCGTGACTGGTTCCCGATCAGCTTCATGAGTACCTTCTCTGACTGGGCCGATCTGATCCACGGACCCGGCGCCGAGTGGGGCCAGCTCTCCTGCGGATGCCACCCGAACTGCGGCATCGGCACCGCGCTGATGATCGACAAGGAAACTAAGGAAGCCGCTCCGGTGCCGGCCTTCCTCAAGATCGACCAGGTTGCCAAGGATCTCGCCAAGGTCAACGACGCAGCTCGTGGCAAGTTCCTCTCGACCCTCGGCTTTGCGCTGGCAATGCTGCGCAACTACGATCCCTTCCAGTCTCCCACCCACTTCCGCATCTCCGACATGATGAAGAAGATGGACAAGACCTTCGGGGCCACCGGCCGCAACTACGGCAGCGTCAAGGGCGACCGTACGCTGGACGACATCAAGAAGCGCCGCGCAGACCGCTGGAACTTCCTCTTTATCGCCGGCATGTGGTTCCAGGATCTGTTCAATTACGATTTCCGCCGCACCGAGCAGTGCATTATCCCCTACGCCACGCAGGAAGGCGAGATCAGCTTCTGCGCGTACAACACCGGCGTGGGCTGGCGCAACATCATCGAAAAGATGCACATGACCTCGACCTTGACCAAGTGGTACGAGGAGCACGGGCGGCATGAGATCTTCGCCGGCGGCAAGAAGGTCGGCATGGGTGAGCAGGGCCACAAGCTCGCGCTCAACATGCAACACGTGAACTCGGAAGCCAACCACACGCTGGACGAACTTGGCATTGCCAAGAACGCCCGCGAAGAGAAGATCCGCGCCCGTGACGAGAAGCTGAAGCAGGATGCGGAAAACGCCAAGATGGCCAAGCTCTATCGCGAGCACGTTCTGGGCGAAAAGCCGGTCGAGGGTCTGGTTCGCCTCGATGCGATCGCTCCGGCAAAGCCCGCGGCTCAGCGTATCGAAGAGCAGGAGCCGGTTGCCGGCGACTAATTCCGGTTGCAACGTTAGCTGACAAGAGAGCCGCCCTTCGGGGCGGCTCTCTTCATTCAGACGCGGAGCAGGAACCTCCCGATATCATCAACTGCGAAGTCAATCATCGCCGTTGGCGAACCCACCTCTACCTGCGTATTTTTTATCATCTTCTTGAAGCGCAAAGAGGTAAGCGTCTCTTCAGGTGCTGCATGAATTGCCTCGGTGCGCGGTTCAACGCTCATCACGCGCACCGCCTCGTCGGCGACATTCGTATTCAGCCCGGTTGACGTCATCTTGCTCGCTACTGAAGTCGCGTTGCGCATCGGCTCTCAGTCAGGTCCGAATAGTGATCTCTATCGAGACAAGAGTCAAATCAAACAGATTGCCCGCACTTCAAAGGTGGAGCAGAATCTGCGATGCTCCCTCGCTCTACAGGCCGCCCTTTTTGTAGATCTCTTCCGCCAGGTAATTGTGGACCCTGGCATCGTTGTAGAGCATTTCAAGATAGGCGTCGCGCAGCAGTTGCTGGTGGTTGTTGCGCAGCTGTTGACGGATGTTCTGGCGGACGTTGGGATTGCTCAGATCACGCTGGCCGGCGGGCTGCTTTTCGATGAGCAGATAGATGGTATAGCCGATGGTCTTGCGGTTGCTGCCCTCGCCCAGAATCATGGGGAGCACATCCGTAGTCTGGCCGGCCTTGAGCTTATCGATGGCGTTGAAGACCTCGGGACTCCCACGCAGTTGCGACTCCGGGACGATGCCTAAGTCTCCACCGTTGGAGCCGGAGTTGGGGTCCTCGGAAAACTGAGCGGCGAGCGAGCCGAAGTCCGCGCCGGAATCTAGGCGGCTGCGCAGGATCTGGATCTTTTTCTTGGCCTCGGCGTCGTTGGTGGCCTTGTTGTTCTGCAGATTCGCAACCTGTTTGGCGGGCTGGTTGGTAACGGCGATGCGGGCCAGGTGGTAGTTGGGCTCGATGAGGTTGAAATCGGATTTGTGCGCGTTGAAATAGTTGCTGATGTCGGCGTCGGTGATGTTGATCTTCGACTCGATCTCCTTGTTCATCAGCTTGGATTGCGTCAGGTCATTGCGGATGTCGCGGCGCAGCTCCTGCAGGGTCTCGTTGCGCTCCTTGAGCTTCTTGTCGAACTCTTCCTGCGTGTACGGAGACTTCATGTCAGTCACACGGGCGTCCACTTCCTCATCTGTAGCGACCAGATTGAGCTTCGTGGCGCGCTGCTGCAGTATCTCGTTTTCGATCAGGCCGTGCAGTAGCTGCAGGCGCTTCACGCCTTCCTCTTCGTGGGAAGCCGGGGGCGCTCCGGGATCAAGCGTCTGTTTGTAAACGCGATCCAGTTCCGATGCCGCAATCTCCTTGCCATTGACGGTGGCGATGACATCGGGTGAGGGCGACCGGTGACATCCCGCAACGCCGAGGACGAGGAAAAGCGAAGCAACTCCCGCGGCTTTACGCGCGGCAGAGAAAGAGCGGGTTCGATACATAGCTGGTGCTGACGGCAAACTGAGATCTCCGGGCTGGCACTCTCATTTGACGCAGCCACAGTACTTTAGGATAAATCCCCGCCCCGCCGCAGAGGAATCCAGCCTGAACTTAATGTCCCAGCGTCGGCGTGGGAGCGGGCTCCGAGGTCGCAGGCGGAGGCTCAACCCCGGCAGCACGCAGGGCTCGGTCGATAGCAGCCCAAAGCTGCGGAATCGGTTGTGCGCCGTCAATGTGCTCGCCGTCGATGAAGAGATAGGGAGTGCCCTCTATGTTGAGATCCTCGGCCTCCTTCATCGAAGCGCGGACGGCGGTTTCATCCTGCTTCTGAACGCAGGCATCGAGCTTGGCCGCGTCGAGCTTGAATATCTTGCCCTGCTCACGGGCGATCTTATCGAGAGTTTCGTAACTCTTCTTGACGTCGCGGTCCGGACCACTTACCTCCTGCCCATGGGCGTGCAGGTAATCCACGTAGCCCCAGTAAGCATTGCCGTTCTGTGCGGCGATGCAATTGGCGTCGACGGCGGCGTGAAGCGCCCAGGGGTGAATCTCGACCAGCGGATCGTCCTTATAGATGAAGCGGACCTGGTCTTTGTAATGCTCCAGCGTCTCGGGAAACAGCTGCTCGTGCATCCGCGCGCAATACGGGCACTCGAGATCGTCAAAGCTGATGACCGTGACCTTGGCGTTGGGGTTGCCGCGAACAGGCCGATTATCGACCGGGATATGCTGTCCGGGAATGTTGTTCAGATCGAACTTTTCCAGCCGTGCCAACGAGCGGTCGTCTTTCGAGATCAGGAACTGGGACGTGCTCGAACTGGCGTTGTGAGAGATCTTTACGGCAAGCGAATCGTAACCCGGGAAATCGCTGGGCCCGCGAGTGCCGACTTTGACGTCATACTCGGAAGGGATATTGAACTGGCTGCGAATCTCGACCTCAATCTTGCGGACCAGAGCGGGGTCCTGGATAGTAGCGCCTGCAGGGGGAACCTGGGCTTTGCAGCCGATGGTGGAAATGAGGGCAGCGAAGGCTAGAAGTGACGCGGGAAACAGAGAGAAACGACGCAAAGCGGATACCATCCTGAATTTCATTATCGCAGGAGGAGAGTTCTGCGCATCTTCGCATTCCTCAGGTATCTGTCAGATTCAGGGAATCCGGGCTCGAGTGAACTGCCGATCTCTCCGCAGGGCTGCCAGGAAAGGGCTCTTCGAAGGGGCACGGCCGGGGTGGTAGGCTCGTTTGCATGCTTGCCACAGTCGATTTGCTCCGCCGGGGCCGCCGGATTTGGAATTCCTGTGTTACCGTTGCCGTAACCGCTCTTACATTGGCCTTCGTTGCCGCTGCGCCAGGGGCAGGTTTTGCCCAGCCGGCAGGCAAACGCGCCATCACGCTCGACGACCTGGCGAAGATCGGCCGGGTGGGCTCGCCGGTAATCTCGCCCGACGGCCAGTGGCTGATCTATTCGGTGTCGCGCCCCGATCTCAAGGAAGACAAGGGGCACTCGGATCTGTGGATGGAGCGCTGGGATGGCACCGGCAATATGCAGATTACCTTCGGCAAGGAAGGCGCTTCCCATCCCGAATTCAGCCCGGACGGGAAGTACATCTCGTTCCTGTCGTCGCGACCAGGTCCGGCGAAGGGCAACCAGGTCTGGGTGCTGAATCGGTTGGGGGGCGAGCCGGAGCAATTCACTGCGATCAAAGACTATGAGCTTCAGGACTATGCGTGGTCACCCGATTCGAAGCAACTGCTGCTGACGCTGCAGCCGCAAGATGAGCCGGAGCCGGAAGACGGCAAACCCGCTCCGCCGAAGCCGATCGTAATCGATCGCTACCACTTCAAGCAGGATGTCGAGGGCTACCTGCGCGATGACGAGCGCAGCGCGCTCTATCTCTATGACATCGCGACGAAGAAACTCGACAAGCTCACCACGGATAAGAACGTCGAGGAGGAGGATGCGGTCTGGTCGCCGGATGGGCAGTCGATTGCTTACGTGAGCAACCATGACGCGGACCCCGACCGTACCTACAACAGCGATGTCTTCGTAGTGGCGGCAAAAGCTGGATCGGCTGCGAGGAAGCTGACGACATGGGAGGGGCAGGACGGTGGCCGGCTGGCCTGGTCACCCGATGGTAAGTCGATCGCCTACACGCAAGGCGCGGGGGCGGCGCTCGCACTCTACAGCCAGGCGGAGCCGGCGGTCATCACGCTTGAAGGCAAGGTGACGTATCCTGCCGCGAAATATGACCGCGCCATGAGCCAGCCGTGCTGGCTGCCCGACGGCAAACTGCTCTATCTCGTCAGCGACGACCGGTCCGAGTATCCGGCCGAGGTGGAAAAGGACGGTAACGGCGCGCAGCGGCTGCTCGCCGAGCCCGGCGTTGCCTTGGGGATGGTCTGCAAAGGCGACCACATCGCGTTGCTTCACACCGACGATACCCACATGCCGGAGGTCTTTGCTCTCGAAGGCCATTCGCTACGCCCGCTCACCAGCGTCAACGCCAAGCTCGAATCCGAGCTGAATCTTGCTTCCACTGAAGACATCACCTCGAAGAGCAAAGACGGCGCAGAGGTGCATGGGCTGCTGACCAGACCTCTGGGATATAAGCCCGGCGAAAAAGTCCCGATGATTCTGTTCATTCACGGCGGACCCAACGGGCAGGATGCGCACTCGTTCTCGTTTGACCGGCAGTGGTTTGCCGCTAACGGCTACGCTATGCTCAACGTGAACTACCGTGGCAGCGCCGGGCGCGGGCAGGAGTATGCGAAGGCCATCTTTGCCGACTGGGGCCATCTCGAAGTAATGGACCTGCTGGGCGCGGTCGACCAGGTGGTCAGCATGGGCGTGGCCGATCCGGACAAACTCGGCGTCGGAGGCTGGAGCTACGGCGGCATCCTCACCGACTACACCACGGCGTCGACTGACCGCTTCAAGGGTGCTTCCAGTGGAGCGGGCATGGCCGCTCCGCTGTCATTCTTCGGTGTCGATGAATACATCAAGCAGTACGCGTACGAGATAGGCCTGCCGTGGAAGAACAAGGATTTATACATCAAACTGAGCTATCCGCTGCTCGAGGCCGACAAGCGCATGCACACGCCGACGCTCTACATGGGCGGCACCAACGACTTCAACGTGCCGCTGATCGGCGGCGAACAGATGTACCAGACGCTAAGAGCACTCAATGTGCCGACCGAGCTGATTGTGTATCCGGGGCAGTTTCACGGTTTTACGCGGCCCAGCTTCATTCACGACCGCTATGAGCGCTGGCTGGCCTGGTACAACCACTATGTAAAGGGATTGAACACACCGGCAACGCCCGCGCCGAAGCCAACCTCCAAGCCAGAGGAGAAGAAGGCCGCGGCGGGCCAATGAGGCATTTCCCGTATAGTGTGGTCCAGTTGGCACCCGCGAAGTGTGGCTTTCTTGGATAAAAGCCACGCGACCATTTGTTTTTTGACCGTATCTTTACGGGAAATGCTATAGCCCGCGATCGACCAAAACGCGCGAGACTGGAGATATGGAAAGCGGCTCCCAACATGTCTCGCGCAAGCACATCGAGACGCTGTGGCATCAGCTCGAAGAGCGAGCTACCGCGCCCGATTCGGCATCGGGGCTTGACCGCCGCGCCGGAATCTTCGGTCCGGGATCGGTGAGCTGGCAGGTCAACCGCGAGTCGGCGTTGTTTCTGGGAGCGGGCCGTGCGGCCCTGTTACAGCTTGCGCATCCCTGGGTGACGGCCTCGCTCGATCAGCATTCGACCCTTCGCTCCGATCCTCTGGCGCGGTTTCACAACACATTCCGCATTGTCTTCACGATGGTCTTCGGCAGCTTTGAACAGGCCATGGCGGCCTCGCGCCATCTCTACCTGCTGCATACGCGGATCGAGGGTGACCTCACCGCGGATGTGGGCGGATACCGTCGTGGATCGCATTACATGGCCAACGAGGTAAGCGCACTGCTATGGGTCTTTGCGACGCTGATCGACAGCGCACTGCTGGCGTATGAATGCGTGCTGGCTCCGCTGACTGACGCCGAGCGTGAAACCTACTACGCGGAGAGCAAGACCCTGGCTTCGCTGTTCGGCATTCCTGCCGACGCGATGCCGAAGAGTTGGAACGAATTTACCGCATACATGGCGGGCATGGTGGCGGGCGATCAACTCGGTGTGGACGCGATTGCGCGCCAGATGGCGCAGGACGTGCTGCACGGCGGGGAATCGTGGATCCAGGTGCCGGGATGGTATCGGGCTCTGACGGCGGCATGGCTTCCCGAGCGGCTGCGAGTGGAATTCGCATTGCCGTCCGGCCACCGCGAGCAGTTCTCGGCAGAGCGCGCACAGCGATGGCTTCGGCGGGTGGTGCCGCGACTCCCTGCCGCCTTGCGATTTGTCGGGCCCTATCACGAGGCGTGGAGCCGGTTGCGGGGCCGGCCGGCCGGCCTGATGACCCGGGCCAGCAACCGATTCTGGATTGGCCGGCCGGAGATGATGTTCCCCGGGCTGGCTCACGACGAACAAGCGCAGGCCACGTAGTCAGGCGCTGCGCCGCCATTTCGATTATTGGATTGCGGAGTGCGCTCTGCACCGGATCGAACGAAACGCTGACCACGCGAACGCCGTCTGGCAGCGGGGCGCGGTTCTGGCAAACCAGCTTTCCGCGGCAGCAAGACCTTACAGGGCAGCAACTTCGCGCGGAAAGGCCGTTTCCCGGTACCATAGCTGTATGGAATTGATTCAGATCGAGCCTGCACGCAAGACTCCAACACCCAAGCCGGAGTGGTTGAAGGCTCGTGCGCCGATGGGCGAGAACTACCACAGCCTCAAGCAACTGGCTCGCTCGCTCGGCCTGCATACTGTGTGCGAGAGCGCGCACTGCCCCAACATCGGCGAGTGCTGGCAGCACAAGACGGCGACGTTCATGATGCTCGGTAATCTGTGCACGCGCCGCTGCGGATTCTGCGCCGTGCCCAAGGGCCGGCCTGAGGCGATCGATTTTGACGAGCCGCGCCGCGTGGCCGAAGCCGTAGCCACACTGGGCCTGCAGCACGCCGTGATCACCAGCGTCAATCGCGATGACGATCTGGTCGGCGGAGCGCGCGCCTTTGCCATGGTGATCCATGAAATTCGCAAACAGGCGTCGGGTTGTCATGTGGAGGTGCTGATCCCTGATTTTCAAGGCAATGAAGAGGCAATCCAGGTAGTCGTGGATGCGAAGCCCGAGGTGCTTAATCACAATACTGAATCGGTGCCGCGCCTCTATCGCGTCGTACGTTCAGGCGCTCGTTATGAACGCACCTTGCGCCTGCTCGAGTACGCAAAGGAACTGAATCCATCGGGGATCACCAAGTCCGGCGTGATGGTGGGCCTCGGCGAAGAAACCCATGAGCTGCTCGATGTCTTCCGTGATCTGGCAGCGGTGCACTGCGACATTCTCACCATCGGCCAGTATCTGCGTCCCTCGCGCGATCATCTGCCGATGACACGGCTTTACACGCCGCAGGAGTTCGCCGAGCTCAAGACCGAGGCTCTCAAGATGGGCTTCCGCCATGTGGAGTCCGGGCCGCTGGTGCGCTCCAGCTATCACGCGCATGAGCAGGCAGCATCGACGGGGCTGAGAGTCCTGGCGTAGCGGCTTTGTTTTACTGCGCTAAGCCTCCCGGCGGCACATGGTCCTCGAGATAGCGCAGCAGCGTCGTGTACACATGCAGTGAAGTGCCTTTGCCTTCCGATAACCCATGCGTCCGGTTCGGGTACTCCATAAAATCGAACTGCTTGCCAAGCTCGATCAGTTTGTTGATCAGCAGCTCCGTGCCCTGGTAGTGAACATTGTCGTCGCCTGAGCCGTGCATGATGAGCAGATGGCCTTGCAAGCCGGCGGCGAAGTTGATCGGCGAGCCATCGTGATAGCCCCGCACATTCTCCTGCGGCAGGCCCATGTAGCGCTCCTGGTAGATGGTGTCGTAATGACTCTCGTCCGCGACGGGAGCGAGCGCGATACCGGCCTTGTACAAGCCATGGGAGCGGAACATGAGATTGAGCGTGTTCGATCCGCCGCCGCTGTGCCCGTAGACCGCAAGACGCGAGAGATCGATATAGCTGTGCTCCTTCGCCAGCTCGCGAATAGCATCGGCCTGCTGCTGTGCCGACAGCACCCCCACGCTGCCGTAGACAGCCTTGCGCCACGCCCGCCCCTTGGGCGATGGCGTCCCCTGGTTATCAAAGCTAATAACGAGATAACCCTCGTTGGCGATCGCCGCATGAAAGAGCCGCTGGTTGCTCCACCGGTCGTTGACGGTAGTGGAGGCCGGCTCGCCATACACATAAACCAGCACAGGCCACTTCTTCGTCGCATCGAAGTTTGCCGGGAAGATGATCGACCCATCGAGCGTCACGTTGTTCGAAACCGGCACGCGCACGAACTCCGTATGCGTCGTGGAGATGACGGGCTGTACCTTGGCCGCTAGCTCTGCATTCGATTCGAGTACGCGCACCAGTTTGTGATCGGGCAGGTGAATGAGCTCCGTGACCGGCGGCGCGTTGAAAGTGGAATAGGTATGAAATGCCCATTCGCAATCCGGCGCGATGTTGTAATCGTGGCTGCCCGGTTCATCGTTTGGCGTCACTCGCTCGGGCGTGCCTCCATCCAGTTTCACCCGATAGAGATAACGCTGCGTGGCGTTCTCCGGCGATGCAGTGAAGTAGAGCCAGCCGCCGCTCTCGTCCGTGGCGTCGTCTGCGATGACGTCCGCATCGAAGCGGGTAATGAGTTGCGGCTCACCGCTGGTGCGCGAAACGAGATAAGCATGGCGCCATCCGTCACGTTCGCTCAGCCAGAGCATGCCTTTGCCGTGATCGACCCACTGCACCTCTCCCGATCCGGGGCTGCCGCTGAAGCGATCCCCGCGTGCATCGACCCACTTGTCATCCTTGTCCTCAAAGAAGGTCTTCACCTCGCCCGTCTTTGCGTCTGCGCGCACTAGATCGTCGGTGTTCTGCAGGCGGTTGAGATACTGCAGTTGTATGGCGCTCGAATCATCCAGCCACTCCACGCTCGCGACGTAGTGCTGGCGCGCGTCGCCGGGCAGCTTCATCCATGTGGTCTCGCCTCCCTGCGCCGATACCACACCGACGCGCACTGCAGAATTGGTCGTGCCGGGCTGCGGATAGGGATAGACAGTGATCTTTGGATATTCCTCGGCGGTGTCATTGATGAGCGTGAACATGCCGACACCCGTGGTGTCGAACTGCCAGTAAGCGATCGATTTGCTGTCGGGACTCCAGCGCCACGCGTCGCGAATGGCAAGCTCTTCTTCGTTAACCCAGTCTGAGGTGCCGTTAATCAGCGTCGCAGTACCGTTGGTGGTAACGGCATGAACAGCGCCTGTAGCCAGATCCTGTACATAGATGTTGTAGCTGCGCACGAAGCCGACGCTCTTGCCATCCGGCGAGAACTTCGCGAACATCATCGTCGACTCGGGCCCGTCGCCGCCAAGCTTCGTCAGCTTGCCCGACGCAAGATCGAGCAGCCAGTACTCCCCTCGGGTGTTCAGCCGCCACACCCGCTTCGTGTTGGTGAAGATAAGCATCTGCCGGCTGTCCGGCGACCAGACGTAGTCGTCGATCGAAAGCGGAGCCTTCGCCCCTTGCGGCGTAAGCATCCCAGCGGAGACGAGGACCTTGCGTACTCCGGTTGCCGTCTCGTACTGCACAATCTCCTGGCCTTTGCTTCCACCCTTGGAGGCCTCGACGGTGGTGTAGCGATTGCCGCCATCCAGCCATCGCGCGGGACCGAAGGACTTCACACGATAGGTACCCTTTTCATAGAGATCGCTGAGCGCCGCACGGCCCTGCGGCGAGATAGGGCCCCAGTCGCGCGCAGCGTCTTGTGCGTGCGCTGCCGCGCAGACGATCATGGCGAGAGCAAGGGCAACCCATGTGGGGCGTAGGCGGGCGGCGACAACAGGATTCAACGGTTTCTCCTCGACGGTTACTCGCGTGCTGGAACATGCGGGAAGTTTTGATCGAACGAAGGTCTGGCGCAACTGTACCATCGTCAAAGCTTTAGTAGAATATCCCTTGGCATTTGCGCCCGTTCGATTTTCGCTCCGGCGCAGGAAGAGGACAGCAATGGCAGCGTCGTTAATGGCAGGACATCCCCTATTGAAAGAACTGCACGCGGACGTAAAGCGCAGGATGGATAAGGCGGTTGAAGATTTTCAGACGCACCTGATTTCGCTGCGTACCGGCCGCGCCAGCGTCCATCTGCTCGACCAGGTGCGCGTGGACTATTACGGCACGCCTTCTCCCCTGAGCCAGGTGGCGCAGGTCTCGGCGCCCGAGCCGGGCATGATCCTGGTGCAACCGTGGGATGTAAGTCTCGTCAAGGAGATCGAGAAGGCCCTGCGCGCGCCCGAGCACGGCTTCAATCCTCAGAATGACGGCAAGATAGTGCGCGTGCCGATTCCGCCAATGACGGAGGAGCGCCGCCGCGCTGTCGTCAAACAGCTCAATCAGGAGCTGGAAGATCACCGCACCGCGCTGCGCAATGTGCGCCGCGATGGCAACGATCACCTGAAGAAGCTGGCCAAGGATAAGAAGATAGGCGAAGACGAAGAGAAGCGCGCCCAGGAAGAGGTGCAGGGCATGCTTAACGAAGAAATCAAGCGTATGGAAGAGGCTGCCAGAAGGAAGGAAGCCGACATCATGCAGGTGTAGTGTTCGCGCAGCCAGGAGCAGGCCGCCGGACAGGCGGCCTTTGCCGTTTCTGCGCGAGCGGCAAGCCGTCAGGATGGCAGCGCTGGAGTTCTACCCATACCGGCGTGCAGCGGCACGCTACGGAAACATGCGGTTGAGGGTGCGTGCGAACGGGATCGTTTCGCGCACATGTTCGAGACCGCAGATCCATGCCACAGCGCGTTCGATGCCCATTCCAAATCCAGCATGCGGCACCGAGCCGTAGCGGCGCAGGTCCAGATACCACTGGAAGGCTTCCAGTGGCAGCTTGTGCTCTTCGATGCGGCTCTTCAGCAGCTCGTAGCTGTCCACGCGCTGCGACCCGCCGATAATCTCGCCATAACCCTCCGGCGCGAGTACGTCGACGCACAGAGCGAATTTTGAATTCGCCGGGTCGGGCTGCATGTAAAAGGCCTTTACGGCTGCCGGGTAGCGATGCACCATCACCGGCCGGTCGAACTGGTTTGAGAGCCAGGTCTCGTCGGGCGAGCCGAAGTCATTACTGTATTCAAAGGGTTGCTCAAGATGGCCATCTTTGTGCGCCTGGTTGAGCATGGCTACGGCCTCGTCGTAGCTGAGGCGCGGAAATGGGGCACGGATGGCTTCGAGCTTCGTGATATCGCGGCCGATGGTTTCAAGATCTGTGCGATGCTTCGCGACAACCGACTGGACAATGTGAGAGATGAAGTTCTCCGCCAGTTCCATCAGACCGTCTAGATCGCACCAGGCAACCTCCGGCTCTACCATCCAGAACTCGGTGAGATGGCGACGGGTCTTCGATTTTTCCGCGCGGAAAGTCGGCCCAAAACTGTACACCTTCCCTAGCGCCAGCGCGGTGGACTCGATGTAAAGCTGGCCGCTCTGCGTGAGGAAGGCCTCCTCGCCGAAATAATCCACGGGAAAGAGCGTAGATGTGCCTTCGCACGCCGCGGGCGTGAGGATCGGCGGATCGGTGCGGACGAAACCGTTCGTGTCGAAATACTCCGCAGCGGCACGCATGATTTCAGCGCGAATGCGCAGGATCGCGGCTTGGCGCTGCGAGCGTACCCACAGATGCCGGTGCTCCATCAGGAACTCCACGCCGTGTTCTTTCGGCGTGATCGGATAGGGGTCGGACTCAGGCACGCGCTGAACCACCTGGATACCCTGCACGTCGAGTTCGTAGCCGCCCGGCGCGCGCTTGTCGGCGCGAACCTTGCCGGTGACCACGACGCTCGACTCCTGCGTAAGCCCTTTGAGAGCGTCAAAAACCTCAGGAGCTACGCCCGCCTTGTGGGCCACTCCCTGCACCGTGCCGGTGCCGTCGCGAAAGATCGGGAAGAGCAGTTTGCCGCTCTCGCGCAGGTTGTAGAGCCACGCATGCAGCGTCACGAGCTGGCCATCATGCTGACCTAGCTGGGTAATCGTGGTAAGCGGCGCGGACGCGGAAGACGGAACGAGAGATGCGGAGGAATCGGACATAAGACAGCACTTTCCTTGACTCTTAAGAATAACGCGGCCACGCCCTTGGCGCTGCCGGGCTCGCGCGGAGTCGGCCCGGTTACCAGCGTGGATCAGAAATTACTCATGTTATGGAATCGCAAGCCGATGCGTTAGTGGAAGCTCACCTGAAATTGCCGCCCAGACAGCAGAGGCGCTCCGTATACGGTGGGCTCCATCCAGTCCGGAAGGTAGACGATGACGCGCCCGGTTAGACATTTCTCATTTGCAGCCACCGCCTTGACCGTTATTTTCCTCCTGTCATCCACAAGTTCTTCGATACTTGCGCAGGATGCACAAGTTGCAAAGCCTGAACCGCGTATCACGCGCCCGATCTTGGATTCGGACCGTGTGGTGCTCGAAGGCAATGTTCATCCCCTGGCCCAGGCACGATATGACGCCGGTATGGTCGCCGATGGGACGAGGCTGGGTCGAATGGTGCTCGTGCTGGGGCGCAGTGCCGCGCAGCAGGCCGATCTGGACAGTCTCACCGCCGCCCAGCAGAATCCCGAGTCCGCGCTCTATCGCCAGTGGCTGACGCCGGAGGAATTTGGCAGCCGGTTTGGTGTCTCCGACAGCGACGCGGCGCAGATTACGGCATGGCTCCAGGCGCACGGATTTACCGCGGAACCGCTCCCGGCAGGACGCGGGACGATTGTGTTTTCCGGTACGGCAGGACAGGTAGCAGAGGCCTTCCACACAGAGATGCACCATTTCAATGTGCAGGGCGTAAGCCATCTCGCGAATGCGCAGGATCCCGAGATTCCGCGGGCAATGGCTGCGGTTGTGCAGGGTGTTTTGTCGCTGCACGATTTCCGGCGCGTTTCGAGCACGCACCGCATTGCGTCCGTGGCGCGGCCTGAGAATACCCAGGGCAGTGTGCACTACCTCCTTCCGGCCGACTACGCAACCATCTATAACCTCAATCCGCTGTATACCGCGGGAGAAAACGGCAGCGGAGTCTCGATCGCCATTGTCGGTCGCAGCGACATCAACCTCAGCGACGTAAGCGCCTTCCGCAGCGGGTCGGGGTTGTCGGCAAATCAGCCCGCGGTGATTCTTGAAGGGAGCGATCCTGGGCTGGTCTCCGGCGATCAGGATGAATCCACGCTCGATGTCGAGTGGTCCGGCGCAACAGCACCTGCAGCTTCAGTGAAGTTCGTTGTGGGAGCATCGACGGCTACAACCGACGGTGTCGATCTTTCCGCCCAGTACATCGTGAACCACAAAACAGCGAACATCGTCAGCACCAGCTATGGAAGCTGCGAAGCCGACATGGGCGCTTCCGAGCTCGCTTTTTACAACAATCTGTGGCAGCAGGCGTCCGCCGAGGGTATCAGCTCGTTTGTATCGTCCGGCGACAGCGGCGCGGCCGGTTGTGATTCCGGATCGTCCACAACAGGCTCACGGCAGGGCGTCAACGGCCTCTGCAGCTCACCCTACTCCACCTGCGTTGGCGGCACTGAGTTCAATGAGGGTTCAAACACAGCCGCGTACTGGTCGAGTACAAATGGTTCAGGCGGCGGATCGGCCCTCTCGTACATTCCCGAGAAGGTCTGGAATGAGAGCGCGAGCGATGGCGGCTCCGGGTTGTGGGCCTCGACCGGCGGCGAGAGTATCACGTATGCGCAGCCCGCATGGCAGCAGGGGATCGCTGGAGCCAGCAGCGGAGGCAAGCGCGCCGTTCCCGATGTAGCGCTGACGGCAGCGAGCCATGATGGCTACCTGATCAACGAGAACGGCTCCTGGTGGGTCATCGCCGGCACCTCCGCGGCATCGCCCTCCTTTGCCGGCATCATGGCGGTGGTGGAGCAGAAATTGGGCGGCGCGGGGCAGGGCAACATCAATCCGTCGCTCTACTCCATGGCCAGCTCAGGCCAGAGCCCGTTTCATCCCACACCCACCGGCAACAACTCGGTGCCGGGAGTAACGGGATTCAGCGCGACTGGAACGGTTTACAACCTCGCGACCGGCCTCGGCTCCGTAAACGCGAATTCACTGGCCGGCGACTGGTCCTCCGGAGATAAGACCACGGCGAAGGGATTCACCCTGAAAGCATCCGCCCCCAGGGAATCGCTGCTGCCCGGTAAGACCGCTGTATTTACGGTTTCGACAAGCGCAACGGGGGGCTTTACCGGCGCCATCAGCCTCAAGGCAACGGCGCCGGGCGGAGTAACGGTCAGCTTCAACCCCGCGAGCGTCGCGGCAGGCGCAAGCACCACAGCAACGGTCACGGTGAGCAGCACAGCCGCAGTCTCGACAGGCAGCATCGTCATCACCGGAACAAACGGCAGTACAACCGCTACGGCAACGGTTTCGATGACGGTTGCTGCAAAGCCCACGCTGGCGATCGCACTGGACGCCGCCAAGGTGCAGGTGGCGCAGAGTGCATCCACAACGGTGCAGGTGACAACCACGGTGGGAGGCTCCTATGCCGGCGAGACCACACTGGCCGTGACTGGATTGCCAACTGGAGTGACGACAACCTGGAGCAACGGAGCGTTTACAAGCACTTCCGCTGGTTCGAGCGTGTCTATGCTGACCATCAAGGTTGCGGCCAACGCAGCTGTAGCCACGACGGCGCTGCATATCACGGCTACCGGAGACGGCGTTTCGGCGCAGATAACGGTATCGCTACAGGTGACGGCGGCTCCCGCGGTGACCGTGACACTATCACCGGCCTCGATAAGCATGCAGTCCATGTCAAGCACCGCAGTGACTGCGACAGTTTCGCCAGTCGGGGGAGTTTCCTTTGCCTCCAGTGCGTCTGGCGCTGTCTTTACGGCAACCGGACTGCCGGGCGGTATTACCGGAAGCTGGGGCGCGGTGACGCTGACTGCCGCAGGCACGCTGCAGGCGAAGCTGACACTCATCGGCAGCGTCACCGCTGTCTCTACCGCAACGCAGCCTCACATTGCCATCTCCGTGGCTGACTCCGCGAGCGGCAAAAGCTATGTCGCCAACGCAACGTTAACGCTGAATGTAACGCGGGTGCCGCCGACACTCGCTCTCACGACCGGCACAGGCAAAGTCACGCTGGTGCAGGGGCAGTCCGGCGCCGCGCAGATCACGGTAACAACCGGCGGATCGTTCAATGGTCCGGTGATGCTTTCGGCGACTGGTATGCCGCTGGGTATGTCCGCTGCGTGGAGCAGTAACTCGTTCACCAGGAGCGGCTCAACCACAACGCAGTCGGTGCTGACGCTAAAGGCCGAAGCGACTGAGACGCCCTCCACCAGCACCCTGCGGATCACCGCCAGCGGCGACGGCGTTTCAGAGGCGGTCTCTGTGGCTGTGCAGGTCACCGCGGCTCCGACGGTGACGGCGGCGCTATCGCCGGCGCAGATCACCCTGCAACCGAATGCAACCCAGAAGATCAACGTCACGCTGACACCGGTAGGAGGGGTCAAGCTGACCGCCAATGCCTCCGATTTCAGCTTCACCATACAGAGCTTGCCGGCGGGAATCACTGCGGTCTGGGGAACGCCCTCGATCAACGCAGCAGGCACGGCCGTGGTGCCGCTCAGTCTGGTAAGCGACGGCACTCACAGTGGAAATGCGCAGGCGCTGGTCTCAGGTACAGCGCGAGATGTGGTGACGGGGGTTCAGTACAGCTTCAAACAGCAATTGGTAATCGCTGCCGTGCGCCCCGCGGTACGGCGGCTTTAGACCTGCAGCAGATCGAACGACGACCGAATCTTGTCCTGTAGATCGGTATGCGTGTCCGCGGGCGTGGATTGAATCTCCAGAACACACGCGGGCGAGCCGGGTAGAGTCTTGAGCGACTCCATCGTGGCGGGCCAGTCGATCGTGCCTTCGCCGGGCCAGAGGTGTTCGTCGCGAACCATGTGATTATCGTGCACATGGACCGAGTCGACACGGGGCCCGAGAACCGAAATAGCTTCAGGAATGCCGGCGGCGATATGAGCATGGCCAAGGTCCAGGCAGATTCCGATGCGCCTGAGATGCCCGAGATCGAGGATGGCGATCAGTCGCTCAGGGGTGGTCGGCTCGTTGGTCAGGTTCTCGACCAGCAGCCGCACGCCCAGTGGCTGAGCAAATGCGTCCAGATGCTCCAGCGCGGTCATAGCGTTCTCGATGGTGCGCGGTGACCACGAGTCGGTCTTTTCGCCAAGGTGAACGACAAGGTTCTTGAAGTGCACGTGTTCGGCGGTTTCCAACGCACGTTTGACCTCATCCATGGCATCGATGCGCCGTGACTTTTCGGGGTGAATCAGGTTGACGGCCGGCGCGCCGGCGCGGCCCATCTCACGATCCGGAAAGAGAGGCGCGTGCATCGACCACGGCTCAAGCGGATCGGAGGCAAACCAGTCCCCCAGCTCACGCACATGTTCACGGCTGGTGTAATCGAAGTGCTGGCGGGCAGCAAAAATCTCAACAGCCTGCGCTCCGCTGCGGCCGATCAACTCCAACAGCCCAGGATGCAGACGCTCCCTTAGGAACAGGTGCGTCGACAAGCATCGCAGCATGATGTCAAGACCCCCGGACGCCCCGGACTCGCGGCGTTACCGCTATTGTCGCATTCCAAGGGCGAAAAGATGAAGAAGTCTTGGTAAATCAGGAGAATACCCCGGCCACGCCGCTACTGTATTTTCGCTTCCGATGTTTACAGTGCCATGGTTTACCCGCGGCTTTTCCTCAAGAAAAGCCGCACTTCGCATGTCTCCACTGTAGAGACTGGAAGCAAAAATGCTCTAATACCCCGCCGCACTGCCGTAGTGGCTGCGATGGTCCTGCCCGCCCAGCAGCTCACCAGTCTTGGGATCGACCGCAATGCACTCGCCATTCGACCAGTGGCCGCGGATATTGAGGGTATATCCATCCGCCTTAAGCGCATCCTGCGTGGCCTGCGGGAAGCCCGGCTCCATGGACAGCTGATCGGGCAGGTATTGGTGATGGAAACGCGGCGCATCGACCGCTTGCTGAATATTCAACCCACCCTCGGTCGCGGAGAGGAAGATATTGGCCACCGTGGTGATGATGCGTCCGCCACCGGGCGAGCCGAGCACATAGCGCAGCTTGCCGTCTTCGAGCACGATGGTCGGCGTCATCGCCGAGAGCGGACGTTTGAAGGGGCGATGGCGTTGGCCGGGCCCTGGATGAGGCCGTACATGTTTGGTACGCCCATCTTCGACGCAAAGTCGTCCATCTCGTCGTTCAGCAGAAAGCCGAGCGTGCCTGACGTAACATCGGACCCGAAAGCATTATTCAACGTCGTGGTCACCGCCACGGCATCCCCTTCGCTGTCGACAACCGAGTAGTGCGTCGTGTCAGGCGAGTCTTTCTTCCGCCCGGCGGTCTTCGGCGCCGGCGGCAGAAAGCCCTCCGGCCGGTGCAGATCGGCGCTCGGCGTAGCCTTGTCTGTAATGCTGGCGCGCCAGGCCTCGGCGTATTTCTTGCTGGTCAACTCTGCCACGGGAATCTCGTTAAAGTCCGGATCGCCGAGATAATCGCTGCGATCCATATAGGCTCGCCGGTAGGCTTCGGTGATCAGGTGAATCCACTCCGGGCTGCGGTCGCCGAGCTTCGCCAGGTCGTAGCCTTCGAGGATATTGAGCGCTGAAATCAGCACAACTCCGCCGGAAGAAGGCAGCGGGGCGCTGATGACGGTGTAGTTATGAAAACTGCCCGTGACCGGCGTGCGCTCCTTCACCTGGTAGCTGGCCAGGTCTTCGCGCGTAATCAGGCCGCCGCCTTTCTCGATGTCGGCAGCGAGTTCAGCCGCCAGCTTGCCCCGGTAGAAGTCCTCGGGATCGGCGGCGATGCGCTTCAGCGTCTTGGCCAGCTCCGGTTGCCTGAAAGTCTCGCCCGTCTGGTAATACTTGCCGTCGCGCTGGAAGATACGCTGCGTATCCGGAAATCGGGCAAGGTCGGAGCCATGCAGCTCATGCGCTTCTTCTTCGCTCAGCACAAAGCCATCTTCCGCCAGCCGGATAGCTGGAGCCATCACCTTCTTCAGCCCCAGCTTGCCATACTTCCTCTCCGCATAGGCCATGCCGGCAACCGAGCCAGGCGTGGCGATGGCGCGATAACCAAGAATGCTCGAGTGCGGATCGCTTGCCGGAAGCACATTTCCCTTGGCATCGAGATACATGTCCGCCGTTGCTGCCTTGGGGGCCTCTTCCCGGTAGTCGATAAAGGTGCTCTTGCCGTCGTGCAGCCGGATGAGCATGAATCCACCGCCGCCCAGGTTGCCCGCGATCGGATGCACCACGGCCAGCGCAAATCCCGTCGCCACCGCTGCATCAACGGCGTTGCCTCCGGCTTTCAGAACTTCCAGGCCCGCGTCCGAAGCGAGATGGTGCACGCTGACCACCATGCCATGCTGAGCGCGCACTGGCTGTTCGCTCTTGTAGTCGATGGACGTGGACTGGCCCACAGCACGGGCAGAGTTACCAGAAACTGTGGCGGCTATGACGAGAACAGCGAAAGAAGAGAAGACGGAACGGAAAGAGCTCATCGGATTGGCACCATCATAGCTCGCCGCTCACGCTCTCCAGCCCGGAAATTATGCCATCATACCCAGGATCTTGATCCGTGACCAGCGCGAGGCCAGCGACAGATCAGCGACAGGCGCTTGTTCACTCGAACCCGTTGCGATACGCTGCGGTCAGTCTTTGTCCGTCCGTACCAGTGGAGACTTGCCTGTGGACAACCGCAAAATTATGCGAAATTCCCTCCCGCTTGCCGCTCTCGCATCCGTTCTGTTTCTCATTGCGGCACTTCTGCCGATAGCCGCTTCTGCGCAATCGCCCGCGCTCAAAGCCAGCAATGCCGCGGCTCCGGCGCCAACCGATCCGTACGCGTGGCTCGAAGACGTCAATGGTGCGAAGCCTCTCGCCTGGGTCAAGGCCGAGAACGAAAAGACAGCGGCGGTGCTCCAGGCCGATCCACACTACGCCGATTTCAAAGCCCAGGCGCTCAAGATACTCGAATCACCCGACCGGCTTGCCTATCCCGTCTTTCGTAACGGCGAGATCTACAACACGTGGCAGGATGCCCAGCACATCCGCGGCATTCTGCGCCGCACCACGCTCACCGACTACATGGGTGCCGACCCGCACTGGGAAACGGTGATCGACTACGACGCGCTGGCCAAGGCAGACAACGAAAAATGGGTCCAGCGCGGCCTGAACTGCCTCTATCCAGAGGACGGTCTCTGCCTGGTGGCTCTCTCTGCCGGTGGTGAAGACGCCGATACCCTGCGCGAATTCGACCTGAAAACCAGAAAATTTATCCCCGGCGGCTTCGTGCTGCCCAGGTCGAAGCAGAATGCCTCCTGGCTCGATAAAGACACGCTGCTCGTCGCGCGTGACTGGGGCGCGGGTTCCATGACGGCGTCCGGCTATCCTTTCGTTGTCAAGCTGTGGAAGCGCGGCCAGCCGCTCGACCAGGCGAAGGAAGTCTTTCGCGGAGCAGCGACGGACACCAGTACGTATCCAGTCGTCATGAACGATGCCCAGGGCCATCGCGCCGCTATTTTGCTCCGGCATCTGGATTTCTTCTCAAGTGAGTTCTATCTCTACACCTCTTCCGGGGTTAACCGGCTGGCGCTGCCTGGCAAAACTGAGCTGAGCGGCCTGGTCGACGGGCAGTTGATCGCCAGCCTCGATGAGGCGTGGAAGCCCGAAGATGGCGCTGTCATTGCGTCCGGATCGGTCGTGTCGCTTGATCTGAAAGCGCTCGAAAAAGATCCCGGCCATCCCAGGCCGACCGTAGTCTTCGCCCCCACCTCGCAGGAGTTTGTGCAGGAAGTAGTGCCCACCCGGACGCACCTGCTGCTCACGACACTCCAGCACGTTCAGGGCCGGGCCTATCTCTACACCCGCGGCAAGCGCGGTGACTGGGATCGAACGAAGCTCGAGATTCCCGACAATCAGACCGTCGGCATTGTCGATACCGACAATGCGTCCGACAAGTTCTTCCTCTCGCTGACAGGTTTCCTGACCCCGTCCTCGCTGGAACTCGGCGATGCCGCGGACAAAGAGCTCAAGGTAGCCAAGACGCTGCCACCGCAGTTCGACGCCTCGCAGGATGTGGTGGAGCAGTTCGAGGCCACGTCAAAGGATGGCACGAAGGTACCCTACTTCCTCGTCCACCGCAAAGGCATGCCCTACGACGGCACCACGCCGACGCTGCTCTACGCCTACGGCGGCTTCCAGATCTCCGAAACGCCGGTCTACAGCGGCTTGCGCGGCAAGCTCTGGCTCGAGCGAGGCGGGGCTTATGCGCTGGCTAACATCCGCGGCGGAGGCGAATTCGGCCCGGCATGGCATGATGCCGGCCTCAAGACTCATCGGCAGCGCATTTACGACGACTTTGCTGCCGTCGGCGAAGACCTGATCGCGAAGAAGATTACCGCGCCGCGCAAGCTGGGCATCGAAGGCGGTTCGAACGGTGGCCTGCTCATGGGCGTCGAGTTCGAGCAGCACCCAGCCCTATGGCACGCGGTCGTGATCGAAGTACCGCTGCTCGACATGCTCGGCTTCGAGCACATAGCCGCCGGCTCTTCCTGGACAGGCGAATACGGCTCGGTTTCAGTCCCCGAAGAGCGCGCTTTCCTGGCGTCGATCTCTCCCTACAACAACCTCAAGCCTGACGTCGACTACCCGGAACCGCTGATCTTTACCACCACCAAGGACGACCGCGTCGGCCCGGTGCACGCGCGCAAATTCGCCGCGCTGATGGAGCAATACCATAAGCCGTTTTTCTACGACGAAATTACCGAGGGCGGCCACGGCGCGGGCGCGGACTTGAAAGAGCAGGCTGGGACGGATGCCATGATCTACACCTATCTGACACGGAAGCTGATGGACTAGTCCTGGATGCAGGCGGACTTCCAGCCCGGTACACTGGAAGTTCGCCATGCCAACCACCGTCCGATCACACGCGAAGATCAACCTGGGCCTGGGCATCGGTGCGCCCCGTGCCGACGGTTTTCACGCGCTCGCGACGGTCTATCAGACGCTGGAAGTCCATGACCGGCTGACGGTTACGGCGCAGCGGGCAACGCAGACGACCCTCCGGCTGAGCTCCAATGACCGGCGCGTTCCGGCCGACCGCCGCAACACCGCCTGGAAAATCGCGGAGTTTACGCTCGAAACGCTTCGGATCCATGCCGATGTGCATATCCACATCGAAAAGCGGCTGCCGGTACAGGGCGGTCTCGGCGCTGGATCAGCCAATGCAGTTGCAGCCCTTGTCGGTCTGGAAACCGAACTCGGCATCCGCCGCGAAGACCTGCCGGGATGGCCCGCGCAGCGGCTGTTGCTCGCCGAACGTGTCGGCTCCGATGTGCCGCTGTTTCTCATCGGCGGCGCGGTTCTGGGCATGGATCGCGGCCAGTCCGTCTTTCCGCTCCCCGACTTCGCGCCGCTCTGGACCGTTATCGCCACGCCGTCCGTCGGCGTCTCCACCCCCCAGGCCTTTCGCGACTGGGACCAGCTCTGCGCCCGCGAAGGTTTGACCGAATCTGCAAGCGCGGATAAACTGAATGAGTTGAGCCGCGCCTATGCAGCCTGCTTCGCCGGGGTGAAAGCCCTGAATGAAACAGGATACGAAGCAAAGTACGGCTCCTCCGGTGTCTCTAACCCAATTACTGATTGTGGGGATGGAGACCTGGCCGGACCTCAGGTGTCCGCGCTTGTCCGCACCGGGATAGCGAACGACTTCGAACGTGTCGTCTTTCTGCAGCATCCCCTTCTAAGCGAGATCAAGCGCACTCTTGCGGCTTCCGGTACTCCGGAGGCAGCCCTCTACGCTTCTCTGTCCGGGTCCGGATCGGCACTCTTTGGTCTTTACCGAGGCGAAAGAGATGCAGAAGCAGCCCGCCAGCGGCTGCGTGAGTTGGGAGTCGAGAGCTTGTTGACCCGCACCCTGCCGCGCATTCCCTACTGGCAAAACATGATTCTGCTTGAGGATTGACAGCCGTATCGGCGGAGAGCGAAACTCACCCCTCGTTACGGCCGATGTTACTGGGCGATCGACTAATGGTAGGTCAAGTGCCTTTGACGCACTTTGTCTAGGTTCGAATCCTAGTCGCCCAGCCAGTTTAGGGCCTTCTCTCCGAGCGCGGAAATTGGCGCAAAAGAGGGTGGGCATGTTCGAGAGCGCAAGGGCGTACAGCCCCAAAGCCAACCAGCTTGGGAGGATCACGAACGATGAACGCGGAAGAACAGGCAGTCATGGAAGAGACTCCGACGACGTCGGGGTCGGGTGAGCCCGGATTACAGGACGGCGCAGCGAGGCAATCTGGCGCAGGCCAGGACGGCGCTCCAAAGTTGAGAGAAACGAAATCGGCATCCGAGCGGAAACGCAGCCGGGGTCTGGGAGAAGACAAGAGCTTCCGGCTCTTCTCGGGAACTGCGAATCTGCCTCTGGCCGAAGAAATTGCCCGCTTTGTCGGCGTTAAACTCGGCGAAAGCAAGCTGCAGCGCTTCGCCGACGGCGAGGTTTATTTTCAGTTGATCGATAACGTGCGCGGTGCCGACGTATTCCTGGTGCAGCCCACCTGTTATCCGGTCGACCAGCATCTGCTGGAGCTGCTCATCATGATTGACGCCTTGAAGCGCGCTTCGGCCAAGCGCATCACGGCGGTGGTTCCGTATTACGGCTACGCACGGCAGGACCGCAAGGACCGTCCGCGCGTGCCCATCAGTTCGAAGTTGATTGCCGATCTGTTGACCACAGCCGGCGCCAACCGGGCGCTGTTTGTGGATCTGCATGCGGCGCAGATTCAGGGCTTCTTCAATATCCCGGTGGATCACATGTTCTGCAGCCCGGTGCTGGTGAGCCACTTCAAGGAGATGAACCTGCCCAACCTGACCGTGGTTTCGCCCGATGCGGGTGGCGTAGAGCGCGCCCGGCATTTCGCGACCAAAATGGGCGCTCCGCTGGCGATTGTGGATAAGCGCCGTACCGATATGAACGTGGCGGAAGTGATGCACGTGATTGGCGATGTGAGAGGGCGGACCTGCCTGGTAATCGACGATATCGTCGACACGGCTGGAACGCTGGTAAAGACGGTGGACGCGTTGCTGGCCAATGGCGCCGCGGCAGTCTACGCCTGCGCCAGCCATCCGGTACTGTCAGGCCCGGCCGTCGACCGCATCGCGGCTTCACGGCTCACCGAGCTGGTGGTCACCAATACGATTCCTCTGCGCGAAGCTGCGCAGAAGCTGTCCAAGATCAAAGTACTCTCGATCGCCGGCCTGCTTGGCGCGGCCATCGAAAACATTCACCTGGAAACGAGCGTAAGCACGTTGTTCAACTAAAGGTAGGGAAAAGGGAACAGGGATCAGGGAATAACAAACTCGGCATCAGTTGTGCATCGTCCGTTATTCCCTGGTCCCTAGTCCCTGGTCCCTCCCGAGCAAAGGGAGCGGTATCCACTCCGTGCCCGAGAAAAGAGAGAGCAATGCCTGAAGTAGTAGCAGCCCAGCCCCGCGAGGGCAAATTCAACAAGAACGCAGCCCGCCGCGTGCGCGTAGCCGGCAAGATTCCCGCCGTCGTATACGGCGCAGGCCAGGAGTCGGTGGCCATCGAGGTCGATCCCAAGCAGATTCTTCGCATTCTGCACTCCGAATCGGGCCACAACTCGATCTTCGACCTGAATGTCACCGGTCATCCGGCAGCCAAGGCCATGATCGTCGACTGGCAGTATGAGCCGGTCAAGGACACCCTGCTGCACATCGACCTGAAGCGTATCGCGCTCGACAAGGCCATCACCGTCGGCGTGCCGGTTCGCCTGGTTGGTATGGCGACAGGCGTCAAGAACGAAGGTGGCATCCTGGACCAGGTGCTTCGCGAAGTCCAGATCGAATGCCTGCCCAACGATATCCCGAGCCACATCGATGTGGATGTGACCAACCTCGGCATGCACGGCGTCATTCGCGTCAGCGACCTGCCGCACTCCGGTTCCATCAAGTTCCTGAGCGCCGAGGATGCAACGATCGCTCACGTGATCTCGATCCGTGCCGAGGCAGAACCGGTGGCGGCGGCAGCAGTACCGGCCGCGGCCGAACCCGAAGTAGCCAAGAAGGGCAAGACCGACGCCCCCGCGGCCGACGCCAAGAAGTAGGAAAGACAGTGTGAGTGTGGAGTGTGAGTGTGAGAGCGCGATAAAGCGTAATCGGTTCACACTCACACTTTCACACTCACACTTAAGCAATGGACGATCAAGCACAACTGCCGGAACAATTCGCAAAGCCCAATGGACCAGTCGTAGTGGTCGGCCTCGGGAATCCTGGCATGGAGTACATGTGGACGCCGCATAACGCGGGATTTTTAGCAATCGACCGTATCGCCGGGCAGGAACGCGTTACGGTCCAGAACCGGAGATGCAAGGCCCAGACCGGGGTAACCCGCATGGGCGGCCGGGAAGTGATTCTAGCCAAGCCGGAAACCTTCATGAACCTGAGTGGGCAGTCCGTAGCCGCTCTGCTGAAGGAGTTCGGTATTGGCGAAGCGGACCGGCCAACCAGCCTCGTGGTGTTGTATGACGAGCTGGATCTGCCGCTCGGCACGCTCAAAATCAAGGAGCGTGGTTCGGCGGCGGGGCACAACGGGGCGCGCAGTATCTCCGGCGCGTTGGGAAGTCATGAGTGGTTGCGAATTCGCATCGGAGTGGGACCGGATCTTCCGCCCGAAGCAATCGCAGCCGGAGCAAAGCGCAGAGGCGGCATGGATTATCTCCTCACGCCGATGCGCAGGGCGGACCTCGAGAAGCTGGACCCGGTACTGGACCGGGCAGCCACCGCGGTCCGCAGGATCATCGAGGATGGCCCGGCCACCGCGATGAATGAGTTTAACCGCAAAGAGCAGTGAAGAGCGGTTAGCGGCTAGTGGTTAGCAACCGAATGGAAATCGGCGGCTTCAATCACTAACCACTAAACACTAGTCACTAACCACTCGAATTCAGTTTTCGGCGCAGTCAGCCGAAGGGAAGAGTCAAAACATGGAACGTTTGTATGAGGTAATGTTCATCGTTCGCCCCGATGTGGCCGATGAAGATGTAGACAAGCTGATTGCCGGGTTCGAAGCCACCGTCACCAACGGTGGCGGCACGGTCAAATCCAGCGAAAAGATGGGCCGCCGCAAGCTGGCCTACACCGTCCGCAAGTTCAATGACGGCAACTATGTGCTGCTGACCATTGAAGCCAACGGTGCGGTCGTTGCCGAGCTTGAGCGCCGTCTGCGCGTCACCGAGCAGGTGATCAAGTTCATCACCGTGCGCATCGACGAGGAAGAGAAGCGTCTGGCCAAGGTACGTGCCCTCCGCGCCTCGCGCAAGAAGCAGAGCGCCGAGCATCCTCCGGTTCAGGCCCCGGCCCCAGCTCCGGCTCCAGCCCCGCTTCAGGCCGCGGCTCCAGCTCCAGCTGAGGTCGCCCCCGTTGCTGCTGCTGAACCGGCCGAAGTCACCGTCTAAGTTTTTGTAACGCAGTCCTCCGTCAGGGCACCAAAGCAGTGGAGGACCGCTGGAACCTGCGCCCCGGTGACCCCGGGCAACGCGCTTGAAGAAAAGGAAACAACATGTCCGACGAAACACCAGTCAAGGCGCCCGAAGGCGGCGCAGCACCTGCACCCGCAGCACCATCGAGTGGTCCTGGCGGTCCTGGCGGCCGTGGACCGGGTGGTCCCCGTCCCGGCGGCCCCGGCGGCCGCGGCAAGTTCTTCCGCCGCAAGAAGGTTTGTAAGTTTTGTACCGAAAAAATTGACGCCATTCCCTACCGGGATGTTCGCCTGCTGCAGGGCTTTGTTGCCGAGCGCGGGAAGATCGTTCCTCGTCGTTTAACCGGCGTGTGCACCACGCATCAGCGGCGTTTGACGCGGGCCATCAAGCAGGCGCGCAACATCGCTCTGCTGCCGTTTGCAGCACGTCACTAAGAGAGCCCCGGAAGTCTGGTAACTCACTTAAGTGCAAGAAATTACCGAATTGGAACATAATCGTAATCTTGCGTCTTTTGTGGACTAGTCAGACTAACGTGGTATGGCTCTATAATCCGGCGCGGCGCAGTTCTCGGCTTTGTGTTGCCCTCTTTTGCACAAGCCCACAGAGGGACTGAGTTGCCGTCCGTAACACTGGAGAGTTGTCACCATGGAAGTGATTCTGAAGGAAGACGTAGCCAATCTCGGCCACCGCGGAGACGTGGTGAAGGTAGCCGACGGCTACGGCCGCAATTTCCTGCTGCCGCGCAAGCTCGCGCTGCAGGCTACAGCCAATAACAAAGCGGTCATCGATCAGATGAAGGCCGCTGCTGCCCGCCGCTCGGCGACGGAAAAGGCGCAGGCCGAATCGCTGGCAGCCCAGCTCGAACCGCTCACGCTGTCCTTCACCCGCAAGTCGGGCGAGAACGGCCACCTGTTCGGTTCGGTTACCTCGGCCGACATCGCGCACGAGCTCGAAACCCGCGGCTTTGATGTCGATCGCCGCAAGATCCAACTGGTTGAGCCCATCAAGGCCGTTGGCGAGATCTCGGTCGCGATCAAGCTCTACCGCGAAGTCACCGCGCATGTGAAGGTATCGGTTGCCGCCGAGGGCGCAACCGAAGCCGAAACAGCCGAAGCCGTAGCCGCAGTCTAACGCGGAGCGGTTGCATACCTGAGTATTGCGGCGGAGCCTCCACTTATCTGGAAGTCCGCCGCGGTTCTCATCAAATTCCCGATCCGGTTGTCCACGAAGTTGCCGCTTTCTCTTGAGGGGTGATCTCAGACGCGAAGCCCGGTTGTGTACCTTCCGCCGGTCTCCTGCAAGCCCTCTTTCCTTACCGCTCCTAAATCCCTTTAGGAAGTTTTCGGTGCTGATGCGGCGCGCTCAATTCGCGTTTCACGAGGACATTGGTTCGTCTGGAAGACATCGATGGAGTGCCGATCTCGAAGCGCTCCTGCACTTCTGCCAGAGTCGACCGGCGCTGCTCGACCCGGATCATTTCGCCAAACGGATAGCTGTCCTGGACCGGCTGGAAGTGATTCTCGAGCTCGTTGATGACCCAGATAAGATCGATGACCTCGATAAGACCGCAAACGAAAACGTTCTTCTCGATCAGGCACAAGTGCTGGCCTCGCAGCTCCAAACCGCGAATGCGGCCCTGTTCGTCGGTCTGCGCAGCGAGATTCAAGCCGGCAACGGGCACACGGCCCTAAGCCGTTGGATAGAAGCCGGCAGAAATCATGAGTTAGAAATCAAGCCGGGCCTGTCCTACGACTGGCGTGATGACCTCGTCACCGGAATCCTGCAACTCCACGAGCCCGACAGCCCGCCGACCCATCCCGGCGGCGAAATGGTCTTCTACCAGCCCACCCCCGCACGTCACATCTTCGACCTGTTACGGCAACTGAACCTCAGCGCAGAAGACACCCTCATCGACCTCGGCTCAGGACTGGGCCATGTCCCGCTGCTCGCGAGGATCGTCACGCCCGCGCAATGCGTCGGGATCGAGCGCGAACCGGCATACATCGCATGCGCTCGCAAATCTGCCGCAGAGCTTGGCCTGACCAACGTGCAATTCATCCAGGAAGACGTTCGTCACCCGGATTTGTCCCGCGGAACAGTCTTTTATCTCTACACACCTTTCACAGGAAATCTGCTGAATACAGTCTTTGGCAGGCTGCGTGAAGAAGCATGCAACCGCACGATTCGGATAGCGGCCTTCGGACCATGTGTGGAAGCCCTTATCGCCCAGGACTGGCTCGAAGCTTCAGAATCTCCACAGCTGGATCGGGTAGCAGTCTTCCGTTCATTTGGCTGATGGTCTGCAGCCTTTTTCGATCAGAGCGAGGTTGTGGTTGTTTCCTTTGCCAGCATAGCCAGCGGCTTGCTGCGATCCGTCTGCAGCGTAGGCACCGCTCCAAGCAGGCCTTTGGTGTAAGGATGCTCCGGCGCAGTCAACACCTTGCGCGCCGGACCACTCTCCAGCACCTCGCCATGGCGCATCACCATCACCCGCTCAGCCACCTGGCCCACCACGGCAAGGTCATGGCTGGTAAAGAGCATGGCCAGCCCATGCTCGCGTTGCAGCGTTTTCAGCAAATCGAGCACCTGCGCCTGCACCGTCACATCCAGCGCTGTCGTCGGCTCGTCCGCCAGCAGCAGTTGCGGCTTATGCACCAGCGCCATCGCAATCAGAATCCGCTGCCGCTGCCCGCCCGAAAACTGGTGCGGATAATCCCCAAACCGCCGCGCCGCTTCCGGAATCGCCACCGACTCCATCGCAGCAACAGCGCGGTGCTTCGCCTCGCGGCCCGTCATGCGCGGCCCCTGTGCCGGTTGATGGGCAAGGACGGCTTCGGCAATCTGCCGCCCCACCGTCATCACAGGATTCAGCGCCGTCATCGGCTCCTGAAAGACCATCGCAATCTCCCGCCCGCGAATTAGCCGAAGCTCACGCTCATCCAGTCCAACCAGCTCCCGGCCCTTCCAGCGAATCGACCCCGAAATCCGCGCCACAGGGTCCAGCAGCCCAAGCACAGCCAGCGCCGTCACGCTCTTTCCGGAGCCAGACTCGCCGACCAGCCCCAGCACCTCACCTGGCGCAATCGAAAGATCCGCACCGCGCACGGCCTCCGCCGCACCAAACCAGATATGCAAATCGCGGATTTCGAGAAGAGGTTCAGGCATACGCGGCTGTTTCTATCGTCGCACGCGGGCGAAGTGTCTGACGCGGACAGTTCCATTCACAAGTCTTGTCTATGATGGGGTATTACAGCGACAGACCCAGGCCGCGGCAAGCCTGTTCATCTCCATCATTCGCACAGAGAGGAGCAAACGATGACCGAACTGAGAAGCGTAGAACTCATCTTCCTGCTCCTGCTGCTCTTCATCATCTGGTTCGGCCAGATCGCGCGCAAGATCGGCACACCTTATCCCATCGTCATGATCGTCGGCGGCCTGCTGCTCGGCTTCGTGCCGTGGATACCCAGAATCACCCTCGATCCTGACCTGATCTTCCTCGTCGTTCTTCCCCCGCTCATCTACTCCTCCGCGTGGACCACCTCGTGGCGCGATTTCCGCTTCAACCTCGTCAGCATTCTCTTTCTCGCTTTTGGCCTCGTCGGATTTACGGTAGTCGGCGTCGCTCTGCTGACACCACGCCTGCTGCCCGGCTTTGACTGGCGCCTTGGCCTGGTACTGGGCGCAATCGTCGCTCCAACAGATGCGATCGCCGCCACCTCGATCGCCCGCAAAGTCGGCCTGCCCAGCAGCATCGTCGATGTGCTCGAGGGCGAAAGCCTCATCAACGACGCAACCGGCCTGCTCGCGCTCCAATTCGCCGTGGCGTTGGTGGTAAGCGGCGAGGTCCCAACCGTATCCGAAGGTCTCCTCACCTTGCTCTGGCTCATCGTCGGCGGCGTGGCTGTGGGTCTGGCCGTTGGCTGGATCGTTTACCACGCCGAGCGCCGCATCGACGACGGCCCCATCGAAATCGCGTTGAGCCTGCTCGTTCCTTACGGAGCCTACTTCGCTGCCGACGCGATTCACGCCTCGGGCGTCCTGGCCGTCGTCGCCAGCGGTCTCTTCCTCACCCGGCACAGCGCAACCATGTTCTCTCCGCCCGTGCGCATCCAGATCTGGTCCTTCTGGCAGTCGTTCACCTTCATTCTGAACGGTCTGGTCTTCGTGCTCATCGGTCTGCAATTGCGCACCATTCTCGGCATGATTCGCGATCACGGCATGCTCGATCTCGTGCGCGATGGCCTGCTCTTCAGCGCCACACTGATCGCGCTGCGGCTGCTCTGGGTCTTCCCCGGCGCACACATCTCCTATTGGATCCGCCGCAAGATGGATCATCAGCTTGAGCCCGCCCCTCCAACGCGGCAAATCTTCGTCTTGGGCTGGACCGGAATGCGCGGCGGAGTGTCGCTGGCTGCCGCCCTCGCCGTGCCCGCCGTGCTCGACAACGGCCGTCCCTTTCCGCAGCGCGAATTCATCGTCTTCCTCACCTTCTGCGTCATCCTTGTGACGCTTGTCTTGCAGGGGCTGACGCTTCCTGCGCTCATCCGCGCCCTCGGACTTCAGGGATCGAGCGGCCCTGACTGCGAAGAACGCGAAGCGCGTCGTATGGTACTCGAAGCAGCAGTAGCGCATCTGCAGACTTTGCAGGAAAGCGGCGGTCAACCCGACGAAGTGTACGAAGACGTGATGAGCCACTATCGCTCGCGCCTCGCCGGCCTGACCGCGAGCGAGGATGAAGAGATCAGCCAGCATCACCAGCGCTTTGTCGATCTCTCCAAAGAGGGGGCAAAGGCCGAGCGCGAAACCGCAATCCGCCTCCGCAACGAAGGCCGCATCAACGACCAGGTGCTGCGCCGCCTCGAGCGCGAACTGGACCTGACAGAATCGAAGTACGCCAAGGCGCTGGAGGATTAGACCGTGGCTCAGTCAACTCCTGAGAAGAAAAGGAAATGATGCGTGAAGATTTCACGGCGTGATCTCGCCAGAGGACTGGCTGCAACGGGAGCGGCCGCCGCGGCGGGCTCGCTTGCACATCCGCAGTCGGTTGCGAGCAGCAAAATGGAGCCTGCCGTGTGGACGCAGGTCTTTCCCGGCGTTTGGCGCGCGCGAATCGGCAAGCCGGAGCACGTCACCCCGGTCGCCGCAAGATCGGTGCCGCCACTCGAATCCGCCTTCGCACACCTGCCCACCGTCGCGCAGCCGCCCATATCTGCGCTGGAAGCGCAGCGCACGGAGCGCGGATGCTTGCTGCAACTGCCTCTAATGCCAGACGAGGAGGTATACGGCCTGGGACTGCAACTGCTCTCCTTCGCTCAGCGCGGTAAGAAGAAGACAGTTCGCGTCAACGCCGATCCACGCGGAGACACAGGCGACACGCATGCCCCAGTTCCGTTTTATGTCACGACCGAGGGCATCGGCATCTTCGTTGATACGTCGCGTTACGCCACCTTCTATTTTGGAGATGTGCGGCATAAGCCCAGGCAGCCCGAGGGCGCCGCAGCTCGTGCGAGTCTCGACCCCAACTACACGCAGAGCGTTACCGACGAAGAACGCGCAGCCATCACCATCGAAGTGCCACGCGCCTCCGGCGTCGATGTGTATCTCTTCGCCGGCCCGACGATGCTCGATGCTGTTCGCCGATATAACATCTTCTCCGGCGGTGGCGTACTGCCTCCCGAGTGGGGCCTCGGCTTCTGGTACCGCGCCGACGCCCATAGCACCGCGAAGAGCGCACTCGCGCTGGCGCAGGAGTTCCGCAACCGCAATATTCCCTGCGATGTGCTGGGGCTTGAGCCGGGCTGGCAGACGCATGCCTATCCGTGCACCTTCGTCTGGGAACCGTCGCGCTTCCCCGATCCAAAAGCATTCGTCGATGAGGCAACGAAACTCAACTACAAAGTCAATCTGTGGGAGCACGCTTTTACTCATCCGGCGTCTCCGATCTTCGCGCAGCTTGAACCTTACTCCGGCAATTATGGAGTGTGGGGCGGCCTCGTACCCGACTTCGCCGGAGAACCTGCGCGTAAAGTCTTTGGCGACTATCACGGCAAAGCTCTGATCGACCTCGGCGTCAGCGGCTTCAAACTCGATGAGTGCGATAACTCGGACTACACCGGCGGATGGTCGTTTCCTGAGTGCAGCCGTTTCCCCTCCGGCATCGACGGCGAGCAGATGCACAACTTGTTTGGGCTGGGCTACCAGCGGGCCATCTGGGACCAGTTCCTCAAACGCCGCCAGCCCACCTACAACCTGGTTCGCTCAAGCGGCGCGCTAGCCGCGCCCTATCCCTTCGTGCTGTACAGCGACCTCTACCAGCATCGCGACTTCATTCGCGCGCTGGTCAACTCCGGTTTCAGCGGATTGCTCTGGTGCCCCGAGGTGCGCGATGCAGTCAGCGAAGAAGACCTCATCCGGCGTCTCGAAAGCGTCGTATTCTCACCATTGGCAATGGTCAATGGCTGGTACATCCAGTCGCCGCCATGGAAGCAGCTTGACCGCAAGAAAAACAATGCCGGAGAGTTACTGCCGGATTGGGAAACACTCGAAGCGCGATGCCGCGAAACCATTGGCTGGCGCATGGCCCTGGTGCCGTATCTTAAGGCAGCTTTTGCCCGGTACGCGCAGGATGGTACGCCTCCCTTTCGCGCGCTATCGCTTCAAAATCCCCAGGACAAGAGCCTGCGCGAAGTGGACGACGAGTACTGGATCGGCGACCGCATCATCGTCGCACCGCTTTTTGCTGGCGAAGCCGAGCGCAAGGTCGTGTTGCCCGAGGGAAAATGGCATGATTTGTGGACAGGCGAACCTGTCGATGGTCGCGAGTTCACGGTGTCGCATACCCGTGAGCGAATCCCGGTTTATATCGCGAGCGGCAGCATCATGCCATGGGCCGCCGTCGGTCCACATGCAGACTCGCCAGAGAGCCGCAAGCTGACAGTGCGAGTCTATGGCGATGGAGCCACGCCGTTCGTTTTGCATGATGGCGGAACTGAGCTCAGGCTCGCATGGAGCAATGGCGTAGGGAAAGCCGACCAATCAGGCGGCGATAAATACACCGTGACGGAATGGAAGCACTTTGCCTGAGCGCCCACGTGAGGAGATCGAATGGAGATGAAGGCACACACCGAATATCTCGTCTTTGAAACCAAAAAGCGCAACGAGATGGTGCACATCACTGATCAGGTGGAACAGATCGTGCGCCGCAGTGGCATCAAAGACGGCCTGTGTTTTCGTCTCGCCCATGCACATCACCGCCGCCATCTATGTGAACGATCTCGAGAGCGGCCTCATCGAAGACATCGGCAAATGGCTCGAAGAGCTGGCTCCCGAGCGCCCGGAGTACAAACACCACCAGACCGGCGAAGACAACGCCGACGCGCATCTGAAAGCCTTGCTGCTGCACCACGAAACCACGCTGCCTGTGACCAACGGAAGACTCGATCTCGGCACATGGCAGCGTGTCTTCTATGCCGAATTCGACCGCCAGCGCCGCAAGCGTGTCATCGTCAAAGTGTTGGGTGTTGCGTGACGGAGCGCACTACGGCTTAAGCTCCTTCACGCCCTGGGGCGTGGCAACCAGCGCCAGCGATCCCATATGCAGAAAGAGCCCATGTTCCACCACGCCAACTATCGCGCGAATCTCCGCAGCCGTCTTCACCGGGTCCGGAATCTCTCCACAGTGGCAATCGAGGATAAAGTTGTTCTCATCCGTTAGGTAGTCTGAGCCATCTGCATGCTTGCGCTGCTCCGGGTTGTAACCCAGCATCGTAAGCTTTGCCTCGACCACTGGCTTCGCCATCTTGATCACTTCCACCGGCAACGGAAATTCGCCGAGCAGCGGCACAACCTTGGATGAGTCGACAATTACCACAAACCGCTTCGCAGCACTGGCAACAATCTTTTCCCGCAGCAGCGCCCCGCCGCCGCCCTTGATGAGTGCGAGCCCGGGACCAACTTCATCCGCGCCATCGATGTAGATGTCGAGCTCGGGCAGTTCATTCAGAGTCACCACTTCCAGGCCAAGTGAAGCACCGAACTCATGGCTTGCATTCGACGACGCGACACAGCGAATGCGCATCCCCTCACGCTTCACACACCCGCCCAACTCTTCAATGAACATGTGCGAGGTCGATCCGGTTCCGATACCCACAGCCATGCCATCCTGCACCAGCCCTGCCGCTCGGATGGCAACTTTACGCTTCTCGTCGTCCTGACTCATAAACCCTCGATGGAAGTGTAGCCGTTGCGGCGTGCTTCGCTCCAGCGGCGCCGCTAGCGTGGTAATTCACCGGCGCGAATACGCCCCTCAATCTCGTCTAGTAGCGGCAAAATATGCGCAACCGACTCGGCCATAAGATGCGCGCCCGCGTCTCCAAGTTCTTTTTCAGCATTAGCCAGCAAACGCTTCTGATCGGCAGCATCAAGCGCCTTCCACTCAGCTTCCGTTAGCCCCACGGCATTGCCGCTGCGCGTCAACCCAATCGTCCACATGCCAGCATTGCGACCTTCTTCAATGTCCGAAGGCGTATCTCCCACCTTCACGCAACGCGACAGCGGATACAGGCGCAGATCAATCGCCAGCCGATAGCACATCCACGGATGTGGCCTGCCCGCACCCACATCCTCAGGGCAGAGTGAAGCATCCGTGCGATACCCTTGCTTCGCAGCAAGCTGCACCAGTTCATCCAGCATCGGCCGTGTGTAACCTGTCGTTCCACCAATGCGTATTCCGCGCGAACGAAGCTCATCAACAACCCCAGCCGCTCCTGCGATCATCGCGGCATATCCCGGCAGCAGCGCCATCATCTGCGGCTCAAACCGCGCATACAGCCGGTCAACGTCCTCTTCCGTAACGCGCCGCGCATGCAGACGCGCCAGCTGCGCAGCGATCGCAGGCTCCCACAGCAGCGCCTTCACGTGATCGCGCTTCGCCAACCCCATATACTTGCGCACCAGCGCTCGCGGCGCATCGATCCCCTCCGCGGCGAAGATGTCTTCGAGCGCCTTTACGGGAGCAATACTGCCGTGGTCCACCACGGTCCCAGCCCAGTCTAGAACCACCATCGGAATGATCGGCTTGCTATCAGGCGTCATGCGTAACTCCCATCGCGCGCATCGACTGCGCAGCCATGCCAAACGACAGCGTCATTCCCGACCCACCCGGCGAAACAACGACCCGCACCCCCGGCGCAGGCGTCATCGTCACCAGCGCTTTCTCCGGATGCTTCGCATACACCCCATGCCATCGCTCCGCAATCGTCAGATCCGGCGCACGTAAAAAGCCCCGTGTGTAATCAAGAATCAAATCGTCAATCTCCTGCTTGTTGAATACATCCACGGCAAGCCCATACTCATGCGAATCACCCAGCGTCAGCGCCCCATCCGCCGTCTGCGAAACCAGCGCATGAATTCCCCATCGATCCAGCTCCGGCGTCTCTTCCGCAATTCGCCGCGCCAGTGCCGGTAGCGACGGACACACCTGAAACGCCGGATAAAAGCGCAGCGTCAACCCAGCGGCCAGCGACGGCCCAAGCTGCCATCCACCCGGCTGCGGCGCGGTGCGCATCATCTGCAGCTTGCAGCGCGTCAGCCCGCTCCTGGCAAACTCCTGCGGATAGAGGCTCTGGAAATCATCACCACTGCATACAATCGCCGTCTCCGCGTACCACGTGCCGTTGCTCGTCTCAATCTCCGGCAGCGCAATCCCATGCACAAGCGTGCCAAAGGCGAACCGCACTCTATAGCGCTCCTCCAGAAACAGCGGCAGCGAAGCAATGATCTGCCGAGGATCCACCGTGAACTCTGTATCGCTCCACAGCCCGCCCAACAAGCCCTTGGATTGCACAGCCTCAGTACGCGCCAGCACACCCTCGGCATCCAGCCATGCACAACGATATCCAAGCTCAGAAGCAAGCCCGGCAAACTCCTGCGCCACCCGTGCCTCATCGTCGCGATACGTCAGGTGCAGCGATCCCGTCTCGCGAAACGGCAGCCCGGCCTCGCGCAAAATCTCAAGCCAAAGCTCACTGCTGTGTAGCGCCAGCGACAGCATCTCGCCCGCAGGCTGCCCAATCGGCCACACCATGCCAAAGTTGCGAACAGAAGCGCCAGCCGCGCGCGGACTTTTCTCAAACACCACCACGCGCTTTCCAGCCTTCGCGGCCAGATACGCATGCGCCAGCCCCAGTATTCCTGCCCCAATAATGGCTACCTCTGCATGTTGCTCAGTCAATGTTTCCTCGCGACAGGATGATTCGTAGCTTTCATCACAAACTATGCGACACGGCGAAACTTCAGCAGACTGCAGTGTAAAGTCTGCTATCCATAGTAGCGGTGGAAACGATACCATTGGTGCGAACCGCGGCGGAGCACTCCTAACCCTCGCTCTGTTCCGCCCCGCACAACGGCTACAAATCCAGTCAGGAGCAGCATATGTCTGTTCGATTTCCAATCTCGCACCTATCTTCCATGAGCCGGATAGGTGCCGTTTCACTGGCCTTAGTCTCTCTCGCCATCAACGGAGCCACCGCCAGCGCCTTCGGCGCTAAAACCGCCAGCGAAGCAACCCTCGCGCACAAGGTCAATCCCTTCGTCGGCACCGGCAAAGGTCCGGGAGACACCGAAAATCTCTACCCCGGTCCTGTCGCGCCTTTCGGCATGGTTCAGCTAAGCCCGGATACGGAAGATCACGGGCTCGGCTACCACTATGACCAGATGACCATCAAAGGCTTCAGCATGACCCACATGAGCGGCGTGGGATGCCCCAACGAAGGCGAAGTCTTCATGATGCCAACCACGGGCGCGGTTGCCACACAGGAGTCTGACTTCCAGTCGCCCTATTCGCACAATCAGGAGTCAGCCTCGCCCGGCTACTATCAGGTGCGCCTCGATCGTACCGGCATCAATGCGGAGCTTGCCGCTACGGAGCGCACCGGCATGGTGCGGTTCACCTATCCCGGCAGGTCAGCCTGCCAACTTCCTGCTCCCCATCAGCCACACGCTCAATCACACCACCGCTGCTGAAGCGCGTATCGTGGGCGACCGCGACATCGAAGGCTACGTTGAAAATGAAGCCTTCTGCGACGTAAAGCAGACTTACAAAACCTACTTCGTCATCCACTTCGACCACGCTTTCAACCAGTTCGGAACCTGGAACGGCGACCCCAAAGCAAATGCAGCCCCAACCGCAGGCAGCCGCTCCGTCACGCAGACCAATCACGATCAATGGGTCGGCGCCTACGCGTCATGGCCGTCCTCAGCGCAACCACAAACCATCACCGCGCAAATCGGCATCTCCTACGTTGACCTCGCTGGCGCAAAGAACAACCTCAAAACCGAAGCCACCGGCAAGACCTTCGACCAGATTCACCACAGCACAGAGGCCGCATGGAACAAGGCCCTCAGCGTCATCGACGTTTCCGGCGGAACAGAAACCGATGAGCGCATTTTCTACACCGCCCTCTATCACAGCCTGCTCATGCCAAACATCCTGAGCGACGTTGATGGCCGCTACATCGGCTTCGACCACGTCATTCATCAGGTCAAGCCGGGTCACCTGCTCTACGGCAATTTCTCCGGTTGGGATATCTACCGCAGCCAGATGCCTCTCGTCGCTTTGCTCGAACCGCAAGCGCACCGAAGACATGGCCGAGTCTGTAGCCCTCATGTACCGGCAAGGCGGCTGGATCGACCGCTGGCCGCAGATCAATCGCCTACACCAACGTCATGGCCGGCAGTCCGCTCTCCGTCATCGTCAGCACCGCATACCTCGATGGGCTGCATGATTTCGACATCAACACCGCATGGGAAGGCATGTGGAAGGACGCCACAGAACCCGCGCCTGCAGGCAAGCCCTATCAGGGCCAGCCAGGCATGGATTGGATCAACAACATCCACTACGTTCCCAACGACAAGGTCGATTACGGCTCCGTCTCGCAGCTGCAGGAAGACGTAATCGGCTATGCATCGCTCTACCATCTCGCCAAAGCGACTGGGCAAAACCGATGACGCGAAGAAGCTGTACGAGCGCTCACTCTATTACCGCAACCTCTTCAACCCTGAAGACCACTACTTCCGCCCACGCAATGCCGACGGAAAGTCGGGTCGAAAACTTCGATCCCGCACAGGACGGCCACGGGTTCATCGAAGGCTCAGGCTGGCACTACCAGTGGTTCGCCCCGACCGATCTCAAGTGGCTCGTAAACGCAGTCGGTCCAGACCTCTTCAACAAGCGCCTCACCGAATTCTTCAATTACAAGACTCCCGGCTGGTACGGCCAGTACTACAACCCATACAACGAAACCGACCTCGAAGCGCCCTTCGAGTTCAACTTCTCAGGCAAGCCCTGGGAGACGCAACGCGTCGTGCGTCGCGTGCTCAAGGAAAACTATCCCGATACGCCAGACGGCATCCCCGGCAACGACGACTGCGGCGAAATGTCCTCCTGGGCGGCCATGAGCATGATGGGCTTCTACTCGGTCGATCCCGCCAGCCTCGCCTATGAACTGACCAGCCCGGTCTTTTCCAAGGTAGTCATCCACCTGCGCGCGCCCTACAAAGGCAAGACGTTCACCATTGAAACCTCTGCGAACCCCGAGAACACGCCCTACATCCAGAGCGTCAAGCTGAACGGAACCGCCCACGCGCACAACTGGATCGGATTCCAAAACATAAGCGACGGCGGGTCGATGAGCTTTGTTCTCGGCGCGTCCCCCAATGAATCGTGGGGTGCAGCCGCAAAAGATGCACCACCCTCTCTGAGCGACGAACAGCCGTAAGCCCAAACCAGCAGCAGCCGAAATGAAAATGACCCGGACGCAAGACAGCGCATCCGGGCCATTTTCATCTGTTCTGTACAAAAACCTGGTGGGCCCACCAGGACTTGAACCTGGAACCAACGGATTATGAGTCCGCTGCTCTAACCATTGAGCTATAGGCCCACGTGTCTTCCTCCAGTGTACCGAAGGCCGCCGGTGCGGCGCTTGCGTTCCGCGGTTTTCGGCAACGATTTTGCATAGCGCCTAACCACTCAGGGAACCACAGGCGAAGCCGGCTGTGTAGCCACGCCGCGAATCTGTGTATTGGGGTAGTAGTGCGCAAGAATGCGCTCAAACGAAGCGCCCTGCCGAGCCATATCCGCCGCACCAAGCTGGCAAAGCCCGATGCCGTGCCCGACCCCGCGGCCCTCGATCTCCGCGCTCCCCGCGCCAGGATGCGACGCGTCATCTGCGAGACTCGGAATCGCTCCCCAGCCGTGAATGCGGTTGAACTGCAGCCGGTCGCGTTCCGTAAGCGGCACAGCGGATGCGTCAAGCCGCCGCTGCCACACCTCGGGATGCCGCCGGCAATAAGCGCATCGCACCGCGTAGTAGGGATACCCTCTCGGATGCGCTCCAATCTGGCGCAGACTGTGCGTCTCGCCTCCGCAACTGCGCGCATACATTGCAGCCACAGGCTCGTCCTGCGCGGTGGCCGAGTCATGCCAGATCAGCACAAGTCCGCTCGTAGCCGCGGCAGCACGCGCAGCCAGGCTGTGCTCCTCCGGAGGCGACCGCAGAAATTGGCAATGCGTCGTATCGCAGAAATCGAAGTCGATATGCCCGCTCTGCCGCGCGATCAGAAAAGACCGCGTCGCTACGGCCTGTGCCTTGAGCGCTTCCAGCGGCGCGCCGGGCGGGCTCTCGGCAGCGACGATAGACCCCACCGCCGTTTCAAGCGGCATCGTGACAACGGCTTCCAGAGAGGAGCCGCGCGGCCTGATCGCGAGTACGCCGAAATAACGCCGGCGCAGTTTTCCCGGCACTTGCAGCAGGAACCATCCCTCCCGGCTGCTGTGCACATCGTCGGCTCGCAGCGAATCGGTATCGCGGCCGGTCGAGACACTGAGCCGCGTGCCATCGAGCAGGACGCGAGCAGCAGCGCCCTGCCGAACCGAAAGGCGTTCACCGCCCGCAGTCACCTCCAGAAAAGAGCCGGGCGCAGGGATGATCAAAAGCTCCCTGGGATGAAACAACGACAGCACTGAGATGCGGATCATGTCGGTGCTTGTCCGATTGCTGTCTGCAAGCGGCGCAGCAGACGCCCGAAGCGCAAAGGCCACCGCAAATCCAGCGACAGTGAGGCGCCAATTCAACCTCGACCTGGCTTTACCCCGCATGTCAACGAGCCATCGCATCGCTCTTCTCCAGCAGAGAAAGCATCGCGCCCGCCGTGGCTGCGGCTTCCGCGCCCGTCGTTCCCCGCTCGCGCACCAGCAGCACCTGTCGTGGCTCCTCTGCGGGAAAAGCCACGATCGCGCCGCCGTCGCCGTTCGCCAGGCAGGGTTCGTCGGCGGAAGCAACGCAAGGCGCGGTTCCAGTCTTAGCCAGCACACCGCCCGCATGTCTGCCCACGTGTGAAGCAGTGCCGCCCCCAACCGCGGCCATACGCATGCCCTCGCGCAGCCGCGCCGTCACCGGAGTGAGCGGTTCTGCAAACAGTCTGGCGTACGCGCGAACGAGCGCCGGCGGCCTGACGCGCCATGCCGTCGTCAGACCGATCAGGTCGGGTGCCGCGACCACGCCGCCATCGAACCCGAAAGGCGGCGGCAACCCATAGCGGTTACTTACGCGGCCCATTGCCAGCACCCCATCGGGAGAGGCCGCAACGGCCCGCGCAAGCGTCAGAAAATACGCATTGCACGATTCGGCTACCGCCCGCTCCAGTGTCATCGACCCGTGACCGAGCGAGCGCCAGCAGCCATCGGATGCTCCATGACAGGTGACGACAGGAAAAATGGGACGATCGCCGACTTGAAGACCGGCGTAGGCAAGCGCAACAAAAGGCTTGAGCAGTGAGCCAAAGGGAAGAGGCTGATCCGGCTGGTTCCAGCGCATGGCCTCGATGCGGTTCTCACGAAGATCGAAGAGCAGATACTCGATGCGCTGCGATGGAAAGCTACGGTTCAGCATCGCTTGTGCCGCTTCGCCATACAGGTCCGGTCGCGCGCCGTCTGCTTGCGGAGAATGCGTCATCTGCCCAGGAATAGCCAGCAACGCGGCAAGCACTGCAAAAGCAATCTTCATGGCGTCCACGCATAGGTAACGGTCTGGCGCACCAGCGGCCCATCCCTGCGCTCGACAATCTCTTCACTCTGCAGCGTAGAAAAGACCGTGCCGAGACCACGCACATTGCGGGCAAAAAAGCCTGGCTCCGCTCCAGAGCCGGAATTGCCCGCGTCGTCCGGTCCATCGCCGGCAGTGCCATTCCGCATCGCGGCATCGCGTTGCCCAACGCGATCGACGATATTCGTCCAGCGGGCAAAGGGCGCTCGCTCACGCGTCAGGTCAAAACCTGCAATCAACGTTTCATCCGATGCGGCGTTCGACCGGCTGGTAGACGGCTGCGAAGCACGGACAAGCATATCGCGCATCAGAGCAGGGTCATCGCTGACGATGCAGAGATTGCCTCGGAATGCGAGTTCCAGCGGACGCGCATCGCTGATCTCGAAGTAACTGTCGTTGGCCGCTTGCACCGCCTTCCAATCCAGTCCGAGATTGCCCGCCGTAAGGCGCGCGGCGACCGCTCGTTTCAGGGCGGCCTGCATCGCAGGTTGATCCCACGGCTTCGCCGCGCTCAACACAACCCCTGCGGAGAAGGGAACCCACACACCATCGCGTGCCGGTCCGGTGCGGTCTACCGTCATCATCGCGGTAAGCTTCGTGCCGGCAAGAGCGTCGCGCAGCAGATCGAGCTCGCTCCCTTTTGCCGGCGTGGCAATCGCTGGCACATCGATCCGCGCCTCGAGCTCAGATGCGGAGCCGGCATTTTGCACGGAAACGTCAGCCGGGGAAGCGTAGCGCAAGTCGCTATAGGTGCCCGCGCTTCGCGCAAGCAGCTTCTCGTCGAGACTCGCAACCACCGCGTCCGCATCCGGCGACGCAATCGCGCGATAGACTCCCGCGTGATCGGGCACCAACGCAGTAAGCGCCCGCAGATCCTGATCTTCTCCGACCGTATCCGCCGGGTTTTTGGTAACCAGCTCACGCTCCTCACGGAAATCAGGCCGGTTCAGGTAGAGATCCGCAACGGCGCTGCGGTACTGCTTCATTTCGGTGATATTTCGTTGTACCCAGTAACTGCGAAAGTAGGGCGAAGGAACAATGCGATCCAGATTCAACGTCATGCGCAGGTCGCCGGCATCTTTCGCCGCCGCCGCGTGCGCCTCGATAAACCATGGCTCGGCCGCAAGCGAAGCCACCGGAGCCGACGCTTTGGACTGATTCATCAGCATGAGCGCGCTGGCCATCAGGTCTTCACGGGTGGCAAGAATCAGCCAATCCCCAACCGTGGCGAACGCAACCGTCCGAATCTCTCCACCGGCCGTGTCGTTCGCGCCGTCCGCAGGCTGCGTCGCGTCAGCCCCCGGCGGAAGCGCGATACCTGGACTGGCGCTGTTGCGGATATAAAACGTTTGTCCACCTGCCTGGCGCGGTGTAAATTTACTGCGCAGTTGCACCAGGCGCGTCTTCTCTGCCTGATCGGCAGGCATTCGAGTGATGTAAAGAAACTCAAGCCGGCCGATGTCATACCATGCAAACACGCTCTCGGTGCCCGCAACTTCGTTCAGAAAATCCAGGTTCGGCGGCAGCCCGGCCGCGCGCGCAAAATCGGCCTGTGCATCGCCCAGCCGGCTGAAAAGTCGCGAACGCGAAAAGGCCGCATAGTTGTCGCTCTTGAGCCATGCCTGCTTCTCCGGTGAGCCGTTCCACTGCCTGAGCACCGCGGAGAAATCCCTGGCCTCGATCGTGAGCAGCGAGCCTTGCGGCAGCATGGCCGTCAGTTGCGATGAAGCGGGTGTGGCAATCTGCATCACCGCCCACACCGCACCGGCCGCCACTGTCGTGATCATCAACGCCGCCAGCACGGCAACGTGCCGTCGCGCCAAAAAGCCCCCGGCTCGTGTCAAACGTGATCGTGTCCCAGGAGTCATTTCGCCTCCCGCTTTGTCATTGCTCCGGCGATCTGTGCCTGCGTCACTCTGGGCCTCACCTCGCCCGGTTGATCCAGCGCTCTGCCAATCGTCGGCCGTCTTCCGCTGTTCTCTGCCTCGAGTGCAAGGTCGATTTCAAGGGAACGCCAGCGGCTATTCAGATCGGTCACGCGGGCCGTGTCCGTCTCAAGAGCGGCGGCCAGCTTCAGATATGGCAGCGCCGCTGCTTCGTTATCGGTATGCACATCAACCTGCGCAATCGCGAGCGAGAGCGCCAGTCGCTCCGCATCGGTGCGATGACCAGACCCCGGCAAAGGAACGCGCCGTTCCAGCACGTCCAGCGGTTCTGTTTTCAGTGCAACGCCCTCGCGCAGGTCCTCATACGAGATGCTGTCCGCATCTGTCGCCGCCGCGCCGGAATCAGCCTCGGACACAGTATCCGTATCCGCGCCGCCATCGGAATCGTCCGCGACTTCATTACCCGCCTCCGCATTGGCCGCTCCCGGCCGCACCAGCGTTTGCAGCACGGCAAGCGCCGTTGCGTTGTTGCCCTGTGCCGCCTCGGCCCGGAAGATCTTGAGACGTAAATCGGCTCCCGTGAATCCATCTTGATCGGGCAGGCCCTTTGGCGCCATCGCGATAGCCTCACGAAGCAGTTGCGCACTCTCCGCCGTCGCAGCAGCACCATTGGCAGCGGCAATACGGGCAACAGCAAAGTAGGGCTGCCGCGCGTCCAGCGGAGTAATCTTGCCCCCCGCAAGTAAAGCCAGTTCCTTGCTGCCAAAATTCGCCGGTTGGTGACTGCCCTTTCGCAACAGCAGCACCGCCTGCACGCGCTGCTCGTAGCTGTTCGCGCCACTCGAGGCTATAGCCGTCAGCACCGCAACCGCGCTGCTGCTGTCACGGCCCGTATGAAGCTCGGCTCGTGCAAGCCGGATGCCGTACTCCGCGTTCCACGGCTGTTCCTTCACCAGCGCGGCTAAAAACTCAATGGCCTCGGCCTCATGATTGTTCGACTCAAGCAGGCGTGCCGCCGAGTCATAGGCTGTCACCGCCCCCTGCGCATCGCCGCCGTCGCCGCTAATGGTCATGCGCCGCAGCACTGTCACGGCGCCCGCGGTGTCGTTGTTGATGAGACGGGCCCGCGCAAGTCCCGCGTAATCCGAGACCGCGAGATTGCGACTGAGCTCAAGCTGCGCAAACACATATTCCCAGATCACAAGCGCACCGGCCTTATCGCCTTGGCGCTCCAGATCTGCGGCGACGCCGCGCAAAGCCCGGACACGAGATTCAAGCGAAGTAGAGGCCGCTCCCGTGGACGCCTCAGCTTGAGCGTTCGCGCCGTTACTCAGATTCGCAAGGAACGGCTCCAGCCGATGGCCGCGGGCCGCGAGCTCAACCTCCGCCGTAAAAGCGTCTGCCTCATCGCGCAGCTGACGGGTCATGCCCGAAAGAATCGTCTCGGCTTTCGCATCCTCTTTCTGTGCCACGTACAACGCGAGCAGTGCACGCTGCGCGCTATTTAGTCGCCAGTCGCCGGAGTCGCCCAGCGTTCCCGAAGGCAACGGCCGCGCGCGTAACAATTCGAGCTCGCGCTCAAGAATAGCTTCGCGTGCCGCCGGCGTCAGCCAGGGCGCGTTATCGACATCGGCCAGCACCGACGCGGCATCCTGTCCCGCCGAGCTGAGTGAGATCAACCAGCTTGCGCCGTCATCGCCGCCGCCGCTCGCTGCATAGGCAGCCTGCAGCAGTTCCGCGCTGCGATACTCCCCGTTCCGGCCGATGTAGTTGCGCAGCAGCGCATCCATGTCAGCGCGCACGCTTGCGAAGACCTGCCGCTGCCCGACATGCCTCGCGATGAGATTGAAATTGCTCCAGAAGCTTTCCGGAGCTGCCCCTTTGTCCTGCACCCGATTCAAAGCCGAGAACGCATCCCGCCATTCCTGGATAGCTTCGTCCTTCCTTTGTGCATTCCATAGAAGACTCGCCATCGCGTCATGCACCATCGCCGAATCCGGCGCGAGTTCCAGTGCATGGTTGTATTCGCGAAGCGCCGAGTCCGTCTCGTCCGCGTCTGCATACGACCGCGCGAGCTCCGCGTAGTTCGCGGCCGAGGCGCTGCGCTCAAGTTCAGCCGGGAGCAGATCCTCAGGATCGTTCTGCGTCCATTGCGCCTTCGGAGCCAGCGTGCGGAACACTCCATCGCGCATGCCATAGTAAAACCAGACATTGCCCGTCAGAGCCGAAGCAGGTTCGTTCTTTCGCTGCGCAAGCCGCTCGCCAATAGTGCGATCATCTGCCACAACGGTCCGAAACGCGGCCGTTGTTTCGTTACTCATGTCGCGGAAGTAAAGGCCTGCGAGTGCGGAATAAGCTTGTTCCCACGATGCCGGCTCAGTCTTGTCATGTGCCTGCAGAGCCGCCCGCGTGATGTTCACGTCGGCGTGAGAGACGGCGTAGTTTGCGGCCGCGTACGCTCCCTTGGCTTCCTCGCGGCCTGTGCCGTATGTGGCAAAATCATTCGATCGCAGCTTCAGCAGCAGTGCCAGCATCCGCTCGCGAACGGTCGCATCGTTGCTCATCGACTGCAGCGTACGCAACTCGCCCGCTGTATCCCCCGCGTCGCGATAAGCATCGGCGGCCGTATTCAGGACCGGTAGCTGTTGGTCCCCGGTAAGCGTCTTTGCATATTCCACCGATGTCTCTGCCAGCTCCGCAAAATGCATGCGTGATCGCTCCACTTGAGCCCACGGAGCGAACTGTGCGCGTGCCGCCCTGGCGCGCGAAGGCGCCGTGTCGAGCAGGACAGTCTTGCGCAGATGTGCTTCTTCTTCCGCGAGCCCTGCTGCCGAGGCAACGTCGATCCACTGCAGCTTGGCCTCGCCTTCCTGCTCCCATTGCACCTGGTTGAAACGCGTATCGATGAGCTGCGCAAAAGCCAGCCTCTCTTCCGGCGTGAAGTAAGCGCCGGCAGCCTTGCCCATCTCCACGATCGCCCCTCGATAACGCTGCCTGGCCGTGTTCACTCGCTCTGCCACATAGCGCTGGCGCCACTCTTCGTTACTGACCGATGCAAGTCCCTGCCTCCGCGCCTGATCCAGAATCACCCCCGGAGCGTTGGCCGAGTGTGCCGCCGCACTCAGCGCGTCATCCAGTACAGCAAGAGCCTTTCCCTGCTGTTGGAGTCGCGCAATCAGCCGCGCATAGATCACAGCACCCTGCGGATCGTCGTGGCTCTGTTCGCCTGGCGCGGCCCCCGCCAGCAGCGCGTCGCCAGCGGCCTTGCGTCCCTCTTCGGCAAAATGCAACGCATCATCGAGCATCTGCCATGATTCAAGCTCGGTCGCCACTTCAAAGTAGTCGTGTGCCGTGGCCTGGTGCCCCTCGATCCATGCACGCCGCAATGCCTTGATTGCGTCATCCCTGCGCCCCTGGCGTGCACGCACAGCGGCCACTTTCACCATCCACTGCGGATCTTGATAGCTCAATACGTAGAGGCGCTCGTAGTCCTTGCATGCATCGTCAAGCCGTTGCAGACGCTCTTCCAGCGTGGCCTTCGCTTCGAAAACATCGCTGCGGTCCGCGCGGATCGCGACAGCATGCGCGTATGCGTCGATAGCCGCTGGATAGTCCTCGAAAGTCGTATCGATCCGTGCAAGCAGGATGGCAAACCGCGAGTCGCGAGGAGAAGCTTTGACGGTCTGCGCCGCAAAGTCAGCAAGCTGCTTCTCGCGCCCATAGCGCAGTGCATAAAGCGCAGCTTCCTGAGCACTGCCTGCATCTTCGGGATAGGCGCTCAGGATAGCGATGTATTGATCCACACCTCCCACGTAATCCTTCATGCGCGTGAGAGCGGGAATCAGGCCGCGCCGCAGCAGTACGTCCTTCTCCCTTCGCTCGCCGGCAGACATGGAAGAGTCGCGCAGGGCGTCGAGCTTATTCAGATAAAACTTCTTCAACCCCGCATCGTCGCCCGCGCGTGCGTAGCTGTCTGCAACCACCGCCACATACTGTGCGTTGTAAGCGCCCTCGGGGTATCTGGTCGCATCGATCAGCGGAGCCATCAAATCCCGGGCCTGCGCATAACTACCGGACTGGTTGGCCTTATCCGCTGCTTCAACAGTGAACTGCCTGCTCAGCGTTGGCTGCGCCGAACTCGAGGCCGAGGCAGCTTCCGTAAGCACGGCGATAGCTTTCGCCGGCTGCTTGTCGCGCCAGTAGAAGTCCGCAGTATTCCGCACCACGCCCAGCAGCTTCGCGTTGTCGCGATAGACAGATTCGACAACACGCGCCGCATCGTCGGTGTCGTTGCGCCCCTCATACGAGCGCATCAGGTCGTAGGATAGTTCGAGCCTCTCGATAGGATCGGGGGCGAGAGCAATCTCTTTCTTGAGCGCCGCCTCATACACCGTCTGCAGGGAACGCGCTTGTGCCTGCGAGCCGATGATCTGCGCCTCTTCCTGCGTCGTCGTTCTGGTGAGTGCCGCTTCGAGCATGGGGCCAATCTCCGTGCCGCGCTTTTCCACCTCAAGCACTCGCGCGCGCAGTGCCAGTGCAGACGGATCGGCACTGTTCGTTGCGAGCGCTCTTGCAGTCTCGTCATCAACAGCCTTTGCCGTAGCCTTGCGTCGTGCCAGCCTCAGCAGGCGCGTAGCGGCTTCGCCTTCGCTGTCGGCAAGCGCCGCGCCAGTGTATTCGCGAATGGCAGCCTCGAAGTCGCGCTTGCCCTCATCGATCGCCCCCGCTTCAAAGCCGTAAAGAGCAGGCTTGTGAAATCTTTCACGCGCTCCACGGATTTCGGCAAGGGCATCGTCAAACTGAAAGTAATCCCAGAACACAGTTGCGGCCTGAAGATAACCGTCGGTACTGCCTGGATGCACCGTCGGCATGTGGCGCCAATACGGCGCAGCCGCGCCAAGATTCTCATGACCTCGCGCACCATCGGCGCCGGAGTCCGCATAGATATCGCCGATACGCGCAAGACGATCCAGATTCGCAGGATCGTAGGCCAGCAGCCGCTTCTCGATCGCGACCGCCTTCGTCGTCTGCGACGCATCGTAGTAAGCCAGCGAGCGATCCAGGCTCGAAGCCTCCGTCCCAATCTCGCCGTCTGCGGGGTAAGCTTCCGCAAGCGCATTGAACAACGGCGCGCTCTCCTCGAAGTGTGATCGCCACATCTCGGCCTCAGCAAGTTCGCGTGTCGCGGCAGGGTTGGCAGCCTGCTCGTTCGCGCCAGGCGTCAGCGCGCGAAGCTGCGCAAGCTCGGCATCGAGTTTTCCGTTGCTGCTCAGGTAATCGAAAAACTCGCGCCGCAGATCCTCCGCATCGCTCCAGTGTTCGCGCAAGAGTGCAGCCCATGCGTTGTCATCGTGCGTGCCTTTACTGTGATACGCGCCGAGCAGGTTGCGAACGAACACCTCATCGTGCGGAAAACGTTGATGCGCGTATAGGTTGAGCTCCAGATACATCTGCGCATCGTTGCGCGTGACCTGGCGGAAATAGGCTTCGAGCTCCGATCCCGCAAAAACATCTGTGACCTGTTTCGTCAGCGCCGCAAAGGCCTCGCGCTTCTTTTCGCGCAGATAGAGACGCGCCAGTTTGTCATACCAGCCCGTATCCTGAAATTTCTGAATGGCCTGCTGATACACCTCTTCCTGCTGTGCCCCAAGATGATTCTGTTCAAGGAACGACGCCAGGCGCTCATAGATCAGAGGATCGGTAGGATTGCGATCAAGCTCATGGCGAAGCACCGCGAGCGCCTGCGGAAGCTGCTTCGTCGCCGTGAGGCGGCCCAGGTAGCGTTCCAGCACGTCGCGATATTCCTGCGCGCCGGCAACGGAAATGCCTACGGGCGTTCCCCCATCGATTTCAAACGCGGGATTCTTTTCGATTTTCCCGGAGCCCGTCGCCCCGCTGTCGTCCGGCGAACCTGCCTCCGGTGATGTAGGGCTGGTCCCTGCGGGCCTTTGGGTAGCGGAGCGCGCGGCCTGCGCAGCAGTCAGCGGCACGCCGGTAGTCATGCCGTCCAGCTCTGACAAAAGGCGATCGTACAAGGCAAACTCATCTTTGGTGTCACGCTGGCGCGCGTAGGCATCGGCCATGTACATCGCAACGGCGACACGATTGCTCTCGTCGGCAGGCGAAGCGAAGTCACGAAGAAAAGCATCGCCTGCTTGAACGACCAATGCGCTCTCGCCATAATCGGAGTAAACGCGAATGAGTTCTTTGTGCAGTTCAGCGCGTCGCGCCGCCTCGGGATGAGTTTTGTCGAGGACGGCAAGCAGTTCTGCTGCTTTCGCGCGATGGAAGTAAGCCTGCGCGCGCCGCTCTTCCTCGTGATAAGACTGCCCGGGCGACAACGAGTTGAGCCACAACGAAAGAATGCCGTTCCAGTAGCCAGGTCCTTGATCCACCGTGGCCAGATCGCGGTACATCGTCAGGTTGCCCGCGCCAAGCGCCACGGGCTGGTCGGGCGACGTCAGCAGAATGCGGATGATGCCGCTAAGGCCCACGGCCTGCGGCGACTCGCCCGATGCAAGCGAGCCTTTGCTGTTGTAAAGCGCAAAGTCATAGCGCGCCGCTTCAGGATAAGCATGTGTTTGCTCGGTGAGCGTGGCCAGCGTGTAAAGCTCCTGCGCGCTCCACGCGGCCTTGCGCGCGTCCTTACTCAGCCGGTATGCGTCGATGACCTCTTGCGCCTGCGCCAGATTGCCCTGCTGCTGCGCATAGTAGAAAAGACGCGCCATCGCGTTCAGATCGTCGGGAGTCTTGGCGAGTCGTTCGCGAGCATCGCTCGCAAACCGGCGAAGCTGATGCGTCTGCCCCAGCAGCGAGTAGTAGCTCGATACAAGATCGGCAGGCCAGAGCGGCTCAAAGCCTGCGTCGTAAATGGCCAACGCCTTATCCGTTGATCCGCGTTTGTAAGCCATCAGCGCCGCGGCCTTCAATGGAAAGACAGGGTCATGCGGAAACGTCCTGCGATACTGTTCAATCAGCGCGTCGGCCTTCTTCAGATTCTCCTTGTCTCCGCTCTCGTCGAGCATCCAGCGCAGCTCTCGCGCATAAAGCGAGGGCTGCTGCGGATAGCGCAAAATCCACACTGCATAGACCTTTTCCGTAACCTCGTCCGGCAGGCCCTGCTCCGCTGCGAGAGCGAGCAGCCGTTCACAGGCCTTCCATGATCGTTGATCCGCAGCGGCCACGTATTCTTCTCGCGGCGCCGCAGGTGATTCCCCCACTTCCGTTAATACGCGGACTTCATCATCGGCCTGCAGGCGGCGATGATAATAGTCCGCCATCTCCAGCTTCGCGCCTGCCATATCCTTCGCATGCGCAACGTAAGCTTTCCAGTCGGCTTCGGCTCCGCGAAAATCAAGCGCCCGTTCATCCTCCATCGCGCGCAGTGAGTAAAGCTCGGCCTGATCGGGAGACTTGCCAATAAGCGCGCCAAGCTCTCCCTGCGCCTCCCTCGGTGGACGTGGGTAGAGCATCGTTGCTTCTGGAATCTGCATCGCGCGGTAGAGCGCGGCTTCAATTGCGCTGCCGCTGATCGCGTCCTGCATCCAGCGCGGAAGCACAGCCCGTGCCTGCCATGCAACCGCGCCGAGCGCACACGCTGCGACGAACGATGCGGCGCCAACAACCGCTCTGCTTCGCCGTGTGTTACCCACGCGAGAGCCCACATCAGGGAAGCACTTCAACCTGTACCTCCTCGCTGCCGATATTGTGCGCCATATCTTCGGCGGTGACCGTAAGTGCGTAGCGGCCAATTGGCAGGCCCCGCGGAATCGTAAGCGCGCCGGTGTTCGCATGCATCAGCGGATTCCAACGCAACGAAACCGGAAGCACGCCATCCAGCCGTGCTGTAAGCGTGCGTGTGCTCGCGGAAGCATTGGCTGTGATCGTGAATGTTTCACCCGCGTGTAGCTGCCTGCGCTCCAGCAGAATCTTCACCGCCGGCGGCGTGCTCGCAATCACAAAAGTCTTCTGCTTCGCGAGTACGTATTGCCCTTGTTGTCGCGCAGGATCAACCGCACATCGTAGGTGCCATCCTTCATCTCCGGCGGAGCCAGAAACCGCGTTTGCCAAAGCTCGTCGCCATCCGCGCCGTTGCCGTCTTCATCTGCAAGATGACGAAGCGGCTTCGTGAGCCCGAAAGGAAAGAGCGCAATCACCGAGCGTATCGCCGGATCGGTATGCACGCGCAGCACCGGATCGCCGGGCCGGATCACGCGCGGACGCAGCAGCGAGCGTGGCACAGCAAGGAACGAAGTGTAAGGCGTAACCAGCTTGTACCTGCGCGCCAGGCGAATGATCTCATCCACTCCGGCGCGTGTCTCGCCATCGCGGGCAATCTGTTCCAGCAGCGCATTGACACGCGCCTGCGCCCATAGCCGCGGCAGCTCCGGATGATCCAGAGATTCCGAAGGCAGATCGTCCTTCGCCTTCACATCCAGCGGCGCGCCATCGCGCGTAGCGCGTGCGTTGAACTGCACACCTTTTGCCGGAGCTGCATACTCGCCAACCCACGAAGCAACTGAGCGCGTATACACCTGCTCGTCCAGCGGATAAACCATCTGCACCCGCGCCTCGGGCTGCACATTCAGCGCAAGCCCGCCCACCGGACTACGCACAATCTTCGAAAGAAATCCATCCAGTTTGAACTCGATCGGCTCCGTCGAGAGCACATGCTCCAATACGCCATCGTTGCGTGCCAGCAACCGCAACAGGCCAAGATTTGCATCATCGCCCACCGCAAACACATCCGTCTTCGGCGGATGCGGCATTTGCTTCCACGCCTTCGCATAGTTCGCCGCAATCTTGCCGGTAATGACCGTCTCGCCGCGATCCGACCCGCCGTCCGTCACCATCACCACTATGCTGTTCGCCGCCAAACATTGTTTAAGGCCCGCATCGAGAGCCTTGCCTATATCCGTGCCCCCGCGCAGCTTGCTCGCCTTGATAAAGTCCAGCGCCTGTTGAATGCTCGCGGCATTGGCAGCCACAGGCTGCGGCTTAAACTGCGCCACCTCCTGGTTAAAAAGAATGAGGTTGAATCGATCGATAAGCCGCAGCCGGCGCAATATGGCTTCCGTCGCCGCATAGCTGTGCTCCAGCTTGTCCCACTGCATCGAGAGCGAGTTGTCGAACAGCACCACCACCGTCCGCGGATCGCCATTGTCTTCACCCGTGCCTTGCGCAGCGCCTTTGCCGTCGCCAATAAGCACCGACGCCTGAAAGAACCCTGGCTCCGGAGCAGCGGGCTTCTCCGACGCGGTTTCATCCGGCGACGCCAGCGCCGGAGTGGGATCGCGGTAAGTCAGCACATGCAGCGTATCGGCCGCCGCCGGGTCAAGCTTCCACGTTACGGAAAAATCTTCATCGAGCGAAACATCGCTCCCCGAATATCCACCCGCGACATGATGCGCATCATTCGCCGTTGCCGCCACAGGGTAGAGCTTCGAGGCAAACCTCAAATCCTGCGTCGCAGGCCCTGAGTTCATCTCGAAGTGAAGTTCAAAGTGCGCCGCCTTCTGCTCGTGATAAGCATCCGGCTTCAGCGGCAGTGCAAAGAACTGCTTCCAGTCGTTGACAGCCAGCTTCTCGTGATACTCCAGCTCCAGGCGCTTCGTTCCCCATGCAGGAATTGGCACAATCTTCGCGCTGAACGTCGCAGTCTTCTTCGGGTCGGAGTTGTCGCGCTCGCCCATTTCCAGCAGCCCCGGATCGATAGCCTGCGAGCGCGCTTCGTCATAGACCTCTTCCGCGCGCTTGCGCTCAAGAATCACCGCTGGAATGCGCACCGGCCCATCCCACACAGCAAAATCCGAGACCGTGCTGTTGCCCGGCAGCGCAAAGACATAAGTGCCTTCCTCAATCCCTGCCGTATGATTCTGAAAAATCTGCGTAATGCGAACGCGCGCGTCCCCATTGTCGATGAAGATAGCCACCTTCATCTCCGCCAGCGACAGTATCGATGCATCAGGCGCTTCCTTATCCTTCGGAATCAGAACTCCCGCATCGGCAAGGCTAAAGCGCGGCGTACAGAGCGTTGCAGCCAGCATCAGAAACAGAAAGCATCGAAATCCGTAGCGGTACGCCACAGCCCATATCTCCGTATCTTGCCTGCGCATAGTTGTTACGCGTCTCTGCATGCGGCTACTCCAGCAACCGCTCGGCGATGCGCACAAGCCCGTTTTCAGTGCCCACATACAGCTCGCCCTCGCGCTCGGCAAGCGCCGTCACATTCAGAGAAGGCAACCCCGCAGCGATGCGGCTCCAGCGTCCACTCGCCCGCGAGTAAACCCACAGCCCATCGCTGAGCGTGCCCGCGAAGATATGCGCCCCGGTCGCAAGCATGGCGTTGGGATTGACCACCATGTCCCGCGTAACTCCCTCCATCGGCGAGAAATGCCCATCCGCGTCCAGCAGCATCACACCCACGCCATACGTGCCCACCATCCATGTATTGCGCGAAGCGGGCACGATAGCCGTCACCCAGTTGTGCTTCAGTCCCGAGTTCGCCACCGTCATATTGCGCTGCACCTGTTCGTCGTCGAGTTGCGAAACGCCTCCAAGCGTTCCGGCCAGCACCTCGCGGCTGCCGTCGCGCGTGCCCAGCGCGTAAACATGGTTGTTCACCAGCCCCTCGAAAGCAAAAAGACTCCGTGCTCCCGAGCCATCCATGAATGTCAGTCCCGCCGGCGTAGCCAGCACCATGCTTCCCGCGCTGAAAGCCACATCCGTCACATGATCGGCAATGAGCCCGTCGCGCCGCGTCAGCACCTGCCGCGGCCTTCCCTGCGCATCGAAGAGCACCAGCCCATTCGCCGTTGCCACATCCATCGTGTTGCGGCGCGGATCGGTCACGATGCGGTTGATGCAAAACAGGCGATCGTCCTCGCGGTGCTCAATCCTTGCACCATCTTCAGAAAGCACGTCGAGGCCGCGATCGAAATAGCCAACCCAAAGCCTGCCATCCGGCGCAAACGCCAGCGCCGAAATGTTTCCGTCCGTGAGCATGACGGCGCGCTTTGTTTCAGAGCCTGAATCAGCTATATCTGCACTCATCGAAACCTGCGACCAGCCGCCGCCCGACTGTCTTTCCAATATGTGGCCGTCCGTGACGGCATAGACCCGTGAGCCCGAGTCCCCGGAGACGGTCAGAAATTGCTGCGCCGCATCGGCCCTGCTATCGGCTGCCGGCTCTTCCGCAAAGCCCGCGCCGCTTCCCAGTCCACGCCGCTGATTGGGGTCGAGCTTGATCCGGCGAATCCCATCTTCCAGCGATCCAACCGTGACGCCGCCATCTTCCGCCAGCAACGCATTGGCATACGAGTTCTGTGCCAGCACCCGCGCCGGCCGGCCATCATCGAACTCCTCCACACCCATAGGTGTCGCGGCAAAAACCCGGTCTCCGCGAACAGCAATCGCGTTCACCTGCGCATCCGGCAGCGCTCCGCTCTTCGACCCAGCCACCGCCGCTTCAAAGCTGTCGATCTCGCCGGCATGCCAGTGCCTCAGCCCGCGATTGCGTGTGCCGATCCAGACTCCGGTCGAGTCCGCGGCCAGCGCCGTAACGTCCAGCCCGCTCAGCGATGGATGAAAGACCTCGAGCGCGGCATCACCTTTGCCATCATTGCTCCCCGAGTCGGCGCGGCCGGCAACTCCGTGTAAGACCAGCAGCCCCCGATGATGCGTTCCCACCAGCAGATCGCCCGTCGCCATCGGCAGCAGAGCCGTCACATCGCGCGCATCCGCATCCTTCGTCCACACTTGGCGAAAGCTGCCGCTCTCCTGCCCGCCGTCCGCCTCGGAATACAACAAAATCCCCGCGCCAGCCGTTCCCGCGATCAGCTCTGCTTCGGAACTCCCACGCAGCCGCCCCACAACCATCGATGTGACGGTTGCGGCCGGCAACTCCATCCCCGCGCGGTATCGCTTCTCAAGCCCCAGCCCACCCAGCCCGAGGCGATAAACGGAGATCCCGGAAGGCCCCCCAACAAAAATCCGGCCACGGTACATAGCCCCGCATGTAAATCGAGTTGGAGTAGCGATGGCCTCAAACCCCGGATTGTTCGCGGGCGCCAGCGGACGAACCTCGGCCGCAAACCTGCCCTCGCGAGCAACCGAAACAGCCGCCCGGTCCAGCACATGTTGTGCCCTGAAAGCAACAATGGCCACAACGCCCAACACGCCTACTGCGGGCACTGCAGCCATAAGCCACCAGAGTTGTCTGCGCATCGGAGAGGAACGCTTCCTGAACCTTTCGCCGGAAGCGCCTTTACAGTAGCATGCTTTCGCCTGTGGAAAAGTCCCGGGCATCTCAACCGCCAAGATGCCCGGAACTTAGTCCTTACGCCAGCCACCTGGACGAACTACTCGATCTCCCGAACCCAGATATTCCGGAAGCTGAGCGGCTCGCTCTTGTCGCCATGCGCCTGCAGCTTGATCGGCGCGCCGTCAAATGCCTTGTAAAACGGCTTGCCGATATACCGCGTTTCCCCCGTCAGCTCAAAGTGGTTTTCAACCAGCACGCTGTTGAGGAAGACCGTCGCATACGCGGGCGACTTCAGCGACCCATCTTCGTTAAAGCGCGGCGCCGTCCAGACCACGTCGTAGGTCTCCCACTCGCCCGGCTTCCGCGCCGCGTTCGCTAGCGGAATCGCCTGTTTGTACAGACTGCCGACCATGCCGTTCACATATGTCGGGTTGTTATATCCATCCAGCACCTGCAGTTCATAGCCATCGTCGCCCGGCCCGGTCGAGGCAAGAAAGACGCCGCTGTTGCCGCGTCCCTGGCCGGTGCCGGCAATGTCCGCCGGAATGCGAAACTCCAGATGAAGCTGATAGTCCTTGAACTTGCGTTTAGTCTCGATGTTGCCGATACCGGGTGCTTTACTCACGGTAAGAATGCCGTCATGCACCACCCACCGAGCCGGTGACTGGTCCTGCGCCGAGACCCATTCATCCTCATTCTTTCCGTCGAAAAGAACGATGGCGTCCGACGGTGCCGTGCTGCAGGTCGCGCCCGGTGTCACAACCTTGGGAACGGGCTTCCAGATTTCGGTATCTTCGGGTTTGGGTTTTTCGGTCTGTTGGGCAAACGTAGTTTGAACGAGCAATGGAGCAGCCACGGCAATCAAGGCAGCCACGGCAAAGGGACGGGAAGAGATCAGTCGCATTGTGAACGATACATCCGGCGCAATCCGTAAAGCTGAGGAGCGGACAGCAGCCGGCAGCGGAGATGGAGTCGGCCTCGATCCCAGTTGCGCGAAACCAACTTCGCCTGAAATCGATACTCAATATTTTCGTGAGCCTGAGCCGTGCCGCCCGTACCGTGGCCGAAGTATATCCGATTGAGACCGTTTCCATCCTCGCAATCACACTACATATCTCGGAGCTGCAACTTTCCTCCGCAGCATCCGTCCGTTGCCATAGTGAGTCTTCGGGATTAGGATTGGTATCGGTTCCATCGCCCGAAACTCACGCACGCTCACCATTTCCATTCACAAATGAGGTTTCCCGTGCTCCGATCTCTCCGCGCAGGTCTTGCTCTCGCTCCGGTCCTGGCTCTTTCGCTTACCTCAGCCTTCGCTTCCACCACCAGCGCGCCTGCTAGCGGCCGATACGCCGGTGCGCGTGGCCATCATCGGCCTGGTGCATGATCATGCCTTGGGGCTGCTACACGCGCTTCCCAAGAACAGCAGCGTGCAACTCGTCGGCATTGCCGAGCCCAACACCAAACTGGCCGAGCAGTACGAACACCGCTTCCATCTCGACCACGGCCTCTTTTACACCGACATGAACGCCATGATGGACAAGCTCCATCCTGACGCCGTCCTCGTCTACACCGACATTCTCGATCACCGCAAAGTCATCGAAGCCGCCGCCCAGCGCGGCATCTCCTCCATGGTCGAGAAGCCCCTCGCCACCACCGTCGAGGACGCAGTGGCCATCCGCAAGGCCGCCCGTGAACACCATGTCCAGGTACTGGTCAATTACGAGACCACTTGGTACTCCAGCAACGCCGAAGCCATCCGCGAAGCCAACGACGGCAAACTCGGCACTATCCGCCGCGTCGTCGTCCATGACGGCCACGAGGGGCCAAAGGAGATCGGCGTCAGTTCCGACTTTTTCGGCTGGCTCACAGATCCGGTCAAGAACGGTGCCGGCGCCATGTTCGACTTCGGTTGCTACGGTGCTGACTTGATGACGGTCCTCACGCACGATGAGACTCCGATGAGCGTAACCGCCGTAGCGCTGACCGATAAGCCCAACATCTATCCCAAGGTCGAAGACGACGCCACCATCATCGTCCGCTACAAGGGTGCAGAGGCTGTGCTGCAGCCCTCCTGGGCCTGGACCTTCGCCCGCAAGGATATGGAAGTCTATGGCGACAAGGGCTACGTTGTTACCGAAGCCGCGACCACATGCGCGCCCGCTACGTCCCCGAAAAAACCGAATCCCAGGTCAGTGTGCCTGCCCTCGAAAACGGCCAGCAGGACTCGCTCGACTACCTCGCCGGAGTAATGCACGGCCAGATCCAGCCAGACCACGACCTGACCTCGCTCGCCCACCAACATGATCGTCGTCCAATCCTCGCAGCCGCCCGCGAATCCGCCAAAACCGGCCGCACCGTAATGCTCAAGCCGCTGCCCGAGTAGATTTTCGCTGCTGTATTGTCAT
>CAVREZ010000016.1:0-74498 GCA_963720285.1 uncultured Acidobacteriota bacterium
ACAATGCGGGTACCGATCTCGTTGGAGACAACGGCAATGCCGGCAATATCTTCGCCGCACCCACACAGGTAGCCGGAAGCGCCGCGGCGATGCAAGTGACGCTGACCGATCCCAACAAGATCGCTGCCGCCGGGCTTGGTTCGGGTACAGGCGACGACTCCAATGCGGTCACGGCGGCGAACCTCGGCTCTCAAAGCATGATCAATGGCGAGACGCCCTCGAACTTCTACGCTAACCTGGTGGGCACACTGGGGTCGACGGTTTCGCAGACGACGACTGAGAATCAGGCTTTGAGCGCCTCGGTAACCCAACTGCAGACGCAGGTCAGTTCGCTTTCCAGCGTGAGCCTCGATGAAGAAGCAAGCAATCTGGAGCAGTTCCAGCGAGCGTACCAGGCGGCGTCGCAGACCTTCACGATTCTCAACACAATCTACGCATCGGCGTTGAACCTTGGCGTAGAGACTGCAGTTGCGTGAACGCGCAAACTGACAACAAAGAGGCGAAAGAGGGAATCAGAATGCGGGTAGACCCCTTTTATGTATCCAATCTGAGCGGTGCCCTGGATCAGACCGAGGCGACGCAGGAGAGCCTCAGCCAGGAGCTTTCGAGCGGTCTGCGGGTGACCTCGATCGGCGACGATCCAGTCGCAGCCGCGGAGAACGTTCAGTTTCTCAACAGCATTCAGCAGGACGATTCATTCACTCAGACGGCGAGCCTCACAACCGGCATGTTGCAGGTCACCGATTCCTCGTTGGGGAGCGTGGTCACGCAACTGACGCAGGCTCTTTCGCTGGCCACGGAGGCGAACAACGGCACATTGAATTCGAGCGATCTGCAATCGGTGTCGAATGAACTGGCCGGGATTCGCGATGAGGTTCTGTCGCTGGCCAACACCAACTATCAGGGCGTTTATATTTTTGCCGGCAGCCAGAGCTCAGCGAGCCCATTTTCGTTGAACAGTTCAACGACTCCCGCGACGGTGACCTATAACGGCGACTCGAATGTGAATACCCTCGAGACGCCAAACGGCCAGTCGATTCAACTGAATCTTCCCGGCAACCAGGTTTTTCTCTCCTCCACATCGAATGTGCTCGGCACCTTGAACAACCTGGTCGCGGATTACGCCAATGGCGGCTCGGGCAGCGGTGTCTCCGATACGGCGGCGCTGAACACCGCCATCAACTACGTCAGCCAGCAGCGCGTGAGCATCGATAATTCGATCACGCGGCTCAAGAACGCTTCCAGCGCCATCACAGATCAACAGACGCAACTGACAACTGTGCAGACAAACCTGATGCAGGCCGACGTAGCCCAGGTCTCCTCTCAGCTCTCACTGTCCGAATCGCAGCAGGAGGCATTGATCAACGTGATCGCGGCGCTCGGACAGGGAAGTCTCTTCGACAAACTGTAGCGCCTGGTTTGCAATATCTCGTTATCCCTTTGCCCGATATACTCAAGGACAAAGGGAGATTTCCGGTGCTTGCTCCTGTTCGTTTCCTCTGGAATGCCACGCGTGGCGCTCGTCTCACCCCCTGGAGAAGTGAGTTTCTCAAATGGAGGATCGAGACCTACTCGGGCAAGAAGGCCGAGGCCCTTGGCGCGCGGGATGTGTTCGGGTTTATGTGGGATTCGCGCAAGGAGCTCCTGAGTTTTCTCGCATGGACCGGTCAGTTGGAGCGCGCCGTGAAGCGCACCCGCTGATGCCCACTGCAGGCGAAGCAGCAAAGCCGATAGACGGCTCGACTCTATCGACGCCTCCCGCCCAGCTGCATTCCGATCCTCACGCGTCCTTTGCCGTTCCGGGCAGTCCGGGAACGGCCCGGCTCCCCAACCCCAGGCGGATCACGCTCCCACGTTGGACAAATGATCCGCGTGCTCGGGCAACACCCCTGTTTCCACAAACGTCGTCTAATCTTTGGTTATAGAAGAACTTCGATTCGACGCTGGAGAGTGCATGGTTGGCTGGGTGCGTGCGGTAGCTTTCACTGGAAAACTGGAACAATTGCGATTGCCGATGTTGATGGTTCTGCTCCTGAATGTCTTCAGTTTTCATGCTGTTGCCCAGGAACTCCCCCCACCCGAGCCGCCCAAGGCGCTGCCGTCTGCGGATTCCAGCCAAACGGTGCTGCGCAGCACCACGAACGTCGTGCTCGTTCCCACTCTGGTGGAAAAAGACCATGGAGACGTGATCTACGGCCTGAAGCCGACGGATTTTGAGCTTACGGATAACGGAGCTCCCCAGAAGCTGCATGTGGAAGAAGAGATGGACACGGCGCCGGTAGCGCTGGTGGTGGCCGTGGAACAGGGGCGGATGGCGGGTCTCGAATTCGACAAAATCGCCAAGCTCGGGCCGCTTCTGGATCTTTTTCTGGGAGATGGCAAGAGCGAGGCGGCGCTGGTAGGGTTCGATTCCAAGCCGCACCTGATCCGGGATTTTACCCAGTCCGAAAACGATCTGACTGACGATCTTCGCCATTTCGACCCCGGCGACGGAGGCGACGCGATTCTCGACACCATCAGCTACGCGGTCGACATTCTGAAGTCGCAACCGAAAGAATACCGTCGTGTTCTACTCCTCATCAGCGAGCCGCGGGACCACGGCAGCAGCCATATCCGTCCGGAAAAGCTGGTGGAGCGAATCGGCCTCACGAACGTCCTTGTGCTGAGCCTGACGTTTTCTCCGTCCAGGGCGGAATTCCTTCACGATGTGAAAGATAGCGGCGATCAGCGGACGATGAGCCTGCTCAGCACTGTGCTGATGGCGACCCAGGCGATGAAGAAAAACGTCGCCAAGGAGATCGCGCTGATGAGCGGCGGGGAGTACGCACCGTTTACGCGCGACAAGGGATTCGAGGATCGGATCGACGAGATGTCCAAGCACGTCAGGAATCGCTACATGCTGAGTTTCACACCGACAGATCCGTCGCCCGGGCTGCATACGCTTCACGTGCGGCTCACCCAGGACTACAGCGCGCGTGTCGTGGCACGCGAGAATTACTGGGCTGCCGGCGATCAATAGACCGGGGCGCAGCGGATGCTGTCCGGTTCCCTGAGTAACTGCGCGTTTTCCCGGCAGCGCAATCCATGGTAAGCTTAAGCCAGACATTGAGATCGGATTTGGAAGGAGTAACAAGAAAGCTGTGTTGGCAACTGCAACCAAAACCGAACTGATTCAACGCTTCCGCACACACGACGCCGATACCGGTTCGCCGGAAGTTCAGATTGCGATTCTTAGCACGCGCATTGGCGAATTGACCGAGCACTTCAAGACCCACAAAAAGGATCACGCATCCCGTCGTGGGCTTCTGATGCTGGTAAGCAAGCGCCGCCGTCTGCTGGACTATCTGAAGGCGCATGACGCGGATCGTTACCGCGACGTGATCGGCAAGTTGGGTATCCGCAAGTAAGCGCGACGACACCCCCGAGCCCAAATTGCCCAGGAATCGCCTAGACCGGGAAGTGGTCAAGGCCACGAATTTGTACAAGTTCGTCGGCCTTGGCGCACCTGTCGCATGGCGAGAAGAGATTGATATGCGAACCAGGACCTGCGGCGAGACTGACGTCTTCCGCAGGTTTTTGGCGTTTACAGGCAGCTTTGTTCAAGCGCCCGTCCGCGTGCCGCACCCCGGCTTTCCCATTCGCCTTCTCCTCCGCCATGACTGATTCCCTACAAGTTTCCCAAGTGACGATGCAGAGAGAGAGGACTCTATGAAGCAAGAAGTAGCAGTCGAACTGACCGGCGGCAAGCGTCTGGTCATTGAAACCGGCCGCCTGGCCAAGCAGGCCTCGGGCGCAGCGCTGGTTACGCTGGGAGACAGCGTAGTGCTGGCCACCGCCGTTGCCTCGCCTGACCCGAAAGAAGGCATCGATTTCTTTCCGCTGACCGTGGATTATCGCGAGTACGCCTACGCAGGCGGACGCATTCCAGGTGGATTTATCAAGCGCGAAGGCCGCCCCAGCGAAAAAGAAATTCTTACCTCCCGCCAGATCGACCGTCCCATCCGCCCGCTTTTCCCGGACGGATTTCGCAACGAGACCCAGGTGATTGCTCTGGTCTTTTCCGCGGACAAGGAAAATGACCCCGATGTGGTTGCGATCAATGCAGCGGCAACAGCGCTGGCGCTCTCGGATATTCCGTTCAGTGCGACCGTGGGTGCAGTGCGCGTAGGCCGCGTCAACGGCGAGTTCGTGATCAACCCGACCTACACCGAGCGCGCTGCAAGCTCAATGAACATCATGGTTGTCGGCCACAAGGACGGCATTGTGATGATCGAGAGCGGCGCGAAGGAAGAGTCGGAAGAGAACATTCTGGCCGCCATCGAGTTTGCGCATGAAGAGATCAAGAAGATCATCGTCGCGATCGAGGAACTGGTATCGAAGTCCGGCAAGCGCAAACGCGCATTTACCGCGCCGGTGGAAGATACCGAATACTTCAATCAACTGATGGGCAAGATCGGCGACCGGCTCAAGGACGCGCTGGACACAAAGGCGCACTCCAAGATTGAGAGCTACGACCTCATCAAGCAGATCAAGCAGGAACTCGCCGCTGAGCTGCCCGCCGACGATCCGGCCGCGAAGAAGAAGCTGAACCAGTATTACGAGCTTATGCGCGAGCGCATCTTCCGCGAGCAGGTGACGAAGGATCGCATTCGCCCTGACCGCCGTCAGTTCGACGAGATTCGCCCCATCAGCATCGAGACCGGTGTGCTGCCGCGTACCCACGGTTCGGCGGTGTTTACCCGCGGCGAGACGCAGGCGCTGGTGACAGCGACGCTGGGCACGACAGACGACTCGCAGCGCATGGAAAGCTTCGAAGGCGAGCAGAAGAAGGGCTTCATGCTGCACTATAACTTCCCGCCGTTCTCGGTTGGTGAAGTGGGCCGCATGACCGGTGTCGGCCGTCGCGAAGTGGGCCATGGAGCACTGGCTGAGCGCGCTATTACCGCTGTGCTGCCGGGTGCCGATGAATCCCCGTACACCATCCGCATCGTCTCCGACATTCTTGAGTCCAATGGTTCTTCGTCGATGGCTTCGGTCTGCGGTGCGAGCCTTGCGCTCTTCGACGCCGGTATCAAGCTCAAGGGCGCCGTTGCCGGTGTCGCCATGGGCCTGGTGAAGGAAGGCGACGATTACGCTATCCTGACCGACATCGCCGGTGCGGAAGACCACTACGGCGATATGGACTTCAAGGTTGCCGGAACGCGCAACGGCATCACTGCCCTGCAAATGGACATCAAGATCGGCGGCCTGACACGGCAGATCTTGTCGGAAGCAATGGAGCAGGCCCGCAAGGGACGGCTGTTCCTGCTGGACAAGATGGATGCGGAGCTCGATGGACCCCGCGTGGAGCGCTCGAAGTATGCGCCGCAGATCAGGACCGTGCATATTCCGACGGACAAGATCCGAGACCTGATCGGACCGGGTGGCAAGACCATTCGCGGCATCATCGAGCAGACCGGCGTCAAGATCGATGTGGACGACACTGGCCGCGTCAATGTCGCCTCGAGCGATGCCGACGGACTGAGCCAGGCGCTCGCCATCATCAACAATCTCACCGCGGTTCCGGAAATCGGCAAGACCTACCTGGGCAAGGTAGTTCGCCTGGCCGAGTTCGGCGCGTTTCGTCGAGCTCTTCCCCGGAACCGACGGCCTGCTGCACATCTCCGAAATCGCGGAGCATCGCGTCAAGGATGTGAAGGACGAACTGCGTGAGGGCGATCAGGTGATGGTGAAGGTGCTCGCGATCGAGGGCAACCGCATCAAGCTGAGCCGCAAGGCGCTCATCAAGGAGCAGAAGGCGAAGCTCGGCATTGCCGATGCTCCCGCCGCTGCGACGCCCGCGGATGCTCCCGCACCGTCACGGCCTCGTATCGAGCGCCCGCGAAATGAATTCGACGAGCGTCAGCCAACCACGAACGCCAGCACGATCCTGATCGAGGGTGGCGAGGAGTTCGACGAAGGCTGAGGAGTTCGACGAGGAGAACGAGCCGAACTTCAACGTCGCCGATCCTGCGGCTCCACAAGCTCCCGGTAATCCAGGCTTCGGCGCGCAGGGTGCAGGCCGTCCGGGTGGCGGTGGCGCTGGTGGAACCGGCAATCGCCGCCGCCGTCGTCGCGGACGTCCAGGACCGGGCGGTCGCGGTCCGGGTTCGAGCAACTAATTACTCCAACAGCAAGAAGGAAAGGCCGTCCACCGAGGACGGCCTTTCTGCTGTACGCCGTGCATCTCTGACAGCTTTGGAGTGCAACTCCTCTTCCCATCCTGATGGAGGAGGAGTGATAGCGAACCGCCGGGCGGACCTGCAGCTTTGTGACGATACAAAGCGATCGTTTCGTAATACGGCATAAATCAGACCGTGACGAAAAAATCCAACAGGCAGGCGAGAGCATTTTAGGTAAAGGTGTAGACGGAACTGGAGAGGATTGTGTGGTTTTTCATCAAGAAAAGCCACTCGTCGCGGGTTTCGGCTGGACCATACTACTACCTGAAATGCTCTAGAATCAGATCACCACAAAAATCGGACTCTCACAAAAATATCAAACCAGTCATTGCTACTCGCAGCGCAACGCCACCATAGGATCGACCCTCGTAGCGCGTCGCGCGGGCAGCGAACAGGCCACGATTCCCACGATCAGCAGGACACCCGCCGTGAGCGCAAACGTAACCGGGTCGGTAGGTTGCACCGCGTAAAGCAGGCTCTTCAGCAGTCGCGTCACACCAAACGCCGCACCACACCCGGCCACCACTCCCACCATCACAAGCACAATTCCTTGCCGCACCACCATCGACCAGATAGTGCTCCGCTGCGCTCCCAGCGCAGTGCGAATGCCGATTTCGCGCGTCCTGCGTTCCACCTCATATGACAGCAATCCGTAAAGGCCGATACAGGCAAGCAACAGGCCCACCGCGGCAAACAACCCAAGCAGCCTCGCCACCAGCCGCTCGTTGAATAGCAACCTGTCGATTGCGTCCGACTGTGTGCGCATGCGCATGATGGGCAGATTCACATCGACGGTATTCACCACGTTGCGCACCGCAGGCATCAGCGCGACGGGATCGTACGCGGTACGAACAGCAAACGTAGCTCCATCCGTTGAGAGCGGCATATAGGCGGTTGGCGCATCTTCTTTGCGCAGTGTGTCGTATTTCGTGTCGCCCACTACGCCAACAATCTCCCACTGCGGATCTTTCGGGTTCTCTCCGCCGAAGTGCAGGCCTAATGGGTTTTGGCCATCGACATATTTCTGCACAAACATGCGATTGACTAGTGCACGCTTCGAGTCCCCAGTGTCAGCCTGATTCAACAGACGCCCCTCCAGCAGAGGAATCTTCATCGTCTGAAAATACTCCGTGCCCACTGACATTGTTTGCACCTCAGCATTGTTCTTATCGGTGCGCCCCTCGATCTTCATAGTCCTGCTCGAAAGCCCACCGTCAAGCAACGCTCCGGAGGAATAGCTGGCTTTGGTGACGCCGGGCAACGCGGCGACTCTCTTCTGCAGATCCATGTAGAGATTCGTGATCTGCTGTTCTTTATAACCAGTCAGTTCGGGATTGATGGAGAAAAGGATCAGGTTTCGCGTATCGAAGCCGGGGTCGATTCTGCGCAGGTTCTCGAGTGAACGCAGCAGCAGTCCAGCGCCCGCGAGAACGATCATCGAAAGCGCAACCTGCAGTATCACCAGTGCACTGCCGAGTCCAAGGATCCGGCCTCTTCCCTGACTCGCGGCCGCCGTGGTCGTGTTGCCTTTCAACTGTGCCGTCACTCCGGCGCGAGCGCCGCGAAACGCAGGGGCAAGACCGAAGCCCACCCCGGTGAGCAGCGCGACGCCCACCGTGAAAAGCAGGATGCGTGTGTCGATATGCAGGTCCAGTTGCAGAGGTGCATAGGAGTTCTTAGAGAAAAACGCGGCCAACCCCGAAACTCCGGCAGGAGCGAATATTACGCCAAGACCAGCTCCGATGAAGGAGACCATGAGGCTCTCAGTGAGTAGCTGGCGGATGACCCGGCGTCGCGCCGCGCCCATGGCAAGCCGCACTGCGATCTCGCGTTCGCGTGAGGCGGCACGCGCCAGCATCAATCCCGCCACATTGGCGCATGCGATCAACAGGGTCAACCCCACCGCCGCCATCAGCAATAGCAGCGGCTCACCATATGTGCTTCGAATTCCTGTCAGGGCCTCTTGCGCGGGCAACAGCGAGAGATGAGGATCGTCAGCCGCGTTCCATTCCTTATTAGCTCCATGCAGCATCTCGTTCCTGTAGATCAGGTCAAGTGCCGACTGGGCCTGCGCACGAGAAACTCCTGTATGCAACCGGCCAACAACCACAAGCCACCAGTCCGTCGGGTCAGTTGCATGAAGATGCTTAAGCCCGAGCGCAGAAGCCTGGCTCAGCGAGACCCATAGATCGACAGCCTTGCCCGGCGTGAGCCTCGTGAACCCCGGCTCCGTTACGCCCACGATCGTAAAAGCTGCATTGTTGAGATGGATGATTCGCCCGATCGCCGCAGGCGATCCACCAAATGCGCGCTGCCAGTATCCGTAATCGAGCACAGCCGCCGGCGGTGCTCCAGGCTGTTCGTCATTCGGCAACAACGTGCGGCCCAGCACGGGCAGCACACCAAGCGTCTCAAAGTAGCTTCCGGAAACAAGCTGTCCTTGCGCGATAGCCGCGGTTCCATTGCCGCTGAGATCCATCTGAAATGGCCCGATAAAGGCCATGGCATCTTCAAGAACACTCGTCTGCTTCTGAATTTCCTGGAAGAACGGGTACGACATCGTGCATCCCATCGTGTCCTGGTGGTTGTGCGTACAGTCTCCAAAGGTGCTCATGCCGATGTGGCTCGGCCCTTTGCGCGCTGACCACTGCGTCACCACCAGCCGCTGCGGGTCGCGGACAGGAATAGAGCGAAGCATGACCGCATTGACCAGCGTAAAGATAGCGGTATTGGCTCCGATACCCAGCGCCAGCGTGAGGATAATAACCGCCGTGAAAACAGGCGACTTTACCAGCATGCGCATACCGTAGCGAAGATCCTGCCCGAGAGATTCAAGGAAAGAAATCCCGCGCGCTTCCCGGCAATCCTCCTTCACCTGATCGGCTCCACCAAAGTCGAGCCGCACCTGGCGCTGCGCTTCATCTCTGCTCATGCCGGTGCGCATATATTTGTCTACCTGCTTTTCCTGATGGAAACGCAGCTCGTCATTCAGCTCCTCTTCAACCTTTGCGCGGCGAAAGAGGGAACGAAGGCGGATATACAGATCGCTCAACATCACACACCTCCTAAACGGCCCGTAGCACTTGGGCAACGGCAGCCGTTAGCTTCTCCCACGAATCCTGCTCGGCGGCAAGCTGTTTGAGGCCTGCCTTGGTCAACTCGTAATATTTAGCGCGCCGATTGTTCTCCGACGCACCCCACTCAGCTTTGATCCATGCACGCCTCTCCAGCCGATGAAGCGCCGGATACAGTGAGCCCTGCTGAATCCGCAGAACATCATCGGAAATCTGCTGAATCCGCTCCGAAATAGCCCATCCGTGTTGCGGACCCAGTGCCAATGTCCTGAGAATCAGAAGGTCCAGAGTGCCTTGTGGAAGGTCTATCTGCGAGTTCGCCATCGCTACCCCTTTCACTTCTACAGGGAGCAGTGTAGGCCAACTCCTGTAGAAGTGCAAGGGGAATCATTTGCACCGCAGCGCGTTGCGGCTCATTTGAAAAATTAGTGTGTAGGGAACATTATCGGTATCGCGATGCGGCTCGATGGAGCAAGCAAAGCCGATCTGTCAGATCCTGTACCGCCCGGCCTCCACCATCGCCGCGGCAATCTCCCGCCCCAGCACCACAGTGTTCGTTGGCTCATGCTTTGATAGCCGCCGGAAGATCGTCATCTGCGTCCGCAGCATGTCTCCCTCAGCAACAGCCCCAAGCACCCGCTCCGCCGCCGTCTCGATCACGCGAAACGCCCGCGCCGCATAATACTTCGCCAGCTTCACCGCCAGCGAATTCGCCTTCGTCTGCTTCTCCGCCCGCAGTATGCAAGTCTCCATCGTCAGCGTTTCAATCAGAATGTCGGCCAGCGCTCCCATCACTTCCTGCTGCTCGCCAAGATCATTCCCAAACCGCTGCGAAGCCGCTCCCGAAGCAAACAGAGCAATCTTCTTCGCGCTCGCCAGCAGCGCCCGCTCCCCACGCCATCGGCCCGTCATAGCTCACCCGCTCGCCCGGCCCCGCCATCACCTCATCCATCACCCGCTTGATCGCTGGCATCAGCGGCAGCGTACCCGCTACCGCCCGCTTGATCATGAATCCCGTAGCAATCAGCCGGTTGATCTCATTCGTCCCTTCAAAGATCCGGTTGATGCGCGCATCCCGATAACTCCGCTCCGCCGGATACTCCTCCACATACCCATATCCGCCATGAATCTGCAGCGCATGATCCGTCACCCGCTCCAGCGCCTCCGACCCCAGCACCTTCAGAATCGAACACTCCACAGCAAACTCCTCAATGCGCTTCTGCACATCTTGCGTATAGGTCGCCGATCCATGATCCAGCTCCGCCAGCGCCGCATCGATTGCCCCCACCACCCGATACACCGCCGCCTCCGTCCGCATAAATCGCCGCCGCCGAATCCGCAATCTTCTCCTGTATCAATCCAAAGGAGGCAATCGGCTTCCCAAACGCCACGCGCTCCTTCGCATACCGCACGCCATTGCGAAACGCAAACCGCATCCCGCCAATCGACCCCGCCGCCAGCTTGTACCGCCCCACATTCAAAATGTTGAAAGCAATGTGGTGCCCCTTGCCCGCCGTCCCCAGCAGATTCTCCACCGGCACCTTGCAATCCGCCATCACCAGCGGACAAGTCGACGACCCCCGTATCCCCAGCTTGTGCTCCTCCGCACCCACCGAAAGCCCCGGCGTCTCCCGCTCAATCAGAAACGCCGAAAACTTTTCGCCATCGATCTTCGCAAACACCGTAAAGAGATCCGCAAAGCCCGCATTCGAGATCCACATCTTCTCGCCATTCAGAACATAGTGCCTGCCATCCTCCGACAACTTCGCCCGCGTCCGTATGTTCATCGCATCCGATCCCGCCGAAGACTCCGACAGCGCATACGCCGCGATCCACTCACCACTCCCCAGCTTCGGCAGATACTTCGCCTTCTGCTCATGCGTCCCATACCACACCAGCGGCAGCGTCCCAATCGCCGCAGTGCGCGCCAAGCGTCACTGAGAAGCCACCCGAGATGCTCAGCTTCTCCGCCACAATCGCAGACGTAATCTTGTCCATCTCCAGGCCGCCATACTCTTCTGGCACATCGACAGCCAGCAGCCCCAGCTCACCCAGCCTCGCACATCAACGCGCGCGTCACCGCAAAGTCTTTCGCCTCGATCGCCTCCGCCTTCGCCAGAATCTTCTCTTCCGCAAAGCTCGCCGCAGTCGAAGCCACCTGCCGCTGCTCTTCCGAGAAATCTTCCGGCGTAAAGATGTCCCCGGCCGCAGATCCTCCATCAGAAAACTCCCACCCGACCACTCGCTTCGCCAAACTTGTACCCCCGCTGTCAACAGTCATCGTCGATTCCTCCGCCAACAATATCAATCCTGCAGATTCTCAAAGATCCCCGCAGCGCCCTGCCCGCCACCGACGCACATCGTCACCATGCCATACCGCGCCTTGCTTCGTTTCATCTCGCGTATAATGCTCGCCGTCAGTTTCGCGCCCGTGCATCCCAGCGGATGCCCAAGCGCAATCGCGCCACCATTCACATTCACCCGCTCCATATCCATTCCCAGCGTCTGATCACCGCCAGCGACTGCGCCGCGAACGCCTCATTCAACTCAATCACGTCAATATCATCCAGCTTCAACCCCGCCATCCTCAATGCCTTCGGAACCGCATAAACAGGCCCGATTCCCATCTCTTCCGGCAAACACCCCGCATACGCAAACGAAACAAACCGCGCCAGCGGCTTCAATCCCAGCTCTCTCGCACGATCCTCCGACATCACCACTGCTGCCGCCGCGCCATCCGAAGTCTGACTGCTGTTGCCCGCCGTCACCACACCCTTCGCATGAAACACCGCCTTCAGCTTCGCCAGCGCCTCAACCGAAGTATCCGCTCGCGGCCCCTCATCTACAGCAAAGACAGTCTCTCTTCTTCGACTGGCTTTCCGTTGCCATTGCGCTCTGTACTAACCACCGTCACCGGCACAATCTCATCCGCAAACTTGCCCTCAGCAATCGCCGCCAGCGCCTTCTTATGACTGCCAAAGCAAACGCATCCGAGTCCTCGCGCGACACGTTGTAATGCTTCGCCACACGCTCCGCCGTCAGCCCCATCGACATATACAGCCATGGATGATTCTCCATCAGCCACGCATTCGCCGAAACCTTATTGCCGCCAAACGGAATAAACGACATGGACTCGGTTCCGCCCGCAATGATCGCATCCGCACCACCACCGCGAATCCGCTCCGCAGCCAGCGCAATCGTCTGCAGCCCCGACGCGCAATAGCGATTCACCGTCATCGCACCCGCCTCCACCGGCAGCCCCGCGCGCAGCGAAATCAGCCGCGCCACATTCATGCCCTGCTCGCCCTCCGGCATCGCGCAGCCAATGATCACATCGTCAATCTCTTTCGCATCCAACTCCGGCACACGCTCCAGCGCACCCTTCACCGCATACGCGCCCAGATCGTCCGGCCGCGTAAATCGCAGCGTCCCTCGCGGAGCCTTGCCCACCGCCGTCCGCATCGCACTCACAATCACCGCTTCTCTCATATGCCCAAACCATCCTCATCGATGCAGCCGCACTTGCCGTTGCCTTTGTCGTTGCCTTTCTATCTGTCATTCCCCTCAGGGGAATCTGCTTCTCACTGATACCGCTGACATAACGGGCAACAAGCAGTTCACACTCACACACACACACTCGCACCAGCTTCTAATTCCGCAGCGGCTTGCCCGTCTTCAACGTAAACCCAATCCGCTCCATCGTCTTCTTTTCGCCGCACAACGACAGGAATGCCTCACGCTCCAGATCCAGCAGATACTGCTCACTCCATCGGCATGCCCGCCGTCGCATCGCCACCCGTCAGCACACGCGCAATATGGTTCGCCATCTTCGCATCATGACGCTGATGTATTCCGCCTCCAGCATCGTGATACACGCCAAGCTTCAGCGTCGCCTGCACAGACGCACCCGGCGCAGGAATATCCGTCCGCATCACTGGCGCGACATAACCCTCGCTCGCCAGCCGCAGCGCCTGCGCCTTCGCATCGCTTATCAGCCGCGTCGCGATTCATCGACGATCGCATCCATATCCGAAAGGAATCCTCAACCCACGTGCCTCTTCCGCCGACGTCGAAACCTTCGCCATCGCAATCGTCTCGAAAACGCTCCTGATCGTCTCATCGTACTCCACCGACCCAGGCCTTGCACGCCGCCATACAACCGCCGCCGCATCCAGCGCCCGCAGCAGCATCTCCTTGCATCCACCGCCGCCGGGAATCAGCCCAACGCCCGTCTCCACAAGTCCTGCATACAACTCCAGCATGCGGCTGCCTCTGCGCTGCATGCAGCGAGATCTCCGTTCCGCCACCCAGACACAGCCAAACGGCGCCGCCACCACCGGCCGCGGGCAAAACTTGATCGCCTGCGTCATCGCTCTGAAAGTCGCGCATCATCAGGTCGATCTCATCCCACTCCTCATCCTGAATCCCCAGCAGCAACTGCATCAGGTTCGCGCCTACCGAAAAATTCGCAGCATCGCTCGCAATGACAAACCCTTTGAAATCGTCGAACAGCATCGCTGCCCGGCTGCAGATGCTTCTTCATAAAGCCCACAATGTCCTGAGCCCAAGCGAATTCATCTTCGAGTGAAACTCGAAACAAGCCAACACCATCGCCCACATCCACCAGTGAGATCGATGTATTCTCCGCAATCACACCGTTGCTGCGCTTGTAGCTCGCAATCGGCGCATGCTCCGCAGCAAGCATCCACCGGCTTGTACGTGCCAAACTCAACATCGAAATATTCCGTGCCATCGCGCGATACCACGATGTCACCACCCGCGGCGAGCAGCTTTTCAACTGCTTCCGGAATCGGCGCGCCAGCCGCCGCATCTTCTCCACCGTCGCGTCACACCCGCCGCATCCCACATCGCAAACGGACCAAGCTCCCAGTTAAATCCCGCCTGCATCGCGGCGATCGATATCCACCAGCGTTCCGCCACTTCACCAATGCGATTCGCCGAATAGGCCCACATCTCCGGCAGCGCCTGCCAGTAAAACTGCGCCGCGCTTGATCCTTCGCCGCATTCCGGCATCCATCAGCCAGCTTGATCCGCGCTGCAACCGAGTCATTCGTTCTTCGCAATATCCACCGTGACAAAGTTCGCCTTCGCCGAAGGCCGGTACTCCATCGTCTCCGAAGCTCCAGCACCAGCCTGTTCTCCTTGCCGTCCGTGCCGCGCTCTTTCTTATAGAAACCCTGCTTCGTCTTATCACCCATCCACTTGCGCTCCATCAGCTGCTCAATCATTCGCGGCAGCTTCACATCGGCGCGCTCATCATTGACGTCGAGCTGCGAAAGTTCTTCGCCACATTCCCCAGAATGTCGATCCCCACCAGATCGGCCAGACGAAACGTTCCCGTCTTCGGCCATCCAATCACTGGCCCGGTCAGCGTATCGATCTCCTCAATACTCAATCCCTGCTGCTGCATGATCCGCAAAGGTATTGAGCATCTGAAACGTACCAATGCGGTTCGCAATGAAGTTCGCAACATCGTTCGCCGGCACCGCCGTCTTGCCCAGCCTTCGATCGCAAAACTCCACAACGGCCGCGATCGCTTCCGCGTCGCTCTCCGGAGTCGCAATCAATCTCCACCAGCCGCATGTACCGCGGCGGATTGAAGAAGTGCGTCCCAAACCATCGCCTCCGAAGATCTTCCGGCAACTCGCGCCAATCTTCGCCACCGGTAACCCGCTCGTATTCGTCGTAAAGATCGCGCGCGCATGCAGATGCGCCGCAGCCTTCTTGAGCAGCGCCTGTTTGATCTCAAGATTCTCCGCAACCGCCTCAATCACCCAGTCGCAGTCCTTCAGCTTCTCAAGATCATCGTCAAAATTGCCAAGAGTATGTGGCTCGCAAATGCGGGGTCGGCAAAAGCCGCCGGCTTCGATTCTGCCAAGCGCCTCAATCGCTTTGCGCGCCAGCGTGCTTCGATCACCCTTCGCCGCATCGAGATTCGCCGGAACCATATCCAGCAGCAGCACCGGCAACCCGGCATTCGCAATGTGGGCCGCAATGCGCGAGCCCATCGTCCCTGCGCCAAGCACCGCAGCCCGCCGGATGTCATACAAACGTAACAATGGAGTGTGAGTCGAAGAGCAAGATGCCGTACTGACCGGATCGGAAACGAGCGCCATGCGCGCACCTCTGCTGCGGAGCCTACTGCCTCAGACGCCCAATTGTACAGACGGCAAGCTTCTGAAAGTGTTCGCTTTCAACCGCCCGCATCCCCACCAATCTGCGGGTGCCCCATCCTTTCGGCGTTCTGTGCCGAAAGGGTGGGAACCACAAATGCCCGCACCAGCAATGTCTCGTTGTTGTCCTTGCTTTTCTTGTCTGTCATCCCCGAAGGGGATCTGCTTTCCGTCCGCACCACCACAAACAGAGGTGCCCCATTCATTCGGCGTCCGTTGCCGAACGAGTGGGAAACCACCATCGTCTGCGCCCCCATCAACACAAGATCCCATTCGCGCAAAGCGCAAACCGGACCGGCGTCCCTTCACGCCTTCCAAAGCATCCGGATCGCATACGCCATCGCAAGAAAACACAGGTTCCAGAACACAATCGGCGCAGCCGCTCCCTCAAACTGTACCGATCCCAGCTTCACGCTGATCGGTCCTTCCGTAATGCGCAGAACCAGTACCAGAAAGAGTGATCCAACCGCAGCAGCCGGAAGGCCAACAACAGCGGCGAAATGCGCTTCCGTCACCTTTAACCATGCGCCTTGTTTCAATCCACGCCGCATAATGATCCAGAAAAACAGCAGTGTCATCAACGTCACAAGACCAACCGCAATCCAACTCATCGTCTGTTGGAGTTCTGTCATCCCGCAGCTCCGATCATCCCTTATTTCTCAAAAGCGAAGAGGTTGCGAGCATTCTACCTCTCAGCGCTCATACTCCCGCCCGCTCCCACCATGCTCTACGATGAATAAGTCGAAACAAGGGAGCAGTCCATGAACTGGCTGGGTCACCAAATCGCACGCCGCGAATTCCTCAAACATCTGCGCACACTGGGCATTGCATCAGCAATTCCATCCTTCAGCCATTCTCTTCTTGCCGCAGAGGAAAAAAACTCAGCCATCCGCAATCGCGCCCCACTCGCTCCCAACACCTTCTCTCTGCTCCCGCTCGGCTCCATCAATCCGCAGGGCTGGCTCCTGCGCCAGCTCCAGATTCAAGCAGACGGCCTCACCGGCCATCTCGACGAAACCTGGGCCGATGTCGGCCCCAACAGCGGCTGGCTCGGAGGCACCGGAGAATCCTGGGAGCGCGGCCCGTACTTCCTCGACGGTCTCGTCCCGCTCGCCTACCTGCTCGACGACGCAAAACTCAAAGCCAAAGCGCAGCGATACATCGATTGGGTGCTAACCCATCAACAGCCCAATGGCATGATCGGCCCAGCCTCCAACGATGACTGGTGGCCTCGCATCGTCATCCTCAAAGTCCTCACCCAATACGCCGAGTTAACGAATGACTCACGCGTCATCCCACTCATGGATCGCTACTTCCGCTATCAGTTGAGCGCACTGCCGCAGCGCCCGCTCCGCGACTGGGGCAAATTCCGCTGGCAGGACGAAGCACTCAGTGTTCTTTGGCTCTACAACCGCACCGGCGAGCCTTACCTGCTCGACCTCGCAAAACTCTTGCACCAGCAGGGTCACGACTGGGAAGCGCAATACGCCGACTTCAAATACACCCAACGCATCACCCCCGAGTACATCAAGCTCAACGAAGATGGCGGATTGAAGGACCTCGCGCTCTCGACCCATGGCGTCAACAATGGCCAGGCCATCAAGACCGGAGCCATCTGGTCCGAAGTCACCGGCTCTGACTCGGATCGCAAAGCCGTTCTGCAAATGATCGCCGAACTGGACAAATATCACGGCCTGCCGAATGGCATGTTCTCTTGCGACGAGCACTTTGCCGGCCTCGATCCTACGCAGGGCTCCGAACTATGCACCGTCGTCGAATACATGTTCTCGCTCGAACAGGCATTAGCGGTGACCGGCGAAGCATCTCTCGGAGATAAACTTGAGCGCCTCGCCTACAACGCACTGCCCGGCACTCTGACCGACGATATGTGGGCACACCAGTACAATCAGGAGCCCAATCAGGTCGAGTGCAGCCTGCACCATAAGCCCTGGACCACCGACGGCCCCGAATCCAACCTCTTTGGACTCGAGCCAAACTTCGGCTGCTGCACCGCCAACTACCATCAGGGTTGGCCCAAGTTCGCCAACAGCCTGTGGATGGCAAACAGCAAAGGCGATGGCTTAGTCGCTGCCGCCTACGCGCCCTGCGAAGTGCGCACCGTCGTCGCAGGCATTCCTGTGCATCTCATCGAAGTAACGGAATATCCCTTCCGCGGCTCCGTCAACATCACTGTGCGTCCAGAGAAAGAAGCAAAGTTCCCGCTCCATCTGCGCATACCCGCGTGGGCGCAGGGCGCGGAGATTCGCGTCAACGGCCAGCCACAACCCGCTCCACAGGCAGGCTCGTTCGCCGTCGTCGATCGAACCTGGAAAACAGGCGATCGCGTCGAGCTCGCGCTCCCGATGCGCCTGCGCACCTCACGCTGGTTCCACGATTCGGTAGCCGTCGAGCGCGGCCCGCTCGTCTTCTCCTACGGCATCGGCGAGGACTGGGTAAAACTACGCGACCGAGGCATGACCGCCGACTGGCAGATCTACCCCACCACTCCCTGGAACTACGCCCTCACCCTGGATCCGGACGCGCCCGAAAAGCACATGTCGGTAGAAGAGTTCCCAATCGGCAGCCATCCCTTCGCCCGCAAGGAAGCTCCTGTCTCTCTCAAAGTGGAGGCCCGCAAGGTGACCGACTGGCGCGCCGACGACGGAGCCGCCAATCCGCTGCCGCAAAGTCCGGTCGCAGTCAAAACACCAGAGGAAACCATCACCCTCATCCCCTACGCCGCCGCTAAGCTCCGCATCACAGCCTTCCCCCTCGCCAAAACCGAAACATAAAGCCCCACCCGGCCTGAGTCTACCCGAGAGGCACATAATTCCACGCAACTCCCCACCAGAGAACAGCGGTCAAAATTGACTCAAATTGCTCCACGTGGAACATTATGATGATCCGGCGCACATAAGAAAGGGCAGACATGTCTGTACAAAAGAGACTTCGCGTTTTTGTGGTGGACGACGAGTCCATCATCGCTTTTACCTTAGCCACAATTCTTGAAAGCGCTGGCTATACAGCGCGTCACTTTTCCGATCCGATGGAGGCGCTGCGCGCTGCTGAGACGAATTGCCCCGACTACCTGATCTCCGATGTAGTTATGCCGAGTTTGAACGGAATTGATTTAGGAGTGCAGTTCAAGGCGATCTATCCCGAAGTGAAGGTGCTGCTGTTCTCCGGAGTATTGTCGACGGCGCATTTGAAAGAGGACGCGCGGAAGAAGGGACATGAGTTCGATATCTTGTCGAAGCCGATTCATCCGAAGCTGCTGCTGGAGGCGATCGGCAAGCTGGGGGATTAGCTGGTTGCCAATTGCTCCACGTGGAGCAATTTTTCGGGATGAGTTGCAGTCAGCGAATGTTCCACGTGGAGCAATTTTGCGGGAATGTTCCACGTGGAGCAATTGGGGAGTGGGCCCGGGCAGAGCGGCTGCAAGCGAATTTGTTGGAAGTGGAATTACGTCTTTGAGTTAGGTTTGCCTGGAATTATGAGGTTTTGTGCAGGGGAGGGGAGGAGCGCCAGCTACTTTGCCAGCCTGCAGCATTTTCGCTTCCAAGTCTTCGCAACCGGGAGCTGCGAAGTGCGGCTTTTTTGAGGACAAGCCCGGGGGCGACCATGTGATTCAAAGGCGGGCAACTGTGAGTTGCCCGCCTTGCCTGTTTTTCGTTTATTGAATCGTCAATGTAAAGGTTGTCGAAGCAGTGATGCTGGTTGAATTCGAATCCTGTCCGGCCAAAGTGATCGTGTATGTACCCGTCGGGGGATTCGAAATGGTGTTCGAGCTGCTTCCTCCGCAGCCGGAGAGCCCAAAGCCGACGGACACCAGCGCGAGCACAAGGGCAGCCGGCCGCAGCTTCTTCGCATAGCGGCCCAGGAACCCAGCCAGCAGCAAACCAGCCAGCGCCGTCAGAGGTCCCGGGTTCCCCGGTTTTCCAGGGGCGGTGTTCTTTGCGTTGTGCATCATTCGCATCGGACGCATCCTGACTTTACCGGTGCCCTTGATCGCGTTCGTGGTGGCGCAATCCGCAGCGTTGGCATCGAACGTGAGTTGCGTCATCACCGGGCTCGTTCCTGTCACGCTGACCGAGCCGTCACCATTTGTGAGCGTGTCGGCGAAGTCATAACAGAGATTCTGCAACGCTGAGTCGTTCGAAGTATCGAACGTCAGGAATACCGTGCCCGTATATCCTCCCGCAGGCGTCACTGTGATAGTGGAAGCGCCCGAACTGCCCTGAGACACAGTGAGGTTGGTGGCGCCCAGCTTAAACGAGCCTGTACCCGAGCTCGTCGCCGAAATCGTAACCGCGACGCTTCCCGACGAAACCGAAAACGTGGAATTACCCTCATAGGTCGCGGTCAACACATGCGAGCCTGTCGTGGAGAAGCTCGTCGTGTAGCTCGCGACGCCAGACGAAAGTGTGACCGTTCCCACTGTGCTCCCATCGATGCCGATCGAGACGGTGCCTGCCGGAGTGGCGCTGCCCGTTGTCGCCGCCACCAGGATCGCGTACGTCACGTCGTCGCCGGTCGTTGGCGCGGTATTCGAGGCCGTCACTGTGGTCGTGGTAGCGGTCAGACTCGAGGCGCCTTCCGCGTTTGCCGGCCACGCTTTCAAGAGATTGTTGAAATCGACCGACCCCAGCCCCGATGCTTCGTCATAGCCGGCAGTTGCCGAGAAACCCGACTCACCGCTGCTGGAGCAATAGGTCGATCCCGCAGTGCACCCATTACTGCCGCCGGTGATGTCATGGAAGGCGGAGGCATAGGTTCCGGAGTTGGCCGCCAGCGTATACAGCGTTGAGTTGATCAGGCCTTGCCCGGTCGAGTTCACCTTCTGGTTCAAAATCGCGACCATGCCGGAAAAGATCGGCGCGGCAAAGCTGGTTCCACCGGCAGTTGTCAGGTTTGTGTTCGTGCTGTCGCGAAAACCATTCGAGCAACTACCAGTTACGCCCGTCCACTGCGAATCGCTCGAACAGAAAAGATAGCCCGCGTTGTACCCCGAAGAGTCCAGCGCAAGGTCCGGCACCATGCGGAAGCTTCCGGAGGCGATCGTCGAGCCGCCGATGGTTCCCGTCTGCCAACTGGGACGCGCTGTCAGAGTACTCACGCCGCCGCCACCGGAGCACAACACGTCTGTCGCGCTCGTTGCATTTGCTACACACGTTACATCGTCGTTCCACACCTGCTCGGGAATGTAGGAGAGCGCGGAGCTAATCACATCGGTGCTGCCCGATGCGGACGCCCAGTAAGTAGTGTTCGAAGCCTCAACGTCCGCCGAAGGAAACTCCGTTCCACCCATGCCCGTTACATAAGCGCTGCTCGCCGGGTAATCGACCGCCAGAGTTTCCTGCTGCGCCGTCGTGAGGTTGGTATCTCCATAGCAATCAGTTGAACCGTCATCTCCGGCAGCAGCAACAATCGTTTGCCCCTGGACGGTTCCTTGTTCCATGATGGCGTCCAGTTCCGCATAGTTGGTCGCGCCGAGATCGGTTTCGCAGGTGCCGTAGCTGGTGCTGATTACCGGAGCCAGATCCGCGTCTACCGCGTACTGAATCGAGTCCCAAACGGTGTAATTTGAGCTCGAACCGCCGCCCGTATAGACAAAATAGATGGTCGCGCCCTTCGCGATTGCGCCCGAATATTCCAGATCCAGATCTGATTCCGATTCATCTCCGGTCGATATCGTCGCACTGCCTGACCCCGGCACCAGGAGCTGCGTCGGATCCTTCACCGTCATCCCCAGCGCGTTCTGAAAGTTCTCGATGTCCGATACCGCAATTGCCGACTGCCCGACGACCGCAATCGACTGCCCCGTGCCGGTATATCCCGCGTTATAAGCCGCGCCAATGTCGTAAACGGTGGCAACATCAAGCGGCGTCATGAAATGCGATCCGGTTTGGCTCGAAGTAAAGTTCGGCCGCACACTCTGCACGTTTTTCGGGCGAACGATATGCGGCTTCGGCCGGAAGTTGTCGAGATTGCTGATTCCAAGCACAACGCCCGCCAGCGCCGAGGGGACGCTGAGATTCGTCGATGGCGCAAAGTGCCTTTCAACGCCTGTGGCTGTCGGTAGGTTATAGGCATGAATCTCGGTTGAAAAAGTCTGTTCCGCCTGCGCTGCCGTACCCGAGAATCGAACCATATTCCTGCTTCGATTCACCGAATCAACCGAGAACCCCTGCTGCTCAAGCCACGACTGCACCTTGGCGATATCCGAGTCCGAGACCCCGAACTGCGCCGCGAACTGATCAGGCGTCAGCCACTGGTGATACTGCGGCGAGGCCGGATTCTGCTGCGCTGCGAGCAGCGCCTGCAGCTTTGCCTCCTGCGCCGGCGTGCGGCCGAAGTGAATGCTCATGCCCTGGAGCTTGGTCGCACCGGAAACGCGCCCCGCATCGTACTTCGCCAGCGCCAGCGGATGCTTTGAGTTCGGCAGCACCGTCATCTGCGAGCTGCTGATCTCGGCATGGATGCGAGCAGCCGGCTGGGTCTGCGCCGCTGCTCCGGCTGGTGAAAAGAGAACAGAACCCACCGCGGCCGCAAACGCCAGGGCAGAAATTCGTGTATGCAACGGGCGAAGAGTCCGGTTCCAACAAACTGCGATTGTTTTCATAGCCTTCCCTGCAAGCCAACAGGTAAATAAAGAGTCATTCGGCACGCGTCGTACACTCTGGCTCGTTCAAGAGACAAAGCTAACAGACGCGCCGGTCGGTGCGTGCAGAGCGAGGAGATGCGAGCGGTGACCCCGGCTGCCGCATTCAAACCACCGCAACCGGCTTTCCGAAAACGTTGCAATAGCCTTAGACGAGAGTCAGGGCGAATCGGACTACATCCGGTCCGTCCAGCCTCGCTGGGCGCGAGGCAAAACGGGGGAGGGAAGTGACTCCGTCTGTCTGCTGACCTTAGACCCGCGTTGGCGAATTTTGTTGCTGACTTTTCTTGTGGCTTCGATCGGGCGGGGCGGCGCGGTCTCTTCGAAACGGAAAAGAGCCTATGCATCCCAGAAGTCGAAGAGTCCCAGCCGGGGATAAAACAACCCTGTCCGGATGCGGGAAGGTGGTTCTCCGGCGGCTTCATGGAGAACGCGCAGCATTCGCGCATACACCTCCAACTGTCCCACATGCTGCTTGCGATGAGTCTCCAGAAACGCCGAACGCTCCGCGGCCTGGCTCAGATCTTTGCCTTCAGCATGGCTGGTCTTGTAATCGACGATCCACCAAACGGGCTCTGAGCCGTCCGGATCGACCGCGCCTGCGGCGTCAGGCGTGACCGGCGGAGTCTCCGCAGTCAGAAACACTCGATCCGCGCGCAGACTGCGAATCTCCGCTCCGCCCGCGGCCGCACGCCCTACCGCCCCTGTCCAGCGCGCCTCGGTCAGCGCCTCGTCATGCGGAGAAAGAATCCAAGCTCCGACTGGATGCACGCAGCTCTGCTGCGCCGCATCCATTGCCTCGGCAGCCAGCTGCTGCGCTTCCGTCCGCGTCATTCCCTGGCTTCGCAACCGGGCAACAACGCCGTGCAGGTACTCAGCCACCGCCTGGGCAGCGTCTTCCGCGGACATCGCAATCCGCAGCTCGCTCAACCGCTCAAGCAGCGAATGGATCGCCGTTCCCAGCGCCCGCGATTTAAGCCCGCCCTCGGTACGCGCGTACAGCGGCCCGGCGGCATCGCCCGTTTCATCGATCAAACCGCCCGTTCCGGTGGTGCTTCGCGCATGACTTGCCGTCTGCAAGACCGGCGCTGCATATCCCGCCGGCAGGCGGCGCATCCGGGTCGGCAGTGCCGTGCGCGCCGCTGCCGGAAAGGGAATCACCACGCCGGCTGCGCCGTTGCCGGCCGCTCCGCCACTGGCTGCGGCAGCCGCCAAAGCCGGCAGCACGCTTGCCTGAGCCGCTGCGGTTACGCCTGCATTCCACGCGGCGAATCTTCCCCTCACTTCGTCCTCAATCGCGGGCCACGCTGTCGCCAGCAACCCCGTCGGATTCACCAACCTGCGCTCCCCCGTTTTCTTATCCACCTGGAATCGAGGCCGTGCAAACAGATACAGCTCTTCCCGGGCGCGAGTAGCAGCGACGTACAGGAGACGCTTCGCCTCCTGCCGGTCCAGTTCGCGTCTTGCCTTCGCTACCCAGATTTTGGTGGCGCCGGCCTGCGTTCCCCTGGCCTGAATCGGCGCCACAAGAAACTCGCTCGCGTGCTCCTCTTCGGGGCCTGGTTCGGCCAATCCCCGTTCGAGCCACACCATCATCTCCCGCTGGCCGGCCTGCTCCTGTGCTTCCAGATCCGGCACGATGACTGCTTCAAACTCCAGCCCCTTCGACTTGTGGATCGTCATCAACTGCACGCCAAACTCGCTGCTCGCCGCCGGATCGGGCTGCGCATACAGATGCCCGAGCGCCGCATCCAGCGCCGGGCCGCACAGGTCCAGCTCACCCTCGGGAAGCCCATCGAGCGCTGTCCATAGCACCCGCAGATTCTCGGCCTGCTCCGCTGTTACCGTATCCGCACCGCCCAGCGCCAGCCACACGGATTCAAGCCACGTTCCCAGCGTCAGCGAGCCTGCCGCCGGACGCGAAGCTGCGGCTTCCCGGCACACCCGTGCCACGCGCGAGATCGCCTCAACCGCTCGCTCTGAAAGCCGTCCTTCGGCGGCCAGCAAGGACAGCCGGGTGGCGAGCAACTCCGGCACCGATGCCGCCGTCACAGCTTCGTTATCCGCCGAGGTGAGCAGATACAGCTCCGTCAGGCTCAGCCCGCACCATGGAGCGCGCAGCACCCCAAGCCACGCCGTCCGGTCCACCGGATGCAGTAGTGCTCGCGCCAGCGCCAGTGCATCCAGCACTTCGGGCCTCTCTTGCAATGGCACGACATCCACTGAGCGAAACGGAATGCCCACGTCCGCCAGCGCCTCGGCCACAGGCGTCAGCGATTTGCGCTTGCGCCCCAGCACCGCGATCCGGAACCGCCGCAACCCCTGCCGTGCCGCCTCATCCAGCTTGCTCCGGATCAGCTCTACCATTTCGATAAGTTGAGCCCTGGCCGTTTGTTCACGATCTCCCGGTTTCTCTCGCATTCGACGGCGACGATTGTGGAAGCCTGCCGCCCTGCGTAAACGCCAGATGCAGCTCCATGCGCGCCTGTGACGCATCGGGCCGCACGGCCTCTGCCGGAGAGAACGGTACACCGCCCTCCGTCGCGGCAAAGATTTCCGCAAATCTGCCGTTCAGGTCTTCCACCAGGCTGCGTGTCGTCCGGAAATTTGCCCGCAGGGGCACAAAGGCAAAGTTGAACGGCTCGTCGCCTGCCTCGCGTCCGGCCGGCAATCCAAACCGCTTCATGCGCTCGAAGAGCTCAACCTCGGCGTCGCGGAACCCATAAATGGACTGCATCGGATCGCCAACGCAGAAGCAGCTTCGCCCCTCGCGCTCAGGCCACGCCGCAATCAGCCGGGTCAGCAACTCATACTGCGGCCGGCTCGTATCCTGGAACTCGTCGATAAGCAGGTGCCTGACCCCATCGGCCTGCCGTATCGCGAGATCCGACGGATAGCCATTTTCCGGAGCCAGGATGCGCAAGGCCATCTGCGCCACCTCGGTGTAGTCCGCGGTTCCAGTCTCGGCAAATACCACCTGCAACTGCCCCGCTGCCTCGCGCAGCACCTTGAAGCAGTCCCGTACCCGATCCCACTCCTCATCGGAATACCGCACCGGCAGGCCGTCGGCGAACCCTGCCAAAGCCTCGCAGAGCCCGGGCACCTTATCCAGATCGCGCGTCAGATCGCTGAATCTCGCCTTCGGCAGCTTGCCGTCAACCCCGGATGGAAAGCCGTGGTTCTTGTTCAGGCCGCCGGGCTTTTTCCAGCTTCCATCGGTCGTGAGCAGGAACTTCGCCACGCAACGGAACTCGGAAACCGCGCTTTCGAGCAGAAGAACATCCTCCTGCCGATCTTCGGCGGCAAACGAGGTCGATAATTCAGCCAGCTCAGCGAGATCGTAAGGAGAGGAAGCTCCCGGCGTCTCGCAGGCAAATCGCGCCAGCTCCAGGATGCGTTCGGGTGCGTGCGGCAATTGATCCAGCAGCGCAATCAAGCGCTCCAGGCTCGTGCGCGCTCCACGCTGGAAGGGCGCTTCGAGCCGCTGCCTCAGCGCTTCCCAGTCCACATCGCGCGCAAACACGAAGTCCTGAAACCACCGGCTGCGCGCCTGCAGCATCTCCGCGATCAACTCTTCGACGTCGTTCCAGTTGTTGTCGCGCCAGCGTAGCAGCGCCTCCACGGATGGCCTGATCTGCGAGTTATCTTGCCCTATCGCTGCCACAGTGCGCCGCGCCGCAAGCCGGTAAAGCTGCTGAGGGTCGTCAGCCATCTCAAGTTGGCCGCCCAGCCCCGACAACAGTCCCCAGCTCAAAGGGCTTTGCAGCGCAAGACTTCTACAGAAGGCGTCAATGGTCAGAATCCTGAGCTGCCCACTCTGCTCCAGCAGCCGCCAGCCAAGCTGCTCAGAACGTTCCAATGCGCGCGTCGCCAGTGCAGCCAGGCTTACGGAGCTATTGTCGGTATCTGGCGTTAACGCCGCCGCCTCCAGCGCCTCCAGCACGCGATTTCGCATCTCCGCCGCCGCCGCCTTCGAAAACGTGATCGCTACAATCTGGTCCGGCGATTCGACCTCGGCCAGCAGCCGCAGAAACCGCTGCGTCAGCAGGTACGTTTTGCCCGAACCAGCCGGCGCCTGCACCAGAAACGACTGCGCGGGATTGAGCGCGCGGCTGCGCTCATCCGCATCCGGCGGTGGCGCACTCAATGCCGATGACGCAACGCGGGGATCGCGTGACTTAGTCATGCTCATCCTCCGCAGATTCCTCGTCACCCGTTTCCTCCCAGGCTGCTTGGGGCAGATTCTCGTAGATGCGGCAGACAGCATGCAGATGGCAACGCCCGCACGTCTTATCTACATCTTTGGGATCGACCTCCGCCCGTCCGTCCACGAAATCCTGCGCCAGCCTTTCAATCCGCGACTTCCACTCGTCCAGTTGTTCCCGAGTCAGCTTGTCCTTCACCAACCCGGAGCTCCCCTTCAGCGTCGGTATCAGAGTTGCCGCTGCGTCCCGCACGCGCCCTTTGAACCGCATATCTCCAGGAGCCATCTGCGCAAACACAAGCCCCTCCAACTCTTCCTGAACAGCAAGGCTCGCATAGAGCGGCAACTGCACATCCTCGGGCCGCTCCCCATCCCAGTCCTTCGGATTCACCTGTCCCGTCTTGTAGTCAACGATCAATCGGCTTCCGTCCGGCAGCACATCGATCCGGTCAAGCCGAACCTTGAGCTTCAGTCCCGCCAACGTCACCTCCGCGCCTTGCTCCGTGCCCGCAATCGCAAAGGGAAGGCGAGTCCGCTCATACTCCAGCCACTCGGAGATCAACCGCGTCAGGCGCTCGCTCTCCAGTTCCAGATAGCGGCGTGGATACCGGTCCGGAAACGCATTGGTTCGCGTCGCATCGAAGGCGTCCCGCATCGCCGCCGCCACCATGCCCGAAACAAAATCGCTCAGATCCCGCACGGCAAGCAGCCCTTCCAGATCCGAAACGCCTGCCCCCTGTCGTCCACCCCAGATCTTCCGCATCACCGCATGCAGCAGCAGTCCGCGCTGGCTTGGCGAAAGCGCCGGCCCACTGGACCGGCGCTCCTCTGCCTTCAGACGCACTACTCCAAATGCCTTGAACGGACAAAGCGATTGCAGGGTCAGGCTTCGCGCGCCTCCGGAAAGATCTGCATTCAAGAAGGGAAGCAGTGACCTATCTTCGAACGCCTCCGTCTTATGCGGGCGCGCTGCAAGCCCGCTCGCATTCGCCTCCAATTCCACGCATCCTCCGGCCAAATCCAGCACGATCCTCGATGGGCGTGCTTCGACCTCGGCATCCTGCCGCGCATAACTGAAAATCACGTTTCCTGCCGACCCCAGCAGCCGCTCTGTCACCCGCTCGGCCAGCTCCCAGTCACTGCGCAGGCTCGCATGCGGCATTCCCGCGCTGCGCTGCAGACCTACCGGCAGCAGCGGATGCGGCTGCCCCTGCGCGGGCCAGCTTCGCTCGTCCGCTCCGAGAAACCAGATCTCATCGGCCACCTGTCCCGCTGACTCCAACGGCTCCGTCACCACGACCCTGGGACTCTCCGACTCCGCCGCGAATACAGCTTCGTTGCAGGCGTCTTCCGCGGCACTTGCAAACTCGCTCCACGACATCTGCGAACCATCAAAGCCCACGGCACCGCAGACCTCCAGCACCTTGTCCCAGCGCTCGCGCGCCTGAAACGCCACGCTCTCCAGAGGCCGGAATCCAGGCCAGCCCAACATCTCCAGCAACAGTCGCGCCTCCACAGCCCATGCCCGCGGACTCAATTTCTGAGGGTGCGCTCTCAGCTTCGCCCGCGCCGCATTCACTCTCGTGCGCAGCGCTTGCGTGGCCGCTGAAGCGTAGGGCGAACCGGCTCGTCCAGCCCAACGCTCCGCCGCGGCCACAAACTCTTCCAGCGCCCACTCCGGCCTGCTCCATTCGCGCCGCTGCATCTCCAACATCACCGATTGCAGGCCGGCTTCTTCTTCCGCGCTCGCCACCAGATGGCCGCTCCCCAACAACCAATCGAGCTCCGTTTCCGAAACCGGCTTGCTCCACCATCGCAGCAGCAGCCCCGCGCTCCGCGCCAGGCTCATCCTCTGCAACGGCATTCCCAGCGTGAACTCGAAATCAATCGCCGCGCTGCCCGCAGCATCGCTGCGCAGAGCGCGCTCCATAGGTCCCCTGCGCTCCGCCAGATTCGGAACAATCACCATCAGCCGCGCTGCACTCGATTCCCCCAGCCGCTCGCGAATCCATCCAACGCACGCTTCAACTTCCGTCTCCGCGTCGCGAGCCGCAACATATCGCGCCGCGCCGGCCAACTCAGACGCGTCAGCCTTCCAATCGCCCCACGCTTCCAGCAGCAACCTCTGCGCCTGTGTTACCCGATCGAAACCGATCAGCAGCAGCGGCGGATTCACCTCCGTTTTCTCTTCCCGCCGCAGCATCGCCGCGAACTCCAGCGGCAACCGGCTGGCGCTGATCGCATCTTCTTCGCGGCACAGCTTGTCAAAAGCATCCATCCATTCGCTGAAGACCGCGGCATCGTTCGTCCATCCCCGCCGCGCCGATACCGCCAGCGAATCCGGAGCGTACGCACACAACAACCGGTACGCGGATTGCGCCATCCCCGCCAGCCGTCGACCGGAAAGCATCGCCTCTCCGTTGCGGCTCCCTTCGATGGCCCGCATCCACAGCGAACGCTCCTGCAGCGGCTGCAACAGCATGCGCCCCTCTCGGTTGCGCGTCTCCCATTCGTCCTTCAGCCACTGATCCCACGCATGGATTGCGGGCGTAGCCCACGCCCGTAGATCTTCCCGCAGCCGTGCCGCATGAAAGTCCGCTGACACGGCCCGCGCCGCGCGCTCGCTCGCCGCCAGCACCACGCCTCCGCCGGCCAGCCACGCCTCCACCCGCGCGTTACGCTGGGTCCGGTTTGAGCTGCCGCTTGACCCGGCGTTTGAATCGCCGCCGCGCTTCTGTCCGGTGTTTGTTCCAGAATCCATCAATCACGCGCCTTGGCGCTCGCTCCGTGTCTTCGCAAATCTCTTCGAATGACCGTTCTTAATGGTAAGCCTCGGGTCTCAACACCGCTGCATGCGCGTGCTTTGGTTCGGAGCCATGAGAACCGGTAGTAGACTGGACTGTGAAGCCGCAGCCGTTTCCCCTTCGCCTTGTGGTCATCGTCCTGTTGATCGTTGTTGCAGGTTGTCACCGTACCACTCCCGTCGCCGAGCCGGATGACGCTTCGCAGTTCACCATCTATCCGCTGCACGGCAAGATAGTCTCCACCAGTTCCGCAACCGGCGAAGTCACCATCGATGCGCAGGCCATTCCAGGCTTCATGAGCGCGATGACCATGCCCTACAAGCTGCGCGACGCAGGCATCATCGGCGAACTCCATCCCGGCGACCTGGTCAATGCCGATGTTCTCGTCTCCAAGACCCCCGACGGCGCAGTCTTCGTCGATCACTTCGTCGTCGTCGGCCAAGCCAAGCCCGACTACAAGCCCGCGGTGCAGTACCATGTGCCCACGCCCGGAGACAAAGTTCCCGACTTCCGCCTTACCAACGAAGACGGCCATGCAATTCATCTCGATCAGTTCCACGGCAAGGCCCTGCTGCTGACCTTTATCTACACGCGCTGCCCGCTGCCTGACTTCTGCCCGCGCGTCACCCATAATTTCGCTGTTATAGAGAAGTCACTCGAAGCCTACCCAAATCTCTACGCGAAGACGCACCTGCTCTGCGCCAGCTTCGACCCTGAAAACGACACCCCTCCGCGGCTCAAGGCCTATGGCGAAAGCTACATGGGCTCCGAAGCTCCCAAGGCCTTTTCGCACTGGGACTTCGCCGTCGCCGGCAAAACCCGTCTCAAACCCATGGCCGAGTGGTTCGACGTTGGCCTCACCAACGCGCCTGACGGCACCATCAGCCATACGCTCTCGACGACATTGATTGGTCCGGATGGAAAGGTCGTCCAGTTCTATAACGGCAATGACTGGACTCCCGAGCAGGTTCTCTCCGATCTGGCTAAACTGTATCCGCGAGGCCAGACCAAGGGATGATCGTCATCGTGATGGGAGTCAGCGGTTCCGGTAAAACGGTTCTGGCGCAGCGACTGGTCGCCGCAACCGGCTGGGAATGCGCCGAGGCCGACGACTATCACTCCGCCGCGAACCGGGCCAAGATGGCTGCCGGAACCCCACTCACCGACGAAGATCGCTGGCCCTGGCTGGACGCCCTGCACGCCGCCATGCTTGGCTGGCACGACGATGGCAAATCCGGCGTCCTCACCTGCTCTGCGCTCAAGCGCATCTATCGCCAGCGGCTCACCGATCACCTGCCCGAAGTCCGTTTCATCTGGCTCGACCCGCCGCGCAGCGTCCTGGCCGAGCGCATGAGCCACCGGCCCGGCCACTTCATGCCTGTCGTCCTGCTCGACAGCCAGCTCGCCACGCTCGAGCCTCCCGCCGATTCCGAATCTCTGCACCTGATGCGCCTTGATGGCTCCGAGCCCGTCGAAAAGGAGGCCGCCCGGGCACTCGCATGGCTCGGCGTTGTAGCCTGATCCCACGAATCGATTGCATCCTTAGCCCGCTTCCACCATCCCTTCCAGTAGACTTGAGACTGGATTCCATCCTTGAGGTCCGCCGCATGGCGAAAGTAACACTGTTCTTTGCAGTCGCCCTTATTGCCCTTGGGCTCGTCGGTTATATCAGCACCGGCAGCGCTCATCCTACGGCTCTTATTCCCGCGGTACTCGGAGTTCTGCTCGGCATCTTCGGCGCGCTGGCCATGTCGCCCAATGATGGCCGCCGCAAGCTCTTCATGCACATCAACGTTACGCTCGGACTCCTCGGTTTTCTCGGCACTGTGATGGGCCTCATCCAGTGGTGCGAGATGCTCGCCGGGACAGCCGTCAAGAATCCGCCGGCCACGGAGTCCAAAGCAGCGATGGCGCTCATCTGCCTCATTTACGTAGCCCTTTGCGTACGCTCCTTCATCGCCGCGCGCCGCGCGAGGCTGGTCTAACCCATGGCGATGCGGCCGGCCAGTATGTCCTTGCACGGCGAGCGCGGAGGCCGCAGTGTGGGCGGCAAAGGCGGCCCCGGCGCAACCGATGCGCCAAAGAAGAAGGTCAGTCTACGCAAGATATGGCCTACGATCTGGACCCTCGTCAGGCCGCGTCGCTGGCTACTCGTCCTCGGCCTTGCGCTTGTTGCCATCAAGACCGTTGCCGGTCTCGTGCTGCCCGCACTCAGTAAGTACCTGCTCGACGACGTGCTGGCCACGACGCATCCAAAGCCACAACTATTGCCGCTTCTCATCGGCATCGTCTTTGGCGCCACCATTGTCCAGGCCATCACATCGTTCTCGCTGACGCAGCTTCTCTCCAAAGAGGGCCAGAAGCTGATCTCCGAGCTGCGCAAGCAGGTCCAGCGCCATGTCGGCCTGCTGTCCGTCTCCTACTACGACGCGAATCGCACCGGCACGCTCGTCTCGCGCATCATGACCGATGTCGAAGGCGTACGGAACCTGATCGGCACCGGGCTGGTCGAGTTCTGCGGCGGCGTTCTTACCGCCGTGCTCGCGTTCGTCTATCTGTTGCACCAGAGCGTGGTCGTCACCATCACGGTCTTCAGCGTCATCGGTGTATTTACGCTCATTCTGCAGTACGCCTTCAAGAGAATCCGCCCGATCTTTCGCGAGCGCGGCAAAATCAACGCCGAAGTCACCGGCCGCCTTACCGAATCTCTCGGTGGAGTCCGCGTCATCAAGGGCTACCACGCCGAGGAGCGCGAAGCTGGAGTCTTCGGCGAAGGCGTCGATCGCCTCCTGCGCAATATCATCAGCTCGCTTACGCTGACCAGCACGCTGGGCGCCGCATCCACCACTGTGCTTGGCCTCGTTTCCGGCCTCGTCATGTGGCTGGGCGGCCACGCCGTGCTCGCGCATTCGTGGACCGTCGGCGACTACTTCAGCTACAACATGTTTCTCGCCTTCATGATCGCGCCCGTCTTTCAGATCGTGAACATCGGCACCCAGCTCACCGAAGCCTTCGCCGGACTGGACCGCACCACCGAGCTTCTGGCCGAGATGCAGGAAAACGCCGATCCGAACCGCAAAGCGGCGATGGCGCCGATTACCGGCCGCGTCGAGTTCGATAGAGTCGAGTTCGCCTACGATCCCGAGAAGCCCGTCCTGCACGGTCTCGACTTCATCGCCGAGCCGGGCAGCGTCACAGCTCTCGTTGGTTCTTCCGGTTCCGGCAAATCGACCATCATCAGCCTCGTCTGCGCCTTCCATACGCCTGTCCAGGGCCGCGTTCTTGTCGATGGCCAGGACCTCGCCGCCGTCGATCTCAATTCATATCGATCGCAGCTCGGCGTCGTGCTTCAGGATTCCTTCCTCTTCGATGGCTCCATTCGCGACAACATCATGTTTTCTCGTCCTGAAGCCACCGAGGAGGAGTTTCTCTTCGCCTGCCGCACCGCCCGCGTTGACGAATTCGCCGAGCGCTTCCCGGAAGCCTACGACACTATCGTGGGCGAGCGCGGCGTCAAGCTCTCCGGAGGCCAGCGCCAGCGCCTCTCCATCGCCCGCGCACTGCTCGCACAGCCCCGCATCCTGATTCTCGACGAAGCCACCAGTTCGCTCGATTCCGAATCGGAAGCCATGATCCAGGCCGGCCTCAATCAGCTCATGCAGGGCCGAACGACCTTCGTCATCGCCCACCGGCTCTCCACCATCCGCCGCGCCGACCAGATCCTCGTCGTCGAGGGCGGACGCATCGTCGAGCACGGTAACCACGACGAGCTCTACGCCCTGCGCGGCCGATACTACGACCTTTACACCCGCCAGCACGGCCTCGAAGCCAATCTCTTCCTGGCTCCGGGCGAAGGCGATGCTGTGCCTGAAGTCACTCGCTAAAGTAGTTCTACTTCAGATGTACATCGGGCCACTACAGCGTTCGCGGTTTTTCCGCAAGAGACTCTGCGCTTCAGCAATCTTTGAAAGTGCACGGTGGAAATAGAAGCGCTATCAACACTCTCTCCCATCTCAATCGAGCCACCGGCACTTCACCAGGAAACCAGTCCCTTAGCCGTGTCCGCTAATCAGTACAAGCGAAAATTCATCTCAATGCTGATTCGCATCGGCGTCGGGACGCCGTCAACGGTGCCGGGAGAAAATTGATACCGCTCCGCGCAACGAATGGCTTGTTCGGTGAGGCCATAATCCAGACCTTTGACAACTTTGATGTCGGTAGGCCGCCCCTGCTCATCCACCAAGAGCGACACTATGGCAATGCCCTGATACTTGGCTCTCCGCGCTGCCTCTGTGAATTCCGGGATGCTTACATGTACTGCGCGGGGCATGACCTTCTCGTGGCCGTCCACGTTCGACTGCACTCCGCGAGACTCAAAGATTTCTTGCCTTCTCGCGTCGGAATGGGCGCGTATCAGTTCGGCTAACTCGTCGTCTCCCGGTTCATATACTCGGACCTTCGGCTTGCCGGCGTTGAGACGAAAGGAAACGGCCAGACGCAGCCGGACGGGAACCGCTTTGCCTTGATAACTGCCCGGCTGAAACCGGGAGTCGCGGACTGCGTTGGCTGCTTCGTCACGCAGTCCACGGGAAAATTCAGGACCTGCCACGACACGCGATGCCGTTCCGTCCGCCCCCACCACGCAGAATACTAAGCCTTTCGTCTGAAATCCCGCGTCGAGCGCTTCCTGCGTGTAATGCCCCTCGCCTGCTGACAGCAGCTTTGCCGGTAAGACCTCGCCGCCAACCCGGTACGAGCCGTCGGGGAGGATTCTCGGACCGGCCTTAATCTCCGTGCCCGGGCTGTCGTTGACAGATGACGGAATCTCTTGTTGCGCGAAACAAATTGTGCACAACCACCCGAGACCAGCGAGGAACGCGAAGAGCTTTTTCACGGAACTCTTCTGTGTATGCTTGTGTGCGCACAAAGACTATCACGAAACTGCTAACTGCTTGAGCAGGAATGAATAGTCGAAAGCGATCTCCTTCAGATAGTCGTATCGCCCGCTTGCGCCGCCATGCCCGGCTTGCATATTCGTCACCAGCAGCAGGGGATAATCGCCGGTCTTCAGCGTTCGCAGCTTCGCCACATACTTGGCCGGTTCCCAGTACATCACCTGGCTGTCATACAAGCTCGTCTTGACCAGAATCGCCGGATAACTCTCCGCCTTCAGGTTGTCATACGGCGAATAACTCAGCATGTAATGGAAATACTCCGCCTGGTTGGGATCGCCCCATTCCTCATACTCCGGCACCGTCAAGGGCAGGGAAGAGTCCAGCATCGTATTCATCACGTCCACAAACGGCACATGCGAAACTACCGCGCGGAATAGTTCCGGCCGCAGATTCACCACCGCGCCCATCAGCAATCCGCCCGCCGATCCACCCTCGATCGCCACCCGCGCCGGATCTCCATATCCTTCCGCTGTCAGGTGTTCGACGGCGCTGATGAAATCCGTAAATGTATTACGCTTCACCAGCATCTTGCCCGCGTCATGCCACGGCGTGCCCAGGTCGCCGCCGCCGCGAATATGCGCATACGCCATCACCACTCCGCGATCCAGCAGGCTCAGCCGGTTCGCATTGAAACCAATCGGCAGTGAATACCCATACGATCCGTAGCCGTAGACATACAGCGGATTTTTCCGCCGCCTCGTGCTTGTCCCTGCGATACACCAGCGAAACCGGCACTTGCACACCATCCGCCGCCGTCGCAAACACCCGCTCAGAAGCATAAAGCTCCCGGTCAAATCCTCCCGGCACTTCCTGCTGCTTCAGCAGCGTCGAGCCGCCGGTTGCCCTGTCATACAAGTAGGCCGAACTCGGAGAAACCAGAGACTGATAGCTGTACCGGTAAGCCGTCGTGTCAAACTCGCGATTCACCCCCGGCCCCGCGTTGTAAACAGGCTCTGGAAACGTAATCTCTCCAGTTCGCTGCGTCGCGCCATCGTCGCCGAACGACCACAGCCGCAGCCGCGGCAGCCCATCCTCCCGCTCGCAGGCTACAAAGAAGCCCTGAAAGAGGTCGGCGTCCTCCAGCATCACATCCGCGCGGTGCGGAATCACCTCCGTCCAGTGCTCCCGCCCAGGCGTCGCCACCGGAGTCGTCACCAGCCGGAAATTCCGTCCCTGATCGTTGGTGCGGATATACCAAAGCCCCTCGCGATGATCCACCGAGTACTCATGCTCATCTACACGCGGGTCGATAACGGCCCACTCACCCGTCGGGTTGTCCGCCGCGAGGAACTTCGCTTCCGTCGTCGTGTGACTTCCTGCCTCGACGATCAAATACTTTCCGTCCCGCGTGCGTCCCGCCCCAAGATTGAACCGCTCGTCTGTCTCCTCAAACACAAGCACGTCAGCTGCATGATCCGTGCCGAGCACATGCCGCCAGAGCCGGTACTGCCGCTTCTGTTCCTCGTCCTCCACCGTGTAGAAGAGCGTGCGTTCCCCGTCGAGTCCGTCCGCCGCCCACACCACCGAGCCCACACGCTCGACCATCCCGGCCAACACCTCTCCGGTTTCGAGGTCCTTAATATGCAACGTGTACTGCCGAAATCCCGTATGGTCCACGCTGTACGCGAGCCACCGCCCGTCATCTGTAATATCCGTCGCGCCAATGGCCATGAAGGCCTGCCCCTCGGCAAGCGCATTGCCATCCAGGATCACCTGTTCGGGGCTCAACTCTGCTTCAGGGCTCAAGGCTGCGATCGTCTGAGCAGTCGCCCCGGCAACATCGGCCCTGCGGCAGTGAATCCCATACTGCAACCCCTCCACTGTCCGTGAGTAGTACCACCACTTTCCATCGCGGTACGGCACAGACTCGTCCGTCTGCTTGATGTGACTCAGCATCTCCTCGTAAAGCTGCTCCCGCAGTCCCGCCAGCGGAGCCGTCACCGACTCGGCATACGCGTTCTCCGCTTCGAGATACGCAATCACCTCCGGGCTTTCCTTTTCGCGCAGCCAAGCGTAGTCATCGCGCAGCACCGTTCCGTGCAGCGGCGTCTCTTTCGGTTCTTTGCGTGCGGTCGGTGGAGTCAAGGGCGTCAGAGCAGCATCATTCGTAGTCGTCATCCTGCCTAGGATAGCCGCCAGCCGCTGTCTCCGGCCACTCCGACCCTCTCGCTGGAACCCCCCACGCGGCCATTGCGTAGAATAGAGTGCAATGCAAGTTTGCCGTTCCCGCTCGGTTCGCAGTTGGTTGTCGCTGGGTTTCCTGCTTCTTTTTTTTGCAACCATCTCCGCCGTTGCCGAGCGCGTCGAAGATCTCCCCAAGCCCACCGACTACGTATCGGACTTCGCGCATGTTCTCTCTCCACAGGCGGTAGCGCAGCTCGATCACATCTGCTCTCAGCTCGATCACTCCGCAGCCGATACGCAATTTGCGATCGTCACCGTGCACAATCTGGACGGAGATGATGTCGAGGATTTCGCCAATCGCCTTGCCACGAAATGGAGCATGGGCAGCAAGACTACACACCGTGGCCTGCTCATATTGCTGGCGATCGACGATCGCAAGCGCCGTATTGAGGTAGGCGGCGGATTGCAGGGAATCATCACCGATGCCGATGCCGGCGATGTCGGCCGCGCGATGGTCCCCTACCTGCGGCAACAGAACTACGACGCGGCCATGCTTTTAGGAACCGAGCGTCTCGCCCACACAATCGCCGATGCCGAGCATGTGTCGATCGATAATGCGGCGCCAGTTCGTCCTCAGTACCATCGTCAACCTGCGCATCACAGCTCGTTCCTCGGCTCCCTCTTCCTCATTCTCCTGGTCATTTTTGTTCTCATCTTTCTCGGCAGCCGTGGGATCCTCGGCTTCCTCCTGGGCATGCTTTTTGGCGGCTGGGGTGGTGGAGGCGGCTGGGGCGGCGGCGGCTGGGGTGGTGGCGGAGGCGGCAGTTCCGGCGGTAGTTCCGGAGGCGATTCCGGTTTTGGAGGTTTCGGCGGCGGCGGCGACTTTGACGGCGGCGGCGCCGGCGGCAATTGGTAGTCCCATTTGGGCAATTGGTAGTTGCATTTGTCAGTTCAGATGATCCTGCTGCCTCATCCAACGGATGAGAGCAGCCAACCAGAACAGCACCTCCCTGCGAGGAGGTCACAGGAGAAATCACTCGTATGCGCCGTGGACTTTGGATCGCAATCGGAATTCTCGGAGTCTTCGTCCTTGTCGGGCTGCTCGTGTACGGCAGCTTCGTTTCCGCACAGAACCAGATGGTCAAGCTCGATGAGGCAGTCAAGACGAGCTGGTCCGATGTCGACGTACAACTACAGCGGCGCGCCGACCTCATTCCCAACCTGGTCGAAACCGTAAAGGGCTTCACCAAGGAGGAAAATTCTGTCTACGCGGACATTGCCAATGCCCGCGCAGGCCTGCTCAGCGCCCACGATCCGAAAGAGAAGATCGCCGCCAACGGCACGCTCGACTCCGCCTTCGGACGCCTGCTCGCGCTTACCGAGAACTATCCGCAGCTCCGGTCGAGCGAGCAGTTCATGCGCCTGCAGGACGAGCTGGCAGGCACCGAAAACCGCATCGGCGTAGCCCGCCGCCGCTACAACGACACCCTGCGCGCCTACAACACCTTCGTGCGCCAGTTCCCCAACAGCGTCTGGGCCGGCATCCTGCACTTCCCTGTGAACGACGCCTACTTCAACGCCAACCCAGCCGCGCGCAACGCGCCGGCCGTCAAGTTCTAACTAATTTGGCGAAGGCTTCTCGATCCGGTCGATGACAACAACATCGACCGGAGCCTTTTGGGATTCGAGCTTCAGCCCCAGTTGCTCCTGCACTGCCGTAAAGAAGCCGGACCAGTGACATCAGTGGCGAGGAGATCCCCGGCAGGCGTCCGCCACCGGTCCTGGGCAGGATCCGTAGCCATATCGCGGCGGCCCATTTCAATGTCCAGTCGTGAAGTGCCCGGTTAGATCCGTAGTCTGGTCCAGGACCAGCCGGTCTCCAAGGCCCGGCTGCCGTCGGCAGCACGTCTACCGGAGCAGCCGATTGTCGCGAGAGCACTGTCGTTCTCGCGGGCCATGGCTTCGGATTCCCTGCATACCCGGTCTTTCGCGGTGGGTCGTGGGTTTTCCGTTTTCAGCTGGCGCGCGGAGGCGGCGGTTTGCCGAGTGAGCTTGGGGCCATTCTTAGCCACCACCAGTACATAGACCGGTAATTCCTGGCTCTCATGGCTGAAACTTCAGATCAAATCGTTCGGCGAGAAGCGATTGCGCATGGCGCATGCGCTCCTCGTGCTCACTTGGCAGCTTGTCAATCGTCTGAGGCGCAACTCGGATTCCTTGGCTTCATAGCGAGCCGGTCGTTCAGCCCAAGCCGGTGCGCCGATATACGATCGTTCCTCCGACGTTGAATGCCATAGGCAAGCCGGATCAGTTCTTTAACCGGCATACTCTCCATGGTGAATGCCGCGGGGAGACATCATAATGTTTCGATCTTCATCGCCGGGCTTGTTGGGCTTGACGGTAGCCACTTCAAATTGGGGCAGATCGGCGGTATCAGTCTGCGCCTGCCACGACAAGGTATCCGAATCAAACTGAAAAAGACGAGGCAGGCAGGAATCAGGGCCGCCGCCGGCACCGAGCAGGAGCTTGCGTCCGATGCCAAGCTTTTGCGCGACGGCCTGCGTCATGATGCGCACGATACGCTGCTTTAAGTCCGATCCAGTCACACCGGCTGCGCAGGCCAGAGGTGATTCGACATAGAATTTGCAAACGTTGAGGATGCCTTCCGCGTAGACTTCCGCCTCGTTTCCCGACTGCAGTACAGCTTCATCGCAGGCCCACTCACGTTCCTCGATGAGGCGGGTTCGTATCCACCAGACTGCTGGATGAAACCAGAAAAGTATCTCTACCACCATGTGAAGCGCAAAAGTGAGATTGTCGCGCCTGCGCACATGGCACATCTCATGCGCAATTACGGCTTGCATTTGAGCTTTATCGAGACGAAGTTGAATGCCCTCAGGCAGCAGCAGTACGGGGCGGACGATGCCGAAGACACCAGGCTCGATGAGCGAACTCGATAAGAGAACGCGTACGCCGTCGATCTCTGCATGTAAAGATGCCTCACGCACGACACAGCGCAGGCGCCACCATGTGCGCGTCCAGCTAAGCAACAAAAACAGCGCGCCGCAGGCCCACGCGGAGATCAAGGCAATGGGGACGAGATTGGCCGGATGCGCGAGAGCAGGTGTGTTTGCAGCGGCTTCGATTTGCGGAAACGGCTGAGTGATCTGCTCGACCGCGCCGGATATTACCGGGTGCGAGATCATGCCGTGTGCAATAGGTACCGCGTTCGAGATGCCGATTCCTCTGCCCAAAGCGATGAGTGGTGCAAAGGGGATCAGGAACTTGATGGAGGCAGCGAGCCATAGCCAGTAGCGAAACCGGGCATAGTTCTTGCGCAGCGCGAATGCCAGTACCCAAATCAAAATGACGAAGAACGTCGACTGCCAGAGATGGTTGCCGAGGGTATTCGTCCATGTCTGCAAATGGGTCTGCAGGTAGTGACTCAGGATTGAGATGTCAATTTCCATCATTCGTCTCATCTTCAACCTCATCGCCAGCCGGTTTCTTTGCCAGCTTGCGCAAAGCTATTTCCGCCTGTTTCACATCTTCGGAGGAGAGTTTGCCTGACTCGACCAGATGCGCCATCACAGGCTGTGTGCGGCCTCCGAAGATCGCCAGCAGATCGTCTATGAGCCTCCGCTGCGCCGCATCGCGAGAGATAGAAGCGGAAAAAATATGGAAATTTCCGACCTTCTTTACCCGTCGCACTATCCGTTTCGCCTCCATGCGGTAGACGGCCGTCTGGACGGTCGTATAGGCAGGCTTTCGCTTCGCAGGCAATGAGTCCAGGATGTCGCGAATGGAAGCGTCACCCTTGACCCAGAGCACTTCCATGATCTGAAATTCCACTCTCGACAATTTTGGTGTCGCCGTTGATCTACTACTCATGAAAGAGACACTACTACATGTGAAGTAGATCGGCAAATTATTTTTGTAGCGCGACGATCCGATATGGTGTCAACGGGAGAGATTGCCACATTTGAAAGCGATCTGAAGCTATGGATGCGAGCGTTGACGCTCCATCCAGCTCGCTGACAACTAGTCCGGATGATCAGTCACAGTCACGTTTGCTGGATTTCAGCCGTACTCTAGCTGGGTCTATTCTTTTCGCTTTCTGTGCGGAAAGGGCGATAACCGCAAAGGCCTGACAACGAAAAAAGCCGCACCGAGGGATTACTCCCGGTGCGGCTTTTCTATTCGACCCAGTTTCTGTCTACTTGAACGAACCGATCGCGCTCGCCTCGTCGTCGTAGATATCGAAGACGGTATAGAGTTTGGTGACCTGCAGAACGTCCTTGACCTTCTTCGTCAGGTTGAGCAGCTTCACATCGGCGTTCTGGTTTTTGGCCGTCGTGAAAGCGCTCACCAGTTCGCCCAGGCCAGACGAATCGATGTAGTTCACATCGCCAAGGTTCAACAGGATGTTCTTCACACCCTTGCTGATCAGGTCGCGGATGGCGTCGCGCAATTGCACACTGCCTTCGCCCAGGGTAATCCGGCCGCTCAGGTCCAGAATCGTTACGCCGTCCAGCTCACGGGTTGAAATCGATAGTGCCACAGTACGCTCTCCTCAGGTGTAGTCAGTTATTGGGAATCCGGATGTGTTTCCTTACCTTCGGTCGGTGTCAGATGCTTTACGAGCGTCAGTTCCGTCCCAGGGTGCAGTTGTCGAAAGTGTACCTCATCCAGAAAGGATCGGATCAGGAAGATGCCGCGCCCTGTACCGCGCAGCAGATTTTCCGGCGCCAGCGGATCGGGCAGCTTCGCCGGGTCCAGCCCCTCGCCCTCATCCGTAATCGTAACAACCAGAGAATTGCCGGTATTCTCAAAGCTCGCCGTCACAAACTTGTTCGGATCGTAATTGTTGCCGTGCAGCACCGCATTCACGGCCGCCTCGCGCACGGCCATCACTACGCGAAAGCCTTCATCCTCATCCATCCCGGCCGCTTGCGTCAGCTTCTCAGCAGCGGCTTCGATTTCGGCCACGCTATCCATCGTCGATGCCAGCTTAAATGTCATCCGCCCTGTCTGTGGTCCGGTCACTCGTCCTCGCCTCTATGGCTCACTCAGCGGCCCATCCGTTCGCCTCCAAGCCGGTTATTTCCGGGCTGAAAGCCTTCCGGGTTGGATGCAAGCTACTTTCCCGCAGTTTCACGGGGTATGCCGTGATGTGTCAAGCGGAGCTTTGGCGGGGGCGGCGTCTGCCAACGCCAATACGCTTCCGGCGATGGCTAACAAAAAGCTCGGCAGCGTTACTACCAGCAGCGGCACCATCCGCAGCGCCTGCTGGCTTGCGAAGAGATCTGTCGGTGCCAGCACCAAATAGACCGCGGCAAGTGCGATCGCTGCCATGCGAACGCGGAACCTGGCCAGCAGCATAATAGCGAACGTAGTTTCCGCAAGCCCCAGCAGGCACGTCACCGCACTGGGCCCCAGCGCCATGAACCTCCCAAAGGGAGTGATCCGCAGGATATCCATAATGCCCAGCAGCATCAGTAAAACCACAAAGCAAATCCGGCCGATCGGAGCAAGACGCTGCATAAAACCCGTTTTCGTCTGCTGTTGAGCGAACCCGGGCTCTTTCAACCCGAAGTAGACCGCGGCACTGGCTACGCAAAGAGGTCCCAGCCATGAGCTGCCAAATCGTATAAATATGGCCTCAGTACTGTAGTGCGGCAGGAAAGACACCAGCGTGCCGATAGCGCCGAGTGTCTTAATCAGCGCAACAGTAAACCATCCGGCTCGCCCCAGCCACTTCACTGCAAGCCCACGCTTCCATAGCAGAATCAGCGCCGCTCCACAAACCAGGCATCCCAGCGCAGTGATCGAGCTGGTAAAAACCTGGACCCCATTTCTAACCCGGACCGCGCTGGCTATTTGCAGTAGCGCGTTCAGTCCAAGGAAAAAGGCAAATATAAGCTGCCCGCTAAATGCAAGATCGCCGAGCAGGAAAGTCGCCAGTGGTTCCGGCTTGCGAACCTCAGCTTCCTTCTGTGGAAGCCAATCGGGCACCGGCGGCGGTACTCCCGCGCCATCCAACGCTGTATTCTGCGGCGGATTCCACACCGGCGGCATCCCCGGCCTGCCGCTCTCCGCAGGCTTCACCTCAAATGGAGGCGGAATCGAACGCCCTCCTGAGTCATTTCTTCGCGGATCGGTAGTGGAAGCTTGTTCCCTGGGAACAGTCTGCCCTGGAACACTTACTTGAGCCTGCGTCGGGCGGTGCGCGTCCTGGAACGGCACAAATTGCGGCGGCTCAACCATGGTCTGATAGCGTGGCGCCGACGCCTGCCTTTCGCTCACAATGGCATCGATCGCGGCAATCACCTCCGCCGCGTCCGCGGGGCGATGCGCGCGGTCTTTCGCCAGCATCCGCCACAGCAGCAGATCCAGCCCCCGCGAGTTCGCCAGTTCCGGCCTCAACTGGCTTGGAGCCGCAGGGAGAGCATTCTTGTGCTTATCCGCCCATTCCTCGTATGTTTCCGCTTCAAATGGAGTCTGCCCTGTGAGCATCTCGTACAGCACGCCGCCCAAGGCATACAAATCCGTTCGCCCATCCAGTTCGGTCGACCGCATGCCCCGCCACTGCTCTGGAGCCGCATACTGCATCGTCAGCAGCGTGCCGCCCGTGCGGGTGCGATGGCCCGTGCCTTCCCGCGTCGCCACAATGCCAAAGTCGGCAATCTTCGGCCGCCACTCATTCTCCGGCCGCGCCATCAGAATGTTCTCAGGCTTGATGTCGCGGTGCACCATACCCAACGCATGCGCCGCGCCCAGCCCCTCGGCGATGCCGCGTGCAATCCCAAGCGCCGTGTTCAGATCCATCGGCTTCGAAGTGTGCTTTAGAAACTCCCGCAGATCGGGTCCATCCACATACTCCATTGCGAAGAAGAGCGAATCGTCTTCCGCCGGCTCCAGATCTCCGCAATGAATCACGTTGCGATGCCGGATTTGCTTCAGCGTCCAAACCTCGCGCCGGAACCGCTCCGTGAACTCGGCGTCCTCGCAAAGCTCCGGCGCAAGAAATTTCAGCGCCCGCTGCTCGTGCATGAACACATGATCGGCGAGGTATACCGTGCCCATGCCGCCGCGACCCAGCTTGCACACAATCCTGTACGTCTTGTGGATCAGCATTCCCGACCTGAGGTCGCGGATCTCGTTCAGCACACCCCCATGCGTCGGACAGGTCGTGTGGCTGTCGTGATAACCGCTCTCGCACTGCGGACACAGCTTCATATTCAGATAAGCGGAAAAATCCTTCGCCCCAGATAAGAAATCCAGATGGAAAATCCGGATAGAGAATTATGCGGGCTAGGAATCGTTGCGGCAAGTCTGAATATAAACCGTGAAGATTGAGCCGGGTTTAGAGCTTCATGCTCATAAACACATCGGCCCGCGCATAGTGCATATCAGGTAGGCTCTCCGGCGGCACATGCTCAAACCCCACCGCCTCATACAGATGCACCGCGTTCTTCAGGATCGAGTTGCTCCCCAGGAACAGCGAAGCCGCGCCCAGCGCCCGCGCCTCCTTGATCGCATGCAACAGCAGCCGTCGCCCGACGCCTTTGCCGCGCAGGGCCGGAGACACCGCCATCTTCGATAGCTCGTAAACCCCATCCTCCATAGGAATCAGTGCCACGCATCCAACCACTTCGCTACCGGCCCACGCCTGGTAAACGCGCCCACCTTTGCGCAGAATCGTCCCTTCGGGATCGCCGAGAGTCTCCCGGTCCTTTGCTTCCAGCACAAAATAGCGTGAGATCCACTCCTCATTCAGCACCCGGAACGCCGTCCCATCCTCACCAATCTCCAGCGGACGAAACACAATCTCGTCCGGCGCGACTTCCTCGGGCAGGTTCTTCTCTTCCATCGTCTGCGACATCGCGTCAACCTCTGCTTTGAATCTCGCATCGGGAGCGGTAATATGTCCAATATCTTGTTTCTACCAATCAAGACGTTATGAATATCAATCCAGAAATCGAGCTGCGTCACCTGCGCTACTTCGTAGCCGTCGCCGAGGAACTGCACTTCGGCCGCGCCGCCCTGCGCCTTCATCTCGCCCAGCCACCGCTCTCGCAACAGATCCGCAAGCTCGAACAGATCCTCGGCTGTCCGCTCTTTGACCGCACTTCGCGCTCCGTTCGACTCACCGCTGCGGGCAAAGCCTTCCTCGAACGCGCGCAGCGCACCCTGCGCAACGTCAGTCGCGATATCGACGAGACCCGCAGCATCGGCCGCGGCGAGGTCGGCTCGCTCCATGTCGGCTTCGTCGGCTCCGCAATGCTTACAATTTTGCCCGCTATCTTTCGTGAATACTGCACCGCCTACCCCGGCGTGCAGCTTCACTTGCACGAGTCCTTTACGGCTAAGGTCATCGAAGGCATGCAGAGCGGCACCCTCGACGCGGGCCTCCTCCGCGACAGCGACCCCACAGACGGCCTCGAAGCCGTGTCCATCTACTCCGAGCCCTTCGTCGCCGTCCTTCCCGCGCGCCATCCTCGCGCCGGCCAGAAAAGCATCTCCGCTGTTCACCTGCGCCCCGAGCCATTCATCTACTACCCACGCTCCGCAGGCAGCCGCGCCTTCGATAAACCCCTCTCGCTCTGCGAGGAGCACGGCTTCCGCCCACACATCGTTCAGGAAGCCCAGAACTGGCTCACCATCCTCCGCCTCATCGGCGCAGGGCTCGGAGTCAGCATCGCCCCAGCCTGCGTCCGCCGCATCGCTTCCCCCGAAGTCGTTTGCCTGCCCATCCGCAGCGCCACCGGCACCGTGCGCATCACAAGCTCGATCGAGCTGGCCAGCTTTACCGGCGAATCCCGCCCCATCGTCCGAGGCTTCTCTGAAATCGTCTCCGCCATCGCCCGTAAGCGCACCGTTACCAGTTGATTTCGCATCCCATCCGCAGTGGCGGATGACAGGCAGCAGACATTCGCCACAGTTCTTACATTCGGCTACACTCAACCTGCCGCACTTCGTTATCCATGCATCCGCGCACCACAAGCCGCGTCAGTCTCACCGCCATGCTCGGCACTCCCGTGACCGACGCTCAGGGCAACGTCCGCGGCAAGCTCAAAGACATCGCCGTTGCCACCGGCCCTGAAGCCGGACGCGTTGCCGGTCTCGTGCTCAAATCACGCCAGGGCCTGCAGATCGTCTCCTCCGATCAGGTCATGGAGACCCCCGCGGGCACCCTCGAAATTCGCTCACCCTCCGCGCTCAGGCCGCTCAACGGCGATGAGAATTATCTATTTCTCCAGCAGGATCTGATCGACCGCCAGATCATCGATATCCACGGTCGCAAGGTCGTCCGCGTCAACGACGTTGATCTCGAATGGCTTGGCCACGGTTCCGTCCATTTGCTCCGTGTCTCCGAGGTCGAGGTTGGCCTGCGCGGCGCTGTCCAGCGCGTCTTCAAAGGCCTGCTCCCACGCCAGACGCTCGAATCCATCTCACGCCGCTTCGCCGCCAAAGGCATTCCGTGGCAGTTCGTGGACGTCATCGAGGTTGACCCGGCCCGCCGCGTCAAGCTCCGCATCGAGCACGAGCGCCTCGGCGAGATGCACCCCTCCGAGCTCGCCGAAATCCTCGCCGACCTCGCCCCAGCCGAGCGCGAAGCCATCTTCACCGCCCTCGACGAAGAAGTTGCCGCCGAAACCCTCGAAGAGGTCGATCCCAAGCTGCAGAAGTCGCTCCTGGAGTCCCTGGACGAAGAGCGGATCGCCGACATCGTTGAAGAGATGGACCCCGGAGCCGCAGCCGATCTCCTCGGTGAACTATCCGACGAAAGGTCCGAAGCCATCCTTGAAGAGATGGAGCCCGACGAGCGCCACGAAGTTGAAGAACTCCTCGAGTTCCACGAAGATTCAGCCGCCGGCCGCATGACCACCGAGTACGTCGCGGTCGACTTGGAAGCTACTGTCGCCCAGGCTGTTCTGGCCCTGCGCGATTTCGAAGGCGACCCCGAAGGCGTAACTGAAATCTACCTGCTCGATGACGCCCGCATCCTTCGCGGTTCTGTCCTGCTCTCGCGCATGCTGCTCGCCCAGCCCGGCACCCATCTCAACCTGCTCGCCGAGACGCGCGTCCTGTCCTGTCCCGCCGATATGCACCAGTCGCAGGTCGCGGAAATCTTCGACAAGTACAACCTGCGCTCTCTCGCCGTCGTCGATCCTCTCAATCGCATGGTTGGCGTCGTTCACTCCGATCACGTCATCAGCTATCTGCTTGAAAAGCTTTAGAAGTCTCACCGCGTGTCCGTGCCTGCTCCTCGACCTGATTACCGGAATTAGCCATTGCCATTCCCCATTCAGGCATATAGCCTGACGTCAGATTTCGTACAAAAAAGAAAGTTTTTCAGCACGATGATTTCCCTAGATGTACCTGGGATCGGCACAGCGTCGTTTGTGGGCAGGTTGAAACAGGCGATTCTGGTTGGTCTGCGATTATTCGTTTTTTGCGACGCTTCTCTCGTCGCGGTCGCCGCAGTGGCTTTGTGCGTACTCTACGCCATCGATCCACATCAATCGGCGATCACCGCCGCCCGGCACGCGCTCGGCTTTATCCGAATTCCCTTTGGAGTCACCCTCGGTCTCTGCATCTTCTTTGCAGCCGTCTCGTGGAACTACCCGGAATCCAATCGCGGCGCCTTGGAGACGAAGGATCTGTCCGCAGCTCGCGTCGCGATTCATCGGCCTCGTGCGACCGGCAGACGCGAAGTTTCCTGATCGCCCACTCGTTTTCCGCAGTCTCCGGGTTGCCCTCAGCCTTATGGCCGATATTCATCGAGCATCGCGCGCATATCGCCGGTCTCCATGATTCGCTTCTCGTCAGCCCGCTGAGCCGCAATCAACATCGCCTGACCAATCTCGCGCGTGGTGAGCACCGATCGCGGAAACAGCCGATGGAAGACCGGCATCAGCGGCTTAAGCACAGCATAGAAAATCCGGTATGAGCGGGTCTTCGACTCTATGCCGTCAAGCGGCACAATAAATCCCGGGCGGAACATATACGCAGCCCGGAACGGCATCCGCAGCAGTTCGTTCTCAGTCCGCCCCTTTACCCGAGCCCACATCGACCGTCCACGCTCCGAGCTATCCGTTCCCGAGCCCGAAACGTAGATAAACGTCATCCCGGGATTGATTCGCACCAGAGTTTGCGCCACACCGAGTGTCAGATCGTGCGTCACGCGCGTGTATTCAGCCTCGCTCATGCCAGCCGAAGTAACACCGATGCAGAAGAAGCACGCATCCAGTCCCGTCAGCTCCCCTTCGAGACCACTCAGATCGAAGAGATCTTTCGCCACCAGCGCACGATGTTTCGGATGCTCAAAGGCCGTTGCCGTTCGCCCAACGGTCACGACCTCGTCTACATCTGGCGCAAGCAGGCTTTCGCGCAGCGCAGCCTGCCCGACCATCCCGGTGGCGCCAAAGATCACGATACGCATACGCGGTCACCGCAGTACCAGGTTACTCGCCAGGCTCTACCGCACCCGCGCCGCCCACGCGATAGACGCGGGGAATCCGCGACTCCGCAGCCGGCAGTGCAGGGAAGGGAGCATGCGGCTCCGTCTGGTACCAGTAGGCCACCGAGTAGAAATCATCCGACCGGCAGTTGCCATGCCCATGCTCGATCGTGACGCGAATCGACTTCTCAAACGCAAGCGGCCCTTCCGTGTGCCAGCGGTAAAGACAATAGCGGCCGCCCAGCTTTTCGTCGCCTGTGATGTAAGGCGCGCCGTTGTGCTGAAACGCAAACGGCTTGCTGCTGAAGTCCCACGCGCCGTTGTAGTAGTCCTCCGTGCCCGTGCCGTTGATGGTGGGCATCGTGTCACCGTCGATGAAGATCATGTCGTCGCCTTCACCGAACCATCCGTCCTGGTTCTGCAGCACCGCCTGCGTCACACCCACAAAGTGTCCCTGACCCGTCGCTTCAAGAAAGACATAGTTGTCCTTCCCGTCCAGGTTCTTCAGGTCATTGATGCTTTTGGCCCAGTTCACCTTCCAGTCATTGATTATGCCCTTGCCAGGCGCAGCCTGCCGGTACTGCGCATGGAACCGCCCAAGATTCGAAGGCAGCGAAGGCAGAGTCACATAGTCCACGGCAAAGTACAGCGCATTCGTCTTTACGTTGCCCTCATTCGTTACCGTGATCTTTGCACCCTTGGCAAACGGCATCTTGAAATAAGCATTCAGCGCCTTTACCGAGGCCACCGCCAGCAGTTCGGACTCGTACACAAAGTACTGCCCCAGACCCAACCCGAAAAAGTCTCCAATCGGAGCCTCGACCGACGGCGTCGTTTCGCCATCCCACCACGCGCGCAGCACCAGGTTCTTCAGGTGATAGTCGTCATCCGAGGCAATCGTGAACCAGATATGCGTAATCACTCCCGCGCCCTGCACATCGAGCACCGTCGCCGCCGCGCCAGGCTCAACCGGCACCGCATCCGCATTGCCGCCGGTTCGGTCCCAGCTTGAAGAGCGCCGCGACTTGTAGCTGCGCAACCGCGCCGGCGCAAACAATGCCTCGGCCATCAACTCGCCCGGCTCCTCTGGAGGAGTCGCCATCGAGCCTTCCGCATTCGCTACACCCGCCGCCAGTCCCATCGCCGCCGCACCGCTGGCCAGCATGCCCAGCACCCTGCGCCGCCGCAGTCCCGGGCCTTCCGTAACCTCGCCCGCGCCCTTATCGGCCTCATTGATACTGATATTGGCCGTACCCTTATCGATCGATTCGCTCATTGGCCCTCTCATCCCGATTTTTTGAAGTTCTTCGCGCTCTTACCGGTTGGCTTGATCCATCCACTTGTCCACGACCGGCGGCGTATATTTCTCCAGGTGCTTCAACAACCGTCCGGGATCTGTATCCACCATCAGAAGCTCCCGGTGAACCTCGGATAGAAACCGTTCCTTCACCGCGCGATCCGCCAGCGCCAGCAAGGGATCATAATACCCGTTCACATTCAGCAACCCGCTCGGTTTGCGCTGAATTCCGATCTGCGACCACGTCAGCACCTCGCACAGCTCATCCCAGGTACCGTAGCCTCCCGGCAGCGCCAGAAAAGCATCCGCCAGGTCCGCCATCAATGCCTTGCGTTCGTGCATCGTCTGCACCACCCGCAACTCCGTCAGTCCGCGATGCGCGACTTCCTTGTCCACCAGCAGCTGTGGAATGACTCCAATCGCCGAACCGCCGGCCGCAAGGCAGGCGTCCGCAACCGCCCCCATCAGGCCAACCCGGCCGCCGCCGAATACCAGTTCAATGCCGCGCTCGGCCAACTGCCGGCCAACCTCGCGCGCTGCCTTCAGATACACATCGCCTGCTCCCGAACTCGACCCGCAAAAAACGCAAACTCTCTTCAACATGGCGCCATCCAAATACAAAGTACGTTCAGCGATTCATACTATCCGACGATCCTCTACCCTTGTTGAATCCAACGTACGTTGCACTCTCGAAACCGACGCTGCAATGCTTTCCGTCTCACCTTTTCCTTACGGCTCTACCAGCCCCGGGGATGGTATGTTCAGGAGGGATCAAGACCTTCAGAGGCGAGGCCGGAAGCCAGCCCGGGAGCAGGAAGACCGATGTGGAAGCGCTGGCGAATCCGGATCATGCTTTTCGTGGCCGTCCTCGGTCCCGGCTTCATCACGGCCAATGTCGATAACGACTCCGGCGGCATCCTCACCTATTCCCAGGCAGGCGCGCAATACGGCTACGCCCTGCTCTGGACCATGATCCCCATCACCCTCGCGCTCATCGTCGTTCAGGAGATGTGCGCCCGCATGGGCGTTGTTACCGGCAAGGGTTTGAGCGATCTCATCCGCGAAGAGTTCGGACTCCGCGTCACCTTCGTCATGATGCTCCTGCTCGTCGTTGTCAACTACACCAATGTCGTCACCGAATTCATCGGCATCGCCGGCAGCATGCATCTCTTCCATATCTCGCGATTTGTCTCTGTGCCGCTCTGCGCCGCCCTCGTATGGTTCCTGGCGGTTCGCGGCGACTATAAGCGCGTAGAGAAGATCTTCCTCGTCGCCTCCGTCGTCTACATCGCCTACATCTTCGACGGCGTGCTCTCCCAGCCCAACTGGCACGAAGCCCTCACCGCCACGGTCAAGATGCCGCCGCGCTCCGCCTGGACCAGCGACTACATCTACATGGCCATCGGCGTCGTCGGCACCACCATCGCGCCATGGATGCAGTTCTACCTCCAGGCCTCCATCGTCGAAAAAGGCATCCGCGTCAAGGACTACGCCGCCTCCCGCCTCGATGTCATCGTGGGCAGCTTCTTCACGGATATCGTCGCCTGGTTTATCGTCGTCGCCTGCGCCGCCACGCTCTTCGCTCACGGCACCGGCGCCATTCAGGTCCCGGCCGACGCTGCGGACGCGATGCGTCCCTTCGCCGGACGCTACGCCTTTCTCCTCTTCGCCTTCGGGCTCTTCAACGCCTCCCTGTTCGCCGCGTCCATCCTGCCGCTATCCACGGCCTATACGGTCTGCGAAGGCCTCGGCCTCGAATCGGGCGTCGACCGCACCTTCAAGGAAGCGCCCATTTTCTACTGGCTCTACACCCTGCTCATCGCCGGCGGAGCCATCACCGTCCTCATCCTCAAAGATACGCAGCTCGTCACCATGGCCATCTTCTCGCAGGTGCTCAACGGAATCCTGCTGCCCATCGTCATCGTGCTCATGCTCATTCTGATCAACCGCAAAGACCTCATGGGTGAGCATGTCAATTCCCGTGCCTTCAACATCATCGCCTGGGCCACCAGCGTCATCGTCATCGGCCTCAATGTGGCGTTGGTCTTCGCACATCACTGACACCCCTTGACTGGGACTGGTTCTGTGAAGGGTACGGGCTTCAGCCCGCACATAAGCTCACAACCTGACCAGGGCTTTAGCCCCTGAGGGGGACATTTCCCTCTCAGCAAAGCGAGAGCGTTTAAATGTCGGCACGAACCTTTCGATAACGCCGCCAAACCACAAACACTGGCACCCCAAGAATCACTGCCCAGGCCAGCAACGCCGGCCCAAACTCCAGCACAAAGAAGAACACTCCCGTCACCACACCAGCAGCGTGGTGATACCCCGCCACAAACGCATTCCGTGTCTTATTCGCAAAGCTGCCATCATTGCCGCCGAGCGGCTCCTTGTACTCTTCGCTGAAGAGCAGATCGATCGTCGCGAAAGTTACGCGATGCTCCAACGCTTGCTGCTCGGCTTCCATGCCTTCAATCTGGCCGCGTACCCGCGCAATCTCTTCCTCCACCTGCAACACATCCGCAAGTTTTCCCGTACGCTGCTGCAGAATGCTCTGAAACCTCACCTCCGTTTCTCGAGCAGTAACCAATCGTTGCTGAAGATCGGCATGCTGCTGCGTGACCTCCTCACCTGACTGCGTTTCGCTCTGTACCCGCCCCATCGCCCGCAACTCGCCCAGTGCTGCCTCCAGCTCCGGCGCAGGAACCCGCAGTGAGCCCTGCACACTTCGCGCTGCACCCTCCGGAGTATTCACCGTCAACTGCGCCGGATACCCATGATGCCTCGCCAACAGCGCATCCAGCGCAACTCGCGCCTTTCCTGCATCCCCCACCAGCACAGTCAGCGAAACCGTCCGGGCAATCATCGGCGCAGAAGGCGCCCAGGCCGCCACGCGCTGCCCGCCACCCCCACCCGCAACAATGCCGGGAGCAAGTTCCATCAGGCTGTTCATGTTGCGTCCATCCAATGGCTGCGGCATCGGAGCACCCATCGCCTGCTCCGATTGCCTGACCTCAGGATTAAGGAAGGCCTGCATCTTTGCGGTGCGCGAATGCTCCATGCTCACCCCGCCCACAAACAGGATCAGCACCGCCAGCACTCCACTCCCTGCCAGCACCCAAGCTCTCGAAACAGATCGTCCGCCGCTCATTCGTTTCCCAGCGTTTCCCATAGAACATCCCGCCAGAACCGTCTTATCGACAGCCGCGGGCACAGGGGGCACACTCCACTCGGCCATCGTTTCCGACATCAGCCGAAACTCCCGCACCAGCCCTGCGCACTCCTCACACTCCGCCACATGCGCTTCGACAACCGCAGCCTCCTCTGCCGCAAGCTGCCCATCAACAAACGCCATCACCTCTTCCGGACTCACCGCATGCACCGCCGTCATATACGCTCCTCCGACTGCTTGAGTCCAGTGCTCATGTCCTCGCTCGTCCGCGCCACCAGAATCTCCCGCAACGCCATCCGCGCCCGAAACAGCCGCGACCGCACTGTATTCAAAGGAATCGCCAGCAGTCCGGCGATCTCCGCGTAGCTCAGCTCTTCATACTCGCGCAGCATCAGCACTTCGCGATCCACCCGGTCAAGCCTGCCCATCGCCTGCCGCAGCGTAATCTCCGCATCCAGATGATTCGCCTCTGCCGGCTCCAGCCCACCATCAGCCACGCCAACGAACATCCCGCGAAAGATCGCCTTGCGCCGGTACGCCTGCACCATCTTCAGCGCAATCGCATAAAGATAAGTCCGGAAGAGCGCCTCAGGCCGGTAGCCGGCCGCGCCGCGAATCACCGCCAGAAAGCATTCCTGCGTCAGCTCCTCCGCCTGCGCTGCATCGACCACTCGCCTGCGGCAGAACCCGAAGATATGCTGCCGGTATCGCCGGAAGAGCTCCGCAAAAGCTTCCGCCGATCCGGCCGCGTAAGCCAGCATCAGCCGGTCGTCACTTTCCGTATTGACATCGCGGCTTCCGCCCGCACCCGGCTCTTCTTCAGCCAGGCCGCGAATCGTCTCTGCCTGCGAACTGCTCCGCATAAACGTCACAGGGATAGCATCTTCCATAGCCAGCCGATTCGCCTCTCACATCGGTAATAGCGTGAACGCGCAAAGAGTTCTCAGCTTGCATAGAAAATTTTTAGTTCACGAAAACTTCAGAGAGGGGAAAAAAGAGGTTCAGGAAAGAAATGGCCCCGCAGAGCCGGATCGCTACAGCAGCTTGCCCTGCGCCAGATCCCGAATCAGCCCGCGATCCGCCGCCAGAAAGTCGTAGTTCGGCAGATCCTCAAGGCGCGCCCACTTCACTTCGTGAAAGATGCGGTTCTCGATCTCGCCCTGGAACTCGTACACGGCAAAGAATTGCAGATCCACCGCGCCGCCATGCCGGTAGTTGTGCCGGATATGCGTCACCCGCGACCCGATCGTCGCCGTAATGCCCAGCTCTTCATCGAGTTCCCGCTTCAGAGCAGCCTCAGGGCTCTCCCCCGGCTCCAGCTTGCCGCCCGGAAACTCCCACTGTAACGCCATCGGCTGGTCAGGGCGGCGCTGGCAGATCAGCACCTCATCCCCGCGCAAAATCAGTGCCGCAGCCACCAGCCGCAGCGTGTTCTGACGTAGCGCTCCCGTTCCGGCGCTTCCAGTCGCTCTACCTGCAACCTCTTCGCTGTCATGCTCCTGTGGGTCTTCCGTCACGTGACCAGTGTAACGGTTTCACAGCCTGCGATACAGCAAAGCATTTACTGCCCCGTAACGCGAAAGGTGCCGGTATCGAGCCGGCACCTCAGTTCCAGGGAAAGCTTCTTTCTACGAAACGACCGGCCTACTCGCCCGCCACCGTAGCCGGAACACCCTCAGCCGCCGCCGGACGGAAATATCCCCATCCGTGCCGCCCAGCCGCATCCAGCAACGCAGGAGATGGATTCACCGGAAACGCCTTCTTTGCAATCTCCAGCATCGCCAGGTCGTGAATCGAGTTCCCAAACACGGCGTCCGGCTCATGCAATCCAACCCGCTTCAGCGAAGCAGCCTTGCCCTCGTCGGTCGGCACATCTACCAGCTCTTCTGTCACCAGCCCATCGGCGACCCGTACTTCGGCAGCCAGCACCCGTTCTTCCGGAATGCCGAACTCGCGCACACCTTCGCTGACCACCCACTTGTTCGTCGAGCTCACCGCCCACAACTCCACGCCGCGCTCGCGCAGGCTGTCCAATAGCTTCGCCATCTCGGCAAACACCCGGTGCCGCACATGCTTGCGCACAAACTCCGCAGCCGCGGTGCGCAACTCCTGCTCGCGCTGACCGGCATATACCTGCGTCATCTCACCGCAGATCTCCAGTTCGCTCACCGTTCCGGCCATGTAAGCGCGATGCCGCGTATCGATCCAGTCGCTCGCCGAGCGCGAAACCAGCCCCTGCTCAATCGACCAGATCATGAACCCGTATCCGGCGTCTCCGCTCCAGATCGTTCCATCGCAATCAAACACCGCTACCCGCGGGTTCAGCCCATACACCAGCCGCTCGAACTCAGCCGAGCTCCAACTGGGAATCTCCACCTGTGCTGTCGTCACGCTTGTTCAACCTCGAAGTACGCGATGCGCCGCCGGATCTTGTTATTCCGGTCGTATCCGCACCGCATCTCAAAAGAAATCGATTTCTTCTCTTCCATTCTCAACCGGCGAGGGCTGTTTTGCATATAGCTCCGCATGAAGCTTCTGCGAATCGCAGCTTCGGGCGACAGCAGGCAAACACAGCAAAATCCGTGGCTGCAGCGCTGTCCGCTTCGTCTCTACCGGCAACGAACAGGCCGCAGCGCCTCCGCCCTTGTCCGAATCGAAGACATCGTCAGGATCTTTCCCCCCTGTCCGTCGCGACCGCGTCTTTTTGGCTGCGATTCGCCATCCGGCAGCCGCGTGCAGCCGCTCCCCGGCCGAAAATCATCGTCAAAAATATCCGGCAACGCCTGTGCAAGGGATAGTTTGCTGAGTTCCGGCGAGAGCGTAAGCGCCGCCAGTCCCACGATCTTGCGAAACTCATCCTTGCCGATCAGTTTCAGAGCTTCCCAGGTTGAGTTGACAGGCAAACGAGAGGGCGTCAGCCAGTTTGCCCGCCGTAATATCCGGCACCCTATCCCCGGATGTTCATTCAGCCAATCCGAATACTTGAGCAGGGCAAAACCAGGCTGGCGCAACGACTCGCGGATCGGTTCCAGGTCTTCGAGGGTCAAGGCATCCTTGCACATGGAGAACAGCCCGCGCTCAGCAAAGTAAAACCCCTGAAACAGCTCAAACCCCTCCCAGCGCGCCGTGCGGAACTCCTCTTCTGTCTCAATTTTTTCCGCAATCAGCGTGGCTCCATAGGGCTTGAGCCCGTTGGCGAGGTGGACACGCTGCAACCGATTCGAGAGCCGGAAGTCAATTTTGATGAAATCCGCCAGATTCAAAAACGGCGTCATGCGCGCAGGATCGTCGAAGTCATCCAGCGATATTCGATAACCCAGTCTCTTCAGCGAGCGGCAGGCTCTCAGCACCTCCGGGTCCGGTTCCACCGTTTCCAGAATCTCGAAGACCGCCCACTTGGGCAAAAGGGGCAACAGGCCGCTGAGCAGCGTTTCCCGGGTGCAGTTTAAGAAGGTGAACCGGCTGCCGGTGAAATCCTCGTATCCAAACAGGAGCCAGTTATCGATCATCGCCCGGGTGGCATGATTCAGATCGCCTCTAAACTCATCTTCCCAGCCAGCCCGGTAGAGCATCTCGTACCCGAGAGCCTTTCGTCTGGCGGTGAAGATTGGCTGCAGCGCAAAATGACGGTGGGTTTGAGACTCGATACTTGCGGCCATTGCGGGAGAATCCGACCCGAATCGATCCTCAGAACCGGTCGCCTTGAGGGAGAGATAGCTATCTTTTTGATTCACGGGTTTCCTGTCCTTGCGGTACCTGCGCTGCCTGGCAGCGTGTACGCGGGTTGAAGGAGAAACCGCGCATGGCAACGGCATCGCCAGTGCCACGCGCCAAAGACTCAGCCGAAGCAATCGCCGATTGCCCTATGAGAATCTGCGATGCTTCGGGCTCTGAGCATTCAGTAGCCCTGCGGCAGAGTTGCCGCCCTCGCCCGCTGATGTGGATTGCTTTCCCTTTTCCAGTGGGCGTAGTTGCAAGGTAAGCTACTTGGCTTTTCCCGTGAAGTTTCAAACAGTTTGTTTGGCTTTCGGTACACAAAATCCCGCATTTGAAAGCGTTTGCGAGTGACGTTCCGTCCAGCTTTCCGCCACGTTTGTTGACGGATTTGCGGTCATCTGGTCGACCATGCAGCGTGTTACACTCACCACCAAGCTTTCGAGGAACGTCATGCCGGGCAACGACAAGCCGGAATCTCTGTTGGATCCTGAGCGTATCGTGTCTGTTCGCTCTCACCTGCAACAGATCGTCACCAGCGATGCTTTCAAAGGCGGCAGGCGGGCACAGGACTTTCTCAAACTGATCGTCGAGCACGCTCTCGCCGGACGCTTCGACAACCTTCGCGAACGCATGATCGGTGTCGAGATGTTTGGCCGTTCCGTCGACTACGATACCGGCAACGACGCCGTTGTCCGTGTCAAAGCGACGGAGGTTCGCAGGCGTCTCGCTCAGTACTACCAGACCTTGCCTGCCCCGCCTTCGGTCCGCATCGATCTGCCATCCGGCTCCTACGTACCGCAGTTCACCTTTCAGGCTGCGGATTCTCAGGCTCAGCCTCTTCCAGCAGCCGATGCAGCGGATGCCAGCCCTCCAATCCAGATTTCGGCTCCTCGGCCAGAGCATCGCCGGCGGCCTTTCCGCATCATCGTTCCCGCTTTTCTTGTCGTTCTCGCAGCTATAGCGGTCTTCGCGATTCTCGCCTGGCAACATCGCCTGCCGTGGAGCTACTCCATCCGCTCCATCGCCATCCTCCCGCTGATCAACTTCTCCAGCGACCCCGCGCAAGACTATTTCGCCGACGGCATGACCGACGAACTGACAGCCGATCTCGGCCAGATCTCCTCCCTGCGCGTCATCTCCCGAACCTCCACCATGACCTACAAGGGCACTCACAAAACCCTGCCCGAGATCGCCAAAGAGCTCAACGTCGACGCCATCGTCGAGGGGTCCGTTTCCCGCGAAGGCAGCAAGGTTCGAGTGGTTACCCAGCTCATCGACTCCCGAACCGATCAGCACATCTGGGCGCACACCTACGATCGTGACATGACCAGCGTCCTCGAACTCCAGGCCGACGTTGCCCGCGCCATCGCCGACCAGATTCGGATCGAACTTACCCCAGCCGAACAGACACGCCTTAATCGCACCCAGCATGCCGATCCCGACGCCGTCGAGCTCTACCTGCAAGGCCGGCACCAGGAAGACGTCGCCGACCCCAGCGGTGCTCTCGATTATTTCCGCGAAGCAGTTCAGAAAGATCCCAGCTACGCAGCCGCTCACGCCGCTCTTGCCGAGGTTTATGGCTGGATGGGCGAATCAGGCCGCATGTCCTATTCGGAAGCTTTCTCCAATCAGAAAAGTGAAGCGCTCAAAGCCATCGCTCTCGACGACTCGCGCGCGGAACCACACCTCGAACTGGCAGCGGCCGCAATGGATCAGGACTGGGACTGGACAACACAGAAGTCCGAGTTGCAGCGTGCTCTCGACCTGAGCCCCAACTCCGCCACAGTCGTCGCAGACTACGCCAGTTATCTGGCTCGCGTTGGCCGCTGCAAAGAAGCTTTACAGGAGTCGCAGGCCGCTCTGGCTCTCGACCCGGTCTCCAGCCGCGCTTACCTTGGCGCGTCCTTCATCTCCTACTTCTGCCGTCAGTATGACGTTGCCGTCGACCTTCTGCAAAGAGGAACGCAACTGCCTCACAAACCTGACGAAACCTATTTCCCTCTGGGCGTCATCGATGCCGAAACAGGTAAATATGCTGAGGCCATCGACCAGTTCAACAAGATCGGCGACATGCCTCACGCCCTCGGACACATGGGCAACGCTTATGCCCGGCAGGGTCGCGTTCATGAAGCAGAGGACGCCATCGAAAAGTTAAAGCGGCACATCGTCAGCGACGGCATCGGCCGCTATGAAGTGGCTCTCGTTTACGCCGGCCTCCGGCAAAACGACAACGCCTTTGAATGGCTTGAAAAAGCATTCCAGGTTCACGACAAAGGTCTCACCTATCTCAAGGTCGATCCTTGTCTCGATCCCTTACGCTCCGATCCTCGTTTTGCCGCCCTGGTGAAGCGAGTCGGCATCCCCAATTGAGAGCATAAGAGTTCTGCTCGTCTGGAGATGCCGCCATCGCCACCTCAGACTCCATGTTCATGGAGTAGGTTTGTTTACCGCGGGCTCCTGCTCAGCGCATCCAGTGCCTTCTTCAGGGCGTCCAGTTTCTGCCCGGCTTCGCCCAGCTTTCCTTCCGCCGTGAGCCGCTGGTAATCGGCGAAGTCCTGCGCCGCTTCGTGAATCATCCCCTGCAGATCAGTTTTGACGCCGGCCGCGCTTACAGCACCTCCAGTGCTCGCTTGCCCAGCCGTTGACGTGGCTTCCGCAGTTCCCTGCAGGGATGATCCCGAATCTCCAAAGAGCGAACTCAGCGCCGCCTCGAAGCTCGTTCCATAAGCCAGCCGGTCCTGCAACGCCAACACCACCAGCCGCAGCTCCGGCATGGGACTGTGCTCCGCCTGCAGATAGATTGGCTCTGCATACAGCAGCGCCTTTCCACATGGAATCACCAGCAGGCTTCCGCGTCTCACCCGCGACCCACGCTGGTTCCACAGCGTCATCTGCCCGGAGAGCTGCGCATTCTGGTCGATCCTTGCCTCCACCTGCAGCGGGCCATCCACCAGCTTCGTCTTGGGGAAGTCATACACAATCGCCGACCCATAATTCGCGCCATCGCTCCGAGCACCAATCCAGCCGATGAGATTGTTCCGGTTCGACGGAGTAAACGGCAGTATCTCCACAAACTCCGTGCCGCTCTCTCCCGGCAGCTTCATCAGCACATAGTTCGCCTGCGTCGGCAGCGTCGTCTGCTCGCCATTCTCATCGCTGCCCACCTCGCGCGCCACCGTCCACAAATCCTCGCGGTTGTAGAACACGCCGGGATCGGTCATGTGATACAGCCCATACACTTCACCCTGCACGTTCAACAGCGTCTCTGGATACCGCACATGTTTGCGCAGCCAATCCGGCATCGAAGACGCATCGCGAAAGAGAGAAGGGAAGATGTGCCGGTAAGCGGAGATGATAGGATCCTGCGAATCGAATACGTATAACGTCACCGTGCCGTCATACGCGTCCACTACAGCTTTCACGGAGTTCCGCACGTAGTTGGCCGTGCTATCCAGCATCTGATACTGGCTCGCATAAGGATAGTTATTCGAAGTCGTGTACGCGTCGATGATCCAGCGCAGCCTGCCATCTCCTCCGATTACCAGATAAGGATCATTTTCGAATGTCAGGAACGGCGCCACCGCCGACACCCGGTCGCGAATGTTCCGCCGCATCAGCAACCGGCTCTGCGGTCCCACATCGTCGCTGAAAGGCAGCTTGCTCAAATCTCCGCGATCGAACGCAATCAGCAGCCGCCGCATAAGTCCGCCCAGTTCAACGCCGCCTGTGCCTTCATAGGTAGTGAGACTGTTCGTGTCACCCTGCGGATAATTGAACTCCTGCTGCTTTGTCTTCACATACACATCGGTGTTCGTCAACTCGCCAAAATAGATCTCCGGCCGCGCAATCTTCATCTCCGGCACCGTGCTCTGCACCGGCATGTTGCTCAGCATCAGCGTCGGCAAACCCTCCGCCGTAAACCCGTTCACCGGATTCATCGTCACGCCATAACCATGGGTGTAGATCAGCTTCTCGTTGATCCAGTTCCGGCTGCTCTCCGGCAGCTTGTCCACGTTCAGCTCACGCGCCGCCAGCATTACCTCGCGCGGCGTTCCATTGATGGTGTAGCGGTCGATATCGATATCAGGAAAGTCGTAGTACGTCCGAATCTCCTGGATCTGGCGCAGAGTATCCTGCAATGCCCTCCAGTCCCATAGCCGGATATTCGCAAGCGTTGCCTGGTTATTTGGCGCGTCTGCTGCTGCCACCGTCGTCTCCGCGGGAAACTCCCGCCGCTGAAACTTGTCCAGCCCGAATGCCTTGCGCGTCATCTCGATGTTGTGCGCGATATACGGGGTTTCCCGCTCCAGCTCGTTCGGCTTCACAACAAAATTGGTCACATACCAGCTCACCACCGCAACGCCAAAGAAGCACAGCACCGCCGGCACCACAGCCAGAGCCAGCAACTTGCCATGTTTCCCCGAAACCGCATTCCACGCCGCGATCGCCGCGCCTGCCGCCAGCGCGGCGGTGGCCAGCCACATCCCCGGAATCGCTATGTGAACGTCGGTGTAGGTAACTCCCTGAAAGATGGTGTGAACGCCGAAAAGCAGATCGTATCGTCCCACATACTCGCGCAGCGCCGCCACAACCAGCAGAAATGCCATGGCTATCGATACGCCGCGCCAGCGCGGCTCGCCGTCTGCAAAGTGAATCTGTTTTCGCTCGATCGCCTGTATGCCGCCTGTCGCCATCAGCAGCACTGCTGCCATCGCAACGCACAGAATCGCCATCGCCAGTAGCCAGTTGAGCATCAGGTGCCAGGCCGGCAGTGTGAATAGGTAGAACTCGACCGGCCTGCCAAAGATGGGATCTGTCGCGCCGCCCTGCGCCTTCGCATACCGCCACAGAGCAATCGCGGGCCACTCCGACATCATTGCCGAACCGCTGATCAGCGCCACGAACAGCGCGACCGCTACCGCCAGCACGCGAGCCACCGGCTCCACGGGCAGCCGTATCGGCTTCTGGTTGAAATAGATCGTGTGCCCCGACGGCAGGTCAGCCTTGTGCGCCTTGCGCAGCGCCAGATACGCACCATAGATCACCGCAAACGACAATCCGGCAAAGATAGCGAAGATGCTCCACTCGATTCCCAGCGTCTTCCAGAAAACCTCGCCAAACCCCAGCGAACGGAACCACAGCGAGTTGACATAAAACGAAACCACGGTTCGTCCGCCCGCAAACATCAAGGCAACAATCACCAACAGCACAAGGATGCCGCGTCTGCCGCGTTGCGGCGCAGGCGCATCCGGAATCCAGTCAATCGTTTCAGGCACAGCCAGCTCCATCCAGGCAGGCGACGAAATATTCCGTCACGTCTTACACATTGCAACCGCGAGCAAGCCTGCCGCTCAACTCGCGGTGCTAATTCCCCAGCACCTAAGTTACATCGTCACACGTCGGCAAATCCCAAATCGCCACATGCAGCATCGAGCCCAGGTCATTACCCAAGCCCTTGATGTTGCTGATGTTGATTCCGTGTTGACCGTGGTTCTTCGGTCCTCCGCGCGCTCCCGTTCATCTCTTGAGAAGGCCATAATCGGACCAGTAGCCCCCATGACGGAACCCTTGCGCAATCTCGACCTGCTCGCCGAATACCGCACCTATCTGCGCGTCGAAAAGGGCCTGCGTCCGCTCACCTGCGAAGCCTACGCCGGCGACCTCAAGACCTTCGCCGAATTCCTCGAAACCCGCCACGGCATCCTGCTTACTGCTACGCAACAGGACGTTGCAGCGTTCCTCGAGCATCTCCGCAACCACGGCATCGACTCCCGCTCAGCAGCCCGAAAACTAAGCTGCATACGCGGCTTTTATAAGTGGCTCCTGCTCGACCGCCGCATCCATCACGACCCGACAGTCAACATCGAGTCACCCAAAGCCTGGAAGGTGCTTCCCAAGTCGCTTGCCGAGTCGGAAGTCAACGCCATGCTCGAGTCGGCAAACCTCGCAGCCGACCACCCGCAAGCCAAGGCAACCGCATCGCGCAACCGCGCCATCCTCGAACTCCTGTACGCCGGTGGCCTTCGCGTCTCTGAAGTCACGTCCCTCTCCGTCAGCGATCTGTCTCTCGATTCAGGCCGAGTCCTGGTTCGCGGCAAAGGCGACAAGGAGCGCATCGTTCCCATCGGCAATACAGCCATCGGAGCGCTGAACATGTATCTGCGCGAGGGCCGTCCGCATCTCGCCCGTGTCCGCTCTCGCGCCCACGCGGCCGATGCGGCGCGCCTCTTCCTCTCCATGCGCGGCATGCCCATGAGCCGCCAGTCGATCTGGATGCTGGTCAAGTCCGCAGACGCTGGCGCCAGCCCGCACACCCTGCGTCATAGCTGCGCCACCCACATGGTTGAGCACGGAGCAGATTTGCGCTCCGTGCAGCTTATGCTCGGCCACGCCGACATCTCCACCACGCAGGTCTACACGCATCTGGCGCTAGGGCGGCTCACCGCCGTGCACCGCGAGCATCACCCGCGCAGCCGCCGTCGCGCGAACGGCGAGACCGCGGCACAGCCTATGCCAATCCTCGAAGAGGCCGAGGCATGAATGCCGCATCAGCCCAACCCCCCATACAAGACAACGAAGCACCGGCAATTCGATCCTCGCCGCTGCAACAGCTCGTCTCCGGCTATCTCAGTGTTCTCGCCAACGAACGCGGCAGCTCCCAGCACACACTCCGCGCTTACGAGCGCGAGTTACGCGCATTCGCCGCACACATCAACGGAACGCTGGGTTGCGAAACACAACCAGCCTCGATAGAGCACACCCACATCCGTGCGTATCTCGGCATCCTTTACGATCGCGGTCTCTCCAAAGCGTCAGCCGCTCGCGCTCTTGCTTCCATCCGAAGCTGGTTTCAAGTGGCTCGCGCGCTTCGGCCACGTCGAGCAGAACGTAGCCTCACTCGTCGCAACACCAAAACTGCCTAAACATCTGCCCCGTGTTCCATCCATCGAGCAGATGAACCAGCGTCGTCGACTCCATTGTATCCACCAATGATTCCGCAGCCGCATGGCCCGCGCGCGACGTTGTCATCTTCGAATTGCTCTATGGCTGCGGCATCCGTAACGCCGAGCTAACCGGCCTCAACCTCGCCGACATTCACTGGGCCAACGACGCCATCCTCGTCCGCGGCAAAGGCCAGAAGCAGCGCTATGTCCCGCTCGGCGACAGCGCTGCGCAAGCCATCCGCAGCTATCTCGCAGAACGCCAGGCCCACCTCGCCGCAGCGCAGCCCAGTCCCAACACGCAGCCCGACGCATTGCTGCTCAACCTGCATCTGCGCGGTTCAGGACGGCTCTCCACCCGCAGCGTAGCCCGCATCGTCAAGCACATCGCCATCCAGCGCGGCCTCTCGTCCGACGTGCATCCGCACACACTGCGCCACGCTTTCGGCACGCACCTGCTCGAAGAAGGCGCCGACCTGCGCAGCATCCAGGAGATGCTCGGCCACGAACGCCTCTCCACCACCCAGCGCTACACGCAGCTCACCGCTGCCCAGCTAACGCAGGTCTATGACAAGACCCATCCCCGCGCCAAGTGACGCGTCAATCGATGATCCTCTGCCAGGGAAACATGGCGCCACAGCCACGTAGAAGCTAGGAAGGTCGGGACTTCAGTCCCGGCATCAAAGCCATTGGGAAAACATAGGGCTTTAGCCCTGAGGCGAGCTTCCCACAATCAGTGTTCCGGAAGGCTGCGCTTATCAGAAACGCATGGTGCCGTGAGGCCTACGCTTCCGCAGTGCCCGGATCAATCGTAGTCTTGATCGGATACACCGCATCCACCGGAAATCCGCCCTTCGCCCATGCTCGCGAATCGCGGCCTCATCCGGTGCCCGGTACACGCAGAACACCTTGTCCTGCGTTACATACGACTCGATCCACTGAATCTGCGGACCCATCGAATTCAACACACCGCAGGAAGTCTGCGAGATAGCTTGCAGTTGCTCCGGCGTCAGGTTCCCCGCACCCGGAATATTGCGCTCAATCAGGAATTTCGGCATCGTTCGCCTCACTTGCGGAATCGTGCTGCTGATAAAGCGTCCGTTTCAGCGTCTGGGGAAGACAATCGGCCGCTCGATGCGAACTCTAACAGTTCGCGCTTCACCCGTATACATCAATTCGCGGCAAAAGATTTGCGGCCCAACGAATCGCACGCGAAGCGCTCACGATGCACTCAAAGCATGCCCGTACCGCCGCCTGATCCACTCATACAGCGGCAGACCCAGCAAGATCAGCCCCGTCCCAATCAGCGACCCCTGCAGGTTCCCCACAAAGCTCGAATACAGCACCACCGCCGCGCTCACCACAAACACCGCCGGCAGCACCGGATATCCCCACACCCGGTAAGGCCGAGCCATCTCCGGATGCTTCCTGCGATACACAAACACTGTCGTTGCTGTGAGCATATAAAACAGCCACTCCGCAAACACCGCCAGCTCAAACAACTGCTGAAACCGCCCCAGCGCAATCAACAGCACCGTCGACAGCAGCGCTTGAATCACCAGCGAAGTCGAAGGGCTTTGAAACTTCGGATGAATCCTCGCAAACTGCGGAAAGAACAACCCATCCCTCGCCGCCGCAAACGGAATGCGCGCCCCGGACATGATGGTGCCGTTCAGGGTAACAAAGATACTCAGCGCCATGCCCGCCGCCACCAGTGCAGCGCCCGCAGGCCCCGCTACAACCGACAGCGCCGCCACCGCAGGCCGCGGAGAAGCCGCAATCTGCGGCGCAGCCAGTATGTACTGAATCGCCGCATTCGTGGCCATAAACAGCGCGCCCACCACAAACAGGCCGCCAATCAGCGCAAACGGTAAATTCTTCTCCGGATGCTTCACCTCGCCTGCCACCATCGTCAGATCATTCCATCCGTCATAGGCCCACAGCGTCGCGATCAGCGCAATCATGAATCCCGTAAGCCCACCCGTGGCATGTGGCAGCCCTGTGGCAAAGTTGCCCCACGCCCCTTTGCTCGAAGCAAAACAGAACCCCACCACCACCAGAATCAGCACCGCCTTCAGCGCTGTGAACACCACCTGAAAATCGCCGGCCTTCTTGATGCCCAGGTAGTTCAGCCCCGTAATCAGCCACGTCATGCCGATCGCAAATATCTGCGACCACATCACCGGCAACAGCGCCCCATGCACGCGTATCGGCAGCACAAAAGCCGCCATATCGAGCCAATGAAAAATAGCAAAGATACCCAGCGTCCGAGCCAGCCCGCTCGTCACAGAAGCAATCGAAGCAGGCTTCGCCACTGCAAACCACGTCCACATGTAGAGGAAGCCCGTACGATCGCCATACGCTCCGCGCAGGTACACATACTCGCCCCCGGCATAGGGCATCATCGACCCCAGTTCGGCATACGTCATCGCGCCAAACAGCGAGAGCAGCCCGCCCACCACCCACGCCAGATAAACAAGCCCAGACGACCCAACAGCCTGCATCATCTCCGTCGGCACAAGAAAAATGCCGCTGCCGATGATCGTCCCCACCACAATGGCCATCGCATGGCTGCCACCCAGCACGCGAGGCAAGTCGTGAGTTGTTTCCCTTTGTGATTGAGTCGCAGCAGCCGACGAATTCAGGCTCATGGTTGAAACGAGAGTAGCATGCGGGAATCAGTGTTATATTCCGTCCGCCCTACAGCTTATCCATATGCCGAAACCCACCCGTCTCCGCAAACATCACTGCAAACAGCAGAAGGTTATACGAAGCATGCACCAGCGTGCTCGCCGCCAGTGACCGTGTCTTCAGCCGCACCGCGCACAGAATCAGACTGATGCAGTACAGCAGCATCACCGGTCCCCACGCATTGCCCACCTGCGGCGCATGCATCGCCGCAAACGGAGCGCTCACCAGCAACGCTGCAAACACCATCGCGCCCACGCTCCATACCGGATTCCCTGCAGCATCCAGCGGCTTTGGCAGTTCGTGCCGCATCTTCTCGTTCAGCCAATCCCAGGCCGTCGCCACGGCAGGCAAGAGAAATCCGCGAAAGATCATCTCCTCAAAAAACGGAGCAATCAGCACGCCAAAACATGCCAGCATCCAGGCATCCGTTGTCGAGCCAAATAGCTTATCGATCGGCGCATGCTGCGGAAAGGGAAGCAGCCAGTTCCCCACTATCGCCAGCAGGTTGCAGATCACCGCCACGCCAAACAGCAGATAGCGCAGCCGTCCCGCCGTCGTTCCATGCCAGTGCACGCCGGAGAAAAATGACTTATGCCAGATCATCCGGAACAGCGGCACCGCAATTCCGATGCCTAACATGTAAATCAGAAATTCAAGCCCCAACTCCACCGGCGTGCTCTTCGCCGCCGCCTGCAGGCTATGTACACCGAGCCATTTCTCCAGCAAATGAAAATAGAGCGCCACGCCCAGCAGCGCGGAGCTCACCACACCTCCGCCAATCAGCAAAACCAGAAAGAGGGTCGCGTCCAGCACATTCGGCGTCCGCGCCTGTACCACCGGCGGCGCAAGAAACGGGCCATCCACGCCTGTTCCGTTCGAAAAAAATGCTTGCTGTTCGGCAGGCCACTGTTGAACCACCCCAAAATCCGGAAGCTCGTCAGTCAAAACAATTGGCTGCTGCAACTCAGGTATCTGTGTGATCGAGGAAGCAAGCGGATCGAGAGCAGCCGGCTTCTCGCCCGTCTCTGACCAATCTTCCGCAGGCTCCAATTCCACACGCTCCGGCGCGAACTCACTCTTTGCTTCTCCACCGAATTCGCCCTCCAACCTCGGATCCTCGCTCATGCCCCGCTTGTCCTCGCCCTTCGCGTCTTCTCGCCGTTCGCTGCTTTGCCAGTGCTCGCCTTCTTCGCCGCCTTGGTACTCTTCTGCGTACCCTTCTTGGATGCGGGCTTGGCTGTTTGGTTCTCGCTCAATCGATCTTCCGCCGATGTAGCCTCCAACACCTCCGGCATAGGGTCCGCCGGCGCCCCATGCTCAGCAAAGTACTTCGCCAGAAACTCCCCCGTATGCGACCCAGCCACTGCGGCCACCTGCTTCGGACGCCCTTCCGCTATCACGCGTCCGCCGTCCTCGCCGCCCTCCGGCCCCATGTCGATCAGCCAATCTGCATTACGAATTACGTCGAGATTATGTTCGATTATCACAACCGAATTGCCAAGATCCGTCAACCGGTGCAGCACTTCCAGCAGTTTCCGCACATCGTCAAAGTGCAGCCCCGTCGTCGGCTCATCCAGCAGATACAGCGTCCGGCCCGTCTGCCGCTTCGACAGTTCGCGCGCCAGCTTCATCCGCTGCGCCTCGCCACCCGACAGCGTCGTAGCGCTCTGCCCCAGGTGCACGTAGCCCAGGCCCACATCCACCAGCGTCTGCAGCTTCTGTTTCAACAGCGGCACATCTTCCAGTAGCGCCAGCGCATCCTCAATCGTCAGATCCAACACATCCGCAATCGAGTGACCCTTGAACTTGACCGCCAGCGTCTCCTGGTTATACCGCTTGCCGTTGCATACCTCGCATTGCACGTAAACATCGGGCAGAAAGTTCATCTCAATCCGCCGCTGCCCATCGCCCTCGCAAGCCTCGCAGCGTCCACCCGCAACGTTAAAGCTGAACCGCCCCGCCTTGTATCCCCGCTCCCGCGATTCCGGCATCATCGCAAACAGATCCCGCAGTGGCGAAAACAACTGCGTATACGTCGCCGGATTCGACCTCGGCGTCCGCCCAATCGGCGACTGGTCAATCCGAATCACCTTGTCGATCTGCTCCGCTCCGGTGAGCGAATCGTGATTCCCAGGCTCTTCGCGCGATCCATACAACTGCTGCGCCAGCGAGCGATACAGAATGTCATTCACCAGCGTGCTCTTGCCGCTGCCGCTCACACCCGTCACCACCGTCATCACGCCCAGCGGAAACTTCACCGTAACATCGCGCAGATTGTGTTCCCGCGCACCGGCAATCGTGATCCACTTGTCCGTCAGCGATCGCGGTCTCGGCCGATGCATGATGCTCAACTCGCCTGCGAGATACTTGCCCGTCAGCGAATCCGGAGCAGCCATGATCTCCGCCGGCGTTCCCTGCGCCACCACTCCGCCGCCCAGCCGTCCCGCTCCCGGACCAAGATCCAGCACATAATCCGCCGAACGAATCGTATCCTCGTCGTGCTCGACAACCAGCACCGTGTTGCCCAGATTGCGCAGCCGCGTCAGCGCATCAATCAGCCGCATGTTGTCGCGCTGATGCAGCCCGATCGATGGCTCGTCCAGCACATACAACACACCGCGCAGCCGCGAGCCAATCTGCGTAGCCAGCCGTATCCGCTGTCCCTCGCCGCCAGACAGAGTCGCAGCATTGCGGTCCAGCGAGAGATAACTCAATCCCACTTCCGCCAGAAACTCCAGCCGCTCGACAACTTCCTTGCGAATCCGTTCCGCAATCAACGCCTCGCGTTCCGTAAACTTCAGATCTCTGGCCGTGTTCAGCGCCTTGTTCAGAGATAGTCCAGTAAAGTCACTGATCGACAGGCCGCCCACCTTCACCGCCAACGACTCCGGCCTCAGCCGCCTGCCCCGGCAAGCAGGACACACCGACGCCGACATGAACTGCATCATGTACTCGCGATATCCTTCGCTCTTGGCCTCTTCCATACCATCGCGCAGATACGTCAGAATGCCGTGAAATCCCGTCCGTGGCCCCTCGCCCTTCGGCGGTCCATACACCAGAATGTGCTGGTGCTTGTTCGGCAGCTGTTCAAACGGCAGTTTCAGATCGATCTCATACCGCTGCGCTGCCACGTGAATCAGCTTCAGCAGATACTGCGAAGCCGAACCCGGTCCCAGCCCGCCATCCAGCAGCGGCTTCGACCAGTCCGTAATCACCTTCGCCGGATCGAAGTCATACAGCGATCCCAGCCCATGACACTCCGGGCACGCTCCGTACGCTGAGTTGAAGCTGAAACTCCTCGGCTCCAGCTTCGGCACATCCAGCCCGCAATCCGGGCACGCCATCGACGAAGAAAACAACTGCTCGTCTTTCTCCGCCGCAGCCGAAGTTGACGAAGAAATCAGCACCAGCCCATTGGCCATCTGCAGCGCCTTCGCCACCGCAGTCTCAAGCCGCTTCTCTGCACCCGGCTTCAGGATCACCCGATCCACCACCGCTTCAATTGTGTGGTTCTTCCGCCGGTCCAGTACGACATCCTCGGTCAGCTCGCGCAGCTCTCCATCAATCCGCGCGCGAAATCCCTGCTGCTCCAGTTGATCGAGCAGCTCGCGAAACTCGCCCTTGCGCCCCCGCACCACCGGCGCCATGATCACCACACGCTGCCCGTCCCCTAGTAGCAGAATGCGCTGCACAATCTGCTCTGCCGTCTGCCGCGAAATCGCCTTGCCGCAGTTCGGGCAGTGTGGCGTACCCACGGACGCATACAGCAGCCGCAGATAGTCGTAAATTTCGGTGATGGTTCCGACAGTCGAGCGAGGCGAGCGGCTCGTCGTCTTCTGCTCAATCGAGATCGCCGGGCTGAGGCCCTCGATCGAGTCCACATCCGGCCGTTCTATTTGATCTAGGAATTGCCGCGCATATGCCGACAGCGTCTCCACGTACCGCCGCTGCCCCTCGGCATAGATCGTGTCAAAGGCCAGCGAGCTCTTGCCCGAGCCCGACAGGCCGGTCACTACTGTCAGCGTATTGCGCGGAATGCGCACGTTGATATCGCGCAGGTTATGCTGCCGCGCCCCGCGCACCGAAATGTGGGTAATCGTCATGTTTTGAGCGGATCGAAGAAGGCGGGAAGGTGAGAGTTCCAGGGGCGATGCGGCGTCTCAACCAACCGGAATCGCTCTCTTACAATGGAACCAACCCTCTGGAGGTATTCTATTTGCCAACACCCCCAGGGTCAACGGAACACGATTATGGTGAGAGAATCCTTGTCGAGGACAGGAAATTCCCCAAATCGCCTGTCCTCTTGCCGTTACGTGCTCAAAGTGCATCCAACTTCTTCGAGCAGTTAAGGCAATCCGGTACGCTGTTGGAGTTGTATGCAGGACGCTTTCAATCTCGTGATGTTGATCTGCGCCGCACTGGCCTCCATGGGCCTCGGCGTCTGGGTAGCCTACGCCATCTGTCGCGCCGGCTTTGCACTCATGCATTGGCACAGCCAGCAGAACGCCCCCAAGCCCGTCAGCACAGTAAAGCCCGCCACCGAAGCCGCCCGCGTCTCGTAGTTTAAGAATCTGGCTTTAATGATCCTGATCTCGCTTTCGGCGTCTGCGGATTTCCTCGACGTCCGCAAGGTCGCGAAGGCGCTCCAGAAGCGATCTTCGAAGCAATTAAATCCTCTTTAGAGATGAAGTTTGCCGTCAATCGGGTGTCGTCGATCCACGACGGCTTCAACTCTCCGTTCCCAGGCGTTATCAGAAATTCACTCCATGATGCATCTGGCAGAATGATCGATGGCATCGGCTCTCGCCAAAGCCGGAAGAAGATGAGATGGATTCGACAGGTCTTGCTCTGTGATCTCGTTCGAGCGGAGCACCAAAGCTAGTGCAGCGCCGCATAGACGGCTCGCGGCATTTGTCGGATCCGCTTGGATGAAAAGATCGAAGATCCTTTGTAAATCTTGGCTGGGCATGGAACGAGACAGCGTAGCCGCCAACGATGAGATATCTAACGTTGTGGGCGTTGAAGACGGAAAGCAACTCTTTGAAATCCTCGAACATTCGGCATCGATCCCTTAAATGAATAGGCAGCGATTGTTATTTCAGACACAGCGCCATTCGCTCATGCGCAGGCTGGTTTTGCCAGTATCGATACTCATCAGCTTTCATGTCCCGCAAATTCGTGTATTTCTGGATCATTTTCTCCATAGTTATATTTTCGACTGTATCTCTGACTCTCACAAGCGTCTATTTGTTTGGATTCCAAGACTGGCGCAAATCGCGCCCCAAAGAACAACAACACCGCCGAAATCACCATAGTCACCAACGTCAACCCCAACCCCATCCTCAACCCGCCATCTTTGAGGCCCACCCCGAGATTGCCCCGATAATCTGCGGCGAAAACGTATCTCCCAGCATGTGAATCAGGAACAGATTCAGCGCAATCGCCGTCGACCGCACCTCCGCTCCCACCGAGTTCACAATCGCCGCATTCAGCGGTCCGGTATTCAGAAATAGGAAAAACTCCGCCCCCGCCAGGGCCGGCACAGCCCACCTTACTGGACCGAAAAACACCAGCGCCGCGAGCGGCAGCGTCAGAATCATGCTCCAGGCCGACACCAGGTAAAGCGCCCGATGATCGCGCTTTAGCCACATCTGCGCCACCCATCCGCCGACAGCCGTGCCCAGCAGCCCATCCGCCACCGTAATCGCGCCCAGAACCGTCCCAGCCTTGCCCACTCCCATCCCCGCAAACCGGTGTAGAAACGTCGGCATCCACGTCGAAATCCCACCCATCGCAAACACCAGCATCGCCATGCCCAGCGTCGCGCAAAGATATCCCGCATTTCCAAACAGCCCCACAAAGTTCCGCCACATCGCTTCGCGCGAAGGCTTCACCTCGCTGGCATGCCCTTCAGACCCTCCGCGTACCGGCTCCTTCGCCCATATCCCGTAAGCCGCAGCCACCAGCAGCCCCGGCAGCGCGCAGACAAAAAACGGCGTCCGCCATCCATAACGCTCACCCAGTTGCCCGCCAATCAAATATCCAAGCGCCGCTCCTACCGGAATCGCCAGGTAAAAGATCGAGAGAATCCGGTTCCGCTCCCGTGCGGGAAAGTAGTCCGAAATCACCGCTGGCGCAAAAATCGTAAACGTAGCCTCGCCCAACCCCACCAGAGCATGCCGGAAATACAGCGTCCAGTAGTCGTGCACGAAGTAGGTGTATAGCGTCGCCACGCTCCACACCACCGCCCCTGCCACAATCATCGGCTTCCGCCGGAACCGGTCCCCCAGCCATCCCGTCAGCGGAGCCGTGCACATGTACGTGATAAAGAGCGCCGTAGTCAGCGCCCCCATCGCCTGATCCGAAACCTTAAACTCCGCCTGGATCAGCGGCTGAACCCCAGGCAATATATACCGGTCGATAAAGTTCAGCAGATTCAGCGCCAGCAGCAGGCAAAGCGTCACCAGCGCCGTCCGGCTCGCGTTGACCGGAGCAGTTTCTTCACGCATCGTCAGATCTGCGGGATTCGCCACCTACGCAGCTTACCCGACAGGGCAACACCGCGCTATATGCGTACCTTCACTCCACCCCGCCATGCTCCCGCAACAGCGCAACACACCCGTTCTCCGGCTGCCCCGGATGATCCCCCGGAAACCGCATCGCATACCCCAGCGCCGTACACTCCATCACCTCGCCAGGAGATTCATAATGCCCCGGCACCTTCACACGGAGATTCACATCCGCGCCGCGCTCCACCAGCAGCCGCGCAATCTGCAACCCATGGTTCCAGAACTGCGTCACCGCATGAAACAGCGGCGTCTGCCCGCCCACCCCGTTTTCGTCCACACTGGCCCGCACATTCACATCCGCTCCGCGATCCAGCAACAGCTTCGCCGCCTCAACATTTCCATACTCCGCCGCCACATGCAGCAGCGTCGCTCCGCGCAGTGTCAGCATCCGGCCTCCTGAAGTACCGAAATCCAGCTCGTCAAATCGCCATCGCACCAGATCCGGCTCCAGAGCGATCATCGCCGCAAGATCATCGAGCCGATTCCGCAACACCGCCATCAATGCAGGATTGTTATGCCGCGTCTCTGCTCCTACAGCCATCAGCAGATCGATGCACTCCGCCAATTCAGTACTCCGCGAATATGTCCCAATCACATAATCCAGCGCATTCGTCGGATACTTTCGTCCAGGCCTCGCGCAGTTGGGATTCGCCCCATGCTCCAGCAGCCACCGAATCGCCAACGGCTGCACCGATTCGCACGGAGCAAAGATGATCGGAAAATACCCAGCCCACTCAGCATTCACATCCGCGCCATATTCAACTAATAGCTCCATCATCGGCACGCGATCGCCTCGCAACGCCGCGCGCATCAGCGGACCATCCCCGCCCTGATGCACATCCGACCCGTTTTCGAGCATCCAGCGCGCCATCTCCAGACGTACGGGCGTCGGCGGCTCCCACGGCACCCTGCACTCCGCCACCCAAGTCAGCGGCCCGTTCTTTCCATATCCCAGCGGAGCCTGATGCAGCGCCGGATTCCGCCGCATCATCGCCTTCACCCGATCGAGATCATTGGCATCGATGGCCAGCTTCAGCTCGCCCACCTCCGTCAGCGAATCGACATGCGCCTTGAGCTTGGGCCAGCTCGCAAAGCCATACCGCCGCGCCACGCGAAACAACGCATCAGCCCGCGTAGCAGCCGCGCCGATACGCAGCAGGTCACGCGCCTCATCTTTCAGATGGCGCAGATCAGGCTTGTCAGGAAGAGGGACAGGGGTTGATTCAGAAGAGGGAAGAGAAGTGTCCTGCGGATTGTCAGCCATAGCGGCCTCCTTTCGTTGCAACCGCCCGGCGTCCGCACATCGGGCTGAAAGAAGACTCGCGAAGTTGTGAATCCTGCTCGGGTGGGCTTCTACCCTTTCCGCGGACGGATGCGCCCCTGAAACGCTACCGGCATCCTAGCACACGCCTCACTCCGGGGCTTGTCCCCGTTCCCGGCAAGCCGCCAGATAGTTCGGATGGGCTCCCTGGTATGCGCCGGCCTTCAGATCGAAGTTCAACCGCACGTTATCTGAGCGAACCCCGACAGCTCCGCTCAACCCCTTCGCCTCCGGATACACGCTGCCTTCCCATACTTCGGCATCATCCACCAGAACTCTCAGCTCGTCTCCGCTCAGCTCAGCGCTCAGAGTATGTGCATCGCCATCGTGCAGCTTCGGCACCGCGGCATGCCTGCGCGGCTTGATATTGCGGTAGCCATGGTTCGTGCACTCGGAACTCGTGGTCTGTCCGGGATTTCGCTTCACCGAAACCACAACATCCGACTCCGGCTCAATCCGCCACATCGCATAGATCAGGTTGCACGGATCACCGTTCTCCAGCGACAAACCAAACTGCAGCCGGATAGCCCCTGAGCCGAATTCCTTTACTTCTTTCGTTGGACCGAGGTAGACAAACTTCGACTCCACTCTCTGCGATGTCCAGGCATGTGCATAAGCCCGCATCGTTACCGTATCGACCTCCAGACTGTGTCCGGGGCCGTTTTTCAACTTGCCCGCAGTAACGCAGAGGCGGTCTCGCGTCACCGGAAACATCCGGTCGACAGCCTGACCCTGACTCCCAGCCACCATAGCCAATAGAGACAACCCAATTCCGGAAAGACGAAATGCTTTCATCTTCGCTACCTCCCGTCGAATCCGCGACTATCGCGAATCAATGTCCCGCATCAATGTTGCGGCATGCCGCCAGAGAGAAACTGCAGAATCTCCCGCATCACCCGCTCGCCCTGGTCTGTCTGGAAAAGATACTGCGCATGTGCCGAGCCCTCCAGCACAATCAGCTTCTTCGGCTCCGGAGTCTTGTCATAGTCTCTTTGAATCCCCGGCAGCCGCGGCCCATCCCCGCTCGTGTCATCCCGCGCGACAATCCACAGCGACGGAACATGCAGCTTCTCCGCCGGTGCATAC
>CAVREZ010000017.1:0-244649 GCA_963720285.1 uncultured Acidobacteriota bacterium
CGAATCCCTCCGCCCCGACCACTTTAGGCCCTAGATAATACAAGTGATATATCCACTTTCGGTCACGCATCTGTTAATCCGCTAATCAGATGGCTAGTAGTTTGGAGTGTCCGCTGACAGGAATACCAGTTCAGAACTGAGAGGATATTTCAGATCGACTCGCACGCCATCGTCCATCAACTCGCGACCGGTGACCGAGCGATCCGCTGAAGAACCATCGTGAAAATGCAGATGATAGCTGCGTTCGGCCTCAAGCCCGGCAAGTTTGAAGCGATGACTGAATTCGTCAGGCGTCGCCCCTCGAAACGCATAAACGACACCCTTGCCTCGCTTCGAATCCCAATACTCCATGCCATCCCATCGCCTTCCGTCTGGACGCTCTGAAATGTGGTAAAGCCGGGCATCGCGAATCAGCGGACGCAACTCCTGCTTGTAGAGCGCAAAGGCGTTCTTGGCTGCCTCATGCTGCTCCGGTGTCCAGGCAGAAGTATCGAGCATGATCGTTGCCCACCCCATCATCCCGCTTCGCAACATGTAGAGAAAATTCTCGATCCGCGGTGTCGGCCACTTCTCGATGTAATCCTCAAGCATCGCCGCGGGCAACTCATAACTCGTATCGTAAAAAGCACGCCGGTTTGAGAGAGGGTCGTACGTGTCGGTAATCGAAAAATAATCTCCGTGCGAAGCGGATCCAAAATCCACCATCCGCCCGCCGTCGTTGCATATTTCAAACAGCAGTCCCGGATGCTCGCGGCGCGCCTGCGCGTAGATGTCGTAGTAGGCCCGAACCGCGTGATAGCTCACGTCCGTGGAGTTCGACGCCATCACAAAGTCCGAACCCCAGTCATGCGTGATCTGCATCGTGCTCTTGTCCGGCGCTGCGTGCGGATGATCGTCTCGCGTGCACCCTTGCGCCACGAGATACCCATCATGCTCAATCATGTCCAGGTGATTGGCCTCGATCAGGCGCTTCACCTCTTTCGCCGCATACGCATGCGCCTCCGGATCTCCAATATCGATCGTCTGACCTTTGAATGGCTCTGGCTTCCAGCCAGGTCCAATGTCTGCCACCAGCCAGTCGCGAACCTTCGGATCGCGCGCATTCAAAGCGCTCTGCTCCGTATCGAGTCCAGCCTGCGTCCAGTCCACCCATATCCCGAAGCGCAATCCCTGCTTATGAGCTGCGTCGGCGATATAGCTGAGACCGTGCGGAAATTTCTTTGGATCGGCGTACCAGTCGCCCACGCCACGAAACCATCCTGCATCCACATGAAACATCTCGAGACCCAGCTCCTTCGACTCCCGGATCATGCGCAGAGCAAGAGATTCATCCACTTGCATGCCGCTTCCCCAACTGTTATTGACCAGCAACGGATAGCGCGGATCTTTCCATGTAAGCGGATTCGTCAACACCCGGCGAACCCACGGACGAAGCTGATTCCCTGCACCATCGGGACCGTCATCAAACGCTCCAAGAAAAACCGTAGGAGTCTCGAATCGATCCCCGGGCGTAACCCGCGTTCGAAATGGCCCAGGCTCCGGATTCAGCCCCAACGTGGCTTTCAATCTCTCTCCATCTCGACTAATCGATATTCGCGTCCGTCCACTAAATTCGATACCGGCATACCATCCCGACTGCGAACCGCGATCGAAAACAAAGACCGCTGGAATGATCTCTCGTGGCTGATCTTTGTGTGGTCGCGCATAGGTGCTGGACGAGCCGGTCCAGCGATAGCTATCGTGGATCGGCTCGAGATGCGTTCCTTCCGGAGAGGGCGTGTCGGCTCCTTTTTCAACGTAGAAGTTCTCCCAATCTTTGCCCGGCGCAAGCTCCCATGCAGTCTGCAAACTGTCAATCATCGGCAGCCATATCTCTTGTGTGCTTAAATTTTCCAACCGGATGGAGTGCTCAACCGCTCCGAAGCCCGAGCGCGCCGTCCACTTCCAGGCCAATCGCATTCTAGGTTTCGATGACTCGTAGACAAAGACAGCATGATGTTCGTCGGCGACTGATTCCTGGCTGTCGAACGTCCACTCCACTGGAGTGCTCGCATCACCCACAGTGACTTGAGCCGGCAGCATCTCGGGAGTCTTGTTTCCCCATTTCAAACCATGACCAATACCCATTCCGCGCGATAAGCTCACCAATTCAGGCGCATGATTGCCTGCTCTAAGTTCTATCCGAACATCCGTTGTGGCGACCTGGACATAGCCGCCTTCCTTTACCGCTCCATGCGCGGTGAGTGGAAACAGTGCACACGCGCACGAGAGACAAATGGCGTTCCACCAATAGCGAAGCTGGCGCAAAGCAGTCACCTCTCGATATTGCAGCCCCAAAGACGTCACTCCAACCGCAATTGTGCTAGCGATTGCTCTGCGCCAACAGAGCTGTCGCGCATACAAGGCACAACAGCCCCGGCACCAGCAGACGCCTCGACTTGACCGGCGCTTTCGACCATTCTCCCGTGAGTACACCCGAGAGAGTCGCCGTCAGAATCATGAATATCTGAAACAATCCCCAGCCAACCGATGTCCCCAGTGGTCCCAGATACGCCGCGCTCATTCCGTAGAGCGCAACGGCCCCCATCCACAAAATACCCATATAAGTTGGCAGCAACGCCTCGGCCGGCCTACGCTGGAATGCGCCCCAGCTATGGTTGCGCCACAACAGATACAGGCTGTAAACCACATTGGGCAGAAAACCGCCGAGCAGCCCAATGGGCCACACCGCATACGCCGCCGCCGGCGCCGAATTGCCCAGGCTCACCGCGCGCTCAGCGATCTGCTGGCCAAAGGCGAAAGAGAAATTCAGCATAGGCGCCATCAAGCCGCAAACAATGGCCAGCAGTATGGCGCCCGCATAACCGTCCGTTCCGCGCCCTTCTCCATGCCGATCGCCCCGATCGCGAATCTGACCCGCCCACGCCGAGAGCGCGATGCCGGCAATCATTGCTGCAACCCCTGAAAAAATCTCCGCCAATGCGTGACTGCTGACCTGCGATCCGTGCTGCACCAGCAATGGAACCAGTGTTCCAAGCACCGTACCCAGACCCACGATGATTGCATAGGCAAGCCCCAGACCCAGCCGGCGCACGGAGATCCCAAAGAGGACCTGCGCAATGCCCCATCCCGCACCGAAAAGAAACGGCACGGCAAAATCGTGAAGAGAAAGCCCTCGATAGACCATGAACAATTGATCCACCAGCGCCAGCGCAAGAGCCCACGGCAGAATAATCAGCGAGACAACGCTGAAGACGAACCAGATATTCTCCCACTGCCAGCTCCGGTTGAATTTCGCGGGCAGCATGCAATTGCCCGACATAAGCCCCGCAATCAGCGTAAGCGCGATTCCCAGGGAAAGATGCGGCGCCACTCAGAGACTCTCCGACAGCACGATCATATCGGTCGATGCACCCGGCTGCTGCGGAGTCTTATACACACCGCCCGTCACATCTGCCGGAAAAACAAAATGGTCACGCAGGTGCGGAATATGTTCGAGAAATACAACTTCGTGATCCAGCGCGATGTGGTTGAAAAGCACGAGATGCTGATGCACCTGGCCCATATCCCCAACATGCGGCACAATCGGCATCCCAAACTTCTTCGCCATCAGGCTCACAACCAGAAACTCACTCACACCCGCAAGACGCGTGCAATCGGCCTGCACATAATGCACCGCCTTATACTCCAGAAAGTTCTTGAACAGCACGCGATTGGAGACATGCTCGCCAAGCGCAATGCGAACCGGAGCAATTTCACGCACCAGCGCGGCATGTCCCGCTATGTCATCCGGATGTGTCGGCTCTTCAATCCACAGCGGACGAAACGCGGCCAGTTCGCGGCACATCTCGCGCGCCTTCGGCAGATTCCATCGCTGGTTGGCGTCAAACATCACGATGCCATCGTCGCCCGCAACCTCGCGCAGCATTGCCGCCCGGCGCAGGTCACGCGTCTCGTCCGCGGAACCAACCTTTAGCTTGAACGCGCGAAATCCTTTCTCGATTGCTTGTGTCGTAAGCTCGCGTACCTTGGCATCGTCGTACGCCATCCAGCCGACAGATGTGTCGTACCCAGGATATCCAGAGCGAAGAATGGGTTCACGAGCGCTCCGGCTCGCTTCGCATTTGCGAAGCAGCGCAAGCACCTCGGCAGGACTCAGCACATCTTCCACATAGCTCAGATCGAGCGTTGCAACAGTCTCTTCAGGAGCAAGATCCAGCAGCAGCTTCCAAAGCGGCACGCCACGGCTCTTCGCCCAAAGATCAAAGCAGGCATTGGTGATGGAAGCCAGCGCCAGATGCACCACACCCTTATGCGGCCCAAGCCAGCGCAGTGACGGATCGTCCGCAAGCTGTCGCGAAAACTCTCCAAACCGCGCCATCAAATTGTTAATCTCGCAACCCGCCAGATGGATTGCGAGCCTGTCGATGGCCTGGCACACCAGGCTGTTTCCCGCGCCGAGCGTCAACGCAATCCCTGATCCGGCGATCTTGCCGCCCGTCTCGAGCCGCGTAATCGCCATGCCGTATACCGGATCGGTATGCACCGAATCCGAACCCGCCCCTGGAGGAAGAGCATAGCGGGCATCGATCGATCGCGCTGCTTGTATTACGTATTCCGACATTCCGCCTGCCTGTCTATCGCCTGTAACCCAGTTCCGCCCCGCCGCTCACCGGCAGGATACAGCCAGTGATAAAACGCGCCTTTTCCGAAAGCAGAAACACCGCTGCATCCGCAATCACATCTCCGCGCGGACACGCACCCAGCAGGTGAATGTCGTCCAGATACTTGCGAATGCTGCCCGGATCGGGCTGCTCCTCGCACCAGCGCTCCAGCATCGGCGTCCACACGCCGGCTGGGCAGACCGCGTTCACGCGGATGCCGTACGCCGCATAATCCGCAGCCATCGCTTTCGTCAGCGAGATCATCGCCCCTTTCGTCGCAACATAGGCCGCGTGGTTTTGCTGCCCAATCAGGCCAACCATGCTCGCCGTGTTGAGGATCGCTCCTTTGCTCGCGGCGAGCGCCTCGAATGCATAGCGCGTCGTCCAGTAGACAGACTTGAGATTGATCCTCTGCAGATCGTCCCACTCCTGCTCTGTGGTCTCATGCAAGGGCTTCGACGGACTCGCAATGCCTGCATTGTTATGCACTGCGTCGAGGCGGCCATAGCGCGCCAACACCGCCTTCAGCGCCGCCTCGACCTGGGCGCCATTCGATACATCGCAAACAAGCCCGATGCTCGCATCACCCGATTCCGAAGCCGTCGCCTCGGCCTTCGCTCCGTCCCTGTCGAGCACCGCGACCGACGCACCTTCGCGCCCATACGCCAGCGCGCACTCGCGGCCGATGCCGTCCGCGCCACCCGTAACCACAACAATCTTCTCTTCAAGATCACGCTCCATGAGCAGCCCGCTTTTCCCAGTTGGCATACGCCGTTCTTGCAAAGCGCTCCATTGCGCGTTTCACGTACTCCTCGGCCACTTCCCCTTCACCCTCGCGAAGCAGATCCAGAATTCGCTGATGGGCCTCGAGGTCCCGATCCCACGCCGTGGTGCTCTGCCCGCTCGCCGCCACCCGCATGCGGACAAACGCGAAAAACGGCAGCAACATTCTCCGCGCATGTTCGATGAGATACGGATTTCCCGACAACTCGCACAACTCGCGATGAAAGAGCGCGTCGCAGTCGAGCAGCGCATCAAGCTCGTCTGCTTTCGCCGCATGCCGCATGCCATCGACGGCCGCCTGCAGCACGCTGAAGTCTGCACCGTTCTTTGCCGCGAGCCGCGCCGCAAGCCCCTCGAGCGCGCCACGCAATTCATACATCTGCACCACGTCGCGTTCCGTCAGGTAAATTACCCGTGCACTGCGGCCCGCCGCCTTGGTGACAAATCCCTCCTGCGCAAGAATGTTGATCGCCTCGCGTATCGATCCCTGCGCCACGCCGAAAGTTGCCGCCCATTTGCCTTCGACGATCCGGGCGCCCGGCTTCAACACGCCCCGCATGATCTCCCCACGCAGCCGTTCCGCCAGCGCATCCTTGACTAACCCTTCCGACGTGAGGACTGAAGATTTTTGCATTTTAAGCGCTCATTTTTAGCAATGCCATCCTAGATTGCATCAATTCCGCTCGTCAAGTATAACTTTAAGCACTTGCTGGAATGTTCCGCGAACCTTCTGAACTCTGAACAGAGATCATTCCCAAATGCAAGACCGGGGATTCGCAAATTCCCGACTGGAGATCGGTTGTATGAAACGTTTTGGAATGGTCATTCGCCTCAAGCCCGGCAGCGCCGCAGCGTACCGGAAATATCACGCAGCAGTCTGGCCTGAAGTGCTCGAAAAGATCAAGGACTGCAACATCAGCAACTATTCCATCTACCTCAAGGACGATCTGCTCTTCGGCTACTTCGAGTACCACGGAAACGATCTCTCCGGCGACTGGGCCCGCATGGCCGCGCACAAGAAGACCCAGGAATGGTGGGCCGTGATGGAACCGCTCCAGGAACCGCTGGAAACGCGGAAACCGGGCGAATGGTGGGCCGAAATGGACGAGGTGTTTCATCTGGACTGATCTTCGGCAATCAGATCTTTTGAACTTTAAGCACTTAAACTGCTAGACACAAGTTCAATACATCCCTGCGATGTTCACTATTTCAAGGTTTTGACGGAGATCTTGACAACTTCGACATCCGAAGTCTAGCGTTCTCATCGATATGAGCGCTTATTTTCCTAATCGCCGCAAATTTCTAGCCTCTGCCGCAGCCGCCGCCGGTCTGCCGTTCATGCCCCGGTTCGGGTTCGGGGAAGAATCAGAAGCCGAACGCACCGCTTGGTACCGCAAAGCCAAATTTGGCATGTTCATCCACTGGGGCCCGTATTCACAGGCCAGCGTCGAAGCCTCATGGCCGATCATGCGGCCGACACCCGGAGGCATAAGTGAGCCGGATTACCGGGCGCTCGCCAAGACATTCAACCCCGTCAACTTCGATCCGGAAGCCTTCGTCGATCTCGCCCGCAGCGCCGGCCAGCAATACATGGTCTTCACCACCAAGCACCATGACGGTTTCTGCATGTTCGACTCAGCCTACACCGACTACAAAATCACCAAAGCTCCCTATGGCAAAGACATCGTCGCCATGCTCTCCAAAGCCTGCCAGGCCGATGGCATGCCTCTCGGTTGCTACTACTCACCGCCGGACATGCACCATCCCGATTTTCGCGACACCAGCAAGCCTGCGTCGGAAAACTGGCAAGGCGAGCCGCAGCGGCCGGAATGGCCGATCTATCTGCAATACATGCAGCTTCAATTGACTGAGCTGCTCACACGCTACGGCCCTGTCGTCATCGTCTGGTTCGACGGGCTCAACAACCAGCAGAAATACGACGGGCCGCGCGTCCTCGAGATGATCCACCATCTGCAACCGGCAACACTGGTCAACGACCGCATCGGTGTCGACGGCGATTACGAGACGCCCGAACAGTTCATTCCGACCGCTATCCCCACAAAAGGTGTGCGTCTCACAGGCATCGATCCCAGCGTTTCAGGCAAGTTGAAGAATGGCGTTCCCCGCCCCGAAGACTTCCGTCTCTGGGAGACCTGCATGACCATCAACGACACCTGGGCCTACAACAAGAACGACCGCAACTTCAAATCGGAACAGACCCTCATTCGCGGCCTGGTCGAGGTTGCAAGTCGCGGCGGCAATTTCCTGCTCAACGTCGGCCCGCAGCCGGACGGCCGCATTCAACCCGAATTTCAACAGCGCCTGCGCGCCATCGGCGATTGGCTCACCCTCAACGGAGACTCCATCTACGACACCACATACGGCCCCGTGCAGGGCATCAACGGGCTACGCACCACGGCAAGCGGCAAGTCGCTCTACATCCATCTTTTCGATTGGCCGTCGGGGACCTGCTCCGTCCCCGGAATCGATGCCCGCGTCCTGTCGGCGCGATTACTCGCCGACGGCAGACCTCTCACCTTCCGTCAAACCGAAGGCAAGCTCGAAATCGACCTGCCCGCTCAGGCGCCAGACCCGAATGTTTCGGTGATTGCCCTCAAGACGTTTTGATTGCATGAGTGGCCGTCGAACTCAAACTTGCCGGCCGGCTAAGAATGATTGAACCCAATCTAGACAAGGTGCCTTATGGCCGCGACTGGGTGTTGATCACAGAGAGCGCCTTGCCGATATCCGCATCGGAAGGGTCGAGCTTCTGCGCCTCCAGCAGCTCGGCGCGGCCACTCTTCATATCGCCGGAGTGGCAATAGATAAGGCCAAGATCCTTATGCAACTGCGGGCGCGCACTGCAGTTGCCGCATACCTGAATCGCTTCCTTCAACTGCGAGACAGCTTGAGGCCAGTCGTGCGCGTCGGCCGACGCAAGCGCGAAGTTGCCCAGCGACTGCGCGCGATCCATGATGTGCTGCTCTTCCTGAAGATGCTCAAACTGCGCCTGAAGCCGTTTCGCCTCATCCGGATTCGTCTTCGACAAAACACGCGCCAGGCTGTAGAGCGCCTCGCTGTATTGCGGACGTAGCTCAATAGCCTTGCGCCAGCACTGCGCCGCTCCCGCGGAATCGCCCTTGCGCTCCAGCTCTTTGCCCAGCATGAACTCGGCTTCTGCATTGTCTGGCCTGGCGGCGATTGCCTTGCGGAAGGACACGATAGCCGCGTCCGCTTCACCAGCCTGTCGCGCAATCAGCCCCAGCAGATACCAGCTGTCCGCTTGACTCGTATCCAGCTTCACTGCGGTCTCCAGCTCGGGCTTGGCTTCCGCATTGCGTTGCAGGTCCAGCAGCACGCGTCCCTTGTTATAGTGCGCCATCGCGCTTTGCGGATCGAGCTGCACCGCAGTCGAAAACTCCGCCAGCGCACCGTTCAGATCGAACCCATCGGCCAGCGCAATGCCCAGATTCAGATGCGCGCCTGCCGACTTCGGATCAAGCTCGACAACCTTGTGAAACAGCGGCATCGCCTCGCTACTGCGGCCCAGCCGCACCAGCACCATCGCATAGGCGCTTAACGAACCGGGATTATTCGGCTCTAGTCTGGTAGCACTATCCAGAGCCTGCGCCGCATCCGCAAAGCGCCCCTCGCTCGCCAGAATGATGCCGAGATTGGCAAATGCTTGCCCGTACTTCGGATTATTCTCCGTCGCCTTGCGAAATAGCTGTTCGGCGTCCGATGCGCGGCCCGTCTGTCCATACAGCACGCCCAGATTGCTTTGCGCCTCGGCATATTCCGGATCGAGAGTGATCGCCGTCTGAAATTCCTTCTCCGCCTGCGCTGCTTGATTCGCCTTCAGAGCGAGCATGCCGAGCTGATTATGTACCGGAGCCAGGTTCGCATCCAGTTGCTCAGCCTTCACCAGCGCATCACGCTCTCCGCTCTCATCGCCCGTGCGCTCAAGCGCCAGAGCCAGGTTGTAGTAAGTGCGTGCGTTCTTCGGATCCTTCGCTATCGCATCCTGATACTTCGCAACCGCCGTCTGGGCATCGCCTGTTTCGAGATCCTGGTTTGCCTGGTTGGCCGTTACGTTGGCTGCAAGCTCCTGGCCTTCGGCAGCTTTCTCTTTCTCAAAGAGCGCAAGCTGCTTCTTCGACTCATCTCCCTCTCCAAGCGTCCGCAATACGTTAGCGAGCTGAAACCGCGCCTTGCTCGATTCCGGCTGCACCTTCAGCGCCTCCTCCAAAACAGGCTTCGCCTCGGCCGCCTTCCCCACATGCGCAAGCACAAATCCGAGATTATAAGTCGCCTCAAAATCCGCGGGCTTCAGCCGCACAGCCGCACGCAGCTCCTTCTCCGCATCGGCATAATTGCCAAGCCCGCGGTTCACCACGCCATTCAAATACAGCGCATCGAAATCGCGCGGCTTGCGCTGCAAATACGCGCTTGCGATCGGCTGCGCCTTATCGAACTGAGCAAGCACCACCAATGCCTTAAGATACGAAACCCGAGTCACATCATCGGAGGGCTCGATGCGCAGCGCCTGGTCAAACTCCTGCGCCGCTTCGCCAAAGCGATCCTGCTGCGTGTAAACAATGCCAAGGTTGAAGTGCGCCTGCGCATAATCCGGATGCTCTTTGACGATCGACTGCATCGTCGACAGCGCCGAATTCACATCCCCACTCTTCGAATACGCAATCGCCAGATTGAGTTGCAATACCTCGTCCGCGGGCGCATTCTTGAGCGCCGCAATCGCCGCGGTGTAACGCTTCTCTTCTATATAGGCCTTTGTCAATCCATCCAAAGCCTTCACCGACTGCGGATCTTTTTCGAGAATGCCCTGAAAGGCCCGAATCGCGTCGTCATTCTTGCCGATTTTGCTCAGCGCAAATCCCAGCGGCAGCAGAACCTGCGGCGATCCGGGATTCAGCTTTGACGCTTCCCCAAGTTCCACCGTCGCGCGCTGCGTCTTGCCGTAGGTAAAAAGAGCGATGCCAAGGTTGTAGCGCCCCTGCCACGAGCCTGGGTCGAGCTTGACCGCGGATTCAAACGCCGAAATCGCGCACCCTATTTTCTGTTCGTCTGCGAAATGGGCCCCGAGCGCATCGTATGCGGCAGCCGTAGGATGAACCGCTATCGCCTTTTCTATATCTGCCGGACCCTGGCACGAAGAAGTTGCCTGGGCTGCGGCAAGCGCCGGCGCCGCAAAGAGCGCGAGCACAAAGCACGCCCTCGAAAGATCCCACCCAAACCGTGACGGCTCGCGTTTCGGCTCCGAGGGCCACACCAAAGAACCCGAAGTCTGCGCCGGCATGAACAAGATTTGTGAAATCTCCGTGTCAAAGAGTGAAATCCGCCAGACGCAGGTTTACGCTGTTCGGGCCGATTGGCCCTTTATACCATGATCGATATTCCACCTGCACCGCGTCATCCTCCAGCATTTTCCAGCATCACTCATACGCTGCTACAATCCCGCGGAGGATATGGAATCACGGCGCCACTCTCTCCTGACGCTGACCGTCGCGTCTCTTTTTCTCCTGCTGCCTCACGGACTTTGGTCTCAGATGGGTGTCGCCACCGGCAACGGAGTCGCCGTGCCCGCCCGCCCATTGCCGCCCGGCATGAAACCACCCAAGGTCAATTATGAAGACATCGCCGCACAAGCCGGCCTCACAGCGGTAAACGTCTCAGGCGCCGAAAAGAATAAACAGTACATCGTAGAAACCACCGGCAACGGCGTCGCCATCGTTGACTACGACAACGACGGCCTTCCCGACATCCTTCTGGTCAACGGCGGTAAATTTCAATCCGGACCAGCTGCCCCCGAAGCCGTTCTTTATCGCAACCTCGGCGGGTTCAAGTTTGAAGACGTCACACAGAAAGCTGGCCTCACGCACACCGGCTGGGGACAGGGCGTCTGCGCAGGCGACATCGATAACGACGGCTACAACGACATCTTCATCACCGAGTGGGGACGCAACGTTCTCTACCACAACCAGGGCAACGGCACCTTTCACGATGAAACTGAAAGCCGTGGCCTTGCCTCTCCTCAAACGCGCTGGAGCACCGGCTGCGCCTTCTTCGATTTCAACCGCGACGGCTTTCTCGACCTTCTCGTGGTCCACTACATCGAGTTCGACCCGGCCAAGACTCCTCATCCCGGCGAGCGATCACAATGTGAGTGGAAGGGCATGCCCGTCATCTGCGGCCCGCGGGGTCTTCCCGCGGAAACCGTGACGCTCTATCAAAACGATGGCCATGGTCACTTCACCGATGTTTCCGATGCGATGCACATCACCACTCCGAAAAATTACTACGGGTTTTCGCCGGTGATCGATGACTTCGACAACGACGGCTGGCCCGACATCTTCATCGCATCCGATTCCACCGCCAGCCTCTACTTTCACAACCTTGGCGGAAAACGCTTTGAAGAAATCGGCGTCTCCTCAGGACTCGCCTACAACGACGAGGGCCGCGAACAGGCAGGCATGGGCGCGGCCGCAGCCGACTTCTTTCACAAAGGCCGCTTCGACATCTTCAAGACCAACTTCGCCGACGACACTCACACCTTCTACCGCAACCAGGGCGGCAACAACTTCTCTGACGACACCATCGATACAGGCCTCGCCGTCAATACGCGCTATCTTGGATGGGGCACAGCGGCAATCGACTTCGACAACGACGGCTGGAAAGACCTCATCCTCGCCAACGGCCACGTCTATCCCGAAGTCGACTCTGGTCATACCAGCGAATCCTTCAAGCAGAAGCGCCTGCTCTACTGGAACCGGGGCGACGGGCAGTTTTACGATCTCTCTTCGCAAGCCGGCCCGGGCATCAACACGCCGCACGCCTCTCGCGGACTCGCCGTCGGTGACCTCAACAACGATGGCAACGAAGAGATCGTTATCGTCAACATGGGCGAATCTCCAAGCCTCCTCCGCAATACAGCTCCAACCCTGGGCCACTCCATTCTTTTGCGCGCACTAACTGCAACAGGGCGCGATGCCATCGGAGCCCGTATCACCGTTACCGCCGGCAAAATGACGCAGATGGACGAAATCCGCAGTGGTGGATCATATATCTCGCAAAATGATCTCCGCCTTCATTTCGGAATGGGCAACGCTGTCACCGCCGATATCTCCGTCCGCTGGCCCGACGGCAAGACCGAGCGCTTTACAGGCGTCGCCGTGGGCGAGGTCGTCACCCTCCAGCAAGGTAAAGGCATCATCCAGAAAAAACCTTACTCTTCGTCCCACCCCTGACAGCAGCTCGTCGTCGCGGCGCTGCGGACGAGCTACTACAGCGGCTGCTGACGTGCGCGCGCAAGCATCTGGCGCATGAACTCATCCTGCGGAAATACATCAACATAATGCTCAATCGCAACCAGAGCCTCACGATACTGCTTCAAGTCGATCAGCCTGCTGATCCGCGCCTTCTGTATCAGCGGATTGAAAGGATCGAGCGCGTACCCCTGATTCAACGCATCGAGAGCCTCTTGCTTACGACCTGGTTGATTGAGCGCCTCGGCAAGATCCGCGTAAGTCGTCGCTCGTGGAGCACCCAGCTTCAAAGCATGCTGCAAGTGCTCTTCGGCCGCTGCAAAGTTCTTGTTCTGCAGTTCGCGCCTGCCCGCGCCTGCCTGTACCAGAGCGCTGTCAGGCATTGACTGCTCAAGCTCTTTCAAGAGACTCAAATACGCATCCGAATATTCAGGATGATCCGCGGAAAGCGTTCCGTAAGCTTCGAGCAGAGTCAATTTCGGAAGCGGCAAATCCTTGGCCCCAGGAGCCGGATCAAGATGAATGAGGTCCGGAAGCGCAGCGGTCGTCTGCCTAAAAGTCTCCTCGGGAAACGCCTCATCGGGCCGCGCCAGAATGCGGTGATTGGTAGCGCTCGAATGCGAGATCACCTGGATCTCCCGCTTAGGCATGTGGCATCCCGCGCAGTCGTTCGCGGGCGTCTGCTTTAAACGCTGCTCCAATGGAACCTTACAGCTCAGGTTTGTATGACACGTCAGGCACTTCTTCGCAAAATACGCCGGCGCCTCTTCGCGCGTCGGCTGCACATGCGGATCGTGGCAGGTAATGCAACTTAACTTTCCGCCGCTCGCCCGGTAGCATTTACTGAGCGTCATGGAGTAGTAATGCTCGACGTGGTCTGCGTCGGGCGGATGTTCCCGCGTCGGTGGCACCAGAAGAATTGCAAGTACATCGTCCAACGGCTTGCCAGGCACGATGTCTGCATAGCTCTTTCCCGGCTTCAACACCCGCACATCGCCGGTCTGATGGCAGGCCATGCAGATGTTGTCAGCCATGTATGGCGTCAGGCGCGATGGATTCACAATGGCGCTGGTCCAGGCTTTTGTTGCGGGCTTGCTCATCGCGTCCACGTGAGCAGCCCCGGGCCCATGGCAGTTTTCGCATCCGATTGACGCTTCCTCGAAAGGGGGATCGCGGTACTCACCGTTTGCTTCCGCTACTGCATTCGAACGTCCGGAGTGGCAAAACATGCAGCCTGGCAAAATCGGCCGGTTGAATCCGAGATCCGCATACTCATAGCCGGGAGAAACGCCCCATTGACTCGGTTTCGTATAGAACGAAAGCGGTCCCTGAAACAGATAATGCTCTCGCTCCACCACCGGTCCGTACCCGTTCACGCCGGCGCCGATGAACCACTTGACCTCGCGAGTATCGCGAAAGATCTCCGTGGAGTCAGCGCCCTTGGCGAACTCGCTCTCGTAAATCCGCCCATTCTGCGTAAATGCGTCAAAGCGCCTGTTCAGGTGATCGTTCACAACCTGCGCAGGCATACTGCCCTGCGGTAGGAGATTGGGATCGGCAACCGATATCGACCGCCCCATCGCAGTTTTCTCGAACTCGCGATAGACCCCCTCATGGCATTGGGCGCAGGCCTGCGAGCCCACATAACCGTCGCTGCGTTTCGCTCCATGGGCGCTTTTGGAAAGTGCCTGCGGTTCCACTCCTTGAAACGCATAGACGGTGTTCCTCGGAAATCCCTGCTCCAGATACAGCAGGAAAATCAGCAGCGCTCCAGCGAGAATTCCCCGAATCAGGACATGCGATCCCGAGGCCGAAGGTCTCGTCATCGGCCGGCCATCCGCCGCTCTAAATGCTGGATTGCCTGACCGTGGAAGCATGGATTCAGTGCCATAAATGCTTAAGTTTCGAAAGAACTTAGCTCCTCGAGATGTGGATCATCTTAACGCACTACAGCAGCGGAGTATATTTCCCGCTTCGTGTGCATTTCGTGTACGTCCCATGCATCACGCCGCCGCCCCTGTGGAAGCTCGATCGGTCCTGTTTTTATCGTTTCAATTATTGAACTCTACATTTCATCATCAGAATCACGAATATAGAAAATTGGCTTGACAGTCCACCTTTCGATTGAGTATATCTAGCCACCATCGGTTGTTTCGCTGCTCCCGTAAGCTCCTGAAAACGCAAGATCCCGGCGTTTTGGAAGACCGAGCTTCGGAAGAAGAGCTTTTTCAAATCAGTCCCGTTCCCGGCGCGGCAACCAGACGCGAAAAATGAAACCTGTTGTTTCGTTTGTTGGCTTTACAGCTTCGACATCTAAAGCAAAATGCATTGTGCCTTCAACCCTCCTCGACTCGGGATCGGCGTGAAGGTGAAACGAGAACGGGATCTCCGGCAAGAGGATTACTTCTCGACCGGAAATCAGATGTACACGGACGAAATCATTTGGAGGTCCATCTATGCAGGTTTCAGGCGCGCCAGCCCTACGAGCGGCCAGGATTCATTGGGTTGTCTGCATCTTGGCGGCAATGGCTGCATTACTGGCAGTCCCCAGCTTCGCCCAGCTTTCAACCGCGTCGGTCAACGGCGTCATTCGTGATCAAAAGGGCGCGGTCATATCCGGCGCCACCGTCGTGCTCCACAACGTGGACACGTCCGTAGATCACGCTTCGGTCTCCAACAACTCCGGCGAATACGTCATCCTGAACATTACGCCGGGGCAATACACGCTGCAGGCGACCGCCCAGGGCTTCGATTCGCAGAAAGTCTCGGCGATTGTGCTGGCCGTAGACCAGATTGCCACGTTTAACTTCACCTTGTCAGTCGGCTCCACGACCCAATCGGTCATCGTGTCGGCTGCTGCAGAGCAGCTCGATGTGACCAGCGCCAGCCTGGGTACGGTGATCGAGACCAAGCAGGTCAATGACCTCCCACTGAATGGGCGCAACTTCACCGATTTGCTTTCGCTCACGCCGGGAGTGGTTCCCATCATGGTCGGGCAGAACGGCGGAATGAGCGGCAGCGGCGGCTTTGGCGCCCCTGTCGCCATCGGAGCGGAGTATGCCTTCCCGGCGATCAACGGGCAGACGAACCGCAGCGACTTCTTCCTGACGGATGGATTGAACAACTACTCAACAATCGAGAGCACGTATGCCGTGCCGCCGATCATCGACGCCATCCAGGAGTTCAAGGTGGTGTCTCACACCGACAATGCGGAATACGGCGGAGTGCTGGGCGGCGTGGTGAATGTGGTCACCAAGAGTGGCACCAACGATCTGCACGGATCCGCATGGGAATATATCCGCAACACCGCCTTCGACGCGAAGAACTTCTTTCTGCCGGTGGGCACTCCCAAAGCCTTCTATCACCAGAACCAGTTTGGCGCCTCTGGCGGCGGTCCGGTCGTGATACCCAAGCTCTATAACGGAAGAAACAAGACATTTTTCTTTGGCGCCTACCAGGGGTACAGGTATTCAACGCCCGCGAATTCACAGATTCTGGTGCCAACCGACGCGGAGTTGGCGGGCAACGAGGCCGACAACGAGCAACTGCAGGCCTATGACCCCTTCACAACAACCTGCGTTGCCGCCAACGGAAATCCGTGCGGCACCTTCTCGCGCACCGCATTTCCAGGCAACCAGATTCCCGCCGATCGGATTAACCAGCAGATGGTAGCCTGGGCAAAGTTTGTCTATCCCGAGGCAGGTGCTTGCATCGATCGGTTACCGAACGGCTTTTGCCAGGCCAACTATCTGCTGAACACCCCGACCACGCAGTCACAGAATGAATTCAATGTCCGTGGGGACCAGACCTTCGGGGCGAAAGATTCGGCGTGGTTCCGCTACAGCTTCATCAACAGCACGGTCAATTCGTCTGGCGGGCTTCCAAACCTGTCAACCGTGCATCCCATCCAGGCGCGCGATTGGGGCGGCAGCTACGTGCATATCTTCGGCCCCACGCGGATCGGGCAGATACAGTTTGCGCGTGTAACCGTGTCCGATAACTCCACCACGCGGTTTGACTCCTCGACCGCGGATGTTATCAGCCAGGTCGGCTTTTCATCCGGTTTCGTGGGTGGATTTGCCGCGGCCAACGGAGGCTCGCTGCTTACAGCTCCCAATCCTTCGGGGTATGCGGGGGGAGGCGAAAGCATTGACGACACTCCTAAGGCTACGGATACCAATGAATTAAGCGGAACCTGGACTGAAATCCGCGGAAGCCACGAAATTAAGTTTGGCGTAGGATTCGATACCCTCAACTTCGCCAGTCCGCTGGCCCAGATCGGGATGGGTTTTGGAGCTGTACAGACAGCCGATCCAGAACTGACTACTCCCACGGGAGACTCTCTTACTTCCTTCTTGTTGAACGTTCCCAACAGCGGCGCCAGTCGCCGCAATGTGAATGAGCAGGAACGGCCCGGCGGCTTGTTGAGCGCTTTCCTTCAGGATTCGTGGAAAGCCACACGCAAGCTCACAGTGAACTACGGGTTGCGCTATGACTATCCCTTCCTGCCTCGGTATGGCACCGCAGCGACCGTAGGCCAGAACGGAGGGCCTGAGGCCGGCGACATGGATTGGGATACTGGCAACTTCATCGTGCAGCAGTTGCCGCCTCTCTGCAGCGTTCGCGGCTATGCACCATGCATTCCCGGCACCGGCCTGCCTGACCATGTAATCGTAAGCCAAAACGGGAAGATCACCCACAACGTTCACACCAACTACGGGCCTCGCTTCGGCTTCGCCTACCAGGTTGACCCGAAGACCGTGGTCCACGGCGCCTACGGCATCGTCTACGATGACTGGGCTGCAGCAACCCAGATGGCGCAGAACTTCGAGGGCTCCTGGCCGGATATCGGCCAGCTGATCGCGGGTTCCAACACAAACGTCCCTACTTCTACCCAGCTTACGCCGAATGTGACCGCCCAGAATCCGTTTGCCGCCAGCGGGAATGCCAACTTCCCTGCTGCCACTCCATTCGGCAGCAACCAGTGGTATTTTGACCCGCATATCAAGAACCCTTACTCAGAGCAGTGGAACTTTGGCATTCAGCGGCAGCTGAACGGTTCCCTGGCCTTGCGAATGGATTACGTCGGATCCACCACGCATCGCGCCAACATCGGCGGCTTGTACAACACCGCCCTCACACCAGGTCCCGGCGATACACAACCGAGGGCGCCCTATCCCTACAGCATCCCAACCTTCTATGACCACAGTGTCGGCACCGGCAACTACAACGCCCTCCAGGTACAACTGGACAAACGTTATTCCAGCGGTTTTTCCTATCAAATCGCCTACACCTGGTCCAAATCGTTGACGGTGGACGACGGCTGGTTCGGGATCGAGGGGCAAGTGCCGCAGAATCCCTACGATCCGCAGGCTTCCCGCGGACCGTCCTCGACCAACATTCCCCATCTCTTTGTCGCCAACAGCCTCTACGCCATTCCCGTCGGGCCAGGCAAGAGATTCTCGACCGGCAACCGCATTGGCGACTACATCCTGGGCAATTGGCAGCTCAACGGCATTTTCACCTGGCGCAATGGGCAGAATTTCACCGTGCTCGACGAGACTGATCAGGCCAATACCGGAAACGGTGCATCCTACGAACGCGCCAACGTCATAGGCGACGTTCATCAAAACCCTCACACGCAAGCGGAATGGTTCAATACAGCGGCCTACGCGGTTCCTGCAAAATACACGTATGGAAACGGGGGCACCAACACGCAGCAGGATCAAAGGTGGATTAACCTCGACTCCTCCGTCATCCGCTCGTTCCCCATCTGGCATGAAAAGCAATTCCAATTCCGTGCCGAAGCATTTAACCTCCTCAACCATCCGATCTTTGGTCAGCCCGGGAACGATATTAACAATCCGACAAGTTTCGGACAGATCGGCACCAGCCAGGCCAACTCAAACCGGCAACTACAATTCAGCGGCAAGATAGTTTTCTGAGCCATCAACCCAAAAAAATAAAGGCCCATCGGAAATCCGATGGGCCTCTTTCTTCCCCAAACTTCAGCCCCGCAAGCCGTCACCCGCGAAGCCGGTCATCGCAACCTTACACACCCATGCGAGGCCTGTTCTTCCTCACAAAGTCAGTATCCTGCTGCGGCTCGGATTCGCATTCAATCGCAATCGTTGTCACCGGATAATCAGGCGCTTCCATTGGAAGATCAGTAAACTTCACCCGGAACTCATCCTGTTTGAACGGAATCGATTCCCCGGTTTTAAGCAGCTTCGCCGACTTCACCTTGGTCATCAAACCACCGATAGCGACATACTCGCCAGGCCAGAAATGCACATGCATATAGAGCGTATTCCCGATGCGCGTAAAGCTTGCGTAAGTCGAGCGTCTCACCTGGCATGTTTCGGAGTCATAGATGGTATGGCCATTCACCGCCATCCATTCCCCGACCTCGCGCAGCGCGCGCACCGACGGCTCAGAAATCGACCCGTCCGCTTTCGGCCCGATATTGAGCAGATAATTACCGGTGTCGCGAGCGCAGGTGATCAAATTCCGAACGATCGTCTTCGAGCTCTTCCAGTCATCATCGGCGGCCTGATATCCCCAGCTGTCATTCATCGTCATGCACGATTCCCAGGCGCGCCCTCCGCTCTCCGCCGTAATGTGCTGTTCCGGCGTCGAAAAGTCTCCTGGGAGCCCGTTGCGATTGTTCACGATGATCTCCGGCTGAAGCTGAAAAATCATCTCATTCATCCGAACCGACTCCCAGCCCTTCACATCCAGCGGCCAGTCCACGTCATACCACAGCACATCGATCTTGCCGTAGTTCGAGAGAATCTCGCGAATCAGTCCATGCGTGTATTCCACAAACCGCTTTCTGGAATCTTCGTTCGTTGCGCACAATGCCCCATCGGGATGATGCCAATCCATCAGCGAATAGTAAAAGCCGACACGCATTCCCTTCTCTCGCGCCGCTTCAACATATTCGCGAACAGTGTCGCGTCCCGGCCCCTGTTTGGGCGCGCAGTAAGAAGTGAGTTTCGTATCGAAATTACAGAAGCCCTCGTGATGCTTGGTCGTCATCACCATGTACTTCATGCCGGCCTGTTTCGCCAGTCTTGCCCATGCACGCGGCGCGCCTGGATGCGGATGAAATGTCGTTGCATGTGGTGCATACTCCGGCACTGGAATTGCCTCCTCTTCCATCACCCACTCGTGGCGGCCGATCGTGCTGTAAACACCAAAGTGAATAAACATGCCGAAGCGCGCCGCATGCCACCAGCGCATGCGCTCTGCGCGAGTTGCATCGCCGGGCTGAGGACTGACAGGCTTCGTTGGCTCTTGAGCGCCGGCAATGCCGGCAAAGCCGTTGCCAGTACCGGCAGCGGCCAGAAGCGAAGCGCCTGCACCTTGCAGTACGCTGCGCCGAGTAAGTGGAATTGTGTGCATAGACCCTCTCGGCAGGTTGGGAATGATCTTGCGTTGCGCTTGCCCGCTTGCGTTGACCATTGCATTCTGCAAGCGGAGAGACTTGTCTCGATGAAACCGTTATCGTCTTCCGGAACAGTTGGAAGTCGGCATTCCGAAAAGGATTTGGCCGCATATCCTTCGTTTTACATATTGAACTGTTCGTTTCGACATTTGCCCTTAATGGCTCAGGCACTCCAATATCGAGGGCAGAGATATACGTTGTCAAGAAACAGTTGGCCGGTCGGCGATGCACTTCAGAGCGGAGCCCCTGATACAGTGGGATGAAACATTTGGATGCCTCGCAAACGCGATGAAACGCCGATCCTCAAGTTAGCTCCGCAGGGAAACGTGGGGCAGGGCATCAACAAATGAGTTATGAAGGTCTTCAAGGCCTCTGGCCTGCAAGAGACCTCAATAAAACGGAGGGATGGGAAGCATGACAGTAGTAGCCGAGCGAGCCCGCAGATCCAAGTCTGCTCCAGTTGGAGTAGTAGGAAAGGTTATCCAGATCCTGGAAAGGCTCGATCAGACGCCGGGGGGATTGCTGCTACGCGAGATCGTCGACTCCACCGGCATTCACAAGAGCACCGCCTACCGCTTCCTCTCCCACCTCGCGAACGAGGGCTATGTCTTCCGCGATGTCGATGGCTACTACATGGTCGGTCCGAAACTTGCGCGGCTTGGAACCAGTTCTACCTATCAGGCGACTCTGTGCCGCACCAGCGCGGAGATTCTCAAGAAGCTAAGCGCCGTCACTGGAGAAACAGTCAACCTCGCGGTCCTCGATGGACACGAGATACTCTACCTCAGCGTTTTCGAAAGCTTTCACACCTTTCGCATGGTTTCGCAGGTGGGTACACGGCGGCCGCTCTTCTGCACCGCCCTCGGAAAAGCTATCCTTGCCCATCTGCCTCCCGAGCAGCAGCGCAAGGTCATCGGCGCTATCCGATTTGAAAAGCTCACCGACAACACCATCGCTTCAGCCGATGAGCTTCGCAAAGAGATGGTGAAGGTGCACCGGCGCGGATATGCTCTCGACGAAGAAGAAGCCGTTGCGGGTGCCCGCTGCGTCGCCTCACCCGTGCTCGATAAAGATCTCAAAGTGATCGCGGGTATCAGCGTCTCAGGGCCTACCGTACGCCTCACGCGAACCCAGGTGCCGGTCATCGCGGGCTATTTAAAAACCGCTTCGTCGCAGATTGCCTCGCGGCTGCAAGCGCTTTCACTCTAAAGCAAGGGCGGCAACGCGCCGCGTCAAGCCCGTGCTGCCGGTAAGCCGTTGCGCATCGGCCTGGGAACGTAGCCTGTCACGCTCGGCACTGCTTCCCATTGTCTTCCTCCGGATCGACCGCTTAATATGGGCTCTTCGGAGCCTTTCAGATGCCGCACAAATCGATTTATCTCACCGCGATCCTGCCAGTCCTCGCCGCCTTTGCCCTTTCACCTTCTTCCGCCAGAGCGCAGGCTCCATCCCCCAAAGAGATGCCGATCAGTGACCCGTCGCTGCCTGTCTCTCAGCGGGTTGACGATCTGGTCTCGCGGTTGACGCTCGAAGAGAAGGTCTCGCAGCTCATCGACCGCGCAGCGGCCATTCCGCGGCTGATACATTCCCGCTTACAACTGGTGGAACGAAGGCCTGCACGGCATCGCGCGCTCCGGCTATCGCCACTATGTTTCCGCAGGCCATCGGCAACGCGGCCACATGGGACGCGCCGCTGCTCACGCATCGGCGACAGTCGTTTCCACCGAGGCGCGCGCCAAGTACAACGACGCAATCGCCATGGCAATCACGACCGCTACTTCGGGCTGACCATCTGGTCGCCCAACATCAACATCTTTCGCGATCCGCGCTGGGGCCGCGGCCAGGAAACCTACGGCGAAGACCCCTTCCTCACCGCACGCTGGGCACCGCCTTTGTTAAAGGCATCCAGGGCGACGACCCGAACTACTTCCGCGCCATCGCCACGCCCAAGCACTACGCCGTGCACAGCGGCCCCGAGTCCACGCGCCACAAGGTCGACGTCGATCCCAGCCCCGCACGACCTGTGGGACACCTATCTTCCCGCCTTCCGCGCCACCATCACCGAGGGCAAAGCGGACTCGCATCATGTGCGCCTACAACGCCGTCGACAAAGTTCCGGCCTGCGCCAGCAAAATGCTGCTCGGCGAGATTCTGCGCGGCGACTGGGGCTTCCAGGGATTCGTCACCTCGGACTGCGGTGCCATCGACGACTTCTCTCGAACCGAACGGCCATCACTACTCGACCGATCTATCGAGACCGGCTCGGTCGCCGGCAATCCTAGCCGGCACCGACACCGACTGCGGCACCGAGTACTCAAGCGCTGACCGACGCTGTGCACAACAAGCCTCATCGCCGAAGTCTCAGCTCGACGTCTCGCTCAAGCGCCTCTTCACCGCGCGCATGAAGCTCGGCATGTTCGATCCACCGCAGAAGGTCCCTTTCTCATCGATTCCCTTCTCCGTCGTCAACTCGCCGGAGAACGCCGACGCTCGCGCTCCGCGCCGCGCGCGAATCGATGGTCCTGCTCAAGAACGACAAACAAATTTCTCCCGCTTGAATCCAGCCGCCGAAACCAGACCATCGCCGTCATCGGCCCGCTGGCCGCCTCGCGCATCGCGCTCGAGGGCAACTACAACGCCATCCCGCTCCACCCCATCCTGCCCATCGACGGCATCGCGCCGGAGTTCGGCGCGAACACGTGCTCTACGCCGAGGGCGCGCCCTATATCATGGGCGGCGCACGTTCCCGTGCCGCGCACCATGCTCCGCGCCGCGGCCGATTCGAAGGTCGAAGGACTGAAAGGCGAATATTTCTCCGGCCCCGGCTTCGACGGCGCACCGGAGATGACCCGCATCGACAAGGAAATCGACTTCGACTGGGCCTTCGCAAATCCCGTGCCAAGCCACTCGGCTGACACCACCGCCCAGAGTTTCGCGGTGCGCTGGACCGGCGCCATCGCCGCTCCGGTCGCGGAGACCGACAACTTCAACATCCGCCTTCCCTTCTGCTATCCCTGCGACGGCAAGCTCAGATTCGCGATCTACCTCGACGGCAAGAGAGCTCGAACCCGCTGCCCCGCCGCCGCCGACCACCGGCCAAGCTGCCACCCGCCCAGCGGACGCAACTACGGCGCCATTCAGCATTTCTCCATCCCCTTCGCGGACACCCGCCCGCACGAGCTCCGCATCGAGTACATCCAGACGCGGCCCGCATTACCGGCGCGGCATCGCCTTCGAATGGAGCCCGCGCCACGAGCTCCTGCAGGACCAAGCCGTCGCTACCGCAAAGAAGGCCGACGTCGTGGTCGCATTCGTCGGCCTCACTCCGCGCCTCGAAGGCGAAGAGATGCGGGTCACGCCAAAGGCTTCGCCGGCGGCGACCGCACCGATATCGTCCTGCCCGACGTCCAGCAGGAGCTGCTCGAGGCCGTCGCCAAAACCGGCAAGCCGATGGTCGTGGTCCTGCTCAACGGCAGCGCGCTCGCCGTGAACTGGGCCGCAGCAGAATGCCAAGGCAATTCTCGAAGCCTGGTATCCAGGCCAGTCCGGCGGACAGGCCATCGCCGAGACTCTCAGCGGCAAAAACAATCCCGCCGGCCGCTTGCCCGTCACCTTCTACACCGGCGTCGACCAGCTCCCCGCCTTCGACGACTACTCGATGGCCAATCGCACCTACCGCTACTTCAAGGGCAAGCCGCTCTTCGCCTTCGGCGACGGCCTCAGTTACACCACCTTCGAGTATTCCCGCCTGAGGCTCTCGACGGACGCCCTCGAAGCCGGCGACACCCTCACCGTCGAAGCAGACGTATCGAATACAGGCTCCGCCGCCGGCGACGAAGTCGCCGAGCTCTACCTCACCCCGCCTCAGACCAGTGTCTCTCCGCAACTGGCACTGGCCGGATTCCAGCGCATCCATCTCAGCCCCGGCGAAACGAGGCACATCGTTTTCAATCTCGATCCGCGCACGCTATCGCAAGTCGACGACAAAGGCATCCGCGCCGTAACCTCCGGCGAGTACCATCTCACCCTCGGCAGTTCGCAACCCACAGGCGACACTGCCCGAAGCGTCGTCTCACAAACCTTCGCCATCAAAGGAAAACAGGAGCTGCCTCGCTAGCCAGCTCCTGTTTCGATGAATCCATATTCGGGAAATCCTCAGCGCCGATGACCACCACCACCGCTGTGACCACCTCCGCCCGAGTGGCCTCCACCACCTCCGCCGTGGCTCGAGAAGCTCTGCGCTCGCGGCGCACTGAAGCTATGCCCGCCCCCACCACCAGGGCTGGAGAAGTGCTGCGGCTGTGCAGCGTGCCCTGAGAACCCGCCGTAAGAAGCTCTAGGAAAACCCGACGGCTGCCGATAGCCCTGCCCTGGATTCCCGTAACCTGAACCACCGGGCCGGCTTCCATAGCCTCCAGGCATTTGGGGCCGATACCCGCCCTGCGAATACCCACCATAACCGCCAGGGCGTCCGTAACCGCCCTGCACTCCCGCCTCGGGATGCGTCATCCTCTGCGGCAGACCATTGTAACCCTGCGCCGGCAGCCGCCCGGATTGCGTGCCATTCATTCCATAGCCACGATACGGCGTTTGCGCCGATCCGCCATACCGCAAGCCACCAGGGTTCTGCGGCCTTTGCTGATAGCCGCCAGACGGACGATACGCACTCGAACCATACCCAGCCCGGCCCGTTCCCTGACCGCCAAACCCGCGCCCCTGCTGTCCGCCGGCATACGCGCGGCTTCCGCCATACCCAGCCCGCGGACCACCATGCGGCAATCCCCAGTCACGAACGCTGCGGCTACGCGAAAAGTAGCCCTGGTGGTTAAACAGCACCGATCGCGAATGCCAATCCATACCCCAGCCATGCCATCCCCAGCCAAACCGGGCAAAAGCGCCAATCGAGCATCCGATCCCGAACCTGATCCCTCTGAAACCCCAATATCCGCCGTACCCACCTATATATACAAATCCCGGATACGGCAGAATCGACGCACCATACACCGCCCACGGATCGTACGACGGCACATACACCGTACCGGGATCGGTTGGCTGCAACTCAATCGACCCGTCGTCGTAATCCATCGACTCCTGCGGCGTATTTTGCAGGTTACCCGCCTGCTGTGCGCGCTCCCGCAAATCCTGAACGGTATCCATCACATCTTGCGGTTGATTGTAGTAAGCATTGCCCAGCGCCGCCGTCCAGCGCATATTCTGCGCCAGTTGCGAAAGCACCTGCGGAAACCCCGTCAGCGCCTTCACACTCGGATCCCAATTCTGCTGATCTGCTCCATAGGCAATCTGGTCCGGCGAGGCATTTCCCTGCGCCTGTCGCCACTGCGCCGCATCCGACACCTGCGCCGGATACGTCGCCGCAGCCAGCACCTGAGCCAGCAGCGAATCCGGATACAGCGCTACCGGCGCCAGCAGTTGTTCGAGTTGTTGCCTGCCCAACGCCTGTGACGGCCCCGAATACTGCGCGTATCCCGGCTGGCCGTACTGCCCGTTGTAGTCGGGCATCTGTCCGTTTTGATCCTGCCCGTATTGACTCTGTCCGTACTGCTGCGGGTACGACGGCTCATCCGGCGGATCAGGAACGCCATATCCCTGGCCATTTTGCTGAGGATAAGACCCGGACTGGTAAGGATTGCTCTGCGGTATAGGCTGCGGCTGCCCATACGGCATGGGCTGTTGCGCCATCGCAACCCCAGACATCAGCACACCCAGTACCACGGCTGCAGCGCCGATCGGGAATGGTTGGAATCGAGCGTTGAATCCTGTTTTTTCAGGCAACCCAACAGAAGCACAACCAGAGAGCGCAACGTAATTGCGAGAGTCGATCATCTTTGCCTCTCAGTGGTCCATCCATCGGCCTTTGCATCAAAGCAAAGGCCAATGTGCGCCGCTTAAAAGCCCACGCGCAAAACCACTTCGAACCGCCCGTCGACATGCCTCGCCAAAGCTGAACCTGGCAAATCTCAGAGCGGCTGCATGTAAAGACACTCTACGCTCTGATAAGTTCCGTCTCGAATCCGGATTTCGGAAGATTCCCGAAAATTCAGTCGCATTTGGCACTGAAACTGGAAGACCCTTACTGATCCAACTTGAAAATCTTGATCTTCACCAGTTGCGCAATCGTCGGATTCGTGAATCCGCGTGCCTTCATTCGCTCCACAAACGGCGCGTCAATCTTGAAAACTGCCATCTGAATCAGCTCTTCCTTCGTCGGCGAAAAACCCATCGCCTTCACCGCCTTCACCTTATCCGGATTCACCCCTACCGCCTTCATACTGACCAGCTTTTCCGCCTCCAGTTCCGGATACCCGCACTCCGCCATCCCACGCACATACGCCGGATCGACCTTGAGCGCCCGAAGCGGAATCAGCTTCTCCGATGTCATCCCCGTCACCCGCGCATCCTGCATACCCTTCACCCAATCCAGCGAAACATCAAGAAACGCATAGGTTTGCAGCCGATCATCGTTCAGCCCGTCGAACCCCATCGTCCCCATCCGGCGCACAAAATCCGGGTTCGGCGTAAACGAGGAATCCCCATGCAGCTCCCCGCCATGCACCGTGCCCACGCACCGCACCTCCCCGGCATCGGCCTTCAGTCGGGCATCGAGGCTTGCGCCCTCACGCGCCAGGTCGGCCGGCGTGACTCCTGTCCACCGGCTCCATTGCATCTCCGAACTGTTATCCGAGCAATGCCCCCCGTCGCTGCAATCCCCCCGCTCAAAATGGAACGCGAGCCTGTCGCCCCAATCGGAATGCTTGATCGAACAGTAGCCACCCGTCTCCGCGATGGCGACTCCAGTAGTCGCCAGTATGCAAATTCCCAGCAAAATTGAGCGCATAACTCCCTCCCTCGCCTTTCGGGCAAGAAATACGTGGAATAGATTTCGTATCGGAATCGCCTTTGGAGCGACCTGGCCTACTCGTCCAGCAGGCCAGACATCTTCAGCCGCAGCAGCTTGTCTACGTCCTTGCCGTCGAACCCATGGCTGCGCGCGTCCGCCACAAACTTGTCGTCCAGATGAAAGACTGACGCCCGTTTCATCTCCTCCATCGTGATCTGCGGAAACTCCCGCTTCAGCCACGTCACATACTCCGGCGTCACGCCCTGCGCCTTCAGCGAAATGAGCTGCTGCACATCCATATCGCCAAAACCGCTCTGCTTCATCTGGTTGGCATATTCAGGAGTAACGCCAACCGCCTTCTCCGAAAGTGCTTCGTGCAGATTCTTCGGACCCAATCCGCTTTGCTTCATTGACGCCAGATACTCAGGCGTAATCCCCAATGCCTTCATCGAAGACAGTTCATGAACGCTCGGCTTGCCGAAGCCAACCGAGCCCATCTGCTGCACGTACTCCGGCGTCACACCTAATGCCTTCAACGAAATGAGTTGTTTCACATCCAGATTGCTGAAACCGCTCTGCGCCATCTGCCGGGCATATTCCGGGGTAACACCTACCGCTTTCTCCGAAACCGCTTCGTGCAGATCCTTTGGAGCCAACCCGCTCTGCTTCATCTCCGCCAGATATTCCGGCGTAACCCCCAGAGCCTTCAGCGACATCAGTTCGTGAACGGTAGGCTTGCCAAAGCCGACGGAAGCCATCTGCGTCGCATACTCAGGAGTCACACCCTGCGCCTTGAGCGAAACCAGCGTATCGAAATCCCTGTTCAGATCGAGGTCATAGCCAGCCTTGCGCATCGCGTCAATATAAGAGACGCCATTGCCCGCCGCCGCATGCTCTGCAGGCGTCGGCGGCGCGGAGGCCGCCTGCTCTTCCGAAGAGGAAGCAGCCGTCTCCGGCTCCGTATTCGGCGTAACCGGCTGCGCCTTCACACCTGCATCCGGCTTCGCCACACTTGCCCGCGCACTCTGGGCCACTTGCACAATCGCCGCAATCGAGTGATCCATTGCTTGATCCACCGTCGGCCTCACCGCAGCCACCGCAGCGTTCCACTTCGGCCCAAGCGCCAATCCCAGCAACACCGCTCCCGCCACCGCAACACGTACCCCGCCCGTCATCCTGTTATCCATTTGTCCCTCTTCTCCCAGAATCTTTTTCACCCGTCCCAGCAGCGACCCGCCTCCATGCAGCGCCATAGCCAGCCGCGCATGCTCGACCTTCTGCTCCTCAAGCCGCAGCAGCGTCTGCGCGTACACGAGCGCATCACTGCAACTGCTCACCGCAATCTCGTCACAGCACACCTCGCGCCGGTATCGCACCGTTTTGCTCAGCCACCACACCGCCGGATGGAAAAACAACACCGTCTCGAGCGCCGTCTGCAGCAGGTTGCAGGCATAATCCCAGCGCCGGATATGGCCAAGTTCATGCGCCAGTATCGCTTCCAACTCTTCCGGAGCCAGGTGCATTGCCGCGCTCACAGGCAGCAGTATCGTCGCCCGCCATACCCCCATCGCCATCGGCGAAATCACTTCATCCGAGATGCGCAGCGCAACCGCGCGGCTGATCTGCAATCGAGCGCAAACCATGCGCAGGCTCTCTTCAAGCGCAGGCGGTACGGAACGTCGAGCCGACCTGCGCAACCGTTCCAGTTGCCGCAATCCTCCCAGCGCCCGCACTGCCAGCAGCATCACCCCCAGCAGCCACATGGCGTCCAGCCAGGGAAGCACCGGTTCCGCATGCAGGTTCGACCACCACTCCTGCGCCGGAGCCGCAACCGCCTTTTCTGCAGCGGCAGAGATCGCCGCGGGAAATAAAAGCGGATGCCCGATTGCCGCGCCGGAAATCCCTTCCGATGCCACTGGCGCCTGCATCGCGATCGAATGCATCTCTCGCGCAAATGTCGCGATCACCACAAGCGGCATCAGCCCCAGTGCCCCCAGCGCCACGAAATATCGAAGCCCGGATCGAGCCTGCGAGGTCAACCGGTCCACCACAGCAAAGATCGCCGCAATCGCCGCTCCCTGCCAGCAGAAATGCAGCAGAGTCCATCCCAGCGCCAGCGACTCCTCGCGAGTCAACCAACCGTTCATCCACGCCAATTCCTGCATCGCTTCCTCCCGCAGCCGTCAGCCGGCCTGCGCCGCCTGCTTTTTCACAATCAGCTTCCGGATCGCATCGAGTTCCGCATCGCTTGAGTTTTCAAGGTCCAGCGCCCGCATCGCGAGCTGCGCCGCGCTGCCCGCAAAAAAGCGCTCGCTCAGTTCGCGCAGAAACCGCAGCTCCGTCGCTTCCTGCGACACCGCAGCACGGTAGACATGCGCCCGCTCGCTTTCGTCGCGCGCCACCAGGCCCTTCACCGTCATAATCTGCATCAGCTTCAGAACGCCGGTATACACCACATCCCGCTCTTCATTTACCGCTTCAAAGACTTCCCGAACTGTCGCAGGGCCACGCTCCCATAGAATTCCCAGCAGCTCCAGTTCCCCTTCGGTCGGCCTCGGTACGTCGCGCTTCTTCATCATGCCCAGAAGATATACGATGATCTTCGTATATGTCAACGAAGATTTTCGTAGATGCCCATATAAATCTTCCAGGCCGTCTTTTTGCGCAAATTATGCCCAACAAAGTCAAAATGAAATGGAAGCTTGGTGCTTCGGCGGGTCGGTAAGCAAAAAATCGGCAATATGATGCACAAAATAAGTGGCTTAGCGGATAGCCAGCTCAATCAATGGGGGCGGTAGTATTGCTCGGAAAAATAACCACGCCATCGTTATTCTTTATTTCTTCGCCCCGAGCCTGGATTTTGCCGAGCCCCGAATCGTCTCCTGGCTACACTACAAGATCGAGCCACGGACCATCGTTACCGATAAGCTGGTTGGCCTCCTCCGGCCCCCAGGTTCCCGGCTTATAGCTGTAACACGGAGTGACTGATCCCAGCACCGGCTCTACGATGCGCCACTGCGCCTCCACCAGATCCTGCCGCGAAAACAGTTCGTTGTTGCCCCGGCTCGCGTCGCCTAGCAGGCGCTCGTACGGCGGCATGTCTTTCGCCTCTTCGCTATGCAGTTGCAGTTCCACGTCGCGGCCCACCATGCGCTCGCCTGGCGCCTTCACACGAACGCCGATCGCGATCTCCATATCCGGGCCAAGCCGGATGCGCATCCGCGCGGAGGTGTTCGGCACCAGTTCGCCAAATGTCTCACGCGGAGGGCGCTTGAATTCGACCACTGCCTCTGTGCAGGTCACCGGCAGCATCTTCCCCGCCCGCACATAAATCGGCACTCCAGCCCAGCGCCAGCTATCGATCTCAAGCTTTACCGCCACAAACGTCTCCACCTGCGAACCCGGAGCCACACCGGCGACCGAGCGATAGCCCTCATACTGGCCGCGCACAATATTTTCCGGAGCCAGTGGCCGGATGGCGCGCATCAACTCGCTTTTGCGGTCGCGCACGCTGTCATGATTTTCGCCCGTCGGCGGATCGATGGTAAGATTCGCCACCACCTGCAGCATGTGATTCTGCACCACATCCAGCAGCGCCCCAACCTCGTCGTAAAATTTGCCCCGATCCTGCACGCCAAAGTTCTCGGCCATGGTGATCTGAATGCTGCGCACATATTCACGATTCCAGACCGGCTCAAACATCGGGTTGGCAAAGCGCGTATACAGGATGTTCTGCACCGGCTCTTTGCCCAGGTAGTGATCGATGCGAAAAATGTTCTCTTCCGGGAAATATTTCTGCAGCATCAAGCCGAGTCGATGCGCCGACTCAACATCGCGCCCAAATGGTTTCTCCACCACAACCCGCGCATTTTGAGCGCAACTGGCCTTTGCCAGATTCTCGGCCACCACCCCAAAAAGACTCGGCGGAATGGCCAGGTAGTGCAATGGCCGTTGCGCCTCCCCAAGCTCCTTCTTCAGTTGCTCAAAGGTGCCGGCATCGTTGTAGTCTCCATCGACATAGTGAAGCAATTCAAGCAGTCGGGCGCAGCTCGGATCACCTTCCACACACCCGTGATGCGAGAGGCTGTCCTTCGCGCGCGCTTTGAACTGATCCAGATTCCATCCGGCCTTGGCCACTCCGATGATAGGAAGGTTAAAACCCTCATCACGAATCAGCCCCCGCAACGCCGGAAAAATCTGCTTGTAGGCAAGATCGCCGGTAGCGCCAAGAAATACGAATGCGTCGGAATGTACGGTGTTCATCGCTCTCCTCTGAAACCGCGCTCGCGCAAACGGCTCCACTCTTCGGATGCTATTCGGAACAAATTGGTGTCAACGAACAGATTGTGCCAACGGAGTTCCAGGCCGCAGATAGTGTACTGGTTACTGCCGCGCCTTCCAGAGCAAATAAAGACCCCACGCCGCCAGCGTGCAGCAATCGCGGATCGTCCCATCCGACATCCGGTCCTCGAATTCACGAATCGGCACAGAATGCACGACCAGGTCGTGCTCCTCCGGATCAGGATCCTTCTCCGTCGGTGTCAACCCGGTGGCAAGATACACATGTTGCTTCTGCCTGGCAAAGCCATACGCGATCCAGGTCCAGCCGAGATAGACCATCTTCTCCGCATGCAAACCAAGCTCTTCCTTGAGTTCACCGCGCGCCATCTCTTCCGGAATCACATCATCCATCTCCCAGCCACCCTGCGGCAGTTCGAGATAGCGCTCCTGCACGGTATAACGGAACTGCTCCACCAGCCAGACCCGGCCGCCTTCTTCTTCCAAATCAATCGGAATGATGACCGCACAATCCTGCTTGTCCACCACTCCGTAAATCCCCCGCTGACCGTTGGACCGCAAAACCTCGTCCTCGCGCAAGGAAAGCCACGGATTGCGATAGACAACGCGAGTCGAGAGGGTGGTGATGCTGTTTTCTCTTGATTCTTCGTCGAGGCTCACGGCTGGCTCATCCAGAAACTCCCAAAGGCTCAGAACACTCTTTCACCTGGCGATCACGATCCTTGAGTCGCCGCGCAGTCGGCGCTGTCAAACGCAATTTGGCCACCGCCGAGCTTTCGCCGGTTTGGCAAGTGGATGGCCGCGAGCCCGATCAGAACCAGCACGATGCCTGCAACCGGAGTTAATAACAGCACAAAAGAGTCAGTGATCGGGTACGTAACATTTCTCTCCACACTGTCATAAACAAAGCGATTTATTTGTGTGGTCAAGGCAAGTGTGCAAAGGGAAAGGGTTATCAAATGCCAATTCGCTATCGGTTCTCGCACCGCTTTGGCCCAGAGCAGACATAGCGCCAACAAGCAAACGCTGTAACCGTGTTGCCACGAGACAGGTGCAATGCACGCTGAAAGCACAGCGAAAAGCGCCAGAGTCATCGCTCGGTCCGATATTTTCATTTCGCGGCTCCTGTTGAAAGTGAGCACACAGGCGACGCACAGGATAGCCGCGGCAACTGCCTTCCCCGCCAGGATCAGGATTGCAGAAAGATGATCTGTCGCCGGAGATGTTATGCTCCCCTGGCTAATGGCCAGGAACAGCCGTTCCATCGCAGCGGAGATGGAGACATTGGTGAGCAGCAGGATGCCACGAGACATCGGCGGCACAACATGACCGAAATAATCGACTAAGGAAAATGGCGTATTTATCAAACACATGACTCCGGCCAGAAAGGCCAGCGACACAGCAAACCATCGCAACATCTTCCAATCCTTCAGAATGAGCAACGGAATAATTACGATCAACGGAGTAAGCTTGATCGCGGTCGCTAAAGCAAATGCAAAACTCGATGCGACATACCAGCCTTTGGTATAGAAGTAAGTGCCGCAAGCCCATAGGAGCAATAACAGCACTGAGACCTGGCCCATCGCTATGCCTTGGAAAACCGGCGAATAGGAGAAAACAGCGACGAGCACTATCAGCGATCCCAAACTTAACCATCTCAATTTGAGGATTCCCACGATGCATAAAGCGGTTAACGGGAGGCTGAGGTAGTTGAAGATTGTCCAAATATTACCAGCGGTAGTGAACGGAAATTGCGCTACCGGTATAAGCATATCGGCGAGAATGGGCGGATAGAGGTAAAGAAAGGGCCGTGAACGCCCACGCGAGTAGCCGTCTGTGCGAAGAGAGTCGATGAATCCGCGACTACGTTCTGCGGATCTTTGCCCGTGTCCGCTCCGCTGTAAATGTCAATGCCCCGATGCTCGCCAGCCAAAACGGCCGCAGTATAGTACGGGCCGAAATCGACGAGATCTCCGGTGGGAAAGGCTCGTCTGAATCTTGGCAGAAAACATGGGAAAAGTATAAGAAACAGGACGATATAGGCCTTTCGCATGAAGAAACGTTAGCACGGCAACACAATTCGCGCCAACCTCGTTCTTATCCAACATGAGTTGAGCCTGACGCGTCCGCGCGAACACGTTTTCGGTAAGATGCAGCGTAAGTTCTATCCCGAGTCTTGATCGCCGAGTCTTGATCGATTGCAGGATTCGTCCTGGCTCAAACGGCACGCGCGCGGCACGCTACTAATGCGAACAAAATAGATGCTCTGCCTTCCATCTTACGCGTGCCTTGTTACGGTTCTTACGCCGTTGTAACTCGTCCACGATGTGCTTGTATCCCACCGGCGCGATGTCAATTTATATCCCGCGCTTTTGGTTCTGCGGTTTCCACTTGACATCCAAGTGATAACCATATTCACTTGAATGCCAAGTGGACAAAATGCCCATCCAGATCCTGCAAGGCACTCTCGACCTCATGATCCTCCGCACCCTTGCCACCATGGGCCCGCAGCATGCCTACGGCATAGCCGGCAGGCTCCAGCAGGTATCGGGGGATGCCTTGAATCTCAATCAGGGCACCATCTATCCGGCCCTCGTGCGCATTGAGCAGCACGGCTGGACGCGTGGTTCCTGGGGCAAGACCGAGAACAATCGTGAAGCGAAGTTCTACACCATCACCAAGGCGGGATTAAAGGCGCTTAAGGAAGAAACCGAACGATGGCGCCAGATGGCCGGAGTGGTTGAAAAACTGCTCACGGAGGAACCGTAACCATGGCGCAATGGAGAAGGGTCATCGCCAAGCTCCGCAGTCTGCTTGCCAACGAGCGCGCCGAAGAAGACCTTGCACGCGAAGTCGCATCGCACCTCACCCTGCTCGCTGACGATTTCGAACGCCGAGGCATGTCGCCCCAGGAAGCACGACTCGCCGCGCGACGCGCTTGCGGCGGCGTGGAGCAGGCAAAACAGGCACATCGCGAAGAGCGCACCTATTTGTGGATCGAACAAGTCATGCAAGATCTGCGCTATGGCCTGCGCACGTTGAGCAAGAGCCCCGGCTTCACGATAACCGCGGTGCTCACGCTCGCGCTTGGCATCGGCGCATGCACGGCCATCTTCAGCCTCGTGAACGCGGTGCTGATTCGATCGCTACCGTACGGAGACCCAGAGCACCTGGTTTATCTGTTTTCGCCGAATCCCAGCCTGAAGATTCCTGCGGAGGTCGTCTGCCCCAGCTACGGTGACTTCTACGACCTCAAGCGCGAGGCCAAGTCCTACGCGGATATGAGCAACTTCGAACAAGCTCAATTCAGCGTGACGCAGCAGGGCACAACGCAGCGTATCGGTGGCGCGCGGGTTGACGAAGACTTTTTCTCGACCCTGCAATCGGTACCCCAACTCGGCCGCACCTTTGCCGACAATCTTCCCGCACATGCGAAAGTTGCCATAATCAGCCATTCGCTTTGGGCCTCGATGTTCGGAACAAAACCGGACGTGCTGAACCGGTCCATACAGCTCGACGGTGCGAATTATCAGATCGTCGGAGTAATGCCCGCGGAGTTTGAGTATCCCTTCAAGTCCGATCTTCCCTATGGAGATTCTCATATCAAATCCACGCAGATCTGGGTGCCTCTGGCGCTCAGCTCACAAGCCAGATCTTCGCGAGGTATTGGGAACAATGTTTCAGTGGCGCGGCTACGTTCCGGTGTGTCCATTCATCAGGCGCAGGCGGAGATGGCCGGCATCATGGCACGGCTTGATAAGGAATACGCGCCTGATCCGAGAGATGCCGGTCTCCCGCGCGAATGGGGCGCGCTGGTCGAGAGTTTCACCGGGATCTCCATCGGGCCCGTGCGTCCGCTGATGCGGTTGCTGCTGGCTGCGGTTGGCCTGGTGTTGCTGATTGCCTGCGGGAATGTGGCCAACCTGTTGCTGGCGCGTGCCGCCGAAAGGGCCCGGGAACTGGGTCTGCGCGCAGCCCTGGGCGCGGGCCGCGGCCGCATGGTCCGGCAGTTGTTAACCGAATCGATGCTTATTGGCGTTGGCGGATGTGCAGCCGGCATTGTGCTTGCCGTGCTCTTTCTCCGATTGCTGCCGAAGCTTGATCCCGGAAATATTCCGCGGCTGAATGAAGCGTCTCTCGATGCACGCGTGTTTCTGGTTGCCATCGGTGCGTCACTTTTGACGAGTTTGCTCGCGGGCTTGATGCCTGCGATCGGCGCTTCACGGATGGAATTGACCGAGTTTCTGAAATCGCACGCCATGCGCGGAAGCTCCGCTGGGCATAGCCGGTTGCAGAGCGCGTTGATTGTCGCGCAGACGGCAATCGTCGTGGTGCTGCTGGCGGCGGCAGGGCTGCTGATCCGCAGCTATATCAATGTCGAGTCGGTAGACACTGGGTTTACTCGATCTGCGGTGACGTTCCATGTGAGCCTGGACACGCACCGCTACGATACAGGACAGAAGCAAGGCAACTTCTACAAAGAACTCATGAATAAGCTTGAGGCACTGCCCGGGGTGCAGGCTGCCGGAGGAGTCAGCAATCTTCCACTGTCCAATTCGGAGAGCATGGGTATTGTGTGGGTCGAAGGATTTCCGAACAAGGAATTTCAACTAACGGAAGGATCGGGCATCACGCCGCACTACTTCGAAGCCATGGAGACTCCGCTGATTGCCGGACGTTCCTTTACGGAGGCGGATATGACCCGTGGCAGTTCGACGATCATCAATCAGAAATTTGCGACGACGTATTTCCCGAATCGCAACCCGATCGGCGGACGAATCGCTACCGATGAGACACATGCACACTGGGCGACAGTCGTCGGTGTCGTTGCTGATGTTCGACACGTGAGTCTTGAGGAAGAACCGCAGTCGCAGATGTACAACCCGAGTTACGATTTCGGCGATGAGTCTGTCGCCGTACGGTCCTCGCTGCCGCCTGCAACGGTGGTCAACGAGGCGCGTCAAATTCTGGGATCGATGGATCCCAGCGTGGCGATGACTGACATTCAGACGATGGGAAATGTAATATCGATAGCCACCGCACGGCGGCGTTTTCAAACCTCACTGCTGACAGTGTTTGCCGGGATCGCGTTGCTCCTGGCGATGGTGGGATTGTCAGGCCTGATGACGTTCTCAGTGAATCGCCGCACACGCGAGGTAGGTATACGCATGGCGCTGGGAGCGGAGCGGCGCGATGTACTGTTGCTCATTCTGAGAAACGCCTCGGTACTGATGGTTTGGGGGCTCAGTCTGGGACTCGCATGCACATGGATCGCAACGCGGCTGCTCAAGTCATTTCTGTTCGGCGTGGGCCAGCACGATCCATTCACTGTCGTGACGGTTTCAGTGCTGCTCGTCGTGTGTGGCCTTGTGGCAGCATTCTTGCCCGCTCGTCGCGCCGCCTCCATCGATCCCATGCAGGCGTTGCGGACGGAATAGGCAGGGCCTCGTCGGCGCCCTGGCGATCGCGTCTTGAGATTGGGGACTCGGTTCCTGTCAAATCGCCGAGGTGTACTCGAAATCGCCAATGCGCGCACCAAGCCATCGAGAGATGTGCGTCGATCGACGATTTCTTCATGAGCCCGAACTCGCCCGGGTTCACAGCACTCGTCTCTCGCCGCGAACGAGAACTCTCGAAACTCGCTCCATGTGGACCACAAACCTCATCGCTTCGTCCTGACCTCAGCCCCATACAGCGTCAGCAGCGGATGCCTGATCACCGCTCGAAACTCATACGTCCCCTTCGCATCAAGCCCGCTCACCGCAATCGTGAACTGCCCAGTCTTAGTCACCGTCTGCATCGGCGTCGCCACCCACACCGCATTCCGCGAATTCGCATCCTCGCCGGCAATCGACCGATACTCGAACCCAACCTCAAGCGAAGACTGATCCCCCATATCCAGCACATCCCCCGTAAACGTCTCGCCGCGCCCGGAAGCAGCAGCACTCACCGTCTGCACGTGCGGAGGCGCAAGCGCCGGCTCCGCATTCGTAATCTTCAGCACCACCGGATTCGGCCAGCGAAAGTTATCCTGCAGCCGCTGCGCTGCCAGCGCCCGTATATGCAGTCCATCCTTCTCCTGGTGCCACGTCGTCTTCGGCGTAATCTCTGGGTGATACTCCACCACCTCGCCGCTCTGCCCCAGCACGCTAACCTGCGTCTTGTCCGTAGCCTTCACCGAGTGCAGCACAAATTCCTTCCATGTCGCCCGCGGCCAAGGCTCATCGCTCTCCACCGTGGCATACAGCGCGCTATTGTCCTTCTTCTTCGTAAACCAGATATTCCCCTCATTCGTAATCACCCACGGCCTCACCGCATAGATCGCATCCTGATTCACAAACATCCACAGCGCCATCTCACGCAGCCGCTCTTCTTCTTCAATCGGCAGCTCGCCATTCGGCTTAGGCCCCACGTTCAGCAGCAGATTCCCACCCTTCGCCCGCGTCTCCACCAGCAGCCGTATCAGCTCTCCACCCGACTTGTAATGTTCGTTCTGCGGCTGATATTGCCACGCCGTGCCCATCGTCATACACGTCTCCCACGCCCCTGGCATCGGCATCCCCGGCACCGTCAGCTCCGGAGTCTTGATCGCCCCGCGCGTGACGATAATCTCTGGGTCGATCTTCCACGCCAGGTCCCTGAGCCCCGTCGCATCCCCATCCAGAAACAGCGCATCGATCTTCCCATACTTGGTCAGCAGTTCCCGTATCTGCTCCTGGTCATACTTCATGAACTCCGGATGATTCCGCGGCTGCACATCCGGCACAGCCCGCTCAATCCGAATCCCATGCTGATGCAGCCACCAGAAATCATCAGGAGAGTAATACACTCCCGTCGCAATCCCCTGAGAACGAAACGCCTCAAACACATCCTTCGTAATATCCCGATGAAACGGCGTATGCATCACCCCAAACGGCGTCGTCGCCGTATCCCACATCGCAAAGCCCGAGTGATGCTTCGTCGTGAACATCACATACCGCACGCCTGCCAGCTTCGCTAGCCGTGCCCAGTCCAGCGGACGAAACTGATCCGGATCGAACGTCTGCGGCAACTCTCTGAAGTAGCGCTCCGTATACTCCTTCGAAGCCCCCACCAGCGAGTGGCTGATCACCACCCCCAACTGCCCATCCACACCCCAGTGAATAAACAGCCCAAATCCCTGATCGCGAAACCACTCCATCCGCTCCGCCTTGTTCAGCGATCCCCGCTCAGGATCACTCTCTAACGCAGTCGCCCCCGGAGCCACTGTCCCCTGCACAATCGTTCCTTGCCCAGTCGCCCCCGCCGGAACCGGCTGCTGCGCAGACAACGGCTTCGCAAGAAAGCATCCAGCAATCATTCCCAATGACAACGCAACAAAACCATCCCTCAACCGACCCATCGCAACCGCTCCAGCCCACCACTCAAAGTCACGTCCATCCAACACCGACCACCATACAGGATTCGCTTCACCTTTCCATCCCGAGGAGTTACCCTTCTCATAAACCCCACACGAAACAGCCCAATTGAAGGAATGTCTCTCGTCCCGAGTTGTATGGAAGGGTGCGGGCTTCAGCCCGTGCACAAGCCAGCTACACAGCAACGCTTTCCAAGTTGCGGAAAAACTCAAACCAAAACTTTATCGAGAAAGAGCGCACATCAAAATGAAGGGTACGGGCTTCAGCCCGTACATAAAACCGGTCAAGTCAACGGGGCTTCAGTGACTGCGTGAGAACCGAGTTGACGGAGGATATGTCTGGATTTGAGTTTTGAAGTTGATTTGGATGTAGGGGAGATTTGTTCTGTTTCAGGTTTTGGGTATGTTTATGCGTGAGTTTTTGTGTGGATGCGAGTGAGGTTGTATGCGATGGTGGCCAGGGTGAACTCGTTGCCAACGCGTTTGAGGCTTCTGGTTCTGAACTGGCGCATGTTGCGTTGTTGTTTGAGCACTCCGAAGACGGGTTCGACGATGGCTTTTCGTCTGGCGTAGGCAGCTCTTCCGGTATCGTTGTCGAGTTTTTGGCGCATCCTCAGGTGAGCCGGGGCACAGGCTTTGAATCGGCACTGGACACCTAGGTTGAGTGCCTGCGCGAGGTTCGAGTCGGGAACATATGCGTCGAGGTTCTGCTTTTCCATCTGTTCCAAGTTGGCGATGGAGAAGAAGCCGCTGTCGGCCAGCACCTGGCCGGGGGCTGAGCCGCATCGCTGGCGTGTCTGCTCGATCATGGGCAGTAGGGAGTGGTTGTCGGCGGCGTTCTGTGTGACGCGCTGGGCGACGATCAGATGGTCGTCCGAGACGGCAATCTCGGCGGTGTAGCCGAGCACGAAATGGCCTCCGCGCTGGCGCAGGAAGCGAGCATCCTCATCGGTGCGCGAGAGCTTCTTGAGCGCACTCTTCTGCAGCCGTTCCAGCCTCTGTGGCAGTTCTGCCAGCTTGTCTTCCAACACGCCGATGGCCACCGCCAGACCACCCGGCTCGGCATCGTCGCGGTCGGCGGCCTGCTGCCAACTGCGTACCTGACGGCGCAGTCTGGCTCGTGTATCGCGCAACGCCTGCTCGCTGTCGATCCGGTCGCGGCAGGCGCTGGCCTGGATACGCGTCGAATCGATCGCTACCCGCCCCAGCTTGCCCAGCCCCAGTGTCCGCGCCATCTCCAGAACTTGCGTGAAGCAGTCGTTCAAGGCCAGAGCATGGCGACGCCGGAACGCGCTCAGTGTCCAGTTATCCACCCGCGCGCCGCCGGCAAGATAGCGCAGCGGCAAGTCCTCGACAACACGCCGCGCCAGTTGCCGCGCACTGGTAATGCCCAGTGCGTAGGCGTAAAGCCAAACACCCAGCATCAACTCAGGGGCGTACAGCGCACCGCCCTCGGCTCCATAAGCCTGCTCAAACCGGCTCAGGTCCAACCGCTCCACCACCCGGCGTACGAAAAAGCAGAGGTGATCGGCTCCCAACTCATCCCGCACACTCGGCGGCAGCAAATAAGCCTGATCCGGACTGTAATCCATGAAACGCGACATACTCTCTTGTCGCTCATCGCTTCGGTGGAAATCAAGTGACTCCCAGAGTTCTCACGCAGTCACTTTAGCCCCTGAGGGATGCTGCAGCGCGGCCGAATCTCTCTGGTTTTATCGATCCGGCCGCAGCCCCGTAATCCCCCACACCAGTCGCTCCATCGGATCCAGATCCACCCTGCGGAAATCCACCCACGTCATCGACGACAAAAACACCGGCAGTTCCGGCGTCGTCATCGCATCCGCTAGCACCACCGGAATCACCGGCACGCCCCGCTTCACAAAAGCGCGCAGAAATCCCATGATCTCCTGCTCCTGCCACGGCCCGATCCCCGCCGACCCCACGCACACCGCCGCCGCGCGAATCTGGTGAATCTGCTGCTCCAGCAGCGGAATCCATGGCATCCCCGGCGGCAGCTCCTCCACATCCAGCCACGGCAAAATGCCCCGCTGCTTCAACTCCTCGCCAATCCGTCGCACCGCCGGCTTATCCGCCGAGTTGTGGCACAGAAACACATCGAACGCATTCGCCTCGCGTTTGCGACGCAACTGCTCACGCCACACCTGCGCCGCATCCGCAGCCGCCTTCGCTGCGCTCTGCTCGTATCCGCCAGCTCCATTCAAAGCCGTCGATGGCAAAGGCATAATCGGGCTCTGCGGCTCCGCGCTTTTCACCGCCACCAGCCCAAGCCCCGGCGCTCCACTATTCGAAGCAGCCGCCATCAAATCCATCGCCAGTTGGATCGGTGTCAATCCACTCGCAGCCGCGCCATACAGCTTCGCCAGCAGAATTCCCTGTGCATGCTCCTGCAGCCGCGGAGCCACCACGACATGCTTGACCCCATGCGCCAGCATCTCCTTAGCCGCAATCTCCAGATTCGTCGGCCCGCTCGCCGCCGCCTGCAGCACCACCAGCGAAGGAGTGCTGCGCGCCGTCACCATCGCAGCCAGCGCCTGCACCGACACCTTGCCCGCACGCCCATCCGAAGCCTCAAGCGCGACAGTCGCGTAGTGCGCCGCCGCCATCTCCTGCCCATGCACCACCAGATGCACCACATCCCGCTCCGCCGCATCCAGCCGCTCCCGCAGCCGCGCAGCTGTCGCAGGTTGCAGCCGCTCATAGGCCGCCGCGCCGCGCTTGCGCAACCCCTCCAGCACCTCAGCCATCTGCTGCCAGAGAAAATCCGCATCGTACCGGTAAAGATCCGTCGGATTCGCCAGCACCGCCAACACTCGCAGCAACGCCCTCTCCTCATCTAGCTTCGGAAAATAATCTACCGCACAAACGGTGGCGGCATCCCTGGCGGCAATGGTGGCGCAGGCGGCGGTCCATACCCAGTCACCGCATTCCTGCATCGTGGACAATACGCCTCATTGCCCTTCAACGTATTCCCGCACACATTGCAGAACTTCGCCGCCTGTACCGCCCCAAACACCGGCCCCTGCGGATGCTTCAGCACTTCCTCATACTGCCCGCTCTCAATCCACTGCAGCAACTGCTGCGCCCGTGCCACCATCCATGGATGCGTCGCTCCCACCGAGTTCAGCCACTTCGCAATCTTCGAGATCGTGTCCGCATCCAGCGCTTGAAAATCCCGCGCCTGCTTCAAAAAATCCTCAGTATTCACGCTGGCAAAATACTTCGGCGGCAACCCCGCAAGCTTCATCATCGTGCGCCACGCCACTTCGGCATCCTGGCATCCCAGCAGCCCCGCCCGATCCGCCGTGAACTCCGACATCCGTTTCCAGTTCAACAGCGCCATCTGCATGCCCGCGCTCAACAGCTCGCCAATGCCAAACGTCATGCTTCCCACAACGCCTGCAATCAGCGGCAGAAACTCCGCGATCTGGTAATACAGCACATGCCGGCTCTTGATATGCCCCAGCTCATGCGCAATCACAAACGCCATCTCGTAGGGAGCAAGCAACTCCACCGCCGGCGTCGTCAACACAATCAGCGGCCGCTCCACGCCCACCGTGAACGCGTTGATCTCGCCACCCGGAGCAATATACAGGTCCACCTCGATCGGCACATCCAGCCGCTCTTTCATCACCAGAAAGATCTGGTAAAGATCCGGAAAACTGTCCTGCGTCACCTTCAGATAGCTTCCCGTCAGCTGCACACGCAGAAACCGCTCAATCCCCCACGCATTCAGCTTCGTAATCAGCGTGTCGAATCCCGCCGTGTGTGTCAGCGCATTCAGCGCCGCCGCATCGCTCGGATGCTCATACGCCTGCAGCCGCAATCCTTCCAGCTTGATCCCCGCCATCGCGCCACTCTCCGGTGACCAACAGCATACCTCTATGCCTCATCCACGGAAAGCGGTCATTCAAACTCGGCGCACACCCCGTCACCCGGGCATCCAGCTTGTGCGATCATGGCTCGTAACGCACAGGAGGCCGCGCATGCCCGCTTACATCGCCCTTCTCCGCGCCGTCAACGTCACCGGCAACAACAAATTGCCCATGGTCGAACTAAAGTCCCTGTGTGAAAAGTTGGGTTTCTCCAAAGTCAAGACCTTCATCGCGAGTGGCAATGTCGTCTTTCTCTCCCGCAAGTCTGAGTCGCAGGTTAAGAAGGCACTTCAACAGGCCCTTGAAGCCCACCTGGGCAAGCCCATCGGCGTCATGGTTCGCACTGTCGAAGAGATGGCCGCCGTCAGCACCGCAAACCCCTTCCCCACCATGCATCCAAGCAGGACTCTCGCTATCTTTCTGGATAGCGAGCCGCCAGCCAACGCGCTCGAAACCGTTGCCAATCAAGCCCACGAACAGCTCAGCCTCGGCACACGCGAGATCTACGTCTACTACCCCGACGGAGTCGGCGTCTCCAAACTCCGCATTCCCGCCGCCAAAACCGGCACTGCCCGCAACATGAACACCGTAGCCAAACTAGCCGAAATGGCCGCCGCTCTCAAATAGCCCAACGCGATGCGGGGTAGTGGATACAAATTCGCGTATAACGCGACCCCCTGAAACCAGGCCTGTGCTTTCCTGCGCTACCATAACCCCGGAGCCCAAAATGCCAGACCTGAACCCCTACGCCCGCTTTCTCGACGGCCGCCCCATAGAGCAGATCCTCTCCTCAACTCCCGCAACCCTCGAGTCGTTAGCCGAAGCCATCGGCCCCACCCGCATCGGCCTGGCGCCTGCGCCCGGCAAGTGGACTCCCGCCGAAATCCTCTGCCACCTGGCCGACTGTGAAATAGCCTTCAGCTTCCGCCTCCGCCAGACCCTCGCAGAAGACAACCACACCATCCAGCCATTCGATCAGGACCGCTGGGCCACGCTCTACCCCTCCATCACCGCGCAACAAGCCCTCGCCGCCTTCGCAGCTCTGCGCGAGTGGAATCTGATCCTCATCCGCACCGCCCCAACCTCCGCCGCCGGCAAACGTGTCACTCACCCCGAGCGCGGCGCCATGACCTTCCAGACCATCGTAGAAACCATGGCCGGCCACGACATCAACCATATCCAGCAGCTCCAAAAGCTCGCGGCTTCCTAACCGGAGTAGTTAGGCGAACTAGTCTGGGCCTGCCCCGGTGGCGGCTCGTCTGGATTGCGGAAAGCAACCAGCAGATTCGCGTACTGGCTCTGATACGAGAGAAAATCCTGATACGAAGCCAGGCTGAAAGATGGCGGATCGTACGAGTGCGTATGAGCTGCAAGTTGAGCCAGAGTTTGCCGAAGCGATATCGACATAGAAACACTCCTTCTTCGTGCGTAATAAAACATGGTGTTAGAAACCGCGCTGAAAACCGCACAGCCTCTGCATGATTTCACTGCAGTGTGACAAGAATCGGCACCAGCGCCTGCCCCGATGACAACGGTCTTAGCGCTTTGCCAATAACCGCACCAAAGGCTCGCGCCGCATCGCTCGCTCGCATTGCATGACCGCTCGTCGGAGAAGTAGTCAGCAGGTCGCCCACTTCCACAGCCCCATACTGCGCATCGACCTTGCAGTAAACCTTGCCCACCAGGGCGATCGGTGCACGCTTGCGGTCAGTCACACGCCGATCCAGAACCACACCCGGCCGAAACTCCCCCGCCCCTGAAATCACTCCGGCAACCTTGCGGTCGTAACTCTGACTGCTCGCCTCCAGCGCGCCATTCCGATCCAGAACGACAACCGTTCCAGGGTCCAGATCAAGAGCAGCCTGCAGATCGAACTCCTCCGCGCAATCCGCCCCTTCCAGAACGATGTCCCCAACCACACTCAGGTTGCCGCTTACCGAGGCATCCCCAACAACCTGAACGTTGCCGTCAAAATAACCCGCTGTAGTCGCCTTGGCCCACAAGCCGAAGCCACCGGCATCGTTGTTTGCGGACACACCGGCATGTGCAGGCGAATGACTCAGGCTATTGAAAGCATCGTTGAGCGCATCTCCGTTCACCTCAACATTGCCCAGAAAACTGCCCGCAATCGTTGCCTTAGCCCACAAGCCATAACCACCCGCATCATTGTTCGCCGATACCCCGGCATGTTGCGGCGAATGACTCAATCCATTGATCGCGTCATTGGAGTCGCTGGTTCCAACCACTCCCACCCCCGACCCCGATATACCCTCAACACCCGTTGCACCACCCAGCTGTTGCAGGATCGACACCGCAGGGGTCGCGGACGTGGATAACAGCGGATTCAATATCAGCGGCGCCTGCGACGTACCGGACAATGCCGGAGTGTTATCCGATGACACAGCGCTGATCGGCCCCGTAATCCTGGGGTCTTTGTTTTTCGTTGGCGAAGCCATAACACCTCCCGAAGTTCGCGTGAGAGCTTACCGCCTGCTTCATAAGGAGTCAATTGCAATGTCCGGCTGCACTGAAAATTCGTCTCCAAGCTATTTCCACGCAAGAACACTGGCTTCCCGCGTTCTCTTCATAGCTCGGCTGACACGCCAGGAACAACTCCGTTCCTCGCGTGATACAAGGTACCAGTACCCCATGCAGGAGGCAGCATGCCCTCGACTCATTTCCTGGCCGTCGTGGCCGGATTCGTTGTTCTTGGTTCGCACATCACCGCCCAGTCCTTCACCAAATCCGCCGCCCCGCCTCAATCTCCCCAAGATCTCCCCGTCCGCCAGGTCATCCTCTACAAAAACGGCGTTGGTTACTTCGAACACATCGGTCAGGTCACTGGCAATCAACGCGTCGTAGTCGACTTCACCACCTCACAGCTCAACGACGTCCTCCAGTCGCTCACGGTTCTCGACGACAACGGCGGCCGCATCGGCGGCATCAACTACAACTCCACCACCCCGCTTGCCCAGCAGCTCCAATCGCTTTCTCTCGCAATGACGGACGATCCCACCTCCACGCAGCTCTTCCAGGCCCTGCGAGGTCAGCGCGTCGAAGTTACCGGAGCACCCGGAGGCCCCATCACCGGCCGCCTCATGTCCATCGAGAATCACTCCGACATCTCCGCGAATACTGCGTCCGACAGCGATGCCAAGCCCACCCACACCCGTTTCTATCTCACTGTCGTCAGCAACACCGGAGCAGTCCGCGTCATCGAGTTAACCCCCACCCTCAGCGTCCGCCCGCTTGACTCATCCCTCCAGGGCCAACTCGACCGCTATCTTGAACTCCTCAGTTCCACTCACTCCACCGGCCTGCGCCATCTCACCCTCGACGCGCTCGGCCAGGGCAACCGCCAGTTGCGCGTCAGCTACATCAGCGAAATCCCCGTCTGGAAATCCACCTGACCGCATCGTCTTCCCCGACAACGCAGAAAAGGCCATCCTTCAAGGCTGGGCATAGTCATGACAACACCATCGGCTCCGATTGGGATAACGTCCAGCTTTCGTTCGTCGCCGGAGCACCGCAAAGCTTCATCCAGCCGCTTTCCAACCCGCTCCTACCTCCGCCGCCCTGAAGTCCCCATCTCCACCGAAGCCATGACCACCCCGCAAACCCACGAAGCTGCAGAAGCATCGGCTCCTGCAACACTCTCAGGCGTCGTGACAGACGTGACAGGTGCGGTCATTCCGCGCGCAACCGTCACAGCCACCTCAGTCGCGACAGGTGCAAACGTAGCGGCTCAGACCACGGATAACGGCAGATTCACTTTCCTGTCCATCCCACCAGGCCTTTACGACTTGACGATCAAAGCAAACGGATTTCAAACCTATGTCCGCCGCAGAATCCAGGTAAGCTCAATAGGCTCCCAAACCATAAACGCTTCGCTCAATGTGGGGTCCGTTGCCGAAACCGTCACAGTCACCGCCACTGCAGACACACTCTCGACGGAAACTGCCAGTTTGAGTCAGCAGTTATCCGCGCGCTCTCGTCCCTTCCTCTACTCGGGTGCCACCCGGGTGACCGACACAAACGTTGAATCCAACGTCTCCACCAGCAACTTCGACGACTTCTTCGAATACCGTCTCGCCCAGCCCGTCACCATCCACAAAAACGAGTCGGCAATGGTCCCCATCCTTCAGCAAACCCTCCCCGTCGAACGCGTCACTCTCTGGAGCGAAATCCGAAACCCATCCTCTTCGCGCCCTCTGGCTTGAAAACACATCCAAGCTCACCTTCGACACCGGCAACTTCTCCGTCTTCGAGTCCGGCGCTTTCGCTGGTGAAGGTCTCTTCGATCCCATCCATCCCAGTGAAAAACGCTTGCTCTCCTACGCCATCGATCAGGCAATCCGCGTCCGCAAAGTCCCTCAGGAAAGCAAGCGCGAAATACGAGCCGTAAAGATCACCGCGCAGGGTATGGTCACAAAGCGCTATGGCATCGAAGAGCGCATCAACTACCTCGCCTCCAACTCCTCGGCAGATCCCCGCACTGTAGTGATCGAAGTTCCGCGTCAGGAGGGTCGTACGCTCTCTCCCGAAAGCAAACCCGCCGAGACCGCCGCTACACTCTATCGCTTTCGAGTCGCCGTACCCGCCCATGAATCCGGTTCTGTAATCGTTGCCGACGAGGGCTCTGACTACGAAAACTGGCAGATTGACCCGGACGACGATCAAACCGATGCCCTTGAACTCATCGGCAAAGAAGCCGCAGCTATCGCTCCGAAGATCCAACCCATCCTCGACGCGCAGCGCGACATACTCGCCATCAAGACAAAGATCCAAAATCTGAATAGCAGCATCGCCAATCTCACCGCGGATGAAACTCGCGCCCGCGAAAACCTCACCGCGCTCAAAGGCAACGACGCCGGCAAACGTTTTGTCGATGAACTAAACCAGTCCGAAGACGACATCCAGTCCACCCGCAAACAAATCGCCGACCTCACCGAAAAACAAAAAGCCGCCACCGAATCCCTGCGCCAGACCTTGCTGAACTTCACCCTCGACTGGTCCAGCGAGCAAGCAAACTCAATCCCCGCTCCTGGCACTCTTTAATGCAGTTGCCTTTCCAGTTGCCGTGGCCCTTTTGGGGCTGCTGTCGTTGCGTTGCAGCTGTCGTTGCTTTTGCTGTTGTCGTTGCTTTTGCCCTTCTGTCTGTCATCCCCGAAGGGGATCTGCTTTTTCCCGAAATAGCCGGATGCACAGCGCACTTTACGGCTGAGGCCGCCTGCCTCTCGCTTATCGAAACAGATTCGTCTTCGCCAGATCGATTACTTCGTCCCCGCGCCCATTCATCACCGCTTTCATGATGTAGAGCCCAAACCCAGTAGCCTGTTTGAACTCAATCGTCGGCGGCATCGATAGCTCCTGCCGATTCACCACCACATCCAGCAGCGCCGGCCCATCGTAGCAAACGCCTGTCGCAGCGCGCCATCCACATCCTCCGGCTTCTCTACCCGCAATCCCAGAAATCCGCACGCTGTCGCAATCTCCGCGAACGAAGGATTATCCAGGCTCGTCCCAAAATCCAGAAAACCAGCCGCCTTCATCTCCAGTTCCACAAAACCGAGCGACCCATTGTTGAACACGATGATCTTCACCGGCAGCTTCATCTGCCGCAGCGTCAGCAGATCGCCCATCAGCATTGCGATCCCGCCATCGCCGGCCAGCGCCACCACCTGCCGTCCCGCATATGCCGCCTGCGCACCAATCGCCTGCGGCAGCGCACTCGCCATCGTCCCATGCACAAACGATCCCATCAGCCGCCGCTTCCCATTCATGCGTAGATAGCGCGAAGCCCACACCGTCGGCAGTCCCACATCGCAAGTGAAGACAGCATCCTCCGATGCCAGTTCGTTCACCAGCTTCGCTACATACTGCGGATGAATCGGCATCTTCCCCGGCTCACCCACCGCCAGTTCCTCCAATCCCGTCCGCGCCTTCTTGTAGTGATTCACCGAGATCTTCAGGTGCCCGGCATCCTTCTTCTTTTTGAGCATCGGCAGCAAAGCCGCTACCGTGTCCTTCACCGATCCGATCAGCCCCAGATCCACCCGCGTGCGTCGTCCAATCTGCTCGGCCGCGCATATCCACCTGGATAATCTTCGCCTTCTCCGGAAAGAACTGCGTATACGGAAAATCCGTCCCCAGCATCAGCAGCGCATCGCAGTTCATCATCGCGTAGTAACCCGAGCTGAACCCCAGCAGCCCCGTCATCCCCACGTCATACGGATTGTCGTACTCGATAAATTCCTTGCCACGCAGCGCATGCACCACCGGAGCCTTCAGCAACTCCGCGATCGCCATCAGCTCCGCATGCGCCCCCGCGCATCCCGCACCACCCAGGATCGTCACCTTCCCCGCGCCATTCAGCAGCTTCACCGCAGCCTCAAGATCCGCCTTCCCCGGATGAAACACCGAGGCCGGATCACACAGCATCAGCGCACTCGCCGCCCCCGAGCAGTTCCCCAGGAACACATCCCCCGGCACCACCACCACCGCCACCCCGCGCTTCGCCACCGCCGTACGCATCGCAATCCCCAATATCCGCGGCAGATTCTCCGGATCGCTCACCAGCTCGCAGTAGTAGCTGCAATCTTTGAACAGCATCTCTGGATGCGTCTCCTGAAAATACCCCGTCCCCAGCTCCGCACTCGGAATCTGCGCCGCAATCGCCAGCACCGGCACCCTGCTGCGATGGCAGTCATACAGCCCATTGATCAGGTGCAGATTCCCCGGCCCGCAGCTTCCCGCGCACACCGTCAGATCCCCCGTCAGATGCGCCTCAGCACCCGCAGCAAAAGCCGCCACTTCCTCATGCCTCACATGCACCCACTGCAGCTCCGAGTGCTGCCGTATCGCATCCGTAATCCCATTCAGCGAATCCCCCGGCAGTCCATACACCCGCTTCACTCCCGACGCCACCAGCGTCTCCACCATCACCTCAGCAGCACTTTTAGCCATTCAATTCCTCCGCGTACACGCTTCGATGCCCCGCCACAATGAAATGGCTACCGCCTTCTCACCGGATACTTCACCTGCGTTGATTTTTCACCCAACACACATTTCCCCCGCAAGCCGCGCTGCGACCCTCGTTCCAAGATCGTGAAACCCACCCGAATCAATCCACAAAACACCGCTCGCCGGGAACATTTTTCCGGTATCGGTGGTCCAAGTTCTCAGCATCAGCCAACCGCCTCAGGAGGCAGTATGCCCTTCGCCCGTTTCCTGGCCGCCGTGGCCAGCTTCGTTGTCCTTGGCTCCAATCTCATCGCCCAGTCCACCAGTCCAGCCCCAAAACCAGCCGCCGAATCCGCCAAACCTGCCCTCACAACGCAATTCCCCCACGAACTCCCCGTCCGCCAGGTCATCCTCTACAAAAACGGCGTAGGCTACTTCGAACACACCGGCCAGGTCACCGGCAACCAGCGCATCACCGTCGACTTCACCACCTCCCAGCTCAACGACGTCCTCCAGTCCCTCACCGTCCTCGACGACAACGGAGGCCACATCGCCGGCATCAACTACAACTCCACCACCCCGCTCGCCGAACAGCTCAAATCCATCTCCCTCGCCATGACCGACGACCCCACCTCCACCGAGCTCTTCCAGGCCTTCCGCGGCCAGCGCGTCGAAGTCACCGGAGCCCCCGGCGGCGCCATCACCGGCCGCCTCATGTCCATCGAAAGCCACGCCAGCACCAGCGGCCCCTCCGGCACCGACTCAGACAGCGATAGCACCGCCCCCAAACCCACCCAGACTCGCTTCTACCTCACCGTCGTCAGCAACACCGGAGCCGTCCGCGTCGTCGAGCTAACCCCCACCCTCAGCGTCCGCCCGCTCGACCCCTCCCTCCAAAACCAGCTCGACCGCTACCTCGAGCTCCTCGGCTCCACTCACTCCACCGGCCTGCGCCAACTCACCCTCGACGCCCTCGGCCAGGGCAACCGCCAGCTCCGCGTCAGCTACATCAGCGAAATTCCCGTCTGGAAATCCACCTACCGCATAGTCTTCCCCAAAGAATCCGTAACCGACAGCGCGGACAATGCCATCCTCCAGGGCTGGGCCGTCGTCGACAACACCATCGGCTCCGACTGGGACAACGTCCAGCTCTCCCTCGTCGCCGGCGCACCCCAATCCTTCATCCAGCCGCTTTCCGACCCGCTCTATCTCCGGCGTCCCGAAATCCCCATCTCCACCGAAGCCATGACCACCCCGCAAACCCACGAAGCCGCCGACAAAGTTGTCCCCATGGCCAACGCACCGCAAGCCGATGCCGAAACCGTAACCGTCAACGCCCAGGCTGTCGGAGCACTCAGCCCACGCAGCACAGGCATGAACGCCTTACACAGCTACGGCGTAGCCGGCATCCAGGGCACAGGCAGCGGCAGCGGCGTTGGTGGCGGCATCATCGGCAGCGTCTTCGGCAACAGCGTAGCCCGCCCCACCGATACCGACACCAATGTCTCCACCAACAACTTCGACGACTTTTTCGAATACCGCCTCGCCCAGCCCGTCACCATCCACAAAAACGAGTCGGCCATGGTCCCCATCCTCCAGCAGACCCTCCCCGCCGAGCGTGTCACTCTCTGGAGTGAATCCGAAACCCGCCCCCTCCGCGCCCTGTGGCTCGAAAACACCTCGCAGCTTACCTTCGACAGCGGCAACTTCTCCGTCTTCGAGTCCGGAGCCTTCGCCGGCGAAGGCCTCCTCGACCCCATCCACCCCGGCGAAAAACGCCTCCTCTCCTACGCCATCGATCAGGCCGTCCGCGTCCGCAAAGCTCCCGAAGAGGGCAAGCGCGAAATCCGCGCCGTCAAGATCACCGCTCAGGGCTTCATCCTGAAGCGCTATGGCGTGGAGGAGCGCACCACTTACCTCGCCTCCAACTCTTCCTCCGATCCCCGCACCATAGTCCTCGAAGTCCCCCGCCGCGGAGACCGCAGCCTTTCACCCGAAAGCAAACCCGCTGAAACAGCCGCAACCCTCTACCGCTTCAAGATCTCCGTCCCCGCCCACCAGACGGGTTCAGTCCTCGTAGCGGACGAAGGTCCCACTTATGAAAACTGGCAGATTGACCCGGACGGCGACCAGAGCGCAGCCCTTGAATACCTCGGCAAGGAAGTCCCCGCCATCGCCCCAAAGATCCAGCCCATCCTCGACGCCCAACGCAACATCGTCGCCATCAAACTGCAAATCCACGACCTCAACGACCGTCTCACCGCCCTCGCCGGCGACGAAGCCCGCGCCCGCGACAACCTCACCGCTCTCAAAGGCAACGATGCCGGCAAGCGCTTCGTCGATGAGCTCAACCAATCCGAAGACAACCTCCAGTCCACCCGCAAAGAAATCGCCGACCTCACCGGAAAACAAAAATCCGCAGTTGACTCCCTCCGCCAGACCCTCCTTACCTTCACCCTCGACTGGGCCAGTCCCGCGAACTAGAAACCAGGCGCCATCCACCGCAAACAAGCCGCCAGACCCTCGCCCTCGGAGCGCTCGATTTCCCTTGGAAATCAGCGTTTTGAGGGCCTTTTCGTGCATTCGCGCAATCCTGCGGAATCGCGCCATCCTTCCCGCCTCCACAAAACCACTTCGTCTACGACGTTCCGAGCCACTCGATGTGGTCATGTATAAATCCGGCTCCGTGGCCATTGCCACTGACCACTCATCGGCGCATACCGTTTGTAGAGCCGCAGCAGTGCGCGCGGCATAGTCAGTCGAGACGAAAGAACTCGACCACAGAAAACAGCTTCACCCTTCACAAGGATGGCCAAAATGACTCGCATAATCAGCAGACTATTCCTGCTGCCGTTGGTCTTGGCGTTTGCATGCGTTGCAGCAAGAGCGCAGCAAAACTCCGAGATCGTCGGCACGGTAACAGATCAGACCGGAGCAGTCGTTCCGGGAGCAGCCCTCGTCCTCACCCAGACAGAAACTGGTTTCGTCTACAACACCGTCAGCAACGCAACCGGTGGCTATGCGTTCCCAGGCCTCAATGTGGGCACCTATCGTCTCCGCGTAACCGCCAAAGGCTTTGAAGCCTACACCGCCACCGGCCTCGTGCTCAATGTCTCCCAGACCCTGGCGCAAGACGTCAAGCTCACCATCGGAGCTGAAACTGTGGAGGTTGCCGTCACCGCGGATGCCCTCCAGGTACAGGCCGACTCCAACACCGTCAGCACCCTCATCAGCGGTGAACAGGTCACCGAAATCGCAACCGAAAACCGTAACTTCGCCGCTCTCGCCGCTCTCGGCATGGGCGTCAGCTCCATGTTGCCCGACAATAACACCCCGACCTCGGTAGCCTCCGACTTCGGAATTAGCGTCAATGGCCTGCGCGAAAGCCACAACATCTGGTTGATCGACGGAGGAGAAGCCGACGACCGCGGCGGAGCCGGCGGCATGGACATCATGCCCTCCATGGATGCCATCGCTCAGTTCGAGGTGCTCGCCAGCAACTATCCACCCGACTACGGCATCTCCTCCGGCGCAACCATGAGTCTCGCTCTCAAGAGCGGCACCGAGAAATTTCACGGCGAAGCATACGAATTCTTGCGCAACGACGACCTCGACGCGAACAACTTCTTCAACAAGTACAACGGTGCCAATTCCCCGGTTGCCAAGCTGCGGCAAAACATCTTCGGCGCTAACCTGGGCGGCCCGGTCAAGATCCCCCATCTCTACAGCCCCTCGAATCCCAGAACCTTCTTCTTCTACAACCAGGAGTGGCGTCGCATCATCCAGGGCAGCCAGCCCAACGTGCAACCCACCATCCCGGATCTGGACCGCCCCACCGCAGGCACGAATTTGCAATACATCGCACCCGCGTACGCCCCCAATCAGGTCATAACCGTGCCCACAGTGGCGCAGGTTCCCGATCCGGCATTCGCCGATAAGCTCGCCGCTGCCGGTCTTTCCGGGTATCGCGGACAGCCTTTCCCCAACCAGGTCATCCCCGCATCGCTCTTCGATCCCAACGCGCTGATCTATCTGCAATCTCCGCTCATCCCGAAAGTCGCTCAAACATCCACGGACAACAGTGTTTCGTCGCTCAGCGAACCCATTGATGTGCTTGAAGAGCTGGTCCGCGTCGATCACAAGATCAACGACAAATGGCAACTCCTCGGCCATTTCATACACGACAGCGTCTCGCAGGGCTTTCCTGACGCCGACCTCGGCTGGAACACCAAGGCTTACAACACCATCAGCAGCACTCTCAGCAACCCAGCCAATAGCGCCGCCATCAAGGTAAGCGCCACTCTCTCACCCGAACTTCTCGTCGAAGCCTCTTTCAACTACGACGGAAACGTGATCAACATCACCAACTCCACGGACGCGCTCGTGCCCTCTGCCTGGACAACGGCCAACTTCTTCACCAACTCCGGCTCCAGTCAGTTCCCCGGCATCAACAACCTCAGCGGCAAAGGCATATCCATCGGAGAAGAAACCGGCTACGGTCCATGGCACAACGCCGCCGAAGACTACGAGCCCAAGGTGGACATCTCCTACACCCGCGGCAAGCACGCCATGAAGTTTGGCTTCAGCTATAACCGCTACACCAAGAATCAGCAGCTGCAGGCCGACGCCGCAGGCGACTTCGGCTTCAATCAGAACCAGACCGGCAACGGCAACGGTGGCACCTCCGGCGATCCCTTCATGAGCCTCGTCCTCGGCCTCTCCGGCAGCTACGCCCAGCCGCAATCCATGTCCATTCGTCACTACGTCAATCAGACTCCCTCGGCGTATGTAAACGACAACTGGAAAGTCACTCCCCGGTTAAGCCTGCAGCTCGGCCTGCGCTACGACGCACTGCCGCATGCATGGGAGCGCAACAACCAGCTCGCAAACTTCGAGCCCAACCTGTACATCAACACGCCGCCCACCTGGAACGCGGATAACTCCATCAACCCCTCCAGCATCGGAGTTTCCACCCCGGCCGGCTTCGTCGCTCCCTACTATCTCAATGGCATGGTGATCCCCGGCATGAACGGCATTCCCCGCGGCGTCGTCACCAACGACTACAACACCCTTCAGCCGCGCGTCGGCTTCTCCTACGACCTCACCGGCGCCGGAAAAACCGTTCTCCGCGGCGGCTTCGGCACCTTCTTCGAACGCATGCAGGGCAATGACATCTACGATCTGGCCAACAACAACCTGCCCTTCGAATACGTGCCCAGCGTAAACAGCGTCTACTACGGCAATCCGCATTGCTCGTGGCTCTCGACGGCAAGCACGGCAGACAGCGCAAACTGCCTCAGCGTCACCAATCTGCCCATCCTTCCGGCCAGCCTCGTCACCCTTGCAACCACATACAAGGCTCCGGCAGTCGCGCAGTTCAGCCTTGGCATCCAGCACGAACTCAAGCCTTCCGTGGTCTGGATCGTTCAGTACGTCGGCAACCTCGCGTGGCACCAGAACATCGACAACCCCATCAACAACTTCCCTCTCACCACCTCAAACGCGTTTCGCGAAGCGTCGGTTGGCTATAACGGCGCAAGCCTCAGCGGCCTGAATGGCCTCAGCAATGCCCTTCGCACCTATCAGGGCTACGGCAACATCGTTCAGGAAGAGAACTCTACCAACACCACCTACAATGGCTTCCAGACCGGCCTGCGGGCTCAGAACAAATGGGGCCTCAGCGGCGAGGTGGACTACACCTACTCGCACAACATCGATCTCACCGATACCGACCTGAACGTCATCAGCAACCCCTGGAACTTCCGCTATGACAAAGCCGGTAGCGGCTACGACCGCCGTCACATCCTGCAAGCCAACTACATCTACAAACTTCCCCTCTTCCGAGGAAACTCCGGACTGCTTCACGCCACGCTGGGTGGATGGGAGATTGCAGGCACGGCAATTGGCGAATCAGGCATACCGGCCGCTGCCGGATTCGGCGGCGTCACCGATACCATCGCACTCGGCGGCAACTACACCAATCGCGCCAACATCGTGAGCCAGATCCACTATCACCACAAAGTGAACGACTGGTTCAGCACTCCGGCCACGGATGGCGGAGCCGATCCTCAGGCAGCTCCCACCCCGGGCTATCTAGGCGGCTCCAACCTCGGCTTCGGCAACGGCCGTCGTGACAGCTTCGTCGGACCGCACCGGATCAACTTCACGACCTCGCTCTACAAAACCTTCGCCCTCACCGAGCGCGCCCACTTTGAGTTCCGCGCTGAGTCTTTCAACACCTTCAACCACACCGAGTTCAACAACATCGGAACCTCGACCGGCGGCAGCAACTACGGCTTGGCCACCAGCACCTGGGATCCGCGTGTTCTTCAACTGGGCGGCAAATTAATTTTCTAACGCAACCCAATTCTCGCGACGCGGCAGACCTGATCACCTGCCGCGTTACTTTTTTGCCGATGTGATTCCTTGTCGGTTCATCCTCGCGCACAGCGCCTCGGTGGCTCGATTTCCGATATGGGCATCCTGCAACCCCGAATCAGCGCTCCTTCAATTTCTTCTTGACAGGGCAAATTGGACACTTATAAATGAGGTTTGGAAATTCTCGGCACGTACGCCAACGCCGTCGAAAATCGCGATCAAAATCCAATCTAATTTTAGAAGGGAAACAGTAATGGCCGATAGCCGTGTTGTGTTCATCCCTTGGAACGAAGGTTCCATAGGTATGTTTGCGACCACAGGCACCGATGAATTCGCATACGGAGCCACCTATAACAACCTCGTCAAAAACAATACCCACAACAAGCGTGACTGGAGCTATGTTTATCTCAATTCGCCGGGCACTCCACTCAACGACATCGGCATGGGAACCGGCACACGGGTCCACATCGCCGGACACGGTTCCGTGGGCGATCCGAATATCCACCCCCCGGGCGGCTCCGGCGCAGCGGCCGTAAGTTATCAGGAAGTCGCGGATGGCCTCGAAGCCAAGGGCCTGTCCAAGTGGTACCTGGGCACGATCGTCTGCGATGTTTGCTATAGCGCCATGGGAAACCCACCCTTCGCCAAGCTACTGGCTCGCGCACTGTGGAATCTGGGCTACAAGGGAACTTGCGTCATGGGCTACAAAGGCAGCTTGCAGAGCGGATATGTAAATGGGGCCAGTGGCGGCGTCAATGGCAAATACACCCATCGGGTCGTCAGGACCGCGAACGGCGTCGTCAAGTCCAAGGACGCTCAGGAGCGTTTTGTCGGATTCAACTAACCACCAATAACCAATATATGACCCCGCGCTACTCCACTCTCCCCTTGCTCTCTCCGTTTCTAAACTAACCACAACTCTCCGCCCCCTTCCGCACACCGCCACCCCAACGACAGGCCTTAATCGTTGGAGTGGCGGGGATACGGAATATCTACCAGCGGTGTGGGTGGCAAAACGGCCGTCCTCGGAGAATCTGGAACTTACATTCCACCTGTGTTCACTACAAACTGCGCGGCGAAACAACCATGACAGAGTTCATCTTTAGTTGGGTTTATCTCGGTTTTGCCATATTTACTCTCGGAGGGTTCGCGAGAATATACATGGTCATTCGCCTCAATGGATTGAAAGGAATTTTGTCCAGTCAGAAACGATTGACTACGAGCTATTACGAGTTGACCAAAGAGCAAGAAGCACCTCTGTGGCCTCTTGTAATGAGTGTGACTTTTTTGCCAGTTGGCATCGTGATAGTTCTTGGGGCTATTCTCTGGTCGAGATAAGATGCGAAAGATCGACAGGGTAGCGGGTGCCCCACCCTCTTCTTCTCTTGCTAGGGCTATCGACACTCTCGGGCGCCCCAGGGTCCGAATTTGTTCAGTACCATAACATCCTTTACACATTGTCTCCGGACATCCTTTACGCTTCCGGCGGGTCGCTCAGATCTAAAATCAATCAGCCGAGACGACCCAGGACCTTCGGCGCTCTCAGTGGTAGAGAAAACAAAAACCTGCGCCAACCGGCGTAGCTCTCCTCGATTTGTTGCATGAACAGTGGGCGATTCAGGGTTCCAAGGGAAAGCCCATGTAGAGTTAATTGCCAGTTCCGCTGATGGGCACACTCTGCGGTGAACCAACAGCGTCGTCGGTAGCAACGAGGCTTGCGTTGGCCGCGCCTGTCGCGGTCGGCTTGAAGACGATGTCGAGAGTACAACTTGCGCCTGGAGCGAGTGTGTGGCCACAGGTCTTGCCGACGATCGCAAACTCCTCTGCGTTTGCTCCTGAAAATTTGTAGGAAGTTACCGACATTGGAGAGGTTGCACTGGCGTTGGTTACGTTGAGCGCCTGCGTCGCGGAGGTCGCGCCCACGCTGGTTGCGGGGAAGGTGAGCCCGGTTGAGGGTGAGAAGGCAACGGTGGCGGCAGGCGGAGCTGATCCGGTAATGGAGACGCTTTGCGGCGATCCACTGGCTGTGTCGGTTGCGATGAGGCTGGCAGAGGCAGATCCGGCAATGGTGGGCTTGAAGACCATGGAGAGGGTGCAGCTGGCGTGGGCCGGCAGCAGCGACGAGCAGGTTTTTGCGACAAGAGAGAATTCACCTGCATTCGCACCTTGTATCAGGTAAGAAGAGACGGCTGCATCGTTGGCGCTGACGTTGTTGACGGTAAGCGTGAGAGGAGCCGAGGCAGTGTCCAGACCCGTGGAAGAGAACGTGAGAGCGGCAGGGGAGAAGGTAAAGGTTGCTGGCGGGCGGTTGATGGTGAGGCTTCCGTTGACCGGCATAAAGCCGTAGTTCTGCGCTGAGAGCGAACCGCGTGTGATGACAATGGGATAGACACCTGGGTTCGACGTTGCCATTGCAGTAGTACTGAGCGTAGGCGAGCCCGTTACGGACGTGGCTTGCGCATCTCCGTTGACGAAGCCGGTGAGCGAATAGGTGAGTGTGGGAATTGGCTGGCCCAGCGTGATGGTGAAACTGGTGGCTTTGAGAGTGAGCGGGACGGCGAAGATGTAGTAGCGGCCACCCCGGAAGAAGAAGGTGTAATTGTGTGAGGCAAGGGTTCCGATGGATTGATTGATGGGATATTCGCCAACGGGCGAGGTGCTGGTTGCTGTGGTGGTCTGAGCGGGAGCGCCCGTGATAGATGTGGCCTGTGTATCTCCGTTGACGAAACCGCTGAAAGTGAAGCCGGAAGAGAGCAAGATGGGAGAACCATAGGTTGAGCCCTCAGTTGCGGGTGAGGCCCAGACCGCGAGAGTGCCTGCGTAATCTCGAGAATTCCGTTCCGCACTGTTACGTTGTAGTTGGCGGTTGCCAGGCCGCTTACGGTGGCGGTGATTGGATAGGCGCCCACGGGAGACGTGGAAGTGGCGGTGGTCGAAGGAGTAACCGTGACCGTATCGCCATTCGCCAAACCGCCCACAACATAAGCAAATATGGGATTAGCTCGACCGTACTGACGGGAATTGCTTTCCATGCCAACAGTTAAGGGTGCCGGGACAACCGTCATTGGAAAAGAAAGCGTGGTGGAGACGCCACTCACAGAAGCGGTAGCAGTGAGGTTTCCCAACGTATGAGCGATGGGAGTCGCATAAACGAATCCGTCTGCTCCAGAGATGCAGCTGCAAATAAATGTCAGTCCAGATCCACTGAAGTTAACCTGCACCCCTCCCAAACCATTACCGGCGGAATCCTGGACAAACGCATATATACCCGCAAACGATGTTCCGTAGGTGTAAGTCGGGTCTGGTCCTCCTTCGTCGAGACCAGTAAAGATGGCGGGCACTCCCACGATGCGGAAGGTTGCAGCGCTGCTGGCATAGCTCGACAGATGAGATGAGTCTCCCCGATAGACAGCCGACGCGTAATAGTTGCCGGGCGCCAAAGTGGTCGAAGTCCATGTTGCCACTCCGCTTGCATTCAATGCGACCGAATACGAATTCGTCCCGGTCCCGACGCCGAAGGTTACCAAACCCGCTGGTGTGGCCGTTCCGGCTTCGCCTGTTACTGCGGCGGTGAAAGTGATCGGCTGGCCTTGGTTTACGGACCCGGAAGATACTGTGACGGTAATGCTGGTCGGTGTATGCCCTGTCGTATCTCCTGCTAAGGCTAGTTTGGAAACGAAAACGGTGCCTTCGCCATATCCATGCCCCGTATATCGGTTGGTCGTCTGAAAAGCTCCCGCGGTGATCGGGAAATCGTTACCCCCGGCGTAGCCCGTCACGTAAAGATTTCCTGCAAGATCGAGCGCTAACGCATTGCCCCCTGAGAAATTAGCCCCAGTTGACGAGCCAAGCATAGTGGCAAAGTCGAGACCGGAGGCAGAGGGGTCGAGCTTAGCCACGAAAACGTCCCACAACTCGTTAAATCCGGGCTCCGGAAGTTGCATCGGCGCATCGGGAGTAGAGAAAAAAGGAGCGTCGCCTGTGCTTCCTGTCACATATGCACTGCCTGCGCTGTCGACGGCCAATCCATTGAGAGTAGTGAGAGGACCACCGAGAAACGTAGAGTATTCCAGCGCCGAAGCGTCCGGCTTCAGTTTAGTTACAAATCCCGAAACAAATCCGTAGCTTGGTGGGAAGGTGGGTTGAAATACTCCGGAGGTTACCGGGAAATCGGAAGAAGATGTGCTGCCGGAAACAAATATGCTTCCATCCACGCCCAGGGCAATGCCGCTGGCCTCGTCTGCCCCGCTGCCCCCAAGATACGTCGACAATATCTCAGCCGAGCCTTGTGGATTCAACTCGGTCACGAAGGCGTTGGTGTTTCCCTTTGAAGTTGGTTGGAGGACTCCGCCGGTCACCGGGAAGTCAGAAGATGCGGCAGTTCCGGACAAATAAGCGTTCTCAAGACTATCCAGAGCTATGCCTGACACTTGATCTCCCTGCACGTAGCACAACGCGCCCGACCCGCTCCCGCCTAAATATGTCGAATAGACAAGAGACGATCCGTCGGGGCTCAGCTTAGTCACGAACCCGGAATTGGCCCCCCTTGTCTGGGCTGGGTAGGTGGTCTGGAAAGCGTTTGGAGTGACTGGAAAATCTGGCGCGAAGGTTGAGCCGGCCACGTAGGCGGATCCTTTCCCGTCGATTGCAATGGAGAGGCCGGCTTGGCCAGGATCAAACTCGTAAGAAAAACAGGGATTGACAACAGTTCCACCCAGATAGGTGGAATACACCAGGGTGTTGCCGGAGGCGTTCAGTTTGGTGACGAACGCCGAAGATGTACCGTTGCCGAGGGCCTTATTCGTGCTCTGGAATGCGCCGGCAGTCACAGGAAAATCTGCCGATTGCGTCCACCCTGTTATGTATGCGTTTCCCGCCGAGTCGATCGCTACCGCCGTCGCAGCGTCGCCGCCGGACATTCCAAACACCCGCTCGTTTTGCCCGGTCCCACCAAGAAACGTAGAGTACAAAAGCTCGGTGCCATCGGCGTTGAATTTGGTTATAAAAGCTGTACCGCCGTTGCCCGCCGTCGCCGATTTATTTTCCGTCTGGTAAGCTCCCGCAGTTATTGGAAAATCAAGAGAGCTCGCTATGCCAACCACGTAGGCGTCCCCTGCGGAGTCTACCGCGATGCCGTTTCCCTGGTCGCCTCCATTATTTCCGTTGTAAACCGATCCGCTGCCGCCTAGAAAAGTGGAGTAGACGAGGACGGGATCGATAATGAGTGGCAGGGAGTGATTGTACCGGCCGACCGAAATGCCAACCTCGTTCCGCCCGATAAGTTTATAGTTCGAGGGGATTGGAGTCCGTCGAGCCCCCCAAACGGTCTGGCTCCTGATACGTCACCGGCTTGAGCAGGCGCAAGCTGGAATGGCCGGTGTTCAGGAGAAGATCGCCCGTGGCAGGGTCGATGCGAAGCTCCTTTGCGCTTATCCTTAGTGCGATTTTCGCAGGGTCGGCGTATGGCGCAACAATGAAATCGTGCTCCAGGCGGCCCTGGTTGCCGTAGTACATCAAGTCGACGCCGTCGTATACAGCCCTGTAGCGTACCCGGCTGTAATTCGGGATGCCGGTGCGCCACCGAGCCGGATCGTTGCCGATAAAGTAGTTCGTTCGCGTGATCTGCGGGTCCTCAGGCTGGGCAACCACCTTCGTGTTAGCGCCCTTCAACTGTATACGGACCGTCTCAGGTACCCCTTCTGAGCGGGATGGCTCGGAACGCTCATCAGCGGGAAGTACGCGAGTGTGTGGCGCCGAGTGGCTCTCTGCTCGCAGAGTCAGTACCGCCTCCTCGGACCGTAGAAACAGCGTATATCCCTGTCCATGGGCCAGGAAGTGGACGGAAGGGTCCGTCTGGCCCCGATTGGCTTCGAAACTCAGCGGGAGTTTGCCGTAGCTGGCTGCCGAGACAGGGTTCTGCCGTGTTGCGGCGGTCTGGGCAAGAGTGGACGTTACAGCCACCGCGAAACAAATCGCCAGAATCGCGGAGATAGGGAGGGCGGAGAAGGGTTTCATGTTTGCTCCCCCGGGAGGTCCAACATGGGTACAGGCGGGGCGCTCGTAAGTGACGCTTGCCGCCTACGCCGTGGAAGCTTACTCCGAGTTTGTAGAAGTTACCAGTGAATTTATCAGAGAGTTAAATTGAGTTTATGAAAATGTTTGGCGGGTGCCCCATCCTTTCCGCGTTCCGTGCGGAAAGGGTGGGATAGCGGATGCCCGCAGCGCCTGACCAAATTCGTGCGCAGCACGAACCCACTGCATCTTCAACCCACCTCCAGCCGAACTACCAGCTTCACCCCCATCACCTCAGCCAACCGATGCAGCGTCCGCAACCGCGGCATCCCCTGCCCCCGCTCCAGCCGCACAATCGCCGCCTGATTTGTCCCCGCTCTCCGCGCCAGCTCCGCCTGCGTCCATCCCAGCCGCCGTCGCGTCTCCTGTAGCTCTCGATACAGCCCGCCTTCCGGCGCTCCTCGCCGCCGCAAATGCTCCTGCCGCATCTCCTCCATCTGTTGTTCAAACGCCGCATCCCGCTCGTCCCGTTCCTGGCGGGTGACCCCGGTCCCGAAAAGAGAAAATGCGGGTGCCCCCGGTCTCGCCTTTGAGACCTGGGAACGACAAAAGCTCGCACATCTGACCATTGTGTTCTTGCTTTGTCATCGTCGTCGCGTGTGGAACATAGCACAACAGACATAAATTCAACGCAACGCCAAAGCCCATACACAAACCCCCATAATTCCAAGCAAAAACACCGCTAGCCGCGTTAACAAGTTGCAGAAAACCTCGCTTGACACAGCCTCTCAGCCCTCATCGCCCCGAAACAAAATGTTCCACGCGGAACATTCCGGCACCCACCGCAGCTTCTGGCAAATTGCTCCACGTGGAGCAATTTCACCCGCAGCCCAGAATGTTCCACGTGGAGCAATTCATAACCCGTTTTCCACCCTCTGCCGTAAACTATGGTTTCGGAGGACGACAGAGACATGAAAAAGATCGGCGTCTTGTTCGGCATGGAAAACAGCTTTCCCGGCGCATTGGTGGAGCGCATCAACTCCCTCCACATCGACGGCATCACCGCCGAGTTCCTCCGCACCGACGCCGTCCACCTCGACAAACCGTCGCCCTACTCCGTAATCGTCGACCGCATCTCGCACGATATCCCCTTCTATCGCGCCTATCTCAAGCACGCGGCGCTCAACGGCACCATCGTCATCAACAACCCCTTCTGGTGGTCCGCCGACGATAAGTTCTTCAATTACTCGCTGGCAGCCAAGTTAGGCGTGGCCGTACCGCCAACAGTTATCCTGCCGCACAAGAGTTATCCGGAAGGTACAAATGAGCGTTCCATGCGGAATTTAGAGTATCCGCTGAACTGGGATGCTGTGTTTGAGTATGTTGGCGAACATGGATTCATGAAACCGGTGGATGGTGGTGGATGGCGCGATGTTTATCACATTCACGATCGCGAAGAGTTTTTCAGGGCTTACGATCAGACGCGTCATCTATGCATGATTTATCAGAAGGCAGTCAACTTTGTTGAGTACTTTCGTTGCTATGTTGTGGGGCAGAAGAAGGTGCGCATCATGCCTTATGACCCGCGGCTGCCGCATCATGAGCGGTATATGAAGAATCCACCGAAATATGACCGCAAGCTGCTCAAGCGTGTTGAGGAGAATTCGCTCAAACTTTGTCAGGCGCTTGGATACGATCTGAACACGGTGGAGTTTGCGGTGGAGGATGGAATTCCGTATGCGATCGATTTCATGAATCCTGCGCCGGATGCGGATATTCATTCGGTGGGTGAGAAGAACTTTGAGTGGATTGTGAAAGAGATGGCCGACTTGGCTATCGCGAAAGCGAAGAAGGCACCTGAGATTCCGGACTTGAAGTGGTCTTCGTTTCTGAATTCAGATGCGAAGAAGGTTGCCAAGACTGCGAAGCCGAAGGCGGCCAAGCCCAGGAGCCTCTGAAGAACTTCGCTAACCACCTGCAAGCCGGTGAAACCGCCGCGCCTTCGCCACATCCTTCCGAATCTGCGCCTTCAGCGCCTCGGGCGAGGGCCACGCAATCTCGGGCCGCAGCCGGTACAGGAACTCAAGCTCCAGCGGCGTCTCGTCCGTCAGCTCGACCGGCTCAAAGTCCAGAATGTGCGACTCGACAGCAAACGAGGGCTCGCCGAACGTAGGCCGGTCGCCCACATTGGTGATTGACTGGAAACACCGGCCATTCAGATCGTCTCCCGGACCAAATACCGTAAGCCGCGTCACGTAAACGCCCTTCGCCGGCAGTAATCCCGAGTACGGAGCCAGGTTAACCGTCGGCACCAGCAGCTTCGTCCCGATCCCGCGTCCCCGCGCCGGCGTCGATCGCACCGCAACGGTATGTCCCAGCATCCAGCGCGCCCGCCGTACGTCGCCGGAAGCCACACAGGCTCGAATCGCCGAGCTCGAAACCGTCAGCCCGCGCGCCACCACCGCCTGGTGCACCGTCAGCGAAAATCCAAACTCCCGCCCGAACTCGGCCAGTTCCGCGACGCCTGCTTCGGCGCAATGCCCGAAGCGAAAATTCGCCCCTTCGTGAATCGACCGGATACCCAGCTTCTCCACCAATACCGTCTCGACAAACTCCCGCGCCCGCATCAGCGAGAGCTCGCGGTTGAACGGGAGCACCAGCACCGCATCAATGCCGGTCTCAGCCATCAGCCGGATGCGCTCAGGAATAGGAGCGAGCAGGCCCGGCGCGCGATCCGGCCGCAAAACGCACTCCGGATGCGGATCGAAAGTAATCGCAATCGACCGCCAGCCGTTAGCCCGAGCCTCGGCCGCAATCGCCGACAGCACCCCATGGTGCCCGCGATGCACGCCGTCAAAATTGCCCACCGCCACCGCGGAGGGGCCAAACCCCGCCGGCACCTCAGCCAGCGAGCGAAAAACGCGAATCGGAGCAGCCATCATGCGAGGGTCACCGGAACAGTCAGGCCGTCATAAGCCAGCGCCATGCCCCTGGGCAGCCGTGCGTTGGTTTCTTCGTGGCCCAGCTCATGCGAGATGTGCGTAAACCATGTCTGCCGGGCGCCGATCCGACTGGCCCAGCGCACCGCCTGCTCCACATTGGCGTGGCTCGGATGCGGCGTGTGTCTCAGCGCCGAAAGCACCAGCACGTCGAGTCCTTCGAGCAGCTCAAAGCTCGACTCCGGAATGGAGCTGACATCGGTAAAGTAGGCCGCATTGCCGAACCGGTAGCCCATAATCGGCAGATCGCCGTGCATCACCGGAACAGGCAGGAAAGTGGCCTCCAGAACCTGAACCGGTTCAGCGTGGTTCAGATCTTTCAGTTGCACCCGCGCGCGGTTCGGGTAGTTGGCGTCCTCAGCAAATGTGTAGCTGTAGATTCGCTCCAGCACCGCCCGCGTCTCCGGATTGGTATACAGCGGAATCGGCCCACTTTCCCTGTGCATGAGGTAGCTCAATGGCCTCAGATCGTCCAGGCCAAAGATGTGGTCCGCATGAGCGTGCGTATAAAAGACCGCATCCACGCGCCTCAATCCAGCCAAAAGCGCCTGCTGTCGAAAATCCGGTCCGGTATCGATCAGTATCGCCCGCACGCACGGCCCAATCTCCTCGGGGAAAGGAAGAAGACCCCTCCGCGCCTTCGGCTTTGGTGGTTCGGTTCCGTCCGGACAAGGCCAGCGCAACAGGATCGACGGACGCAGCCGCTTGTCATGCGGGTCAGTCGAAGTACAAACCGGGCAGGGACAAGCAATTGTCGGCACGCCCATCGAGGTTCCCGTGCCGAGAAAGGTGAGCGTCCCTTGTACGCCTGCCGCTGGACTGGTGATTGCCTCGGGCATCCGCCTAGCGCTTCGCTCCGCCCGGCGGAGGTGGGATCGGCTGCGCCGAGATCATCCGCGTCAGCTCCAGGAAGGTAGCGCGCAGCTCAAAAAGCACCATTTCCAAGCTGCCGGCTTCATCCGCCGTCAGATTGCCTTTGCTTTTCTCCCGCAGTACGGACAGCAGGTCAATCGTCTGGCGCGCTCCCAGAATATCGACACGCGGGCGCTGACCCTCCGGGGTTCCGGCGCCCATCTGCATCAGAGCCGATAAATAAAGCTGCTGCACCAGGTGCTCAAAGCCAATCTTCTCCTGAGGCGGCGCGGCTGGGTTCTGCGCCCGGACGAGGTCGTCGATGCGCTCAGCGGCGCGGAGGTAGTCCTCATGCAGCCGGCTGGCTTCCTCCTCCGTCGGCGCTGGAGGCAGCTCTTCTCGCTGGGCCTCCGGCAGAATCAGATCCGAATTCGCAGCCGGAGGCTCTTCGACCCTGACAGGCGGTTGTGCAGCACGCTCCACGAGCCGTGGGCCGGAAGAAGCGGCGGGTTGCGGCTCAGATGCGGCCTCAGGTTCGTTGCTGGTAGCGGGGTCTTCGTCTGCGCGGAACTTGCGCCGGTCCACGACAGTAAATTTTGGTGTGTCGCTCATGCGTTCTCTCTAGTGGATTTCAGTTCTGCTGCGAGGTCAGTCTCGGCGGACCGTCCAGAATTCGGGCGGTTCCACCTCCAAATACAAGTGTCCTGCTGCCAATTTCGGCCTCGGCACGCAGCATCGCAATGGCAAAGATGCGCGAGCGGCCCTGAAGATGCAGGGCAACAGCGCTGGTGATCTGTCCGGCAGGCTTTGCGTCAGCGGAGCTTCCGGAGATGCGAAGCTCAGTGTCTTTGGCCGGGAGGGAAGAATCGGCCTCATCCAGCTCCAATTCCAGAGCGCGCAGGTGACGATGCACCTGGCCTCGCGAACGAACGCGCTCCACAATCTCCTGGCCCAGGTAGCAGCCCTTGGTGAAGTTGAGCGCGCGGGTCTGCGATGTTTCCTGCACCAGATAGCGGCTTTCGATATCGCTCTCATAGGCCGGAATGCCTTCCACGATCCGCAGCGTCTCAAGAGCATCCGCACCGGCGGGCTTTGCTCCGGCATCTCTCAGGGCGGTCCAGAGCCGCGGAATCGCGTCAGAGGCGGTCCAAAGCTCATAATGGGGGACCACTGGACCGTGGCCGCGCCGAATCTCGATTTCGATGCCTTCCGCAACGCCTGAGGTTCGCGTCATCTCCGGCACATCGGCGGTGAGTCCCAGAACGCTCAGGATCCGGGTGGAATCAGGGCCGGTCAATCCCAGCGCTGATCGAGCTTCGACCGGAACCAGCTCCACGTCGTCCATGATGATGAAGTGATCGAAATGCTCCAGGAGCGCGGGCGACTGCGCGGCGGTAAACTCAAGCTCCAGCGAATCGCCGTCACGCCAAACGCATGCGTCTCCTTGAATCCGCCCCTGGGCGTTGAGGATGAAGTTATAAGCTCCGCCTGCCTGCGGCAGGGTTTCGACTGCGTTGGTCACCATCCCGCTCAGCCAGCGGAATCGGTCTTCTCCGCATATTTCCACGCGGCGTAGCCAGCCCAGGTCATGCACCGCCGCGCCAAGGAGAAGTGCTTCAGTTTCTGCGGCGGGAGCGTCCAACCGCTGTGGCGTGAGGGCGCCGAGATAGTCTTGGAGTGGCGGCGCGGAGGGAAATGCCGGTCCGGCAAGGAATTCGGCCAACGGAGTCGCGGTGGTTTCAATCAGTTGCGTCATTATGCCGATCTCGCAGGCAGCAAATAGGATCAATTTGCATGCCACGCCAAGCTTGATTATAGCCTTGGGGTATATTGCGGCATAAGGCATGAAACCGGCAGCAGGCGCCCGAAAGCGGCATTTGAGTTCAGACGGAAGGTCGGGAAACCAAAATGATCAGCAACAGGTTGGATTGTGAGGAGCGGCGGCCGAGCGCCACGCTGATCCGCACGCTGAAAAGAACCGTGCGCAGCTTCGCCGGACTGCTCGCCATGCTCGTTTTCGTGGTCTCGACCGTCCTCGCTCAATCCACTCCATCCGGCGCGGCGCAATCCGGTAACGATCAGAAATCCAGTAAACCGCAGGCCGAAACCCATATCACTCCCGACCAGGCCAAGCAGCTTTTCCAGAGCGTCGACGAGCTTTTGCGGTTTGCTTCAGACGAAACGGGGCTGCCCATCAAGCATGAGGTCAAGCGCACGCTGACGACCCGGGCCGATGTCGAAAAGTATCTGCTCGACAAGATGAATGACGATGCAGACGCCAAGCGCATGCAGCGTGGTGAAATTGTCCTCAAGAAGTTTGGCCTGCTGGACCGCGATTTCGACCTCAAGCCCTTCATGCTTGCTCTCCTGAAAGAGCAGATCGCCGGTTATTACGACTCGAAGACCAAGACCGTCTATATGCTTGACTGGGTCGATCCGGAAACGCAGAAGCCGGTGCTGGTTCACGAACTGACTCACGCCCTGCAGGATCAGCACACCGATCTGGAGAAGTGGAACGACCAGACTCCCGACGAGCCGTCGCAGACGGCCTCAGAAGACAACGACCATCTCGCCAAGGACGAACTGGACACGGCGCGCACGGCTGCGCTGGAAGGCCAGGCGATGGCCGTTTTTGTCGATTACTCGCTCAAGCCCACGGGGCGCAGCCTGGTCAAAAATCCGGAGATAATCGATCAGATCAACAGCATGACCTCGGCATCCACCGACGACTCTCCGGTGCTGGCGCGCGCGCCTCTGCTGCTAAGCGAATCGCTGCTCTTCCCTTATAAAGAAGGCCTCAGCTTCGAGCAGGACGTGTGGATGGACAAGGGCAGAGATGCGGCCTTCGCAGGCGTGCTCGACCGACCGCCATCGTCGAGCTGGGAAGTGATGAATCCGCGCGTCTATGAGCAGCGAAAGCCCTCGCCGGTTCTTGTGATGCCCAATATTCATCCGCTCCTGGACAAAACCTACCGGGCCTACGATATCGGCCAGGTGGGGCAGCTCGATCTCCGCATTCTGGCCACGATCTATGGTGGCGAAGGAGCGGCTCGCGATCTGACTCCGGCATGGGATGGAGGCATCTACTGGGCGGGGCAGAAGCTGAGCGCAAAGAGCGCAGCCGAGCAGGCGTCTACCAACTCCGTGGCGCTGTTTTATCTCTCCGCGTGGAAGAATGCTCGCGCCGCCAGCGCTTTTGCGCGTGTTTATGGCGAGGAGATTGGCCGCAAATACTCGGGCGTGAAGCTGGATACTGCCGACGCTCAGCCTGACTCGGGCGGCGGCCAGGAGATTATCTACACCACGGACGAAGGCCCCGTAGTCATTACCGTGCGCGACCGTTTTGTTTTCGCGTCGGAGAGCTTCGACTTACCCACGGCGCGCAAGCTTGCCGACATGCTCATCGGCATACAGGGCACCGGAGAGTTACGTACGGCGGGCGTTTCCATTCCTGAACGCACACTCTCTCAGAGCACAATCAGCTTTATGCACTCGTGCGGCATGATGCGCGCGGCATTGCTACGCTAGTATTGTTTCCTGTTCACGGCTCTCGATAAGCCGGAGAAGATCTTTGGCGGGGACGGGTTCGCCGAAATGCCATCCCTGCGCCAGTATCCGTTGCTGCAGAGCCGCGAAATAAGCCGATTGCTCAGCGCGCTCCACGCCTTCGACCACTACCGTGACGCCAAGCGTCTCCGCCATCGAGAGAATCTGCGGCACGATTGCGGCCGTGAGCGATCCGGTACCGATCGCCTCGGTAAAGGCGCGGTCGATCTTGATGGCATCTACCGCAAGCTGATTGAGATACGAGAGGCTCGAATAGCCGGTGCCGAAGTCATCGATGAAGAACTGATGCCCGCGTTCGCGCAGCTTATGAATGGCGGCAATGGCCAGATGGTGATCGGCCGTCGAACGTTCGGTAAGTTCAAGATTGATGCTTGACGGAGCAATATCGCGAGACCGCAGCACATGATCGAGCAGGGGCAGGAACTGCGGATCGGCAAGATCCGCAGCTGCAATATTCACACTGATGTAGAACGGCGGGTGGGCCCGCAGGTGCTCGCCAAGCTCGGTAACGACGCGGCGCAGGACGACACGGGTCAACTTTCCGATGATGCCCAGCTCCTCAGCCGCGGCGACGAATACGTCGGGGCGCACGTAGTTGCCGTCTTCATCGACCCAACGGGCAAGGGCTTCCGCTCCAACGATCTTGCCGGTCTTGATCTCGACAATCGGCTGATAGACAACTGTGATCTGGTTGTAACGCAATGCCCGGCGCAACTGCGCCTGCAGGCTTCGATCGTTCCAATGCAGCAGGTTCATTGCGGCAAAAACTATGCCGGCCAGGAATCCGATGAGCGTGAAGCCGCCTATCAGGGAGCTGTTGATGCGCCATGCGTTGCGGAGCGTGATGCTGGTAACCATGCAGGGTGCGAATCGATCGGAACAGCGTGCGATATAGAAGACTCTGCCGCGCAGCAATTCACGTTCAGCGAGAACCTCTGCGTTTGTCAGCGCCAGCGGATCGCCGGCGGTGCGCAATACCTTGCCGCTGCTGTGATTGGCGAGTGCTGTTGTATAGCCCATGAGCTCTTCGCGAAGATCGCCAAAGGCATTCCGCACTGCTACAAATTGGGCTTCGCCATATTGAGTGATGTCCCCGCGCATGCCGGGCATCGAAAAGAGCGGTGTGTTTAGCCAGATGCTTTTTCCGGAGGGTGTGACGAGGTCCGCGGGCGGTTCTTTTGCGGGATGGTCCAGCCGTCCTTTGACCGACGAACAATAGACTGTGCTGTCACGAACGCGGCCGATCTCCTTGACCACATGCCCGTGATACACCAGATCCCGAAGCCGGTTAACATCCTGATCGGAGCAGAACGGATAAGGCGAAGCATTCACCTGGTCGAGCGTCGCCGTGATTTCGCTGTTGTAGGCTTCGGCATATGCAATCAACTGCCGCGCATAGTGATCGAGTTTCATCTCGGTCGATTCAAAAGCCGCGACGAAGCCCACGAGCAGCCCGGCGAGTGTGCAGGCCGCAAGTTCGGCGATGCTTCGCAAAGCTACCGGAATTCGGTGCTGGATCGCGGGCTTCATTCCGACCTCTCCGAGCACAGGTATATTAGCCCTTTGGCGGGAACCGGGAGGCCGAAGAACCATCCCTGACCAAGGATGCTCTTGTCTTCGTCTGAAAAATATGTTGCCTGGTCCTCGCGCTCAATACCTTGAACCACCACTTTCAGATGGAGCGCCCTGGCGACGCCCAGAATCTGCGGCACGATGGATGCCGTGACCGCTTCCGTGCCGATGGTTGCGATAAACGAGCGATTGATTTTGATTCCGTCGACTTGTAGCTCAGTCAGGTAAGCGAGGTTCGAATAGCCTGTTCCGAAATCATCGATAAAGGTAGCATGTCCCCTCTCGCGCAGACGATGGATGGCGCCAATCGCCGTTTCGCGATTGGAGGTAGCTCGCTCCGGAAGCTCAAATGCAATGTTGGAGGCACGCACGCGCTTACCGTCGACGCGCTCGTCGAGCAGCAGCAACAACCTGGGATCAGCCAGATCGGAGGGCGCCAGGTTGATGTTCAAGCGAAAGTCCGGATCGGTGTCGAAGAGAATCTGCATTTCAGCAATGGCGCGAGTCACGACAAAGCGGGTGATTTCACTGACGAATCCTTCCGCTTCGGCCAGTTCGATAATCGTGTCGGGTCGTATGCTCTCGCCGTCTTCATCGGTCCAGCGCGCCAGTGCTTCGGCTCCGACGATACGCCGCGAATGAATCTCCACGATAGGCTGATACACGACGGAGAGACTGTCCATCAGGATGGCGCGGCGAAGCTGATTGGTGTGACTACGGCGTTTGCGGCCGACGATCAGAATGCCGACGGCACAGCTCAAACCGGCGATTCCACCGGCGGCGATGAATCCGCCGAGAAGCTTTCGATTCTGATGCCACACCTCAGTCAGCGGCATGTACGTCACGGCGCAATCGGAATATCGGCTGGAACAAGAGGACCGGTATAGAGATCCATGGTCTTGCACCGTCTTTTTCGCCTCCAGAACGCCCTTGGGAATTGTTCCCGAACGCGCCACGCCGGCGAAAATGACCCTTGTAGCGGGATCCTGAGGAGAAGGACCGACCAAGCCCACGGAGTAGTGGATGGGCGACTGCGGATAGCCTCGAAAAATGTCGGGGCCGATCACCATGTCGGTGTTGCCCAACGCGGCAATCTCAGCCCAATCGCCTATGGGAATCATCAGCGGAACATGGTTGTACACGCGAAAGCCGTCGGGAAGCAGCAGGTCCGGAACCGGCAGTGCGATCGGAGCCAGCAGCTTACCCACGGTGGCCGAGCAAAGGAACGCGCCATTCACCAGCCGTCCGACATCCTTCACGAACCGTGACTGAAAGGTGATGCGTCGCAAGAGCGCGATGTCCTCTTCGGAGCATGGCGGATAGGGTGAGTCGTTGGCCGTCTTCGCGATCAGGATAGCTTCGGTGCTTACATCTTCTTCGTGCCGCAGCAGCCGACTGGCGTAGTCGTCCATTCGGGATCTAGTCGCACTCAGGATCGACTCGCGCCCTACCAGATAGCCCGCCACAATGCCGACCGCGATCGCCAATGGCGCAAGCCAGTAGCGGTCGAAGCGGCGAAGCTGGCGGAAGACGAGCATGATCAGGTGCGCAGGCTCCCAGATATACCGGCCTTTGTGCGGTTATCCCTACGCTTCGGATAACGATGTTGCGGCGATATGCAGAGCGATGGAGACGCATCTCCGCGCGAGGCTGACGGGGCGCGCATATCGTCAGGTGGGGGTGGGCTGCGCAGGTCGCGTGTGAGACGCACAGAGATACCCAGTGAGATCGCGGGCCGATATGCTGTGCCGCCCATGATAACGCAACGATAGTCGCTTTTCCGGGCCGGTGTCAGAGAGGCGATTCTTCTGGCCGGCTGTCCCTGGCTGGTTATCGGCATCAGTATACTAAGCTGTCGGAACTTATTCAGAGGCGCGAGCTGCCGCAACGGAGCTTCGCGGTAGGAGCGTTGTTTGCAGGAAGCAGAGATCTGCATCATTGGGGGCAGTGGCCTCTATTCTATGCCTGGCCTTACGGATGTCCATGAAAAAAACCTGTCTACGCCGTTCGGAGATCCGTCTGACAGCTTCGTTCTAGGAAAACTCGATGGGAAGAAAGTGGCGTTTCTGGCCCGTCACGGCCGCGGACACCGCCTGCTGCCCTCGGAGCTGCCATTCCGGGCGAACATTTACGCCATGAAGATGCTCGGCGTGGAGCGGATTCTATCACTCTCCGCGGTTGGTTCACTCAAGGAAGAGCATAAGCCGACGGACTTCGTTATTCCCGATCAATTCATCGACCGTACCTTTCTACGCACGGCGACATTTTTCGGCGAGGGCATCGTGGGCCACGTGGCTTTTGGCGATCCGGTTTGCGGAACGGTAGCCGCGGTCGCTTCCGATGCCTGTTCCGTCAGTGGCGTTACCGCCAGAAAAGGCGGGACCTATGTGTGTATGGAAGGTCCACAGTTTTCAACGCGCGCCGAGTCGTTTCTCTACCGCAGCTGGGGAGCCGATGTCATAGGCATGACCAACCTGCAGGAGGCGAAGCTGGCCCGCGAGGCCGAAATCTGCTACGCCACGATCGCCATGGTTACCGACTACGACTGCTGGCGCGAGGGGCACGACGATGTCACGGTCGATCAGATCGTTGCCGTATTGCACCAGAATGCCGCCAACGCGGCAAAGGTGGTGCGGACTGCGATTGCCGCAATGCCGGCTGAACGTGCCTGCCCCTGCGCCAGTGCGCTGAAACATGCCATCCTGACGCAGCCTGACGCCATTCCGGCTGCGACCCGCGAGAAGATGAAGCTTATCTTCGGCAAGTATCTCAACTCCTAAGCAAGGACACTGCATGGCAATCACAGTTGTAGGAAGTGTTGCGTTCGATACGGTTGAGACCCCATCGGGGCGCATCGATCGTTGTCTGGCCGGTGCGGCGACGTACTTTTCGCTTGCAGCCAGCTATTTCACCGATGTGCGGGTCATCGCTGTTGTCGGCGAGGACTTTACGGAGAAGGAAGAAGCCGTATTCGCAGCTCGCCGCATCGATACGCGTGGGGTGGAGCGCGCTCCAGGGAAGAGCTTCTTCTGGCAGGGCTCGTATCTCGACAATCTCAACGAAGCCAGGACGCTGCAGACCGACCTGAACGTCTTCGCGAGCTTCAATCCGAAGATCCCCGACGTCTACCGCGACTCGAAATATCTCTTCCTCGCCAACATCGACCCCGTGTTACAGCGGCGTGTGCGTGAGCAGATGCCGGATGCGACGCTGGTCGGCGGCGACACCATGAATTACTGGATCAACGACCACCGGGAAAATCTGCTCGAAACGCTGAAGGGCGTGGATGTTCTGTTGATCAACGACACCGAATCGAAGCTGCTGGCGGGCACGCGAAATCCCGTCAAGGCTGCTAACGATGTGCTGACCCTGGGGCCGAAATCGCTGGTTGTAAAACACGGCGAATACGGAGCTACGGCTTTCTTCGGTCCGCGGTCCTTCCGCAGCGGCACTGCTCCGCATCCCTTCCGCGCGCCTGCGCTACCGCTGGCCGAGGTAGTTGACCCAACGGGCGCGGGTGACAGCTTTGCCGGGGGTTTCTTCGGCTACATCGCCTCGCAGCCGGAGCTTACGCCCGAAGTCTTCAAACGCGCCATGTTCTACGGCGGTGTAATGGGCTCGTTCACGGTCGAGCGCTTCGGTACTGAGCGGCTGCAGAAGCTGACCCGGGACGAAATTGAAGAGCGGTTTGCCCTCTTCCGCCAACTGACCCATTTGGAACCGAGCGCATCGTGACCTGCGGCGACGCCATGCAGCCATCGGACGGCGTCGCTGCGTCCAACATCCCGTGACAAAAACTGTTCCAACTCGCACCGGCATCGGCCGGGCATCGCGCTGCGAATGCGTCGTTGTCTTCGCTGCTACGCTTGCTGCCTCACTTGCCGCGCTTTGGTGGAGCTGGGCGAACCACGCATTCCTGCTCTATGGCGACGCTGAGGCGCACATGCATATTGCGCGCCGCCTCTTCGATTCGCACCGGCCTGGGATCACGCAGCTTGGCTCGGTGTGGCTTCCCCTGCCACATCTGCTGCTTGTCCCCTTCATCGCCGTCGATCCCTGGTGGCGCAGCGGCTTCGGTCCGGCGATTCCCGGCGCTGCATGCTATCTGCTGGCTTGCCTCGGACTTTACATGCTCGGGCGCCGCTGGCTGTCTCCGCTGGCCGCGGGCCTCGCGCTGCTTCTCTTTGCATGCAACCCCAACCTGCTTTACCTGCAGACAACCGCGATGACCGAGCCGCTCTTTCTTTGCGAGCTGATCTGGGCCGTGCTGCTGATGGTGGAGTGGTACGAAGCTCTGGACACGGACGAAAGGCGCTCCGGACGGCTCATGTGGTGGCTGATCGCTGTACTCGCCGCTGCTGTCTTTACCCGCTATGACGGCTGGATACTGGGGTTTGGCGCATGGCTTGCCATGGCGGTCTGCCTTTTCCGGCGCGGCAGGCTCTTTCGTCCATCCTTTATTGCAGCGTCGGTGGTGCTGCTGCTCGCGCCGGTGAGCTGGATGATCTACAACGCGGCAGTCTTCGGCGACTGGCTCGACTTCATGCGCGGACCTTACTCCGCCTACGCCATCGAACAGCGAACTGCTTCCTCTTCTGTCAATCAGCATCCCGGATGGCACAATCTCTGGGTTTCGCTGGTTTACTACGTCAAGGCCTCTGAGATGGATGTCGCGGCACTCTACTGGGGCGAATCCATTTTCACTTTGGCGGCCATCGGCACGGTATGGGGATGGCTGCAATCCCGGAAAGCAAAACAATCCTTCGGCGCGAAGCCGCCACACACCGTGTTGACAGGCTGGTCCGGAAGCTCCTTTGCGTGGACGCTCTTCCTCTGGCTTCCGCTGCCGTTCTACGACTACTCGGTAAGCTACGGCTCTGTGCCGATCTTCCTTCCGGTCTGGAAGCCATTTTCCTGGTACAACACCCGCTACGGCATGGAGATGCTGCCGGTGTTCGCGCTGTTTTTCGGGTTTGCGCTCGAGGCCGGATTCCAGTGGCTCAAACGAAACCATCCTCACTTCCGACGCCCCGCGGTCGCCATCCTGCTCGTTTTGTTCGGCGTGAACTTCATTCTCATGTTGCACCAAAAGCCGCTGGTGTATGAGGAAGGGCAGAAGAACTACGAGGCGCGGGGATACTACAATTCGGTTCTCTCTCAGGCCCTGGCGCATCTGCATCAGCTCGATCCAAAGGGCCTGGTGCTGATGGACACGTCCACCTATTCCATGATCGTTCCGCTGGCGGGAATGAACTATCGCGACACGCTTAACGAGAGCGACAAGCAGTTTTACCAGGCGGCGCTCGCCGCGCCGGCGGAGCATGCGGATATTGTGCTGGCCTATGCAGGAAGCGAAATCGCAACGGCGGTCAAGGCGCATCCGGAGCATCTGCGGGTCTACCGCCATTTTCTTTCGCATGGCCACGGATGGGATCAGCTCGACGCAACCCTGTACGTAACGGATACCTTTCCGCTGCCCGCCGGCGACCCAGCCGCGTCGGCGGCGCCGGGCCGGTGATAGCATCGGCAAAGGAGTTCCACAGGTAAGCTGCAATGATCTCTCAGGCCGTCATCCACATGACCGCAATGTTCGCGCAACCCTTCCGGTTCAGCGACCTGGAACAGAAGCTATTGAGCAACGATGCTGTCTTTCGATTGCTGGTGGCTTGTGTCTTTGGCGCGCTTATCGGCATCGAGCGTGAGTGGAAGAACAAGTCGGCGGGTGTGCGCACCAATCTGCTTATCTGCATGGGCTGTGCTTTTTTTACGCTGATGTCGCCGATCCTGGCGGGAGACACCGGCAACAATCGCGGCCAGGTTGCCGCCAATATCGTTCAGGGTATTGGATTTCTCGGCGCCGGGCTAATCCTGCACAATCGCAACCGGGTGAGCGGGCTGGCCAGCGCTGCGAGCATCTTCGTGGTCGCGTCCATCGGCATGGCCTGCGGAGCCGGCCTCTTTCTGCCTGCTGCTATTGCAACCGGGATTGTGCTGGCGGCGCTGTGGCTGGTCGGCGCTGTGGAGTGGCGCATCAATCTCAAATCTTATCCGCTCATTTACGAAGCTCGAGGCACGCAGCCTGCGCGCATGATGACCTCGATACTCGATGCGATGGACGAGGAGAACCAGCACCTGGAAGGCGTGGAGCGCGACACCATCGGCGTCCTTGAGCGCGCCTGTTTTACCGTGCAGACCAGCAAGCGAGGACATGAGCGGCTCAAGAAGCGCCTGGTCGCCGAACCCGCCATCGATGCACTCAAAACATTCCGCGATCCGGAGGAAGACTGATCCCTTGATTCCCTTTACCAAGGCACACGCCTGCGGCAACGACTTTCTGATCATCAACCAGCACGATGTAGAAGGCTACGATCTCGAAAGCCTGGCGCAGCGGCTATGCGAACGCAACAGCGGTATTGGAGCCGACGGCATTGAGTTTTTGGAATGGACCGGCGAGACCTCCGGTAAGATCACGCTCTACAACGCCGACGGATCGATCGCCGAAATAAGCGGCAACGGCACTCGCTGCGTGGCCGCATGGATGGCCGAGGAACGCAATGCGCAGCCTGGCGATGAGTTCTCGATCGAGACCGATGCGGGCATTCGCGTCTGCACTATCCGCGAGTTCCGCGACTCGGCAAGAGGCGGCCCGATGGTGCAGGTGACAACCGATATGGATGTTCCGGAGTTCGAGAGAAAGACGATCGAGCTCGCCGATGGCACCACAATCGATGGAGTGGTTGTCTCGATGGGCAACCCTCATTTTGTCATCGTCTACGAGCCATCGCCGCGCGATCTGTCCGGTGGTTACGATCCGTTCGATGTGAGTGCGCGCAGCCTCGCCATGCTGGACTACTCGATCAATGGAAGAGATTGGGAAGAGCTCGGGCAGGAAATCTGCTTTCACGCCGATTTTCCCTACCAGACCAATGTTGAATTTGTTCATTCCCTGGGCAGCATTTCAGAGCCTCTGACGCAGATTGCGTTGCGTATCTTCGAGCGCGGCGTTGGTCCGACTTCGTCATCAGGCACAGGTACATCAGCCGCCGGAACCGCGATCATTGCGTACTATGAAGGACGGTCGCCTCTGGAGGTGGCCGCGCCTGGCGGGATTCAAACTGTTGAGTGGCAGGGGGAGGGTGAAAAGCTCCATCTCACGGGCCCCGCGACTCTGATCGCTCGCGGCGAGGTCTGGTGAGCGCGATGACCGATCTGCTGAGGCCGCGCGCTGCTGCCGTAGGAGTAAGGGCAGCCGTGCTCTCGCCGGCCTCGAGCCCCGATCCGGCCAAGGTCGAGCGCGGCATGGAAGCGCTGCGGACACTCGGCTTTCTGCCGGCTGAGGGTGCGCACATGCTTACGCGAGGGCCGCTGTATTTTGCTGGTACTACCGAGCAGCGGCTGCTCGATCTGCACGCGGCATTTGCCGATGATCTGGTCCGCGTCGTCTTCGCCACGCGCGGCGGCTACGGCGCGAACTATTTGCTTGAAGATCTCGATATGGATGTGCTCGCCGAGCATCCTAAGCCGCTCTTCGCTTACAGTGATCTGACGGCGCTGCAGGCGACGCTGCTCGACACGCTCAATCTGCCGTCGTTTCATGGGCCGATGGTATCTCCGGATTTTGCTCGCGAAGACGGCGTGCATCTGCCGAGTCTGCTTGCCGCCCTGGCGGGCGAGCCATACAAAGTGGGCAGTTCCGAGGGCCTGCGTCTGCTGCGGCCCGGCAATCACACCGACCCGGAGATGCAGCCGGTGCGCGGCGTGCTCTATGGCGGTTGCCTCAGCATATTGACTGCCATGCTGGGCACCGCATACGAGCCGCAGACCGAGGGCAAGCTGCTGTTTCTCGAAGACGTCTCAGCCAAGCCGTACCAGATCGACCGAATGCTCTGGCAATTGACACAGAGCGAAAAACTGGACGGAGTCAAGGGGATCATCTTCGGCGAGATGCTCGACTGCGCTTCACCCGGCGCCAGGCCGGAATTGTTGGAGGAAGTGATTCTGAACGCGTTGGAGGAGTTTGAAGGACCGATCGCATTTGGTCTGCGCAGCGGGCATGTTTCGCGCGGCAATGTGACGCTGACTTTCGGTGTCGAAGCCGAGCTTGCAATCACGCCCGAGATCGAACTTCGATTGCTCGAACCGGCGGTGGCGCGATGACGATGGCGGGAGCAAAACACGTTCATCTGAGCGGCATCTGCGGGACCGCCATGGCTTCGCTGGCCGGGCTGCTGCTGGCGAAAGGCCATCGCGTAACCGGCTCGGATGCGGCAGCGTATCCGCCCATGAGCGACCTGCTGCGTAAGATGGGCATTTCTGTTGCGCAGCCTTACTCGGAATCGAACCTCACCGATTCATCGACGGGAGACGTGCCCGACCTGGTCATCATCGGCAACGCGCTTTCGCGAGGCAATCCGGAAGTCGAACGCATCCTCGATGAGCGCATCCCGTTTGCCTCCATGGCTGCGGCTCTGCATGAAGAGTTTCTGGTGGGACGCGAGACGCTCGTGGTCGCCGGGACGCACGGCAAAACCACGACAACGAGCATGCTGTCATGGATATTTCAGACAGCTTCGAAGGAAGATCCGGAGCTTGAGCCATCGTTTCTCATCGGCGGCGTGGCAGAGAACTTCGGCACGAGCTATCAGTTGCGGCCGACGCGCAAGTTCATCCTCGAGGGCGATGAATACGACACCGCTTTCTTCGACAAGGGGCCAAAGTTTCTCCACTACTTTCCCGATGGCCTGATCCTCACCAGCGTCGAGTTTGACCATGCGGATATCTACGCCGATCTGGACGCGGTGAAGACAGCATTCAAGCGGCTCGTGAACCTGATTCCGCGGCGCGGGGTCATCGTGGCCTACGATGCGGCGGCCGAATGTGAGCGAGTGCGTGAGCCATGCTTTGTGCCGCGTCGAACGCTACGGCTTCAGTGCCGATGCGGACTGGCGCATCGCAAACCTGCGTCATCAGCAGGGCAAAAGCTTCTGGAAAGTGCATCGCGACGGCCGGCTCTGGGCACAATTTGAGATGGGCGTGGCCGGTGAGCACAACGTGCTCAATGCCACAGCGGCAGCCGCGCTGGCCTCACATCACGGCGTAGCTGTTGAAGCAATCGAGGCAGCGCTGGCAACGTTCCGCAGCGTAAAGCGGAGGCTTGAGGTGAAGGCAGTCATCGACGGCATCACCATCATCGATGACTTTGCGCATCATCCCACCGCCATTCGCGAAACACTGCGCGCTCTGCGCGAGGCATATCCTCATGCCAACGGCAGGACAGGACGCCTGATCGCAGTGCTTGAGCCGCGCTCCAACACGCTGCGCCGCAATGTTTTCGAGCGCGAGCTGGTTGAAAGTCTCTTACTCGCCGATCGCGTCATCATCGCCGCAGCTTATCAGCAGCAGCGTATCCCTGAGGGAGAGCGGCTGCATCCGGAGGAGGTTGTCCGCGCGATCAACGCGGCAGGGACGCCCGCGCAGCTTGGAGCTGATGTGGCGGCTATTGTGGAGGATCTCGATGCGGAAGCGCGTCCCGGCGATGTCATCGCGATTCTCTCCAACGGCGGCTTCGACGGCATCTATGAGAAGCTTCCAGCGCGGCTTCGCCAACGGGCTGCCGAAGCTGTGGTGACAGGCGGGCAATGATCGCATCGCTACTGGTGCTCGCGGTCTTTCTCGTACTCGGGCTGCCCGCGGCAATCGTGCTCCTTCCCTATGCGCTCATCTCCGGCAATGTGATGCCGCTGTATCGCGTGGGAATGGGTATTGCAAGGCTCGGCCTTCGTGTTGCGGGCATTCGACTGCAGCTTGAGGGGCGCGAACGCATTCCGCAAGGCCGCGCGTGCATCTTCATGGCCAACCACGTCTCCAATCTCGACCCGCCGCTGCTGCTTCCGAATCTTCCCGGCCGCACCTCGGTGTTTCTCAAGCGTTCGCTCATGAATATTCCCATGCTCGGCTACGGCATGAGACTTGCCGGGTTCGTGCCCGTCGACCGAGGCGGCAACTTCGACGCGGCCGTGCAAAGCACGCAGATGGCGATGCAGGTACTCATGAAGGGGATTCACATCACGACCTTTGTGGAAGGCACGCGTTCCCGCGACGGCCGCATGCTGCCCTTCAAGAAAGGGCCGTTTTACCTGGCAATGGAGTCGGGCTCGCCGGTCGTACCCATCTCGATTTCCGGCACAGAATCGATGATGCGCAAAGGCAGCGTGCGTATCCATCCAGGCACGGCGCGTATTGTCTTTCATCCTGCGATCCATCCGGCGGAGTATGAAGATCGCGAAGCGCTGATGGCGGCAGTGCGTCAAGCCATCGCTTCAGGCCTGCCTGAATGGATGAGGACCTGAAGCAGCAGCCATTCGCGGCTGCTGCTTCAGCGGCTACTTCAGGATCGCGTTGTATCCGTTGCTCAGCAGCTTCTGCCGCATCGCAACCGCATCGGCCCGATTGGCAAACGGACCGACCTGTACATGAATCAGCGAATCGTTCGGCTCATGCCGGGGAACTGCGTTGAATCCGTGTTTCTTCAGTGCGTCCATCAGCACTTTGGCGTCGGCCGGATTAGAAACTGCCGCGATCTGCACCATGATGCCGGAACCGGCGGTAGCCGCAACGGGTTGCACGACCGGCTGCGGCGCAGTCTCGGGCAAAGCCGGCTTGACCGTCGGCGTAGCCTGCGCCGGCTGCACCGTTCTTGTGACGATCGCGGGCTTCGGCTGAGGAACCGGTGTGCCCGGCGCTGGAGTAGTGGCAGGCTTGACCTCAGGTTGCGATGCAGTCTCGGGTTGTGGCGTCGCTGAGCCATCGGAATCGGCGGCGCCGTCAGCAGGTTGTGCGTCGGAGGTAGCAGGCGTTGTTGTGGCGCCGGTCTCACCCGCGGAAGGTTTCGCGACCGCATCGTTGGGGCGGGACGTGGACGCCGCGGCGGTTGTGTCGGTGGCAATGGATGGGGGCGCAGAGCGGCGGCCCAGCGAATAGCCCAAGGCAAAGAAGAAGGCGCAGACCAGGACCAGTCCAAAAAAGATGGCCAGCAGCGTAGTCGAGCTGATGGTCAGCTCGCGATCCTGGCCTTGCTCAGGCTCAACGGCCGGTTCGGCAATATCCTCTTCTTCGTCAAAAACGCTTCGCATGCGTTGGTCCTTCAATCATTCTGCTGCCACGCGGCAGCGCCAGGGTTATTGCTCTATCGGAGGCTTTGCCGCCGGTTGGGCAGCGCCGCCCAGAGACTCGCGAACCAGTGACAGCAGGTCCACCGGCAGCGGAAAGATAATTGTCGTGTTCTTTTCGACGCCGATCTCGGTCAACGTCTGCAGGTAGCGCAGCTGCATGGTCAGCGGCTCGGTGGCGAGCAGGTGGGCAGCTTCCACAAGCTTCTGTGCCGCGTTGAACTCGCCCTCTGCGTGAATGATCTTCGACCGCTTCTCGCGCTCGGCTTCGGCCTGCTTGGCCATGGCGCGCAGCATCTGTTCGGGCAGGTCGACCTGCTTCACTTCGACAGACAGTACCTTTACGCCAAACGGCTCCGTTCGCTGGTCGATGATGCCTTGAATACGCAGGTTGAGCTTGTCGCGGTGGCTCAGCAACTCATCCAGTTCCACTTCGCCGAGCACCGAGCGCAACGTGGTCTGGGCAAACTGCGAGGTCTGGTAGGCGTAGTTCGCCACCTTTATAACTGCTGGAATGGGCTCAATCACGCGCAGCGTTACAACCGCATTGACCTTGATCGTGACGTTATCGCGCGTAATCACATCCTGTGGAGGAACCTCCATTACTTCCTGCCGCAGCGAAACCCGCACCATCTGGTCCAACGGGCGGAAGACGAAGAAGATGCCCGGACCTTTGGGTTCGCTGAGTGCGCGGCCCAGCCGGAAGATGACGGCACGCTCGTATTCCCGCAAAATCTTGATGCAATTGAGGAAGTACAGAATGACGATCAGCGCGACGATCAGTACTGGATATCCCACGAATCCCAAGGCATTTTCCCCCGTACAGGAGGGATTGTACTCCTTATAAAGCTTTGAAATTCGACGAAGAACCACCGGCCTGTGCAGGCTGAACCTCAAGAATATCCCCATGAAATCCAGTTACCCGCACAGCGCCTCTCTCCGGGATCGGCTCACTGCCGGTGGCTTGCCAGATCTCTCCCTGCACCTGGACGCGCCCCACTGGTTCCGTGCCGCGCAGCCAGATCGGCTCCATCGCCGAGCCGTCTGAGCCAACCAGCGCCGCCGGCCCCATGAGCGCCTTGAGCTGCCGCGCCCTCACCGCCAGCCGCAGCAGCACCACCGTGATAATCCCAAACGCGAGACAGAGGGAAATTGCAATCGTGGGCTGCACCTGCATCTCCGGAATCGGCGCATCCACCAGCGTCAGCGTTCCGAAGGCCAGGCAGACGATGCCGGCGATCGCCAGCATCCCGTGGCTCGCGAATTTCACCTCCAGCACCATCAGCGCTGCTGCCGCAATCAGCAGCAGCAGCGCAGTATGACGAATCGGCAGCAGATTCAGTGCAAAGATCGCCAGCAGCACCATCACGGTGCCGAGCGCACCGGGCACGATGGTTCCCGGAATATTGAATTCGAGATAGATCAACAGCGCCCCGCCCACGAGCAGGATCAGCGCAATGTTGGGGTTGGCCAGATGGCTCAGAATCTGCTCTCGCAGCGTCGGCTCGATCGCGACAATGCGCGCGCCGCGCAGGTGCAGCGTAAGATCGGCCTGTTGCCCGGAATCCGAAACACGATGGATCGTCATTCCATCAACCGAATCCAGCAATTGGCTCTCGCTGTCTGCCACGCGATCGATCAGGTGCTGGCTCAGCGCTTCATCGGCGGAAAACGATTTGGAGGTACGGACGGCGGTCTCGGCAACTTCGGCGTTACGGCCTCGCCGCGAGGTGTAGGAGCGCAGAAAGGCAGCGGCGTCGTTTTCCATCTTCTGCCTCATCGTGTCGTCGGGAGTGCCCGATTCCAGCACCGGATGTGCGGCTCCGGCATTTGTTCCTGGAGCCATGGCGGCCACATCCGCGGACTCCAGGATGAAAAAGCCTGCCGATGCCGCTCGCGCTCCGGCCGGCGTCACGTACACAATCACCGGCACACGGGAACGCAGAATGTCTCCCACCATCTGGCGGGTCGAATCCAGCAGGCCGCCGGGAGTATCGAGCTCAACCAGAAGGGCCGCGGAGCCGTCCTTTCCGGCGCGCTCGATGGCGCGTTCAAGCCGTCCGGCCGAGATGGGCTGAATCGTGTCCCGAATCTCGATCTTGTCCACCTGCGGCGCCGCGGGACTGGCGACGGCTCCGCGCGCTGGCCAAAACAGACAGAGGACTGCGGGAACGATCGCAAGGCGAGACGGACTGAAGGTGAGAAGCTTGCGCATTTCGGTGTTCCTCCACGGCGAACGAAGGCCGGCAGATGCATTCCGCAGCGGGTACGTCCCTGGGAACATCCTCAATCGTCACCTGCCTGCATCGTAACTTTAGAGCAGAACAAGGGATAGTGTGATGTATCCGGTATCGGCAATGCAGGTATTTTCTTGATGAAAATGCCTGTGGAGATCGGTGACAAGACCTTACATTGACCATGCTTCTGCTCCAGCGCAGACTCAGGGTGTCGTCGGCCCTGTGCCGCCGGCCGGCTTGGGATTGCCCGCAGACGGCTCCTGCATGCGTGTCTCGATGGCTTTGCGCAGTTCCCTGGCGGCCCGGTTTGAACCGTCGAGCTGCACCGCCTGCGCCGCTTCATCGCGGGCCTCGGGCAGATGGTTGGCGGCCAGGTCCAGCCGCGCCAGTACCAGATACGCTCCGGCATTCGGCTCGCTCGCAAGCGAGGCCTGCGCTTCTTTGCGCGCGGCGTCCATGTCGCCGGCGCGTTCGCGCACCTCAGCCAATCCTGCGTGAGCCTCGGCGCTGTGCGGATCGGCCGACAACGCTTCCTCATACCCATGCTCGGCCTCGAGCAGCAGTCCCCGATCCAGCTTTTCACGAGCCAGGCTTGCCAGCTTCGCGGCGCGCTGGGATGCCGGCAGAATGGCAAGCCGTGTCTCCTCAACCTGATCGGCCATCAGCGATGCCTGCCGGAACTCCGCACCGTCGTACGTGCGCTTGATGCGCTCCAGCGGTTCCGGCCCCGGAGCTACCGGATTCGCCGGCCCCTGCCAGGCTGCCTGCAATGATTTGGCCTCGCTGTCATTGGGCCGCAGTTTCACAGCCTGGGCGAGTTCCGCGAGTGCGCCTGCCGTGTCGCCGTGCCGGTGCAGCGTGACGGCAAGGTTGAAGTGATAGTCCACGTCGTTCGGGTCCGCTGCTTCAGCCTGCCGGAACAACGCCGTTGCGTCGTGTCCACGCCGGCTCTCGGCAACTCCCTGATTGTTCACTACTTCGGGCAGCGGCAACACGCGCGCGACAGCTGCAAACGCGTCGTCGGCACGCGGATAGTTGCCGGAGAAAATCAGCGACAGACCGCGATAAAATCCGGCCTCCAGAGCCGCCGGATCATTCTTTGTCACCTTGCCGAACGATACTGCGGCCTGCTCGTAGTCGTTGGTCGCAAACTGCACTTTGCCCAGCGCCAGCCATGCGCCGGTAAAGTCGGGATTCAGTTCCAGAGCTTTTTTGAGATGGCGCATCTGCTCGGCCGAATCCGCCTCGGTCAGGCCGCGAATGTACTGCTCAAAGGCATCCAGGCGGACATTGGCTCCGGCTGCGCGGAAGGTCTCCTCCGCCACTCCAAATCCTGGGTCAAGTTTGCGGGTGAGCTGCCATGCCAGCGTATTCAGCAGTGGAATCAACTGCTGCAACGGCCCGCTCTCGCTCACCGGATCAGAGAGCCGAAGTTTGGCGACATCGATGATGCGCGCCTCGAGCGTGAGCGTACTTCCGCTGACCCGGAAGCTGCCAAGCAGCAGCGAATTCGCATCGAGCGTCTGCGCAATGCGCAGCGCGGTTGCATGGCTAGGATCAAACGTCTCAGGAAGGCCCAGATGATCCAGCGCGTACAACCTGTCTTCGCGCGTAAGAGGAAGAAAGCCTGCCGCGGCAAACCGGCTGTTGAGTACCTCGGGCACCGCTTCCCGGATCCAGTCGAGACTTGCGGGATTGACGGCCTGATCTGCCGCGGCCCCAGCCGTGCTATTAGCCGCGTCCCTGGAGGCGGGCTGCGGCTCCGTCAGATTGTCGAAGGGCAGCACCAGCAGAATGCGGCCATTGCCTGCGGAATCCTCGGCATCCGCTGCCGTGTTCTGCTGCGCTCGCGCCATCGGCGGCAAAGCAATGCAAAGGGCGGTAATCGCGCCAAAAATGATGGCGGAGCGGGTTCGAGAAAGGGTCAACACTACACCGTGATTATAGGCGTTGGGGTTATGGGCGTTGGGATTGCAGGTGTCGGGATCGCAGGCGCTGCCGACTATCGGCTCGCCGTTTCCGGCGCAGCGGGTTTCTGTTGTTTTGCCTCCACGGCTCGCTGGAAGCGCAGCACGGCAGCCCACTGCAATCCGTCGCTGGCCTGCCAGGCAATCTCTCCATCCAGCTTGCGCGCGATCTGCGCCGGAGAAAGATCGCGGTGCATCCCGAAGTATTCCGCCTCCATCTTCGCGCTATCCAGGCGCAGCGGCATGGCGGGCTCTTCCTTCGTCGAAAATACGAGTGCGGAAGAGTATTTCCCAGGCTCTTCGGCGGCGCGATCGATCTGGCCCGAAGTAAAGTCGTCGATGGGCTGCACATCGAATGGCGTCGTGACGTAGCCGAGCTCGGGATGGGTCAATTCGTCGCTCACCGGCCATGCCGTCAGCACTGTCGATCCCGGATATCGCGAGACAAGCTGCCGGATCGCCCTTTGATGCAGCCGGATGACGTGCGCGTAAGTCAGGTTGTCTTCAGGTGCAAAACCATACGGAGGATTAATGAAGAGCGCCACCACAAACGCCGCGCCAGAAAACACAGCAAGCAACTGCCAGTAGCGCACCCGCCGGTTAAAGGTCGACACCGCTACCAGCAGCACGAGCGGATACATCGGCAGCAGATAGCGCGTGAGCAGCGCGCCGCCCAGCACCGAGAATGCGAGCGCATTGGCGAGCAGCAGAAAGTAAATGCGCGCCTGTGCCGTCACGCTGATGCGGTCAGGTATCTGCCCGTATGAGTCCTTGCGGGGATCGAGCACCATCGCCGCGGCTGTGCATAGCACCGGCACAAACATGTTCATGTGCGCGAACAGATGCAGCAGCCGGTGTCCGAATGCCGCGAGAATCCGCAGCGGATCGAGAGTGGCTGTCGCGTTGTAGCGCAGGAACTCGGGATTTCCGAAGAGGAAGCCCGTCTTTGAGTAGTGATAGGCGTACCACGCCGACAGCGGCAGCAGGCAAACCAGGTACCAGGCCGCGATCTGGAATCCGCGTTTGCGTATGGCGCGTGTTGAACGCAGCGCCATTCCGATCTCAAATCCCGCAAGCGCCAGTGGCGTAATGATGGATGTTTCTTTAGCCAGTGCAGCAATGGAGAACCACACAGCGGCTGGCCACAGGCTATGCGTACCGGGCCGGCGGGCGCTGTCAGGAAGCGCATAGACCAGTCCCCAGAGCGTTGCCGCGGCCGCAAAGATATCTGCGTGCGCCAGTGTGCTCTGCGCAAACCAGATCGGATAGATCGCGGTCAGCACCAGCGTCCAGAAAGCCACCAAGGGGTTTGTATTCAGGCGCTGCGCCAGTCTCCACACCGCCAACAGCCCAAGAGACGCTACGATCAGCACCGCTTCTCGTGTGACCGCGGGATGAAAACCGCAGAACTTCCACCACAGGGCCAGATAGATCGACGGAAGCGGCGGATGCGCATTCGTCAGCGTTGTCGTGGGAATCAACGAGCCGGTACGAAAAAAATCCCATGCTGCGGGTATGTAGTAACCCGCTTCGTCCCAGTAATAAGGCAGACGCAGCAGGCTCAAATGTGCCAGGTAGAGCCCGACAAAGATGACTGGAAAGATCATCCAGAGTGGAAAGGGAGCGTCGGGCCTCGGCGCCAGGTCGGCAAGAAACAGGCGCGGCCTCAGCCTGTGACGGAGACGCGTTCGCGGCTGTGCATCGTTGCCCCGCTCCGGTCCGGTTCCACCTGCGGCGGAGAGATCGCGTGCGGTTCGGGATTCAGGGGAGAGATTCATCGTGCTCGGCGAGCCGCGCGCTACAGCGAACTGGCCCTAGTTTACGATGCTTTGCGGAAAGTCCGGAATCTGCGGCTCAAGGTTGAGCTCGCCAAAAGCCTGCTCGTATTGAGCGATATTTTGCCCCAGCACATTCCACAAAGCCTTAGCCTGTTGCGGGCTCAGAAAGATCCCCTGATGGTTCTGAATGCTCAACTGATCCGGGCTCTCGCTGTTGGCCTGCCCGAAGACCAGGTGAAAATCCCAGACGCTGACGCGGATTTGCACGCTGTTGGCGTAGGTATCGCGGTAATCGGATGCTTGGACGAGCTGGACACGGGGTGGCAGATTCTGACTCATGGTCTCCTCAGCTTACTCTGACGAGCGTACCGGAGGCGAACTCACCCCAGCAGCCGTTTTGCCTTCATCGAACAGATTGCGGCAACACAACACAGCCGATAGAACAGACCGCCTTATACAATCTGGCTTGAACCGATTTGCGGCGCGCCCCGATGCTGCGCCTGCGCTGGAAGGGTCGAATGGCAACGGGCTTGCTCGGTATCGTTCGCGAGGGAAGCGGCAAAACCCGCGCAAGGGTGCTGTCTATCTATGCCTTTCTGCTGGCATTTAATCTCCTCGCGTGGCTTTGGGCCTTCAGCGCCTTTCGCGGCTTTCCGCTGCTGATTGGGACGGCATTTCTCGCTTACAGCTTTGGTCTTCGCCATGCCGTCGATGCCGATCACATCGCCGCCATCGATAACGTCACCCGCAAGCTCATGCAGGAAGGGAAAAAGCCGGTAGCCGTCGGCCTGATGTTTTCTTTTGGTCACTCTACCGTAGTGGTTTTCGGATCGCTTGCCATCGCGGCAACCGCCCTCGCCCTGCAACACCGTATCGATGCGTTCCGCGAAATTGGAAGTCTCATCGGCACGCTCGTTTCTGCGCTGTTTCTCTTCGCCATCGCGTTCATCAATCTCGCGGTTCTGCGCTCCGTGCTGCAGGCGTTCGCCCGCGTCCGGCGCGGAGAACCGTATGTCGAAGAAGATCTGGATCTGCTGCTGAGCGGCTCTGGATTTCTCGCGCGGATCTTCCGGCCCATGTTCCGGATGATCCGGAGCAGTTGGCACATGTATCCGCTCGGCCTGCTCTTTGGCCTCGGTTTCGACACGGCAACGGAAATCGGCGTGCTCGGCATCTCCGCGGGGGAAGCGGCCAAAGGACTATCGCTGTGGTCCATAGCCGTCTTTCCGGTGTTGTTTGCCGCCGGCATGTCGCTGGTCGATACCACCGACAACATCCTCATGCTTGGCGCCTACGGATGGGCCTTCGTCAAGCCCGTGCGCAAGCTCTACTACAACATCACCATCACGGCGGTCTCAGTGCTGGTAGCGCTGGTCGTCGGCGGCATCGAGGCGTTGGGCCTGCTGGCTGGCCGCCTGCATCCCAGTGGAGCTTTCTGGGACGCGGTGGTCTCGCTTAACTCAAACTTCGGCCTGCTCGGTTATTGCATCGTAGGCGTCTTCACTTTGAGTTGGATCGTCTCCATCGCCGTGTATCGCTGGCGCGGATACGATCGTCTGGAACCGGGGCAGGCGGAATCGGTGGCTGACTGAAGTTGGGAGGGTGGTGCGGAAGAGGGGACTTGAACCCCTATGGGTTTCCCCGCCAGATCCTAAGTCTGGTGCGTCTGCCAATTTCGCCACTTCCGCTCAAGTGTCAGTTTACACCGCTTGCGAATTCGCATCGAGACGTCGCGCTCTTTGGCTGTCCAGCGGCCCGGCGACGACAACAGGCTATCGGGAGTACTCTTGCAAACAGGGATGGAGCAATGACTTTGAGGCGGCAACGAATCGCCGGCGTCGCAACGCTGGTGGCAATCATCGGAACTCCGTGGGCCATGACACCGGCTTACGGAAAACCACTTCATCCGCTTGCCGGAACCTCGGCGCTCGCCGGCGATGACGATGTGGATGCTGTCTCTCCGTTAACCGTAATTGCGAATCTCAACAAAAGCGGGGGCGCCGACCTGGTGGAAGCCCTCGCTCCAGAGCCCGGCAAGTCCGGTAAAGGGGAATTGATAGTTCTTCTCGGCCGGAACGATGGCAGATATGACAAAGGCTCGACTTTGCCGCTGGCGGGCAGCGATCCCAGCGCCATCGTTACCGGTGATTTCAACGGAGACGGAATTTCGGATGTGATTGTAGGCGACGGAAGCGGAACGCTGACGGAGTTTCTGGGCGATGGCAACGGTGGCCTTGTTTCCCGGGGAGAGATCGCGCACTTTTCATCGGTCGTCTCGGTGGCCGCAGCCGACTTCAATCATGACGGCAAACTCGATCTGGCCATTTCCGACTCGCGCACTGGCACCGTCTCGATCTTGGTCGGAGATGGCGCGGGCTCCTTCAGCGTTGGCTGGGGTTTCCGCCTGCCCATGCCCGGCTCGGTCTACCGTCTCGCCGCCGCCGATTTCAATCACGATGGCCTGCCGGATCTTGCCGTTACCAACGACGACGGCGACGCTTACGACGTGATGCTGGGCAATGGCAATGGCACTTTCACTGAGTCGCCGGAGCTGAGCCATCTCAAAGATCCAAACGCTCACTGCGTAACATAACGGGAATTGCGCAGGCCCGTTTCTGCGGGCAAAAGAACAAGGGGCGCTCCGATCGGAGCGCCCCTCAGACTGCTGACAAAGTCCAGTAATAGTTGAAATGCATCCCTCAGCGGCTAAAGCCGCGTTCTATTTGCAGCTTTTACGGCACGAGTAAACTCGTGCCCTTTCAAAACAGCAGGTTTTTCAACAATCTCAGGGGCGCTCCAATCGGAGCGCCCCTTGTGTTTCCCGAATCGATCAGGCTAAGGGATGTAGTAGCGGAAGCTGGTCCAGAACATGCTCTCGATGCCCTTCGGCGAAACATTGCCGGGGGTAAGGAGCAGGTTGTCCCAGATCAGGCGGTCGCTGTAGCTGTACTGGATGCCCTGGCGGAGACGGCCCTTCGGTCCCTTGTAGAAGTCATACCAGTAACCGATGGTGCCTTCCTGCACGTCGCGGGTCTGGCCGGTGCAACCCGAGTTGGCAGCAGGGAAGCTTGTCGAAGTCGGCAGGCCTTCCGTTCCGCAGCCCGTGAATGCTTCGCCGAGGCCGTAACCTTCCTTCTTGCCGGCTGGCCGTCGTGTAGAGCGTCTTGCAGACGTAGTCGCCGCCGTAGTTGGCGTAGATATCCAACCGCGGCGTAGCGTGCATACTCCAGCGTGCCCAAAGCGGAGAAGGCGTGCAGCGGCGAGAAGCTGCCGTCCGGCTTCACCGTAACGTCTGCGATGGTGGTGTTGCCGTAACGGCCAACGCCGGTGCCCCACAGACCCTTCAGGCCCACATCGAGATGCTTGGCAAACAGCGGCACGCGAAGGCTGCCGCCGATGCCGCCGCCCACTTCGGTATCGTTGTAGGTGCTTGTTGATGGTGTTCGTCGTAATACCGTTCGTGGTCGTGCTGGTGTAGTCGTAGATGCGGTCGCGGAAGAGCGGCTGATGCCGAAGACTTCATAGTGACCCCAGCCCGGATCGAACGTCGACCTTGGCAATGAAGTCCGGAGCAGGGTTGATGGCATAGGTGGTGAGCAGCGGAGGAACCACTGGCGAGCAGGTGATCGTCGGCGTACCGCTGGCGCTAATCGTCGTGGTGCACGACGCTGGTGACCGTGGTGGACCGCCGCTTGCCGCGCCGTTATACAGACCGCCGTTCGCGCCGGGCTGGCCCCAGAGATAAGCTACGCCGGAGTTGAGGGTGATCGAGCCGCCCGGCCCGAGCACCTGCGGATTTTCAGCCGCGATGCCGATCGCAACTTGTGGTGCGGAGTAGGTGGCGCGGAAGCCGTACTGACGGGTCCAGACGAAGCCCGCGTTATAGTTCGGGTCGATGGTCTGCGGAGCATGATGTCGCCCGAGAGATTGGAGATGCCAGTCCTGTCTTCCGTGGCCAGAGACCAGAGCTGACCGCCGGTGAAGGCCCAGCCGTTGTTCAGCGCGGCCTGTCCCCAGATGACGCGCTGGCGAAGGACGTAGCTGTTGGACTGGTTGTTGTTGGAGGTGATGCCGGTGCCCAGCCAGTCAGCCTCCCAGTAGCCGCGCAGCGTGCCCCAGTCGGTCTTGCCGTCGGCCATCATCGAGACGCGGGACTGGCGCGCGGAAGCGTAAAACTCGCTCAGATGCGAGGCATTGGTTCCGTCAAACGGGATGGCGGTGAACGGGGTAGCGATGTCGCCGCCGGTGGCCGGCTGCGGTACACAGTTTCAGCCGCCGTGAAGCCGCCCGGTGTGATCTGAACTCCCTTATAGTGCAGGGCATCCGGGGGCTCGATGGCTTTCTTCACGGCTGTCTGGTCGTCCTGAATCGTCGTCACCAGGTTCGTCTGGTTGTTCTTCAGATCGGTGACGGTCGATTGCAGAGTGGTAACCGCACCTGCATTTTCAGTCAGGGACTGCTGCTGCTGATTCGCTGTTGCCTGAGCAGCCTGTGCAGCGGCCTGAGCTGCGTTGGCGGAGTCCTGCGCCTGCTTTAACTGCGAATCACGATCGGAAAGCTGCTGCTTCAGCGTATCGATCTGTGTCTGCATATCCTGCTTCAACTGTTGCAGATCTGCCGCAGTTGCAGAGGGTTCTGGCTTTGGCTTCGGAGCGCGCCGGGTGACATGCTTCGGCTTTGCCTTCATGGCAGTTTCCTGAGCAGGAGCGTAAGAAACAGTGAGTCCCGCCAGCACTACAGCGGTAATCGCTTTGATCGGTATATTCATTGAGCCTCTCTGGATGGATTGCATGTTGACAATGCAGCGCCTGCGTTAATCGGCAGGAAAGTGGTTCCTCGTTTACTTCCACCGGTGTTGCACTTGGCGCGTCCGCGCAAACGTAATGCGGCGCCGTCCGGGGGTGAAGACGCATCGCTGACAAAAATTCAAAACAGGCTTCCCGCGCAGACGAGCCACACTTCTTTACGTGAAGAGGTGTGGATTGGAATCGATGTCCCGTCCCGTTTGAAAATCCTCTTTGAGAATTCCAGAGTTATGTGAATATTTAGCGAACCGAAGGGGTGGTTATGTTGCAGAGATATGAATTTACCATTTATTAAAGACAGCGTTCCGGGCAATGTTACAGGACTGTAAATCAATGTTACAGCCCTGTAAATAGGCGCGCTTATCTCCCGATTTACCCGTGAAGCGGATATATGATGCCCCGGCGCCGGATTGCTTATCGAGGCGCTTTTGGCGCGCTCAGCAGGTTGGCAAGAATACGATAGGCTCCGGGAACCAGCTCTGGTAATTGCCGATAAATCGCGTACGAGATATACACATAAGTCCCCTTGCCGGGATGCGCAACCAGCCAGCCACCATGCTGAGGCGCCTGGCCTGTGTCACCCGTCTCGGTCAGCGCGGTATAGGCCGGGTCCCAGGTATCGAGGAACGAGTGCCCGCGCTCTTCCACCCATCCATCGAAATCATGCGCTGTGATCTGGTTCGGCCAACTCATCAATGAGTTGTTCTCCGAAAGCACCTTCACCGCCGCGTTTTCTTCTACCACGCGTTCCGGCGTGCGGCCCATCGAGAGTGCATAGGGCCCAGGGAAGTTGCCGCTCTGATACTGCACGATCAGCGTTCCGCCGTTCTCAACCCAGGCGTTGAGCCGCGCCTGCGCAGACGCAAGTTCCGGTCTCGCGGAATAAGCGCGAATCCCCAACATAATGACGTCATAGGCCGAAAGATCACCCGATGTCACTTCGCTCGCTGAAAGCAGATGCGGCGTAATGCCGAGGCCCTCGATTGCCATAGGCACCGTGTCCCCCGTGCCCATGATGTAGCCCACGCGCAGCCCCGGAGCCACCTTGACATCGACTGCGCGCGTCTTCATCTCCGCGTTGCGGTACAGGTTGTAAGGCCGCAATCCTGGATACCCAACTGTGCGCCAGCCGCTTGTGTACGCATGGCCGTCGATGCGTGCATCCGCCTGAATGCTGATCTCACCATCGGGGGCCGTGGAAGCTTCCGAGGGCTTCACCAGGAACTGCACCGGCTCGCTCTCCCCTGCAGAGCTGCGTTTAAACGCCGCCTCCTGCGGAGTCGCAGTCCATCCTGAAGGCAGGCTCAATCGCACTGTTCCGGATGCTGCTCGTTCGGTATGCACGGTCACCCGTACAGGAAGCGCGCTGCCGTCCAGCGGTAGAATGCGCGCGTCGGGCTCGACGCTTACGCCGACCTCGGGGGCAATGACAAGCGGCTCAAAGACGCCGCCGCGTCCCGGTTCGCGGCGCATCGTCTGCACCGCTTCGCTCAATCGAACTGGAACTCCCTCATAATCGAACTCGGCCCACGCCGCCAGTGGATACGGCGCAAGCGGCCGGTCGCGGTACGCGGCATTGGCCACGTCGTAATACGGCTGCTCGATCGTCGGCCGCGAGAAACAAGGCTCAGTGGGCTTCGCATCTTCAGGGACGGTCGCCTTCACAAGCGTGTCGGCGCCAGGATTCTCGACTGGTTCCGTCTTCCATGACTTGCCGCGCGTCTCATCCAGTTCGCTTGCAAGCCACACACGCGCCAGCTTCGCTTTCCCAAACCCATTGCCCGTATGAATATCGACCTGAATCTGTTGCCCCGGCACAACGCTGCGTGAAGTCTCATCAACCCCGCCCCCGAACGGACCTCCGCCGGAGTTACCGCCGCCGCGTACAGTAAATGCCAGCAGATCGAGTCCTAGGGCTTCACCCAGCGCATTCTGAAACTGCTGCATCTTGAGGCTCAGCTCAAAATCGAGATCGTATTTTTCAAGGTCTTTCAGTTGACTTGAAGCAACCCGTTCCCGCAACGCCCGGGTTGCCTCATAACCTGTCTTCAGAGCCGGTGCAATTGCATCTGGCTGTTCCGGCCTGTGCTCGCGGCTTGCCTTCTCTACATCGGTTGCGATCGCCTTCAACCCGCTCGTCAGCCACTCCGGCGCCGGACCGGAAACCAGCGAAGCCATCCCCTCGATACCGATCGGAATGCCTTCGAAATAATCACTCTCCTCACCGGATTTCTCGTTCACGCGCGATCCGTAGCGGTGATACTCCGAGCCGCCACCGCCGGAAAGCGTCGGATTCGCTCCGCCGTACTGCGATTTCTGCTCGCCCCACCCTTCACGTGCAATCTGGATATAGCTCCGCCCCAGCAGGGGATCGAGTTTGCTCGATGGAATGCTCACATCGGCCGTGGGCGCTGTCGACGTCCACTGTTTGGTCACGTAGTTGTAGAACTTCGCCGGAGCCCACGTACCGGTGGCGTAGTCGAACATGCCTTTGTCGGTGACAGGGGCAAACGGCACCCGCGCATACACTTTGCGCGGCGACCACGGCTTGAGCCCCGCTGCGATCTGCTCCGGGCACACCTTTGGATTGCCCGCGTCGAGATACGCTTCCTGGCTTACTTCGCCCGATACCTGGTGCTGCCCATGCCCATCGGTGATGCCGCCGACGAATGTCGAAGCCAGCACCAGCGGCCGCTCTTCGCGCACGGCCAGCACTGTATCGCACAGCACGCGCTCATGCCCCCAGCGCTCAAAGGACTCTTTCTGTGTCTTCGAGAAACCGAAGTCCGCTTCCGTCCCGAAATACTGCTTCACTCCATAGAACTCGTCGGCGCGCAGCAACTCGTTGGTGCGGATCAGTCCCAGCGCATCGTAGTCGTCGGTGCCCATGGCATTCTGACCGCCTTCACCACGCGTCAACGTCATCAGTGAAGCGCGCACACCCTGCCCGCGACTTTCGTAGGTCAGCATCGAGCCATCTTCGTCATCCGGATGCGCCACGATATCCATCACGCTGGCCCATGTACCAAGCCGCTTCAGGTTCTGTTCCAGCGCAGCAGCTCCGCGGTCTTCTGCAAGGGGCAGCGCAATGGGCGTCGGCTCAGGATTGGCAGCGGTGTGGGGTGCAGCCGGTTGCTGTGCCGGCGCACACGAAGGAAGCAGACTGGCCATGGCCAGCCATGAGGCAAGCTGTGTGGTAAGTGGACGGAATCCCATGCTTGCTGTCAGTGTACAATCCGGGCAGTCCTGCAGCACGCGAGCTGGCTTGTGGACCCCGCGTATCTCAAGATATGAATTCCCAGCCTGATTCGCACAAGCCGGTCCACACTGCGCACGGCCAGCACGACTCGGGTTTGTCCCGGCGCATCGGGCTGTCCTCCGCCGTAGTCCTCAATATGATGGACATGATCGGTGTCGGGCCATTCCTGACTCTGCCACTGGTCATCGCCGCTGCCGGAAGCCGATATGCCATCTGGGCCTGGCTGCTGGGTGCGGGCATTGCCGTCTGCGATGGACTGGTATGTGCCGAGCTGGGCGCGATGTTTCCTCAGGCAGGTGGATCGTACGCATTCCTCAGCCAGATCTACGGTCCCAAAGGTCCCGGCCGTTGGGTCTCGTTCCTGTATGTCTGGCAGCTCAGCTTCTCAGCTCCGCTTTCGATTGCGTCAGGATGCATCGGTCTTGCAACTTTTCTCGCCTTTCTCTTTCCCAATCTCGCATCGCAGCCAATCGCCGCCCTGCCGTTTCTGCATGAAACCAACTTCGTAGCGGCGGCCACTTGCATCCTCGTCACCGCGCTTCTCTATCGCAACCTGACGTCGATTGCCAAAACCGCGTGGATTCTCTTCGGCGGCGTTCTGCTCACGGTCATTGGAGTCATCATTTCCGGAGCGGTCACAGGCAGCCGCATGCAGGCCGGCATATGGCATCTCTCGCATCTTGCCGCGTGGCCTTCCGTGGGATTGCTGCCGGCCCTGGCGCAGGCCACGCTCATCACCTGCTACGACTACTGGGGCTACTACAACATCTGTTTTCTCGGCTCCGAGGTGAAGCGCCCGGAAAAGACCATCCCCCGCGCCATCCTCATCTCCATCCTCATCGTCGCTGCGCTTTACGTCGCCATGAACATGGCCGTACTGCCCGCCATGGGCAGCAGTTCGCCGCTTGCCTTGAAGGGGGACGCGCACGGCCGTCTGGCTCTCGTTGCCGAAATCGCCCAATCCGCCTTTGGCCGCACCGCAGGCCAGATCCTCGCAGCGCTGATCCTCTGGAGCGCCTTTGCCTCCGTCTTCTCGCTGCTGCTCGGCTACTCCCGTGTTCCCTATGCGGCCGCACGCGACGGCAACTACTTCGGCAAACTCGCCGCGCTGCATCCGCGCCACGGCTTTCCCCATCGCTCCCTGCTGGCGCTCGCCGCAGTCGCCACCATCTTCTGCTTCTTTTCACTTAGCCAGGTCATCGCGCTGCTGGTCGTGATCCGCATTCTGCTGCAGTTCCTGTTGCAGCAGGCCGGAGTTCTCTGGCTGCGTAAGACGCAGCCCAACCTGCGCCGTCCCTTCCGCATTCCGCTTTATCCCCTGCCGCCGCTTGCCGCCATGGCAGGATTTATTTTCATCCTCGTCTACCGGCCCAATCCGCTGCTCGAGCTCGGCGCAGCAGCCGCCATCGCCGCCAGCGGAACCGTGATTTACATGATTCGCGCCCGTCAGCGCCGCGAATGGCCCTGGCGGCAGCAGGAATCTGCCTGAGCTACCCGCTTGATTCCGTGCTTCCCCGTGCCTCAGAAGGTATCCTGAAAAGAACGTACCGGACGCACATTGTCTTTGATACCGCGCCGGACTGAGCGAAAAGGAACTCATCGTGTCAGAACTCCCCGTTTTATCTCAAGAAATTCCCGCACAACTGCCCCACGTGCGCATCGCCGTGCTCGGCACCGGAAAAATGGGCGGCATTCTTCTTCAGGCTTTCCTTAAGCAAAATCTCTTTCCGTCCGACCAGATTCATGCCACCGTCGCCCACGTCGAAAAAGCCATGGCTCTTTCCTCGCAATGGGGCGTCGACGTCTCCACCGACAATCTGGCCGCAGCCGGCAACGCCGACCTCATCCTGCTCGGCGTCAAGCCTTTCCAGGTGCCCGATCTGATCGCCCAGATTCGCCCTGCGCTGACCACAAAGAAGACCATCGTCTCCTTTGCCGCGTCGGTGAAGACAGCGGCCATCGAGGAAGCCGCAGGCATCGAGATTCCTGTCATCCGCGCCATGCCCAATACGCCGTCTGCGCTCGGCGCGGGCATCGCCGGACTCTGCCGTGGACGCTTCGTTACCGATGAGCAGATGGAGCTCGCGCGTCGCATCTTCGAGACCGTAGGCCGCACCGTCACCGTCGATGAAAAACACATGGACGCTGTGACCGGTCTGTCAGCCTCCGGGCCGGCCTTCATTTACATCATTCTGGAGTCGCTCGCCGAAGCCGGCGTCAAAGTTGGCCTTCCGCGCGATACGGCAACGCTGCTCGCCGCTCAGACCACCTTCGGAGCTGCCAAGATGGTGCTCGACACCGGCTACCACCCTGCTCTGCTCAAAGACGCCGTAACCACTCCCGCCGGATGCACGATCGACGGCATTCTCGAGCTCGAAGAAGGCGGATTGCGCGTTACTCTCATCAAAGCAGTTATGCGCGCCACGCAGCGAGCCAAAGAGCTGGCTGCCGGGTAGCGTTCATCGCTCACAGCATGCCCGAAGCCGCCATTCAACGCCCGTTGCATAATCCGGAACTCGGCGCCGCGCCTGAGAGGACCACATCTCCTCAACCGCGGCGTCCTGAGTGGCTCCCGTCGTACATTCCGGAGCTACAGGGGCTGCGCGGCATTGCCGTGCTCGCTGTGGTCGTTTACCACAACCATCCGCTGCTCAACGGAACTTCTCTCTATTACGCCTCGCTCTGGGGATGGGCAGGCGTCAATCTATTCTTCGTTCTCTCCGGTTTCCTCATCACCTCGATCCTGATCGAGGCCCGGAACAAGCCACATTACTTTCGCAATTTCTACGCTCGCCGCGCCCTGCGCATCTGGCCCGTGTACATCCTGCTTTTCATCCTCTGCTATTCCATTCCAGACTGGTTTCTTGGCGATACGCTGGCCAATCAGACTCATTGGAAAACCCTGGCCGCCTACGCGCTGTTTCTGCAGAACCTGCGCCACGCGCCACTGCCCGGCACCCTGGGCCCTACCTGGTCTCTGGCCATCGAAGAGCAGTATTACTTCCTCTGGGCTCCTGTGGTACGCATCAGCAAAGGACGCATCGGCCGCTGGTTTCTCCCGCTGTTTCTGCTATCCCTGGTCATCGCATCGCCTTTTATCCGGCTCAGCCACGCGCACTGGCTCAATCCCACACACACACTGATTCATCTCGACGGCATTGCCATGGGCAGCCTGCTCGCGCTCGGCATGTACAGTCTCAAGCTCTCGCGCCGTACATGGTTGTGGATCGGCGCCATCGCTGCCGTAGCAGGCTTCGCACTCACCGCGACCTATGCCGGAGGAACGTCTTTCCTCGATACGGCTCTTGCTCTCGGCTTTACCGGCGTAGTGCTCCTGGCGATTGCCGGGACCGGCGCACGCAATCCGCTGGCCTTTGTATTGCGCCGCGGACCGCTCGCGTATTACGGCCAGATCAGTTATGGCATGTACATGACGCACATTCTGGTCTTCGTATACTTCGGCTCATTCAGCCCGCGGTTCGAACACATGGGCATGACGGGCAATCTCATCATTCTCGGTCTGCGCATCATCGCCGCGACCGTGGCCGCAACCATCCTGTGGTATGGCTTTGAATCCCAGATATTGAAGTTGAAAAAGAGATTCTAGAAGACGGCCGGCTTCGAAACATCGCTGGTGACGCCACTCGATTCGAGCTTGGCCTGTTTTGCCGAAAGTTCTCGCGTTTTCAGTACGATCAGATACTCATAAAACGCAATCAAGGTTGAGTATGCGAACCCGGCATAGCCATCCATGAACCCTCGCTTGCCAAAGTACATCACGAGGAATTTCAGCATAGGTCGCGCGGGCAAGCTGTAATACAGCTCTTTTAGAGCTTTCCTGCGTTCTTTCCTGTCTTTCGCAAAGAAAATTCCGGAAATACTAGTCTTTTGCCCATCCTTTTGATTGGCAATTGTCTGCTGTGCTTCCTGCGTGCTGTAGAAATTATGCTTTTGCACCCAGTCGTTCATGCCCTTGCTGAAAGGAAAATGATCGAGATAGCCGCTCATCTGTCCAACCGATCCATCGGCCTTCGAGATGCAGTGACCCAATCTTTCGTAGTGCATCTTCTCCGGGCGGAACAATCGATCATAATAAGCAGTCATCTGCACATGTTTGAGCCATTGCCCAAGAAAGAAGTCCCGGCGCTGTACGCTGTACGCCACATATTCACCTGGCGCCTGCACGGCGCGCTGCATCGATCGCGCAAGCTCCGGTGTAATGCGTTCATCTGCATCGAAGTAGAAGACCCACGGATGCTTAAAAGGGATATTCTCAAGCGCCCAGTTCTGATGCTGCGCAAAGCTGTCGAACTTGCGAAACCAGAGATGCGCGCCATGTTCCTTGGCTATCTCCACGGTTCGGTCTGAAGAATACGAATCGAGAACGTGGATATCATCCGACCACATGCACGAAGCCAGGCACTCAGGAAGATTGGCCTCTTCGTTCAGTGTTAGGATCAAAATCGAGATCATGTACTCATTTCCGGTTCCAAGGGGATGATGAAACGAAACCGCACTGCGAGGTCCAGCAGTCGACTTCAGAATAGGATTGCTCGGACCCCTGAGTCAACAAAGCGTCACGGGAGATCGAATGCGCGTTCTTGTAACGGGTGGTAGCGGATATGTAGGCTCACATACCGTCAGAGAGCTCATACACGCTGGTCACGAAGTCATCATCTATGACAATCTGAGAACTGGTTACCGCAAACTTTCTGAAGGTTTTGAATTCGTTCAAGGCGATATTGCAGACGAAGAAACACTGGCTCCGCTTCTCACTCGCGTCGATGCCGTCATACACTTTGCAGCGTCCGCATACGTAGGCGAGTCGGTCGCGAATCCACGTAAATATTTCAAGAACAACGTCGAATCCGCGCTCAAACTCATGGATGCCGTTCTGGCTTCACCGGTGCGTACATTCATCTTTTCTTCCACGTGTGCAACCTACGGCGTTCCGCCTAAGCTGCCCATTACCGAAGACTCTCCAAAGAATCCAATTAACCCTTACGGCGCAACCAAGCTCTTCTTCGAGCGCGTGCTCTCGGCTTACGGCGCTTCGCACGGCCTTCGCTATGTTGCTCTGCGTTATTTCAACGCAGCAGGGGCGCATGCATCCGGCGAAATCGGCGAGATCCATGATCCTGAAAACGCATCTGATCCCATTGATGCTCAAGGCTGTTCTTCGCAAAGCACCTCCGCTGAAAATCTTCGGAGATAGCCTGAACACGCCGGACGGCACTTGCGTGCGTGATTTCATTCACGTATCCGATCTTGGCGATGGGCATGTGCGTGCTCTTGACTATCTTGCTCGCGGCGGACAATCCATCAGCCTCAACCTCGGCACAGGGCGCGGTACTTCGATCAAAGAACTCATGGATACTTTTCGGCGTCTAACCGGACTGGATGTGCCGCACGAATTCACACCGCCTCGCCCTGGTGATCCACCGTCGCTCTACGCCGATCCGTCAACGGCTAAAGAAGTTCTCGGCTGGGTTGCGAGGCGTGATGTAGATGAAATTCTGCGTTCAGCATGGCAGTGGCAACAGAAGCTCGAGGCGGCCAACTACAGGCTCTGAAATTATTTACATCCATATTGGAGCCGCATGAGAAATGGTGAGGAGTTCATGCATCCCACAGCCGTGATCCATGCCGGTTCGATCTCGTGTGAGCATTGTCACACAATTCTGTAACGCGACGCTGTTAACATCTGCGTGAGCGGGTTATGGCTTGCTTTTCCAAGATATTTCTATCCAATGAGGTGACACATGGCTAACGAACTCATTCCCGGAAATGGCGAAGCGCAGAGCGCAGATTCGAAACAGATGGAGCAGATCCTCAGCCCTGAGTTGCTGACCAAGATGGACGCCTACTGGCGCGCGGCCAACTATCTCTCCGTCGGCCAGATCTATCTCAAAGACAATCCGCTGCTGGAACGGCCACTGACGCTCGACGACGTGAAGCCGCGCCTGCTCGGCCACTGGGGCACGACGCCCGGCCTCAACTTTCATCTATGTGCACTCAATCGCGCTCATCCGCGAGCGCGATCTCAACATGATCTACATCATCGGTCCAGGACACGGCGGGCCGGGCATGTCGCCAATACCTATCTCGAAGGCTCGTACACCGAAATGTATCCCGCACATCGAGCAGAATGCGGACGGCATCAAGCGTCTGTTCCGCCAGTTCAGCTGGCCCTACGGCATTCCCAGCCACGTCGCGCCGGAAACGCCGGGCTCGATTCACGAGGGCGGCGAGCTGGGTTATTCGCTGGTGCATGCCTACGGCGCGGCCTTCGACAACCCCGATCTCATCGTCACCTGCGTCGTCGGCGATGGCGAAGCGGAGACCGGCCCGCTCGCCACAAGCTGGCACTCGAACAAATTCCTCAATCCCGCGACCGACGGCGCAGTGCTGCCCGATCCTCCACCTCAACGGCTACAAGATCGCCAACCCCACGGTGCTCGCGCGCATTCCGCATGCCGAACTCGAAGAGCTGATGCGCGGCTACGGATATGAGCCCTTCACGCTCGAAGGCGACGATCCGCACATCGATGCATCAGCAGATGGCCGCAGCTGTCTTCGACACCATGCTCGACCGCATCGCCGCGATCCAGAAGGCCGCGCGTGAAGATGGGCACGACCGAGCGCCCGCGCTGGCCGATGCTCATCATTCAAAACCCCAAAGGCTGGACCGGCCCCAAGACCGTGGATGGCAAACCGGTCGAAGGAACGTGGCGCGCGCATCAGGTTCCATTCGCCGAGCTCTTCGAAAAGCCCGAGCACCTGCGCCTGCTCGAAGAGTGGATGCGTTAGTATAAGCCAGAGGAACTCTTCGACGACAAAGGCCGCTTCCGCGCTGAAATCGCGGATATAGCTCCCAAGGGCCGCCGGCGCATGGGCATGAATCCGCATGCCAACGGTGGCCTGCTGCTTAAAGCCGCTCGTGATGCCCAACTTCCGCGACTTCGCCGTGCCCGTCGATCGATCGAATCGCGGCCAGCAAACCAATGGAGTCCACACGCATACTCGGCCAGCTGCTTGCACGCCGTGATGCAGGCCAATCTGGCTGCAGAAAAATTTCCGCGTCTTTGGTCCGGATGAAACAGCATCCAACCGCCTGCAGGCGGTGGAAGTAGGCGTTGGCAAAGCATGGATGGCCGAAACGCTTCCGGTCGATGAGTTGCTTTCGCAGACCGGCCGCGTCATGGAAGTGCTCAGCGAACACCTCTGCCAGGGATGGCTCGAAGGCTATCTGCTCACCGGCCGCCACGGATTCTTCTCCTGCTACGAGGCCTTCATTCACATCGTGGATTCAATGGTCAATCAGCACGCGAAATGGCTTAAGGTCACCCGCGAGATTCCATGGCGCAAGCCCATCGCTTCGCTCAACTATCTCTTGAGTTCGCACGTCTGGCGGCAGGACCACAACGGTTTTTCGCATCAGGACCCTGGCTTCATCGATCATCTGCTCAACAAGAAGGCTGATGTCGTTCGCATCTACCTGCCGCCTGACGCCAACAGCCTCCTGTCGGTTGCCGATCATTGCCTGCGCAGCCGCAACTACATCAACCTTATCGTCGCCGGCAAGCAGCCTGAGCCGCAGTGGCTCACGATGGATGAAGCAGTGCAGCACTGCATTGCTGGCCTCGGCATCTGGTATTGGGCATCTGACGAAGGTGACCCTGATGTGGTTCTCGCCTGCTGCGGCGATGTGCCGACGCAGGAAACGCTTGCGGCGGCGATGCAACTGCGCGCCGATGTCCCCGGCATCAAGATCCGTGTTGTCAATGTCGTTGACCTCATGACGCTGCAGCCAAGTTCCGAGCATCCGCATGGTCTGAGCGACGAAGAATTTGACCTCGCCTTTACCACGGATAAACCCATCATCTTCGCATTCCATGGCTATCCCTGGTGCATCCACAGCCTCACCTATCGCCGTCATGGCCATGACAACATCCACGTGCGCGGATACAAGGAAGAAGGCACCACCACCACGCCCTTCGACATGTGTGTGCGCAACAATATCGATCGTTATCAGCTAACGCTTGACGCGATCAAGCGCATTCCGCGCCTGGCAGATATGGCTGAGAGCGCAAGCGAAACCTACTACGAGCGCATTCAGAAGCACCGTCTCTACGTTGCCGAATACGGTGAGGATCTTCCTGAGATTCGCGATTGGCAGTGGTCTTTCGCATAGTTGCATCCAACAATCTGTTGCGAGGATCCCCCATGCCCGGTCTTCCCGTACTGGTTCTGAACAGCGGCTCATCTTCCATCAAGTTCTCCATGTACGAAGCTGGAGAAACGAAACGACGCAAGTTGGTGGAAGGAGCTGTCGACGGTATCGGCGGCGGGCACGATGCGGGTAAATTCTGGATCAAGGATGCAGATGACAAGAAGCTCGTCGATCAGTCACCTCATGTGCCCGATCTGTCCGCAGCCTTCAAACTTGTCGAAGACGCACTGCTTTCTGCCGAGAAGCACTCAGGCGATGGGCCGACATGGCCTCATCCCGCGGCCATCGGCCATCGCGTGGTGTGCGGCGGGCCCACCATCACCGAAAATCAGCGTGTTACGCCAGAGCTGATCGAGGAATTGGAGCGTTATATCCACTTCGCTCCGTTGCACAACCCCGTCGCGCTTTTCATCATGCGCGAAATGTTGAAACTGTTTCCGGATGTGCCCAACTTTATCTGCCTCGACAGCTATTTCCATCGTGATCTGCCTGAGGTTACGCGCCGCTTGCCGATCCCGGCTAAATATACCGAGATGGGCGTGCAGCGCTTTGGTGCGCACGGTATCTCTTATGAGTCGATCATCGCTCATCTCAAACCCAGTGTGCCATCGCGGCTCATCGTTGCCCATCTCGGCAACGGCGCATCTATCTGTGCGATTCGCGACGGCCGCAGTGTCGATACCTCCATGGGCCTTACGCCTACCGGCGGTCTCATCTCCGGCACCCGCACCGGCGACATCGATCCCGGAGTACTCATCTTCATCCTCCGTGAGCTCTCGAAGTCCTCTGCAGATAGCAAACATGCGGCAGACGAACTTGAAGATGTGGTCAGCAAGCGGGCAGGTCTTATTGGCGTAAGCAAAGCCACTAACGATATGCGTGGACTACGCGAAGCCGTCGCCGCCGGCAACCACGATGCGCGACTTGCCGTGGATCAATTTGTCTACTCGATCCGCAAATTCATCGGCGCCTATATCGCGGTGCTCGGTGGGCTCGACATGCTCGTATTCACCGGAGGTATCGGCGTCAACGATGCTGCTTCGCGTACTGAAATCTGTTCAGGTCTCGAGTGCTTCGGAATTGTTCTCGATCCTCAACGCAACAACTCGCGCGGCGAAGCAACGATCTCTTCCGGCAATTCCCCGGTAACCGTCCGCGTTATCCCACCCGAAGAAGATCTCATCATTGTGGATCACGTCTGCCGGCTCATCGCCGAATCATCCCACTAGTTGCCACGCTGTCTCTGCCGACATGATCTAAACTTGAGAGTTGCGGGAAACGCACAGTCCATGACCATTACAGCCATTCGCATCTCCGACCGCATGCCATCGGCAGCACTGCGCCGCTTCGCCTGGGGAGTGCTGGCCTATTTCATCGCGACCATTCTCTGGGGAACTATCGTGCGCGCGACCGGCTCAGGCGCGGGCTGCGGCGATCACTGGCCGCTCTGCAATGGCACCATCATCCAGCAGTCGCTAACGATGCACACTCTCATCGAGTTTACCCATCGCATTACTGCGGGGCTCGACCTTATCCTGATCGTCGCTCTGCTCATTTGGACATGGCGCCGCACCGTGCAAGGTCATCTTGCGCGATGGGCTGCGGGAACTGCGCTCTTTCTTACTCTTACCGAAGCCGTGCTCGGCGCGCTGCTGGTCAAACTTGGGCTCACCGCCGAAAGCCGCTCACCCCTGCGCCCACCCTTCGAAGCGCTGCATCTGTCCAACACCCTGCTGCTTGTCGCCGCGCTTGCCGCAACAGCGCACTTCCTTGGGCGCCGTATTGGCTATCGCTGGCGCGACGTGCGCATCACCGCGCCCGTTGGCACCACCATAGGCATGATCTCGGTGATGATCGTCGGTGTGACAGGCTCGCTTGCCGCGCTCGGCGATACACTCTTTCCGGCAACATCACTGAGCGAATCGCTCAAACAGGACTTCGCGCAACAAAGCAACTGGCTGCTGCGCTGGCGCTGGACCCACCCCACCCTTGCGATTCTTGTCAGCATCTTCCTCATCTGGCTGCTGATTCGCGCCACCCGGCGCGGCGGTGCATGGGATAACCGGGGCCTCTCAGCGCTCGTCGTCGGCCTGCTCGTGCTGCAATACGTGCTCGGCGCGCTCGATGTCTATCTCCTTGCCCCTGTCTGGATGCAGGTTGTCCATTTGCTCGGAGCTGATCTGCTCTGGACAGCCCTGGTAGTGCTCACGATGAGAATGACACTGCTGCCGGCCCATACACGATAGCGCGGATCCTCCGCGCCTACTCACTGTGCAGACTTACAAGATCAACACCCCCGTAGCCGGATAGCTCTTCCCGTTTGCGCTCGATGCAAGCGCAGGCAGCTCCGGCGTCGGCGTCAACAGTTCAATTCCACCGTCCGTCAGCAAGACAGTATCTTCCACTTTGCCGCCGCGTACGCTTGGGTTCCACGCAAACACCTGGTTATTTACTACCTGTTCCGTGCCCTGAGGCGTAGCAACCCATTCGCGCTCCCAGTAACCCGTGGCTCCGCCCTGATGATGCATCTGCTCATCGCCGGCAAAGCCTTCGCGCGCGTAAGCGTCCGCCGCCACTTTGAATAGCTGTGCCGATGTCGCCCCTACGCGCGTTGCATCCAGAAGAGCAGCATTCACCTGCGCAGCCGCATGAAACTTCTGCTGCAGATCCTCAGGAACAGCGCCAAAGTACGCGAACCGCGTAATCGAAACTGTCAGCCCCCACTTGCGCGCACAGAGATTGAGCATGCCATACTTCTCAAGCTTCCGTCCGCGCGCAACCGCATGCTTGTACTTGAGGATGCGCTCATCAACGGCCATGAGGTAGACCGAAGGCAGAATGCCACGGCGGAGCAGCTCATCCGCAACCTGCCCCTCCATCTCGTACTCGGTCATGCCTGGCTTCAATTGCTTCAATACCGTAGAGACAGCATCGGCGGCCTGCTTCCCCAGCCAGCGAAAGCGTGCAATCTCGGTCGCTTGCAGCGACGCCCGCAGCGGATACATATGCGTACGCTCAAAGCCTGTCCCGGGCATATCGCATGCGACCTGTCCTCTTGCCAGCTCCAGCGCCTGCTGGTCGGTATCGTTCGCATACCAAGGAAAGATCACCGGCTCAAAATCGAGTGCGCCAAATTCCTCATCGTGCAGCCGCGGAGCCTCATTCGCCGTCGTGAAGTAGTAACGTCTACCCTCGGCCGTCACCAGAATCGCCGCAACACCGGTCTCGCTCGGCGTCAGCACCCGCAGCTCGACTGCGCCTCCCGTCAGCCACGCGATGTTTTCGTTGCGCTTCAGCAGCAGCCCGTCCAGTTCCTCGCTCCGCAGCCACTCCACAACCTGGTTGTGCTTTGCCTCTAGTTCCGCACTCCATGCTTCCTGCGTGACCAATGTAGTTCCATTCACCACCAGGCTCTTGGCGATCCTTGCCCCCATTGCGTTTCTTCCCCTTCCAAAACACTACCAATGTACCAATCGGACCCGGGCTTACGGAAACGATTTACTAGGGACAAAACAAAAAACGCCGGCAAACTCTACCGGCGCTCTCTGTTCCTCTTTACCTTGATTAGTCTTCCAGTTCCGGGTGGTAGTAGCTCTCCCATCCGAGATACCGCGTCGCCGCTTCATGCACAGCCTTCGAAACATCACTGAAGTTTGCCGCCACATGATGCTCGAAGCCTTCGCGGCAAATGTGCTTCAGCAGCTTTTGCAGCTTCGGAATCTCCGCCACGCCCGCGCCACCAAAAGTAAACAGCGGATCGTCTGTAAACTTGCCCGGTCCCGTATAGCCGCGAATCACGCCGCGCCGGTCATCGGTCGAATAGCGCGCATAGCTCATCGCACCTGATTTCACGCGGCCCACGCAGGTGCCAAAGGTGTTGTCCTTGCCGACCGTTCCGGCAATGATCTCCTGGTAATCCATCTTCACATCCTTGAAGAAGTGCTTCGGCAGGTTCGAGCAGTGGAAGCACACGCACTTGTCAGGATTGTTGCCGTAGTTGTTGTTCCAGTCGAGCAAAGCAGACGGCGTGCCCGAGGCCAGCGCCAGCATGTACATGCTCAGCGTTCCCGGCACATCCACTTCGCAGGCCGAGGGAATCAGGTCGTTCGACATCATGCTCATGATCGTGCACGGAACGACACCGAAATACTCCTCCAGCGAGGTCCAGCACTGTACGGCTGAGATCGTCGCTTCCACTTCCTTCATCCAGCCATCGATCACCGCGCCCAGCTTGGCCATCTTTATCAACGCGGCTTCGGGAATCCCCGACGTGGTTACATAGCTTTTGATCGCCGCCAGCTTGCCCTGCGCCGCATCGTCGTGGTCGCCCATCTTGTTGATGCGCCCCAGAATCTCCGAAAGGTCGATCGGAATCACCGAGATGCCGCTCGTCTCCAGAATGCGCTCTGAATAACGCACAGTATTGAAGGCCTGCGGCCGCGCGCCGATCGATCCAATGCGCAGATTCTTCAAGCCTTTCACGATGCGGCAGACCGCTCCGAACCACTCCAGATCCGCCTTGAACTCCGGCGAAGTCGGCGCTTCCGTATGCAGTGTCGTCAACGAGTATGGAATCCCGTACTGCATCAGGTTGTTACATGCGCTCATCTTGCCGCAGAAGCTGTCGCGCCGTGTCGCAATCGTCATCGCATCGCTGCGGTCCGGAGTCGCCTGTATCAGCACCGGCACTTTCAGCCCCGACAGACGCAGCGCATCGGCTACGCCACGCTCGTCGCCAAAGTTCGGAAGCGTCACGATAATGCCGTCAATCTCCGCCGCATGCTTCTTGAAAAGCTCGGCGCAGTGCCTGGCTTCGGCAAAGGCCTCCACCGCGCCAAACTTTGACTCCTGCTCCGTAAGAACAATGGCTTTGTCGCCAGTGGCTTCGATCGCCGCAATCATTTCTTCGCGGCCGGTCTTCGCCAGATGGTCCGGGAAGAATCCGCGATTCCCGACCACTACTCCATAAGTCATCTTTCGTTCCGCTGCCATTGCCATTGCTCCTTGTTGTAAAGCGCGAAGTTACGTTGCGCGCATGAATTCAAGTCTTACGTGAGTCTTTTGGCCGAGTGCATCACCAGCGTGCGTGACACTCGGTCTCTTGGGAGAGGACCGGGTCTATTTGCCCGGCTTGAAGCGTAATGCGTAAAACAATCCCAGCATCAGCAGCAAGGCGCCCCACCATACCGGTGCGTGCAGACGGCTCAGCACCACGTTGGCGAGGTTTCCCGTCACCAGCTCCCAGATGCCATAGCTCAGCACGATCGCGCCGTAAGCGGTCAGCAGCACGCCAATAAAAAACCAGATCGATATCTCGCCTTCTGCGCCGGAATGCATCGTTTGCTCCTTACCAGAAAATCACCTGCAGCACCAGGAAGACCGCAATGGCAATCGCGGTCCAGAACCATTCATTCTTGAAGAACGGTACCGGCTCTTCCACGGGCAGCTTGGTTGCTCCATAGACCAGGCCGTCCAGTTCGGCAATCGGCCTTGGCTTTGTAGCAAGGCTGACTACCACTGTGACAATCGCCGTAACGCTGAACGACCACAACGCGCGGTACATGTTTTCGGCCATGTCCTTCGCATCCGGCGAGAGCGCAACGTACCGCAGCGCCGAAGGATCGAAGTGTACCCACAAGAACAGACCCACCGACGTCAGCGTGCCGATCAACAGCCCCCAGAAGCCGCCTTCTTTCGTTCCCCGCGTCCAGAACATGCCCAGCAGCACGGCTCCGAGCAGCGGAGCAATGAAGAAGCTGAACAGCGCCTGCACATAATCCATGATGCCCGGCGCGTTCTGTACCGAATAGGCCGCCACGATGGAAATGAGCACACCCAGAATCGTCGCCCACCGGCCCACCGCAACATAGTGCTGATCGCTCGCCTTCTTGACGATATGCGGCCGGTAGAGGTCGTAGGTCCACACGGCGGAGAACGCACTCACATTGCCGGCCATGCCGCTCATGAATCCGGCAATCAGGGCCGTGATGCCCAAGCCCAGCAGACCCGGCCCCAGATAGCGCACCATCATCAGCGGCAGCACGTCGTTGTAGCTGTGCAATCCCTGCCCCGCATGCGCGGCCACGAAGTCTTCGCCGTGCAGCAGCATGTGGGTTCCATTCGGATTCTGCAGCACCACCAGGCCTAGCAGGCCCGGCAGAATGACGATGAAAGGCACCGCCATCTTGAAGAACGATCCAATCACCGGAGCCAGCCGCGCGGAGCGCAGGCTGTTGGCGGCAAGCACGCGCTGCACTACCAGGAAGTCCGTGGTCCAATAACCGAAGCTGATCGCAAAGCCAAGGCCAAAGACGATGCCCGTCCAGTGCACGCCCATCGGATTGTCCGCAAAGTGGCCCATGCTGCGCCACATATGCGTGTAGTCGCCGGCAGGAATCAGATGCAGCTGGATATTCGTCGCGATGCGCGCCTTCAGGCCCGTCCAGCCGCCCGTCTCCCAGAGCCCGAGAATCGGCACCAGCAGAGCGCCGCCCCAGATCAGCACAAACTGCAGCACTTCGTTGAATATGGCCGAACGCAAGCCGCCCAGCGCCACGTAGGCCGCAACCGAGAGCGATGAGACAACGATGGAGAAGGTCAGGTTCCACCCCAGTACAATCTCCATCACTTTGGCCATCGAAAACATGTTCACGCCGCTCATCAGCACCGTCATGAAAGCGAATGAAACCGCGGCCACCGTGCTCGATCCCTGGCCAAACCGCAACTCCAGATACCCCGGCACCGAGTGCGTCTTGCACACGTAGTAGAAGGGCATCATCACCATGCCGAGAAACAGCATGGCGGGAATCGCGCCGATCCAGTACCAGTGCGCCGCCAGGATGCCATACTGATACGCCGACCCTGCCCATCCCATCAGCTCCAGCGAACCCAGGTTGGCGGAAACAAAGCTCAGCCCCGCGATCCACGCCGTCATCTCGCGGCCGGCCATGAAGAACTCTTCGCTGGTATTAGCGCGCTTCTTCAGGTAGAAGCCGATCCAGATCACCATCGCGAAATAGACGGCGATGACCGTAATGTCGAGCGGTCCAAGGTGCGCCAGGGAGTGAACTCCCGTGGTCCATAACGCTAACGCGTGCGCACCAGGGAGAGCGGGAACTGCTGGGTTGTTTGCGGCGGCGGTTAAAACGAGCATCCTGTCACCTGTTAAGGATCGTCCGATTCCGGAAGAGCGGGGAGATTCCGGAGGCGCGATCCCTAGTAAATGGGTTTACCTAAGCACCTGTCAAGGAAAATGCGGGGTTTTTCCAGCAAACTTTCGCGGCCTGACCTGTTCCGTCGATTTAGCCCGCCTGCGGTCGCGAAAACCTTGAATCAGAGCCGGGAAACATGTGAGAAATCGTTTACCGAACCAAGCCTAACATGGCCCGGCGCTTTCCGGCGCCAACGTTCCCAATTTCTTCCTTGTCTTCTGCAGGGCACGGCGATACCTTGAGGCATGGGGCACATCCTTTCCGTTACGCACCGCACTTCCAGCGGCCCCGCTGCGCCTATCCGCCGTAGTTGCTCACCGATTCCATTCCTCAGGAGCCAAATCCATGCCTACTCCCACGACTGATCCCGTCGATTGTAGCGGCGTCTCCCGGCGTTCCTTCCTGCGTCTCGCGGCAGCCACATCGGCGATTGCTTCGATTCCCATTCTGACTGAGGCGCGCCTCGCCTACGCCGATCGGCCAAAGTTTGCCGATCCCAACAAGGGAATCCACATCGACGCCAACGAGAATCCGCTGGGGCCTTCGGAAACAGCGCGTACGGCCATGACCAACATCCTCCCCAAGGGTGGACGCTACGAATTCTCGATGCAGACAGACCTGGAGCAAACCTTCGCAAAAATGGAAGGGCTCGAACCCGAATCTGTTGTCGCCTACGCCGGTTCCAGCGAGCCGCTGCACTACACCGTGCTTGCCTTCACTTCGCCCAGCAAGCCGCTCGTCATCGCAGATCCCGGTTATGAAGCCCCCATGTGGGCCGCGAAAGCATCAGGCGCTTCCATCATCAAAGTACCGCTTGCCGATCCCAACGGCGCAGCCATTCATGACGTGAAGGCTATGCTCGCAGCCTCGCCAAATCCAGGTGTCATCTACATCTGCAATCCAAACAACCCGACGGGTACCGTAACTCCTCAGGCCGACATCGAATATCTGGTCGCAAACGCACCCAAGGGCACCATTGTCATGATTGATGAAGCCTACATTCATCTCTCCGACACGCCCAGGTCGCTCCATTTTGTGAAAGAAGGCAAGGATGTGATCGTCCTGCGTACTTTCTCGAAACTCTATGGCATGGCCGGAATCCGCATGGGTTTCGCCATCGGCCGCCCCGACTTGCTCAACAAGCTTACCCCCCTCGGTGGTCAGAACTCGCTGCCGATTACCGCTATGGCAGCAGCAAAAGCCAGTTTGGAAGATCCGGAACTCGTACCCACTCGCAAGAAACTAATCGGAGAAATCCGCACCGAGAATCTGGATTGGCTCACGAGCAAGGGCTATCACGTCACACCGTCGGACAGTAACTGCTTCATGCTTGACGTCAAGCGCCCAGGCAAGGAAGTGCTCGCCGCCATGGCCGCCAAGGATGTTTATATTGGCCGCATCTGGCCCGCATGGCCCACCAACGTGCGCATCACCGTCGGCACAAGGGAAGAGATGGCTATCTTCCGCAAGACCTTCGAAGAGGTGATGAATTCCTCGACAGCGGGCCTCGAACCGCAGCCGCTGCATCCTCGCATGCGCGAGACGCCCTTCAGCTACCTCTCGTAAATTGAGTGATGCTTCAAGATTCTGGTGAAAGGCCCTGGATAACACCAGGGCTTTTCTGCGTCTCAGAAACTTCAACGCAAGCACAATTCAAGGATTCATTGAGTTATCATCGCTGACATCAGCGGGGCGCCTCCAAGCTTCGGCGTAATAGGAACGCAAGTTCGATTTCGCCTCTCCGGGGATACCCCGGAGCATCGTCTCTACTGGTATTGCATCCCTTGATGTTCAGGGCGCGGTTGCGCCCGAGTCATCAAGGCAGGTTAGACTCGTTGGAGCCGGCCCGCTGATACCTATGTCCAGGCAGCTTCTCGCTTCGATTGTCGCCCGCGCCATGCTCGCCGGTCCGCAAGAGATCGGTGGCATCATCGAGCGCATCCGGCAGACCGCCGGGCATCGAGGACTGCCCGGCATCTCCCGCCGCTACCTTGAAGCCTTCGCAAAACGGTCTCATCCGCGCCGCCGCGAAGTCGTCCGGTTCCTTCTTACAGATGAAGGTTTTCAGCGGCTCCGTCTGAAGCCCAATGCACCACAAGCCGTTGCCGTACTAACCCTGCCGCCGACGATGTGTCCAGCACCGGCTACGATCCATTGGCCGATTCCACCGATCCCCACAATGGCTGGGCTTTGCGAATGGCTGCGTCTTACTCCGTCCGAGTTCGAGTGGTTTGCCGACAGCAGGCATTTCACGCGAACGCCCGGCGCGGAAAAACTTCATCATTACTTCTACACGGCCGCGCGTAAGCGATCCGGAACTCTACGTCTCATCGAATCACCCAAGCAGCACCTCAAGCTACTGCAACGCCAGATCCTCCGAGACATCCTCAACCACATCCCGCCGCACCCGGCCGCGCATGGATTTATTCAGGGCCGCTCCATCCGCACCTTCGCCTCGCCACACATTGGCCGTCGCATCATCCTGCGCATGGACATTGAGAATTTCTTCCCGTCGATCACCTTCGCTCGTATCGCTGCGTTCTTCCGCACCGCCGGCTATCCCGAGCTGGTTGCCGATTGGCTCTCGAATCTCTGCTGCAACCCGGTCCCGCCGCATGTCCTCAAGAGGTTTGCAATCGGTCAGGAAGACAGTTCCTTCAGCGCGGAGATCAGGAGCATGTACGTTCGCTCCCATCTCCCTCAAGGTGCGCCGACCTCGCCGGCCCTCGCCAATCTCTGCGCCTGGCGCCTCGATTGCCGCCTTAGTGCTCTCGCAACCGCAAGCAACGCCGTTTACACACGGTACGCCGATGACCTCGCCTTCTCCGGCAATGAAGCCTTCGAGCGCGGTGTCCGTCCCTTCGCCGATCGTGTCGCCGCCATTCTGCTCGAAGAAGGCTTTCGCGCCAACTACCGTAAGACCCGCATTCAGCGCCGGTCCACACGCCAGCAGCTCGCCGGCCTGATCGTCAACAAACATCTAAGCATTCCCCGCGAAGACTTCGACCAGCTCAAAGCGATCCTCACAAACTGTCTCCGCCATGGTCCCGCAAGCCAGAACCGCGAAGGCGTCCCCGACTTCCGCGCCCATCTCCGCGGCCGCATCGCCTTCGTCGAAAGCATCCATCCCGGCCGTGGCGCAAAACTCCGCAAGCTCTTCGAACAAACCGCGTGGCCCGAATCCTTCCGCGACCACAGTTAAAGCTGCTATCCTTTCCCCGCATCCTCAGCGGGTTCTAGAAAACCGATTTACGAAAGGCGGCTGGCAATGTGGTTTCTCGGAATGGACGTAGGCACCGGAGGCACCCGCGCAGTGCTCGTCGATGAGCAGGGGAGAGTCGTCAGCTCCGCATCCGAAGAGCACGCGCCATTCCGTACGCCGCATCCAGGCTGGGCCGAGCAGGATCCCGAAGACTGGTGGCGCGCCGCTCTCGTCGCCATCCGCGCCGCCATCGCCGCTGCACCTGAGCCGCGCCAGCCCATCGCCGGAGTTGGCCTCACCGGCCAGATGCACGGGGCAGTCCTGCTCGACAAGGACGGCGTCGTCCTCCGTCCGTCGCTTATCTGGTGCGATACCCGCACCCAGCCTCAGTGCGACTGGCTCACCGAAACCATCGGCTATGACCGGCTGATCGAGCTGACCTGCAACCCTGCCCTGCCCAACTTCACGCTCACCAAGCTGCTCTGGGTCAAAGAGCACGAGCCGGAAATCTTTGCCCGCACTGCGCACATGCTCTGCCCCAAGGATTACGTCCGCTTCCGTCTCACTGGCGTCTACGCAATCGACGTCCAGGAAGCCAGCGGCACGCTGCTGCTCGACGTAACCCATCGCCGCTGGTCTTCTGAAGTTGCCGCAGCCTCCGGAATTCCCGAGAGCTGGCTGCCCGAGGTCTTCGAGTCCCCCGAAGTCTGCGCCCAGATCTCCGCGGAAGCCGCTGTACTCACTGGCCTCACTGCCGGTACGCCTGTCGTAGCTGGTGCAGGCGATCAAGGCGCGGGAGCGGTCGGCATGGGCATCCTGCAGCCCGGCTCGGTCTCAGCCACTATCGGGACATCGGGAGTCGTCTTCGCTGCCACCGCCAGTCCGGTAAAAGACCCCAAGGGCCGCCTCCACACTTTCTGCCACGCCGTCCCCGGCCGCTGGCACGTCATGGGCGTCACCCAGTCCGCCGGCCTCAGCCTTCGCTGGCTCCGCGAAACCTTCTTTTCTGGCCAGGATTACGACGTGCTGACCGCCCTGGCGTCTGCCATCCCTCCCGGCAGCGACTTGCTCGAATGGGCTCCCTATCTGCTCGGCGAGCGCACACCGCACCTCGACCCCACGGTTCGCGCAGCCTTCACCGGCATCTCCACGATCCACACCGCGGGCCACTTCGTCCGCGCCGTACTCGAAGGCGTCGCCTACTCACTCAAAGACACATTCCATCTCTTCGGTGGCCTCGGCATCCCCGTCACCGGTGTTCGTCTCGGCGGCGGCGGCGCACGCGGCCCGCTCTGGCGCCAGATCCAGGCTGGCGTCTACGGCCATTCCGTCGAAATCCTCACCGCCGAAGAAGGCGGAGCCTTCGGCGCTGCTCTCATGGCCGGAGTCGGCGCAGGGGCATGGCCTGACCTCGACGGCGCTTGTGCAGCCGGCATCTCCGTAGCCGAGCGCATCGACCCCGACCCAGCCTGGCTCGCCGCATACGCCGCAGGCTACGAACACTGGCGCAAGGTCTACCCGGCTCTCGCTACGCTGCGTTGATCTGCTTTCTTTAGTTGTGCCAAGGATTAAAAAACGGCACTCCGAGAGGCTGAAAATCCTTGGCGTTACGGGTAACCACAATCATGCCGTGCACAAGCGCAGTTGCTGCGATCATTGCATCTCGGCTGGAGCGCCTGTCAGGCACATTCATCGTGGCGCAACTCAGAGCGGCGGAAGTATCGAAAGCCAATATTCGGCCATCAAAATGCCGCAAGACGTGAACGTTCATCCACTCCCGCAACAGTAATCCCTGAACCCGATCTCTTCGCTCGATCCCGAGAATACCGATTTCCAGCTCAAGGATCGTCACGGAAGAGAGATATAAATCTGTAGCGGGCACGCTGCTCGCCCATGTAGCAACATTCGCATCTATCTTTCCAGTGCTGGATTTTCTGAACTCGGACAAAACATTGGTGTCCAGTAAATATTTCATTCAAAATCCGCCACCCGCGGGAGTTCATCGAGCAGACGCTGTGGCTCAAATTCGATTAAGTCGGCCTCCGGCATTGCCAGCAGTTCCAGGATATTTTTGCGCGGCTTGGCATCGGAAATCTGCTCAAACTCCTCGATCGTCAGCAACACATGCGAAGGCCGCCCACGATCGGTAATAAACACGGGCCCCTGCTTCGCAGCACGCTTGGCTTTCCCGGTGTCCTGATTGAACTCGCGGCTTGAAATCGTCGTGATCGCCATGCGCCCTCCGTATATGTAGCAACGTATCTACATTGTACTCGTGAAGAGCGTAGAAGGCTACTCGCTCGTAAGAGTCCCCTTCGCGGCCACATCCATCGCCACTTCCTTCTCTACCCGCACCAACGCGAAACTCGGATCCTTGATTCCCCACGCCACATACGGAATCAGGAAGTGCGTCGTAGCCGTCGCCTGGGTCCCATCGTGCTGCACCAGAAACTTCATCACCATCGTGTGGCTCGCGCCATGCAGCGTGAAGTTCCCTGTCACTGAAATCGTCTGCGTCCCAAACTTCTCATCAAAGGCCATGCCGGTGCTGCCCGTTACCAGGCGGGGCTCAAACGTCGCCACCGGAAATTTGATCACTTCAAGATACTCGCGCTTCATCTTCCCGTCGCGCCTGTCGTCTCCGCTCGCTCCTGAGGCCGTATCGACTTCGATCTTGCCATGCGCTTCGCCCGACTTCGGATCGAAGTACACATCGCCGCGTTCAGATGAAAGCTTCCATGCACCGTATGCACGGTGTCCTTCAATGTAAAGCTCACTGTCGTCGCGCCAGGATCAAGATGCAAATGCATCCGCGTTACCGGAGCCTGCGAGAAACCCGCCACAGGCACAATCCAAAAGGCCGCCGTCATCACGCCAGCCGCAATCCTTAGCCAATCGCCTCGGCTCATCGTTCTCTCATCCTTCACAGAACCTCTCGGAACTCCCGCGAATCGTTTCATTGCCGCAGCCGATATCATTCGTCCGCGCAACCGTCAGCCTATACGCTACCTCAAGCCTCTTCGCAGCCAGCCAACAATTGCGTTGTCAGCAGCGCCCTGCATTCGGTAAGAGCGGCACCCTCAATCCGATTTGCAATTTGGAGAACCGTCCCAAAATGAGAAAACCCATCCTGGCAGGGATCGCTTCGCTGTCAATCTCCAGCGCGGCGCTCGTCCAGAAGCCCGATATCCCACGACAAAACGTGTCAGATCTCAGTGCCGGATGAATGGATCGTCGAAGTCATCCACAAGAGCGGAACCGCCGGCTGCGCCAGGAAAATCGCCAGGTCCCTGAAGGGTACGTCTTGAGATCTTCACTGCGTGGCGGCGGACTCGGATGGCAGTAGCAGGTGGTTTGCGATGGACGGACCAAGGCCAATCAGTCGCTGGCCAGGCTCAGCTCATGCCGCAGATCCGCCCCGCGGATCCAGAAGATCACGTCCGTCGCGATATTCGAGGCATGATCGGCGATACGCTCCAGATTACGCGCCACCAGAATCGCGTGCAGCGCCTGAGGGGTGTCCTCCGGCTCGCGCTGAATGCGCTCCAGAAGGTCTTTCTGCGCCTTATAGTTCATCCGGTCGATCTCGTCGTCCATGTCGCGAACCAGTTCGGCCACCTGCGCGTCGCCATCCAGCAATGCCTGCAGGGCCGAGCGAATCATGCGGCTCGCATACTCGCCCATCGCGCCAACATCCACGGGCAGATCGAGCACCGGCAGATCCAGCAAATCCTGAGTGCGAATCGCAATGCTCATGGACTGATCGCCAATCCGCTCCAGATCCCCGTTGATCTTGATCACCGCCAGAATGAATCGCAGGTCAACCGCCATGGGCTGCTCTTTGGCGAGCAACTCGTAAGCCATCTCGTCCAGCGCGCTGTGGGCCGTGTTGATCGCCGTCTCGTTCTCGCGCACATACTGGCACAATCCAGCATCGCGCTGCACGTACGCGTCTACCGAAGACTCAACGGCCTGCTGCGCCAGAGCGGCCATCGCCAATATCCTGTCCTTCAGCTCCGCAAGCTGCTGGTGAAAGTGAATGCGCGGCAATTCGGCGTCTCCCCCTGTCCATATCCAGATGCCGTCGATCCCGGCAGCACCCTATTCTTACGATTGTGCATGATCGGTTGTTACCAGATCGCTAATTTCCGCTTTCATCGTGGTTTCGGCGCATCAAAACGATCATAATTCCGATGGTTTACCCCGGGATGGGCCGCGGTCCGGGCCGGGACGCTAATCTAGATCAATGTCTTCCGCTCTTCGTCCCATTGCCGGCATGCGCACCATCGATCCTGCCGCGCACGGCCTGCTCGATACTTACAAGCTGATGGTGGGCCTCATCGTGCCGCGCCCCGTAGCGCTGGTCTCCACCGTCGACAGCGACGGCGTGCCCAATCTCGCCCCATTCAGCTTCTTCAGCGGCGTCGGCTCCAATCCGCCCACCGTCATGTTCTGCCCCACCCATCGCGCCGGCGCGGAGCACCGCAAAGACACCCTCCGCAACGTCGAGCAGACCGGCGAGTTCGTCATCAATGTCGTCTCTGCCGCGCTCGCCGAAGCCGCAAACATGACCGCCGCTGAAGTTGGTCCCGAGATCGATGAGTTCGAGCTCTCCGGCCTGACCGCTATTCCGAGCGAAGTCGTCCGCCCTCCGCGCGTGGCCGAATCCCCCGGCCACTTCGAGTGCAAGCTGCTTCAGATCATTCACACCCGCAAAGAGCCGGCCCCGGGCGCCGGCGTAATCGTCCTCGGCGAAATTGTGCGCCTGCACGTAGACGCCGAAATCGAACACAACTTCCGGGTAGATGCCGAAAAACTGGACGCAGTAGGCCGCATGGCAGGTAACACCTGGGCGCACACCCGTGATCGCTTCGACCTCGCCCGCCCAAAATAAGCCCACTCGGCTCGACGGAGTCCCGTCCGGCCGGAGCTGCCCGCAGCTACTCCTCGCGCAGCGTAGCCGCCGGATCGATTTTGGCAATCCGCAGCGCCGGCGCCGCCCCCGCCGTCAGCGTCACAACGGCCAGCACCGCAACCGTCGCCGCAATCGTCGGGCCATCGTAGACGCCCACGCCATACAGCACGCTGCGCAGCGCCCGCAGCGCCACGGCGCACATAAGCAGCCCCAGCACCAACCCCGTTGCTGAAGCTCTCATTCCCGGCGCACCCACCTGCACCATCGCCCGCTTTATCGTCGATCCCAGCGCCATCCGGATGCCGATCTCCCGAGTCTTCTGCGCCACCACATTCGACACCAACGCAAAGATGCCCACTGCGCTCAGCAGCAGCGCCAGGCCCGCCATCGCGCTCAGCAGCGCCACCTCCACCCGCTGCGTCGCCAGCGCCTTCGCCTGCAGATCGCTCATGCTGTAGAACCCCGAAAACGGCAGATTCGGATCCACACTTGCCAGCGCCCTTTGCATCCGGCCTGTCAGCCCGTCTACAGATCCGCGCGTTCGCACAATCCAGCTCGGTTGAAACCATGTGTGCACGAGCGTCAGCATCTGCGGGTCCTGCTGCGCGGCCGGCTCGTAGATAGACTCTTCGCTCGTCAGCGGAGCCGCTACCTCCAGCCCCGGCTCAATCGGCACATCCGCCACCACCCCGACAATCCGCTTGTTCTTGTCGATGTGATGTCCGATCGGATTCTCGCCGCGAAAGAACTTCCGCGCAAAAGTCTGGTTCACGATCACCACCGGCTCCGTATCCGGGCCATCGGAATCGGTAAAGTACCGGCCAGCCATCAGCGTCATCTGCAACGCCTGAAAATACTCCGGCGTCACATACACTTCACCCGACATCACCTGCGTTCCCGCATTCGGGCCTTCACTCAGCGTGATGCCATCGTTCAGCGCGCGCTCATACGGCACGCTTAATCCCACCGCTGCATACTTCACTCCCGGAATCTGCCGCATCGCAGCCGTGCCTTCGTTCGACAACTTGCGAAATTCCGCAGCATCGCGATAGCGCACATCATCCAGCGGAGCCTTCGCCGTCATCACATCCGTTGCATCGAACCCTGGCGGCAGTGTCTCCAGATGAACCAGCGTCCGGATCAACAGTCCCGACCCGGCAAGCAGCACCACCGTCAACGCCACTTCGCCTGCAATCAGCGCCTGCCGCACGCCGATACGGTCGCCTCCAATCGTCCCGCGGCTTGCCAGCGCCGAGCGCAGATCGAAATCCCGCAGAGCCAGCGCCGGCAGCATGCCAAACAACACACTCGTCACCGCCGACAACACCAGCGTAAACAGCAGCACGCGCCCATCCAGCGGAACACTCGCCATCGGCAGATAATGCTCCGGCAGCAGCGTCATCAACCCATGCAACGCGCCGTATCCCACAGCCACGCCCGCCGCGCCGCCCAGTAGCGCCAGCATCAGGTGCTCCACCCAGAGCTGCCTCTGCACCTGCCATCGCGAAGCACCCAGCGCCAGCCGCGTCGCCATCTCCGATGTGCGCCGCATCATCCGCACCAACGTCAGGCCCGCGAGATTCGCGCATGCAATCAGCAGAATGAATCCCGCCGCCAGCATCAGCACCAGCGCCTGCGGCCTCACCGCTTCCGTCTCGCCCTTCTGCAGCGGCACCGAGTAGTAGCTCACCACCGCATCCGGATTCCCATCCAGCTCATAGCGGCTATGCCGCGCCAGCCACGCGCGATTGATCTCCGCATCCGCCTCCTGCCACGTCGCCCCGTCGCGCAGCCGCGTAATGTCCGTGAAGTTTGTCCCGCCGCCTTCGCCACTCTGGCTCGCCTGAATCGTCGTATACAGGTCCGCTTCTATTGGCGTCGTTGCGCCCTGCGGCAGCACGCCAATCACCGTATACGGCTCGCCCTTCAGCAGAATCGGCTTGCCCACAATATTCGGGTCAGACTCAAACGTGCTCTGCCACAGCCTGTAGCTCAGGATCGCCACCGTCGCCCCATGCGGCAGATCCTCGGCCTCTGAAAAGTTGCGTCCCAGCAGCGTCTGGATCCCCAGCACATCGAGATAATGCGCCGACACGCGCGAGTAGTGCAGATACTCCACATGCGATCCAGCCTTCAGATCCACGCCCGTCGCATGTCCATTCGAGATCGCCGAAATCAACGCCGGAACGCGATCCCGCAACAGCTCCCACTGTTCGCCATTGATATGGTGCCGCTCATCCGAAGCCACCGGTCCGCGCATCCGCGTATAAATCACCCCCAGCCTCTCGGGATGCGCATACGGCAGCCGCGTCAGCATCAGCGCATTCACAATCGAAAAGATCGCCGTGTTCGCGCCGATCGAGAGCGCCAGCGTAAACAAAACTGTCGCCGTAAACCCGGGGCTGCGCCACAGCTGCCGCGCCCCATAGCGCACATCCATGCCAGAGCTGTTCCATGCCTGCCCCCGCTCGCCTTTCGCGCACTGCCTGCTTCACCTGCTCCACTCCGCCAAACTCACGCATCGCAGTCCGATGCGCCTCCACAGCCGACATGCCTTTGGCAATGCGCTCTTCTTCGATCATCCGGACATACGAACGCACCTCATCGTCCAACTGACTCTCCGTGTGTTCTTTGTGAAAAAGATTCTTGAGCGTCTTTAAGCCGAATCGGAATTTCATGGTCAACCCTTCTATCTTGCCCCGATTGGATTGGTATTTCGGTGGATGCTATCCCTGTTCTATTCCGAGTGAAGGACGGAGATCAGATCTGTGCGCGCGGCCTGCGACGCCGGTATGGTGCTCGCCAGCAGGGCCACAATGGTCATCAGCACCCAGGCAAGCGAGAAAGATACCGGATCGTGGGGAGTGACACCGACCAGCAAGCTGGCCAGCAGTCTGCTCAGAGCCAATGCGGCTCCCAACCCGAGTATGCTTCCTAGTCCAATCAGCCGCGCCGCCTGCGTCACTATCAGGCGCAGCACGCCGCCTCGCGTGGAGCCGAGTGCCAAGCGGATGCCCATTTCCTGCGCGCGCTGGGTGACCGAATAGGCGAACACTCCATAGACGCCAACCGCGGAGAGGACGACCGCCAGCATCGCGAAGCAGGCGATGAGCAGCATGATCAGCCTTCGCTGCGCAACCGCGTCGGAGACGCGCTATTCCATGGTCTGGATGTCGAACACCGGCTGTTGCGCATCGACCGACGTCACCGCCGCGCGCAGAGCGTTGGCCAACAAAGCAGGGCTCTCCGCAGTGCGCAGAACCATCTCGATGTTGTAGAGCGGTGCTCCCTGGGCGATGCATCGAAACACCTCCGGCTGCACGTCCTGCTCCAGGCCGCCGTGCCTCACATTGTCCACAATGCCAACGATGGTCATGGCAATGAGCCGCTCGTCGTCCTTTCCCGTGCCAAGCGTCTTGAATCGCTTTCCCAGGGCGTCTCCCGCAAAAAAGCGTTTGGCGAAGGCCAGGTTCACAATGGCGACGAGAGGCGAAGCCTCGTTGTCCGCGGAGTTGAAAGCCCGGCGGCGAGCATCGGCGTTCCCACGGCGCGGAAATAGTCCGGCGTGACATCTGTAACGAACGCGATCGGCCACTGCTCCCTCGGGGGAGCGGGTACACCGTCATAGACGATCGGGCCCTGGCCAGTTGAGTCGAGCGGCAGCGCAGTGGTGAGAGCCGCCACCTTCACGCCGGGGAGGGCGTTGAGGCGCGGCAGCAGCTGATCGACGAAGTTCCGAAGCCGTTCCTTCGGCCAGGCGGTGCTGGGTCCGCTCAGAGACCGAACGCCGGTTTGAAGAACAGTTGTGCCGGTTAGCGTGTTTCTTGCATCGAAGCCGGAGTCATAGCTCAGCACATGAATAAAGCTGCGTACCAACAGGCCGGCCGATGCCAGCAAGATAACCGCCAGCCCGACTTCGATCACCAGCAGGGCGTGCCGAAGGAATCGCTGCTCCCGGCCTGAGCTGATGCGCATTCCGGCTGACTGCAGGGCATTCCTCAGGTCGGTGCGCGATCCGCTGATCGCTGGAGCCAGGCCAAAGAGCAGAGTTGTGGCCAAAGCCAGGCCTACAGTGAAAGCCAGCACCCAGCCATCAACCTGAATGATCGCGCTCAGCTTGCCAAAGGGGAGGCGCAGCGACTGCGTGACCCGCGATGGCGTCTGTGACGCGTCCAGCGTCCCCGTGTGCAGGACCAGGGAAGTGACGATAAATGCGATGGCCAGGCCGAGCGCTGCGGCAAGTGACGAGAGCACCAGGCTTTCGACAAGGAACTGGCGGATGAGCCGTGCGCGCGAGGCCCCGAAAGCGCCGCGCAGCGCGGTCTCATGCCTTCTCGACACGGCTCGTGCCAGTTGCAGGTTGGCGACATTCGCACAGGAGATCAGCAACACAGCTCCTACCGAATGCCAGCAGGATGTAAAGCGGTTTACGGTCGTCGCCGGTGAGATGGCGCTGCAGCGGCTCGACTTTGACTCGATAGCTCTTTGCCCACGATGTAAGTTCAGGAGGATAGCCTTTTGCGCGCATCTGAAAGAAAGTCTGCACCTCCGCCTGTGCTTGTTCGATGCTCACGCCTGGGCGTAGCCGCGCGATCGTTTGGACTCCCCAAATCTGCTTGGTCGGGTGGAGCAGCCGTATTCCGTTCAAGAACCGCAGAGCTATATAAGTCCGGTTCAAGGTAAGAGGCTGGGAAAGCTGAAGTGACGCGGCAGAACACCGATGACCGTGTAGCTGACTGAGTTCAATGTGATCGGTTTACCCACGATGCTGCGGATCCTCGTTGAACTTGTTCCTCCACAAGCGATCGCTCAGCATCAGCACATTGGGGCTCCGCTCCAGTCTTCGTCGGGGGTGAAATTGCGTCCGAACTGCGGAGCCACGCCCAGCGCAGGGAAAAAGTTCGCTGTTACAGCGGCTCGGGTAACCCGCACCGGATCTCCAACGCCGGCAAGGTTGTCATCCATGTACGTGTGGAAACCGGAGAGTTGCTCGAACGATTTGGTTGAGGACATTGCGACAACAAAGTCGGGATCTAGAAGCGGGCCTGCATCTCGGTACCAGGCTCACAAGCCTGTTCGCATCGTGATAGGGAAGCGGCCTCAGCAAAAGCGAGTATACGGCGGAAAAAATGGCTGTAGTGGCCCCGATCCCCAATCCAAGAGTGACCACGGCGGTAAACGTAAATCCACGATTACGGCGCAACTGGCGCAGAGCATATCGCACGTCCTGCCAGAGCAGCTCTGCGAATGTTCCGGCACGGTTGTCACGCACAGCCTGTTTCACTTGCTCCATGCCGCCGAACTCCGCCAGCGCCGTGCGCCGTGCCTCCGCCGCGGACATGCCCGCAGCAATCCGCTCCTCCGTCACCATATCGACATAAGATCGCACCTCTGCATCGAGTTGGCTTTCAGTCCTCTGCTTGTCGAAGAGATTCCGCGAGTGCTGGAAACATGTGCCAGAGTTTCATCGCGTGTCTCCTAAATTGTTTCCAGGGCACTGGTCATCGCCGAAGCCACTTTCTTCCACTCCTCGGTCTCGACCGCGAGTTGCCGCTTGCCCATCTTGGTGAGCTTGTAATATTTCGCGCGCCGGTTGTTTTCCGATTCACCCCAGAACGAGCTCAGCCATCCCGCCTCTTCCATGCGGTGCAGGGCCGGGAAGAGCGATCCAGGCTTCACTAGAAACGTCCCCTTGGTGATCTGCTCGATGCGCCGCGAAACCCCCAGCCCATGCAGCTCACCCGTAGCGAGCGCCCGCAAAATCAGCAGATCCAGCGTGCCCTGCAAAAGATTGGTCGCGTTATCGCCCATATGTCAGCATGTCCTATCGTTCTTCTATACGAGCCTTTCCAAAAAGAATGTTCCATCTCCTATCGAATGTCAATAGGAGATGTGCAAACCGTTCTGACGGCGCAGTTGCCAAAGTCTGCCGAGGGAGCCGGGGTGTCTTGCTCCGAAATCGTCAGGCCGGAAAACGGGGTTCAGATGCTTGGGAAAAACTAACGAAGTGATTGTTTTTGAAAGGGCACGAATTTAGTCGTGCCGCTAAATCCGATCAAACCGAAGGGCCTTAGCCCAGAGGGGATGTTTCCATCATCTCCAGGCTACATATGCGACAACGCGATTACCTGGATACGGCGAACCGACCGCCGTCCTCACACCGCCTCCAGCTCCACCCCGCGGCTCTCACGCCCAAGCGCCGTCACCACCGCCAGCACCACGGCCACCACCACCACGGTCCCCGCAAGCACCGGCGAATAGCTCCCGAACCGCACCGGCCAGCTTGTCCTGCACACACAGGTTGCGCGACGTAATCAGGTTCCCAAGCTGATAAGCAAACCCCGGCAGAATCGCCCGCACCGGCCCCGGCGACAGCTCCGTCAGATACGCCGGCACCACGCCCCACGCGCCCTGCACCATGAACTGCATCAGAAACGCGCCCACTCCCAGCCACAGCGGCGAATGCCCATACGCAAACAGCGGCGCAATCGGAATCGCCAGCAGTGCCGCGCAGATGATCGCGTTCTTGCGTCCCCATCGCTCCGAGAGCGTTCCAAAGACAAATCCGCCCATCAGCGATCCGACGTTGTAGATGATCCCCAGCAGCCCCACCATCGCCCGCCGTGAATCCGCATTCCTTCGTCAGAAATGTCGGATACCCATCCTGCGTCCCATGCGAAAAACTGCAGAACGCCGACATCAGAATCACAAGAAAGATAAAGTTCGGCGCATACGACTTGAGCTTCGGCAACACCGGCTCCTTCTTTTTCCGCTCCGCCTTGCGCAGCCGCGCTTCCTTCCACGCCGGAGACTCCTCAACCCGCGACTCCACAAAGAAGACCAGCAGCGCCGGCGCCGCGCCTACAATAAACAATCCGCGCCATCCGATCGGCAGGTTGAACGATCCGCAGGTGAATCCCATTGAAGAGCAGGCCATAGAACGCCGCCGCCAGCAGATATCCGACCGCATATCCCTCCTGCAATATCCCCGAAAAGATCCCGCGTCCTTCGCGCGGCAGCGTCTCAAAGGTCAGCGCCGCGCCCACGCCCCAAACGCCGCCCATCGCGATGCCAAACAGCGCGCGCAGCACCAGCAGCCAAGCCAGCGAAGGGGCAAAAGCGCAGCTCAACTCCACCGCCGAATAGCACAGGATATTGATGATCAGCGTCGGCTTCCGCCCGATCCGGTCCGCCAGCGCCCCAAACAGAAACGCTCCCACCGGCCGGAAGACCAGCGTAAGAAACACCGCCTCCGCCACCGCCGAAACCGGCACGCCAAAGTCTTTCGCAATCGCCGTCCGGCACATGATCAGCAGAAAGAAATCCAGCGAATCCAGCGACCAGCTCAGGAACGACGCCAGAAAGGCATGGCGCTGCGGACGAGTGAGGCGGGCAAAGTGCCCTCCCACGGCACGAAACGAGGCAGACGGCATACGCCGGAGCATACCAGACGCTTCCATCCGTCGGAATGCCGATTTTCGCCACGTCATGCGCACCAGGTTCGTCTACTGGCTTAGCTGTCCACTGTTTACCGAAAATATTTGTTGTAACAACTAATTCGAAGCCGCATCCTATCTCCAGACTTCATATGGCACGGATACACTCGATGCAGAGTTCCGGGCCACTTTGCACTTTTTATTTCATCTGGCACGCCATAGCAGCTCGGCGCCTGCTCGGATGCGAACGATCCACACCCGATATCCCGGCCTTTCCGCCGGCCGCACTGCACGAAAGGAACATCCATGAAGCTCGTGAAAGTAGCCTCTGTCGTACTGGCCCTCGCGGCCCCTCTCGCCGTTGCGCAAACCTCTACCTGGAAGTCTGATCCGGCCCACAGCGATGTTGAATTCGTCGTCAAGCATCTCGGCATCTCCAATGTTCATGGCCGCTTAGGCAAAGTGAGCGCCACCATCACGCTCGACGATCAGGACATTACAAAATCCACGGTCAATGCCACCATCGACGTGGCTGCCCTGGATACCGGCAATTCCTCGCGCGACAACGACGTCAAGGGAGAGAACTTTTTTGACGTAGTCAAGTTCCCTACGGCAACCTTTGTCAGCACCAGTGTGGCCAAAGGCGGGCTGGGCCTGTTAGTCACCGGCAATCTGACCATCAAGGGCATCACCAAGTCAGTCGTGCTCAATGTTGCGGGCCCTACCGCTCCCATCACCGGCATGGACAAGAAGTCGCACGTTGGCTTCGAGGCCACCACCACGCTCCATCGCACCGACTTCGACATCGCTGCCAAGATGCCTGCGGCGGTGGTGAGTGAAGATGTGGCCATCACCATCGACCTCGACGCCGCCAAGCAGTAACGCCCCACTTCGCCAATTGAAGCTCCACGAAATCTGCTGAATCTAAATGAGTGGCAGCAATGCATCCTGGAAATGGGCTGTGAACCGACAGCCCATTTCCATCCGGCTGCGAAGGCAAAATTGCCTGGGCCGCGAAGAGGAGAAACCATGAGCGCAAATTCCGAGGGCAACGGGCAAGCCGCAGGCTTCTCCAGTCCCGAAGAGGAAGCGCTCATTAACCTCATGCGCACCGCCGATTGGCTCGAGCGTGAGATGCAGCGCCGCCTCAAGCCCACAGGCCTCACCCTCACCCAGTACAACGTTCTGCGCATCCTGCGCGCCGCCCGTCCCAGGGGGCTCACCTGTTCGGCTGTCGGCCAGCGCATGATCACCCCCGAGCCTGACGCAACCCGTCTTCTCACCCGTCTTAAATCCCACGGCCTGGTCGATCAGAAGCGCGACACCACAGACCGCCGCATCGTCTGGAGTCACATCACGCCGCACGGCCTCAAAGAGCTGGCCAAGCTCGACTCCCTCGTCGAGCGCGGCCCTCGCGATCTTCTCGGTCACCTCAATCGCGAAGAGCTCAGGCAATTGACGGGCATCATGAAAAAGGCCCGTTCCGGCCCTGAAACCAGCACAAGCCACTCGGAACCGATACCTTTCTGAACACGTGAGGGCAGCAACCGCCCTGCCCAAAATCAGCTCCAAAAGCAAAACGGCGGACCTTTCGGTCCGCCGTCAGCAGTAATCCAATTCGTTTTAGCGGGATGCGACCTTGGCAACAATCTGCTCTTCTTCGCCGTCCGCGTGGATCAGCTTATGGTGAAGGCAGTAAAGAGCCAGTTCCAGGCGGTCAGAGACGCCAAGTTTGTCATAAATCTTGCGCAGGTAGTTCTTGATCACCTGTTCCGTCGTTCCCAACTGGTAGGCGATCTCCTTGTTCCTCTTGCCCTGCGTGATGCACGTAATAATCGCCATCTCTTTGGGAGACAGCCGTGGCTGGCTCCGTGGGCTCACCAGCGCAGCAGCCTGCGAGCGGTACGCCTCGATCACCAGGTTGATCGACTGATTGTCGATCCACGTTTCACCCGAGGCAATCTTGCGCACGCACTTCACCAGCAGATCAGGCGAAATTGCACGCGAGATAATACCGCGCACACCCCTGCGATAGAGCTCCACTGTGTGGCTCTCGTCCGTCGAGGATGTCTGCACAATGATCTTGATGTTCGGCGCAAGCCGGAGCAGTTCGGGAATCACATTGGCCGTCCCGGCCAGCATTCCACCCTCCAGCAGCACTACGTCCGTCGGATAGCGTTGAACCGCCGCGTGCAGGTTTTCCAGCGAATCGGCCTGAGCAACTACGCGGACGTCATCTTCCAGCGCAAAGACTTTCCGGATTCCTACACGATAAATCGCTTGCGAATCCGCGAGGATTACGCGGACGGCGCCGGGTTTAGCGGAATCCTGAATTTCTCCCTCTGGAGCATCTTCCAGAAAGTCCATCTTAATCACTGCCATGTGTGCCTATCGAGTCACTGATCTGCAAATCGGTACTCGTCAATTGTCGCGGCGGTGTGGAAACCGGGTTGATTTGGGAAACAGCGTACCACACGCCCGCTGCAATGAACGAGAACATCTCGCGGGGTACCCAGGACTTCACCCGGCATCCGCAACGAAAATCCAATCTGTGCTCCCGTCATCATCGTCCGATCAGTCTGAAAGAGCACTCCGCTCGCCGACACATTGATTGTCGCAGCATTGAATTCTTCCTTCTCGATGGACAGAACCACGGGCAAGCTTAACGGAAATCGCACCGCGCAACGCACTTCCTGTCGAGTTGAGCTGTCGGCGCTCACAGGTGAAACAGGCAACTCGGTGACCGGTGGATTCGCCAATCTGAAACCCTCCGAGGATTTGATAACCTACTCTACCTCAAACTAGAGCTGGAGTGGATAGAATCCAAAACACCAAGTTTCTTTCACTTGGCCCAACTTTACCGCGATCTGCAACCGACTTCCTATCCCTCAAATGGGTTACCTTTTCGCGGAAAAGGGTAACCCAGTCCTCTTTGCCTATGGCCCATCCTATCCATTCTGAATCGAACAACCTGTGCCTATTCTTGACTTTACGAGCTTTCCTATCGCCAGAACGCCGCCGACGCCCCCACCCATTCCAAATCTCGATTATGATCCACACCCATCATCTTGCCGCGCCCCAGCCGTACCAGCGAAAGCGCGGGCGTCAGACTCCCCCCGTCGGGCCATATATATAGGATGCGGATCTCAGCCTGCGTCATGCCATGCGGAGTCCTGATCGTGGGCACAAAATGCATCCGCTGCTGCAACAGGTAGTTCTTCCGCTCCGCTTCCGGAATCGTCTCCAGTTCCAGCCTCGTTGGCGCAAACTGGATTCCCTTCCCGGCAAACGAAAATAGCGGCTTCAGCAGCAGCGATTCATAAACCGTCTCCGGCCCATCCCCGTCCGGCAGCGAAACCCCCGCTTTCTCAAGCCTTCCCAGCCCAGGACCAGCAAGAAAATCATCAAGAAACGCTGCCGGCGGCACCACCCGTCGCGCATCCTCAACCTGACCCGCGATCGTCAGCCATGGCAGGGAGAACTTGCTCACCAGAAAATACCAGTTCGGATGCCCAGCCCACTCCACGTCCCATGTGTCCGTCATGGCAAAGGGCAGGCGGATCTTCCGTGCGATGATCTCGTCTGCGATCGCCCGGTTATAGATCCGATGAATCGGCACCAGCCGCCCCGCGCCATCCCGATAATGAAGCTTCCGTCCAACCGGTTCCAATTGGGCGATATCCACCACCGGAATTCCCAACCGTTTCGAAGTCAGCAGGAAATCGGGCAAGGTTTTCTGATGCAGAGGGTCCACCTCGGTCAGGACCACGTTCTCGGACGGATGCTCTCCCAGCACGGCTTTACCCATCAACTCCCAGAACCCCGCCTCATCCAATCCGCCCAAGAAGATCCCGAGCGATTCATCGATGCCGAAGACCTCCCGATATTGATGGCAAAGCAGAACCTGGTAGGCAAAAACCGAGGGGAACGCCTGTATCTCCACCAGCCGTGGCTCCAGCGCTCCTCCCGGTCCTTCCGCCAGCGCAAAGTCCGCTGTCAAAAAATGAGGATGCACCGAGTCGCCCGCAATGTCATAACCGGCCGGAATCGCCTTTCGCGCCGCCGCCAGATACTCAGGCCATTCCATCAGTCTCTGGGTCAGTTCCACCCCTGCGGCCGCCATCTCGTCGAGCAGTTCTTTGGCCAGAAATACCGGTGTCTCCGCCACCCGAAATTGGATAGGCGTACCGGCTTCGCGGCCCAGATTGGCAAGCAGGCGGCTATGCTTCTGCGCCTGAAAAGCCCGGTTAAATACGTCACGGAATTCAGGAAGCACGGTAACCCTCGCTGATCTCAAAAGTAATTGAAAGACGCCAGCCGGAGGTGTATTACCACGTTTTAGCCGCAAAGTGAAGATGATTTCGAACAAAAATGATCAATTTGCTACTATCGTGGTATCCCAAACACAACAATTAGGTTACTCTTTTCCTAGCTTTGCCATAAAGAGGAGAATTTTGCAATGAAGAATGTATTCGTTTTCGCGCCCCGCGTGATTAGTTCCTTAACTTTATTAGCTTGCGCCACCGTTGCACTCGCCGGTCCTGGCACCACCCCGATCGATCCTTCGACGATCAAGCCCGCTGCTTCTGCTAGCTTTGGCCCTGGCACGACGCCCATCGATCCCTCGACGATCAAAAGCTATACCGTAGCAGGCCCTGGAACCACCCCGATCGATCCTTCTACCATCAAGTTTGGACCTGGCACGACGCCTATCGATCCCTCCACGATCAAGAGCTATACCGTTGCAGGCCCTGGAACCACCCCGATCGATCCTTCGACCATCAAGTTCGGACCTGGCACGACGCCTATTGATCCCTCGACCATCAAGAGCTACACCGTAGCTGGCCCTGGAACCACCCCGATTGATCCTTCGACCATCAAGTTCGGACCTGGCACGACGCCTATTGATCCCTCGACCATCAAGAGCTACACCGTAGCTGGCCCTGGAACCACCCCGATCGATCCTTCGACCATCAAGTTCGGACCTGGCACGACGCCTATTGATCCCTCGACCATCAAGAGCTATACCGTAGCAGGCCCTGGAACCACCCCGATCGATCCTTCGACCATCAAGTTCGGCCCTGGCACGACGCCTATCGATCCCTCCACGATCAAGAGCTATACCGTAGCAGGCCCTGGAACCACCCCGATCGATCCTTCGACCATCAAATTTGGCCCTGGCACGACGCCTATTGATCCCTCGACGATTAAGAGCTACACCGTAGCTGGCCCTGGAACCACCCCGATTGATCCTTCGACCATCAAGTTCGGACCTGGCACGACGCCTATCGATCCCTCGACAATTAAATCCATCGCCTAACCCCTGATTTCCATGATCCCCCGGCATTGGTATACACATACGTTCGATAGTTGTAGAGTGGCAAAATAGCTGAGCTGTTAAACTCTTTTCTGGAGAAGTCTTCGATACTCTCTCCAGGAGGTATACAGCAATCGATAACGCGCTCCTTATCGTTGCGATTGTTTCTGAGGCCCTCGTATTTGGCCTCCTTCTGCACCGTAAGGTGTGGCGCACTCTTCCTGTATTTACTTCCTACATAGCTTGGACAATCCTTACCGACGCCGCTAACTATCTCATTTCACATCGTTTTCCCGGCATCTATCAAAAAACCTACCTGATTGAGATCGTTCCGGATGCGCTGCTTCAGCTTGCCGTGCTCGTGGAGCTGGCGTGGTCCGTTTTGCGTCCCAGCCGCTCTATTTTGCCGCGTGGAACCCTCTATCTCATCGCCGGTTTGATTGTCGTCGCGGGACTCATTCTATGGCCGCTCGCCGGTATGGCCGTACCTCAGAACCTCTCGGCACATGCCGAACTCTACGTCCACTTTCAGGAAACCATCGCCATCCTTCGCGTCGTCTGCTTCCTCCTCATGGCCGGTTTCAGCCAGGTGCTCTCCATCGGCTGGAAAGATCGCGAGTTGCAGGTCGCCACAGGTCTGGGTTTCTTCTCGATTGTCAGCCTCATCGTCGCCGTCCTTCACTCGCATCAGGAGGCTGGTACGCACCTCTACCATTGGCTCGATAATGCCATCGCAGCGAGCTACGTAGGAGCCTTAGGCTACTGGATTGTCAGTTTTGTTACTAAAGAGCAGAAACGTAAAGAATTCAGTCCACAAATGCAGGAACTTCTGCTATTAATGAGTGGAGGCGCACGTGCGAGTAGAGTCGCACTTGGCGAACTTCCCTCAGATCACTCGAGGAAGAGGATTAAGTAATGCTGCTTCCGTTGCTGCAAATTGCAATTGTCAGTGCCTTGCTGATCTACTTCGGTAAGTGGCGCAAGAACATGCGCCGCCGAAACGTCCAGAGCTGGGACAACTTGCTCTGTCAGTTACGTTCGGACTGGAGTGCCCGGGACCTTAGCGATCAGTTCCTCTGGAAAGAAGGACTGAACGCCACCACCGAGGATATCTGGCAGCGCTTGAACGGTCCTCACGGACTGTGGGCCATGTATCAGAACGCCCGCGTTCTGCTTGAGATGGCTGATTATGCCAACCGCAATATGATTCCCGGCACGGAGCCGATCGATCCGATGATGCTGGAAGCGTTGCGCAGCGACGCAATGCAGATTCGTCTTTGCGTCCTGATGGCCCTCGCCCAGTATGCTCTGAGCCAGGCCACCGAGGGTGTCAAAATCAATGCCTTCCGCGCAGCCAACATCTACAGCGGCATGGCGGCACGGATGACTACGCTGCTTCAGAATCACGCAGCCACGGTCCTGCCTGACTTCGTCGCAGCGATGTAATCGCAAACAGTTCAAAACAAAGGCCCGAACTCTGAGAGTTCGGGCTTTTTGCTTTTTGCTTCAAAGATCAAATAGCTCGTCCTAAACCGGATTCGCCGCCAGAAACGCGCCAATTTCTCCAAATTCCTCGTCACTGAGCCGGATACGCAGCGCGGGAGCCAGCTCTCTCACCTGTTGCCCACTTCGCCCTCCAACAATCGCCGCCGTAATTGCCGGATGGTGCAGCGTCCACGCCACCGCCACCACTCCCGGCTCCACTCCATGCGCAGAGCCGATCTCCCGCAGCAACTCCACCAGCCTCAGATTCCGGCTGAAGTCGCGGCTCGTTAAACTCCACGGCCTTGCGCCGCCAGTCATCCGCCGGCATCGCAGCCACGCGTTCCGCCGTCATCTTCCCCGTCAGCAGCCCACTCACCATCGGGGAGTAGTTGATCACGCCAATTCCCTGCCCCTGGCAATATGGCAAAATCTCCTGCTCAATCGCAGGCCGCAACATTGAGTAGGGAGGCTGCAGTGACGTAATTGGAGCAATCGCCTGCACCCGCTTCATCTGCGCCACATTGAAGTTCGACACCCCAATCCAGCGGATCTTTCCCGCCTTCTGTTGCCTGAGCCATCTCTGCCCAACCCTCTTCAATCTCTTCCTCAGGATTTGGCCAGTGAATCTGGTAGAGATCGATTGTCTCCACACCCAGCCGGCGCAGGGAGTTCTCCAGCTCCTCGGCCACCGATGCCGCCTTCAGCGAGCGATAGATCTTCCGCTCCGCGTCCCAGCGCATCGAGCACTTGGTAAAGATCAGCGGCTTCTCCGCCAATCCCTCGACCGCTTTCCCGACAATCTCCTCCGAATGCCCCAGCCCATACACCGCAGCCGTGTCGATCCAGTTGACGCCCGCATCCAGCGCGGCATGAATCGCTTCGATCGAGGCCGCATCCTCCTGCGCACCCCAGCCAAAGTCCCAGTTGCCGCCGCCAATCGCCCACGCGCCAAAGCCAATCGGCGTCAGGTGGAGATCGGAATTGCCTAATGTGTGAAGTGAAATCGAAGACGAGGTCGCCATGCAGCCATCATAGACGGCCCAAGCCCTGTGTTTTCTGTCGCAATTCTTACGCCGCGATCAAAAAACGCCCATCGCGCATGATCTGCTCTTCCCCGGCCTCCGACTCCAGCCAGATGTTAAATCGCAGACCCACCACGTCAATATGCGTATTCGAACGCCACGGCGCGCCCGTATGCTCGCCATACGGATTCCCGAACGCGATATGAATCCCGGGAAACTTCTCATCCTGCAGAATATTCCCAATCACCCGCTCAATCCCGAGATTCGTCCCAATGGCAAATTCACCCACCCGGTCCGAATTCTCATCCGTGTGCGTATAAGCCCAGAAGTCCTGTTCCAGAGCTTTGTTCTCGCTCGAGCAGCTCACAATCCGGTTTCCTGCAATTTCAATCGTCAGCGGAGTCGCGTGCAGCAGCCCATATCGAGCACACAGCCAGTCGCCGACAACCCCGTCCACGACGAACGTCCCATTCACCTCGCCCGGCGAAGTAAAACACTCCCCACCTGGCAGGTTTCCCCATTTCTCAGGGCTGATGATCCCACTTGTTTTGAACCATTTATACCCCGGATTCATCTCTGCTGTGATATCCGTTCCCGCTGCCGTCGTCGCCCGGATCCGGCGCGCCTTCCGCACTCGCTCCAGCACCTGCTGCGAGAGCCGGTCCACGCGATCAAAATCAGCTCGCATGCCCTGGCACATGATCTCCGGCGTAATGTTCACCATATGCGCATGCCGCATCCGCCGCCGGTTCACCACGTCCGTCATCTGCATCCGCGAACGCAGCTCATTCGGCTGCACCTGTACCGCGAAAATCGAAACCTGCGAGCTCTCCATGTCGCTCAATACCGCCCCGGGCATATCCACCAGCGGCCGCTGCGCCACGTCTTCCAGCCGGAACACATTCCACTCGCATCCGCGCTCCGCCAACTGCTCTGCGATCGACGCCGCAATCTGCTCCGTAGCCTCGTCCGTAATCAGCGTGACCTTTTCCGCCGGATCAATCCGCAGGCACGTTGTCACCGCCGAACGCGCACCTGCTGTAAATTCGGCGGGATAATCGATTCGCAGCAACTCCGCAGCGGTCATCATTCCTCACAAATTCAAGGGAAATAAAATAAAGCGCCGCATGGGCGCCGCTAACTTGAGCGTAACCGAAAATTCACGTGAGTGAAACCTCAAAACCCCTGCAATGACGCCTCGTCCTGCGATTTCCACCGTTGGCTGTTCCCATTTTCAGAACATCTTCGGAGATAAATCTCGAAATCGAAACAAGATATACTCCCGTGCCATCGGAAACAAGGCCTTGGCTCTCTCGTCACAGAAAATTAAACCTCCGTTCATGGACGTTTCAAATTAGATCGGAACCTCGATCTCTATCCTCCCTCTTATGAAACATAGAAGATGGCATTTTCCCGTTCTCCTTTTGGTTGGCCTCGCATTTCTAATCGGCGCAAGCAAATCCTGGGCGCAGTATGAAGACGGCAGCCTCGTCGGCACCATCCACGACTCAACCGGCGCCATCATTCCCGGCGCAAAGGTCACCGCCACCAACGCCGGCACCGGCATCATCTCCACCGCCATCTCCACCGCTTCGGGAGATTACGAAGTTTCCCTCCCTTCGCGTAGGCGTCTACACCGTGCGCGCCGAGGCGCAGGGCTTTTCGGCTGCCGTTGCTGAAAACATCAGCATCTCCGTCGCTGGCCGCGCCCGCATCGACCTTTCGCTTAAGGTCGGCGCCGCGGAAAGCACCGTCGAAGTCAGCGGCGTCGCTCTCCAGCTTGAGACTGAATCGAGCCAGCGCGGCCAGACCATCACCAACTACCAGAGCGAAGCGCTCCCGCTCGTCAGTCGCAACTATTCTGACCTGCTCGCTCTCGTCACTGGCAGCCGCCAGGCGCCCACCGCTGCAACCACCAGCTCCATCAGCAGCCTCGTCCGCGAGGGCTCGTTCAATGTCAACGGCCAGCGCAGCATGTTCAACAACTACCTGCTCGACGGCATGGACAATAATGCCTACGGCGAAAGCAACCAGGGTTTCGACAATCAGATTATCGCTGTCCCGCCCGACTCCGTCGCCCAGTGGCAGGTCGTCACCAACAACGAGAGCGCTGAATACGGCCGCTCCTCCGGCGCCACCATCAACGTGGCATCTCAGTCCGGCACGAATCGCTTCCACGCAACCGTTTACGACTTCTTCCGCAACACCGACCTCAACGCCGCCGGCTTCTTCAAGCCCAACGTCGTCAGCAACACCGGCACCGTTACCCCATTCCAAAAACCCACACTCAACCGCAACCAGTTCGGCATGAACTTCGGCGGTCCCATTCTCCGCGACAAGCTCTTCTTTTTCCTCGACTACGAGGGCTTCCGTCAGGACCTCACCCCGCTCGCCGTTCTCACCCTCCCTACCCAGGCTGAGGTCAATGGCGATCTCGTGGTCCCCGTGCGCAATCCGCTGACTGGTGCGGTCTATCAGGCCGGTACTTCGATCCCCACCTCCGCAATGGACCCGGTCTCTGCGCAGATCGTCGGCTACTTCCAGAAGCTCCCATTGCCGACCACCGGTTTGGCATCCAGCGGCCTCAACTCCAACGACTATTCCGTCCAGGCTCCCTTCACTGACAATGCCGACAAGGGCGATCTTCGCTTCGACTACCAGCAGAACGCCAACAGCTCCTGGTTTCTGCGCATCAGCGACCGCAAAGAGACTGGTGTCAACCATGTGGTCATCCCGCTGCCACTCGACGGACAGACCAACGGCACCATCCGCATCCTCGACCAGCAGGTAGCCCTCGGTTATACCCATCTCTTCGGTCCCAACCAGGTCCTCGACGCCCGCCTCGGCCTGTCGCGCACCAAGGCCGGCAAGTACAACCTCTCCATCGGCGACAACGCATTTACCATCCCCGGTCTTCCTTCCAACCCGATCGTCGCAGGCGGTTTGCCTTCGGTCGGTATCTCCGGCTTCAGCGGCTTCGGCCGTCAGAGCACCAATCCGCAGTGGCAAAATCCTGCCCTCCTCGAGCCTAAGGTCAATTACACCTGGGTCAAAGGCAAACACTCGTTCAAGTTCGGCTATGAATACGAGCATGTCTGGATGGCCGTCAACGACAATAACCCTCTCTACGGCTCCTGGACCTATGGCAGCGGATACAGCCTCTGCAACTCCACCAGTGCGCCCGGCAGCGAAACCTGCGCCGCCAACACTAAGCAGGCGAGCCCTGTCTCCGACAACTATTGGGCCGACTTCCTCTTCGGCACCACCACCAGCTATCAGCTCGCCAACTATTACGTCGTCCATCTGCGCCAGACCCTCGACAGCTCCTACGCGCAGGACGATTGGAAGGTCCTTCCCAACCTGACCCTCAACCTCGGCGTGCGCTGGGAGTACGGCTCGCCCTACTCCGAGTGGAAAGACAACATCTCTAACTTCGATCCAGTCTCCCAGACCGTCCTCACCATCACCCCTGGCGCAGTTGCGGGAAATGGCATCACGCCAGTAAGTGCGGGCGGCGTTTACGGCAAGACTCTCGTCAACCCCGACTACAACGACTGGTCGCCTCGCCTTGGATTCGCCTGGGCAGCCACTCCCAACACCGCCGTTCGTGGCGGATTCGGCATGGGCTATGTCCACTACACCCGCGCCGGCTCCGGCGATATCCTCGGCATCAACGCACCTCAGGCACAGTTCGCAGCCGTCACTCAGATCAAGCCTTCCACCACCAATCAGTGCTCCACGCCGCTTCCTGCGCAGATCATTCCCACCGGCTCCACCACCCCAAGCTGCTATGCGCAGGCCGGTCAGGGATTCCCCTCTGGTCTCGTGACCTCCTTCAATCCAGCCACCGACAACATCACCTGGATCCCCAAGGACACGCGCGACAGCTACGTCGAGAGCTACTTCCTCAGCGTGCAGCGTCAGCTCGCCAAGAACGCCCTCATTGACGTCGCGTACGTCGGCAATCACGGCCTCAAGCTCCAGGGCTTCCTCAATGGAAACCAGAAGAACCCGGCTCTTGGCTTTAACCGTCCCTATGCCAACTGGCCCAGCGATATCACCGAGGCGCTTAACGGCTTCTGGTCCAACTACAATGCCCTGCAGGTTCGCTATGAACAGCAGGCCGTCGCCGGTCTCACCCTCCTGAACTCCTTCACCTGGGAGCACTCGCTCGACAACGCCAGCGCCTCGCTCGAGGGCAACACTCCCTCGCCGCAGGATGGCAACAACATCAAGGCAGACTACGGTCAGTCCGACTACAACCTGCCCCTCGCCAACGTCACCAGCCTCGTCTACGATCTGCCCTTAGGCCACGGACGCAAGTTCCTCTCCGGCACCAACGGCATCGAAGACACTATCTTCGGTGGATGGCAGGTAAGCGTCATTAACACTGCGCAGGCCGGCACTCCCTTCAACATCACCTACTCGCCCAACGGAGCTCAGGCAGTCTCGCCGCAGATCTCAGCAACCTACCGCGGAGCAAATGAGTACCGCCCCGATGTCGTCCCCGGACAGAAGATCACCCAGGGCCGCTCCAACCGCGCCGCCAACACCGGCTACGTCAACTACATCAACTTCGGCGCCTTCGTTCTGCCTCCTGTCAAGGACGGCGCAGGCAACGTGCTCAGCCCCTTCGGTAGCGCATCGCGCAACCCGGGCCGCACGCCCGCCTTCTACGAAACCGACCTTGACATCAACAAGCGGTTCAGCACCCCCATCGACAACCTGAAGATCGAGTTCCGCACCGAGCTCTACAACCTCTTCAACCACACCAACCTCTACCTGCCCGGCACCGTCAGCGGCACGCAGGGCACCACCGCCAGCACACTCGGTACTGGCTCGAGTGCCTCACTCTCCGATATCACCGGCGGCACACCCACCGGCGGCGGCCAGATCAACAGCACCTTCGAACCCCGCATCATCCAGTTCGGCCTGAAGATCATCTACTAACCATCAGCATCGCCCTGAAACTATGGCCTGCGGAGTATATCCGCAGGCCATAGTGATTTGGTGAAAAACTGCTTTCTCTGAAAAGAACAATCACTCCATCCATGCGGAACGCTGGCGCGTAAACTGTAGTCCGCACTTCAATTAACAAAAATGCACAAAGACGATTCAGAACCTCCCGTGATTTCAGAGTCAACTACTCTGAAGCGTCCTATCGTAAGCGTTTCTTATTCAGGTTATGAGCCGCCATTTCATATTGAGCCAATCGTGCAACGCCTGATCGATTCCGTCCCCGAAAAGTATCTGACCGGCTTAAAAGAAATTGTGCTCACCAACTCGAGCGGTCTCTCACGCAAACGGCGCAGGGCAGTCACAAAATCTCGTAATCGCAAAGTCAAGCAGGCGGAAGCGAGGGGTTTGTATCACCCTTCATGGCGGGGAAGACGCGCGTGGATAGAAATCTTTGTCGACAATGCGCTCGCAGGCTGGGACAAGGGATTATGGCTGCGGATTTCGTTCATTCGCGAAGCCAGAATAGGCGATGTACTTTTCCACGAAATAGGTCATCACATCCATTTCACTTGCCATCCCGAACATCGCGAAAGAGAAGATGTCGCAGATGTTTGGAAGGTCCGACTGGAGCGAGGCTACCATCGCAATCGCCATCGATGGATGAAATGGCCGCTCCGAATGCTCCGTCCGTTAATCAAACCGATCCTCGACAGGATGCTGTTGAAGATCACGCAGCGGCAACTCCAAAAGGGGGCGATTTCTCGAGCCGAGTTTGAAGAGAGCCTGATTAACAACACGACCAAAGATTGAGCGACCTCATCGCACAGACAAAATCGCCATCAGCAACAGCACCATCGCCACCACAAGCGCAGCAATCCGCACCCTGTGCCGCAGCTCCCACACTCGATGCTCCGCCTTCATCGCCTGCACAAACGCCCCATCCGGCAACGCCGCAATCCGATTATTAATCGGCACCAGAAACATCAACGTCAAGGCAATCACCGCAGCCCACACACCGCAAGCCGCATATAAAAGCAGAGAGCCGTTCTGCCCATGCCGTATCCACGCCTCTACTCCCAGCAGCACCATGTTCCCGATATACCAGAATGGCATCACCCGCCCCAGCAGCCGCGCAAACGCCCGCGTCGCAAACGCCTGCCCCTCTGCCTCCATCGTGAGCAGCACCGGATTCACAAACGCAGAAACCGCAAACTCCACCCCCGTCATCATTCCCACGCTCACAATCGCCACAATGTCCAATATCAGCATCATTGTCTCCCTGACTATGCGATAGCATCGAAGCGTCTGCAGATGCAGAACTCCGCGCTGACAAAGTTGTCAGCAGTCTGACGTCATCGTCAGCAGAGGGATTGAAGCAGTGCCTGTTTCAAAGAAAGAGATCTCGCCATGCCCGCTCGACGCCGCTCTCTCCATCGTTGACGGCCGTTGGAAGGGCACGATCCTCTGGCGTCTCTCACAGCAACCCATGCGCACCAGCGAACTGCGCCGCAGCATCCCCGGCATCGCCGAACGCATGCTAATCCGTCACCTGCAGGACCTCGTGCGTGACGGCATTATCGAGCGCATCGAAGAGTCAACCACTAAATCCCGCGTTCGTTATCAACTGACGCCTTATGGCCTGACTCTTACGCCATATCTGGAAGGCCTATGCGTCTGGGGCCGAATCCATCTGCAAAGGCAATCAACGGTGCTTTCGGAGTAGCTTTTCATCGTTTTCACTCCTCAATCGGCGCATCCAATATCGGCTTGTCCAACCCCGGCAACGCAGGCGCAGTCGTCAAATTCAAATCCAGCACCGTCAACTCATTCGCGCCTGACTTCAACCAAACGCCCGGCACATACAGCGTCCGCTGCGGACCCACCTTCCACGTCCGTCCCAGCGGCTTCCCATTCAACCAAACAAATCCCTTCGTCAGCCCCTGCGAATCGAGAAACGTATCCGCATCCGCGCCACCCGCATGCCCCGGCGTAAACTGTCCGCGAAAAACACAAGGCGCAGCCTTGCATCCATCCGCGCTGAACTTCCAGTGATCCACATCCCTCAGCGGCAACGAGTAAATCTTCCAGTTCTGCAGCGTCGTTCCTACTATCGTCACCGATCCAAGAATCCCCTTGCGCTCGCCCCGCAGTTCCTTACTGAAATTGATACGCCCCGAGTTCTCCACCAGCAGATCGATCCGCTGTCCCTTCGCCACCGCAACCTCCGGCAATTTCGACTGGTTCAATCTGCGATCCAGCGTCCCAACCGGCTTCCCATCCACATACACCTGCGCATAATCATGCAATCCATCAATCGCGATTTCACCTTTCGCATCAGCAGGCGCAGTAGTCCGATACAGAATGTATCCATAAGCCTGCCCGAGATCTTCCATGCTTTTGAGATCATGCGAAACCACCGGCTCAGGCAGGTTATCCCACAGTGAAGCCGACTCCGTCAGAGCAATCGGCGCAACCGCCTGCGGTGCAGCCACACTCGGCACTGGCGGCGGAGTCACACCAGTATCCTTCGTAATCGCATCGCGAAAAGCAAAGTACTTCGCCCGCGGCCTCCCGCTCTCGTCAATCCCCGTGTCATAGTCGTAGCTGTTCACATCTGGCTGGTAGTGCTTGCCGTCCCAGTTCGCGCCATTCATCCAGCCAAAGCTCGTGCCGCCATGCACCATGTACAGGCTCACCGAGTATCCCTGCTGCAGCATCCATCCCAGCTCTTCCGCCTGCTTCGCGCCATCCGTCGTCTGGTGCTTCTCGCCCCAGTGGTCAAACCATCCCGCCCAATACTCCCCGCTCATAAATGGGCCTTCAGGCCTCAGCTTATGCAGCACCTCAAACCCATGCTTCGCCTCGCCCGTCCCAAAGTTAATCACCGCCGGCAGCTCCGGCAGACTCCCATTGGGAATCTCCTCCGGACCATCCGCCGTATACATCACCGACTTGCCAAACCCTGCATCGATCAGCGCATGGTGAATCTGCTCCATGTACGCATGATCCTTATCAAAGGAGCCATACTCGTTCTCCACCTGCACCGTCAGAATCGGCCCGCCATTCGCCAGTTGCAGTGGAGCCAGCTCCTGCCCCAGCCTCTTCAGCCACCGCGTCGCCGGCCCCATAAACTTCGGGTCCGAGCTCCGCACCACAATCCCAGGCGTCTTCAACAGCCAGTAAGGATACCCGCCCCACTCCCACTCCGCGCACGAATACGGCCCCGGCCGCAGCAGCACCCAGAGCCCCTCCTGCTGCGCCTCGCGAATAAACTCCGCCACATCGTTCTGCCCGCTGAAGTCATACTTGCCCTGCTTAGGCTCGTGCACGTTCCAGAAGACATACGTAGTCACGGCATTCAGCCCCATCGCTTTCGCCATCCGCAGCCGGGCCCGCCAGTACGCCCGCGGAATCCGCGGATAATGCATCTCTCCGGAGATGATCTGAAACGGCTTTCCATCCAGCTCAAAGTGCCCGTTACGAACAGCAAAGGTATGAGCCGGAGCAGGCGCAGCGTGACCCTGCAGCGAGAGACAAGCAACGGCAGAGACGGCAACGAGCACAGCCCATCTGGCAGCAAAGCATGAGATTCGGAAGCGCATCAGGAGTTCCTATAGCGAAGTGCAGAGGATTGCAGTACCTCGCTAGTGTATGCCGTCGCGCCGAGCCGCGTGCTCATCTACAAGTCGAAGCAAATAGCGCAGCATCCATTGATGGGCGAGAGCGAAGCACTCCTTGCGCGACTGGGCGGAATGTCACTTGGCCGATTGGAGCATTTTCGCTTTTAGTCTCTACAATCGAGAGCTGCGAAATGCGGCTTTTCTTGTTCGCGACTGAAATGGCGGCGCAATCCCCGCAGTAGGCGCGGTTTGATGTTCGCTGATACGAAGGTATCGATCGATACGTTCGTCCAATGGCCGCGCCTTATTTTCTTTGGCTTAATCACTACATCTGCTTCGCGACCGTTGTCGTGCGGCCGAAGAGATATAGATCCGGAGGCGGCTGGGATCAGCCGCAGCGCTTTCATGCAGTCAATTACCGAAGGAGTCAGAACATGGGAAAGTACACCGACTTCGAAACCCGGACACAACCCTGGTTCGATGAGTCCAAATTCGACGGGTTCAACTTTGCCATCCCGATGAAGACCCTGGTGATCTACTGCGTTGATCCCCGCGCATCCGACATCCCGTTGGCGGTCGCCGAGTATTTTGGGGACGAGGTCTACCCGGGCGAGATGATTCTCGACGAAGCCGGCAACCGGGTTGGTTCCACGCGGACCCTATTCGTCGTGACAAACGGGGGCGGCCGTGCCGCCACCGCTCTGATGACGGTAGCGGAAATGGATTACCTGTTCCATGTTCAAAACGTCGTTGTGGTTCACCACTCGTTTTGCGGCACTTCTTCATACATGCCCGAGAGCCTCTTCAAGAGGTTCCACGATCATTATCACGCTGATCTCTCGACGTTGTTTGATCACGATAGCCTGGCCATTCCGGATTTCGAAAAGTCGCTCCAGTATGACCTTGAGCTGCTTCGCTTGAGCCCGGCTGTGCCGAAGCATGTCAAGCTCTACGGCTTCTTCTACGAGATCAATTCCGGCAAGTTGACTGAGGTGCTGCGGGATATTCCTGCATAGATGGCGATGTAAATGGGCGGGGACATTGGCGCCATCTGGGCGATAAACGTTCATCTCATGCAGTTGTCGGTAGCTCTCTATTCCGCAACAGCTAAAACAACCCTGCCGCAGTCTCTTCAGCCATGTAATCCACCACAGCCTTCAAATTATGGTCAGTCTTCTCAAACACCGCGAGCTGTCGATCCGCCCCGGTCCCCGTCTCCAATATCGTCTTGATCCCATTGATCGCTTCGCGGCTTCCTAACTCATCCACCACCGGATCGATCATCTCCAGATACTCAGCGATCAAATCCCGCTCCGGCACCTCAGCCTCTTTGCCGAAATCGATCAACTGCCCATCCAGCCCGTACCGCACCGCGCGAAACTTGTTCTCCATCAGCAGCGGCCGCGCATAGTGCCGAAAATCCTGGTTCCTCTCATGCAGCCGGTACAGATACACCGCCGTCGCCTGTATCAGCGCCGCCACCGCAATCGTCTCCGAAGCCCGCAGCGGAATATCGCACGCCCGCACCTCCACCGTGTTGAAGTACGGATGCGGTCTGATATCCCACCAGATCTTCTTCCCGTTATCGATGCAGTTCGTCTTCACCAGCAGATTCACATAGTTGTCGTACTCCGAATAACTCGCAAACGCATCCGGAATACCCGTCCGCGGAAAGTTCTCAAATACCTTCGAGCGATATCCCTTGTATCCCGTGTTCAGCCCCAGCCAGAACGGCGAATTCGTCGTCAGCGCCATGATGTGCGGCAGAAAATACCGCATCGAGTTCATGATCCGGATCGCGGCCTCGCGATCCTCGATCCCGATATGCACATGCAATCCAAAGATCAGGTTTGATCGCGCCACAAGCTGCAGATCCTTCACCACCTGCCGGTACCGCGGGTCCGGATGAATCTCCTGCGTCCGCCAGTCCGCAAACGGATGCGTCGCCCCCGCCACCAGCGTCAGATTGTTCTCCTTCGCCAGCCGAATCATCTGCCGGCGCAGGTCGTACAGGTCGTCCCGCGCCTCATCCACGTTATTGCAGATCCGCGTGCCCACCTCCACCACCGACTGGTGCATTTCCGCCTTCACCCGCTCCTCAAGCCGCATCTTGCCCTGCGAAAGCATCTCCGTAGCAATATGCGACCGAAGATCCCGCGTCACCGGATCGATCGTCTGATACTCCTCTTCAATACCCAGCGTGAAAGATGGCCGCATGCGTTCTCCTGTCCCGTATTTCCACAGCTTTGCGGCAATTGTACGAGGTGAAATTATTTTCGCCTAATTTTCGCCTTTCGGGATTAAGATAGTTCCAATGGTCCAGGGGAAACGATGTTTCCTTTGTGAGTAATCGGAAGGGCCAAAGACCCGGCAACATTCCAGCCGAGCCCGTATGGCTGGGTAGCCTTTTTGTGAAGGGTACGGGCTTCAACCTGTGCATCAACTCAACCCGATCAACGGGGCTTTAGCCCTGAGGCGAGTTTTTATGAGCAGTCTAGCGATGAACCTCTTCTCCCAGCTCCCCACCGAGCCCACCCACGAAGAGCTCTTCCCCGGCGCCACGCTCATGCGCGGCCTCGCCCTCGATCAGGACCGCGAATTCTTCACCGCCGCGGAAGAGATCATGGCCGCCGCGCCGCTCCATCACGCCGTCACGCCCACCGGACTGCCCATGCAGGTCATGGTCACCGACTCCGGCGACCTCCGCGCCTTCAACCACCGCTGGGTCCCCGCGAGCGACCCGGGCAAGCTCTGGCCGCCCATCCCCCGCATCCTCCGCGAATTCGCCATCCGCTGCGCAGTCCGCTCCGGTTTCCCCAACTTCCGCCCTGACACCTGCCACATCAACCGCTACCAGGCCGGCACCAAGCTCGGCCTCCACCAGGACCGCCACGAGTGCGACTGGACCCAGCCCATCGTCTCCCTATCCTTCGGCCTCGAATGCACCTTCCTGCTAGGCGGCCTCAACCGCACCGATAAGCCCAAACGCATCCTCCTCGAACACGGTGACGTAATCGTCTGGGGCGGCTCCTCAAGAATGCGCTTCCACGGCGTCCAACCCCTAAAACCCGGTCATCACCCATTAACCGGCCCCTACCGTTACAACCTGACCTTCCGCAAAATCGCGTGAATCGGTCGCTTGTTAAAGTCGAAGCCATTGGGTTGAGGTGCGAGAACATTGAATTCGTTGATCATTATTATTAGCGTTCTCCGAAAGGCACCAGAACAGGTCTGTTTTTTCTGCGGAAAGTATCGAGTTGGCGCTACAATCATGTTCCCGACGTTGCTATCGGAGAAGGCTGTCGTTACGTATTTTTTCTTCTTCGAAAAATCTGCAGAGTCCACTTGTGCAACAGGAAAGTCGAAACGAACGCCTCATGTGAATTATGCCTCCAGATAATATTAAAGATCGCATGGATGCTGTCGAACGACTCACAAAATTATTTAGGATGGAGCGTCTTGTTTACTTGATTATAACTACAATGTCACTCGCGATGCTACTTGTAAGCGCTGGTGTGCTGTTAGAGCATAAAGGAGCTGGCACCGTAGAACTAACTGGGCTTTTCGGCTCGTCAGGCCTGATCACGTACTCTACTGGAAGATTGCTCGCCATGTGGAATCAAGCCCTGCAACTTCTGGCTGCGGGAGATCAGGTGAATAGATGATTTCGAAGGATCCCATTGACCTTAGAATCGCGCAACTGGGAAAGGCTTCTCAGCGGGCGGCGCTATTAAGCTTGATAGGCTTTTTAGTGATATTGGCTTCAATGGGGTACGCGGTATTTAAGTTACGTGAGTTGGAACGAGAGAAACAGCAACTTATAGATTCGGTAAACTATCTCCGTTCGCACACAGACGAACTGTTGCGGACTCAAGCGGGCGTTTTAGACTTCCTGAGCGGAGTAACTTCGAGTGAACAGATTCGTCTGATAGATCCATCTGTAAATTGGGCAAAAACCAGGAAGTATCTGATCGACATGCCGGCAGGACCGCGAAAATCAGCAACGCTGATGGCGATACTTCTGGCTTGGAAGGATCTGCCATTCTCGCTCGAGAACCGCAGTTTATCTAGCGGCTTGGATTCGCCACACTTCATCAATGTCGTGTTAGCGAATTCTGATGTTAAGGTGCAGCAACGCCCGAACGAACGTCTTTCTGATGCAATGATGCGGCAATTCAGTAAAGTGGATCTCCCTGAGCCGGGAGATTTGATTTTCTACAAAGGAAACGTGGGCAGCTTCGTACTAATGTATATCGCTCCTGGATCATCTAAGGGAAAGGGAGTCGCAGTAGGTACTTTGCAAACGGGAGAGGAAATTCAAATCATCGACACCGCTAATATCAATATTCCTGCCTACCCGTTAATAGGGTGTTTCCGTGTTCCTTATCCAAAATCGCTGTCGGTGAAGTAGTAGTTAGAGATTCTTGTTTTGTGACCTTGGGCCGGTGGTACGTCCTTTTCGTCCTTTGCTCAAGCTGGCAGAACTCTCGCGGTGTCCCGCCCCTTCTACATTCTTTGTGGAAAGGGCGGGGAAACAAAAGCTTGCGCCATCAAAACAAATTGCGCCCAAGGCGCAGCCCATGCTGGTCCATATATTCCGCCCAAACTAAAACGTTTGACCGCGGCTCTCATGCTTATTGCGATCCCGTTCGACCCCTCGTCCCCCTCTTGCAACGCCATTCCGCGCCAATTCACCATTCCCGAGCGGTCGCAAATTCATTTCACGAATTCTTTGACGGGTATTTGATCGGCTGATACGATTCGGCCCCAGTAAGGAGTAGGCGCATGAGCACTTCCCCAAACGTCTTTGTCGGTATTCTTACGGGTCAAAACGAGGGTCACAACACGACAATCACGCTCAAAGCAGGCACGCCGCCTGCCCCGCCACCTGGGACCGTTTTTCAGCAGGGTTTAGGCACCATTGGAATTCCCGCCAACACCATCACCCTCGATGGCGAAAAGGCCGAAATCCAGGCCGGCGGATCGATGCACGTCGGCTCCATCGGCGTCCTCAATCCCGGTGGAAAGAACATCGTTCTGCTCTCTGGCTCCGCGGACGCCATCCAGGTCTTCCAGACCCTGGGCATCAAAGCGCTGCACGTCGGCAATGACCCCGCTGGTCTCCTCGAACTCTTCAACATCAAAGGCGTGAAGACGATCTCGCTCTCGTCCAAAGACGGCGCAGACGGCGAGATTCAGCTCTTCAACGCTGACGGCAAGAGAACCATCAATCTCGACACCAAAGGTGGGTCTGGCTGGTTCGGCGGCTCGGGCGTCGCCGGAGATCTGCTGGTTTTTCCCGCAAGCGCCACCGGCACCGACTCATCGCAGGCCAATATCTGGATCAATGGGACCAAGGGCGACGTCATCCTGCAGAACGGCGATTGCGCCGAAGAATTCGAAGTGATGGAAGACTCCGACATCGAACCGGGAAGCGTGCTCGCCCTCAGCGACAGCGGAGCCATGGCCCTCTCCACCGAGGCCTATGATCGCCGCGTTGCCGGCATCGTCTCCGGAGCCGGCAACCTGCGGCCGGGCATCGTGCTGGGCCGCGTGCCTACGCCCGGCAACCGATTGCCAATTGCGCTCTCCGGCAAAGTTTACTGCAAGGTCGATGCCGACGTATCGCCCATCGCTGTCGGCGATCTCCTCACTACATCATCAATCCCCGGGCACGCCATGGCCGCGCGCGATCACCTCCGTGCCTTCGGCGCCGTCATCGGCAAGGCGCTTGCACCGCTGGCCTCAGGACAAGGCCTGCTCCCGGTCCTCGTCGCTCTCCAATAACGCAGGGTTTTCAATCGCTCTGTAGCCGCCGGCCGCATAGCAAATTCTGACCGAACGAAGCCGGAGGATCTCCATGACAGGTACAGCTCTGGATATGGCAGAACGCCTCAAGACGACGAGTCTTAAACAGATGGCGCTCGATGTTTACCTCGCGAACACAACCCCGCTTCCTAAGACTTTGTACCTGAGCGACATCATGAAACTCTTCGCAAAAATAGCAAAGCCTGATCTACCCAAAGATCTCGCCTACGAACCAATCTTTAACGAGGATGCCCCGGTGTTGCCGCGCCCTCAGGCGCAATTTCTATGGGTCGACGGCGGAGCCAACACCGTTCGTTACGCCACGAGTTATCACTGCCGGCTTTCGCTCGACTACGGAAGCGGCATCGCCCTGTTAGGAGGCGGAGACGATATCAAAACGAAGACCTCTCCGATTATCTTCCCAACGGTGTTGGATTACGACACCACCTACAGGGCCGCAGTCCAGGCAGTGAATGACTGGGGCGTGGGCGAATGGAGATGGACCGAATTCACCACCTACGACAATCCCAAAGGCGGCTCATCCTCCGGCACCGGAACAGGCTCAGGCACCCCCACCCCGCATCCCAAAGGAATTCTCTTCTGGAACTGCGATGTCACCTCTGTCTCAGCTGGCGTCATCGAGCATCAACCGGTCTGCTTCTGGCTCTTCGATCTCACCAGCGGCCAGAAATCGTCTCAGTCAGTACCAGCCGGTGACGGCAGCACTCCCTGCGGTCCAAACCAATCCAATGCCGCACTCACAATCCCGTCGTCCAGCTTTTCCATCACATCCGGACATAACTATCGCTGGGCAGTAGTCAAACCCGGGGACGGGCAATGCCTCGATCCGACCGATCCCAATTCAAGCGTCACAGTAGTCATGACCAGCGGATTCACCGCCGGCAACGACGCCCCAATCCCCGTAAACTGGACCAACGCGGGCTGAGAAATAGTCTCAGCTGCGTGGCCCTTCCACATACGCTTTCCCGGTATTTAATCCTGAAACCCGGCCACCACCCACTAACCGGCCCTTACCGCTACAACCTGACCTTCCGCAAGATCGCTTGAAGAAAGCTGCTGTTTCTGGCGTCCAAAACGCTCGGGCGAAGCTAAACTCAAATACAGCCGTTCCGGAAATCATTATGATTTGAGTGCCATGGAATCGCAAAGAGTCGTGTCGCCGCCCACAGGGGCTGGATGCCAGAGAAAGTCCTCGCCAGATGAAAGGGTGGTTCTGATTGAACTTAATCTGCGGGCGTGCCGATACAATTTCCACGAATAAGTTTTAGGGGGAATCAATTGGGAATTCTTGACTATTTTGACCGCCTGGCGATCGTCCATCTTCCCGACAGAACCGATCGCTATAAGGCTCTCAAGCACGAATTATCGCGCATGGGTATCGATATCGAATCTCCCAAGGTGAGCATGCCCGATCCCCCGATGCCGAAAGATGCCAACGGATTCACTTCGCGTGGGGTCTATGGCAGCTTCCTGAGCCACCTGGAAATCATCGAGGCTGCCTACCGTGATGGCCTCGATACCGTCTGGGTGCTGGAAGACGACGCAATCTTCAGCAGAAGGTTTAACGCACAACAAACGGCGATCTCTGAGTATCTCCGTGCGAATGAGTGGGATCAGCTTTTTCTCGGGCACACCTCTCATGGGACACCGCCTGCTTCTCCGACAGGACTGGTGCGTTATTCGGGGCCATTCATCTGGGCGCATTGTTACGCCGTACATCGACGACTTATGCCGCGGCTGATCGAATATCTTCGCAAGACAATTGACCGCGAAGCAGGGCACCCGGAAGGCGCCAAAGTATATATTGACGCTGCTTATTTTCTCTTCCGCCAGCTTTACCCTGACGTTATTTCCGTGGTGAGTTCTCCCTGCTTGTCTGTTCAGAAGGGCTCCCAAAGCAGTCTCAATTCTCCCCTGTGGTATCAACGGTCATCTTTTGGATCGGTCGTGAACCTTGCCAGAGAGATTCGGGATGAGTTTTGGCGTCATGGGTTGTTACGGATCGACGGTCCGCAAGATATCCTGGACCCAAAACTCAAAGTCAGATATACGTCGGCCGAAACCTGGCCCAGCATTTGAGCGCCGGGTAGCCGCCCTTATCTTTTCCATCTCCCAAACCGGCCATAGATCTCGGCGTGCCCATTCCTTCTAGGTTGTTCCTCGAAAGGATTAGAACCACAAACCCCGGGGACTGAGACCACGCGTCATCGCCCCTCACTCACCCACTCACCCATCAAGCTCAAACGTTTGACTGGACTATTTCCGGCCTGTTACGATTCCCCTCCAAAGGAGAATCGGCATGGATCGCCGCAGCTTTCTGGCAGCCTCAGCCGCCATGGCCGCAGGCTCGTTACTGCCCCGTAATGCGCTCGCCGAACCTACCCCGTCCTTCCCAAAAGACTTCCTCTGGGGCATGGCTACCGCCTCCTATCAGGTTGAAGGAGCATGGAAAGAAGACGGCAAAGGCGAATCCATCTGGGACCGCTTCACCCACCAGCCCGGCCACATCCGCGGCGCCGCCACCGGAGACATCGCCTGCGACCACTACCATCTCTACCCGCAGGACTTCGCCATCCTCCGCCAACTCAACATGAAGAGCTTCCGCTTTTCCATCGCGTGGCCGCGCATTCAGCCCACAGGCCGCGGTCCCGCCAACCAGAAGGGTCTCGACCACTACAGCCGCTACGTCGATGCGCTCCTCGAGGCCGGCATCCGCCCCTTCTGCACCCTCTATCACTGGGATCTTCCCCAGGGCCTCGAAGACCTCGGCGGCTGGCCCAACCGCGACCTCGCCAACTACTTCGCCGACTACGCCGAAATCCTCGCCAAAGCCCTTGGCGACCGCCTCACCGTCTGGGCTCCCTTCAACATGCCCTGGACCGTCAGCTACCTCGGCTACGGCACCGGCGTCTTTCCCCCCGGCCGCGCCAGTTACAAAGAATTCCTCCAGGCCGCGCACACCCTCAACCTCGCTCAGGGACAGGCCTTCCGAGCCATCAAAGCCGCATCTCCCAAAGGCACTGTCGGCAGCGCCTATGGCATGTGCCCCGCCTACCCCAAAACCAACAGTGAAGAAGACCGCGCCGCCACCGCGCGCTACCACGCCATGAACAACCTCTTCTTCCTCGAAACCGCCATGCGCGGCAAATACCCCAACCCCTTCGTCGGCGAATTCCCCTACGAACTCATGGGCTTCCGCCCCGGCGACGACAAGATCATGCAGGTCCCGCTCGACTGGCTCGGCTTCCATTACTACACCCGCCGCATCGTCTCCGACGCCGGCCACGCAGCAGCCTCAGGCGCGGGCCTTGCCACCGAAACTCAGGACACCGTAAGCGTCGACGCCCACACCCGCTTCACCGCCACCATGCCCACGGAAGGCAACCTCACCGAAGGCGGCCTCGAGATCTACCCTCGCGGCATCTACGACCTCGTCATGCAGATCTCCCGCGAATACGACTACCCCATTATCGAAATCACCGAAAGCGGCTGCGGCTACCTCGACTCACCCTACGAAGGCGCAAACTGGACAGTCCCCGACACCCGCCGCATCGACTTCTTCCGCTCTGAACTGCCTGAACTGGCCCGCGCCATCCACGACGGCGCCAAAGTCCGTGCCTTCCACGCCTGGTCCCTGCTCGATAACTTCGAGTGGCTCGACGGCTACACCCAGCGCTACGGCCTGACCTACGTCGACTTCCGCAACCAGAAGCGCACTATCAAAGACTCCGGCCACTGGTACGGAAAACTAGCTCAGACCGGCGTAATCGAAGGCTGAGGAGCGTTTTATGACAAGATATCTCTGAAACCCAGGTCTCAGAAGCGAGACCTGGGGCACCCACATTCGTGGTGAGATTGTCATACTCAGATCTGGGCCACCCGCCACCCGCCGGTGGGTGCCGGAATGCTCCGCGTGGAACATTTTGTTTCGGGGCGATGAGGGCTGAGAGGCTGTGTCAAGCGAAGTTTCTGCAACTTGCTAACGCGGTTAGCGATGTTTTTGCGGGGAATTATGGGTGTTTGTGCATGGGCCCGAGGGCTGCGCTGAATTTATGCGTGTTGTGCTATGTTCCACACGCGATGACGATGACAAAGCAGGCACGGGACGAGCGGGATGTGCGAGCTTTTGTGGTTCCCGGTCTCAAAGGTGAGACCGGGGGCACCCGCATTTTCTCTTTTTGGGACCGGGGCCACCCGCCTACAGCGTCTTCACGATCGATACCCAAGATTTTCCCTCCGGCGGTCTGCTTAGTATCGAAATCTCTATCGCCTCCGATGGACGCACTGCGGGCTCCTTCGATCTCTTCCCCGGCAATCTGCCAATTCCCAAAACCGGGCGCCCAGAAGGTACGCTCGCAGGCAAGTACGATGTCCCCAAGGGTACGTCTACTCGACTTCAATACCGATTTCCGTCAGGACAGATCTTCACTTTTGGCCTGGAGGGAAACTGGGCAAGTCCACAAGGCAATACCGGGATGGTGGAGTTCCGCGCGACTGTTCATCCATAACGTGAATTGATCACCCGAAGACGTCGTTCACATGCACTGGGCACCGCAGGTATTGGGAATCAAACCTTCAGTTCGTTTCAAATACCGGAATACTGTCTTATGGCCAATGTGAAAGCGCCGCTCCATAAAATCATCGTGGCTTCTGAAGCAGCGTCCTGCCTTGAGATGATGATCTCTGCATGATAATGTCCTTTATCATGCGTTATTCAAATAGCAGAATCCGCCGCAACTGAAAAGGAAGATTCAGGAACCGGTGTGTTGTTTATTGCTGGGTTTGGGCCAATTGACCGCGATGTTGCGGAGAGCCGGGCTTTGTATGAGGAGAGCCTTGGCATCGCATTCAAAGAAGACGCTGAGGGTATCTATACACCGTCCCTACGGGACTTTTGGGTTGCAATGACCTACGTTACCCCACGCTGAAGCGCGGGGCTAGGGAACATTGCGCCTACGGCGCGGGGTTCGCCCACCTGCGGTGCGGGGTTCGGCTACCTGCGGTGCGGGTGCGGCTACCTGCGGCGCGGAGGGCTGCCTACGGAGAAGGGATGATCGGTGACAGAAGCTCGGCAGCTGAAAGCCCGCGGCTGAAGCCGCTTTTGTAAACGTCATTGATTCAGGGACATGAATGCCCCAGCTCCCTCCGAAAAAGCCCTTTGTAGCTCTCATGTCGATTTTGCTTCCAGAAGTGTTGCGTCTCTACGAATCGGTTCACTGCGGAAGGGCTGGTTTTACTACTGGCTTGGGCGGGGAAGATGATGCTCCATTGGGGAATGCGGCATGGACGGTGGGATTTGTGGGCCGGTTCATTGGCAGGGGTGTGGTTGTGTTTGGCCGGGCTGGGAGCGATAAAGCGGGCTTAGCGGCTGGATTTTGGGATGCAGGCTTGCCGGGCGGGAGCGGAACCTTGCCGGGAGGGGTCACCGGATGGACCTGCTGGCTTGCTACTGGAGAGGTTTTGGCCGGTAGCGCTCCTGAAGACAGAGAGCCCGGCTTTGCGGGCTCGGCTTTGGCGGTGAGTTCAGCGGCGGCGGCATCGCCTGGGAAGGTTTCGCCGTCTTTGCCCTGGATGGCCTGTTTCATGAAGGTCATCCAGATGGGCAGGGCGGCTTTGGCTCCGGTTTCTTTGTCGCCGAGGGACTGGCGGCTGTCGTAGCCGACCCAGACGCCGCAGGTGACGGAGGGGGAAAAGCCGAGGAACCAGGCATCGGTGAAGTCTGAGGTGGTGCCGGTTTTGCCGCCTAGCGGGTGGTTGAGTTGCTTTGCGACGCCGCCGGTGCCGGAGCGGATAACTTCCTTGAGCATGCCCATCATGGTGCGGGCGGTCTGCTGGGTGGTGACCTGCTGGACTTCCGGAGTTTCCTCCCAGAGGGTGATGCCATCGGCGTTTTCGACCTTGCGGACGAGCCGGGGGGCGACGCGTATGCCGTCGTTGGGAAAGACGGAATAGGAGGCGACCTGCTGCTCGAGGGTGATTTCGACGGCTCCGAGCGCGACGGGCAGGTAGGCGGGGATGTTGCTGGTGACGCCGAAGCGGTGCGCGGTGTCGATGACCTTGTGGATGCCGACGCGGGCAGCGAGTTTGAGGGCGGGGATATTGCGCGACTCCGCGAAGGCGTTCTGGACGGTCATGGCGCCTTTGTAGTCGCCCTCATAGTTGTGGGGGTGTAGCTGCCGAAGCTGACGGGGGCATCGACGATGATGTCGGTGGGCTTGACGCCGTCTTCGATAGCGGTGGTGTAGACGTAGGGTTTGAAGCTGGAGCCGACCTGGCGCTCGGACTGGGTGGCGCGGTTGAACTGGGAGGTGGCGTAGTCGCGGCCGCCGACCATGGCGAGGATGTCGCCGGAGGTGTTGTCGATGGCCATGAGCGAGCCTTCGGCTCCGGAGTCCTGCTCGAGGGTGGCTTTATGGGCGGTGCCCTCCATGCCGGGGTCGAGGTGGACGTAGATGATGTCGCCGGGCTTGACGAGGTCGTCGCCGTGGGCTTTACCGGTCCACTCCCAGTCCTTGGGGATCATGACGATGGGCGTGGAGCCGACGCGGGCGCGGATTTCGAGCGGCAGGACGGAGGTGACGAGGGCGTGGACGTAGTCGCCGGGGCCGGATTTCAGGGCCCAGTCGGGGTGCTTGTACTCGTCCATGTCGACGCCCTGGGCGATGACGTTGTAGCGCGCGCCCTTCCAGCCACGGCGTCGCTCGTAGGTGGCGAGGCCGTCGAGGACGGCGTGGTTGGCGGTCTGCTGGAGGTCGACGTCGAGGGTGGTTTCTACGCGGAGGCCGTCTTCATGGACTTCTTCTGAGCCGAATTGCTTTTCCAACTCGCGGCGGACTTCTTCGATGTACCAGGGGGCGACGGACATCTCAGGCCGTGCAATGTGCAGGCCTAGAGGCGCGGCGCGGGCGATGTCGGCCTGCTGGTGGGTGATGGCCTTGTCGTCTTCCATTTCGGTAAGGACGAGGTTGCGGCGACGCAGGGCTTTTTCTGGATTGATAAGCGGCGAGTAGGCTACGGGGCCTTTGGGGAGGCCGGCAAGGAGCGCGGCTTCTGTGAGATTGAGCTGGCTGGCGTGCTTGGAGAAATAGAACTCGGAGGCAGCCTCGAAGCCGTAATTGCCGTGGCCGAGGTAGATCTGGTTGCCGTAGAGGGTGAAGATTTGCTCCTTGGTGAAGGAGCGCTCGATCTGGATGGCGAGGTAGGCTTCCTGGAGTTTGCGGGCGGTGGTGCGCTCGGACGACAGGAAGAGGTTGCGGGCGAGCTGCATGGTGAGGGTGGAGGCACCCTGGGCGCGTCCGTGGGAAGCGATGTCATGCCAGGCGGCGCCCATGACGCGGAAGACGTTGATGCCCCAGTGGGACTCGAAGTTCTTGTCTTCAATAGAGATAACGGCCTGACGGAGAACGGGGGCGAAGTCGTCGTAGTTGACGATAACGCGACGCTCGAGGGCGAAGGAGCCGAAGGAGCGGCCTTTGCGGTCGTAGAGATTGGTGGTGGTGGAGGGGCGGTAGCGTTCGAGATCGTGGATCTGAGGCAGATCGGCCGAGTAGACGAGCATGAGGCCGGCGAGGGAGCCAGTCACGGCGGCGAGGAGGAAGAGGATTCCAAAGGCGAGGCGGCCAGCGAGCTTGCGCTGGCGGCGGTTGGTAGTGGCGGAGGCAGAAACTCGCTTTTGAGGAGGGCGAAAGCCGCCGCGCCCGGAGTTACGTTCTGCTGGGCCGCCTGGACGTTGCGGGGTGGTGGTGGAAGCCAAAACAGTGCCTCAAGCCCGAGCCTACCATGATCCGGATAGCTCCGGCGGTGGTGGGACTGCGGGGCGTATCCGGTGTCTAAAGCGGACGGTCTGAAAAGACGGAGGGCGACGGGATTGACCCATCGCCCTCAGCTTGAATTGCTGCCAGCTCGCTTATGCCGTTTTGGCCTTGAGGATGGCCAGGGCCTTGTCGAGGGCGGCGTCGCCCTTGGGTTCCGCGCCGGTCTCTTCTTCCTCGGCTTCCTGTTCTGGCGTGAGACCGACCACCACGTTGGGGGTGACGGCGTCGTTGAGGAATTTCTTGCCGCTGGGGCTGGAGTAGGTGGCAACGGTGAGGATCAAGGCTGCGCCGTCGGGCAGCTCCATGGTCTTCTGTACGGAGCCTTCACCGAAGGTGCGCTCGCCGACAACATCGGCGCGCTTGTCGTCTTCAAGGGCGGCGGCGGCGAGCTCCGCTGCCCCGGCGGTGCCGCGGTTGACGAGCACGGCCAGGGGAGCGGCTGTAATGAACTTAGACGGGTCGGCGGTGAAGGTCTGGGTGGGGAATTTCTGCCCGCTGAGAGTGGCGAGGGTTCCCTGCTTGAGGAAGAAATTAGCAAGGCGCTCGCCCTGGGCTTCGTCACCCTGGCTTACATCGCGTAAGTCTAGCAGAATCTTCTTGTTACCGTCTTTGCCAAGAGCTTTGAGCTGGGCCGCGATCTGGTCGACGCGAGCTTCGGTGAGGACGATGGGCTTGAGGTAGACGATGCTGCCGTTTTCAAACTGATCTTCGGAGAGGGCTGGAATGGCAGTGTTGGTGCGGGTGAGGGTGAGCTTGTCCGGATCGGGTTTGCGGGGGCGGATCACCGAAAGAGTGACCTCGGAGCCGGACTTACCCTCAAGCATGGCGCGGATCATGGCGAGGGAAAGCTCGCGCGTGGACTGGCCGCCGATGGACTCGATGGCGTCGCCGTCGGAGAGCTGTTCTTTTTGCGCCGGTGAACCGGGGAGAACGCTGACGATAACTGCCCAGCCGAACCGCTTGGAGACGGTTACGCCTATCTGTGCGTTGGCGTCGCTGGGGTGGTCCTTGTAGATTTTGTACTCGGCCGGAGTCATATAGCTGGAGTCGGCATCGAGGGACTCGAGAAGGCCGTGGAGCGCGCCATTGGTTACGTCACCCATGTTGGGCTCGGTAACGTACTCGGCCTGGATGTGCTTGAGGACCTGCTGGTAGACGTTGATCTGTTTGTAGGCGCCGTCGTCGTTGGAGCCGGCGCGGACGGCGTGGAGGCCGAACTCCCCTGCAATGAGGGCTACAAGCAGCCCGAGAGACAGCACAAAGATCGAACGTTGAAACAAACGATGCATCGACACCCCAAATCCGGAAAATCGGCCGGAAAACCGTACTCTAATAGACGAATGATACTCCAAAGTGGTTTTCGCAGGCCCGGCGGAAGAGGTTTTTAGCCTTCCGGGCAGGTCAAAATGGAAAATAGAGGCAGACCCGGCGGCCGAGCTGCGCGGCTGGGAAATGTGTAGCGATTTTTAGGATAATAAGGGAGTTATGTCCAAACAAGAATTTCAGACTGAAGTAAGTCAGCTACTGCAGCTGATTGTCCACTCGCTCTATTCCCACCCCGAAATCTTTCTTCGCGAACTGATCTCCAACGCTTCGGATGCGCTGGACAAGCTGCGCCATCTGACACTTACGGACGATGCGTACAAGTCTCTGCCCTTCGATCCGCGGATCGACCTGGATCTGGACGAGGAGAAGAAGACTCTGACGGTCTCCGACACCGGCATCGGCATGAACGAGGAAGACCTGGTCTCGAACCTGGGCACGATTGCGCGGTCGGGGACGAAGAACTTTCTTTCGCAGCTCTCGGGCGATGCGCACAGGGATTCGAACCTGATTGGCCAGTTTGGCGTGGGCTTCTACAGCGCGTTCATGGTGGCGGATAGGGTCGAGGTGATTTCGCGCAAGGCCGGCGAAGAGAAGGCGTGGCGCTGGATCGAGCGACGGCAAGAGCGGATTTGAGATTGAGCCGGCGGAGCGCGCAATCGCCGGAACGACAGTGCTACTGCACTTCAATGAGGAGGGCAAGCAGTATGCCAATAGCTGGCGGCTGCAGGAGATCGTCAGGAAGTACTCGAACCACATCGCCTTTCCGATCTTTCTGACCTACGACAAGAGCGAGTGGAACGAGGAAGAGAAGAAGTCCACAAGACGCGCACGACCGAGCAGGTGAATGCGGCCAGCGCGATGTGGCGGCGGCCGAAGAGCGAACTGACGGACGAGGATTACAAGGAGCTTTACAAGTCGATTACGGGCGATTGGGAGGATCCGCTGTTCTGGTTTCATACCAAGGCCGAGGGGAGCGCTGGAATACACGACGCTGTTCTACATTCCGTCGAAGGCGCCGATGGACCTTTATCAGCGCGGATTACAAGGCGGCGTGAAGCTGTATGTGAAGCGCGTCTTTATCATGGACGACTGCGAAGGAGCTGCTGCCGCAGTATCTGCGCTTTGTGCGCGGCATCATCGACAGCGAAGATCTGCCGCTGAACGTGAGCCGCGAGATTCTGCAGCAGAATCGGGTGCTGACGAGCATTCGCACGGCGAGCGTGAAGAAGATTCTGTCGGAGCTGAAGAACATTGCGGCGAGCAAGCCGGAGGAGTATCTGAAGTTCATTGCCGAGTACAATCGGCCGCTGAAGGAAGGCCTGTACAGCGACTTTGCCAATCGCGAAACGCTGCTGGATCTGATCCGCTTCAAGTCGACGAAGGTGGAAGGGTTGACGAGCCTGGCTGACGTGAAGTCGCGGATGAAGGAGGGGCAGAAGGGCATCTACTACATCACGGGCGGAGCGGAGGGCTTGCTGCGCACTTCGCCGCTGCTGGAGATTTACAAGAAGAAAGATATTGAGGTGCTGATTCTCGACGATGAGTTCGACGAGATTGTCTTTTCGGGCATCGAGAAGTATGGCGATATCGAGCTCAAGGCGGTCAACAAGACTTCCACCGGCGAGGACTTGAAGGACGAGGCGGCAGCGGGACAAGACAGAGGCGCTGAAGCCGCTGCTTGAGAAGATCAAGGCGGCGCTGGGCGATCACGTGAAGGATGTGCGGGCATCGGTGCGGCTGGCGGATAGTCCTTCGTGCATTGTGTCGGATGAGGAGGAGCCATCGATCCAGATGCAGCAGATGCTGCGGGCGATGGGGCAGAAGGATATCCCTGACGCTGAAGCCGACGCTGGAGATCAATCCGGATCACGAGATTGTGAAGAAGCTGTTGGCGCGGGCGGATGACGCGATGACCGAGGATGCGGCCTGGATGCTGCTCGATCAGGCGCTGCTGATGGAAGGCGTGCCGCTGAAGGACCCGGCGGCGTTTGTGCAGCGACTGAACCGGGTGTTGCAGCAGTCGGTGTAAGTTGATTGTCCTATTAGCCCGGACGCGTGGAACCCAGGTCTCAAAAGCGAGACCTGGGGCACCCGGCCATCTTGAGAGCATCCCTGTATGAAGATCTTTTTGTTCGTGCTCCTGGCGACGATTCTTGAAGCAACAGGAGACGCGGTTGTACGTATAGCACTTCATCAAAACAACCTCTCTGCGCGGCTCGGTCTGTTTTTGTGCGGAGCAGTGACACTGACTCTTTATGGAACCTCGCTCAATATGGCTCCGGTCGAGTTCGCTCAGGTTACGGGCATTTATATAGCGACTCTATTCGTGGTTTTCCAGATCTCAAATTATCTGTTCTTTCGAGCCCTTCCAACTACTCCGGTTTTTATCGGCGGAGGCTTCATTGTTGCCGGAGGGCTCATTGTCGGGCTCTGGAAATGATCTCTAGCCATTAGCAAGGGCACTTCGCAGTTTGACATGATCTGGAGCGGCACTCTAGCCTATTTACGTGTTTCAGAGTGCGTTTGCGCTCTTTTGTAGATGATGAATATGAAAACAACCCGCGAATGTCTGTGCTCCTGTTGTTGTGGGGCCATGCGGGTATGTGTCTCTGAGGTCTGATTCGAGATACCAGAGAGACGTAAAGAGGTTTTCAGAACCCACCCGCTGCCAGATGGCCGGGTGGGTTTTTCACTTTAAGGCTGAATAGCACGCAGTACGAGAGTTGCACGGAGGAGATTTAAAAAAATGTCACTTCGCATTAACGACATCGCGCCGGATTTCACCGCTGAAACAACGCAAGGACCGATTCATTTTCATGAGTGGATTGGCGACAACTGGGCTGTGTTGTTTTCTCATCCCAAGGATTTCACTCCGGTCTGCACGACTGAATTGGGAGCGGTCGCCGGCCTGGAGAAGCAGTTTGCCGCTCGCGGCGCGAAGGTGATCGGCCTGAGTGTCGATCCGGTTTCGAGCCATGCAAACTGGTCGAAGGATATCGAGGAGGTGAGCGGCTATGCCGTCAACTATCCAATCATCGGCGATCCGGAGCTCAAGGTTGCAAAGCTGTATGACATGCTGCAGGCAGAGGATGGAGACAGCTGCGAAGGCCGCACACCGGCAAACAATGCGCCTGTGCGTACGGTATTTGTGATCGGTCCGGATAAGAAGATCAAGCTCACGCTTGCTTATCCAATGACGACCGGGCGCAACTTCGATGAGATTGTTCGCGTGCTCGATTCGATTCAGCTTACGGCGAAGCATCGCGTGGCGACGCCGGCGAACTGGAAGCAGGGCGACGACATCATCATTTCCGGCGCAGTTTCGAACGAAGAGGCGGACAAGATCTTCCCCGGATACAAGACGATCAAGCCTTATCTGCGCACAGCGGCACAACCGAAATAACAAACGGCGATTGGCTCTTGTGTAACTTCAAGAGCCAATCGCGATTCAGACAGGTTGCGATGACACAAGTAGAGAGTGCTGAACGGCTGGGTTCATCTTTGCTGGAACGAATTGGCAATACGCCATTGATCCGGCTGGATGGCCTTGTTGAAGATCTGGATGGCGTGCAGTTGCTTGCCAAAGCCGAATGGGTCAATCCGGGCGGAAGCGTGAAGGACCGCGCGGCGGCAAGCATGGTGCGCGATGCGCAGGTGAGCGGCAGGCTTGCGCCGGGAAAGACCCTGCTGGATGCAACCAGCGGCAACACCGGAATCGCCTACGCCATGCTCGGAGCGGCACTTGGTTTTCCGGTGCTGCTTGCCATGCCGTCTAATGTATCGCCCGAGCGCAAGCGCATTCTGCGCGTGTATGGCGCCGATATCGAGTGGACCGATCCGGATCTGGGCTCCGATGGAGCGATACGAAAAGCTCGCGAGCTGGCCGCTGAAGACCCCGGGCGATTCTGCTACATGGATCAATACTCTAATGACGCCAATTGGCGGGCGCACTATCGGACGACTGGACCGGAGATCTGGCGACAGACTGAGGGAACGATCACTCATTTTGTCGCCGGTCTGGGCACCAGCGGGACATTCATGGGCACGGTCCGGCGGCTGAGAGAATTGAACCCTTTATTGAAAGCCGTTGGCATGCAGCCCGACTCACCCTTTCATGGACTCGAGGGGCTGAAACACATGGCGACGGCGCTCGTTCCTGCGATTTACGATCCGCAGCTTGCCGACTGGACGGAAGAGGTTGAGACGGAATCGGCTTACGCGATGGCAAAGCAGCTTGGCCGGGAAGAAGGACTGCTTGTCGGCATATCTTCCGCAGCGTCGATTGTTGCCAGCCTGCGTGTAGCCCATGCAGAGGCGGCGGCCGGGAGAAAGGCTACCATCGTGACCGTGTTGCCCGACTCCGCGGACAAATATCTGAGTGATCGCTTCTGGGAGGAAGAATGAGCGCGCTGCTTGTTAACCGCGAACTCTACGAGGAGCTTCGCGCACATGGAGAAGAAACCTATCCACATGAGTGCTGTGGAGCGCTGCTTGGAACGCCTGCTTCCGGCGGATGGCAGTTGGCGAAGGTAGTGCGCGCAGGCAACACGCGCACGGACTCGGCACACAATCGCTACAGCATCTCTCCTCTGGAACTGGTTCGCATTGAACGCGACGCGCGTCAGCAGGGATTGGAGATCGCGGGCTTTTATCATTCGCATCCGGATCATCCTGCGCAATGGTCTCCGACCGATTTTGCGGAGGCTCACTGGCTGGGCTGCGTGTACGTCATCACCGCGGTTGCCCAGGGCACAGCCGCTGTCACCAACTGCTTCCTGCTGGCCGGTTCCAGCGAAGAGGAAAAACAGTTTCAGCAGATTGCGATTGAAATTGAGAACTGACTCTCGATATTTTTGTGGAGCTTTGCTCGCGCGAGAGCATCGTTTCTGACAGGACAGAAAGGATACAAATGAAGATCTTCATTCCCACCCCGTTGCGACCGTATGCCGGCGGAAAGGACTCCGTCGAGCTGGAGGCTGCAACCATTGCCGCAGCTCTGGATGCCCTGACGCAATCGAATCCCGAACTGCGCAAGCATCTCTTTACGGAGCAGGGCAAGGTTCGATCGTTTGTGAATCTGTATTTCAACGATGAAGATGTACGGTATCTGCCGTTGAAAGAAGAGACAGCGGTCGCCGCGAGCGATACGCTCACGATCATCCCGTCGATCGCGGGAGGGGCGGCACGATAGAGCGTTGTGCGATGGAGCACAGACCATCCGGCATAGGCTGCCGCGTGGTTTGAGTGGCTCACTCGGCAGGAGGTTTGCAGGCATGGCAAGGTATCGAAATCAGCATTGAAACCCCGCAAGCACTTTCGCGAACTTGTCTCCCGGAGCAGGGTTCAGGATTCTTTTTCAGGCACCTTGGCGCCCTTCTTGCGAGCTTCGGACAGGCCGATGGCAATTGCCTGCTTGCGGCTGGTCACCTTTTTTCCACTCCGGCCACTCTTCAATTTGCCGCGCTTCATCTCGTGCATTTCGGTCTCGACCTGTTCATTGGCAGCCGAACCGTATTTCCTTGCTGACCGCTTCTTCGCACTCTTTTTGGCTGTCGATTTTTTTGCGCTCTTTTTCGTTGCCATGCACTCCGCCTTCCGAGGTCGTTCTGACCACCAGCGACAATGGATCAAACTACTTGGATGCGGCAAATGAAGATGCGCTCATCGAGAGCTTGGAGCGTGCGTGGACGCAGCAAGGAATCCGGTTCGGATTTGATCGAAAAGATACAGATCCGGGCATCGAGATTGTGGCTTAGCGGATGGCTTTGAGGGCATCAATCACCGGCGAGCTATGGTTGACGAGATGGATCTATTTCCTGCGCTCGCGAATGAATTTGGCAAGGATCGCGAAGACGGGATCGTGAAGATGGCCACGAGAATAATACACTCTGCCCGGGTGACTCCAGCCATGGATCGATTAGCATGGGGACATGGCAATTCAACACATCGTCGAGATGATCGACGCTTATATTAAGCAGCTCAAGTCTGCGCGCACCCTACTCGTGGAGCAAAGCAATAGCCTCCATTCGAAAGATCGGCATGCCGTTGACCCGCAGCGAAAGCAGAAACAGGTTGCAACCAAATCTGCTGCCGCACCATCAACTGTAACCATGGTTGAGGTACAAGTATTGCCCCCCAAACTGCCTCGCAATTCCCGTGGCTCCGTTCGCTCAGGAACAACAGAACACACTGCCCTGGGAGGATCGATTCCACAAGGACCTGTGGTTGTGCGGCGTGCGGAAGTTGCACAGAATGCGGCAAAGGCAAAACAGAGCGAACCTGTTCCCTCTTCGGGCGGCATTCTGCAGGAGTTGGCTCAAGAGGTAGCTCGACGGCTCGGCCAAAATGGCAAAACACGGCTGGTCGTCCACTAGATTTGCGATTCGATATTCTCTTGCCTAAACATTGCTTCGCTTTGCAGAGGATGTCTCACGTTCTGCAGCGTGGCTTGCGGCTGGAGAGGTTTGCGACGCAGTGCTTCTCGGACCCAGATATCGTCATCCACAACGAATACTGCCGATGAGGTATCGGGCACGAGTAGAGTTCTCTCTGCATCTCAGAACACGCTTGTCGGGTTCGTTGCAGCCACCTGCCACGAGCGTCAGAACATTTATTTGCCGCCAACAGCCTTGTTCAATGCCTGCAACAGCGCCGTATCGCTGAAGGGCTTGAACAGACAATCGACTGCTCCTTCACCTATCAATCGCGTCCGTACGACTTCGTCCTTGCGAGCGGTAATGAAGACAACCGGAATGTTCAAGCTGCGACGACGAAGTTCGCGGAAGAGTTCGGGCCCGGACATTACCGGCATTGCAACATCAAGAATCAGGCAGCTCGAATGCAACGAAGCATCGGACGCCAGAAATTCCGTTGCCGAGGAAAATGCTGACGCGGTGAATCCCAGTTCCCTCAACAGCTCCGGCACCGATTCGCGAATCGACTGATCATCGTCGACTACTGAAATCAGCAATTGTGCTTTCATTGAGAAACTCTCACGCTAAAGCGGAAGTAAAAGTTATAGACAACCCCGAAAAGCATCTCCCAGGGACTAGCTTTGTTTAAGTAAGTCGATGCGCTCGGATCTTGTGTAATGCGTTTTTGTCCAGGCCGCGTACTAACAACGCAGCTGATGGAGTCTCTTTTTGGGGGATCGGCTGACACAAGAATATCACGGCAGATGCGCCCCGCGAATTAGACTAACACTTTAGTATTGGTACCTTTTAGCGCCTCTGCCGCAAAGGTCTCCCCTGGGCTAAGCGACGCGCTCATAAAATCGTGAGGCGAATGTGACCCATGGCCATCGTTAGCTGGCGCAGTTAGCCGGCCAGGATGGCTTTCGAAGTCGAATGGCAGGCCGAAAGCCCGTTGTTTTATTCAGCGGAACCGATACCAAAGTACAATAGGCGCTCTGAACTGCTTCATAATATGTTGTACGAAGCATCGCAAGAACCACCTCCCGGAAATGCCTACGCTCGAAAGGGCGCGATGCGTCCCACACACAACCTTTTCTGGCAGGCGTCATATACGTTAGCTCACTCCATCGATGATGCTTCGGCGGATTTTTCCGTGGAATCCGTGAACGATCCTCCCGAATCTCAAAACATTTTCGATCGCAAGGGAAATCGAGGGCGGTCAGATTTCGACATCCGGCATAACTTCGTGGCGAATGCCGCGTACGAACTGCCAGGATCCGGACCTCTCCTTGATGGCTGGCAGATCGCGGCTGTTGCCACCGTTCATAGCGGCCCCCCTTTTACCCCGGTGCTCGCCTTCGACAATGCCGATCTGCAGGGGCTGCTTGTCCCGGAACGTCCAAACCTTGTTGGCAACCCTTATGCGAGTGTCTGTCCCAATGGGGCCAGGGTAGGTGCCCTGTCATGCTGGTTCAATCCAGGTGCTTTTGCAGTACCGCCTGCGGGGCAGTTTGGCAATGCAGGAAGAAATATGCTGCGGGGGCCGGCGTTCGCGCAACTTGACCCAGCGCTGCACAAAGACATTGCATTCGTTCAAGAAAAGAAGCTCACGATTGAAGTGGAAGCCTATAACCTGTTTAACCATCCGAATTTTGGCGCTCCGAGTAATACGCAAAGTGCGTTTTCCTTTGCAGGCAACGGGGATGCCGTCTTCAAGGACGCAGCGGGTCATTTTGCCGATAACGCAGGGCGAATCCTGACCACCGCCGGCACCGCGCGCCAGATTCAACTGGCCGGCCGTTTACATTCTGAAGGGGTGCCGCTGCCGCTCACCTTGCCTGTAAAGGACGCGGATCGTAGTTAATTTTCTCCAATACAGCTATCAACTGTGTCCGTCTTCGCGAAGCGGGTTCTAAAGCGCATCGGCGCACCAGACGCCGGCTTTCACACCCTGCGTCACACTGCGGCATCGTGGCTGGTACAGAACGGCGTGGACTTGTCTCGCGGTGGGAAATCTGCTAGGCCATAAGACGGCCCGGATGACCCAACGGTACGCGCATCTCTCCCCGACTACATGGCGACGGCAGTAGGCAAATTGGACAGAATCATGGGCGGGATGGTGGGACAAAATTCGCTCGGTGAGTCGCAGTTCGTCACCATAGCGTCACCAGATTTCGGCTCCGACGTGAATGATGCGCGCAGGTTGTTGATTTTATTGGCGTCCCCGACGGGATTCGAACCCGTGTTATCGCCGTGAAAGGGCGGTGTCCTGGGCCGGGCTAGACGACGGGGACGCACCGCAGTGCAGATGTGACGCCGGCCGCCACACTCTTATGAGCCTAACAACTTGCCACCCTAGTGTCAAAACGCCATACCAGTCGAAATCTGGCCGAGATTCGGCTACGCCGCTCACCCCGCTATAACCCCAGAACGCGGCCGGGGATTGGCTCCGGCAACCCGATGTCCCGATCCAGAACAATCGAGCCTCCCCAGCGCCCTCCGCTATTCTTTGGACAATGCCTCCCCGCTACCGCTATCTCGACCTGTTGACCGTCGCGTTCGTGGTAGTTCTACTGGTCTCAAATCTTGTCGGACCTAAAATCTGCCAGGTCGGTCCACTCCTGCTCAGCGGAGCCCAGCTCCTTTTTCCCGTCACCTACATCTGCGCAGACATTTTTACCGAGGTCTATGGCTATTCCGCGGCTCGGCGCGCGATATGGCTCGGTTTCTTCGGCATGGGTCTTCTCGCCGTCATGGGGCAAGTAGCCGTTTCGCTTCCACCCGCCACCGGCTGGCCAAATCAGCGGGCATTCGAGACAGTGTTCGGCCTCGTTCCACGCTTCGCCATGGCCAGTTTGATAGCCTACTGGGCCGGAGAATTCACGAATAGCTATACGATGGCCAAGCTTAAGCTCTTCACCCGTGGGCGTCACCTGTGGACTCGCACCATTGGCTCAACCATTAGCGGCCAGCTCGTCGATAGTGTTTTGGTCATTCTGATCGCGTTCTGGGGGCAGCAATCACTCCAAAAACTCCTTGTGATGATTGCCTCGTCGTATGGCTTCAAAGTAGCCTATGAGGTTGCGGCGACCCCCCTCACGTATATGGTGGTCCGACGTCTCAAGCATCTTGAGAAATCGGACGTTTACGACCGGGGAACCAATTTTAATCCGTTTACGTTGTCGTAACGGGGATGCTTCGTCTCAGAACGCACTGAGGACGGCAAAACTCTCCGAACGTCGAAAAAGTATCATCGCAATCGAAATTCTTGCGACATTCTGACATTCTGCCTCATCTACCATCCGAAACTTCGCCATTTCTGCTCCGCTTGGCAGCCGAGCCTAACTAAATCTTCTCCCGTGGCATCGCCCGGAGTCGTTCCACAGCCCGCACCAACAGCCGGGAACAAATCTACAGTCTTTGCTACTCCAGTGAGGTCGATCGTTGAAACGCCTTCTTTTCACCAGCCTTCTCCTTTCAGCCGTATCCCTTGCATTGTCTGGCTGCAAACACCAAGAGGCGGCGGCGAAAGCGCCCGCGATGCAGGCTCTTCCGGTTCAGACTGAAACCGTCAGCCTCTCTCCTGTGCAGCAGAGTTCGGATTTTGTGGCCACCATCAAATCGCGCCGGTCTGTGTCGCTTATGCCTCAGGTGGATGGCAACCTGACCCGGCTTCTGGTCAAATCCGGCGACCATGTGAAGGCCGGTCAGCTTATGTTTGAGATCGACCCACGCCGCCAGCAGGCATTGGTCGACGCCCAGGTTTCAACGGAAACCCAAAAAAAGGCGCTCTTTGACTACAACACCATTGAGATCGAGCGCCAGCGCAAGCTATTTGCGGCAGGCGTCACCAGCCGCGACACCCTCGACCAGGCCGAGCAGGCTTACAGCAACACACGCGCAGATTGGCAGTCAGCGATTGCGACGCGCAAGTCTCTGGAACAACAACTCGACTACTATCTGGTCAAGGCGCCTTTCAACGGCATCGTAGGCGACGTTCCCGTGCACCTTGGCGACTACGTAACTCCTACGACGGCGCTGACCACTGTCGACGAGAACAAGGATCTTGAAGCCTATATTTACATCCCGGCAGACCGGTCTGCACAGGTCCGCAACGGGCTCGCTGTCGACATCCTGGATAACAGCAGCAAACCCATCGAGCACACCTCAATCGATTTTGTTTCTCCGCAGGTCGATAATCAGCTTCAGGGCATTCTGGCCAAAGCGCCGGTGCGTTCGCCGCTGCTGCGCACATCCCAGCTCGTTACCGCGCGCGTTGTCTGGAGCACGTCGCCCAAGCCTGTTGTCCCAGTCCTGGCCGTGACACGACTTGGCGGCGAGACCTTCGTCTACGTTGCGGAGAACCAGGGGGAAAGTTTTTCGCCAAACAGCACTTGGTCACGCTGGGGGATCCGGTCGGCAATAACTACGCTGTGCTCGATGGACTGAAGAGCGGCGACCGCGTCATTGTCTCCGGCACTCAGCTCCTTCAGGATGGCGTGCCGGTGTTGCCGCTGCCGGCCGGTCCGCCCCCTGGCACCCCCGGCACGCAGAGCGCCGGAAACTGAGACGAGGCCGCACCCTTCAGTACCGATAGAACCGTGATCGCCCCCAAAGCGGCAGAATTGCGAGGCTCCTGTGGTTGATTTTTTTATTCATAGACCGGTGTTTGCGACCGTGTGCGCGCTGTTGATCATCCTCGCAGGCGCTGTCTGTATCCCCACCCTTCCGATCTCGTTGTATCCACAGCTTGCTCCGCCGCAGGTTACGGTGACCAGTAACTACGTCGGCGCCAACGCGCGCGTAGTTGAGTCGGCCGTCACCATCCCCCTCGAAGAGCAGATCAACGGTGTCGAGGGCATGCGCTACATTCAATCCACCAGCGCGAACGACGGCACCAGCACCATCACCACCACGTTCCAGACCGGCTATGACCTCAACATCGCTGCTGTAGACGTGCAGAATCGCGTCTCTTCTGCTCAGGGCCGCCTGCCGCAGGCAGTCAAAAATACCGGCGTCACCATCACTAAGGCAAACTCCAACTTCGTCTTTGCCGCTGCGTTTATCTCACCCGGACGGGCGCTACTCCGATCTCTTTATCAGCAACTACGTCGACGTCTACGTCAAAGATGCCCTTAAGCGCATCCCGGGCGTCGGTGACGTCGTCATCTTCGGCGAACGCAAGTACGCCATGCGCATCTGGCTCGATCCCGACAAGCTGGCTGCACGCAGCCTCACCGCCTCTGACGTCGTCAACGCACTCAGCGAGCAGAACGTCGAAATTCCCGCAGGCCAGGTCGGCCAGCCCCCGTCCGATGAGAAGCAGGCCTATCAGATCACCGTCAACGTCATCGGCCGCCTCTCCGACCCGAAGCAGTTTGACGACATCATAGTCAAGAACACCGCCGGCGGCATCGTCCAGGTGAAGGATGTCGGCCACGCCGAGTTCGGCGCCGAAACCTACTCGACCGATCTCCGCTACAACGGGCAGAACGCCATCGGCGTCGGCGTGCAGCAGCTCAGCAACGCCAACGCGCTCGCAAGTCGACCGCGATGCCAAGGCCGCCCTCGATCGAGTTGTCCAAGTCCTTTCCGCCAGGACTGACCTACGTCATTCCCTTCGACACCACCACGGTCGTCGGCGACTCCATCAGCGAAGTGATCGTCACTCTCGGCGAAGCCATCGTCATCGTTATCGTGGTCATCTTCTTCTTCCTGCTCGACTGGCGCGCCACCATCATTCCCGCCATCACCATCCCCGTCTCGCTCATCGGCACCTTCGCCTTCATCAAAGTGTTCGGATTCTCCATCAACTCACTGACCATGTTCGGCATCACGCTGGCCACCGGCCTGGTCGTCGACGACGCAATCGTGGTCATCGAAAATGTGCAGCGCCACATCGCCGCGGAACACTGCGACGCGCGAAAAGCCACCTCGCGAGCCATGGGCGAGGTCACCAGCGCTGTCATCGCTACATCGCTGGTGCTCATCGCTGTCTTCGTGCCTGTCTCGTTCTTCCCCGGCACAACCGGCATTCTCTACCGCCAGTTCGCGCTGACCATCGCCTTCGCCATCGCCATCTCGGCCTTCAACGCCCTCACGCTGTCACCCGCGCTGGCAGCGTTGATCCTGCGTCAGGAGCAGGAAAAGCACGGGCTCTTCGGCCTCGATCGACCGCACCATTCACAAGACCACCCTCATCTACGGCCGCATCACCCACGGCGTCCTGCGTGTCCGCTGGCTCATGCTGATCGTCTTTTTTGCCGGCCTGGCAGTCACTGTCTGGCTCTACCAGCGCGTGCCCACGGCATTCCTGCCCAACGAAGACCAGAACTACCTGCTGTGCATCGTGCAGACGCCGCAGGGCGCTTCGCTCAGCTATACCGCCGACGTCGCCCAGCGCGCAACCGATGTCATTCGCAAGGATCCTGACGTCTTCGGCACCTTCGCCGTCATGGGATTCAGCCTCACCGGCGGCAGCTCTTCTAACTTCGGCCTCATCTTCGTACCCTTGAAATCCCAGGACCTGCGCAAGAAAGAAGGTCCCGGCCACACCGCCGCAGAGCTCCAGGCAGAAACTGGCGCCCCGGCTCTTTGGTGTACCGGGCGGTCTGGTAATCCTCCAGACACCTCCCGCCATCCAGGGCCTCGGGGCGTATGGCGGATTCGCCTTCGAGCTGCAGGACCTCGGCCGCAACACGCTCGGCGACCTGGATCGCGTTGCACATCATATCGTCGGCGCCGGCAGGCAGTCCAAGGAGATCACCAATCTCTACACCAGCTACACCTCTAACGATCCCCAGCTGCTGGTTTCCATCGACCGCGAGAAGGCCAAGACCATGGACGTCTCGCTCGACCAGATCAGTTCCACCCTGGGCGTTTTCATGGGCTCCGAGTACGTCAACGACTTCGACTTCAACAACCGCTCCTACCGCGTCTATGTGCAGGCCAACCAGGAAGACCGCATGACCCCGAACGATCTGCGCAAGTACTATGTGCGCACCGGATCAGGCCAAATGGTTTCGCTCGACAATCTCGTCTCCATCGAGCAATCCTCCGGTCCGCAGGTCATCAGTCACTACAACCTCTTCCGTTCTGCCGAAATCGATGGCGATACCCTCCCCGGCGTAAGCTCAGGCCAGGGCCTCACGGCCATGGAAGCCATCGCCAAGAAGAACATGATCCAGGGCATGAGCTACGAGTGGACCGGCCTGTCCCTTGAAGAGATCGAATCCAGCGGCAAGGCCATCCTCGTCTTCGGCCTTGGAGTCCTCGTCGTTTACCTCACCCTCTCCGCGCAATACGAGAGCTTCGCCCTGCCATTCATCATCCTGCTCGCCGTGCCCATGGCCGTCCTCGGCGCCCTCGGAGCCGTCACCCTGCGCGGCTTTGCCAACGATGTTTACTGCCAGATCGGCCTTGTCATGCTCATCGGCCTCTCTGCCAAGAACGCCATCCTCATCATCGAGTTCGCGGAGCAGATACGCAAGCAAGGCAAGTCAATCGTCGACGCGGCAATCGAAGCAGCGGAGCTTCGTCTGCGGCCCATCATGATGACATCGTTCGCCTTCATCCTCGGCATTCTCCCGCTCGTCTTCGCCACCGGCGCCGGCGCGCTTGGCCGCCGTTCCGTAGGCACCACCATCGTCGGCGGCATGCTTGTCTCGACCCTTCTCAACCTGGTCTTCATCCCCGTGCTTTACGTCATCGTAAGCAGCATGCTGGCACGCATCAAGCCCCGCCAGCGGCCTGAAGGTTGCGATGAGCCGGCTCCAGTCGAAGAAGCAAGCGCTGCAGTCTAACTTCGCTGCACACTTTAAGCCCATCCTTTCTCGAACCGGAAAGGATGGGCTTTATCTTTGTGTGCAACGTACGCCATCCATCACTGCGTATTCGCTTGCTTGCCGCGCTCTTCTACCAGACGGTGCGCCACCACATAATTGCGAATCTTCCCGTACTCCTCCGCCGATATCACTCCGTGATCCACCAGATCGGTCTTCCGTCGATAAGGACGAAAGCGCACGATCCGTTTCGCCCACACCTCTGTCATCCCCGGCACCGTCATCAACTCCGTCACAGTCGCGCGATTCACATCCACCGCCGCCATTGCCTTGCCGGAAGGCTGCATCCCGCCCACAGCCACGGCCGTAACCACTATCAGTCCCAAAACCAACCCGCATCGAACTGCATCTCTCAACGCCATAGCGCAATTTTGCTCGATTGCAGCCGCATCCGTGAATAAATCTCGCTCCCGGTCGTTGACAAATCGAGCGCGCCTGCTTAACGTTGTCCTTGAGATGCAATCGCACCGCCATCATCGTCATCACCATCATCATGGGACGACCATGTCGGCGGACTGCTACGGCCTGAACTGAAGGCCAACCTAAGCAGAGAAGATTCAGAAGCCCGCCGGCGATCAACGCTGGCGGGCTTTTCGCTTTGCCCAGCACCGGCGCAAACACAACCTCAACCCACATGAGGACAAATGAACACCACAGCGAACGCACCCGCCATTGACTTCGACAAAATGGACGGACTCGTCCCCGGCGTTGTACAAGACGACGCCACCGGCCAGATTCTGATGCTCGGCTTTCTCAACCCTGTCAGCTACGCCAAGTCCCTCGAATCCGGATTCGTAACCTTCTGGTCGCGCACGCGCCAGAAGCTCTGGATGAAGGGCGAAACCAGCGGCAACCGCCTCCGCATCGTCTCCGCGTTCACGGACTGCGACAACGATACCCTGGTCTTTCGTGTTGTGGTCGAAGGCGACGGCCTTGTCTGCCACGAAGGCACTGTCTCCTGCTTCACCAAAGAGATTCCACTTCAGTCAACCGAAGCAACGGAGGCATCCAATGTCCAATAAGATTCGCCTCGGCATTCCTAAAGGTAGTCTGCAGGACGCTACCATCGCACTCTTCAAGCGCGCCGGCTGGAACATCTACGCCGATGGCCGCAGCTACTTCCCTTCCATCGACGACAAAGAGATCGAGTGCATGCTCATCCGCGCGCAAGAGATGGCTCGTTACGTCGATCACGGCGTATTGGACGCGGGCCTCACTGGCATTGACTGGGTCGTCGAAAGCGGCCTCAATGTCACGAGCATCACTTCCCTCGTTTATGCCAAGCAAAGCCGCCGTAAGGTGCGGTGGGTGCTCGCCGTACCAGAAGGCAGTGGTTACGAAAAAGCCGAAGACCTGGAAGGCAAGACCATTGCTACAGAATTGGTCGGTGTAACAAAGAGCTACTTCGAGAAAAAAGGCGTCAACGTAAAAGTTGAATTCAGTTGGGGCGCTACCGAAGTTAAGCCTCCCATGCTCGCCGACGCTATCGTCGAAGTCACTGAAACCGGCAGCAGCCTCAAAGCCAACCGCCTGACCATCATCGACACCGTGATGGAAAGCGAAACCCACCTCATCGCCAGCCAGGCCGCAGCCCACGATCCATGGAAGCGAGAAAAGATCGAATCTATCGCGCTCATGCTACGCGCCGCTATCGACGCACAAGGGCAGGTTGGCCTCATGCTCAATGTGCAGCGCGAGCATCTGCAAAAAGTTATCGAGGTACTGCCAGCGCTCAACTCGCCTACCATCTCACAGCTCAGCGATCCTGCGTGGGCGGCGGTTAACACCATCCTCGAAGAATCATGCGTTCGCGACGTAATACCAAGGCTCAAAGCAGCCGGAGCAACTGGCATCGTCGAGTATCCCTTAACAAAGTCGTGCTCTAGAAACTCGGCACAATGAAGTCTGGGCATCCAATCCTTGCCGTGTTGTATTGGCAAAGACTGGATGCCACCCAAACCTCGATAGCCATAAATTTCCGTATTAACCCGACTCGAGATCATGCGAATCTACCGAACCACAGGCCGCAGCGCCAGACAAACCGAAGCCATCCTCACCGCTCTCGAACAGCGCGGCGGCTCTTCGCTCGAAAAAGTCCTGCCCACAGTCCGAAAAATCCTGCGACGACGTTCGAGAGCAGGGCGACAAAGCGTTGCTCGACTACGCAAAGAAGTTCGACGGCCTCGCAAACGCCGCTAAGGATGCCGCCCAGCTTTGCGTCTCTCAAGAAGAGATGTCCGCTGCCTGGGCTCAGCTCGACCCCGCGCTCAAGCAGTCTCTCAAGATGGCAACAGCTAATATCCGCGCCTTTGCCAAACGCCAGCTTCCAAAGTCCTGGAGCTTCTCGCCAACGAAAGGTCTCACCACCGGTCAGCTGGTCCGACCCATCGACTCCGTGGGTTGCTACGTCCCCGGCGGACGTCATCCCCTGCCCTCCACATGCTCATGACCGCCATCCCCGCGCAGGTCGCCGGCGTTCCGCGCATCGTCGTATGCTCTCCACGCCCCGCGCTTGAGACCCTTGCCACCGCCCACCTTCTCGGCATCACCGAGTTCTATCGCATCGGAGGAGCGCACGCCGTGGCCGCCCTTGCCTATAGCACAGACAGCATTCCGCGCGTAAGCAAGATCGTCGGCCCCGGCAATCTCTACGTCACCGCAGCCAAACGTGAAGTCTCCTCCGATCCGCACGTCCCTGCGCGATCGACATGCTGGCCGGCCCGACTGAAATCGTCATCACCAGCGATGGTGGCGACGCCGCTCTCATCGCGGCCGATCTTGTCGCCCAGGCGGAACACGATCCTGCCGCACTTGCCATCTTCATCTCTACCAATGAAGCTCTCGCCAACCAGGTTCTCAGCGAAGTCAAGACTCAGAGCAGCAGCAACCCGATAGCGAAGCAGTCGCTCAAAGACAACGGCTGCATCTTCCTAGCGTCAACAAGCGAAGAAGCCCAGAACATCACCAATCGTCTTGCCCCTGAGCATCTGACTATCGACACTGAGGCCGATCTCGCGTGGGTGCAGAACGCCGGAAGCGTCTTCATCGGCAATCTCTCCGCACAGCCGCTCGGCGACTACATCTCCGGCCCCAATCACACCCTGCCCACCGGCGGCATGGCGACCATTCGGGGTGGTCTTAGTGTCATGGACTACGTCAAGCTCGTCACGATGCAGCAGTACAGTCCGCAAGGCCATTGCAACACTCGGCCCGCAAGCCATTCGTTTAGCCGAAGCCGAAGGACTCACCGGCCACGCCGAAGCCATCCGCACTTCGCAAGCAAGACTCTTCAGCGAAGGAGGCCAAAAATGACGCAGCCATCCAATCACGAAACTCGACCACGCGCGTGCATCGTCTCGATGCCCGAGTACCATCCCCCACTCGGCAACCGAGACACCCTGCGCCTGGACTTCAACGAAAACACGGTCGCCTGTTCGCCAGCGGTCGAACGCGCCATTCGCAGCATCACCGCTGCCGAGCTTACACGCTATCCCGAGCGAGAGCCCGTCGAAGCCCTCACCGCGCAGCCAACTGGGCCTGCCGCCCGAACAAGTCATCCTCACCAACGGCGTCGATGAAGCCATCCACGTTCTCTGCCAGGCCTTCCTCGATGTCGACGATGAACTGCTCCTCCCTGTTCCCACTTACACCATGTACGACATCTATGCCTCGGCAACTGACGCTACTCTGCGCACCGTCCAGGCCGATGCCTACCTTCACCTTTCCTTTCGAAGCGCTCCAAGCAGCCATTTCACCAGCACCAAGCTCATCGCCATCGCCAACCCCAACAGCCCTACCGGCAGCATCGCCACTCGCGAACAACTCATCGCACTCGCCGAAGCCGCGCCGCACGCCATCATGCTCGTCGATGAAGCCTACTTCCACTTCTACGGCCAAACAGTCATCGACCTGATAGGCAAACTGCCCAATCTGATCGTGGCCCGCACCTTCTCCAAAGCCTACGGACTCGCCATCGCTGCGTCTTGGCCTGCTCGCCGGTCCCGAGCCGCTCCTGCGCTGGGTCCGCCGCGTTCTCTCGCCCTATAGCGTCAACTCCGTCGCCCTCAGCCGCTCTCACCGCAGCCCTTGAAGACACAGCCTACATCGACTGGTACGTCGAGACAGATCAAGCAGGCCCGTGCCGAGTTCCTGAATGCACTCGATAGCATCGGCCTGCCAATACTGGCCCACCGAAGCCAACTTCGTCCTCGTCAACATTGGCCAATCGCATCGCGAATTCGTCGCTGCCATGCGCGAGTCAAGGCATCCTCGTCCGCGACCGTTCCGCCGACCCCGGCTGCGATGGCCTCGTCCGCGTCACCATCGGCACGCCAGATCAGATGCGCTCCGCCGTTACCGCCATTCAATCATTCGTCGATACAAACAAACTCACCGGAGCCACCCGATGACCGCCGCACGCACCGCAGAAATCATCCGCCACACTACTGAAACAAAGATCGACCTGCATCTCACCGTCGAAGGCACAGGCCAGTACAAGGTCTCCACCGGCATCCGCTTCTTTGACCACATGCTCGAGCTCTTCACGCGCCACGGAGCCTTCGACCTGACGCTCACATGCAAAGGCGATCTCGATGTCGATCAGCACCACACCGTTGAAGATGTAGGCATCGCCCTCGGAGAAGCATTCGCACGCGCCGTTGGCGATAAGAAAGGCATCAACCGCGCCGGCTACTTCCTCATGCCCATGGACGAAACGCTCGCCATCGCCGCCATCGATCTGAGCGGCCGCACCGCCTATGCCGTCGATACCAAGGTGCGGACGCGCCTCGTCGGCGATCTGCAATCGGAGCTCGTCACCGACTTCTTCGAGGGCTTCGCCCGCGGCGCTCACGCTAATGTCCACGTCAAGACCATGTATGGCCGCAGCAATCACCACAAGATCGAAGCCATCTTCAAAGCCTTCGCGAGAGCACTGCGTGTAGCCGTCTCGCGCGACCAGCAACTGGCAGAGATGCTTCCATCAACCAAAGGCCTGCTCTGATGCAGGTCACCGTCATCGACTACAAAGCCGGCAATCTCACATCGGTAGTGAAAGCTCTGCGTCATCTCGGTGCGGATGTCGTCGTTACCGATGCCCCTGGACCACTGGCAAACGCCGAACGCATCATCCTCCCCGGCGTTGGCCACTTCGCCGCTACCCGCCGCCTCGACGAAACCGGCCTCACGCCAGCGATACGCGAAGCCATCGCGCGAAACCTTCCCTTCCTCGGCATCTGCGTCGGCATGCAGTGGCTCTACGCCGGCAGCACTGAAGCACCCGAACAGCCCGGGCTGGCCTGCTTCGCCGAACAATGCGATCGCTTCCCCAACACCGCAGATAAAGTTCCGCATGTCGGCTGGAACTCCATCGAAGTAGCACCCTCGTCACGTCTCTTCTCTGGCGTAGCATCCGGCGAACACGTCTACTTCACGCATTCCTACCACGCGCCTGTTACAACTGAAACTGCTGCAAGCACACACTACATCAAGCCCTTCGCCGCGGCAGTCGAGCGTGACAACGTCTTTGGCGTCCAGTTTCACCCTGAAAAATCGGGCGAAACCGGCCTCAAAATCCTCCACAATTTCTTCGGAGTTGACCGTTGAAGATAGAATTTCAGCTCACTCTTGCTGACTATAAAGCTGCTCTCAAGCTACATCGGCGCCAGAAGCTCACACGTCGGTTGCTCCCATGGATCTGGCCCACATTGCTGTTGGTCTGTGCAGTGAGCTTTGTCGTATCTAGCGCATTTCAGAATTTGGAGCTTGTTGCGCAATCATTCGCGCTCGGTGCAGGAGCACTCGTCGGAACAATTGGCCTTCCTATTGCGAGATGGATAAATACTCATCGTTGCTATAACCGCATGTTCCCACCCACGCGCACCAGCCGAACAACCATCATAGAAATTGAGGAGAACAGGATTGTCGAGATCAATCCCGGGGCTGAGGAGATACGAGTTGGTTGGTCTGGGATCTTGGAATTCCTTCAGGATGAAAAAATCACAATGATGTATATCGGAGTCGCTCGATTCTTTCTGTTTCCCACGCCGTCCCTTTCTGCAGAGCAAAGCGCTGAACTCAACGGCTTGGTCGCCCGTCATGTAACCAAGAATAAGAGATAGACATGCTAACCCGCCGCATCATTGCCTGCCTCGACGTCCGCAGCGGCCGCGTCGTCAAAGGCGTCCAGTTCCTCGACCTCATCGACGCCGGCGACCCCGCCGCTCTCGCCCATCGTCACGCGCAAGAAGGGGCCGACGAAATTGTTCTGCTCGACATCACTGCGACGCACGAAGGCCGCGGCACTCTGCTTGAGACCGTACGCCGCACTGCAAGCGAGCTCTTCGTTCCCTTCACCGTAGGCGGCGGCATCCGCACCGCCGAAGACGCTGCAGCCGTCTTTGAAGCGGGAGCTGACAAGATCAGCATCAACTCCGCCGCACTTGCCAACCCCGAGCTCATCGGTCAGATCGGCGCCGACTTCGGAGCACAGGCCGTCATCGTGGCAATAGATGCCCGCCGCAATCCAGACTCCGACGATCCCGTCCACAACGCCCACGTTTACACTCACGGTGGCCGCCGCGATTCAGGCCGCTCCGTCATCGAGTGGGCACAGGAAGCGGAGTCTCGCGGTGCGGGCGAAATCCTGCTTACCTCGATGGACTCCGACGGCACCCGAGCCGGCTTTGACTGTGAGCTCACCGCCGCTGTCAGCAGCGCGGTGCGCATCCCCGTTATCGCTTCAGGCGGAGCAGGCACTGTCGCTCACTTCGCTGATGTCTTCGGCCGCGGCAAGGCTGACGCCGCACTCGCGGCAAGCATCTTCCACTTCGGCGTCTCCACCTCTCGCGCGCTCAAGCAGGAGCTCGTGCAACAAGGCATTCCCGTGAGGCTCCCATGCTGATTCCTTCCATCGACCTGCTGGGCGGCAAAATCGTTCAACTCGTGCAGGGCGAAAAGCTCAAGCTCGCCTTCGACGACTTCGATTACTGGATCGAGCGTTTTTCGAAATACCCGCTCGTTCAACTCATTGACCTCGACGCCGCGATGAGCACCGGCGATAACTCCGCGTTGGTCGCGCAGATCGCCAAACGTCTTCCGTGCCAGGTCGGCGGAGGCATCCGCAATGTTGAACGCGCAAAGCAAGTTCTTGAAACGGGCGCGCGCCGCGTCATCATTGGCTCCTCTCTCTTCACGGAAGACAATGGCATCGGCCGGGTCAATACTGCTTTCGCCAGCGAGTTAGCCGACGCTATCAGCCCGGATCATATCGTCGCCGGAATCGACTCGCGCGGAGGCCGCATCGCTATCAAGGGCTGGAAAGCCCAGGTCGCGCTAACGCCTGACGAAGCTATCCCGCAGCTCGAGCCCTACGCTGCCGCCTTCCTTTACACCCACATCGATGGCGAAGGTCTCATGCAAGGCTTCCCTATCGACATCGCGATCCGCCTTCGCGCCCTTACGCAGCGTGAGCTTATCGTTGCCGGCGGTATTCGCTCGCAGGAAGAAATCGACACACTCGCGGCTCACAACATCTACGCCGTGGCGGGTATGGCTGTGTATACAAATCTTCTGCAAGCGTAGCCTTCAACGCCAATCGAGATAACCGCACCGGTTGAAACTCACAGATCGACCGTCGAATGGCCCATCAATTGCGCGCCTAACCGCCGGGGAGATGTGTTCATCTCAACGTAAATGATTGATACATTGATAGTTGCGTCGAAATCCAGGTGTAGTTAAGGCGCGATATGCGCACTTTTTGAATCGCCTTTCCATGATAATTCCGCACTGCCAGACTGCGTTGCCAAGAGCCGCTTCGCGATGAGCGCTTCTCGGCGAGCTCCCCGATTGGCTGATTTCCAGTATGCCGGAAATGGGCGTTATTCAATGCACGCGCCACAAGTCTCGCGACCTTACTCACACTTCGCACTCACACTCGCAACAAAACCTGTGCTACTCTTGAACCACTCACTCAGGCGATCCCTTCGCCGAAAGGAAGGTCCCATGAAGAAATTTGATTCGCACCGCGATCCCAAAGCGCCGTGGCCCGTGGACCTTTCCGGAATTCGACTCCTTTAGAACCACCCTCCAGTTCCAGAAACCGTCCGCAACATAGCTAAGGCAGCGATTGGGCATCCGTTAAGGATTCGCGCTCCAGCATCTTTTTGCAGTCGCGCATCCTCTGCTCCCAACGCAGCTTGTCCGCCGAGGCTTTCCTTCTCGGCCAACACCGAATCCCTTGCCGGATTCACCGACGGGAACATCATGAGTCAGTCATCCAGAAAAAGCGCCATGCACGAAGTGCTGGCTTTCCTCTTCCGCCACTGGAAGCAGGAAAGCACTGTCGTCCTCGCCATCGCCGCCTGCATGATCCTTGCGACGAGCGCCGACCTACTGATGCCTATCTATTCGGGCCGCCTGGTTGACGCCATCGCATCGCATGCAATCGCGCGCACCGTGGCACTGCAGATTGCGATCCGCTCCATCGCCATCATGGCTGGTCTCGGGCTCATTCTGCTTGCGGCGCGCCATTTCGCATTTCTAGGCATCGTGCGCCTCACTCTGCGGCTCATGTCCCGCATGGCAGGCGATGCCTTCTGGCGTGTGCAGCGGTTTTCATCGGACTGGCACGCCAACCATTTCGGCGGCTCCATCGTGCGCCGCGTTACGCGCGGCATGTGGGCTGTCGACATGATGGACGACACGCTGCTCCTCGCGCTTTTGCCTGCGCTTCTGGTCCTGTGCGGCTCATCCATCATTCTCGCCATGCGCTGGCCCAGCATGGGGCTGCTCGTTGCTGCGGGCGCAGTCTGTTATGTCGCCATGTCCGTGTCACTCTCGCTCGGCTACATCTCGCCTGCCGCGCGTCTCTCCAATGTGCAGGACACGCGTGTCGGCGGAGCCATGGCCGACGCCATCACGTGCAACGCGGTAGTGAAAGCGTTTGGCGCAGAGAACCGCGAAGACTTCCGTCTTTCTCGCGTCCTCGACAAATGGAACCGCCGCACCCGCCGCACCTGGATGTCCGTGACAAACAGCGGCACGCTGCAGCTCATCGTCCTGCTCGTGTTGCGCATCCTTATCGTGAGCTACGCGGCATGGCTCTGGTGGCATGGTCGAGCCACTGCCGGCGATGTCACCTTCGTCCTCACCAGTTATTTCATCATTCACGGATATCTGCGTGATGTCGGCCAGCATGTCGCCAACCTCCAACGTTCCGTCAACGAGATGGAAGAGATGGTCGACTTTCACAACCAGCCACTCGGCATTGCCGACGGTGCCCATGCCTATCCCATCCGTGTCTCTCGTGGCGAGATCGTCTTCAACCGCGTCACCTTTCGCTATGACGCGCATGCGGAGCCGCTGTTTCGCAACTTCTCCCTGCTCATTCAGGCAGGCGAACGCGTCGGCCTCGTTGGTCATTCGGGCTCCGGCAAGAGCACCTTTGTGAAGCTTCTTCACCGGCTATACGACATCAACGGAGGCCACATCCTTATCGATGGCCAGGAGATCTCCTGTGTCACGCAGCAATCCCTACGCTCACAGCTTGCGCTGGTTCCGCAAGAGCCAATCCTCTTCCATCGTTCGCTCGCAGAGAACATCGCCTACGCACGTCCCGATGCTTCACTGCGTGAGATCGAGGAGGCCGCTCGCCTCGCCAATGCGCATGAGTTCATCGTCCGCCAGCCAAAGGGTTATCAGACACTCGTCGGCGAACGCGGCGTCAAGCTCTCCGGTGGCGAGCGTCAGCGCGTTGCGCTTGCTCGTGCGTTTCTCGCCAACACTCCGATTCTGATTCTCGACGAAGCTACATCCAGTCTCGACTCGGAATCGGAGGCGCTGATTCAGGAGGCCATGGAACGGCTCATGGCCGGACGCACTTCGATCGTCATCGCACACCGTCTCTCCACCGTGCGCATGCTCGACCGCATCCTGGTCTTCGACAACGGCCAGATCGTTGAACAAGGCACCCATGACGCTCTCGTTCAACGCCCCAATGGGGCCTATCGCCGCCTCTTCGAGAGGCAGGCCATGGGGCTGCTCGTCGATACCTTCGGCGAAACGGATTCAGATCCAGGGGACAATCTCTCGGAAGAATTCGAAGATCAAGCGATTTAGCTCGGTCTACCCACAATGAGCGGGCCGCTAGAAAATATCGGCCCGCTCCGGCATCTGAAAACAACCGTCAATCCATCGTTTCCATCGGCTATCCTGTCGATGAATCAACATTCATTTTCCTGATCGAGGGAGTCTTCATGACCACCAAAGGTATCCGTCTCGCCACGCGTCTCGATGAAGTTGGGTTCTCCGACATCGTCCAGATTCGCAACAAGGTCATGGCCCTTCGCGCTGCCGGCAACAAAGTCCATTTACTGCACGGTGGCGAGCCCTACTTCGAGACTCCCGAAGCCATCAAGTATGCGGCCATCCGGGCGCTCGCCGAGAACCACACTCACTACGCGCCATCCTCCGGCATCCATGCTCTGCGCGAAGCCATAGCCGCCAAAGTCGCCGCCAAGAACAATATCCCCCTCACCGTAGACCACATCATCGCCACAGTGGGGGGCTCACAGGCCCTCTACGGAGCGTTCCAGGTGATTCTCGACCCAGGCGACGACGCACTCGTCTTCTCACCGTATTGGACACCTATCGCGGACCTCATCCGGGGAGCACAAGCCCGCCCGCTGCTCGTGCCCACCATTACTGCGCGCCGCAACGGAATCACCGCGACGCTGAAGCAGTTCTCAACTCCGAAGACGCGCTGCATCTACTACAGCACTCCGCAGAACCCCAGCGGCGTGGTCTTTACCCGCGCCGAGGCCGAAGAAGTTGCGGCCTTCGCGCTTGAGCGCGACCTCATCGTTGTCGCCGATGAAGCCTACGAAGACCTGGTCTACGATGGCAGCCACTTTTCCATCGCGTCACTTCCTGGCATGGCCGAGCGCACCATTACCTGTTACACCTTTTCGAAAACCTACGGCATGACCGGTTGGCGCGGTGGCTATGCCGTAGCGCAGGAGCCCTTCATGACAGGCCTACGCAAGATCGTTCTTTACTCCACCAACGGCGTCCCCACCTTTGTTCAACACGCCATGGTCCACGCGCTCGAAACGCCCGAATCGGAAATCTCGGCGCGCCGCGAAGAGTACCGTAAGCGCCGCGACCTCCTCGTCGCCGGACTCAACGCGGTCGGCCTCGAATGCGATCCTCCCGCAGGCGCTTTCTACGCCTTCCCCAACGCTGAGAAGATCCACAAGAACAGCCGCACTGCAGCCGAAATTCTGCTCGAAAAGGCGCACATCGCCACCATTCCCGGTTCTGTCTTCGGAGCCCAGGGCGAGGGCCATCTGCGCTTCGGCTACGCGATCTCCATTCCTGAGATCGAGGCCTGCGTCGAAGCTCTCAAAACATTCTTCAGCTAGTGCTTCCAGGCACAAACGAGAACGCCCCGGATCATCCTGCGATGGCCGGGCTCTTCTCTAATCATTTCATTTAACGATCGCCGATAGCGTGGCTGGTTTCAAGCCGCGCAGCGCGCAGCAGCCGCGCCAGTTGCTTCAGATGCAATTGCACCGCGTAGGCTCGCAAAATCTCGGCCTGAGGAAAATTGAAGCCCGTAGGCCGCACATCTGCCATCTTCTGCTCCAGCGCGGTCAGATCTTCCTCCAGCGAGAGCCCCGACGGCGCATCGCTGAATCTCCAACGATGCACACAGGTCGCCAGGTACTGCAATCCACGCCCAATATCCACTCTGAGCTTCCCCAACTCGGGCTCCAGTTGCGCGGCGTACTCGTTCGAATCTCCATCCTTCACCGCCAGGTGAAGCGCCTTCAATAGAACCACAATCTCCAGTTGAAACTGATGCAGCATCGACAACCCCTCCAGCGAAGCCACACCCGAGGAAGGCTCATTGCGCGCGGCATCCAGCAGCTGTCCATCCGCTTCAATCCCTGCTCCGACATCCTTCCACTGCTGCTCAACCTGCTCAGCCGCCTGCCCGCGGAACTCCTGCATGATTGCCTCAAACAGCGGCGCCATCCGCAGATATCCCTGCGCCAGCCCGTCACGCAGCCTGTGCTGCGCCCGGCTCGGCAATACCAGCGTTGAGATCAGAAGCGCCACCACGATGCCAAGCAGGACCTCCAGCACCCGATGTGCCGGCAGTGTCCAATTCCCTCCGCTGCGGTGCACCAGCATGAGAATCGTCACTGTCACACCAGCCAGCCGGGAACTGTTCTTCAATCCCAGCAGGCTGCACGTCACCATTGCCGTAATCACCGCCAGCAGATATAGCCAGAGCCCGGTTCCGAACAGCGAGAATGCACCTCCAAAAAGCGCGCCGATCAGCGTTCCAATCATCCGGTCCCGCGAGGCAGTCACCGTCGAGCCCACATTCGACTGCAACACAATGATGGCGCTGATCGAGCCCCAATAGCCGTCCTGTAGATGTACAAGCGTCGCCAGCCAGTAGCACAGACCAGCAGCCAACGCCGTTTTTCCAGCATTCAAAAGCAGGGTCTGCCTGTCGTAACTCAGAAAACCAAAACGTCTCGGCGCTGCGAGACGCTTTTCGAGCGCCAGCGTTTCCTTGGACCAGCTTTCTTGTGCGATTCGACTCATAGGCAAAAACGGCTTCGAAACTCAGTTTCATTATCTCCGCCCCGGCAATTTAAAGCCCCAGATCAACATCCGCAGCACGGTAAACGTCATCTAACCAGTGATATATCGCAGACCTCAACCATAAACCGGCATCAGCCCAGCAGATTCGCGCCACCTTTTGCCACCCTGCTGAGTCCAATAGCTGCCTTGATCTACTGCAAGACCCAACTTTGGAGCGCCTTTTTAATGCAATTTCCTTCCCTGATTGTTCTCCCCCTCGCGCTGGCACTGCCTGCTTCTCTGTGCCATGCGCTCGAAAACGCAGGACCCTCAACAAGCCCAACGATCCTCAGTTACTCCGCCGCGGCGCTCGCCTCGGGAGCAGGTGACGACTTCTCATCTGCCTCAAACCTCGATGCCCTGAGCGCTACCGGTGCACTCGCCTCCAGCACAGCCTCTTTGCCCGATGCTCTCGACGCCCAGGCATCGTCCTCCCCCCAGGGTAGTAAATCGCCACAGGACGGCCCAGCCCCCAAACAGACTAAGCGCATCCTGTTCATCATCCCCAACTTCCGCTCCGTCTCGGCTGACGAAAAGCTCCCTCCCATTACCACGAAAGAGAAATTCAAAATCGCCCTCCTCGACAGCTTCGACTATTCCGCGTTCGTCGAGGTTGGTATTCTCGCGGGACTGGGACAAATCGAGAACTCCGAGCCGGAGTTCCATCAGGGTGCGGCTGGCTATGGCCGCTACTACTGGCACAGCTTTGCCGACAATCTCGACGGCGATCTCTGGGTTGAAGCCATCATCCCCACTGTCTCCCGCGAAGACCCGCGCTACTACACGCTTGGCCATGGCGGCTTCTTCAAGCGGACCTACTACTCCGTCTCCCGCCTTGTCATCACCCGCGACAACAACGGCAGTCCCACACCTAATTTCTCTGAAATAGTTGGTAACGGCATCGCGGCTGGGATTTCGGAAACCTACTACCCCAGTTCCGAGTTAAGCTGGACCAAGACTGGCCAGCACTGGATCAGCCAGATCGCCATCGACGGCCTTTCCAACGTAGTCAAGGAATTCTGGCCGGATGTGAATCAGAAACTCTTTCACGACAAATACTGAGCGGCAAATCAAAATGACGAGATCGTTACGCGAAGCCGTCCCCGGCCTTACTACCACGCATACCGCTTTAGTAGCATGGCTGTGAGGAATCATCCCATACGCCATGCTCAAAGTTGGATTTCCCGACGCCATCGCAGAAGAGTTGCTTCGACCATTTCCTGACGGAATCGAACTGATCCCCGTTCCCGCGGTGCCTGCGGGTGACATCACCCTCGATGTGTGGATCGCTCCGCCCGGTCCCGCCTGGGGGCGCAAAGTCTGGCCACATCTGCGTGGAGTAACGATCGCTCTCTCGCTCATGGCCGGCACGGAATGGCTCACCGAACTCGTAGGCCCATCGGTCACCGTATGCAATGCGCAGGGCGCTCACAGCATCTCGACAGCCGAGTGGACGGTCGCTTCGATTCTCGCGACGCTCAAGTACCTCCCGCTCTATCGCGATCTGCAGCGCGGCTCAGACTGGCGCAGCCGCTCACAGGCTAGTAAAGACTACGCCGCCATCCACAACGATCATCGTCCGCAATACCCGCCCATCCTTCAGGAAGAGCTGCACGGCAAGCGTGTCCTCATTGTCGGCTACGGCGACATCGGCAAGACTATCGAGCGCTATCTCGCTCCTTTCGGCGTCTCTATCACGCGTGTCGCCCGCAGTGCGCGAATCAATCCTGAAGTTCATGCCGTTACTGAGCTCGAACGCCTGCTTCCTCAAGCGGAAATCGTCATCCTCATCCTGCCGCACACACCCGAGTCGCACGGCCTCATCGGCGCAACGCAACTCAGTCTCATGCAACAGGGAGCCCTGCTCGTCAACGCCGCCCGAGGCCCCATCGTGCAGACCGACGCACTGGTCGAAGCCCTTAACTCAGGCCATATCCGCGCTGCCGTCGATGTCACCGATCCCGAACCGCTCCCGCCCAACCATCCTCTTTGGAAATGCCCCAATCTGCTTATCACGCCGCATGTTGGCGGCTCTACTCCACAATTCAGCCCACGCGCCATGCAGATCGCAGCCGACCAGGTGCGCCGGCTGGTTTCAGGTGAACCGCCGATTAACGTGGTGCAGCAAGGCACAGCAAAACTGGTTCTCTGATCATTGCGCGCTTCTTCCGAACAATCCTCTTGAAAGCCTCAGCCCGGAAACGAAAGCGCCACATCCGCAGAGGATGTGGCGCTTTTTTCTTGCCGTGCGCGAAAACTATTTTGTGGTTTCTATTTAGCTGACTCCGTGCTCTTGATGAACGAAGCGACATCGTCATGGAAGTGCTTGAGCACATCGCTGTTCACATAGATCATGTGTCCGGCCTGGTAGTAGTGATAGCTGATGTTGGCCTGCAGATCCTGCGGAATCTGCAGATGATGCATCTCATACATGCCCTCGAAGAATGGCGTCGCCAGATCGTAGTACCCTCCAGCGAGGAACACCTTCATCTTCGGGTCTTCCTTCATCTTTCGTGCCAGATCCGGCATCACATTCTGGCCGCCTTCAGCATCGCGCATCTGCCAATGGAAGCCATCCGCACCGTACGCATTGGGCCGGTACGTCCAGTTCAGGCCATACTTGAGATCGGTGCGCAGATACTGATTGATTGCCGTCGTATATGCCGCGGAAACTGCAGAGCTCTGCGGATCGTATTCTGTCGATTCGCTCAGAGGATCGAAGTCCGGACCCTCATAACGAGTGTCCAGCCGCCCGACCGAAATGTCCTGGTCATCCTTGAGCATCTTTGAGAATGCACCGCCCTCCACACGCAGATTACTCTTCAGCAGATACGCCACCGGCAATCCCGTGTATGAGTGCAGTTTCTCCGCCACTGCCTGTTTGCGTGCCTCGGGCAGCTCCGAGCCCTGCAGCAATGCGCTCATATATTCGCCCAGCGCATAGTTTTCCACTTCCTTGAGGAACGGCTCAAGAGCAGCCGGCTGTTCCGGCAGCTTCTTGTGATACCACGCCGTCGCCGCATACGTCGGCAGCGCCAGCGCGTAGGCTTGATCCACACCCGGATTCACCTTCGGCTCGTCCACGCTGTTGTCGAAGCTGAGAATCGCGGATAGCAGGATCACACCATTCAGATCCACCCCTTGCAGATCGTTGCTCAATACCGCGCTGCGCGGCGTTCCATAGCTCTCGCCAAAGATGTACTTGGGTGAGTTCCAGCGGTCGTACTTGGTCATGAATCGCCGGATAAACCGTTCGAAGGCATGCGCATCCTGGTCGATGCCAAAGAATGACTTGCCCGCGTCCTTGCCATACACGCGGCTGAAGCCTGTCGCCGGCGCATCGATGAAGACCAGGTCGCTCACATCCAGCAGGCTGGAGTCGTTGTTCTCGATCTTGTACGGTCCCGCTGCCTCATGCACCGTATCCTGCGTCACCACGCGCCGCGGGCCAAACGATCCCATGTGCAGCCACATCGTGGATGAGCCCGGGCCGCCGTTGTAGCAGAACGTGATCGGCCGCTTCTCGTTCGAAGCACCCTTCTTGAAATACGCCACGTAAAAGAACCGCGCAGTCGGCGGAGCCTCATCCGGCTTCACGCCGGACTCGGGCAGCCAGTGACCATCCAGGTCCAACTGCGAATCCTGCGCGGGAGTTGCGCCCACTGTTAACGTTCCCGCGACCGCCGTATAGGCAATCGCCTGCCCGCCAACCGTCACCGTACCTTCGGTCGTCGAATCCGGCTGCGCATCCGCCTTCACGGCCTCCGCATGCTTCTCGTCAGTCCTCTTATCCTCTGCCGACTGCGCCTGGAGCACACTTGCGCTCATCAGCAGTCCGGCCAGTACATAGACCCAGGTACGCCTCTGCATGGAACATCCGCCTCCGCATATGGAATGAAATCGAGATTTAACTATAGCGGATGAAAATCGCGATCTCTCCGTTTTTTCCGGGCGATCTTTCTGGATAGCATTCAGAACCGGTACTGCATCGAGAGCCTGACCGTTGTCGGCGCGCCAAGGTGGATGAAGGTGTCTCCGTAACTCGCGCCTGTGTCTTTCCAGTAGCGCTTGTCCAGCACGTTATCCGCGAAGAGATGAATTGCCACACGTCCCTGCTCTCCGCCCGGATGATAACTTGCTCCAATATTGAACAGGTTGTAGCCACCTACCGCAGCCGCATCGTCGCGCGTAGCAAACTTGCGATCCGTATAACTCCACCCGGGCATCAGGTGAAAGTCGGCAAGCGAAAATCCCCTCCAACCCGGTGCATGCGCTCCTGGCCATGCCAGGTCCGCAAACAAAGCAGTCTTGAACTTCGGTGCATTGATCACCTGTTTGCCATCGAACTCCGGAGTTCCGGAATCGTCCGACACCGCGCTGATCGCTGCAGCAGTCAAGGACAGTCTCGCCCAGCTTGCAGCCTTACCCTGCGCGGCGATTTCCGCGCCATCGTGCGTCTCATGCCCGTCCGCCTCAAAGCATTGGCCCACCTCTTCCACGTCTATGCAGAATGCATCCGGCTCTGAAATCACTTTGGGATAGAAGAACGGAGCACGCATGTGAAAGACATCGGCGCTCAGCAGAATCTTCTGCGCCGGCTCATATTTCGCGCCAATCTCCGCCTGCCGCGTGAAGAAAGGCGCAAGATACGCACTTCCGTTGATCGCCCAGAAAGGCGCCTGCGGCCCCAGCGACAGCAGCACGCTGTAACTTCCGTACAGCATCAGATCGGTCTTGGTAGACCACGTCGCCGAATACTGCGGCAGCCATACACCCCTCGCGCCCGTGTAGTTGAAGTCACTCACCGACGCATAACGTCCGCCGGCAGTCAGCCGCACACGGCCCGGCAGTTCCACGCGATCCTGCACAACGCCGGCCGCCTGATGATTGAAGTCGGCGATCGACAGCGGCCCCGCCTGCTGCATCGGGCTCTCGATCGGATAAGCCACATTCGACTGATAGATATTCTCGCTGCCGATATACGTGTATACCGCGCCATCCTGCACAGTGTCGGGCGCATCCGGTCCGGGCGCGCCCGGCATGTAGACGCCGCGATGAAAGATCGATCCGCCGAAAACCAGGTCGTGCTCAATCGCTCCCGTCTTCACACGCCCCGTCGCGATCACCTCACCCGTCGTGTCATACCGCCGCTCGCCGGGGTTGCGATAGTCATAGATATCGTAGGTTCCGTCAGGCGCGAAGAAATACGGCGGCGCGGTCCCTCCCTGTGTTGGATCGCAAGCCGCTTCGTAGTAGCAGCCATACGGATAGATCACATTATCATCGATCAGCGAGTGGCTGTAATTGCCCTGTTCATATACATGCCATACAGGAGTTACATCGAGATCGAGCCGCGCGTCGGCATTGATTGCATCGAAGATATTCGGCTTCGACCATATCTGGTTCCCAAGCATCGCCGAAGGAAAGACACTGCTCAGCGAAGGCACCACATCTCCGCCCAGCAACTGATACCCGGCCACCGATCGCTCGCGTTTATGCTGATACTCAAAATCAGTCTTCAGCATCGCAGCCTGCGATATCTTCCAGTCCGTCGACAGCGCGCCAACTCCGCGCCATCCATTCGCACTTTCAACGTATGTATGAATGTCTTCGCCGGCCATGTTGGCTCTGACGCCAAACTGCTTCTGCGCGCCAAACAACGTGCCAAGATCCACGCCTGCATACGCCGTCCCGCGATGGTCCGTCGCCAGATCTACCGTCTTCACCGCGGCGGGCCGTTTCGTCACATAGTTGAACAGGCCACCAGCGGTTGTAACCCCACTCTCGACTCCCGCGATGCCCTTCAGAATCTCCACGCTCTGCTTGTTCTCGAGCGGCACATCCTGCTCGCCCACAATCGGCATTCCATTGATCTGAAATCCCGTCGCCAGGTCGATCGCGAAACCGCGAATCTGATAATCCCCGTAATACCCCACGGGCGCGTAATCCTCGCCGACCGAAGCATCGTTCTTCACTACATCGGAAAGCAGCCGGGAGACCTGATCATTGAGCAGATCGCGAGTCATCACCGTTGCAGCGATGGGGGTCGAAGCAAGCGGCAGATTTTCAAGGCTACCAACCGAGTTATCCTGCGGCAGATAGTCATCCGGGGCTTGCCCTTCCACCACCACCGTAGTCGTCACAGGCTTGATCGTCTGCGCCGCCGCATTCTCTTGCTGCGCATAGCCGTTCACCGCGCACACGCAGGCAAACAACAGCAAAGCAGCCACTCCACGCACTCTATCCAATTGTCTAAGTGAAAAATATTTCGGAATAGCGACGTCTAACATGACTCTCTCGTTTCTGGCCCAATTCAAGCCATCGAAACAAGAGGTGCTCACTTGACCCGCGCGTTTAACCTCGGGTCCAGGAAACTTCCCACGCCGGTATTATCCGGTTCGGGTCCGAAGGGACTCTCTCAGCCCCGCATCGATCAATCGATCTGCGGAGCACCCCTGTTTCATTTTCTTGAATATAAATCAATTCACAAGGCTGCGAATCGTCTTAGTGCCAAAGCGTCTTGAGAAGTGGTAGATAGGTCTCAGCCTGCGGAACCTTCAATTCCGGTATTTTCGCTTCATCGTCCCACCGCCGCAGCGCAACTGCATCACGCGCAAACGGCAGTGCAATGAACGATGCAGCCTCTTCTTCCGTCATCGGACCGCCCTGCAGCCTCAGGCTCATCTCCGATGAGGGCGAAAGCGCCTCGCGATAGGCAGGCTCGGCAAAGCACAGATAGCGCTTGGCAGCCACATGCATTCGAATCGGCTCCATCACCGCGGCCGGCAGATGCTCCGCAAGCAGATAAACAGCCAATTCTTCGTGCCGCGTATCCACGCCGGCCTCGGCAATATCTTCCGACTCGTCGTGCAGCAGGTGCCCTACGTCGTGCAAAAGCGCAGCAGCCACCAGTTGCGGCGAACTGTTGGTCTCCGCAGCAAAATGCGCTGCCTGCAGGCAGTGCTCGAGCACAGTCACATCCTCGCCAAAGTAGGACTCGCCTCCCCGGCTCGCCATCAGCTCCAGCACATCCTCGGGTGTCTCCAGCCGAATCGCCGCAATCTCCATCAATCCCTCTCCCCCGGCTACACCGAAGCCTGCACGCGCAGCTTAGCCTCGCGTCTCTGGCTTATAGCAAGCACCAGCGCTACCGCCGCCGTCAGCAAGCATACCGCCGCGAGGCCCAGAAATGCATTCCTCCAGCCATACTGCACCGTCACACGCGCCATCGTATCGCCAGACAGCACACCGGCCAGATATCCCACGCCATCGATGATTCCCGCCGCCGTAGCGCTGCCTTTTTCGCCGCCAAAATCCATCGACATTGCGCCGGCCAGATAGGAATACGGGCCCAACAACAGAAATCCCACCAGCGCCACCAGCGTCACAGGCAGCCAGGGGTTACCGTTCGGATGCACATGCCCCAGCAAAAACAAACAGCACGTTCCCGAAGTCAGCCCGCCAAACAGCACCAGGCTCCTGCCATTCAATCCCAGGCGGTCGCTTAAAAAACCGGCCAGCAACACCGATACGCCGCCGAACAGCGGAAACAGCGCGCTCTTGCTCGCCGCATCCGGATTCGAGAGACCCACGAATTCGACAAAGTATGTCGGCGTCCAGAGATTGAACGTCTCCCGCAGCAGTGTCGTCCCCAGCGAAAGCAGGCACACCAGCCAGAAGAACCTGCTCGCCAGCAGAGGCCTGAGAATCTCCAGCAGCCCCGGCTTTGCCGTCGTCTCCATCCCGGCGCGCTCATTCTCGCCCGCCGCATACACGTTCAGAGGATTCGTTCTTGGAGCGGGCAGTCCACGTTCCTGCGGCGTCTCCCGCAACAGCAACAGATTCGCCACCAACAGCACCGCCAGCAATGCTGCGCCGGTAAAGAAAATGCCTCGCCAACCCATGCCGTGGTTGAGCAGCTCCGACATGATCTCCCGCGAAGCCGCATCGCCAAACAGGTAGCTCAGGCTCAGCACCGCCATCACCGTCCCGTAGATCGAATACGAGAACCACCGCGATGAAACCTTGACCAGCCCGACCCATCCAGAGGACTGCACCAGGCGGTTGCCCATCCACGCCAGCGTAAAGATTGGGAAGCCACCCCCCAGCGCGAACAACACGGTAAACAGAATTGCTCCCGCCATCCCGGCCAGAAAGCTGTTCCGCCCTCCGAACATATCCGCCAGCGACCCGCAGACGAACTTGCCGACCGCATACGCCAGTACGCCGGCCGAAGCGATAAACCCAAGCCTCACTTGCGCCACGCCAGCCGGAATCCCATGCTGCCCCAGGTCGTGAATCAGCAGCGGCAGCACCACGGAAAGATCGGATCGGCAAAAGTAATATCCCGAATAGCCAAGCATCAGCAGGGAAACCGTAATCACGTGCCATCGTGTCAGCGCCGTGCCTTCCGCACCCACACCGCCTGTAGCCGTGTTGCCCGCAATCTGTTGCTTGAAATCTTCGTCCTGGATTAGCTGGGAAGTAGACCTATCTTGCTGATCAGATGCCATTTGCGCCTGTAGTCCTGAGGATTCGGGCTTGCCGTACGTCACGCCTTGCGTCCCGCTGGGCAGCAAGCCTCGCGGCCCCAGAAACGATTCCGCGAACGCCCCGTATGAAGAGCTTCCTTTTCACAATTAACAAAGAATTACTGACTTAGGGTGAAAAGTGTCGGATAAAACGAGAAATTTCCTCCCACGACGAATCCACCCGGAACCGAGGCGCGTACATCGCTTTCCGTTCAGCATCGATGGGAACGTGATCTACGGTCGCCGCCACCGCTTCACGGCTAAGTTCCCTTTCGATCTGCCATTCGGCAGAGACAAAACGCCGAAGGCTCCGTAGCCCTCCGCGTCTTCCGGGCAACCCGGTTTCCCGGTAATCAGCGACCGCCTGCTGCAACCGTTGCAGGCATCTTGCTTACCTGCTGCCCCGTGCCTTCCTTGATCGTCAGAATGCGATTTACTCCCGGAGCGCTGAACTTCTCCATCTTCCCGCTCGGCCAGTGCACTTCAATCGCATCCACGCTCGCCGCGTCTCCCAGTCCAAAGTGCAGCCGCTGATCGTTCGACGAAATATAACTGCCGCCGCTCATCACGTCCTCGCGCTGCCGCATATGATTGGCCGTCACATACACCGTCGCGCCTACGGCATCGCGCGGGCTCTTCGGCCCACCTTCGAGTTTCAGTTCCAGCCAGTGATGATGATCCGGACTGACGTTCCGCAGAATTACCGGATGTTGATCTTCCACATTGATCACAGCGTCCAGCTTGCCGTCGTTAAACAGATCGCCCACGGCCATGCCACGCGCCGGAATCACCAGCGCCAGGCCGGTGCCCTCCACCGCCGGAACATTCTCAAACTTCTTTCCATTCATGTTGCGATACAGCATCGGCCGCTCTGCCCAGGACGTTCCCCACGGATACCGATCCACCTGCGGATACACATGGCCATTCACCGACAGCAGATCTTTCCACCCATCGTTGTCGTAGTCGATAAACGCATCGCCCCAGCCCAGAAACGGCACCGAAATTTCGGCGATGCCCATCTGATAGCTGACGTCCGTAAAGTTCGCGTCGCCGTCGTTGTGATACAGCGGCTTGTAGTCGTCCGAAAACGTGGTGTTGTATAGATCAAGCAGACCGTTGTTCTCGTAATCACCCACGGCAATGCCCATCGTCGCCGTCTCGCGCCCTGCCTCATTCAGTGCATATCCGGAGGCATAGCTCACATCGTCAAATGTGCCGTCACCCTTGTTGATGTAGAGGTAATTCGGCGTGGAGTCATTGCCTACCACCAGGTCCGGCTTGCCGTCGTTGTTGATGTCGACAAAAACCGAGGTCAACCCGTAATAACCCGGCGCATCCGCTACGCCCGCCTTCACGCTCACATCCGTAAACGTGCCGTCTCCGTTGTTGTGAAAGAGATGATCCGGCTCACCCTTCAATCCATGGGGACCGCAGTTCACCGCCACGCCACGGAAGGAACAGAAGGCAAACGAAACGCCATCCTGGCCGACTACGGGCAGATGGTCGCGATCGAAGTGAACATAACCGGCGACGAACAGATCGAGCTTTCCATCGCCGTCATAATCTCCCCACGTCGCACCAGAGGACCAATTGCCCAGCGTCACGCCGGCCTTTTCCGCCATGTCGGTAAACGTGCCGTCGTGATTGTTGTGATACAGGCGGTTTTTGCCCCAGTTCGCCACAAAAATATCCGGCCAGCCGTCGTTGTCATAGTCGCCAATCGCCACGCCGAAACCCCAGCGATCGTTCGTCACGCCGGCTTTGGCCGCAACGTCCGTAAACGTCCCATCATGGTTGTTGTGAAACAGCGCGGCGTGGGGAGCTGGCTCCTTGCCGTCAAGCGCCTGGAAGGTCGATCCGTTCACAAAATAGATATCGAGCCATCCATCGTTGTCGTAATCGATCAGCCCCACGCCTGAGCCATTCGACTCGATAATGAACCGCTTATCCGGGTTGCCCATCTTGTGCACCCAGTGCGTCACGCCGGCTTTTTCTGAGATATCCTCAAAGACCACCGGCCCGGAAGACACGAACCCGCCCGCCGTGACTGGCCGTTGATGGGTGTCATACTGTGCCGGGTGTGGTGAGTCCGCCGCCGTGCCTGAAGAAGACGTGGCCTGCGCTGCCTCGGCAGATCTATCGATACTTTGCTTACCTGGCCCGGCAGAAACCGCACCGTTTTGCGCAAACAGGAAAGAGCCGGACAAGGAGCAAAACACTACCCCAAAAACTGCACCATGACGTACTGCCGAGAGCATGCCAGTTAGTATATGAGGCTCTGGTGTAGAAGGCATACTCCACTGAAGAATCGCGTGTTGTGGAGGACCATGCTATGGCTCCGTCAACTCATACGAAACACCAAACCGGCCAATCTGAAAAATCTGTCGGTCACCCGGCGGCCAGATGCGCAGCGACGCCACGCCCACCTTGCCCGTCAGCTCATGCGCCTCAACCACGCCCACCAGTTTTCCGGTCAGCGCCTCGTTGAAGTGCACCCTCAGGCTGTTGTTGTCGCGGTCGCGCTCGAACCCCAGCACATACTCGCCTGCCGTCAGCGGCACATTCCCAATTTTTATCGGCTCCTGCACCAGCAGATAATGCGAATACTTGCCCTCCGCCGAATACCCCGCCGTGATCAGCACCACGCCGGCAATGAAATGTCCCTTGCCGTCCGTGATACCCGTCGCAGTCCGCATCTCCGTCTCGATGTGTTCCTTCTCCACCGGAGCACGCGCGGGCAACTGCGCCGCCAGCTCCGCATCCGTAGCCTGCCGCCACACCGTTTTCTCAGCCTGGGCAGACACCGCAACGCCAAGCAGCAACAGCGCGGCGAACCAGCCGGCGCACGCTCTTCGAACGGCCCGGCTCATAAGCGAATGCCCCCTTTCGAATCCAACTGCACCAGCCCACGCTGAATCGCCGCGGTAGCCGCCTGTGTTCGATCCTCCACGCCAAGTTTGCCCAGCAGATTGTTGATGTGCGTCTTTACCGTCGCCTCTGAAACGCCAAGCTCCGCGCCAATCTCCTTGTTGCTCTTGCCGCGCACGATCTCCTCCAGTACTTCCTGCTCGCGCTGCGTCAGCGGTTCGCTCGCCATGCGCTCCGCCAGCTTCTGTGCAATTGCAGGCGGAATAATTGATTTGCCCGCATGCACCGATTTGATCGTCGACAACAGCACATCCACGCTCATGCCTTTCAGCAGATACGCGCGCGCCCCCGCCTGCAATGCACGATAGATATCCTCATCGCCGTCATAGGTGGTCAACACAATAAACCGCGCATTCGCATACCTGCTCCTTACCCGTTGAATAGCCTCCACGCCGCTCATCTTCGGCAGCCGCAGGTCGATCAGCGTTACATCCGGCTGTTTCGCTTCGAACTCTCTCACCGCTTCGGCGCCGTCCGATGCCTGGGCTACTACTTCCACATCCTCCGCAACGTTCAGCAATGCCACCAGTCCCTGACGTACGATCTGATGATCCTCTACGACTAATACGCGAATCGCTTTCTCTGTCACGACTGCTCCTGATTCTGTTCTGTGAACTCTTTTGAGGCTGCACCATTCGCGGCTTCTTCCGCAGGCACACGCAGCGTTACGGTTGTCCCTTTTCCCGGTTCGCTTTCAATCTCCAGCTCCGCATCAATCAGCGCAGCTCTCTCACGCATACCCGTCAGGCCATAGTGCCCCTCAATGCCGGGCTTTCCATTCAACACATCGGGTGCAAATCCTTGGCCATCATCGTTCACGGTCACCGCAAGAGACCGTGCGCCATACTCCATCCGCACTGACAGCCGCGAAGCCTGCGCATGCTTCTTCACATTGTGAATAGACTCCTGCGCAATCCTCAAAATCTCCTGCTCCACTTCCGGTGCCAGCGGCCTGTAAGCCCCATACACGCGGATGGTTGCCGTCAGCGCCTCATCTCTCGCTCGCTCCACCAGCCGCCGCAACCGGATCGGCAAATTCTGCTCGTCTGCGTCCTGCGATCTCAGCGCCCATATCGACTGCCGCGCATCATCGAGCCCTTCACGCACCAATCCCTGCGTCTGCTCCAGATGCTTCTGCGCGGCTTCCGTCTTGCCTCGCCGCATCAACTGTCCCAATATCTCAAGCTGCAGAGAAATCCCCACATACCCTTGCGCCAGCGTATCGTGAATCTCCCGCGCAATGCGGTTGCGCTCTCCCATCACCGCGGCAAACTCCCGCTCCACGCGCAAGACGCGCCGCCGCACCACGAAAAGTATCAACACCAGTGCCGCCAGCACCGCCAGCGCCCGGAACCACAGCGTCTGATAGTAATGCGGCATCAACCTGAACTGCAGTGACGCCTGCCGCACTCCGCTCGGCAGCCCCACCGGCGTCACCAGGTATGGCTCGATTTCGCACCCACCCCCGGCATCCGCGAACGCGTCCTCACCCAGCGCCGCCTGCACGCAGAACTTGTAATTACCCGGCGGAACATTTGTGTAATACGCCGTCCTGCGCGCCCCTGCATCCGTCCATCCACGGTCGAACCCCCGCAGCATATACCGGTAGCGCACCTTCTGCGGCGTCGCAAAACTCACTCCCGCGTAGTCAAACTGGAACCGCATCGCCCCGGCGGCGATCTTCAGCTTGCCGGCGCCTGCCATCACGCGGTCGGCCACCAAAAACCGCTCAATCGTCACCGGCGGCGAACCCGGCAACTCGGCAAAATGCAGTGGATCCGCCACGATCACCCCGCGCGGCGTCGTAAACCACAGCCTTCCATCCGCTGCCTTCAAACTCGTCGGATGGCTGTTGCTGCTTGTCTCTCTGCTCCGGAGCCCGTCGGCTGTCGTAAAGTGCGCCACGTGCTCATTCGCGTCGCTGCATCGTCCTGCCCGCGCGCAACTAAATAGAAACATCGCATCCGCCCGCGTCAGCCCGTTATCCGACGCCAGCCAGAGATGCCCGCGGTCATCCGGCACGATCGAATGGATCGCCTGCGGCAGCATCACCCCCGCGCCACCCGAACCCTGCGTCTTCAGCGCCAGAAATTTCTGTCCGTCCCAAAGGTTCAACCCCGCATTCTGAGTCCCCACCCACATTGTTCCATCCGCGGCAACGCTCAGCGACGTGATCACATTGCTGCTCAATCCATCCGCAGTCGTGTAGTTCCTCAATTTCCCCGCGTGCAACCGCGACAACCCGTGAAACGTCGCGACCCACAGATCTCCATCCGCCGTACGCACCAGCGCACCCACGAGGTCGCTGCCCAACCCGTCGGCCTGGGTCAGCGTCGTGAATTTGCCGCCGATCATGTGCGTCAATCCTCGCCGCGTTCCAATCCACACCGACCCATCCGGCTCCACCAGCAATGAGCGCACAAAATCATCCGGCAGCCCATCCGCCGACGTGTAACTGTGCACGCCTCCCAGGCCGCTGCCCGCAGGTGTAGCGCTATTCAGCCCATCCGGCGTCCCAATCCACACCTCGCCGTGCGGCCCCGCAGCCAGCGAAAGCACCACATCGCTCAGTAGTCCATCCCTGGCGGTGAAGTTCACCACCCGCAGATTCCCGGCCGCATCCGCCGTTGCGCGATTCAGCCCGCTATCCGCGGTTCCGATCCAAATCTGTTGCTGCGAATCTTCAACCACGGCCGTCGTCGCATCTGAGCTCAACCCCTCGGGGCTCCCGACCGTCTGGAACCGCGCATCTCGCAGAAGGTAAAGGCCGCCTGTCTCGGTCCCAGCCCACACGTTCCCTTCGAGATCCTCCAGAAGAGAAACCACCGAATTCGCCGCCAGCGGATCGCTCCCCGGAAAACGCTCCACAACATACGGCCGTCCCTGCGCGGGAGCGGCAATTCTCGTCAGCCCGCGGTTCGTTCCTACCCACAGACACCGGTCCCGGTCCGCCATGACCGATTCGATCCGCGACCCCGGCAACTGCCGTCCCACGGCAAACCGCTCGGCCTTCCCCTGCCGCCAGAGCACCAGTTCTGCCTTCCCGGCGATCGCCACCGAGTCGTCCGAGAGCCGCGCCATATAGCTCACTGCGCTCTCCGGCAACTCTGCCGCAGGCATCAGGATCGAGACGCCGCCGGCATGCGCCACCGAGACTCCGCTCGCGTCCGCAATCAGCACGTCACCGTTGGCAATCGGCTTTACCAGCGCCGAGCCAGAACTGCGCCGCGGACCCTGCTCGCGCGAGCCATTCATCCTCCAGCGGCCATCCTGAAACACCGCCGCTCCGTTCATCGTTCCCACCCAGACACCACCCGTAGCATCCGCGGCAATCGATGTGATATCTCCGCCTGGAAACCCCTGCGCAGGAACCACGATGAACGCGCCGCTCGTCCACCGCGCCAGTCCGGCATCGCTCCACACCCATAAGCTTCCATCCGCGGCCTGGGCCATCCCACGGATCGAGTCGTTTGCGAGTCCATCTTTCGCCGTAAACATTCGCAGCGTCCCATCGCGCCACAACGCCAACCCGTCGCTGGTCCCAATCCACAGCCCGCCGTGCTTCGTGTCATCCAGCAGGCATCGAATCTCCGCATCCGGAAATTCCGGCATCGACGTGTGATCGAAGAGCCGGAATGCGGTCCCGTCGAACCGTGCCAGCCCCTGCTCGGTTCCCACCCAGAGGTAGCCATCGATCGACTGCAGCAGCACCGGCACCGTGTTCTGCGGCAGTCCACTCTCCATCGTCCATGCCTGACGGTTCAGCCGGGCCAGTGGAGTCGCCGGCTCCAGCCCGACGCACGGTCTCGCCGCCGCACCGATCCCGGCCACGAGAATCGCGCAGCAGAGCAGCTTCCGGAGGCTACCGTCACAGGGCATATTCTCAAATCCAACACGGAATCAGCGGGATATGCAACAGAGCTGGAGGCTTCCTGTCCTTAAATCCGCACATTCTCCACCCATGGATGGAGAACACCCTCCGTCCAATGGCCCATGTTTTTCCATAGGAAGTTTTCTACTCTATCTATGTCTCTTGGATCTCTTTAAGGGGCAGCCGGTCCTCTTGCGAGCCGCTGCCCTTTTTTCTATGCCTCGAAAAACGCAGGGAGGGAATCGGCGCGTCTCGGCTATTCGGTCAAATCACCCCGGGGCTAAACCGTAACCTGCAAAGCCTCCACCGCCGGATTCATCACCATCCCCCGGATCGACTCGATCACCAGCTCCGGCTCATCCAGGTGAATCCAGTGCGCGCTCGCGGGCGCAATAATCTGCCGCACATTGTCACCGATCCTGCCCAGACGCTCCTCGCACAGCGGAGAGGACTTCGCCGGCGTCAGCACCGTCACGGGAATCCCCAGGATTGGCTCCGCATCCATCATCTCGCGTACCGTCTGCGGCACCGCTCCAACATGGCTGCTCATGCCCGCGTAGTAGCTTGGCCTCGACCAGTGCGCCGCCACCATGGGCCATGTTTCGGGAGGCATCTTGCCTACCTCCTCGCGCACCCGTCCCAGCACATGCTTGCCGCCCTCACCGGCCGCGCCGGCGAGCTTGCTGCAAACCAGCCCCGACCGGCACAACAGCGAAGTTACCGCCAGCCGCGCCAGCCCCACTTGCGCGATCGGGATCGCGTATGCCGTCAGCTTTACCCCGCGGTCAATCTGCGACTGCTTGCTCGGATCCAGCGGCGGCCACTCCTCGCACCGCATCGGATCCACCAGCACAATTCCGCAGACTTCCTCCGGATAGGTCAGCGCGAACCGTCGTACCACCAGCCCGCCAAACGAATGTCCCACCAGCACATAGGGCGGCTCTATGCCCGCGTTGCGCAGCATCGCGTGCAGTTCGCTCGCAATATTCCCCGGCGTGCGCACCGAGCTCGCCGGGCTGCTCCATCCCAGCCCGGTCCGGTCGTAGGATGCCGTATGCGCGAATTGCGCTACATGTTCCTGAATGTGAAACCAGTTGAGATTCGTCGCTGCGATTCCCGACTCGAAGATCACCGAAGGGCCGCCCGCCCCCTGCTCGTGGACAAACAACCGGCCGCCATTTTCAATCGTTATCCAGCGCCCCATACCAGTGAAGCGTTTCTGGTCGCGACGGGCGCCAATGTGCTGATAAGCGATGCCAATAGTCACCAGAATTGCGAAAGTAGCGAAAGGCATGAGAAGGAGAAGCATGATCCGTCCTAGAAGTGCGTCAACTCTGCCGTACTGAAATCGCCAGCGCCAAGATTCTCCCTGGGGCTTCCACGATCCACAATCAGCAGGCTCGATCCAGCCTGGGCCCGAACTTTGACTTCTACCTGGCTCGCCGACCAGACACCTTCCGTCTGGCGTAACCCGAAATAGGTGAATTCCTTCGTAAGGCCACTCGCTTTGAGGGATTTTTCTACATATACCGGAAATCCGATCCCGCGGTCCAGCCAAGATTGCACGGCAGCGTAGTGACTTCTCCCGCCGGGCCCCGGAATACTCTTCAACACGTAGCAATCTCGCGCGCCGTATTTAGCCTCTTTCTCGACCGTCTGGCCCGACCAGAAATACTGCGCCTCCAGCAAATCTTCGTAGCTGTATCCCGGCGTCGCACCGGCAACATTCCACCCCCGTACCGGGCTCTCGGCCCAGCGCTCGAACGGCACCGGGTTCGCCGTTTTATCTCCCGGCCGTGCCTCGCGGATCGTAATCTGCCCCTCGGGCCGCATCTCCAGCAGCACATGCACCCGCGCCGGACCCGACGAGCCGATCTCTGCCAGCACCTTCAATCCATCCGGAAACCAATGCCCCTTGATCGTCACCGGCATATTCACCCGCGCACCCTTCGCATCCACCCATACCAGCCGACCGACCGCGCGAAAGTCCGCTGTCTCAATCCGCTGCCGGGCCTTTGCCACCACCGCATGCGTATCCGGAGCCTGTGCCGAAACGGCACACGCCATCAGCACCAATGCAGCGAAACCCAGCCGCTTCATGCCTCGACCCTCCCGTCGCGAATCCGGATGTGCCGGGGTGCCATCGCGGCAATATCGTTCTCGTGCGTCACGACAATCAGCGTCATCCCGAGCTTCTTCTGAATCCCCGTCAACATATCCATAATCCGTGCCGAATTGACACTGTCCAGATTTCCAGTCGGCTCGTCCGCCACCAGGATCGACGGATTGTTCGCCAGCGCCCGCGCAATCGCCACTCTCTGCCGTTCCCCCGCCGAGAGTTGGTTGGGATACTGATTCATCCGGTGCTCCAGCCCCATCTCCGTCAGCAGCGCCTCGGCCTTCTTTACTCGCGCATCGCCGCTGGTCTTCAGCGCCAGCATCGGCACCTGCACATTTTCAATGGCACGCAGCGTCGGCATCAGGTGAAACGCCTGAAAGACAAATCCCACATGCTGCGCCCGGTAAGTATCGAGATCCATTGCCTTTCCCAGCAGCGAGCCCCTGAAGTACACCTCGCCGCTCGTCGGCGAATCGAGGCCGCCGATCAATTGCAGCAGCGTCGATTTTCCGCTTCCGCTCGGTCCGCTGATGGCAAGAAATTCACCTGCGTCGATTGAAACGCTGACGCCGCGCAGGGCCTCTATCCGCCCCTCGTCATAGCTCTTCAGCAGGTTTCTCGCTTCAAGAATCGGCCCGCTCTCTGCCCGATTGCTCATGGCCGGACTACTCATGCCGCAGCGCCTCCACCGGCGAGAGCTTCGCGCCGCGCCAGGCCGGAAATGCCCCAGCCAATAATCCAGCCAGCACCGCAACCAAAATCGCCTCCACCAGCAGCGAAGGCGGAATACTCGCGGTAACAATACTCGCCGTCTGCGGAAGCCGCGATAGCAGTCGCAATGCGCCCACCCCGAACCCGATGCCCAAAACCCCACCCGCGAGGCCAAGCACGGACGCCTCGAACTCAATCAGCAGCAAAATGTTCCAGCGCTTCCATCCGATCGCCCGCAGAATCCCAATCTCTTTCGTGCGCTCGAACACCGACATCGCCATGGTGTTCGCGATTCCCAAAATACCAATTAACAACGCGATCAAAGAGGTGCCCCACGCCGCCGCGTGCGCGGCCCCAACCAGTTGATTGTTGGTTGCGCGCTCGACCGCCGGTATCGCTCGCAATCCGGGCAGCGCGGTCTCGATCTGGGCCTGGGCCTGTTTCAGGTATTGGTCATGGAGCACGCCGGCAGGCGCAGGCTTCAGTCGTACATGAAACGTAGTCACCTTCCCTTGAAGGCTGGAAATCTCCTGCAATTCGTCCAGAGGCAAGATCGCCGCGCCTTCCTCCAGTGCAGAAGCACCATGAAAAATCCCGGCGACCTTAAAGCCAGTACCCTGAATCTCCAGCGTGTCGCCGACCTGCTTGTTCAGATTCGAAGCCAGCAATGCGCCCAGAATGACCTCTGGCTTGCCATCGTGAAAACGCCCGCCCGATATAAAGCTCAATGACTCGAACTCGTAACTGTCAGCCTTCCACCCGAAGGCGAGCGCGTTCACCTCCGGCGTCAGATCCATCATGTTCAAAATCATGGGGCTGATACTGGCCACATCCGGCAACTTCATCAGCACGGCGCCATCGGACTCGTCGACAGAGGTATTCAGAAAGGTCTTTTGAACAACCGCAATATCCGTACCGCTGCTTTCGTAGGCGCGCTTCCAATTCGATTCAAAGGAGTTGGAGAAACCCACCAGCGCCACAAATGCGGCAATCGCCATCCCAATCCCGAACAGTGTCAGTATCGTACGAAAGCGCCTGCGCCAGAGATTTCTCCAGGCGAATCGCGCCAAAGACAATTGAGCACTCATGAATCGGAGATGACCTCAGCTATACGGCGTCGGACCGGACCGCAAGAGACTCAAGTGTAACGGCCAACCCGCTCCCTGTCCAAGCAAACCACCGGCATAAGAAAAAGGCGCGACAGGCTCATTGGCCGCCGCGCTCTCTTCTTTTGTTAACCCTTCATGAAGTTCAATGGGCCAAACTACTGCGCCGGAACAGCCTTCACCAGCTCTTCCACCGGCGGCGCCACCTTCAGCAACAGCACCGCCTGCGGTTTCGCCGCCGCCTGCAGCGTCGTCACTTCTTCCGACTGCATCGCCGTCGGCATCGGTTGCTTGCGCTCGATACGATCCAACGCATCCAGCCCGATCTCCGCCACCGTGTGCAGCGACTGCGAAAGCGGCACCAGTTCCTGCGTCAGATACGTTCTGCCCAACTCCGGCTGCAGCTTCGCGTCATTATCGCGCCAGAGCGTAAGCCATTGCTTCGCCGTATGCACGTCGTTCTCTGAAGCGCTGCCATCTGCGATCCTTTTGCAGATCACGGCAAACTCACGCGCCGTCTCGCTCTCCGGCGGTACCGCGTCGATCAGATGATTCAGCGGCGAACTCGTGTCGTTGTGCTTAAGTCCTTCGCGCTCATACCCCTTTGGCGGTTGTACCACCGAAGCCAGCACCCGCAGCGCTACCGGATCGTCATCGCCACTCAACCGCTCCAACATCTGCTCTTCCGTTGCTTTCGGATCGATCCCGTAGGCCCGCAGCCGCACGGCCTCGTCATTCATACGCGCGTACATCGAGGGCACATCCTTCACCGAAGCCGGCGACCAGTACCGTTCGGCAATCCCTGCCGTACGCGGCCAGATGCGGCTGTCGACATTCCCTCCATCTACAAACTCCGACCACATCGTCGCCTCGCCACCCAGGATGCTAGCCGCCTGCTCCGGCGTCAGTTTGTCCTGAATCCCCTCCAACGGATCAACAAGATAGTGCTCCGAGGCCGGCTGGTTCAGATCGATGTAGTACCCATTCGACAGCAGCCCGCGATACCCACGCTGCGCTGCATCCAGCAGCGATTTTCGTCCTCGCCACGACTGAATCACCACATCCTTCGGCGTGTCCGGCTGCAGCACCTCGTCCCAGCCCTCCATGATCCGGTGGTGGCTCGCTACGATCTTCTGGACCCGGCCAGAGAAATACGCCTGCAATGCCGCGTTGTCTTTCAGATTGTGTGCCTGTTTGAACTCCTGAATCTTCGGGTTCGCGTCCCATTCCTTGCCGTTGCATTCATCCCCGCCGACGTGGAAATACTCATCCGGAAACAGCCTGGTCATCTCGCCGATAAAGAGGTTCAGAAACTGATACGTGCTCTCCCGCGTCGGATCCATCGCCGGATCGAGCACGCCCCATTCCTTGCCGATCTCGTACGGCCCTTTACCGCTCGCCAGGTTTGGATACCCTGCGAACCAGGCCGTCGCATGCGCAGGCATGTCAAACTCCGGCACCACGCGAATGCCCCGGTCCCGCGCATACTCGACTACATGCTCAATCTGCTCCTGCGTGTAATAGAACCCGTTCGAGCCCTTCATCTGCAGCAGCGGAAAGACCTTGCTCTCCACGCGGAATCCCTGGTCGTCCGACAGATGCCAGTGAAAGACATTCAGCTTCACCGCTTCCATCGCATCCAGGTTGCGTTCGATCACCGGCAGCGGAATGAAGTGCCGTCCCACGTCGATCATCAGACCGCGCCATGGAAAGCGCGGCTTATCCTCAATCGTCACCGCCGGAGCCGAAAACCCTTGCGGCGTAATTCGCACCAGTTGCAGAAACGTCTGCAGTCCATGCAGCACGCCCAGCGGATTCGCCGCCTTCAACTGCACCCCATCCGCGCTCACCCTCAGCGAATACGACTCATCCTCGCCCAGCTTCTCGATCACCTGGCTCGGCCCGTCCGTATGCACCACAAACTTCGCCGAACTCTCCGGCGCATCCAGCAGAAACGGAATCCCCGTCTCTCGCCTCAGCGTCGTCAAAAACCGCTCCCTCGCCCGATCCAGCCTCGGCTCCTTGAATCCCTCAAACCGCACCGCAAGCGAGCCGTCGACGGCAAACTCGCCCGATCCCACCTGCACACTCGACGGCATCGGCATCAAGGAAAGTGTCGAAGCGGACTGCGCCACGGCACGCTGCATCAGGGCAGCAGCACCCGGAAGCATCACAAACAACAACAGGAAACGCGACCAGCGGCCAAAGGACAAGACTGTATTCTCCATGGATTTAGCTTCTTGACAGCAGGTTCAAATTGCCTGCAACCTGCGCTTTTGGTAACATCAGATCATACATGGCCTTCGCCCTCCCAAACCGCTGCTGTTGTTGTCGCCCGTCGCACATCGCTGACGGGTGTCTCTAGCCGGTATCTGGCCACTTTTCTCAATCCATCGCGATTGGTCCCGAGAATCCAGACACACCCGTAGCTGAACGCTAGGGTTCCCGCACGTTTGGATCCAGCCTTCGGTGAATTACCCAACATTACCCTCACTTCAGGAGCAGTCCCGTGACCACGCCCCTCACCGCCGACCCCGCTGCCAAGCCCCTCAAAGAAACCAAAGCTCAGAAGTCCGAGCGCCTCAAGCTCGAAAAGAATCCGTGGGACGCACTGGAGGAGATTCGCGAGTTCGCCCGTCAGGGTTACTCCAGCGTTCTCCCGGAATGGGCAGAGTTCTACTTCAAGTGGTGGGGCATCTACACGCAGGGTGACGGCGCCGGGGTCACCGGCGGCAGCGGCGGTCACGGCAAAGCTACCGAATTCTTCATGCTCCGCGCCGGCATCCCCAATGGCCTGGCGACCTCCGAGCAGATACGCGCTATCGGCAAACTTTCGCGTGACCACGGCCGCAACCTTGCCGATATCACCACCCGCCAGGCCATCCAGCTCCATTGGCTCCCCATTGAGTCCGTGCCCACCGCCATCGAAACCCTCTTCAGCGTTGGCCTCTCGCCTAAAGGCGCCTGCGGCGATGTTGTCCGCAACGTCACCGGCTGCCCGCTCGCCGGCCTTGACGCTCACGAACTCATCGATGCATCGCCTCTCGCCAAAGCCATCGCCCGAGAAGTCAACGGTAATTCTGAGTTCTTCAATCTGCCGCGCAAATTCAAGATCACCGTTACCGGCTGCCCCCTCTGGTGCTCCTACCCAGAGATCGACGACATCGCCCTCACCGCAGTGCGCCGTGGTGACGAAGTCGGTTATTCAGTCCACGTCGGTGGCGGTCTTTCGAACCAGCCACACATCGCCATCAAGCTCGATGCCTTCATCCACGAGAATCAAGCTGTAGCTGTCGCCCGTGGCATCACCGAAATCTTCCGCGAGCAGCAGGGTTTGCGCCAAAGTCGCGACCGCGCCCGTCTGAAGTACCTCTTCATGAACGAGGGCTGGACAGCCGAGCGATTTCTTGAAGTTCTCCAGAGCAAGCTACCGTTTCAACTCGACCCCGGCGTCGCCGATCCCGTGCCTCAGGACGTCTTCCGCGATCACTCAGGAGTTCGCCCGCAAAAACAGCCCGGCTTCTACTCCGTCGGCGCTTCCGTGCTCAATGGCCGCATGACCGGCGAACAGCTCATCGCCATCGCCGACCTCGCCGATGAGTACGCAGGGGGCGAAGTCCGCACCACCGTCACGCAAAACTTCATCATCCCCAACGTCCCTAAAGAGAATTTGCAGATTGTCCTCAAACGCCTCTCGGAAATCGGCTTCACTGTAGAAGGCACCAACTTCTGGCGTGGAGCAGTCGCCTGCACCGGCACCGAGTTCTGCAAGCTCGCCATCACAGAAACCAAAGGCTTCGCCCGCTGGCTTGTCGCAGAGATGGAGGCCCGCATTCCAGGCTTCGATCAGCAGCTCACAATCCACGTCACCGGCTGCCCCAACAGCTGCGGCCAGCACTGGATCGCCGACATCGGTCTCGAAGGCAAGAAGCTCAAACACGAAGGCAAGCTCACCGACGCCTGGTCCTTCGCTCTCGGAGGCGCTCTCGGCCAGCACGCCGGCTTTGCCCGCGTCGTCAACTACCGTTGCGTCTCCGCACAGGTGCCCGACGCGCTCGAATACCTGCTGCGCAGCTATCTCGACTCACGCACCAGCGGTCAGAATCTCCGCGCATGGTTCGCTTCGCACAATAACGATGAGCTGCGCGCGCTTCTTGAAACCGGAGTGCGAAGCATCCCGGTCGAAGCCTGAACCTAATGACAAAGTACCCAGGGATGAAGGGTACGGGCTTCAGCCCGTACATAGGTCCAACCCACTCAACGGGGCTTTAGCCCCAGAGGCAAACTCTCTCAGAAACCACCATCCCTACCCCCTGCCGTTACACTCATTCGAGAAGTAGATCGAGGTACGAATGAACCGGCAGCAGATGTTGGCGCAGGCTTCTCATCGCAGTGAACCGTGGGACATGATCGTCATCGGCGGCGGAGCCACCGGCGTGGGCGTCGCCATTGACGCAGCGGCGCGCGGCTTCGCCGTTTTGCTGCTCGAAGCGCAGGACTTCGGCAAAGGTACCTCCAGCCGCAGCACCAAGCTCATTCACGGCGGCGTCCGCTATCTCGAACAAGGCAATGTCTCGCTCGTCATGGAAGCTCTAAAGGAGCGCGGCCTGCTGCGCCAAAACGCTCCGCATCTGGTCCACGATCTGGCCTTCATCGTGCCCAACTACTCCTGGTGGGAAGCGCCATTCTACGGCATCGGCATGAAGATCTACGATCTCCTCGCCGGCAAATACGGCTTCGGCCGCTCGCGCATTCTCTCCACGGAAGAGACCATCGAGCAGCTGCCAAACCTTCAGACCGAAGGCCTGCGCGGCGGCGTCATCTACTACGACGGCCAGTTCGACGACACGCGCCTGCTCATCCACATGGCCGCCACAGCCGCCGATCATGGCGCAACGCTGCTCAACTACGCCCCCGTGACCGAAATCATCAAAGATGAAGAGGGCTTCGTCAACGGCGTCGTCTTCCGCGACGAGGAAACCGGCGAGCTGCATCAAAGCGCAGGCCCGCGTCGTCATCAATGCCACCGGCATGTTCGCCGACAACGTCCGCCGCATGGCTGACCCGGCAGCGACGCCGATGATCGCGCCCAGCCAGGGCATTCATCTGGTCTTCGACGCAGTCCTTCCTGCGCGGCGACACAGCGCATCATGGTTCCGCACACCAGCGACGGCCGCGTCATGTTCGCCATTCCGTGGCACGGTCACACCGTCGTCGGCACCACCGACACGCCCATCGACAGAAGCCAGCTCGAGCCGCTGGCCCTTGAAGAGGAGATCGAGTTCATCCTCGACACCGCCGCCGGTATCTCAGCCGCCCGCCCACGCGCGAAGACATGCTCAGCGTCTACGTCGGCATCCGGCCGCTGGTGAAGTCCGCGGAGACGGCGCAGGCAAAACCTCCGCGCTCTCGCGCGATCACACCATCCACATCGAGAGCTCCGGCCTGCTCACCATCGTCGGCGGCAAATGGACCACCTATCGCCACATGGCCGAGGATTGCGTCGACCACGCCATCACCCTCGGCAAGCTCGACGAAGTTCCTTGCAAGACCCGCAACCTCCACATCCACGGCTACTCACGAACACTCCGAAGACTTCGGCCGGTTATGGATGTACGGCTCCGACGCCCTAGACATCCGCGAACTTGCCGCAGGCGATCCAAAACTACTCCAGCCGATCCACCCGGATCTCACCTACAGCGAAGCCGAAGTGATCTGGGCCGCCCGCCACGAGATGGCCCGCACAGTCGAAGACGTGCTCTCCCGCCGCACCCGCGCCTTGTTCCTCAACGCCAAAGCCGCCATCGACCTCGCGCCGAGAGTAGCCGGCATCCTGGCCCGCGAACTCAACCATGACGAGCAGTGGATCGCAGAACAACTTCAGTCCTTCAACGCCCTGGCGCAAGGCTATCTCGTCGACTAGTTCGACGCTTTGCTCTTGCTCTTCTTTCTGTCATTCCCGAAGGGAATCTGCTGTTAGCGAGCGCAAAGCGCGAGCCCGATCACCCACACTCACACTCACACCTTGTGAAGTAGCACACGCTACTTCACAAGAGCATCCAGATCCAGATTCAGCTCCAGCACATTCACCCGCGGCTCGCCCAGCAACCCAAACTGCCGCGGCGTCACATGCGCCGCCACCAGCGCCGCACCGCGTCCTCGCTGAGATGCCGCGTCCGCCGCCACCCGCGCCACCTGGTAGTACGCCGCCGCCGGCGTAATATCCGGGTCCAGCCCCGACGCCGATGTCGTCGCCAGATCGATCGGCACCGGCCTTCGCGCCTTTCTGCTTCAGCGTCGCATATCGCCGCCACGCGCGTCGCCAGCGCCTTGTTCGACGGCGCGAAGTTCGATCCGCCCGAGTTCGACGCATCGTATCCATTGCCCGCCGCCGACGGCCGCGACCAGAAATACCTGGCGCTGGCAAAGCTCTGCCCAATCAGAGCCGACCCAATCACCATGCCGTCCTTCAAAATCAGGCTGCCATCCGCCTGCTGCGGAAACAGCACATGCGCCAGTCGCCGTCACCGCCAGCGGATACCCAAGCCCCAGCAGCACCGCCGTCACACCGTGTACCGAATTGAAGTCTTCCAAACCGAATGCATAGTCAATCTCCCTAAGCCAGCTTCAGCGCTACCAGCAACAGATCGATCGCCTTGATCCCGATAAACGGCGCCACAATCCCGCCCAGTCCATAGATCCACAGATTCCGCCGCAGCAGCGCCGCCGCCGACATCGGCTGATAGCTTCACGCCCCGCAGCGCCAGCGGAATCAGCGCAACAATAATCAGCGCGTTGAAGATCACCGCCGACAGAATCGCCGACTCCGGCGACTGCAGATGCATGATGTTGATCAGCGCGCCAGCACCGGAAACGCCACCGGCAAACATCGCCGGAATAATCGCAAAGTACTTCGCCACATCGTTCGCAATCGAAAACGTAGTCAGCGCGCCGCGCGTCATCAGCAACTGCTTGCCGATGCCCACAATCTCAATCAGCTTGGTCGGGTTGGAATCGAGATCGACCATGTTGCCCGCCTCTTTCGCCGCCTGCGTGCCGCAGTTCATCGCCACGCCTACATCGGCCTGCGCCAGCGCCGGAGCGTCGTTGGTGCCGTCGCCGGTCATCGCCACCAGCTTGCCCTGCGCCTGCTCGCGCTTGATCAGGTCCATCTTGTCCTTCGGCTTCGCCTCGGCCAGAAAATCATCCACGCCCGCCTCGCGCGCAATCGCCGCCGCGGTCAGCGGATTGTCGCCGGTGATCATGATGGTCTTGATCCCCATCGCGCGCAGCTGCTCGAACCGCTCCTTCATCCCGCCCTTCACAATGTCCTTCAGATGGATCACGCCCAGCGCGCGGCCATTCTCCGCCACCACCAGCGGCGTGCCGCCCTGCGCGCGCAATCTGCCTCCACCGTCGCCCGCACCTCGTCCGGCAAGCATCGACCCGTTCTCCTTCAGATAATTGCGCAATCGCATCCGCCGCGCCCTTGCGAATGCTGCGCCCCTCCATGTCCACGCCCGACATCCGCGTCAGCGCGCTGAACGGAATGTACTCCACATTCAAGCTGCGCCAGCTCGCGCCCGCGCAGCCCGTACTGCTCCTTCGCCAGCACCACAATCGAGCGGCCCTCCGGCGTCTCATCCGGCAAGCGACGAAAGCTGCGCCGCATCCGCCAGCTCCTCGCTGCTCACGCCCGCCGCCGGCAGAAACTCCGAAGCCTGCCGGTTGCCCAGCGTAATCGTGCCCGTCTTGTCCAGCAGCAGCGTGTTCACATCGCCCGCCGCCTCCACCGCGCGTCCGCTCACCGCCAGCACATTGTGCTGCACCAGCCGATCCATGCCCGCAATGCCGATCGCCGAAAGCAGCCCGCCAATCGTCGTCGGAATCAGGCACACCAGCAGCGAGATCAGCACAAACACCGTCTGCGGCGCACTGCGAGTACACCGCGAACGGCTCCAGCGTCACCACCGCCAGCAGGAAGATAATCGTCAGCCCCGCCAGCAGAATATTCAGCGCAATCTCGTTCGGCGTCTTCTGCCGCTCCGCGCCTTCCACCAGCGCAATCATGCGGTCCAGAAACGTCTCGCCCGGGTTCGACGTAATCGCCACCACAATCACGTCGCTCAGCACGCGCGTTCCGCCCGTCACCGCCGAGCGGTCGCCGCCCGCCTCGCGAATCACCGGCGCGCACTCGCCCGTAATCGCCGACTCGTCCACCGACGCAACGCCTTCAATCACCTCGCCGTCGCCGGGAATCATCATGCCCGGCCACCACGCGCACCTTGTCGCCCACGCGCAGATGCGAGCTCGGCACCTCTTCAATCTCGCCGTTCGGCTTCAGCTTGTAGCGCCGTCGTCTCGCACTTCGCCTTGCGCAGCGCATCGGCCTGCGCCTTGCCGCGCCCCTCCGCCATCGCCTCCGCGAAGTTCGCAAACAGCACCGTGAACCACAGCCACAGCGTGATCTGCAGGTTGAACCCGAAAGTGCCGCCGCCGCGCAGTCGAACAGCAGCACCGTCGTCACCACGCTGCCCACCTCGACCACGAACATCACCGGGTTCTTCGCCATCAGCGCCGGATTCAGCTTCTTCAGCGAATCCACCGCCGCCCGGCGCACAATCGCCCCGTCAAACAAGCTCTCTTCTTCGCCGTCCCCGTACTGCCTGCGCTCATCATCGTCGCTCGCCACTTCGTCCTGCAACTGCTACCTGCAACTCACTGTACAGAAACTCGTCCCGCCTGCAGCAGCAAATGCTCCAGAATCGGCCCCAGGCTCAGCGCCGGGAAGAACGTCAGCGCGCCCACAATCACAATCACGCCCGTCAGCAGCACCGTAAACAGCGGCGTCGTCACCGGGAACGTTCCCAGGCACGGCGGCGCAATCTTCTTCGCGCCAGGTTTCCCGCAACCGCCAGCATCGGCACAATCATCAGGAACCGTCCCGCCAGCATCGCGATGCCCAGCGTCAAGTTGTACCAATGCGTATTCGCATTCAATCCCGCAAACGCCGACCCGTTATTCCCCGCCGCCGACGTGATACGCATACAGAATCTGCGTCAGCCCGTGCGGCCCGTGATTGTTCGAGAGCTCGACAGCCCGAAGTCGGCGACAGCACGGACACCGCCGCAAACCCAGAATCACCAGCGGGAAGATCAGCAGGTACAGCATCGCCATCTGCACGTCGTACGCTTCCACCTTCTTGCCCAGGTACTCCGGCGTGCGCCCCACCATCAGTCCCGCGATAAACACCGTCAGACCACACGAAGATCAGCATCCCGTACATGCCCGCGCCCACGCCGCCGAAGACCAACTCGCCCAGCATGATGTTCGCCAGCGGCACCATCCCGCCCAGCGGCATAAAGGAGTCGTGCATCGAGTTCACCGCGCCGCAGCTTGCGTCCGTCGTCACCGTCGCAAACAGCGCCGAGTTGGCAATCCCGAAGCGCACTTCCTTGCCTTCCATGTTGCCGCCCGGCGCCGTACGCCCCGTCATGCACCATGCTGGTCCACGCCCTGCAGCAGCGGATTCGGCTGCGACTCCGCCCAGTAGCACGTCGCCACGCCCGGCAAACCACAGCACGGACATCGCCGCAAACACCGCCCAGCCATGCTCCGGCGAACCCGTCATCCTGCCCAGCGTCACGCACAGCCCGCCGGGAATCACAAAGATCGAAAACATCTCCAGCAGGTTGCGTCAGCGGCGTCGGATTCTCAAACGGATGCGCGCAGTTCGCATTGAAGAATCCGCCGCCGTTGGTCCCCAGCATCTTGATCGCTTCCTGCGAGGCCACCGGCCCCTGCGCAATCGTCTGGGTTGTCACCACGTGGTTACAGGCTTTCCATCTGTGCCGGTGCAGTTACATCTGCTTCTCACCAGCGTCGCCGTGTCATACGGCTTGAAGTTCTGGATCACGCCCTGCGACACCAGCGCCAGCGCATACACGATCGCAGAGCGGCAGCCAGCACCCACAGCGTGCCGCGCGTCAGGTCCACCCAGAAATTCCCCAGCGTCTCGAGTCTCGCGCCGCGCAATCCCGCGGATAAACGCAATCGCCAGCGCCATGCCCACCGCCGCCGACCAGAAGTTGTGCGTCGCCAGCCCGAACATCTGGGTCAGGTAGCTCATCGTCTTTTCCGGCACATACGCCTGCCAGTTGGTATTCGTCGTAAACGAAGCCGCCGTGTTCCACGCCAGGTACTGCTCCACGCCCGCCAGATGCTGCGGGTTCCACAGCGGGATCGCGTGCTGCAGCCGCTCCACCGCGTAGGTCAGCAGCAGCGTCGCCGCCAGAACACCAGCATCGCCACGCCATACTCGCGTCCAGTTCATCTCCTGCGTCGGCATCCACGCCGCGTCAGCTTGTAGAGCAGCCGCTCCACCGGCCCAGCACCGGATCCAGCCATGTCCGCTTGCCCTCGTACACCCGCGCCATATACATGCCCATCGGCTCGCACCACGCCAGCAGCACCAGCGAAAAGACTGCAAACTGCAGCCATCCATTGAGGTCATTTCAGAATTTCTCCGGGAAAAGAAGCGTGGCGGTCAGGTACGCAAATAACAAGACCGATAAAATCAGAACAATTATCGTGATCGCACTCATCAGGTCACCTCAGCTTATGGCAGGCCCGGATATACCCGAAGGCGAGCACAAAAAACAACACCGTAAAGACAAGCATCCAAACGTCCTGCATTCCAGGTCCTCTGGCTCAGTTATCCATGGGATCGACTCTTATCTTCCGAGTTATCCCCGACTCCTGTGCACAGTCCTCATTCTTCGCCTTGAACCTCCTATGCTTGGCTAATCCTTTCGTAAAGAAAGCGTAAGGGGAGATGCACGGGCACTTATGCCATCCCGCCCGGCCAGCCATCTCTCGGCCCGGTCACCGGTGAAAGGGATGCCCATTCCACGAGGCCTGCCATCCGGGTTCTCCGTATCAGAAAGAAACGCCGCCGGATGATACATTGGTCTGTTATCCGCGACGCTGTTGTTTCAAGGAATGAAACAGCTTTCGCAACATGCGATTCCCTCATGACAGCCCCTAAAGCCCTCCAACTCGACCCACGAGACAACGTCCTCGTCGCGCTTGCCGATCTGCCTGCGGGCAACGCTGTTTACGTCTCCGGCAACGAATATCCGGTCACAGCAGCCATCCCCGCCAAGCACAAATTCGCCATTCAGGACTTCGCCGTCGGCGCCGAGATCATCATGTACGGCGTCATCGTCGGCCGTGCCCGCGAAGCCATCCCGCGCGGAGGCCTGCTGACCACCCCAATGTCGTCGCACGAAGCCGCTGGATTCCATAACCGGATGCCGTCTATAATTGGCAAGCCCCTGACGTCGCCCGCTGGACCTCCGCACCTTCGACGGATATCACCGGGCAGACGGCCAGGTCGGCACCCGCAACTACTGGATCGTGCTCCCGATGGTTTTCTGCGAAAACCGCAACGTCAAAGCGCTGCAGGAGGCCTTCGAAGAAGAGCTCGGCTACGGCCGCCCCACACAGTATCGCGACCAGGTGCGCGCCCTGCTGTCAGGACTTCCGGGGCGACGGCTCGGCCAGCCCCTCAGGCAATAACCAGTCAGCGGCCTCCTACGCACCCGTCTTCCAGAACATCGACGGCATCAAGTTCATCACGCACCAGGGCGGCTGCGGAGGCACACGCGAAGATTCCGCGCGCTCTGTGCGGCCTGCTCGCCGGCTACATCCACCACCCCAACGTCGCCGGAGCCACCGTGCTCAGCCTCGGCTGCCAGCACGCGCAGGTCACCGATCTTCTTGAAGAGCTGAAACTGCGCGACCCAGCACTTTCGAAGCCCGTCCTGGTCTTCGATCAGCAGAAATCGGGCAAAGAGTCCGACCATGATCGCGCAAGCTATCCGCGCGACCTTCGAAGGACTGGTAGAAGCAAACAAGATCGAGCGCAAACCCGCGCCGCTTTCGAAGCTCACCGTTGGCCTTGAAATGCGGCGGCTCCGATGGCTTCTCCGGCATCTCCGCCAACCCCGCCTCGGCCACGTCTCCGACATGCTAGCCGTCCTCGGCGGCACGTCACCCTGCTCTCCGAATTTCCCGAGCTCTGCGGCGTCGAGCAGAGCCTCATCAATCGCTGCATCGATGACATCACGGCCGACCGCTTCATCCAGCTCATGCGCAGCTACGCAGGCCCGCGCCAAAGCCGTCCACTCTGGCTTTGAAATGAATCCCTCGCCCGGCAACATCCGCGACGGCCTGCTCACCGACGCCATGAAGTCGGCCGGCGCAGCCCGCAAAGGCGGTACTTCACCCGTGACCGACGTCCTCGACTATCCCGAGTACGTCCGCAAGCCCGGCCTCACCCTCCAGTGCACGCCCGGCAATGACGTCGAGTGCGTCACCGGCCAGGTCGGCGCCGGAGCCAATGTCGTCCTCTTCACCACCGGTCTCGGCACACCCACCGGCAACCCCATCGCGCCGGTCATCAAGCTCGCCACCAACACCCGACTCGCCCAACGCATGTCCGACATCATCGACATCGACACCGGCCCCATCATCGAAGGCGCAAGCTCGATTCATGTGATGGCGGATCAGATTCTTGAGCTGATCATCGCCGTCGCCAGCGGCAAGACCCATACCAAAGCCGAAGGCCTGCGCCAGGACGACTTCATCCCCTGGAAACGAGGCGTTTCGCTGTAATGGGCTTCAATGAAGAGTGCATGCCTCAATAAGGGGCTCGGGTTTTAATGAATGGTGCGGGCTTTAATGAAGGGTACGGGCTTCAGCCCGTACATCAACCGATCCAAACGACGGGGCTTTAGCTCGCTGAGGGAATCCCTCAGAGTTCGCTCGAATCTGGTTAATCGAATCGTTCAGAAGGAACCCAGCATGCTCATCCGCGGCATTCTCAATCCAGCAATCAACTCGCTCCTCAGCCGCGTCCGCCACACCAACACCCTAGTCATCGCCGACCGCGGATTCCCCTTCTGGCCGCAGATCGAAACCGTCGACATCTCCCTCGTCGACGACGTCCCGCGCGTCCTCGACGTCCTCACCGCCATTCGTGCCAACTTCGCCGTCGGCCGCGTCTTCGCCGCGCAGCAGTTCATCGAGGTGAATACACCCGGCACCGTCAGTGCCCTCGAAAACGCCTTGCTCGGCATCCCCATCACATTCGAGCCGCACGTCGAGTTCAAAAAGCGCGTCCCCTCCGCCATCGGCCTCATCCGTACCGGCGACACCACACAATATGCCAACCTCATCCTCGAATCGGCATAATGGTCGTTAGCCTTAGGTTCTGCCTCAGATGCAGACGCGAGGCACAGGAGTCCTCCGGTGGAACAAACCTGGCGCTGGTTCGGCCCTAACGACAACGTCACTCTCTCCGATGCCCGGCAGGCCGGTGCCTTAGGTATCGTCTCCGCGCTGCATGACATCTCCCCCGGCGAGGTCTGGCCCATCGAAGCCATCCAGGAACGCCAACAGATCGTCGCCGCCGCCGGCATGACCTGGTCCGTCGTCGAAAGCGTCAACGTCAGCGAACAGATCAAGCAGCGCGGCCCGCTCTGGCGCCCACACATCGACAACTACATCGCCACCCTGCGCAACCTCGCAGCCTGCGGCATCCATACCGTCTGCTACAACTTCATGCCGGTAGTCGACTGGGTACGCACCGACCTCGAATACCCGCTCCCCGACGGTTCCATCTCCATGCGCTACGAATCCGCCGCGCTCGCCGCTTTCGACCTCTTCATCCTCAAGCGTCCCGGTGCAGACCGCGACTGGACTCCGGAGCAACACCGTCAGGCCCACATTCGCCTCAGCCACATGAATGAAGATGAGCGGGAACGCCTCACCCGCACGCTGCTCGCCGGCCTGCCCGGCACCACCGAGGTCTACTCCCTCGACCACGTCCGCAGCGCCATCGCCGCGTATCACGACATCGGCCGCAACGGCCTCCGCGCCAACCTCGGCGATTTCCTCCGCGCTGTCTGTCCCGCTGCCGAAGAGTTAGGCGTCTGCCTCTGCATCCATCCCGACGATCCGCCATGGTCCGTCTTTGGCCTGCCGCGCATCGCCGGCACCCTCGACGATCTCGTTTTCCTGCTCAACCAGACCCCGGAGCAGTCCAACGGCATCACTTTCTGCTCCGGCTCGCTCGGCGCGCGTCCCGACAATGACCTGCCACAGATCTTCCGCCGCGTCGCCCATCGCATCCGCTTCGTCCACCTGCGCTCCACCAGGCAGCAGCCCGGCGAACACGCCTTTTACGAAGCGCCTCACCTGGCCGGCGATGTGGATATCGTTGCCCTCATGAAGGAACTTCTCTTCGAAGAGCGCTGCCGTCATTCGGCCGGCGATTATCGCCAGATTCCCTTTCGCGCCGATCATGGAAACAAGATTCTTACCGACATTGGACGCCCCTCGGTTCCCGGCTATCCCGCCATCGGACGGCTCAAGGCACTGGCCGAATTGCGAGGCGTGATGACAGCCGTCGAGGCTTTAACGTAGACTGCTCTCGCATTTTGTTCGCACTCCCAACGAATTGCAAAATAGAAGGCTCATAATCAAGAGGACCAAATCGATGCCGTTCCTGGATGAAAACTTCCTGCTTGAGACTGACGCCTCCCGGCAACTCTACCAGGAGTACGCGGCCCCACAGCCCATTTTCGACTACCACTGCCACCTGCCACCGCGCGACCTCGCCCGCAACCGCCAGTTCGAAAACCTCTTCGAAATCTGGCTCGAAGGCGATCACTACAAGTGGCGCGCCATGCGCTACAACGGCGAGCCCGAGCGCTTCTGCACCGGCGACGCCACGCCCTATGAGAAGTTCCTCGCCTGGGCGCGCACCGTCCCCCATACTCTCCGCAATCCGCTCTATCACTGGACCCACATCGAGCTCCAGCGCTACTTCGGCATCTACGACACCCTCAACGAGCAGACCGCCCCCAGCATCTGGGAGCGCGCCAACGCCGTTCTCCAGGATGGTCTCGACGCCCACGCCATCCTCGCCAAATTCGACGTCCGCCTCATCGGCACCACCGACGACCCCGCCGAAACCCTCGAGTTCCACGAGCAGATCGCCGCCTCTACGCTCTCCACACGCGTCGTTCCCACCTTCCGGCCCGACGCCGCGCTCCGCGTCCATCTGCCCATCGCCTGGAACGCCTGGATCGAGCGCCTCGCCGACATCACGGGCACCACCGTCAATTCCCTTTCCGCCCTGCTTCGCGCCATCGAGCAGCGCATGGACGATTTCCATAACCTCGGATGTCGCGCCTCCGACCACGGCCTCGACCACTGCTACGCCGAGTCCTGCACCGAATCTCAAGCCGCCGCCATCTTCGACGCCGCCCGCAGCGGACACGCCGCCGATACTCAGGAGCACCTCCGCTTCGCCAGCTTCCTCATGCACTTCCTCGGTGGACAATACGCCAAGCGCCAATGGACTATGCAGCTCCACCTCGGCGCGCTGCGCAACCCCAACACCCGCGCCTTGAAGCTCCACGGCCCCGACACGGGCTTCGATGCCATGGGCGCAACGCCACAGCTCCACGCCCTCGCCACCTTCCTCGACAACCTCGAGCGCGAAGGCGCACTGCCCCGCACCATCGTCTACAACTCCAACCCCATCGAAAACTACGCCTTCGCCACCCTCATCGGCAGCTTCTCCGCCTGCAATATTCCGGGCAAAGTTCAGTTCGGCAGCGGCTGGTGGTTCCTCGACCAGAAAGAAGGCATGGAGTGGCAGATGAATGCGCTTTCCAATGCCGGCTTGCTCTCCCGCTTCGTCGGCATGGTCACCGACTCGCGCTCCTTCATGTCCTACCCGCGCCATGAATACTTCCGCCGCACCCTCTGCAACCTGCTCGGCAATGACATCGAGCGCGGCTTTCTACCCAATAATCTCAGTCTCGTCGGCAGTATGGTGAGCGATATCTGCTACGCCAACGCCGAGCGCTACTTCCAGATTCCCGCGCTCAACGCCATCCCCGATCCCGTCGAGCAATAGCCGACCTTACAGCCGCAAAGGACCCAAATGAGCGAGCCCGTAACGCAAGCACCCGCGCCTTCGCCATCCCTGGCCGACTCGCTCGCCGTCGGCCTCACCAGCTACCGCTGGCGCATCTGCGCGCTGCTCTTCATCGCCAACACCATCAACTACATGGACCGCCAGGTCCTCAGCTTCCTCGCGCCGATGCTCCAGACCAAAATCGGCTGGAACGAAGTCCAGTACGGCTACATCGTCGTCGCCTTCCAACTCGCCTATGCCATCGGCCTGCTCTCCGTCGGCGGCATCATCGACAAAATCGGCGTCAAGCTCGGCTACGCAATCTCCATCGGCGTCTGGAGTCTCGCCTCCATGAGCCACGCGCTCGCCCGCACCGCACTCGCCTTCGGTATATCGCGCTTCTTCCTCGGTTTCGGCGAATCCGGCAATTTCCCCGCCGCCGTCAAGACCGTCGCCGAGTGGTTCCCCAAGAAAGAACGCGCCTTCGCCACCGGCATCTTCAACAGCGGCACCAGCGTCGGCGCGATTCTCGTCCCGCTCTCCGTTCCATGGATACGTTGATCATCTCGGCTGGCAGGCGGCCTTCCTCTTCACTGGCGGATTCAGCCTGCTCTGTGGCTCATCCTCTGGTCGCCACCTACAAGAGCCCCGAACGTAGAACCCCGCGTCAACGCCGCCGAACTCGCCCACATCCGCAGCGATACAGGCGAAACCACCACCTCAGTCCGCATCCCGTGGCTGCGCCTGCTCGGCTACCGCCAGTGCTGGGCCGTGCTCATCGGCAAGTTCCTCACCGACCCCGTCTGGTGGTTCCTGCTCTTCTGGCTGCCCAAGTACTTCTCGGCCCGATTCCATCTCAAGCTTGAAGGGCTCGCCGGCCCCATCATGGTCATCTACATCGTTGCCTGCGTCGGCAGCATCTTCGGCGGATGGCTCCCAGCCATCTGGCTTCGCATGGGCCTTCCCGTTCGCGCCGCGCGCCGCGGAGCGATGCTGTAGCTGCGCTCTATGCGCTCTGCCCATCACCATGGTTGGCCATATGAGCGGCCTCTGGTCTGTAGTCGCCGTAATCAGCCTCGCCTGCGCCGCGCATCAGGGCTGGTCAGCCAACATCTTCAGCCTCTGCTCCGACATCTTTCCACGCGCCGCTGTCGCCTCCGTCACTGGCATTGCAGGCTTCGGCGGAGCCATCGGCGGCATGCTCGCCGCTTACATCGTCGGCCTCGTCCTGCAGCATTCCATACCTACGCCAACATCTTCTTCATCGCAGGGATGGCCTACCTCACCGCGTGGCTCGTCATTCAATTCCTCACACGCAAACCCGAAATCAATTTTTCAATTTAGAAATTCTGCCCGCTCAGTCCTCGACAATCACCACGTCGAAGAACCGCGGCCCATGCACGCCCTTGATCCGCGTCATCTCAATATCCGCCGTAGCCGATGGCCCTGAGATAAACGTAGTCGGCAGCGAAGCCGTCGCCATCAGCCGGTCAAAAGCCTCCGGCACAGAAGCCACCATCTGCGAAGCGAACACCACGCAAAGGTGATAATCCGGCACCAGCGAAAGCTGCCGCGCACCCTGCGCCGGCGCATTCTGCAACACAATCGACCCCGTCTCCGCAATCGCCACCGTGCAAGCCGTCAGCACTCCCTCGACCTTATCAAGCTGGTGTTCATCCAACCCACCCGCATCCTCGAACACAAATCCATCCGGCAGCCACTCCGCAGAAATTCCCGCAGGCACAGCCATTCCCGTCTTCCCGCGCGAAGTCAGAATGCCCGCAACCACATGCGCTATCGAGGAAGGCTCAGCCCGGTAAACGCCCGCGTCATACTCCTTCAGCCGATCCTCAAAGTGCTCCAGCAGCGCCGTACGTCCGCGCTCTTCCGATCTGCAATAGCTACGCTCAATCGCCGCATACTCAGCAGCAATCACCGCATCCGGCCGCCGCTCGCCCAGCGACATTCGAATACTCGCCAATATCTTCGCGCGGATATCCACTGATGTCAGCCATTGGCTTTCCACTTTGGCTTTTGCGAGCGGTGCTCCTTCGCCCACCAGTCCCGGAATGACTGCTCCGGAATCGCCTTCAGATCGCGCGTCTGCGTCCATCCACTCAGCATCCCCGGCAACCACTAGATAAAGCCGTTCTTTGAAACCAGAGGCTTCTGCGCCACCTGCGCCAGGTGAGCCGCCATGCTCAGCCGCCCGCTGTCCGCCAGCGTAAACGCCGCCGCCTGCATGCCGATGTTCCAAAGCCCCAGCTTCCCGCCCAGCGTCTTCTGATCCTGCTGCACCACCTTGCCGCGCAGATGAATCAGCACCTCGGGAATATTGATCTTCACCGGGCACACCTCATAGCAAGCCCCGCACAGGGACGAAGCATACGGCAGCGACCGCCCTTCCTTCATCTCCATCAATGCGGCGTCAGAATCGCGCCAATCGGCCCCGCATACACCGACTCGTACGCATGCCCGCCCGTCTGGTGATACACCGGGCACGCATTCAGGCACGCCGCGCAGCGCACGCACTTCAGCGTCTGCGCCGCTTCCTTATCGGCCAGAATCGGCGAGCGCCCGTTATCCAGCAGCACAACATGAAATTCCTTCGGCCCATCCCCCGGCGTCACGCCGCTCCACGTCGAGTTATACGGATTCATCCGCTCGCCCGTAGCCGACCGCGGCACCGTCTGCAAAAAGATCTCGAGATCCCGGTAACTTGGAATCACCTTCTCAATGCCCACCAGAGAAATCAGCACGTCGGGCAGCGTCAAACACATACGCCCATTGCCTTCCGACTCCAAAATGCAGATCCCACCCGTATCGGCAATCAGAAAATTCGCGCCTGAAACCGCAACTTTGATCCGCAGATACTTTTCGCGCAGATAATTTCTCGCCGCCGTCGCCAGATCAACCGGCTGATCACCCAGCTCCGATAAATGCATCTCCCGCTGAAACAGCTCTCTGACCTGCTGCCGATTCTCGTGCAGCGCCGGCACCACAAAATGCGAGGGCCGATCCTTTCCAAGTTGAATAATCAGCTCGGCCAGATCCGTCTCAATCGGCCTCACGCCATGCGCTTCCAGATGCGCGTTCAGCCCAATCTCTTCCGAGGTCATCGTTTTGATCTTGATGACTTCCCTGGCCTGATGCCGCTCGATCAGCTCCAGCATGATGCGCCGGGCTTCAGAAGCATCGGATGCCCAGTGCACATGCCCGCCGGCCTTCGTGCAGTTTTCCTCGAACTGCATCAGGTAATGATCCAGATGCCGCAGCGCATGCGCTCTCACCTGCGATCCCGCCTCGCGCAGATCCTGCCACTCCGGCAATTCCGCAACCACACGGTTGCGCTTGTCCTGAATCACCGTCGTTGCATTCTGCACATTGCGCCGCGTCTGTGAATCTTCCAGCATCTCGCGCGCCGCTTCGGGAAACTCGTGCTGGTGCCATTGGTGTGCTTCTTGATGTGGCGCGCTCATCCTTCAGCTCCCTCATGCCCTGAAGCAAGAATCTCGGCAATATGTGCCGTCCGCACCAGCGTCCTCTGCCGGTGCAGCGATCCATAGATGTGCATCAGGCAGCTGTTATCGACAGCCGTGCACACCTCCGCACGCGTATTCAGCACGCAACGCGCCTTGTCCGCCAGCATTGCCGAAGAAACATCCGCATTCTTAATCGAGAAAGTGCCGCCAAACCCGCAGCACTCCTGCGCATTCTCAATCGGCAGCAGTTCCAGTCCGCGCACGTTCTTCAACAGTCGAATCGGCACATCGCCCAGGTGCAGGCTCCGCATCGAGTGGCAGCTCGCGTGATATGTCACCTTGTGCGCAAACGACGCTCCCACATCCTCCACGCCCAGCTTCTTCACTAGAAATTCGGAGAACTCAAACACCCGCGGCAGCAGCGCTTCAATCTCCGTCACCAGCGCCGCGTCATTTACCATCTCTGCGGCCTTCACATAGTGGTCTCGCATCATCGCCACGCACGAAGAGGAAGGCGCCACCACCATCTCCGCATCGCGATATACCTCGACAAAGTGTCGAATGATCGGCACCGCCTCGCGCAGATACCCGGTGTTCCAGTGCATCTGCCCACAGCATGTCTGCGCCGGGCGAAACTCCACCTCATGCCCCAGCCCCTCCAGCACACGCACCACGCTCTTGCCCGTCTCCGGGAACAGCACATCGTTGTAGCAGGTAATGAATAGCGAGATCCGCAACGGGACGCAGCCTCCAACAACATTGCCAAAGTCCCACCAGTGTACGACGCCGGCAGTATCATCCGCCCACACTGCGAGCCACGACGGATTGTCATCCTGAGCAAAGCGAAGGATCTGCTTCCTACCCGCGCCACCAGCTAGTCCCACGTTTTCCCAACCAACCCACTAGAATGACGATGTAACGTCTACCCGCGATTGACAGTCGTATAATCATCGCCCAATCATGACTTAGCGCGGCGGCATCGGCTCAGACCACCCATGGCGACCACACTGCAACCAGACCTCGCACACGTCTCAGACACGGGCCTGCCCAGTCCCGAGCGAATCCGCGAGCATCTGAGCGACCGCATCGATCCCGCCCGTATCCTCATCCGCCCCATCGACCGCATCGCCTTCGCCTCCGACGCCAGCCTCTACCGCCTCATCCCGCGCGCCGTCGTCCAGCCCCAGGCCACCGAAGAAATCACGCATCTCTTCCGTTTCAGCCACCAGCACCGCATCCCGCTCTGCTTCCGCGCCGGAGGCACCAGCCTCTCGGGTCAAGCCATCACTGACGGCATCCTCGTCGATATCGGCCGCTACTGGCGCAGCGTGCGCGTCGAGGAAAACGGCAAGACCATCCGCCTCCAGCCCGGAGTCATCGGACAGCAGGCCAACAACGCGCTCAAGCTCTATAGCCGCAAGATCGGTCCCGACCCGGCCTCCATCGCAAGCTGCCGCATCGGCGGCATCCTCGCCAACAACTCCAGCGGCATGTGCTGCGGCGTCGTGCAGAACGCCTATCACACGCTGCAATCCCTCACCTTCGTCCTGCCCTCCGGCACGCAAGTCGACACTTCCGATCCCAAAGCAGGCAGCCTCTTTCAGATGCTCGAGCCTAAGCTATGCAAAGAGCTCCTGCGCCTCAGACGCGAAATCGAAGCCGACACCGAATTGTCGGGGCGCATCCGTTCCAAGTACCGGATGAAGAACACCACCGGCTACTCGCTCAACGCTTTCCTCGATTACACCGAGCCGCTCGACATCTTCACTCACCTGCTCATCGGCTCCGAAGGAACTCTGGCCTTCATCGCTGAGGCAGTTCTCAACACCGTCCCCGACTACCCGCTCAAGTCCACGGCGCTCCTGCTCTTCCCGGACCTCTTCGCCGCCTGCTCCGCTATCGAGGCCTTCACCAAGGCCGGAGCGGCAGCCCTTGAAGTCATGGACCGCGCTTCCCTTCGCTCCGTCGAAGATCACCCCGGCGTGCCCGAGTATCTGAAAACGCTACCCACAGACGCAGCAGGCCTGCTCGTCGAGTTTCAGGCCGGCAAAGAAGATCAGCTCCGCGCATTCGAAACCGCGGCAGGTCAGGCCGTCAGAAGCCTCTCCCTGCTTCTGCCCGCCGACTTCACCCGCGACCCCGCACAGCAATCCATGCTTCTGGAAGATCCGCAAGGGCATGTTCCCCTCCGTCGGCGCGGTGCGCGCTGCCAAAACCACAGCGCTGATGGAAGACATCGCCGTTCCCGTTCCCCATCTCGCCCATGCAGCCAACGACCTGCGCGCGCTCTTCGACAAGCACGACTACCCCAACGGCATCATCTTCGGACACGCCAAAGACGGCAACCTGCACTTCGTCATTACCCAGGGCTTCAACACCGATCGCGAGATCGCCCAATACCGCGATTTCATGGACGATGTCGTCGAACTCGTCGTCCGCAAATACGACGGCGCGCTCAAAGCCGAGCATGGCACCGGCCGCAACATGGCTCCCTTCGTCGAAACCGAATGGGGCCCCGAAGCCTACCGCATCATGCGGGAGCTCAAATCCATCGTCGATCCCGAAAACCTGCTCAATCCCGGCGTCATCGTCAATCCCGACCCGCTCGCTCACGTCACCGACCTCAAGAACATGCCGGAGGTCGAGCCGGAAGTCGACAAGTGCATCGAATGCGGCTTCTGCGAACACTCCTGCCCCAGCCGCGACATCACCCTCACTCCGCGCCAGCGCATCGTCGTCCGCCGCGAGCTGCAGCGTCTCAAAGACTCGTCCGCGCCATCTGGCGAATACACGGCGCTCGACCGCGACTTCCCTTACATGGCCCTGGACACCTGCGCTGTTGATGGCCTCTGCGCCACCGACTGCCCCGTCTCCATCAACACCGGCAATCTCACCAAGCGCTTTCGCGCCATCCGTCACTCGCGCACTGCGGTAAAGCTCGCGAATCTCGCCGCAGGCCATTTCGGCTTTGTCGAGACAGCCTCGCGAATCGCGCTCTCCGCAGGTCATCTTCTGGAGAGACTGTTCGGCGCAAATTTTATGGCTTTGCTGACGAGGGTGATGGATCGTTTCTCCCGCAGATTCAACGGCGAGCCCTTCTGGCAATGGATCGATCCGATGCCCAAACCCCGGAGCGGCGCAATTCCATCAACCAGCCCAACCGCGGCCCATGCAGTCTACGTGCCCAGTTGCATCTCCCGCATCATGGGCGCGTTGCCGGGCGAGCCAGACGACACCAGCAACATGCAGGCACTCGTGAATATCGCGAACCGCGCCGCAGTAAAGTTGCGCATTCCCACTGGCCTGGGCGGCCATTGCTGCGGTGTGCCCTTCTCGTCCAAAGGCTTCGATGCGGCTCATGACATCGCGGTCAATCACATGATCGAGAGCCTCTATCGATGGTCCGACTCTGGAAAGCTGCCCATCGTCATCGACACCAGCCCATGCACCTATGGACTCAAAAACAGCCGCGCGCATCTCAGCGCCGAGAATCAGCAGAAGTTCGACCAGCTCCGCATTCTCGATTCAATCGAGTTTGCACAAAGCGTGATTCTGCCGAAACTGCCGATCATGCAAACCATGCCTTCCGTCGCGCTGCACCCGGTCTGCTCGGCGACCAAGATGGGAATTGCGGGCAAGCTGGTGGAGATAGCCCGGTCATGCAGCGACAACGTCGTTGTGCCGATGGAGGCGGGCTGCTGCGCCTTTGCCGGCGACCGCGGTTTCCTGCATCCGGAGTTGACAGCCTCGGCAACGCAAATCGAGGCGGCTGAAGTCGCCGAGCACGCTCATGACGGCTACTACTCATCGAGCCGCACCTGCGAGATCGGCATGGCCCGCGCCACCGGCAAGCTCTACCGCTCCTATCTACACCTGCTCGACTACGCCTCGCGCTCCAACTCGAAAAGCACAAAGCATTAGCACAAATTTGGCACGCAGAGAACGACGACACGCCAGCATCGCAAAATTCCCCAAATTGCCGACAGCCACATTCACGAAATTGCACTAAAAGCTGAAGATGAATCTTAAAGTGCAAATGTGAGGTTGATGATGGTGCGTATTTCCATCGCCTCGCCATTTACGGTGTATGGCTGGTAGCGCCACTGCCGCACGGCATCCAAGGCCGCCGCAGAGAGCAAATCATCAGGACTGGAGACGATCTTTGCGTCTTTAATCCTTCCATCCTTGCCGATTGCTGCCGTTACCACCACTGTACCTGTTATGTGAGCCGCTCGCGCGCTCGGAGGACAGACAGGGTCTACTTTCCGAATAATGACGCGAGGCTGTCTTGTGATTACGGGAGTAATCGTCCGGGTCGTTTGCGGGAGATACTCTTTGGCCTCAGGAGACGGAGTAAAAGCGATATCGTCCTCATGAACCTCACTTAAGTTCTCAAGCCATGCTTCCACGCGTTTCTTCCCGGCGTATGAGATTTCAATCTGACCGGGAAAGTTATGATTCTGGAACTTCTGAATCTGGCCGTAAACATTTGTGATAGTGCCATTCTCATGGCTGGCGATGAGAACCGGCTGATGATCGTCAAAACAATAGGCGGGCCAGACGCTTCGAGCGATTAGGTCCTCATCTCTGCCTGCGACGACCTCACCGATCCAACGCAGGCCAGCTGTTTGGACGAATGTTCGGATGTGAAGTACTTAAGCTGCCGATCTCCAGATGGAGAATCTTCCATTTTCCAAAACGAAGTAAGAAATGCGGAATACAGCCGATGCTCCATGCTTGCTATGTCAGTCCCAGTAATGGATCGCAATTCCTTGCCATCTGCGGTGTGCCATTCAGCGTGCGATTGACTGCCCCTCGTCCAGGTGCACTTATTCGCCTTACTCGTCGACCACCAGCAATCAAACTTACCCTCCGTGCTGGCTTGTCCCTGATCGTCGTAATACTGATAGCGATAGCTAATATGCCACGGCTTCATATCTGAGGACGCGTAATCATAATAGGGAGCCATCATCCCAAGAAGTGCTTTGGGATCACTCGGAAACGTGCGAGCGGCGTCGTTCTGCGCGAAAAGAAGCGGACTGATGAAAAATGCAAGAGCAACGAAGAAGTTCTTTTTCACGCAGGAAGAATAGCAAAAGCTTCTCTCACCTTGCACACGATCACAACCGTCGGCTCTGGTCGTATCATCAGCCATGCGCAAGCTACGGTTGCACGAACTTGCCCGCTTGATTCTGCGAACCGCGCAAAATCTGCAAATACTGCGCGATCCCTCCACTCCTCACCAGGATCGCCGTCAAGCGCCCCAGCGGCGCGATCGTTCCACTGCCTCTTTCCATCGCGCACGCCGCTCATCCATGCCTTTCGCGCCAGCGCCAGGATCAAAGCGGCTGTCCTGTGTCCGCTGTTTCCGTAGCTCTTCCGGGCCGTCCCAGAAGCCCGTCGCAAGACCAGCTAGATACGCAGCCCCCAACGCCGTTGTCTCCGTCACCGCTGGGCGAATCACCGGAACGCCAAGCACATCGGCCTGGAACTGCATCATCAAGTCATTCACAGCTGCGCCGCCATCGACCCGCAGCGCAGGTAGTTTCGCTCCGGTCCCGGCCTGTGAATCCTGCTGCATCGCCTCCAGCGCGTCGGCTACCTGAAAGGCGATGCTCTCGAGCGCAGCGCGGGCAATATGTCCCGGCTTCGTGCTGCGGCGCAGGCCGATCAGCAATCCGGTCGCATGCGGATCCCAGTGCGGCGCGCCCAGCCCCACAAATCCCGGTACAAAGACCACCCCGTTGCTGTCCGGAACCGAAGCCGCGAGCGCCTCCACTTCCGACGATGTCCGAATGAGGCCGAGGTTGTCGCGCAGCCATTGCACCACCGCGCCGCCGATGAATATGCTGCCTTCGAGCGCGTATTCCAAACGCTGCTGCGCGCTCGCCGCCAGAGTCGTCACCAGCCGGTTTTTAGATTCGAGAAATTTGCCGCCAATGTTCTGCAGCAGGAAGCAGCCGGTGCCGTAGGTGTTCTTCGCCTCGCCCGGTTCAAAACAGAGCTGGCCAAAAAGCGCAGCCTGTTGGTCCCCGGCAATGCCCGCTATGGGGATGCCCTGCAATCCCAGCGAAGTATTGACCTCACCCACGCGCTCGCTCGACCAGCGCACCTCGGACAGCATCGATGCGGGAATACGAAAGAGCTTCAGCAACTCCTCGTCCCAGCGGCCTTCGACGATGTTGTAGATCAGCGTTCGCGAGGCATTGGTCTGGTCGGTCACGTGAACCGGCATGTGGCCCTCGCCATTGGTGAGGTTCCAGATCAGCCAACTATCGATGGTGCCCCAGGCCAGCTTGCCCGCATCAGCCTGCGCCCGCGCACCCGGCACATGATCGAGAATCCATGCCACTTTGGTCGCCGAGAAATACGGATCGAGCAACAGCCCTGTGCGCTCGCGGACCATCGGCTCAGCGCCGTCGGCTGCCAGCTTTGCGCAAACATCCGCAGTGCGGCGATCCTGCCAAACGATGGCGTTGTGGATCGGTTTGCCCGTCTCACGCTCCCACACAACCACCGTCTCGCGCTGATTCGTGATGCCCAGCGCGACCACATCGCGCGGCTCGGCGGCGGCGCGCACCAGCGCCTGCACCGCGCAGCTCATCTGAGACGTCAGAATCTCCGTTGGATCATGCTCCACCCACCCCTGCGGCGGATAGATCTGCTGAAATTCCTGCTGCGCCACGGAGACGATGGCGCCGGAGCGGTCGAAGAGAATGGCGCGGGAACTGGTTGTTCCCTGATCGAGTGCCAGTACATATCGCATAACGGCCCTGTGTATCACGACCGGCAGTGCGGCGGCAACAAGGCGATCGACGCGTCTACGATGAGTCCTCAATCAGAGATAGCTCTAGTTCATCAGCAGCGAAGTAGTGGACTCCCAAAGAGCGACCCATCCAAAAGAACTCGACGTCGTAAGCGGGTGGGTTATGGTCGTGGGCAAATCGAACGATGCCCTTACGATTTGGAACCTTGAACGGCATCCGCACTTCCGGCCTGATCAGTACGATGTCGTCTTTTGCGAATCTTCCCTGCATATATCCGAAGAGCAGCATCTCGTTACTTGGTAAAACAGTTCTACTTCTTCGCCTTCTTCAACTCCCGCCAGTCCTTCTCGTTCTGATTCGCGTACTTGCGTCCAAACTCCGCAAGTGCCTCGGCAAATCCCTCACCCGACCCCAGATAGGAGGCAATCTGGCAGGCGTCGCCGGAGCGTGCATGACCGCGCGCCAATAGCTCGCCGCAGACCACGGCATAGCCAAGCAGGCCGTCGCCGCACAGAATTGCCGGATCGATGGAGCCTTTGTGATCCGCAAGCTGACGCACCAGATAGTCGCGCCCGTCGAGGGTGGTATAGCCCAGCAGAATGTCCGTGCCGGTCTGAAACAGCCGCTGTCCCTCCACCACGCGCTGCCCCTGGTGTCGCGCAACGTGCGGGTCCTGCAGATAAGGCGCATAGGCCGAGTGCGCTTCTTCCTTGATCTGGATGAACAGCGGATCGCCGTGGCCGTTGCCCTGCAGGTAAACACAGTAGTCGCGCAAACCGACCGAGCCGGTGCCGACCACCTTGAATACCACATCGAGGGGATGATACTGCTCCAGAAAATGCTGCCGCTGCGATTGGAGCGTAGGGCGGTAGGCCTCCAGCGCTTTGAGCACAGCCTCGGCTTTGCCGCCGGCGATGCGCGTGAGCACTGGTTTCTGCTCCTTGAAGCGTCGTGGAGCGCCAGGCGTTGCCGCATTCGCGCCCGGGATTGGCTCCGTCAACTGTTCCAGCGTGTGCACCGGCGTGCCGCGAAGCGCTTTTTGCAGCGCCTGATGCACGGGAACAATCTCTTCGATCCGGCTGATCTGGTCGCGCACCAGCGTAAGAAACGGCATGGGAGAGTATGCCTGCATCCGCTCGGTGTAGTTCGATATGCAGTCGATGACAGCGCGCGTGCAGAGCTTGTCTTCGTTGCCGGCTTCACGGCCGGCGACGAACAGCGATGCAGCCATGCGCTTCAAGTCCCACTCGAAGGGACCGCGGAAGGTTTCGTCGAAGTCGTTGACGTCAAAGATCAGGCGGCCATCCTCAGCCGCATATGCGCCGAGGTTCCGGACATGAGCGTCGCCGCAAAGCTGGACCATGAGGCCGGTATTGGGCATCGCGGCGAGATCCGCGGCCATCACCGGCACCGCGCCGCGGAAGAAGCCGAACGGCGAGGCCCTCATGCGTTCGTGTTTAATGCTGAGCAGCGCTGGAACCCGGCCCTTTTCAGCGCGCTGCAGCAAAACCAGCGGCGGAGTGAGCCGCGCTTTGGCCGAAAAATCGGCGTGACTGCGCCGGGCTATCTGCTTGCGGCGGACCAGCCCAAGGTTTTCCCGCTCTGCGACCGTTGCCATCGACATGTCGGGACCATACAACCGGCGGGTAGAGGACTGCAACTCCCGCCAGAGAGCCGCAATTCATTCGCTAGGTATACTGGAGCGAGCCATCGTGAGCCGGACAGGACGCGTACCCGCATGAGCGAAGAAAACTTTGCCTCTCAAGCGGCTGCGGTCGCACACAAACCAAAGGCTGCGGAAACCGGCGTTCCCCTCTGTGTCGACATGGACGGCACCCTGGTCAAGTCCGACACCTTTTACGACGCAGTCTGCATGCTGCTGCGCGTAAGCCCGGCAAGCGTGCTTCGTTTTCCTCAGTGGCTGCTGGCCGGCGGCAAGGCGCGCCTCAAGGCTGAGGTCAACCATCGGGCAGGGATCGATGCGGCGCATCTGCCCTATAACCAGCCATTGCTTTCCTTTCTCCGCGAGCAGCGCAAACTGGGCCGGCCGATCTATCTGGCAACCGGCGCCGACATAAGCCTGGCACAGCGCGTGGCCGCACATCTGGGCTTCTTTGCGGAAGTGCTGGCCTCCGACGGAACAACCAACCTGACCGGCAACCACAAACTGGCGGCGCTGCAGGCGCGATTCCCCGTTTTTGACTACATCGGCAATGACCTGCCGGACCTGCCGGCGCTGGCTCACTCGCGCAAGGCCTATCTCGCAAATCCAGCCACAGGCCTGCGCGTCGCGCTCAAGGGCCGGCATATCTCTACCGAAGATGTCTTTGAAGACCGCCGCAAGCTCTTTCGCGCCATTCTGACAGCGGCGCGTCCCCATCAGTGGGCGAAGAATCTGCTGCTGGTTCTTCCTCTGTTGATGTCGCACCAGTTAAAGGTGCGGTCGGTCAGCATGGCCGTTACTGCATTCTTCTGCTTCAGCTTCGTGGCCTCGGCCAACTATTTCATCAACGACTTGCTGGATATGGAAAGCGATCGGCGCCACTACAGGAAGCGCTTCAGGCCCTTCGCTCACGGCGACCTGAGTGCCGCGTCCGGCGCGTTTCTGGCATTGCTGGCGCTTGCCGCCGCCGCCGCGATGCTGCCGTTTCTGCCGATCCGGTTTGCGTTCTGGTTGATTGCCTATGCCGCCTTCACTTCGGCGTACTCGTTTTATCTGAAGCGGGTGCCGATCGTGGACGTGCTGGTGCTCTCGGGCCTCTACACGCTGCGCCTGGTGGCCGGTGGCGCAGCGACCCAGACACCGATTTCGCCCTGGCTTTCGAGTCTCTCGATCTTTCTCTTCCTTTCGCTGGCAATGGTCAAGCGCTTCAGCGAACTGGCAAATCTGCGCGAGCGCGGTATTTCGTCCACGCACGGCCGTGGATATTACGTCTCGGATATGGAGCAGATTCGCGCCTTCGGCACATCGAGCGCGTACGCCGCGGTGGTGGTCTTTTCTCTCTACATCTCGCGTCCCGACGTCTCCGAGCTATACCGCCATCCGGGACGCCTCTGGCTCATCGTACCTTTAATCCTGTATTGGCTGCACCGGGTGTGGCTCAAGGCCTCTCGCGGCGAGATGAATGAGGACCCGGTCATTTTTGCTATCCAGGACCGGCAGAGTATTGCGATTGCCATCGGTATCGGTATTCTCGCCATATTTGCCGCTGTCTGAGAGCCTGTCAGTAAAACGTCAGGTTTTGCCCGGCGATCGAAGCCCGTCTTCCTGCATCCTGGCGGGGGCGGGGGCCGTCTTATAAAGGAAAACTTTTCCTCTGCTGGAATCAGTGACTGCATTTCGGCTCTCCGGGCTGTTCCAGCCTGCAAGGCACATCAACAGCAGGACGGCGAGACGGAGGCCCTAAGTCGCCGGAAACCGACGGTGTCGGCTAGAGACAAAGCAGTGGTGAAATCTTTCATTCTGCGTAACTTCGTCCTCTACGTCCGTCAACCTTCTCTTCTGCTCTAGACTGAACTCTGGGCTACCGTTTTCGGCCAGCTTCCAGGAGCGACAAACAGTATGTGGATTGTCCGGCTTGCGTTACGGCGGCCATACACCTTTGCCGTCTTTGCCATACTCCTGCTATTGATCGGCGCCTGTCAGCATCCTGCAGATGCCGACGGATATCTTTCCCAATATCGACATCCCGGTGGTCAGCATCGTCTGGCAGTTCGCCGGGCTTTCCGCGCAGGAGATGTCCAAGCGCATCATCTCCAACAGCGAACGCGGCATGACCACGACGGTCAACGACATTGAGCACATCGAGTCCCAGTCGCTCAATGGCATCGGCGTCATCAAGGTTTTCTTCCATCCCCACGTCAATATCGGTTCCGCGGTCGCCCAGGTTACGTCGATCAATCAGGCGCTGCTGCGCTCTCTGCCGCCGGGCACTACACCGCCCTTCATCATTCAGTACAACGCGTCCAGCGTGCCGGTGCTGCAACTCGGGCTCTCGGGTCAGGGACTTTCGGAACAGCAGCTCAACGATCTCGGCCAGAATGTCATCCGCACCCGTCTGGCCACTGTCGAGGGCGCAGCGATCCCCTATGCCTACGGTGGCAAACAGCGCCAGATCCAGGTCGACCTCAATCTGCACGCGCTGCAGGCCTATGGGCTCTCGCCTGCGGATGTAGTCAACGCGATCAGCGCACAGAACCTGATTGCCCCCGCCGGCACGATGAAGATCGGCGGCTACGAATACGCTGTCGAGACCAACTCGGCGCCCCCGGAAGTGGAAGAGCTGAACAATCTGCCCATCCGCGCGGTCAACGGGGCCGTGATCTACGTTCGCGACGTGGCCCATGTGCGAGACGGATTCCCGCCTCAGACCAATATCGTGCGCGTCGACGGCCAGCGCGCTACGCTGATGAAAATCCTGAAGACCGGCTCGGCTCGACGCTGGACATCATCGCCGGCATCCGCGAGAAGCTGCCCGCCATCATAACTCCAATGCTGCCCCAGCTTCGCGTGAACGCCGCTCACGGACCAATCGATCTTCGTCAAGCGGCGCATCAGCGGAGTGATTCGTGAGGCCATCATCGCCGCCTGCCTCACGGCGATGATGATTCTGATCTTCCTGGGAAGCTGGCGTAGACGCATCATTATTGCAGTATCGATCCCGCTGTCGATTCTGAGCTCGCTCATTGCCATGAGTGCGCTGGGCGAGACCATCAACATCATGACTCTGGGCGGTCTTGCGCTGGCCGTGGGTATTCTCGTCGATGACGCCACCGTCGAAATTGAAAACATCAATCGAAACCTGGAGTCAGGCAAAGAGACCGAGCAGGCGATTCTGGACGGCGCGGCACAGATCGCGGTTCCGGCTTTCGTCTCGACTCTCGAGCATCTGCATTGTGTTCGTTCCCATGTTCTTTTTGACAGGCGTCTCGCGTTATCTGTTCGTGCCACTTGCCGAGGCAGTGGTCTTCGCCATGCTGGCCTGGTACTTCCTCTCGCGCACGGTCGTGCCCACGATGGCCAAGTATCTGCTGAAGACTCATAATGAGAAGCGGTAGACGTAAGGCGAAATAGCCGCAATCCGATTGTTCGCCTTCCAGCTTGCATTCGAACATGGGTTCGAAAAGATGCGGCAGGGATATCGCAGTTGCTGACCTCTCGTGGCTCATCCCAGGGTGTTCATCTGGTTTTCCTTCGCCTGTCTTGCGTCCGTTGCGCTATTTGCCGTGGCTGGGGCAGGACTTCTTTCCTTCGGTAGATAGCGGGCAATTCAAGTTTCACGTGCGTGCACAGACAGGCACTCGAATCGAAGAGACGGCGCACTGTGCGATCAGATGGAAGACACGATTCGGCAGTGAGATTCCACCAAGCAAGTCGTCACCATCCTCGACAACATCGGACTTCCCTACTCCGGCATCAATCTGTCTTACTCAACTCCGCGCTGATCGGTACCGCTGACGCGGACATTCAGGTATCGCTGGCAAAGATCACAGACCTACCGACTAATATATCCATGCGCTGCGCGAGACGTTCGGCTGCGATTTTCCCGGCATGACTTTTTATTTTCTGCCAGCCGATATCGTCAGCCAGATTCTGAACTTCGGACTGTCCGCGCCCATCGATATCCAGATCGTCGGCAACAATATTGAGCGGAACCGCAAGTATGCAGACAAGCTGTTCAATAAGATCAAATACATCCCGGGCACGACGGACACGAGCATCCAGCAGCCGTTCAATCTGCCGAAGCTGCACGATAAACATGGATCGAACCAGTCGCAGGAAGTGGGCCTGACGCAGAAGGATGTGGCGGCAACCTGCTTATCGCGCTCAGCGGCAGCTTCCAGACAACGCCCAACTTCTATCTCGATCCCCGTAACGGCGTCTCGTACAACATCGCCATCCAGTCTCCGCAGTACAACATCCAGTCGCTTCCCGATCTGCAAAGCCTGCCTGTCACAGTCGCCTCCGGCAGCTTCACCAGCCGTCATCGCCGACTCTATGGATGCAAGCGCGACGGCAGCACCCGGCAGATCACAGACGACGCAAGTGCTCGGTAATCTCTCCTCGATTACTCCTGGCACAGAGAGGGCACGGTCAGCCACTACGACGTTCAGCCGGTGCTCGATATTTATGCCAAAGTCAAGGGCAGTGACTTGGGGGCGGTAACGCGCAAGATGGAGAGGATCGTCGCGGAACACAAAAAGGATCTGCCGAACGGAACGCAGGTCGTGCTGCGCGGCCAAAGCGAGACGATGAACAAGTCTTATATCGGCTTGCTCGCCGGCCTTGCTTTATCGATTCTGCTGGTCTACTTCCTGATCGTCATCAACTTCCAGTCCTGGCTTGACCCGTTCCTCATCATCTCCGCTTTGCCGGCGGCCTGGCCGGGATTGTCTGGTTCTGTTCCTTACTGAACGCGTCTGAGCGTGCCTGCCTTGACGGGAACGATCATGTGCATGGGCGTGGCCACGGCGAACTCGATTCTGGTTGTCAGCTTTGCCCGCGAGCAGCTTGGATGCTCGTCGGCGATGCGCGAAGGCTGCGCTAAACGCTGGCTTCGTCCGTTTCCGGCCGGTGATTATGACCGCACTGGCCATGATCATCGGCATGGTGCCGATGGCGCTTGGCCTGGGTGACGGCGGCGAACAGAATGCGCCTCTGGGCCGGGCGGTCATAGGTGGTCTGTTGCTGGCAACCATCGCACGCTTTTCTTCGTCCCACATTTTTCTCCGCGCTTCACGGAAGCCTCGAGCGGCGCAGACGCGCGCACGCAGCCGGCCCAGGCGATAGACGAGTGACAGTTTCCGGAGCAGATATGAGACCGCAAGCAGATACCGAACAGCCAGCATCAACAGAACGCTCAAGCGGCCCACGGCAGCCATACCGAGACCGCGCCCGATCAGAAGCCCATCAAGCTCCGTCACGGCATCTACCGTGGCTGTGCTCATTGTCCTGGTGATTGCTGGTGCTGGGCGTGGTTGGCGTTCTGCCGCCGTGAGCACGCCGCCTCCGCGCTCGACGAGCGTACCAAAGAGCTGGCGGCTCCATCGGTCATTGCGCTTGCCCCAAGCCGGCGCATCCCGTAGAGGAGTTCGTGCTGCCCGGCAACGTCACCGCTTACAGCGATTCGCCGATCTACGCCCGCACCTCCGGCTACCTCACGCACTGGTACTTCGACATCGGCGCCAAGGTGAAGACAGGGCGCGCTGCTCGCCGAGATCGCCAGCCCTGAAGTCGACCAGCAGCTGCCCAGGCGCAGGCAGATCTCAACACAGCCCAAGCCAATGCCAACAACGCGCGCATTCAGGCCGATCGTTACAAAGGCCTGGTGGCATCCAACGCAGTCTCGCAGCAGGACACCGATACCTTCGTCAATCAAGCCTCTTCGACCGCCGCGCAGGTCAAGTCCGCGCAGGCCAACGTACAGCGCCTCAAGGAGCTGACCTCGTTCGAAAAGGTATATGCGCCCTTCGATGGAGTGATCACGGCACGCAACGTCGATACCGGTCAGCTTATCGATGCGGGAGCAGGCCAGACTCCGGCTTCCGAGCTCTTCCACATGCAGGCGGTCAACATACTCCGCGTGTACACCAACCTGCCCGGTGTTTTCTCAGCTTCCGTCAGACGCGGTGAATCCATCGATCTCACCTTCGCGGAGCATCCCGGCCAGACCTTCCACGGTAGGTTGGTCCGCACCGCCGATGCCATCGATCCGGCAAGCCGCACATTGCTCGTGGAAGTCGATGTCGACAACCGCAAAGGCGATCTGCTGGCGGGAACTCTCGCTGAAGTTCACTTCAAGGTCAATCCCGTCGGCAGCGTCTTTGTGCTTCCCGTCTCCGCGCTCATCTTCCGCAACGACGGCCTGCGCGTAGGCACGGTTACGGGCGGCACCGCGCACCTGGCCCCTGTAACCATCGGGCAGGACGATGGCCGCACCGTGCAGATCATCACCGGTTTAACGGCAGAGGATCACGTCATACAAGATCCGCCTGACTCGCTCATCGAAGGCGAAAAGGTGCATCTGCTTACGCCGCAGGAGATACAGACAGCCGAGAGGGCAAAGACGAATGGCGGCATCTAAGCCAGGCCGGAAGGCTGCATACGCCGCAGGCGCGTTGGCGCTTGCGATGGCTGTCGCGGGCTGCAAGCCTGTCGGCCCAAACTACCAGCGTCCTGTATATGTAACGCCGCCGATCTACAAGGAAACGGGCGCGTCGAACGTCACTGTTCCACCACCTCCTCCGCCGAGCGGCGGTGGATGGCAGCCTGCCAACCCGTCCGACGGCATGCTCAAGGGCAAGTGGTGGGAGATCTATAACGACCCCCAGCTCAACAAGCTCGAAGAGCGCATCGCAGCCGTCAACCAGGGCCTGCATCAGGCCCTTGAAACCTATCTCGCCGCGCGGGAGCAGGTGAAGATCGCGCGGGCCGCGTTCTATCCAACGCTGTCGGCCGGACCGGGCTTCACCCACGACAAGCTTTCCGGTCACAGGCCATTGCTGATCCCCGGCGAAAACAGCATCAACCAGTACAACGACCTCACCCTGGAAGGACAGGCGTCGTGGGAGCCTGACTTCTGGGGCGGTATCCGCCGTGCCGTAGAAGGCGCGCGCGCAGCGGCACAGGCCAGCAATGCCGATATGGCCAACGTCGCGCTCAGCCTCGAATCCGAGATGGCCGAAGATTACTTCGAGCTGCGCGGCCTTGACCTGCAGACACAGCTTTTGACCAGCGATATAAATGACCTGCAAAACCAGCTTGATCTGACCAGAACACGGCTGAAGGGCGGCGTCGCCACCGAAGTCGATGTAGCCCAGGCGCAGACGCAGCTCGATACAGACGCGCGCCCAGCTCATCGACGTAGGCGTCGCGCGCGCCGAGTATGAGCACGCCATCGGCTCCATCGCCGACTACAAGCTGCCCAGCTTCAGCATTCAGCAGACACCGCTGATTCTGAATCCGGACTCGTCACAGGCAGATCAGGACCTGCCAAAAATTCCACTCGGAATCCCCTCGCAACTGCTGCAACGCCGGCCCGATATCGCGGCCGCGGAACGCCGTGCGGCGCAGGCCAACGCGCAGATCGGCGTAGCCACCGCGGCATTCTACCCCGACATCTCACTAGGCGGCACCGGTGGCTTTGAAAGCACGCATGGCGGCACGTGGATTCAAGGCCCCAGCGCGCTCTGGTCGCTCGGAGCACAGGCAACAGAGCTTCTCTTCGACGCGGGCAAGCGCAAAGCCACGACCCGGCAGGCGCGCGACCTTTTTGATGCCAGCGCCTCCAATTACAAAGGCGTCGTCTTCCTCGCCTTCAACGAGGTGGAAGACAAGCTCTCCGATCTGCGCATTCTCGAACAGGAAGAAGCGGCGCAGCGTGAAGCCGTCGCTGATGCCCAGCATTCACTCAATCTCTCCAACACCCGCTACAAAGGCGGCGCCACCAGCTATCTTGAAGTGCTTACCGCCGAAGCGACGCTGATCCAAAACCAGCGCACCCAGGCCACTCTGCGCAGCCGGCGATTTGCGGCAAGCGTCGAACTTGTCCGTTCGCTTGGCGGCGGATGGGATGCGTCGCAGATTCCCAAGTAGGTTGCAGCTCGGGGCGCCAAACTAGCTGGCCGCCAGCAGAAAAATGCTAAGGCATCGCCACCGTGGCAAACATCTGCTCCGCAGACCCGCGCAATATGCGATACAGCGCAAACTGCCGCTGCCCATCGCCGCGCAACTCAAAGAGCAGCTCGGCGCGATTATCCGCTGTCGCATCCACAGCATCTACAAGACGCATGCGCGGAGTCACATCCAGATGCGCCGAGTCGGTGACGCTCTTGTAGAGAACCAGCACGCCTCCGTAAAGATCAGGCTGCGCAATCAGCGTGACAAACTTCTGTGGTGCAGACTTGGCAGGCAAACTGTTCTCCGGTACCGAAGTATCATCCTTCACCTGCGAGTTGACTGTGGCTGACTTCGCGCCCGGCGCCGAACGCCTTACGATCTTCGGGGCATCGTCCGAGGCTGTCTGCTCGGTCTGGGGCGGCTGTTGCGCATTGGCGGGCTGCGGCTTTGGCGTTGATGCCGTCAGCACCATCGTTGCCGACGCGTTGTACGCCAGTTCGTAGACATGAAACTGCTCATCGGCAAGCGGTGCGGGCTCATTGGTCGCTGTCGCCAGCAGGGATGTCTTTTTCTTTGTGGTCTTCGCGGTCGAGGCCTTCGCCGTCTTCACCGGAGCAGGAGGCTTGTCGAGGCCGAGAGCAGTACGCGCCAGCGCCTCCAACTGCTGCTTGTAGTGAGCTTCATCCGCCGGATCGGACCAGCTATAGCTCCACGGATGCACCGGACGGCTGCTTGCGTCGGAGACGGCAACCAGCTGCTGCATCGATGGCGGAGTCCCAACAAGCCTCGGCAGCTCCGGCGTCTCCAGATCGGCGGGCTTGCCGTGCATCAGCCGCGGCCGGTCCGGATCGGGCGGAAGTGTCGAAACTCCAGCGGTGTCGCTATCCTCCGCATGAGATTGACGATGCAGGGTCGGGCGGTCGGGGTCGACGTCTTCGCGCGAGCCGGAGCCCGATCCGGAGCCATCGCTGCTTCCCGATGAACTCGCCGTGGATGAGTCTCCACTGGATTTGCGATGCAGCGCCGGCCTGTCCGGATCGGACTGCGAGCTTGAACTGGTGCCGCTTCCGGATCCAGACGAAGTGCCTGCCGGGCTTGAAGAACCAGAGTCCGACGAGCTACCGGCGTCCGTCGGATGCTTCCGATGCAGCACCGGCTTATCGTCCCCCTCGTCGTCCACCTTGGGGTGGTAGAGGGAGCTCTCGTTGAAGGCATTCCTGGATTTCGTTTCAGCGTTGGCCGAAAGAGACTTCCAGACTCCCACCCCCTGCCACGTCCCACTCACTTCCCCGGCGCCAAACACGTCATAGAGCGCGGTCGGACGCCCGCCCTGCTGCAGTACATACTCCACGCCGCTATCGAGCGCCAATGGCTGCGGACGATCAAGATACAGCGTTCCGTCATTGAGCTGTTCGCCATCGAATACCGAGATCGGCACCAGCCGGCTCGCAGACGGTTTCCCCGGCTGGCCAATCCACTCCAGCACGGCAAGCGAGCGCAGCACCGGAACATTCTTGTCCGTCGTGCTGATCCGGCCTGGATACTGAGCCAGCGCGGTGCTCGATAGCCCAAGCGAGCCCAGTCCACAGGCGAGAACAAAGACCATGCCGTGTTTTGCCGATGCGGCCGCTACTCGACGCTGGCCGCAGCCTCGGCGAGGCCATGACAGAGCGCAGGTCACTCGGGAATAATTGGTATGAGCCTGCAGTGCTTCGGCCTTCGGCGAAAATTCATCCGTGGCAGCGCCATTGGGGCGCTGTAATCTCCAGTTCCACCACCCGCGTGAGCACAGCTCACGCAAACTCAAGCCGCTCAACGAGGTTTTCTTCATGGAACTGAACAAGAAAGTTGCCAACTTCACCCTCCAGGACGACCAGGAAAAGACCGTCAATCTTACCGACTTTTCCGGCAGCCCGGCTGTACTCTTCTTTTACCCTAGAGCCGATACTCCTGGCTGCACTATCGAAGCCTGCGGCTTCCGCGACACCTTCGAAAAGCTGCAGAAAGCCGGTGCCATCGTGCTCGGCATCTCGCGCGACACCCCAAAAGCGCAGCGCAAGTTCCGCGAAAAGTACGACCTGCCGTATCCGCTCCTTGCAGATGTAGACGAAAAGGTCTGCAATCAGTTTGGGGTGATGAAGGAAAAGAACATGTACGGCAAGAAAGTGATGGGAATCGCCCGCACCACCTTCGTCATCGGCCCTGATCAGACACTGCTCCAGGTTTTTGAAAATGTAAAGCCCGAGGGCCACGCGGAAGAAGTCCTTGCCGCCATCAAGAACTGGAAAAGCGCCCACAAGGCCTGACTCTTCCCATGAGCCCATCCTCTTCGCATCGCGCCCCGGCCCGGCTGCCCACCGGCTGGGGCCGTATCGCGCGCAAATTCTTTCTTCCCGCGCCTGAGATCGTCGCTCCGTGGCTGCTCGGTAAGCTGCTCGCATGCCGTACCCCGGACGGCTGGCTCGCCGGCCGCATCGTCGAAGTTGAAGCGTACCTGGGGCCTCACATCACGGCAACACCCGACCCGGCGGCGCACAGCTTTCGCGGCATCACTGACCGCAATCGCGTCATGTTCGGGCTGGCTGGCCACAGTTACGTCTACTTCATTTACGGCGCTCATTTCTGCTTCAATATCACCTGCGAACCGGAGGGGCAGGCAGGTTGCATCCTCGTTCGCGCGCTGGAGCCGGTCCTCGGACGGGATGCCATGGCAGCGAATCGCGGCGTTGCGGGCACCGTTCCGGATCGCGACCTGACGTCTGGCCCCGGACGCCTATGTCAGGCGCTCGGTATCACGCGCCCCGTGCACAACGGGCTCGACCTGCTCGATGCCAGCTCTCAGCTCCAGCTTCGCGATGACGGTTTCGCCGAGCCCGTCGTCGAGATCACCAAGCGCATCGGCATCCGCCATGCGGCCGATCTGCCGCTGCGCTTTTCCATCGCCGGTAATCCTTGCGTCTCGCGCCGCATCACTTTGCGCCCTCGTCGCAAATCCGGCATGTAAACTGGCGTCGTACGATTCCGTCTACTAACCACGCGCCCTGTATTCCGACCCGCATTCCGAAAGGATCTTCCGGCATGAATCCATCTGCTTTCAGGCCTGCTGCCGCTGCTGTGGCCGCAGTTGCTCTGGCCGTCTCTTCACTCATTCTCTTTTCCGGAAAGTCGTCCGTTCTGGCAGCCCAGGATCCAGCACCGCAGGCAGCCGCTCCGCAAGGCCCGCCGCCTGGTGGCCAGCCTCCGCATGAAATGCCGAAACCGACAAATCTCAAGGTTTTGCCCAAGGATCTCACCGGCAAACAGGTTCACGACATCATGGAAAAGTGGGCAGGTGAGCTCGGTACGCATTGCAACAATTGCCATGCAGCCGATCCCAACAAGAAAGGGCCAAACGGCCGTCCGATGCTGAACTTCCCCGACGACTCAAAGAAAGAGAAGAAGACCGCGCGGGTTATGTACAAGATGGTTCAGGACATCAACAGCAACTACGTCATGACCCTGCCGGATGCCAAAGGTCCAGTGACCTGCGGCACCTGCCATCGCGGCCATACCACCCCCGAAGATTTCGTTCCGGCGCTCGAAGACAGTCACGGACACCCATAACGCGCCGCAGCCATCGGAATGAGCGAATCGGTCTGTCTCCTGTATGCCGTTTGCATGCAGAAAACAGTCAGTATGGAGTGACCGGCGCCGATGCGCCGACCGTGGGTTAGGCTGTGAGTTCCGAAGGACGCACAGTTCAGAGCCACAAGCGGAAGGGAGCCGGTCATGAAGGAGAAGTTACGATTTTTGGGTTTGGATGTCCATGCTGAGACGATCGCCGTAGCGGTCGCGGTGCCGGACGGTGAAGTGCGGAGCCTGGGAACGATTCCGAACCGCGCGGAGTCTATCCGCAAGGTGATCAAGAAGCTTGGTCCTGCAGACAAGTTGAAAGCATGTTACGAAGCCGGGCCGACGGGCTAGGTCGTGTACTGGCAACTGGCGGAGCTCGGCGTCGAGTGCGAGGTGGTGGCGCCCACGCTGGTACCTGTGAAGGCTGGCGATCGAGTAAAACCGA
>CAVREZ010000018.1:0-390473 GCA_963720285.1 uncultured Acidobacteriota bacterium
AAGATCCCCGAACGCGGCTCCTCGTCCTGGCGTCACTACGGCGAGGCCGCTTCCGCGCACCGGAGCCACATTCTCAAATTTCAATCCCTGCTGGCTGTGGAATAACAACGGCCGCTGCGCATACGTGGTGCCCCAGTCGTGCTGGTCCACCTCCGGATACACGTGGCCGTTGACCATGAAGATATCTTTCCAGCCATCGTTGTCATAGTCAATCAGCCCCACACCCCAGCCCAGAAACGGCACTGGAAGCTCGGCAATACCTGCCTGATCGCTTACATCGCTAAAGCTCGCGTCCCCATCATTGCTATAGAGAACCTTATAGTCATCGGAAAAGTCGGTCACGAGCAGATCCAGCAGCCCGTTGTGCCGGTAGTCACCCACAGCCAATCCCATGGACGCAATCTCGCGTCCTTCTTTATTCAGCGCAAATCCTGAGACATAGCTGTTGTCTTCAAACGTTCCGTCGCCTTTATTGATGTAGAGATAGTTCGGTCCCGAATCGTTTGCCACCAATAGGTCTGGCTTGCCGTCGTTGTTCACATCTACGAAAATCGACGTGAAGCCGTAATACCCCTCTGGATCGGAGACTCCGGCTTTTACGCTTGTGTCGGTGAACGTACCGTCGCCATTGTTGTGAAACAGGTGGTCAGGCTCACCCTTCAGCCCTCTCGGACCGCACATCACCGGCGTTCCGCGCAACTGGCAGAAGGTGCGCGAAACCATTCCGTTATCCGCCGTCGGCTGATGATTTACGTCGTAGTGCAGATAACCGGAAACGAAGAGATCCAATCGGCCGTCGCCGTCATAGTCGCCCCAGGTTGCACCATCTGACCAGTTGCCCAGCGTCACTCCAGCTTTTTCGGCAACATCCGTAAAAGTTCCATCGTGGTTGTTGTGATAGAGACGATTCTTGCCGAAGTTGGCGACAAAAATATCCGGCCAGCCGTCGTTGTCGTAGTCGGCAATGGCGACTCCGAAACCCCAGCGGTCATTGGTCACGCCAGCCTTCGCGGCAACATCGGTAAACGTACCGTCATGATTGTTATGAAAGAGCGCCGCATGCGGTGCGGGTGCCTTGCCGGCAAGCGCCTCGTAGGTTGATCCATTCACCAGATAAATATCTAACCAGCCGTCATTGTCGTAATCGATCAGCCCCACTCCCGAACCGTCGGTCTCGAGAATGTACTTTTTCTGCGCAGCGCCCATCACATGCTGCCATCCACTCAGGCCGGCTTCCTTCGTGATGTCCTTGAATACGATGGGGCCGGATGCGACAAACCCGCCGGCGGTAATCGGGCGCTTTTCGGAGTCGTACTGTGGCGGCCGAATCGGACCTGTCGCGTGGCCGCCCGTCCCATTGCTTTGCCCACGCGAAGTCATCGAACAAGCTATCGCAACGATGGCAAAGAACGCAGTAAACCGGCGGCGAAGCCTGATCTTTCGAGCGACGGTCTCGATCCGAAATTCCTTGTGGAACTCACCCATGACGCCAGTCCGCTTGATCTATTTCGCTGCTGCGCTACTCGCGCCATTGGGAGCACACAGCTTTCCACCGCACAACGCTCCAGTGATCCCCTTGCCTTCGACGACGGTGTAGATCCTATCCACCGCAGGCAGCTTTATCGTCTCTTTCGCTCCGGAAGGCCAATGGATCTCCGCCTTCCCGGGATTAGTGGCATCGCCGAGGCCAAAGTGCAGCCTCTGATCGTTGGAGGAAATATAGCTGCCTCCGCTCATCACATCCTCACGCTGCCGCATGCCATTGGTCTTCAGATAGACTGTCGCGCAGATCGCATCTCGGGGGCTCTTTGGACCACCCACCAGCTTCAGTTCTACCCAGTGATGATGGTCCGGATTCACATTCCGCAGCAGCACGGCAGGCCCTTCTATTGGATTGATTACGACATCGATCTTGCCGTCGTTGAAGAGATCCCCAAACGCAGCTCCGCGTGCAGGAATCACATCGGCCAGACCCGTGCCTTCCACCGGTGGCACCGGCTCGAACTTCCCGTTGCGCAGGTTGTGAAACAGCAAAGGCCGCTCCGCATAGCTGGTACCCCAGTCGTGTTCTCCAGCGTCTGGATACACATGGCCGTTGACCTCCATCAGGTCCTTCCAGCCATCGTTGTCGTAATCGAGAAAGGCGTCACCCCAGCCGAGAAACGGTATCGTCGCGGCGGCAATACCAGTCGAGTAGCTCACGTCGGTGTAGCTGGCGTCCCCATCGTTATGGAACAGAATCTTATAGTCATCCGAGAAGTCTGTGTCGAAGATGTCCAGCAGGCCATTATTCATGTAGTCGCCTACTGCCAGCCCCATCGATGCAACTTCGCGGCCGTCCTTATTGACGGCAAATCCCGAAACGTAGCTGTCATCCTCAAACGTGCCGTTGCCTTTGTTGATGTAGAGGTAGCTTGGCACCGAGTCGTTCGCCACCAGCAGATCCGGCTTGCCGTCGTCGTTCAGGTCGACAAAGATCGACGTAAATCCGTAATAGTTGTTCGGATCACTTACCCCAGCCTTCACGCTTACATCGGTGAAGGTGCCGTCTCCATTGTTGTGGAACAAGTGATCCGGCTCTCCCTGCAGGCCGCGCGGTCCGCACATGCTGATTGCGCCGCGAAACTTGCATTGCGCATATCCGACAAATTTGCTGCCGCTGAGCGGCAATTTGTCGCGATCAAAATGGATATACCCCGAGACAAACAGGTCGAGCTTTCCATCTCCGTCGTAGTCGCCCCAGGTCACGCCTGCCGACCAGTTTCCGAGAGTGATCCCGGCCTTTTCGGCAACATCGGTAAAGGTTCCGTCGTGATTGTTGCGGTAGAGGCGGTTCTTGCCCCAGTTGGTCACAGCAATGTCCGGCCAGCCATCGTTGTCAAAGTCTCCGATGGCCACGCCAAAGCCCCAGCGATCATTCCTTACGCCGGCTTTCGCGGCAACATCCGTAAAAGTGCCGTCGTGGTTGTTGTGAAAGAGCGCGGCGTGCGGTGGGGTGGTCTTTCCGTCCATTGCATCGAAGGTCGAGCCATTGACCAGATAGATATCCAGCCAGCCGTCATTGTCGTAGTCGATCAGGCCCACACCCGAACCATCCGCGTCGAGGATGAAGCGCTTGTCGTCTCCGCCCATGGTGTGTGACCAAGACGCCAGCCCGGACTCTTTCGAAATGTCCTCGAAAACGATCGGCCCGGTCTTGACGAAGCCGCCAGCGGTAATTGGGCGATGCTGCTCGTCGTAGACCGCTTTCGCAGCCACTCCGGTCGAATTGCCGCTGCTCATTCCCTGCTGCGCAGGCTCGCTTTTCGGGGGCTCCTGAGACCAGGCCGTTCCAGCAACAAGCACGATAAGACTCGCACAAGCGAGAAACTTAGAACCGACGCGAATACGCAGCAACCGGACTCCTCCGAGGCAAAGTGTATCGTACGGGGGATAGGGTACGTCTTTCCAGAATAAGCGACATCTTGTTCTTTGCTTGCGTATCGATACCACGAAGCGTTAGCGTAGTGTCACATCAAGCCGTTACAGGGTTGGATGAACACCTTACAGTCGCGTCTGCCGGCAAAATTAGAAGCGGAGTCCTATTCGACATGACCATTGCTGCTTCCTCAGCACGCTCCAACTCCAGTTCGGAACCCGTGACAGTCTCCGCCCCCGGCGCAACTTCGTCCCGCCGGCTGCTGTCGCTCGATGCGCTCCGTGGCCTCACCATTGCCTTCATGATCATGGTCAACAACAACGCCAGCGAAAGAGCCTGGTGGTTCATGAAGCACATCGACTGGAACGGCATGACCCCGACCGACCTGGTCTTTCCTACGTTCCTCTTTGTTGTTGGTGTCTCGATCGTTTTCGCGTATGAGGCGCGCCTCGCCAAAGGCGAGACAAAAGCGCATCTGGCAAGTCAGACCATAAAGCGGGCCATCATCCTCTTTCTCTTCGGAGAGATCGTCAACGGATTCCCGTATTTCCATCTGGGTACGCTGCGCATTTATGGCGTGCTGCAGCGCATCGCCATCTGCTACCTCATCGCAGGCCTGTTTTATCTGTGGGATAGCGGCTGGAAGAGCAAAGTCGCCGTCCTCGTTGGCGCTCTCGTTTCCTACTGGATCCTCATGCGCTGGGTGCCTGTGCCGGGCCTGGGAGTTCCAACTCCCGGACTGGATCACGTTCAGGCCGGTCAGGTACCATTCCTCGACCGTGACGCCAATCTGGTCGCATGGCTCGACCGGCATATCTTCCCCGGCCGACTTTACGAAGTCACCCGCGACCCGGAAGGCCTGCTGAGCGATTTGCCTGCTCTTGGCACGGCGCTTCTCGGCGTGCTTGCCGGCATCTGGTTGCGCAGCAAGCATTCACTGGAAAGCAAAGCCACCGGTCTGGCGGGATTCGCAGCAACCTGCCTCGCCATCGGCTGCTTATGGTCTATCTGGTTCCCGCTCAACAAAAAGCTCTGGACCAGCTCCTATGTTCTCGTGGCCGGCGGCATCGCTTTGGCGATCCTTGCACTCTTCTACTGGATGATCGAAGTCCGCGGCTGGAAGGGTAAGTGGACCCGGCCTTGGCTGATTTTCGGCTCCAACGCAATCGCCGCTTACATGATCTCCGAGTTACTCGCCTCGGCCCTCGAACTGGTCGGCGGCTGGATCAACGGCCACCCATTCAGCCCGACCCGCTGGTTCTTCGTCCACTGCCTCGCATGGATTCCCAACGCCGGTTTGGCTTCGTTCACCTACTCCTTCTGCTACATGGCCGTGTGCTTCATCCCGGTCTGGATTCTGTACAAGAAGAAGATCTTCCTGAAGGTGTAACCATCTCAGCTATCGAACACAGAAAAAGCCCGGGCAATCCGGGCTTTTTTCTTGCTCTCTCACCTCGCATCTCTCATTTCACTTCGAAACTCGCCTCTTCCGTAGCCAGCGAACTTCCACCAACAAACACCTTGTACGTCGTCGGTTCAACCACCTGCTGGCTCTTCACGTTATAGAAGCTCAGCTCGTTGAACCCCAGCGGAAAGGTCACGTGCTTCTCTTCGCCCGGAGCCAGCGTCACACGCTCGAATCCCTTCAACTCACGCACTGGCTGCTCCACCGATCCGTACATCTGGCGAATATAAAGCTGCACCACTTCCGTTCCGGCAATACTGCCGGTGTTCTTCACATCCACGCTGACCGTGATCGCCGGCTCACGCCCCGGCGCCAGATCCTGCAGCGGCACTTCACTTCTGTTAATCGTCGGCTTTGAATAGCTGAACCGCGTGTAACTCAGCCCCCAGCCAAACGGGAACAGCGCCGAGTTCTCGACGTCGATGTAGCGCGAAAGAAACTTCTCCGCAGCGTCTGTCGGCATATGGCTTAGATCGGCATGAAGCGCCGGACGCCCCGTAGGCATCTGCGCATAGTAGAGCGGCTCCTGACCCTCTGCACGAGGAAATCCGGCAGTCAGCTTGGCCGAAGGATTCACATCGCCAAATAGCACATCGGCCACGGCATGTCCGCCTTCAATTCCCGGAAACCACGCCTCCACAATCGCCGGAATGTGCGCACCGGCCCATGGAATCACGCTCGGCCTTCCAGTGAACAACACCAGAATCACCGGCTTACCGGTCGCCGCGACAGCCTCCAGCAACTGCTCCTGAGGGCCGGGCAGTCCAAGATGCGCCCGGCTCGATGCTTCCCCGGTCATCCAGTCCGCGCTTTCGCCCAGCGCCAGAATTGCGACATCGGCTTTCTTCGCAATCTCCACCGCTTCCGCAATTGTCTTGTCATCGTCGGGAATCGGTTCATTTGCCCCAACTCCCTGCTCACCGCCGGTAAAACTCACATGCTCCAGCAACAGTTCGTCTTTGCCAGAGAGCACTCCGCAGCCCTTTGCGTACAAAAGTCGATCACCGAGCCTCTCCTGCAATGCCTGACGAAGTGAAACCGCAAATTTCGGATCTCCCAAAGCTGCCCACGACCCGAGCATGTCTTTCGGAGAGTCTGCGAGCGGCCCGATAAGCGCTACTGTTTTCGCGCTCTTTGCCAGCGGCAACAGTTCTCCGTGTCCCTCGACTGCATCGTTCTTCAGCAGCACAATTGTTTCGTCGGCAACCTTGCGCGCCTGCTCGCGGTTTGCCTCGCTCGGCTGATAGGGCGGCGTTACCTGTGTGTACGGATGATCGAACAGTCCGAGCGCGAACTTGACCCGCAGAATACGCCGCACCGCCTCGTCCAGCACGGATTCGGGAATCTCCCCCGAACGAATCTGCGCCGCCAGAGTCGTGGCATAGAGATTCCCTTCCATGTCCATATCCACACCTGCCTCAAGCGCTTTGCGTGCCACCGTCGCACCATTCGCACCGATGCCGTGGTTCAGCAGCTCTGCCACTGCGCCCCAGTCAGAATCCACAAATCCGTCGAAGCCCCACTCCTTGCGCAAGATATCCGTCTGGATGTAGGGGTTGGCTGTCGCCGGAGTGCCGTTGATTGAGTTGAAGCTGCTCATCATCGTCGCTGCACCCGCTTCTACTGCAGCCCGATACGGTGGCAGGTAAACCTGTCGCAGCGTGATGTCGCTCATGTCCGTCGCGTTGTAGTCACGGCCTGCAATCGCCGCCCCGTAGGCGGCAAAATGCTTCACACTCACTGCGACGGAATCCGGCTTGCTCAGATCGCCTTGCTGATAGCCCTTCACCCATCCGCGCGCGATTGCCGATCCCAGATAAGGGTCCTCGCCTGCCGACTCGACGATGCGTCCCCACCGTGCATCGCGTGCGATATCCACCATCGGCGAAAACACCCACGGAATTCCGTCCGCACGCGCTTCAATAGCAGAGGTGTGCGCCACACCCTCAATCAGCTTCGGATCCCAGCTCGCTGCCAGTCCCAAAGGCACTGGAAAGATCGTGTGTTCGCCATGAATGACGTCATGCCCAAAGAGGATGGGAATGTGGAGCCGCGATTTCTCCATCGCGATGTGCTGATAGTGATTGGTGGGTTCCGCGCCGAGCACGTTGAGCATCGAACCAATCGCGCCCTGCTCCGTGAGCTGAGCGTAACTGAGCTTTGAAGCCGCGGGACCAGTGGCAAATCCCGCCGAGTATTGCACCGTCTGCCCAATCTTTTCTTCCAGCGTCATCTGCTTCAGCAGCGCTTCCACCTTGGCGTTGAGCGCCTTATCCGCAAGCTGCGCATTCGAGGGCTCCACAGGACCCAATGGCGCAACCACCTCACGCTCTCCGGTTGGCGCCATCTGCGCCCCGGCGGTGACCGTGCATGACATGATAAGGGCAAAGGAAATGAGCGCGACCGACCAATGCAGGAGTGGATGCTGCTCAAACGTTTTTCTCATGGCGTTGCCATACTATACCCTGCGTGCAGGGTCCTTCCAGCCAGACCCTGCAATGAAAATAACCTTTCGGCGAAATTTTTCGAGATAGTGCGCAATCGATTGCTGTGTACCATTTCCGCGATGCTCCACCATCGCCAGTCTCTCGGCTCTCCCATAAGACTCGTTACGGGCTCGAGATCTTTGGCTACTCTGGTTGTACGATGCCTGACGAACAGACTCAGTGGCAGATACGTGTCGCGCAGCAAGAAGATATTCCGGTCCTGCCTGCGTTGATCGAAGCTTCCGTTCGCGACCTGCAGGCCGGCGACTACACTGCGACCCAGATTGAGGGCGCCCTCGGCACAGTCCTGGGGCTCGATACCCAGCTCATCCGCGACCAGACCTATTTCCTCGCCGAAACAATGTCTCTCGAGTCACAGTCTCCACGGCTTGCCGCATGCGGCGGATGGTCCAAACGAAAAACACTCTTCGGCAGCGATCATGCCTCCATCCGCGAGCCCGAACTCCTCGATCCCACAACAGACGCGGCTAAGATCCGTGCCATATTCGTTCACCCCGATTTCGCCCGCCGCGGCCTGGGAACCGCCATCCTCGCTCATGTGGAAGCTGCCGCCATCGCCGCTGGATTCCATCGCTTTGAGATGGTCTCCACGCTTACCGGCGTTCCTCTCTATCGGCTGCGCGGCTATACCGAGGTGGAGCGGATTGAAGTCCCGCTTCACAACGGGGAATCCCTTCCGGTAATTCGCATGACCAAAGTCATATCAGCAAATCCATAGACACATCGAGCCTGACGAGGCCTATAGCCACTTTTCCTGCAGCCATAGGTCGGGGTGTATCGTCGTACATGTATGACCGAGTCAACTGCTGGACTTGCGAAGAGTCGTGTCGCGCAACCTCAACCGGAGGCCGAAGAAGTTTACCGGCGCTGGATCAGCTTCCTTGATGACGAGTTCACCCGTCACCAATCGGCCGAGCGCCGTGCCGAAATCGTACGTGATCAGCTCTTCGAGCTTTATCTTGGCCGTCCCCACGGCGGCAAGCTCAACTTCACGCTCACCAGCGAACTCCCGCTCAACGTTCTTCAGCTCTCGCTCGACCCCGGCAACATCACCCTCGAAGCCGAACACTATCCCGATGTCGATCAGGATCGCTTCGCGCGCTCCAAGCCGCTTCTGTGGTTTTGGATCATGTTTGACCGCTCGCCGGTCGGCCTCAACCACTGGCTAGGAATTCGCTTCAGATGCATGCTCGGCCGGCACCTTTTCGCCAAAATGGGCAAAGGTATCCGCATCGATCATGGCGTCGAGCTCACCTACGGGTACAACCTCTCGATTGACGACGGAGTCATCGTCCGTCAACGCGTCCTGCTCGACGACCGTGCGGAAATCAGCATTGGCAGGGGGGCCGTCATCGGCAACTACGCCCGCATCTACTCCCACACGCACGACAAAGATGACTACGATAAAGTTGTTTTCGCACCAACCTCCATCGGAGCGCGCGCGCGCGTCGGGACCCACACGGTGATCCTTGCCGGCACTCAGATGTCCGATGGAGCCATCGTGGGTCCTCAAGGTACTGCCGACGAGCACCAAAGCTGATAACGCCAGAACTCTCGAACCATCGCGTACGTAACCCTTACTTACGCCGCACGAAAAGCGTCGCCGCGCATGGTAACCTGAGCCTTCGTGCAACTGCGTTCGGATACGGAGAAAGTTTTTGCAATTCAATAGCATTGAGCTGCTTCAGGCGCTTTATCAGTTCGTCATACTGATCTTTTCTCTTTCCTGCCATGAGTGTGCTCATGGTTGGATGGCCTCTCGGCTTGGCGACCATACTGCGCAGCTCGAGGGGCGCGTCACCCTCAATCCCATGCGCCATATCGATCTTGCCGGCACCCTGCTCTTTCCTGCGCTGATGCTTTTTGGCCCGATGATCGGCTTCGGCGGGCCTGGAATTGTCTTCGGCTGGGGTAAACCCGTGCCGGTCATTACCCGTAATCTCAAACGGATCACTCGCGACGACAATTTGATCGCTGTCGCGGGCCCCGTTGCCAATCTGATCCTCGTGGCGCTGGCCTCCGTGGCCCTCGTGGTGCTGGCTCTGGCTGTTCCCGGTGGCCGATTGGCCGTCATTGGCTCGTTTCAAGGACAGATCTTTCTCGGAGCAGCCTCCGCGCAGCAGGCCTTAGCCATGCTTGGCCGGCTCATGATTGAAATCAATCTGGCTCTGTTCATTTTCAATTTCCTGCCTATCGCACCTCTGGACGCTGCACGAATCGTAAGAAATCTGCTCCCCTACAACGCGCTGAATACCTTCGATACCATCGGCCGCTTCGGTTTCGTCATCATCTTCATCGTTGGCGACATCCTTATCCGGTTCTGTCTCGGACCGGCCATGAGCCTCGTCGCCTTGGTACTCTCGATTTTTATTCGCACTTAATCGAGAAAACCATGGGATCGACTTGTGCCGCGACAGAACTTGAAACAGTCCGGCTGCGACTTGCAAGAACGTTTCATTCTGGACACGCGAGGTATGACCCAGCCTCGTAAAACCTCTGAGGCTGCGATACTCTGCCTACGATGGCAAAGCTCCCGGTTATTGTCCGCTACACTCACGCCCTGCGCGCTGCCGTCTGGCATTCCATCTCAGACAATGCACTGGACGCAGCCAAGGCTGCCGCTTATTCCGGCACACTCATGCTTTGCCCCGCCTTTCTAGTCGCCACCACTTTGCTGGCTTTAGTGCCTTCGGGAAACACCCTTCTCGATACGATACGAACCGCGAGCGAACAGTTTCTACCACCCGACACCATGTCTCTTCTGCAGTCCTATTTCTATGGACGGCGGGCCTTTTCTCTGCAGGTGCTCCTCTCCGCGTCGTCGCTCACGTTCTTCGCCGCTCTTGGCCTGATGCTCACGCTAATGGAGGGCTTTCGCCGCGCCTACGAACTGCCCCGCCATGGCTGGTCCTGGTGGCAGGTTCGGCTGCGAGCCATTCTTCTGGTGCCCATCGCGCTCGTGCCGTTGTCCATCGCGACATCTGTGCTGATCTTTGGTCGGCCTATTGAGCAATGGATGATCGATAACTCTCAGCACGAGCTCCAGTTCGTGGTGATCTTCTTCTGGCGCCTCGCCCGCTGGTCTCTCGCGCTTGTCACCAGCACCTCAGTTGTCGGTACGCTCTATCACTTCGGCACTCGAAGCCAGGAACATTGGCGCTGGGTCGCCCCCGGAGCCATCATGACAACCTTGATCTGGTTCCCAATTACGCTTGCTTTCGGTCTCTACGTTACTCGCGTAGCCGATTACACCGTCGTCTATGGTTCACTGGGCACCGCCATCGCCACCATGGTCTGGCTCTACATCACCTCATTCAGCGTCCTTTTGGGAGCACAGTTGAATGGTGTTCTGCACAGAGATCGGAAGGGCTTGCTTCATGGCTCGTCGCCGCTGCTCTCGTGAACAAATTCCTGATTTCGTCCGCGTCTGATCCTGGAAAATTCACACGACCTGCGTTGCCTCGCATGATCAAAACACGTCTCGTACATCGATCTCGCTGCAACTCGCATCTCCCCCGTCCGAAAACTTCAACCTGGGCATTCGTAACACCCGATCACCTCTGCCTGCTCTTGTACAATTGAGCGGGCTGGAGCAGTTGCGCGAAGGCTTGGTTAAGCGATTTCCCCGCGCGTTTTAGCCATTTACCCGGCCTCCGCATTACATAAGTCGCCTTCAGGCGGATAAATTGCCGCCGATCGCGCCTACGTTCCTCACTTCGTTGAAGTTCAGGACATTTCTGGAGAGTTTTGATGTCTACCGTAAATAATTCATTCGCCGGATCCGCATCACTGCGGCGCGCCAAAATCGTGGCCACCCTCGGGCCGGCTTCTAATTCCGAACCCGTCTTTCGTGAGCTCGTACGCGCCGGCCTGGATGTAGTCCGCCTCAATTTTTCACACGGAACCCATGAAGAGAAGCGGGCTCTGATTCAGATGATCCGCAAGGTCAGCCGCGAAGAGCGCAAACCGCTTTGTATCCTCGGCGACCTGCAAGGGCCCAAAATTCGCACTTCAAGACTTGTCGACCACAAGGCCGTGCAGCTCATTGCCGGCGAACGCATTACGATCACACCTCGTGAAGTCGATGGCACCGCGTCTCTGGTCGGCACCACTTTCAAGACCCTTGCGGAAAACGTCGAGCAAGGCTCGCGCATTCTCCTCTCCGACGGCCTCATCGAGCTTCGCGTTGCCGAAGTAGACGGCGACGATGTGGTCTGCGAGATCGTCAACGGCGGCAAACTCGGAGAAAACAAAGGCATCAACCTGCCGGGCATCGCCGTTCGTGTTCCCTCTCTTACCGAGAAAGACGCCATAGATCTGGAATTTGCGCTGCGCAACGGCGTCGATGCCGTCGCCGTGTCCTTTGTTCGCACCGCCGAAGATATCAACATCGTCCGTAACAGGATCTCTGCTCTCGGCAGCGCCACCTGGATCATAGCCAAGCTCGAAAAGCCACAGGCCATCGAACATCTTGAGGCAATCCTTCAGGTAACCGACGGCATCATGGTTGCTCGCGGCGATCTGGGCGTGGAAGTTCCTCCCGAGAAGGTTCCTGCGATTCAAAAGCAGATCATCCGGCGTGCGGCAGACTATCGTAAGCCGGTTATCACGGCCACGCAGATGCTCGAGTCGATGATCGACAATCCGCGTCCTACCCGCGCCGAGGTCTCCGACGTCGCAAACGCCATCTATGACGGTTCCGACGCCGTAATGCTCTCCGGCGAATCGGCGATGGGCGCATACCCCGTCGAGGCCGTCAAAATGATGGCCTGTATCGTGGCAGAAACAGAAAAGAATATCGCCGAGGCTCGCGAAACGGGCGTTACCCTTCCGCGCCCACGCCATCGCACCTTGTCCGTTGCCGAAACCATCTGTGAAGCTACAGCCCATGCGGCCGAAGATCTCGAGCTGCGCGGTATCGCAATCTTCACCGAATCCGGCGCTACCGCCATCAAACTCTCTAAATATCAGCCGGTTGCACCCATCTACGCCTTCAGCTCCATCGAAGTCACGATCAATCGGCTCAATCTTCTCTGGGGAGTAGTGCCTGTATCCTGCGCCAAGATTCAGAGCACGGAAACCATGGTCGAACTGGCCGAAACCCTGCTTGAACAGCACGGCTACGCGCGCAAAGGCGAAATCGTCGCCATTATCGCCGGCACCGGCACCAAGTCCGGCTCGACCAACTTCCTGCGCCTGCATAGGCTCGGCGACCGCATCCACAGAATGATTGCCGCGCCGGTCGCTGCAACCGTCGGCGTCTAGTCGAGTACCGATTCGGAACAACACATGCACCGAACCCATCCGGCGAGTTCAATAGAATTCGCCGGATGCCTCTTTTTCGGTGCAATCCCTGGGATCCGGACCTCACAGCCTAGGCGATTCACTCAATATTCATAATTCCGTACACCCTCTATTCACACTCTGGCAAACATCTCCCTGTAGCGTCCGAGTGTCGCTCCTTGTCGCGTTTTTCCTGGCGTGCTCCCTTCCGGAGTTCATTTCGCTGGCCAACCTCCTCCGGGCCAATCGGCGCCGGGATACGCAGGAAGCTACATATCTCGCGATAAATCTTTGGGGAGAAACCACTTATGGCAACAGCAGCACAGGCAAGCACCTCGTTGCTTGACCAGAAAATGAAAAAGGGCCCCGGCGTCATCGGCGGTGTTGTCTTCGCGGCCGTCGTACTCGGCGGCCTTGCGTATTGCGGATTCAACATTGTCAGCGACATGGGTCACGTCGTAGTCGTCAGCATCTGGCCCTATGTCCTGCTCGCGGTTGCTCTACTGATTGCGCTTGGGTTTGAATTCGTCAACGGCTTCCATGACACTGCGAACGCCGTGGCTACGGTCATCTACACGCACACACTGGAGCCGCATGTAGCGGTGGTCTGGTCCGGCGTGTGGAACCTGATCGGCGTGCTCACCTCAAGCGGCACTGTCGCCTACGCGGTCATCACGCTGTTGCCGGTCGAACTGATCCTGCAAGTCAGCTCCGGCGCTGGATTCGCCATGGTTTTCGCCCTGCTGATCGCCGCCATTCTGTGGAATCTGGCCACGTGGTTCTTTGGACTGCCGGCATCGAGCTCGCACACCATGGTTGGGTCGATCATCGGCGTGGGTATTGCCAACCAGCTTATGGCCGGTAATAACGGAACCGCCGGCGTGGATTGGGACCAGGTCACAAAGGTCTTCAAGGTGCTGCTCATCTCACCGGTCTTCGGCTTCATCCTCGCCATGCTCCTGATGCTGCTTACAAAATGGCTGGTCAAGTTTCCCGCGCTGTTCAAGGCCCCGGAAGGCGATGAGCCGCCGCCATTCCTGATTCGCGCGCTGCTTGTGCTCACCTGCACCGGTGTGAGTTTCGGCCACGGCTCTAACGATGGACAGAAGGGCATGGGCCTCATCATGCTCATCCTCATCGGAACCGTTCCCACGGCTTACGCGCTCAACCATGCGGTCGGCGGCAGCCAGGTGGTCAATTTCGTCGCAGTGTCCGACCAGGTAACGACGATTCTGAGCAGCCATGTGGATAGGAATGCGGTGATGTCCGATCCGCGCCAGGACGTGACCGAATTCATCAAGAGCAAAAATTTCACGCCCACCACCATGGTCGCCCTCCGCGAGCTCGTCGAGGACATCAGCCATGAAGTGGGCATGTACAAGGAGCTCAAGGCTGTCCCGGCGCGTGACCAGCAGAACGTGCGCAACGACATGTACGTGGCCAGCTCGGCGCTCAATATCATGCATAAGAAGGGCAATCCCTCCTTTACCCCGGCTGAAGAAAGTGTCCTTGCGGACTATCAGAAGAAGCTGGACGTCGCCACCAAATTCATCCCCCTCTGGGTCAAGGTGGCGGTGGCGCTGGCGCTGGGTATGGGCACCATGGTCGGCTGGAAACGCATTGTGGTGACGGTGGGCGAAAAAATCGGCAAGGACCACCTCACCTATGCCCAGGGCGCAGCGGCCGAACTGGTGGCGATGAGCACCATTCTGGCTGCGGACACCTTCGGCCTGCCGGTCAGCACCACGCACGTGCTCAGCTCTGGAATCGCCGGCACAATGGTGGCAAACGGCAGCGGTCTACAGTGGTCGACTCTACGGTCGATCGCATTGGCCTGGGTTTTCACGCTTCCAGTAGCGGCGCTTCTCTCGGGAGGCCTGTTCTGGGTTTTCCGCCACTTCGGATCGTAAATGTAACAGGAAGGCACGGCAGAGAGCGTCCCGGATTCCGGGGCGCTCTTTCGCTTTCGGAGCAAAACCAGAGTTACTTTGTCCTGCTATTGTTTTGCGGCAATTCACCGCTCCCTGCTGGTCGCGTCGAAGAGACAGTCGTGATTTCGGGATACATCGACTCTGGTTTTGCTGGAGCCATGATTCCGCAGGCTTGTGCCGATTCCGGTACCATACCTAAGGAATGAGTTTGAAAGCCAGACTGGAAGCCGTGATTTACGCTGCCGAGGAGCCAGTAACCCTCCAGCAGCTCGCAACGTTGTTTGCCGAAGATGCCTTTGCATGGAAAGCCGAACGCGAGGCCGCGACGGCGGCGGAAACAGAGCCTGTCTCTGCTGGTGATGCACCCGCGGTCGCGGAGCCAGCAGACTCCGGGGGAAGCCGGGTGCTGAGCTGTTGGATCTGCTCTTGACTTCGACACCAGAGCCCGCGATCGCTTCTGAAGCCTCCGAAGCGCTCTCTGAAAATTCCTCCGAGACCCCATCGGTTCCCGCCACCGCAGAAAGCACAGAAGACCCGGCTCTCGAAGCAAAACGCGCCGAACGCAAACGCGAGCGCGAGGTGCGGGATATTCTTCGCGAAATCCTCAACGAGCTGACGGCCGATTATGCGAATGACAACCGCGGGATCGAAATCCGTGAGATCGCGGGTGGTTTCCGCATGGGCACCAAGCCGGAGATGCACGACTCCGTGCGCGCCTTCGTAAAGAGCCTCAAGCCGCCGATGAAGCTCTCGTTGCCCGCGCTGGAAACCCTGGCGGTCATCGCCTACAAGCAGCCGGTCACCGCGCCTGAAGTTGGCGAGATCCGTGGAGTTGACTCCGCCGGCGTACTCGGCTCGCTCATGAGCCGCAAGCTGATTACCACGGCTGGCCGCAAGCAGGTAATTGGCCGGCCGATGCTCTACAAAACTACCAAGGAATTCCTTGTCCGCTTCGGCCTCAAAGACGTGAGCGAACTGCCCTCGATGGAGGAGTTCGAAAAGATGGCGGCCATCGAGATGAGCGAAGACGGATCCGAAGAAGAAGTGGCGCCAGCGTCTCCGGTGGAGCAAAGCGGTGACCTCTTCCATAATTCTGGCCGGAATCCAGCTTCCACACCGGACACCACTGTTGTGGATTCTCCACAGTCCGAATCGGCAGATGAAGCCGATGCGGTTCCAACAGACGCTCCCGAGGAATCTGCTACGGAACCAGTTGCAGACCTCTCGCATTTGGGCGAAACCGCGCCCGAATCCACTGAATCTACCGATGAAACGGAATCGGCCCATCCATCGGAATCCGAGTCGCTCCCGGAACCCGCACAAGTCGAGGTTGAATCATGAGCCCGGACCCCAAAAACACTTTAAAAATCGAGCTGGTAAGCCCCGGTGGTAACAGTCCCGAAGCCGAACCGAAACGCCGCTCCGCACCTAAAAAGAAGGCTGAACCGGAAAAGAAGGCCACACCAGCCAAGTCCAAGACCGGGGATGCAGCTTCTGCCTCCGAAAAATCTCCGCAGAAGCCTTCGCGAAAGACTCCTCCCAAACCTGCTGCTGCCAGGAGCTCCATTTCCGTGGAAGCGATCGAGCCGGTTGTTAAAAAGCGCAAAGCTGCCAAGTCCCCGGCAGCGGAGCCACTGGCAATCGAGCCAGCCATTGCTTCACCCGCCGCTGAACCCTCCGAAGAGCTGGAGCAGGAGGCTGTCGTAGCCGAGCTCGCGCGCGAAGTTGAGGCCGAAGCGGAAGACGAACCGGGCTTCGTTCCATCCGACGAAGGTGATTCTGAGCCTCCTCAAAAGATCAGGCCGGTCGTTGAGCCTCAGCTTGAGCGCCTGCAGAAAATTCTTTCCCGTGCCGGTATTTCTTCGCGCCGTACTGCTGAAGAAATGATCCTCGGTGGGCGGGTGCAGGTAAACGGGCAGATAGTCTCGACGCTGGGCGCGAAAGCCGATCCGGCGCGTGACCACGTCCGCGTAGACGGCAAGCTGCTCCAGGGCCCCGAGCGTCACCGCTATTTCATGCTCAACAAGCCCAAGGGATACGTCACCACCGTCAGCGACCCTGAAGGCCGGGCGACTGTTATGAAGTTCTTCGCCGGCGAGCGTGAACGTCTTTATCCCGTTGGCCGCCTCGATTACCTGAGCGAAGGTCTTCTCCTCGTCACCAATGACGGTGACCTCGCCAACAAGCTCACCCGCGCCGCGTCCGGCGTCGAAAAGACGTATCTCGTCAAAGTCTCCGGGCAGCCCGGCGAAGAGATGCTCGAAGCACTGCGCGAAGGTGTGATGATCGAGCGCGGCCGCCCCGGCACTGGTTCGGGCCGCGTCCGTACTGCGCCCGCCCGCATTCGGCAGGTTCGCGAAGGCGACAATCCCTGGTACGAAGTCATTGTCATCGAAGGTCGCAATCGCGAGCTTCGCAAGATGTTCGAAGAGATCGGCCATCACGTCGAAAAGATCCGGCGCGTCGGGTACGGACCACTGATTCTGGATCTCGAACCCGGCAAAGTTCGCGAGCTCGACGCCGAAGAGATCCGCCTGCTCAATCTCGCCGGGGATGGCAAGCTTAAAACCCGCCGCCGGCGCGGGCCAGCCCCGGCGCAGCTTTCGCGTAATGCCGGCGAGTCCGTGGAGCATAGAAAGTCCGGAGAGAGACCCCAGTTCAAGCGCCGCCCCGATTCGGCCCCCGGTTCTTTCAGAGGACGCCCCGGCACAGACGCCAGGCCGCCTGTCCGACGCGACAATCGCGCACCGGAACGCCGCGAATCCCGCTTTCCCGGCAAGCCCAGTGTGCCCGGCCAGCCACGCTTCCGCCCGGCCGAGGGTTCGAGCCGGCCATTTCAATCTGACCGAAGCCGGCCACGCCGCGAACAATCCTCATCCGATCGTCCAGTCAGGAATCAAAGAGAACCGGGTTCCGATTCCCGCCCCTTCTCGAATCGCCCTGCCTCAAATCGCTCTTTCTCCAATCGGCCTGTCTCAAATCGCCCTTCCGGCCCACCTCGTCCCCCGGCACGCCCGCCCAGGGAAGGCGGGGATTTCGAGCCGCGGCGGCGCGAAGCAACTCGTCCGCCGGAAAAGCGTTTTGAATCGCGCCCGAGGAATGCGCCATCTGGTCGCACTGAAAAACCCTACGAGTCCGACCGTCGTCCCGCAAAGAAGTTCACTGGCAACCGGCCACTAAACCGCGCCCCAGCGAAACGCGCCTTCGACCGCCCGAGAGGGCCGGAAAGCGGTCCAACTGGCACGCGCCGCCCTGGCTCTCCATCAAGCCAAGGCGACGCTCCGCGAAAGAAGGAGCGCTGGCGCGACTCTTACACCGGCAAGAACAAAGGCCGGCCAAAGCCGCGCAAGCCGGAGTAAGGGCTCAACATGCAACCGAAATGCTTCCGTACCATCCAATGAGACGATGAGCTGAATTGGAGTCCGGGTCGAGCCAGGTACCAACCGTCTTTCGCTCCCGGCACGTCAATCCGCCGGATATGATTCACGGTCTCGCGGCAACTCCGAAGATGCTCTGGATTCACTAAGGAGAACTAATTCCATGGAAAAAGCCACATTTGGCGCGGGATGCTTCTGGGGAGTAGAAGTCGCTTTTGCCAATATTCCCGGGGTGACCGCAACTGCCGTTGGCTACGAGGGCGGCCGTACGAACGCTCCCTCCTACAAAGATGTCTGCACTGACGCCACAGGCCATGCCGAGGTAGTCGAGCTCGACTTCGACCCTGAGAAAGTCAGCTATGAGCAGCTGCTGGACGCCTTCTTCTCGCTTCACGACCCCACCCAGCTCAACCGTCAGGGGCCCGACTGGGGAACGCAGTATCGATCCGCCATCTTCTACCACTCCGAGGCTCAAAAAGCAGTCGCTGAGGCCAAGATTGCAGAGCTGACAGAGGCCGGCAAGTTCGCCCCTAAAAAGATCGTGACCAAGGTAGAGTCCGCGCAAACCTTCTGGCGCGCCGAAGACTACCACCAGCGCTATCTGGAAAAACGCGGTCTCGCCAGCTGCCATATCTAACGGTCAGGCATTCGCCAGGCTCTGGCTGCTGCTGATCGGAATTCTCATTCCCCGCAACAGCCAGACTTAGTTCGTTTCAGCTCCCCTGCACATTCCAGCATCACGCGTTGATCGCTGACCCAAGCAGCTGTTTCAGTGCCTGCACGTACTCGGTGAGCGCCCGCCGTCCCGGAGCCGTCATCCGGTAAATCGTCTGCGGTTTGCGCATCACAAATTTCTTCTCCACCTCTACGTAACCGGCCTCTTCCAGCTTCAATAGCTGCGCTCCAAGGTTTCCGTCAGTGGCGTTTGTCTTGGCCCTGAGCCACGTAAACTCCGCCTCTTCCACTGCCGAGAGCAGACTCAGCAATGCCAGGCGCAGTTTACCGTGGATCACGGGATTCAGTTCCGGCAGATCGGTAGAAATGTCAGCGGCAGACTCAGGCATGGAGAGCGCCTGACTTTCCTGCAATCTCTCTCCGCTCGCGCGCCTCCGAAAGCATCATGTAAACGCCAAACACGATCTGGCCCAGGAAGATCGCAATCAGAAAGATCACCTGGCACTGGTTATCGCTTGCGAAAGGCGATGCCGCTCCTGCCACCCACCAAACCAGAGCTGCGGCAAACTGCGCCTTCCATCGCAGAATCATGCTCGACACAGCATTCGCTATTCCCAGCATCACGGCAACGGCAGAGATGAACATCTGCAAGTCGATATGCCGGGCAATGCTGCCGCACAGGCAAAAGACAAAGAGCGCTATACCTACAGCGCACCACACGGACCCAATCGCCCGGCCAATTGTCGTCTCCGCTCCGTGGCCCTTTCTACGCATGGCGATCAGGACGGTCACCAGCGAGGCGGCGATCATCGTCACCGGCCAGGCGAGATTGCTGTGTCCCCACGTGCCCCATGCAATTGCCGCGTAATAAGCCACGCCCCACAGCACAAAGCTCCATCCCCAGCTTTCTGTTCTCTTGCGCCCCTCGGCGATCATCGTCTCAATCACACTGAGACGGTCCTGCAACTCCTGATTTTCAGGTCGAATACTCATAGACTTCTCTCCCGAAGACCTCTCCAATGAATCAGAGAAATCTTCAACAAGGAGTACTCTATTAACTAGAGTAAAGAAAGTCAACCAAAATCTTTCCCTTAGAAGAGAAAGCACGCTGCGCTGGAAATCTCATCTTTTCGTGCAGCGCATCCTGGAAATGAAGAACATTAATCCTGTGTTGAGGACTCGTTGGGCTCCTGCAAACGGGCGTCGAGCGAGGGCGGTCCTACCCGCACCGGAATCTCGGCCATTTCCGCCGCTGGCTGCGCACCTGGCTCATCGCGCCAAAGCCAGATAATCCACCAGATCAGCGCCAGCAACCAAACCGCAAAGCGTCCGTTATCCAGATTCTCAAACATCCGGATGACATGCTCATACTGATCCCTGCTGGTCAAGTGGAGATTATGCTTCACGATGTCAGTGGTTGCCTGTACGGTCAGCAACGCCAGCGAAACCGTCGATAGCCCGAGTACAATCTGCCGGTCATGGCTACGCCACTTTGCTCCGAAGCGCCTGCCAAAGAACTGCAGCAGCACTCCGATCTCCACCGTAAGCACAGCAACAAACAACTCGCTCTTCAGCGCAACGTATAGATCGATATACAGCGGCAAGTGCGCCGCATCGGCCTTCATCGTCGCCCAGGAGAGTCCCAAATTCCAAAGCGCCGCCACAGCGAATGCAATCGGCACCGTTACAAGTAGGCCGCCGATCCAGCCTTTCCCCTTCAAAATCTTCCCTGCGCGGCCACTCGAAAAAACATGCCGGCAAAGCTCTATCAATACCAGCACTCCGACGATCCCCTGCAAAATGCTTCCCGAATAGCTCTCCCAGTAAAATGCCACCGTCGTGAGCTTGCTATGCAGCAGATGGTCGGCTATCAGCCGTATCGCGGAAAGCGCAATCGCGGCCGTAAACCAAGGGAAACGGCCAATCCGCTCGCGCCCCAGCAGCACAATCATCAGCACAAGGTGCGCTGCCAACACTAAGGCCCACAAAATCAGTTGAATATTCCAGTGCATTCCGTTCCTTATGGATCGCAGAACCCGCGCTAATCGAGCGGACAAATCCTCTTTCCAGTGTAGCGGCTCGTTGACGGCATGGCGCCGCGCCAAAATTGCTCTCGTAGATGTTTCCGCTGCTTATGTCTGATCGCGATCTGTTCTTCATAACTCCACGCCTGCTACGCAAGTTTTTCCGATCACTGTATTCGGAAAAATGCATAGCAGCGCTGGCCCCATTTCGCTTCCGTGCTGATATAAAGAGTGCGACCGCAGGAAGAGCCTCCATCTTGTTTGAAACGGGGAACGACGTGCTTCCCTTCAGGATGCTCCGTGCGCCCTCGGGAGGAACCAGGTGAAGGGTATTCGAATTTCAAGATTTGTCAGCGGCGCACTGGCCTGCGCCATGATCGTTGCCGGCTCGCGCTTCTTCACAACGTTCGTCGCAGCGCAGGAGAGTACCACACGTTCCTCTGCCTCGATCGATATGACGCCGATCAAGCCCGAATCTGCAGGCTTCTCTTCCGCGCGCCTCGAATCGCTGCACGCGCTTATGCAGCAGACCGTGGATAAGCAACAGCTCTCCGGCATCGTCACCGTCCTCGCGCGTCACGGCAAGGTCGTCGACTATCGCGCCTATGGCTATCGCAATCTCGACTCCAAGACCTCCATGACGAAGGACACGATCTTTCGCGATTATTCAATGACCAAGCCCGTCACCGGCGTCGCCATGATGATCCTCTACGAGCAGGGCAAATGGATGCCGTCAGACCCCATCGCTAAATATATCCCTGAATTCGCGCACCTCAAGGTCTACAACGGGGTCGATGCAGACGGCAAGATGATCCTCGTCGATCCCGATCACGCACCAACCATGCGCGAACTAATGACCCACACCGCCGGCTTCACCTACGGCTTCTTCGGCAACACGCCCGTCGACAAGATGTATCAGGAGGTCCATCCCCTCGACTCAAAGAATCTGCAGGAGATGATCGACAAGCTGGCCAAGCTTCCGCTGCTCTATCAACCCGGTACGCGATGGAGCTACAGCATGTCCATGGATATTCAGGGCTACATCGTGGAGAAACTCTCCGGCCAGTCGCTGCCGGACTTTATCCGCGACCACATCTACTCTCCGCTTGGCATGAGAGACGCTGGATTCTTCGCTCCGGAAAGCAAGCGCGATCGCCTCACTACCCTCTACCGCAGCGGACCAAACGGCGAGCTGGTTGCCGACTCCAACGCCGGCAATGTCAACCGCGACTTCCTCAATCCGCCGCCTGCTCCCTCCGGTGGAGGTGGCATGGTTTCAACGGCCGAGGACTACTACCGCTTCGCGACCATGTTGCTCGACCACGGAGAGCTCGACGGCCATCGCATTTTGTCTCCCGCCAGCGTGAAGCTGATGAGTTCCAACCACCTCGCCCCGGAGCTGCTTACCGGCCAGTTTGGCATCGGCGCTCAGATCATGCGTCCGGGCTTCGGCTACGGTTACAACTGCGCCGTGGTCTTCGATCCACTAGCGGCCAATCTTCCCGAAGGCAAAGGCACCTTCTTCTGGGATGGGGCAGCAGGCACATGGTTCTGGATCGACCCCACCAACGACGTCGTCTTCATCGGCATGATTCAGCGCATGGGCGGCGGTCCCGGCATGCCCAACCTGCAATACCTAAGCCGTCAGATCGTCTACGGCGCACTGATCGACCCAGCGAAATAGACTGACAACCACCAGAGGAACCTCACCAGAAGCCGCGTTATGCCACAAAAGAGATTTGGCGGATCCCGGGCCAGACGATAACATACTCCCCAACATGGCGACCGACCTCTCTCCTGCTTCAAACTTGGGCGTCTTGAGCCACGCCCCTACAGAGCGGTTGTGGCCTTATTACGTGCTGTTTTTCGTATCTGGCTTTCCTGCGCTTCTCTACCAAATCGTCTGGCAGCGGACTCTGTTCACGATCTACGGCGTAGATATCCAATCGGTCACAGTCATTGTTACGGCTTTTATGCTTGGACTGGGACTCGGCAGTCTGGCGGGGGGCAGGCTCTCCACAATTCCAGGACTGCCGGCACTGCGCGCCTTTGGGGCCATCGAACTCTCAGTCGGCATATTTGGGGCGTTCTCTCTTTGGATATTTCATTCTGTTGCAGGGTTCACTGCGGGCGGCTCCGTCGCAACGACAGGCACAATCGCATTTCTGCTTCTGCTCGTTCCGACTTTGCTGATGGGCAGCACGCTTCCACTTCTGGTTTCGCACCTGGTTGAAAGAACCGAAAATGTGGGTGCCTCCGTCGGGTCACTTTATGCGGTCAATACCTTTGGTTCGGGATTCGCGTGCCTGCTTGCAGCCTTTTTTCTCATGCGCACTTTCGGAGAGCTGGGATCGGTTCGTCTAGCCGCGACTCTGAACATTCTGGTAGGTACAACAGCTTTGCTCTGGCGATCACCGAACGCTCAGTCCATCGATCCAGCCGCCGCAGAAGCAAAGCCACCATTAACCGAGATTCACTGGATCTTGCCCTTGCCTATCGCCATGGCATTGGCGTGTGCAACCGGGTTCATCGCCCTTGCATATGAGATTCTCTGGTACCGTCTGTACGCCTTTACTAGCGGAGGAACCGCGCCCTGCTTCGCGAAGCTGCTCGCGTACTATCTATTCGGAATCGCATACGGCTCACTCGCAGTGCGCGATGTTTGCCGAACCAAACTGAGAAATGATCTCAAGCGAACGCTTTGGGCGGGCGCCGTCGTTGTTTTCCTGGGAACGATTACAAGCTATCTATTGGGACCTGCCCTTTCAATCGCCGTCATTCACGCACCTTATGACACGACCTTTGTGTTTGTAACGATTGCGGCAGCCCTGCTCGGAGCAGCTTTTCCGCTGCTATCGCACGCGTCCATAGGTCCTCAGGAACAAAGTGGCAGAAAACTGAGTTATCTGTATATGAGCAACATCATCGGCTCGGCGCTGGGTAGTTTTTTGGTGGGTTTCGTAATCCTCAATTACCTCTCCACCAAAGACGTCTCTGTCCTTTTGCTCGTTCTCGGTTCGGTGATTGCGGCAATATTGGCGGTGCTTGCAAGACCGGTCAATTCCAAAGTGGCCATAACTATTGGCGCGACGGTCTGCATTCTCCTTGCTGCGCTCTCTGGTCCTTTGTTCGCGAAGCTATATGAAAGACTACTTTTCAAAGACCACTACGACGGACATTTTGTTACCCAGCTAGTCGAAAACCGAAGCGGCGAAATCGCCGTAGACAACTACGAAACCGTTTACGGAAGTGGCGTTTACGATGGTCACTTTAATACCAGTCCATTGACCGATACCAATGGAATTTTCCGTGCCTACGCGATTGCCGGATTACATCCAAGACCCCGGAAGGTACTCATCATTGGACTCTCTTCCGGATCCTGGGCGCAGATCGTCGCAAATCATCCCGAGGTCGAAGATGTCACGATCGTGGAAATCAACCCCGGATATCTAGGTCTGATCCGCGAAAGAGCCAGCGTGGCAAGCCTGTTGGTCAATCCCAAAGTTCATATTGTCATTGATGATGGACGGCGATGGCTGGTAGGTCATCCAGCCGCCAAATTCGACTTCATCCTCATGAACACGACATTCAACTGGCGCTCCAACATCACCAATCTGCTTTCCACACAGTTTCTTCAATTGGTGCGCAGCCATCTGCTGCCCGGTGGAGTTGAATACTACAACACCACGTTGTCGGGCGAGGCGCTTCTCACCGGAGCTACCGCCTATCCCTATGCGCTCCGAATAGGAAATTTCATCGCCGTAAGCGACAATCCCATTGTTCTGGACCGAGCCCATTGGAGAACAGTGCTTGAACACTACAAAATCGACGGACGTCCAGTGTTCGATCTCTCGGATCCTGCGCAACGCGACAAATTGAGCCAGATGGTATCGGAGCCGGAAGCAACGTCAGCCAGCGACGGAGGGAATTATGCAATCGAAGACAAGACAACTCTCCTGCCGCGATTAAAAGAGTTCCGCCTCATCACAGACGACAATATGGGAACGGAATGGCAATAGCCGTAAGGATCTGAAAGATATGGAAGTGTGGTGCGCCCGGCACGATTCGAACGTGCGACCTAACGCTTCGGAGGCGTTCACTCTATCCAGCTGAGCTACGGGCGCGCTCTCCTAGAATACCCCATCTCGCACAAATCGTGCACGACCAGTCCCCGCTTCAGCAACCGCTGTCGAAAGGGCACGGCAGGATCGCAGCCGAGTCGTGTCAGATAAAACTCTCGTCATCTGGCTTTGCTACACTTTTGCCCGAAGGAGTTTCCATGCATCATCGCTTTATAACCACATTGCTTTGTACCGTCGCCGCTGCCGCGGTTTCCATCTCTCTCACCCAACCCATCTCAGCCCAGAATGCTCCGGCCAAGGCGCCGCTCAGCCCACCCGCCAAAGCTGAGGTTTCCCTTCCCAATGCAAACATCGCCATCGACTACAGCGCGCCCTCGATGCGCGGCCGCAAGATCTTCGGGGACGGAACCCTGGTTCCCGATGGAAAAGTCTGGCGCACCGGAGCCAACTCCGCTACTACGCTCAAGACCAGCGGCAATCTGATGATCGGCAGCCTTAGCGTTCCGGCGGGCACCTATACTCTCTACTCGCTGCCCACCGCGTCCGGCTGGACACTTATCGTCAACAAACAGACCGGCCAGTGGGGGACCGTTTACAAAGAGGACATGGATCTAGGCCGCGTACCCATGGAAAAAGCTTCAAATGCCTCTCCCCTCGAAGAGATGGTGATCGATTTCGAGAACACCAGCGGAGATTCGACGGAGCTGCACGTGAAGTGGGCTGACGTTGACGCGTCGGTAAAAATCACAGCTTCGAAGTAGCGCGTAATCGCCGCAGAATGAGCTAAAGCCGCGATGCCGAATCGCGCTCGCGGCGTAGCTCTTCCATCACCGACTGAATCAGCGCTTTCGCACCCTCGATCCCACCCAGCACAGCCTCTACGTCCAGCCGAGGCTTCGACGGATTGCGATTCGAAACGCAATAGACGCCATGCTGTCCCGTCAGTACCAGAGCATCGGTCAGCAGATCGAGCGCGACGGCAAGACGTCCGCGCGACGGCCCCATCATGAACTCATAGTGCTCAAGCTCGACCCGCTTTTCGTCAAAGATGTCCATCAGCAAAAGCTCCTGAGCCTACTGAGGCTTCCACCGCAATACCGGCTTCCGAGCCGCCGTTACCTCATCCAGCCGCGAAACCCGCGTCGAATGTGGCGCATGTTTCACGAGCTCTGGATTCTCATCAACCTCTTTGGCAATCGCACGCATGGCGTCGATGAAGAGATCCAGCTCTTCGCGCGATTCGCTCTCTGTCGGCTCAATCATCAGCGCGCCGGAAACGATCAGCGGGAAGCTCACCGTGTACGGATGGAATCCGTAATCGATCAGCCGCTTCGCAATATCGCCAGTGCGAACACCCTTCGCAGCCTGCCGCTTATCGCTGAAGACCACCTCGTGCATCGACGGCGTCTTATAGGGCAGCTCATACAGATCTTCAAGATTTTTGCGGATATAGTTAGCGTTCAGTACCGCATCTTCCGTGGTCTGGCGCAGACCGTCAGGACCGTTGGCCAGGATATACGCCAGCGCACGAATGAACATGCCGAAGTTGCCGAAAAACGCACGTACACGGCCGATCGACTGTGGCCTGTCGTAGTTCCAATGCTTTTCGCCGTCGGCTTGCTTCACCAGCACAGGGATAGGCAGAAAAGGCTCCAGGAACGCCTTGCATGCCACCGGCCCGCACCCTGGGCCGCCACCGCCATGGGGCGTCGAGAACGTCTTGTGCAGGTTCAGGTGCATCACGTCCACACCGAAGTCGCCGGGCCGCGCCTTGCCGACGAGTGCATTCATGTTCGCGCCATCCATGTAGAGCAGCGCACCCTTGGCGTGCAGAATCTTCGCAATTTTGTGAATCTGGCTCTCGAATACGCCGATCGTCGATGGGTTGGTGAGCATCAGCGCCGCGGTTTGCTCGTCCACCTGGCGCTCCAACGCTTCCAGATCGATGCCGCCTTCGCCGTCAGACTTGAGGTTCTCAACCGAGTAGCCGCAGATCGCCGCAGTCGCCGGGTTGGTGCCATGCGCGGAGTCCGGAATGAGCACCTTGCGGCGCGCGTTGCCCTGCGACTCATGCCAGGCGCGGATGAGCATGATGCCGGTCATCTCGCCATGCGCACCCGCAGCCGGTTGCAGTGTGATGGCGTCCATGCCGGTGATCTCGATAAGGCATTGTTGCAGCAGTTCCACCACGTCTAGCTGGCCCTGCGCCAGGAAGTCAGGCCGGTAAGGATGCGCTTCCGCCAGGCCTTCCACGCGCGCCACCAGTTCGTTCACGCGCGGGTTGTACTTCATCGTGCACGAGCCTAAGGGGTACATGCCAAGGTCGATGGCGTAGTTCCACGTCGAAAGCCGCGTGAAGTGGCGCACGATCTCGATCTCGCTCAGTTCAGGCAGCTCCGCAAGCTCTTTGCGATGCGTCTCGCCCAGCAGCGCCGCAGGGTCCACCTCGGGCACATCGAGTTGCGCGAGCCGGTAAGCTTTCTTGCCTGGCGAGGACTTCTCGAAGACCAGCGCCTCGTTCTGCGTTTGGTGCGGACGAACCTTGCCCAGAGTCTTGGACGCGGCGGGGATTTGCGAAATGGTCGCTTCGGTCGTCATGGAATCCTCTTTCAGGCCTCTACCGGCACAGCGGCCAGCAATCGGGCAACAGCATCGATCTTGGCGCGGGGCACGATCTCCGTCGTGCACCAGAGCGTCGCGTTCTTCATCTCCGGATACCAGCGGCTAAGATCGATGCCGCCCACAATGCTTTCGCCGCGGAGACGAAGACCCCACGCCGCTGGAGCTTCCTCGGTCTGCAGTACGAATTCGTGGAAGCGCGGCGCGCCGCTAAACCGCATCTTTGCACCCGGAACAGCACAGAGCGCCTGCGCCGTATACGCAGACTTGGCCAGATTGTGTTCAGCCAGCTCGCGGATTCCCTCTTTGCCGTAGATCGTCAGGAAGATGGTGGCCATCAGCGCCACCAGCGCCTGGTTGGTGCAGATATTGCTTGTGGCCTTCTCTCGCCGAATATGCTGCTCGCGTGTCGAAAGCGTAAGCACAAAGCCACGATAGCCGTCACCATCCGTCGTCTGCCCAACCAGCCGGCCTGGCATCTGGCGCAGATACCGTTCCTTCGCCGCAATCACCCCGCAATACGGACCGCCGTAGCAGAGCGCAACGCCAAACGACTGCGCCTCCATGCTCACAATGTCCGCTTCCACCGGCGGTCGCACCACACCCAGCGAGATTGCCTCCGCAATCGAAACCACCAACAGCGCGCCTTTGGCATGGGCAATCTCTGCGATCGCAGGAATGTCTTCGATGATGCCGAAGAAGTTCGGGCTCTGCACCAGCACAGCCGCGGTTTCGTTGGTGACTTCCGCCTCCAGAGCGGCCAGGTCGATACGACCCGTCTCGGGATCATATCCCACCACTGAGGTCGGCAAGCCCTGGTACCTGGTGTAAGTCGCCAGCACCTCGCGATACTCGGGATGCACCGTCGCCGCCAGCACGGCCTTGTGCCGTCCCGTCACGCGCACCGCCATCATCACTGCCTCAGCCGCGCCTGTTGAACCGTCATACATGCTGGCGTTGGCCACATCCATGCCAGTCAGTTCCGCGATCATGGTCTGGAACTCGAAGATGGCCTGCAGCGTACCTTGCGTGATCTCCGCCTGGTACGGCGTGTAGCTGGTAAGAAACTCGCCGCGCTGCACCATGGCGTCAATGACCACCGGCCGGTAGTGCCGATACACGCCCGCCCCCAGAAAGCTGGTGTGGCGGACCGTGTACTTCGCGGCCGCCGTGCGGAACCACTCGACAATCTCGCTCTCGCCCATCTGCCGCGGCACGTTGAGATCGCGTTCCAAGCGGTACTCGGGAGGAATCACAGCAAAAAGATCGTCGATGGATTGCGCGCCGATTTGGGCCAGCATCTCGGCGCGGTCGGAAGGTGATTTGGGTAGATAACGCATGGTTAGCTTCGAGCTCCTGGCTTCTAGCCTTTAGCTAAAAGCGGCGGAGCGCAGATGCCCTGCGCCCCTGGTTTCTGGCTAGCAGCTGATTTCGCTACTTTCCTGTCTCTTCCGCAATAAACGCCTGGTACACTTCGGCGCTCAGCAGCGAATCAATTTGCGACGGATTCGAAAGCTCCACTTTGATCATCCACGCTCGTGTGCGCGTCTTCGTTCACCTTGTCTGGAGCCGTAGCGAGTTCCTCGTTGATCGCCGTCACCGTCCCGCTCACCGGCGAATACAGATCGCTAACCGCTTTCACGCTTTCAACGGACCCGAAGGTCGAGCCGCCCGTCACATCGTCGCCCACCTTCGGCAGTTCCACGAAAACAATGTCGCCCAGCGTGTTCTGCGCATAGTCCGTGATGCCGATGGTGCCGATGGTGCCGCTGACGCTGATCCACTCGTGCTCTTTGGTGTATTTGTACTCAGCCGGATAGGGCATAGAAGTTCCTTTCTCAGTGCGTGCTGGGTAAATTTGGCGGTAGCTTGACAGGCTTGCACGCATTCGATGCGGACAACCACTCACACGAAACACGTATCCGGCCTCAAAAGCCGAAACTCTAGTGTAAGTCCTCCGGACCTGCCGCGGAAAATCTGCCTGTCGGTGGATAAAAGCGGTCGAAATCCGCCTTTTTAGAGCTGGCTGAACCCCGGATACGACTCCAGCGGAATCAGTGCCGCAATCTCCAGCATTCCGGCGGCAAAAATCGGCAGCGATGCGATAGCGTCCCGCACCTCCTGCTCCGATCCAGCCTCCCACAGAATGCACGCGCCGGGCACATCGCCGCGTTTCCACACCTGCCGCAAGATCCCTGCGGCATACAGTTCTCGTACGCGCGCCGACTCACCCCGCGACAGTTCAGGCGTAAAGGCTTCGGGCGGGAAAGCATCGACACGGCGGCGGCTAACGGAAACAAATTGCATACGCAAATTCTACAGCTAGGAGAACCGCTCGAACGGTTTCGGCCCAACCGCAACATCATTGCGCTGCCGGCTTCTCGGCCTGGTCCACTACCAGCACATCTACCGGCCCGGTCGCGGATTCCAGCTTCAGTCCCAACTGCTGTTGCAAAGCCGCCTGGAGCGAAGGCAACGCCATCTCCGGCGCAGGCAACGCGCCAGCGGCATTCGATGCGGCAACATCCGGAAGCCACTTCAAAGAGAAGTCATATTTACCTGCCAGCCCGGTCCGGTCGATAACATGCCGCCCAATCTGCTCGGTTAGAATCCGCGTAAGATTCTCCACCGGCACCGCCTGGCATGTCAGCTCCCCAACTCCCATCCGGATCATGCCGGCTCCTGGCCCTCCATCTGGCCCTCGAAATCCATTCGGATAGGTATCTCCCGGCGCTGCCTCGTGCAGCTTCGCACCGCCATCCGCCACTACCAACGCATACAGCGGCAAATCGCGTTTCTCACGATGCACGGTCAAATGAAACTGCGACTCGAGCATCGCCTGCATCATGTGCTGATGCGCTTCGCCGGCCGCCTGCGGAGTCATGCCTCCAATCGCCTGTGCCGTGGCGTCGTCGATCTTCGCGTCCACCTCAAACTGCGCTGAATCCATCCACGCCGGACCGCCGGCAATCTGATTGTCCTGCAAGCCATACGCCTGGTGCAGCAGAATGCGCAGTGTCACCCCGCTTGCCGAAAAACTCTCCGCTGAGTCCTGAATCATGACCCCCGGCGGGTTGCCGTTCGGATCGTAAGGTTTTACTGAAACAGACGAAAAAACCGGTTTCTGCGCCGAAGCCGCCTGTCCCGTCATCGCACGCAGATCGTTCCCCGCGGCCCCAAGAGCCAAAAGCATCGCCGCAACTACGCTCCGGTGCATGAATCGAATTCGTCCGCCTCGTCTGTCTCTACGATCTAACCCCAGTCGCATGCCCACTCCTTCGTCCTTCCCTGATCCCGGCCAGCCGATCGAGCCGTCAGCTCTTCCGGGAGGCGGCGTGTCTAAATGCAGGCACCCGTCTATTGCAAGACGCCGCACCGGGGTTCTTTCGCTCGTCCAATCATAGATTGGACCTCCATCGGTTCACTGCTCTCTTTGCAATTCATCTCCATGGCTGTCCGGCTTCATCGATCCGTTTTGTAATTTCTCTGTAAGCAATCTGTCAGCTTACTGAATATCTCCCGTAAGTCTTTGATCCTGACTTCAGTCAATATTTCCTATACCGCATCATCCCCTTAGAATCTGCGTCTAATGATCAGGCGGATCGAAAGCTACTTCAGTGGCGCCGACTTAGTGCCCGGCTCCGATCCGAAAGGAGTACGCAAAATGAAGTTATGGAAATGTGCTGCGGGTGCTGCTACCGCACTTTTTCTGCTGACGGCCTATGCTTTCCCTCAGGAAAACGGTGGAGGAGAAGGCCAGGTGGTCGTCACTGTGCTGCCCAAGGGCAATGTGCCATCCACTGACTCGCTCGCGCAGCAGCTCACCGTCAAAGTAGGCGGCAAAGAAACGCAGATCACAGGCTTTCAAGCGCTGCAGGGCGAACGCAATCCAGCCGAGCTGGTCATCCTGATCGATGGGTCCGCGCGCAGCAATTTTGCGCAGCAATTTCAGGAGATCGCACAGTTCGTAAAATCTCTCCCTCCCAATGTGCGAACGGCGATTGCATACATGCAGAATGGCAGTGCTTCATTCGCTACGCCCTTCTCGGCTGACCATGACGCTGTGCTGCGCGGACTCCGCATTCCAGCCGGACTCCCCGGATCGAACGGCAGCCCCTACCTCTGCCTCTCTGATCTCGCGACACGCTGGCCGTCACAAGACCGCGAGGCCCGGCGCGAAGTCGTCATGATCACCGATGGCGTCGATGAATACAATCCGCGTTACGATCCCGACGATCCTTATGTACAGGCTTCGATACACGATGCCGTGCGCGCTCATCTCATCGTCTACTCGATTTACTGGCGCGATCAGGGACGTTTCTCCCGTACGAGGTATGCCGATAACGATGGGCAGAACCTGTTGCAGCAGGTCACAGACACAACGGGTGGAAGAAACTACTGGATCGGACTTGGCAATCCCGTTTCCTTCCAGCCGTATCTCGATGACCTCGCGAAACGCCTGCAAAATCAGTATGAATTGAGCTTTACCGTTCCCCTGAAAGGCAAAGCCGAGATCCAGAACCTCAAGCTCAAACTCAACGCCCCCGGCATAAAGGTTGACGCACCGCAGCAGGTCTACGTCACTCCGCCTTCTGTCGCACAGGAGTAACGGTGCGCTACCATACCTCTTATGCAGGTATCCAGAAAGGGCAACAAAACAGTTGCCCTTTTTCTTGGCCTCGACTAATATGCAACCAGAGAGTTGCCTATGACCAGCACATCCACAAACGTTATCGAGAAGCAGATCGAGCTGAAAGCGCCGATTTCACGGGTTTGGCGAGCCGTTACCGACCATCGCGAATTCGGCGAATGGTTTCGTGTCAACCTCGAAGGTCCATTCGAAGTTGGCAAGACCGCGCAAGGCCACATCACCTGGCCGGGCTATGAACATCTGGTCTGGCAAGCTGTCGTTCAGACCATCGAACCCGAACGCATGTTCAGCTTCACCTGGCATCCTTACGCAGTCGATCCCAGCATCGACTACTCGAAGGAACAACCCACGCTCGTGGAGTTTCGTCTCGAGCCTACGGCAACCGGAACTCTGTTGACCATAACCGAATCAGGCTTTGAAAATGTGCCCGAAGCACGCCGCGCCGAAGCCTTCCTGCGCAACGACGGCGGCTGGACGCAGCAGATCAAGAACATCGAGGTCTATGTCGCAGCAAAGCCGTAAAAGTACTCGCCGTAAAAGCAGTCAAAGACAGTCTCATAGACTTGGCCTTGCGCAAGAGCACGCTACCGTCTTTGCTGCCCTCGGCGACCAGACACGGTTGCTCTTGCTCTCGCGTTTGATTGAGGGCGAGCATATCTCGATCGCCGGTCTTACCGAAGGCTCAGGCCTTACGCGGCAGGCCATCTCCAAACATCTGCGCGTGCTTGAAAAATCACGCGTCGTCCGCTGCACACGCCAAGGACGCGAGCATCTTTACTCGCTCAATCCCAAGCCCTTGATGGAACTGCGCGAATATCTCGACCTGGTCTCGCGACAATGGGATGATGCAGTGGTACGGCTGGAAGGCTTTCTTAAAGACCATGATAATTAAAGGCTAAGCCTCGGCAAGTTTCTACGAAGATTAGCTCTCTGGAAATGGTTCAATGTCTACCCTGATCCAGTGCTCTAAGAGGGCTTCATGGGAGGGGTGAATCCTAGATAAACGTATCTTCTTGCCGTGATACTTGAGGATTTGTCAAAGATTTCCGATCTCGACCGTCTTTCCTTCGGATTCACAAATATTCGGTACTGCTCATCAAGCGTAAAGAGTCCGAGTTCAAATGCCTTGTCATGAACGAGACACAGACAGAGTCCGTTTGCTAGCTGTCCCCTTAATTCCTCGTTATCGCTCCATCTGGCGATATGCGAACCCACCAGAAATCTTGGGTCTTCGATTGCGCAATCAGGAAAGCAGCATGCGTTTCGATACAACTTTTTTATTTCCACAGAAAAGCGTGATTGGCCAGACCTTACCCTGACGGAGGCGATTTGAAAGCCTGTCTCAACAGAAACGACAACCTTGTTATCGCCGGGTGTGACAACCTTAGATCCATCTCCAAAGAGTGCAGTTAGCAAAGCGTCGTCAACGTCCGAGAGATATGCTCCGTTTAGGCACTGAAGACGCCCCGACTGCCGCACGAAGAATATGTTTGCTTTAGCGTTATTCTGGCCTCGATTTCTTTCAAAGTAGGCATTCAGTTGGACAGCCCGCGACGCGAAAACATGGCTCAAATTAATGGGTTCGTGAAACTCGGTGAATCCTTTTAAATCAGCGCGAAAGAAACTTTTTGCGAAGTCCCACTCGCCTGGATACGGTGGGCGCTGAGCTGTCTCGAAACCATTGATCGAAGCGATTGAGTATCCGAGAAAATATGCATTTGGAGAGACACCACGTAAGTGAATTACGACGTCCCCCTCAATGATTTCCGAAACTTTAGTCCAAAATGGCCATGAAGATCCTTGTTTTTTCTTTGTCGGCGCCCAAACACAATTGGTAAAGCCCCACGTGCCCCCACCATGGTCTTCGTCGCGCGACATTTCGATATAAATCATGAACGGTCCAGTACGAACCCTCAGCAGTCAAGAAGACACTCAAGACTTTCTAGCGCGTCGATAAAATGGCGTCGGCACCTGTTTCGCCCGCACTTTATTCGCGCGCACCTGCACGAAGACATCTTCCTTGCTCTCAGCCACCGCAGTCGGCACATAAGCGTAGGCGATATTGGTCTTCAGGAATGGCGCGGGCGATCCGCTGCTTACAAGGCCAATCTCTTCTCCTGCCTCATTCAGAACCGGATAACCGTCGCGAGCAATGCCGCGCTCCACCATCTCCAGTCCAACCAGCTTGCGCTTCGGTCCGCCAGCTTCCTTGACTGCCAGCAGCGCCGCGCGGCCCAGAAAGTCTGAATCCTTCTCCAGCTTCAGCCAGCGGTCGAGCCCCGCTTCAAAAACATTTGTCTGTTCGGTAATCTCATGCTCGTAGAGCGGCATGCCGGCCTCAAGCCGCAGCGTGTTGCGCGCGCCCAGGCCGCACGGAATAATGCCAAACTCCGCTCCGGCCTCCATCACCGCTTCCCACGCCTTCTCGCTCGTCACCACATCGGATGGGACGTATATCTCGAAACCGTCTTCGCCCGAGTAGCCTGTGCGCGCGATCATCGTGTTGTGTATACCGGCCACCTGACCCCATGCGAACCAATAGTTCTTGATGCCTGACAGATCCACCTTGGTCAGCTTCTGCAGTGTCTCCAGAGCCCTTGGCCCCTGAATGGCGAACTGCGAATAATACGACGAGTAATCACTGACGTGAGCTCCCGCCATCGCACCCACCTGCTTCCGGATCCACGCGAGGTCCTTGTCCTTCGTGCCCGCATTTACCACCAGCAGGTAATCGTTGTCTCCGAGCTTGTGCACCAGGATGTCGTCGACAAATGTACCCTCGGGAGTCAGCAGCGCGGAGTATTGCGCCTGCCCCTCTTTCAGCCGCGAAGCGTCGTTCATCGTGATGCGCTGCACTGCGGCCAGCGAGTTTGGCCCGCGAAACTGAATCTCGCCCATGTGGCTCACGTCAAACAGCCCCACGCCGGTGCGCACAGCCATGTGCTCGGCGATCAGGCCGGAGTACTCCACCGGCATATCCCATCCGCCAAAATCCACCATCTTTGCCTTCAGCTTGCGATGCGTTGCATTCAATGCGGTCTGCTTCAACGTGGGAGCAGTACTCGATGTCGACATGATGATCACCTCGTCGGAACGGGCGTGATTCGGGCGGCAAAGCAAATCGCTTGCTTCCAGCCAATCTTCCTGTACCTTAAGTGAAGATAGGTATTTTGGCTGCGCCCGGTCAACCGGCCGTTTGACCGGGTCTACATACTTCCCCCGTTGGCGACCTTCGCCACCCCGACTCTGGAGACGCATCTGAATGAGCGATAAGATTCGCGGCGTGCTCGCGGTCCTTGTTGGTGCTTTTGGTCTGTTTCGCGGTTATCAGCTATGGCACGCAGGCATGCGCGGAGTGAATCCGCCGCTTTTGCTGCTTGCCGGGGTTGTCCTCGTCGGTCTTGGAATCTGGCGTCTGCGTAAAAAGCAGATCGATCCGGGCTCCGAATTGTTACAGTAGCGAGCAAGGCACGCAGGCCGGCACGGAGAACGACTTGCCAGCGCTCTACAACGCCATCCAGGGACGCAGCAACGAGCGGCTCGCCGCGCTGAGCGACGGCATCTTCGCCGTTGCCATGACCCTCCTTGTTCTCGACATCCACCTGCCCTCAGCCGAGTCCATCCATTCCGAATCCGCGCTGTGCCACGCTCTCGCCGCGCTGGGCCCGCAATGGATCGCCTACCTGATGAGCTTTCTCACGCTCGGCATCTTCTGGGCCGGACAACAGACGCAGCTCAATCATCTCCGCGAGGGCTCGCGCGATCTCACCTGGATTCACCTTGGCTTTCTCTTCACGATCACGCTCATGCCGCTGACCACGCGGCTGCTCGCCGAGTTCATCACTTTCCGTTCCGCGCTCATCCTTTACTGGCTCAACATTCTTTTGCCCGGACTCATGCTGCTCTGGAGCTGGACCTACGCAACACATCACGAGCTCGTCAAGGATGAGACGCCGGCGGAGATACATGGCGCTATCTGCCGTCGAATCCTGATCGCCCAGGGGCTCTATGCCTTTGGCGCCCTGCTCTGCATTTGGAACAACTACGCCAGCATCGCGTTCATCGTGCTCGTTCAGCTCAATTACGCGGTCGCCCCCCGTTTCGGAAAATTTCTCGGCTAGAGCGCCCATGCTCATCGCCGATCGAGCCTCGCAATCCACGGCAAAACACCACAGAGACGGGTACCCGGTTTGGTCCGGATTTCTCTTACGTAAGTATCCCCTAATCAACTCATTAGCCAGCTTTTCGATGGCGCGTTAAGGCGCGTTTAACCGCGGTTTTGGTACACATTTGTGCGCGCATTGAACTTACCCGTGCCAGACACGTTCCCAAAACCGTGCCGAAATCTCTCCATCCACCGCAACTCGGCGCCAAAAATCTCGTCTTAACAAGTGAAAGAGCAGTCATGCTACACAGCTCAAGCGAGGAGACTCTATGACTACCAATTCTTTAGCTCTTTACTTGCACGGATGGCATGGAAGCGGCCGCGGCGGCGCTGAATTTGCGCTTGTTTTGCTCGGTCTGGGATTCGCGGCCCTTCTCGTCTGGATCATTGAGCGCAGCAGGCGCAGAACCATCTAAGCTTACGGCTCTATCGAGTCCGGCACTCTCCCAAACATCGCATCGAGTATCGGCTATTTCACACGCGCTCGCTATTGCTGTCACTGCGACATCCATAGCATCCAATTTTCTCGAGCCACGCTGCCGCCGTCGCAGAACTAGCCAGCAAGGCGGAGCCATGAGGCTGCCTCCTTGCTTATCAGCGCTTTAGATACCTCACAGAGGTTGTGTTAATTTTGCGCAATGGGCCTCAGCTTCAGAATCAGTGAGATGGAGTACGTTCGCTCTGCGATAGCTCATGTTGAAGATCACTTAAGTTCTAAAGTGGGTTTGTGTATCTATTTCGTACTTGCAGCGATAAGCCTGCACCTGACCCTGATGCTCACCTATGGGCAAATATTCTCTTCTCAGCGGTTACCGGCGGGGCTGGCACTCATTCTCTATGTTTCTTGATCAGCCTGATCACGATTCCCGCACTTTGGCGCATTCTTTGGATACCTGGCCGGTACTCACGCGTCTATCGCCGCACTCCCACTCTTCGGGCAGAGATACGAGCAATGATTACCGAGCGCGGATACGCGCAGGACTGCAATGTCGGCGAACCAATGCGAAAGAGCTGGAACGACTATCAATGCTGGCGCGAATTCCGCGATGTCATACTTCTCATCGATGTTGCGAATAATTGGGAATTCACTGCGATCAACACAGTCGGCCTGCCCGACTGGCGGCGTGACCAGCTTCGTGAACTGCTGAGCTGTTTCCTTCCAAAGAAGTAGCCGCGACAGAAGCAATTCGAGCACACAGGCAACGACGTCACATTACCGTCGCTGTGCTCGCCAGAAGGCGCTCACACACAGGTAACCAAACACGACTGTCATTCCGATGGCGATCAGAAATCGCGTATGCTGCGGTCCGGCGGCGTAGCTGAACCGGGTCCTCCAGATATCTGTGGCGAAGTACAAACCGAAGAGCCCAAAGAAAAAGCCCGTCACTTCGAGCCACAGAATGCCGCCAACACGCCCGAATGGCCGTAGAAATCCGCCAATCCCCCGCCCCAGGTTGCGTGTCGTGGCTCCTGCCACTCTTCCGGTGTGCCGACTGGTTGCCTTTGTATCTACCGCGGGGCGCGGCGGCAAAGCGGGTGCTCCGGAACCTGCCTGCGCTTTTGCCTGAGCGGATGCCGACGTTCGCTGCTGAGCAATGCGTCCGGCCACCCGGACGCCAATTCCCAGTCGTTTTCCCATCTCTTCGGGCTTCATCTGCATCTGAAGTGTAGCAGCGCCTGCAGTACGACGCAGTCGAATGCGTCACGGCCAGCGAGGCGGATAACGTGCATTTCGCTCCCGCGACGATGAGCTTTGAACCACAGTCGAGGGCCGCAAACGTTTTTCGTTTTTCTCGCAGGTGAGGCGGCCGAACTGCCGGAAGTGGTACTAATTTCCCACATTCGGGTGCTGCTGGGCAGTTGCCCCAACCGCTCGTCAGAAGTAAGGTAAAAGGATATTAGCCGTGCCGGAGCTGGTCCCTGATACTGCATCGGGGCGCAGTCCATGCCGGAGGAAAAAATGAACCCACGCATGCACCCACGCTTGCGCGACCTGATCCAGCAACTTGGAGAGGCCATTCACGAGTCCGTCACCGAGTCGGAGCAGATCGCCGGTGTCGTTCAAAACATACGCCGCCACGGCTTCGATGTGATGCTCATGCTTGAGGCCACCATCGGCCTCAACGATCTTTCGGAAGATGCCGGTGAAAACACCGCCGGAGCGGAAGATGCCGAAGCGGAAGCAGGCGCCTTCACCACGCATGACGTCAACTTTCTCAAATCGCTGCGTATCTCGGTCGAGGGCGATGAAGACGAATAACGCTTGATGGATCGAAACACGCGTGTCTTAAGGCGTGGCTTGTATTGTCCTGCTGCTCTGCTTCGATGAACGCGTGTGCGGCATACGACTCTTCCGTGAATAAGAGAATCGAGATTGTTCCGAAGCGGTATTGATCGTTCGGTTCCGCTCTGGCGCCGCCGCAGCGGCCACGCACTCATTTCGAATCAACATCTGTTACATCGCTGTGGTATTCTCCCCCGTCTAGTGGCATTCAGGTTTTCCGGCTCTCCGGAAAACCGCCGTCCCGGATTGCGAAGTCGACGGTGTACAACGAGACCACTTCGGCAATTGGAGAACTGTTATGTCCATGAAAGATACCCTTGGAGTACTTTTAGCAGGCGGCGCCGGCGAGCGGCTTTTTCCTCTTACCCGCGACCGCGCCAAGCCTGCGGTTCCCTTTGGCGGCCATTACCGCATCATCGATATCACGCTCTCCAACTGCATCAATTCCGGCCTGCGCAAGGTCTACATCATGACCCAGTACAAGGCCCTATCACTGAACCGGCATATCCGCGAAGGCTGGACCGGCATCGTGGCGCAGGAGCTTGGCGAGTTCTACGAGATTCTGCCGCCGATGCAGCGCACTGGAGCCAACTGGTACATGGGGACGGCCGATGCTGTTTATCAGAACATCTATTCCATCGGCTCCGAGCAGCCGAAATACGTCATCATCCTCTCCGGCGATCACATCTACAAAATGGACTACAGCCGCATGCTCGATCACCATATTGCGACCAAAGCTGAAGTCACACTCGCCACTCTCCCGATCGCTCCCGATGAAGTCTCCCGCTTCGGAGTTGTTGAAGTCAGCCAGAGCGGCGAGATCATGGGCTTTGAAGAAAAGCCCAAATCGACATCCTTCCGTTCTCCTTTCAACCCCAACTCGGTGGATGCCTCGATGGGCATCTACATCTTCAATACCGATACGCTCCTCAAGGAGCTCATCTCCGACGCGGAAGACCCCAACTCCAAGCACGACTTCGGCCACAACATCCTGCCCAATATTCTCGGCAAGAAAAAGATGGTGGCCTACAACTTCGTGGATGAAAACCGGCAGCAGGCCCTCTATTGGCGCGATGTGGGCACGCTGGACGCCTACTACGACGCAAATCTAGACCTCTGCGCTGTTTCTCCGACCTTTAACCTCTACGACAAGCATTGGCCGATGCGCACCCGCGTCCGCCAGTACCCACCGGCCAAGTTTGTCTTTGGCGAGCCGGGCCGTACCGGCAAGGCCGTTAACTCGGTCATCACCGCCGGTGTCATCATCTCCGGCGCCGAGGTGCTCAACTCGGTGCTCTCACAGGATGTGCGCGTCAACTCTTACTCCGAGGTCGACTCCAGCATCATCTTCAGCCATGTCAACATCGGCCGCCATTGCCGCATCCGGCGGGCGATTATCGACCGCGATGTCCAGATTCCGGAAGGGACGGTGATCGGCTACGACCAGGTCGAGGACAAACGCCGCTACTTCGTCACACCGTCAGGTCTGACCATCGTCACCCGCGACCGCTCACTCTTCGAGAACCCCGTCGAGCCGGAGTTCCAGCAGCGGTATTAACGCCGCGATCAGCCTCTCAAAACGCTGTATCCTCTTTGTTTAGAGGCGCGGTGCAAATTATGCGACGCAATCGCATAATTTGCGCCGTTGCATCGGATTTTCCTTTCCTCTGCCCAGAGACTCACGAGTCTCTCACCAGCCTGACAGCCGGTAGCGCCGTTCAAAATCCCACGGAACCAACGGGCGCAACCCTCCGTACCTCTTTGCATGGCATGCGCAGGTACAATTGGTTGGTTCCAACCCGGTCTGGCGACCCCGCAGCGAAGCGCCTCCGGTCGGAACAGGCGTCCGGCAGCCATGCCCTATGAAGGTGGTGAGCGGGCACCATCGAAATTGCCCTGGCGATCGGATGCAGGCCCCACAGGCGCGGCGCAGCGGCAGACTTCAGGTTCAGCCGCCGGAACGTCTCCGCAGACTCATGGGGCCAGGGAGATCAGGCAAGGCATGGAGGCGCAAGGCAAAGTGGAACCCGACTGGTCCGACCTGGTGCGCCGGTGCCTCTCCGGAGAATCCCACGCATGGAGCGAACTCGTCCGCGCGCATCATCGCAAGGTTTATTCCCTTTGCTATCGCTTTACCGGCTCCGGAACCGATGCCGAAGATCTGACGCAGGACGTATTCGTCAAAATCTACGCAAATCTCACCAGCTTCGATATCTCGCGCGGCAGCCTTCAGGTCTGGATCACCACCATGACCCGCAATCTGCTCGTCGATCATTTTCGCCGCACCAAGAATCTGCGTGCGACCGATTCCCTCGACGAAGGCTGGGATGAAACCGGCGAGCTGCGGCCGATCGACCGCCTCGAATCCTCCGGCCCCACACAACACGACATGGCCGCCAGGCGCGAGATTTCCAAAATGGTGCAGAATGCGCTGGCATTGGTTTCACCGGAGCTACGCGAGGCCGTTATACTACGGGACCTGCAGGACATGGACTACAAAGAGATTGCCCAGGTGCTAAATATCCCCGAGGGCACGGTAAAGTCGCGCATCAGCCGGGGACGCGCGGAACTTGCGCGGCTGCTCGAACGTAACAAGAAGGAGGTGATGTAGTCATGGTAGAACGGCTCAACATTCCGAATTCACCAGCCTGCGGGCAGTGGGAAACACTGCTGGCCGAGGCGCTGGACGGTCTGCTGAGGCCCGAGGATGAAGCCACCTTCACCAATCACATGGCTACCTGCCCCTCCTGCACCGAAATGTTCGAGCAGGCCCGGCGTGGCCGTGAATGGCTTGCATTCCTCAGCCCCGAACCAGAGGTCCCGGCCGGCCTGCTCGATAAGATTCTGGCCGAGACCGGGCACGGAAAAATCGACGCCACGCGGCTCGCAATTGTCGGCGGCGACTCTCTTGCCGGAAACGTTGTTCCCATCGTTCCATCGTGGCAACGTCCCGGACTCGCTGCGCGCCTCCGCCGCTTTGCCGAGCCACGGCTCCTGATGACCGCAGCGATGGCTTTCTTCTCTATCGGTCTAACGCTCAGCATGACCGGTGTTCACATCAGCAGTGTCAAGATCGACCTGCGGCCCTCCTCAGTGCGCTCGCAACTGGAAAAGCGCATCGCGACGGCCTCGACGCCGATCGTCCGTTATTACGACCATCTCCGCTTCGTCTACGAGATGGAATCCACCATGCGTCAGATTCGCCGTTCGGGACAAACTGACCAGAGCCAGCCCTCCGGCAACCCCAAGGGCCAGGGCTCCAGCCCGGACGGCCAGACCAAGCGGAAGGACGGTGGCTCAAACCTGAACCCTAAGGACGCTCCACAGCAGACGGTAAACCCCCCGGAAACTCCGTGGAGCGCGCAAACCCAGGAGGCGGCGCTGGAAACTGAGCGCCCTCTCGAATCTCCTTCCCAGACTTTTCAGGGCTTTTCCAAACACAGCGAGGCATCGGAATCTCTCGACGAACCCGTGTTGGCAACGCCGGAACGGAGCAAGCTATGCCTTGCCTAAATCACCCCAGCAAAGATGTTCAAGCGTATTGCCAGAACTGCGGCAAAGCTCTCTGCACCGAGTGCGTGCGCATCACGGCAACGGGGCAGATCCTCTGCGAACAATGCTTCGCCGCTACCGCGGGCGCTGTTCCTCCGGGTGGAGTTCCGCCCTTTTACCCGCTGCCTCCCGGTGGACCGAATCCCTCCGCGGCCGCTGTTCTGGGGCTTATTCCCGGAGTGGGAGCCATGTACAACGGGCAGCTCTTCAAAGGGCTGATCCACGTCGTGATCTTCGCCATCCTGGTTTCCATTACCGACCACTATGGAGTATTCGGCATCTTCATCGGCGCGTGGGTGCTCTATCAGTCTTTTGAGGCCTACCACACTGCCAAGGCCCGGCGTGACGGCCAGCCGCTGCCTGACCCCTTTGGTTTGAACGAACTCGGCAGCTGGCTCAACATCGGTTCGTGGAACCGCAACCCCGGTGCCCCGCCGCCCGGTGCGAATCCGCCCGCGGCAGGCCCCTATGGCGGCACGACACCGCCTTACGGTGCATCCTATCCTTCCGGCTGGGTGGGAACGCCTGCCTCGGGTGCGACTCCCGGCGCCGCCCCATCTCAGCCCGGTTACAACGAGCCCTTCACCGGCTACGGCCAGGACCCCTATTCCGAATCTTATCCGCCCGGAGCAATTCCACCTATCCCGCCCGGACCCCCCTATGGATGGCGGCGCCGTGAACCAGTATTCGCCTTCGTGCTCATCGGACTTGGAATCATCTTTCTGCTGCAAAGCATGGGCTTCGTAACCCATCTGATGCACTACCTCTGGCCCCTCATGCTGATCGGATTGGGAGTCTGGCTGGTTCTGCGTCAGGCCGGTTATATCCCGGGAGGACGCAAATGAACCGCTACCTCATGGTCTGCCGGCTTCGCTGGCCCGCACTGCTTCTACTGACTGGCGTGATCGCAATGCTCAACCAGATGGACGTTCTCACCTGGGGGCACGCGTGGCCACTCTATCTGATACTGCTGGGTGTTCTCGCTCTGGCCGAACGCGCCGCGCTTGCCGCTGAGCCCGTCCCACCCGCCGGTTATCCATATGGTTACGATCCGTCAGGCTATGCCACGCCGGGCGCTCCTTACGGCGGACAGCCCGCAGCCCCTCCGTCCCAGCCGGCACCATCCGCTTCCACTGGCATCGTGCCCGCCAATACAGATCTCGAACTGAGCGCCAACGAAACCCGCAGAAGCTGGGATCAGGAGGAACGCTAATGGCCACCACGCCTCCATCCGGACCACCCCCATCGGGATCACCCCCTCCAGGCGGCTATCCGCCCGGACGCCCACCCTACGGCGGTCCGCAATACGGCGCTCCCTACGGCACCAGCCCCAAAGACTACTGGCGCTTTCAGAAGGAACAGAGCAAGGCCGCGTGGCGTGCGCAACGTGGCGCCTGGCGCGCCCAGCGCGATGTGCTGCGCGCCCAGAACCGCTCGTTGCGCGTGCCTTCGATCGCCGGTCCGCTGGTACTGATCGTCATCGGCATCATCGCGCTGCTGCTGATGACAGGCCGTCTCAACGCCGACGAGTTCTGGACCTGGTATGGTCACTGGTGGCCGCTGATGCTGATCGGCATCGGCGTTGTCGCCCTGGCTGAGTGGGCTATCGATCTGCGCCGCGACAACCCGCCCTATCGCCGCTTCGGCAGCTACGGCGGCATCATTGTCCTGCTGGTCTTCATCGGCATCGGCAGCGCGGGCTGGCACCACTTCTGGGGACCGATCCGCGCCCAGTTTGGCGATGACGATAATAATTTCTTTGGCTCTTTTGGCGAGCCGCAGCACCAGATGGATCAGGCTGTACTCGATACCAAAGTTCCAGCCAACGCCCAGATCACGGTGCAGATTCCGCGCGGCGACGTCAGCATCACCGCGACGGATGACAACAACGTCTCGGTCCGCGCGCACCAGATCGCATTTGCCAGCACAGACGAGGGCGCGAAGAAGATCTTTGACGCGCAACAGGCCCACGTTACCGTCAGCGGCAACGCTGTCGTTGTCAACGTGGATGGCAATTCCAGCGGCCGCACCAACCTCACTCTCACCATTCCGAAATCAGCCTCGATCAACGTTACCGCCAGTCATGGCGGGGTCACCGCAGCCGGTCTTGGCGGTGATATCGATGCGGATGTGCAGCACGGCGATATGGAAGCCACGGCTATCCATGGCCATGTTCACGCCCACATGTCGAGCCACGGGGACTTCGCCGCGCATGACATCCAGGGCGACGTCACGGTTGAGGGCAACGGGAGCGATCTCACACTCTCCGACATTCACGGCAAAGTGAATTTACAGGGTGAGTACAGCGGCGACATTCACCTGGAGCGCGTCGATCAGGCAGTCGTCTTCCACTCCTCGCGCACCGACATGAGCTTTGGCCGCCTGGCAGGCGATATGTCCATGACCCTGGACTCGCTCCACGTCACGCAGGTTGCGGGTCCTGTTCACATCGAGACTCACTCCAAAGACATTGAGATGAGCCAGATCTATGGAGACACAAATATCGAAGACCGTGACGGCCGCGTGGAACTCGACATGGCCGGAGCATACCAGGTGGAAGTGAAAGACAACAAAGGCGACGTCGAAGTCTCTATGCCTCCGGGCGTGAACCAGACCGTCGACCTGCGCACTCACAACGGTGACATCGTCTCCGACTTTCCATTGCAGATCAGCGGCGATGAAGACAAGACCATGAGCGGCAACATCGGTAGCGGCGGCCCGCGCCTGGTTCTTTCTACCGAGCACGCCGACCTGGGTCTGCACAAGGGAGATGCGGTCGGTCCAATGCCTCCTCTGGCCGCCTCTGTTTCGCCCAAAGCTCCAGGTGCGCCGCCCCCTCCGAAGGTGCCGCATCTGAAGACCTCAAAGGGCGAAGCGGCTACTACGCCCGTTTCCCAGTAATCCAGGCGTAGATCGCAATCAAAGAGGCCGGAACGCTATGACGTTCCGGCCTCTTCGATTGAATGCCTTTTGTCGATCTGCCTCGCTACGGCGTTCCGGCGGGCGCGATCGCCAGCTTCTCCTGCACGATCTCCTCAGCACGCAACACAACCTGCTCCAGCGTCATGTGCGTCGAATCGAGAATCACCGCATCTTGGGCAGGCTTGAGCGGTGAATCCACACGATTGCGGTCGCGCTCGTCGCGTGCGCGCAACTCGCGAACTACCGCCTCTGGCTGTACCTCTTCGGACTCGGCAGCACCCGTTTGGGCCGTACCCATTTGCTCGTAGCGGCGCATGCCGCGCACCTCGGGAGCTGCGTCCAGAAATATCTTCACGTCGGCATGGGGAAAGACCACCGTCCCGATGTCGCGGCCTTCCATCACCACACCTCCCTTGGCGCCAAGCTGCTGCTGCAGCCGGACCATCCAGGCGCGGATCGGCGGATGCACGCTCACTCGCGAAGCCCCATCCGTGACAGCCTGCTCACGCAGCTTTCCCGTTACATCCACGCCATCCAGAAAGACCAGATTCCCGCCTTCCGCAGGAATCAGCCGGATAGCAGTCTGCGCAGAGAGCGCCAGCAGTGCCGGCACATCGTCGAGAGCAATGCCAGCTTCCATCGCTTTCAACGCGAAGGCGCGGTACATCGCCCCGGTTTCGAGGTTAAGCAGGCCAAAGTAGCGCGCAAGGTGTCGCGCTATCGTGCTCTTTCCAGCGCCAGCCGGCCCATCAATTGCAATGATGGGCCGGCTGGTTTTGGACTTGTTGTTCGGTTCAGTTGCGCCGTCAGACACGCTCATCAAGCCGTAATCATCCGCGCCGCTTGGCTGTTGCGGTCGGACGTGCAGACTTGCCGCGCGAAGCTGCCGCAGCAGGCTTACCCTTTGCCGAACGCGCGGCCGTTGCCTTGCCCGCAGGCTTGGGAGCCTGCTTGGCCTGTCCGGCAAAGCTGTACCGCTTCGATGCGCTCGCTGCGGGCTTGCGGCTCGTCGAACCCGGCTTGTACCCTTGCCCGCTACCGGCCGGGCACCGGAACGTCCGGCTACGCTTCCACTACGGACTTCCGTGCGGTGCCCGTTCGCACTACGCGCCGCCGGCTTGGCATTCGAATGAGTCCCTGCCGGACGATGCGTCGCACCCGAATTCACCGAGCTTCCGTTGCGAGCCGGCGCATGGTTTGCAGGACGGCCATTGCCATTCGACACCCCATGCTTTGCGCCATTTCCGTTCGCGGCAGGCCGGTTTCCATTGACGGAACGACTTCCGTTCGCCGTATGGCCGTTGCCGTTTGCCGTACTCCGGTTGCCCCAGCTCTGCGCGCCAGCCTTTGCACCAGAAGCCGGACGATGCGCACCGTTTCCGTTCGCGCTGAACCCGTTGCCGTGGCCATTTCCATTCCGTGCCGGTTTTCCGGCATGAAGGCCGTTTGCTTCGTTCGGTCCACGTGCCGGACGCGAAGTTGAGCCCGGACGCGAAGTTGAGCCCGGACGCGGAGCCGCCCCTGCGCGTGACCCATTCGCGGAAGCCGCGCCACGGGGTGCTGGAGATCGGCGCCACTCGCCGCCGCCGGTACGACCCCCGTTACGGTTCTCGCTGCGTTCACCGCGGCTGCGTTCGCGTGGATGGGAAGTCGCGGCACTGCGCGCCGGTCGCGGACGCGGAGCGGAGGAACCTTTGCCCGCACCCTGCACCTTACCGGCGTGCGATACGGCGTGTGCGGCGGCTACACGATGCACCGGTTCAACAACCGGCTTCGCCACAACCAGTTCAATCGCATCAACCTCAGCAACAACGGCCGGCGCTTCCTGCAATTCCTCGTCGAGCTCGGTCTCCCACGTTTTCTGATGACCATGGTGGCCATTGCAGGACGCAACCGCGCTCAGCGGCGCCATCTCGGCCGCCAGGCTCAAACCCGAACCCGCAAAGTCTCCTTCAGGCAAATCATCAATGTATGTTGGCAGATAGCTCGACCGGTAGCCGGAAGCCGCCGACGTCGAACCATAGCCCGGAGCCGCAGGAAAATCCGGGAGCGTGCCGGCCACGTAATACAGCGAAGCATGTCCCATCGACGTCGTGTGTACCTGCCGTGTAGCTGCAAGTCCACGCACCACTTCGCGAATCTTGCTGCGTGAGGTCAGTGGCGAGAGGAACGATTCCACGTCTTCCATGGAACCGGCGATAACCGCCTGCAGGTAGATGGATGCCAGTACCGAGATCGCGGTCACCTGTGAAGTCGAAGCACCCTCGGCAATCGCCTTCTGGAACCGCTGACGCAGCGGCTGCCACAGCGCCGGAGAACCGACGGCGGGTACCACGGGAATGACGCGGAGCTGCTTCCACAGCTCGTGCAGGGCGCGCAGCACTGCGGCTTCCGTCACTTCTTTTCCAAGCTGGTCACGCAGTTGAGGGGCAGTCAGATTGGCCGGCTCAAGATGCTTTGCCGTCTGCACCGCCAGCGGCGACACCTGCCGCGAACCAGTCAATTGCGGAGAACGGCGCCAATCACGGTCACCACGCAGAGCATAGATATAAGGCAGCACCCACGCGGCAACAATGTAATCCGGCTGCTCACCCGGCTGACCAGCCAGGTTAAGCCGCACTGCAACGCCATCCGCCTCAAGCCGCACCAGCAGCGATTCCGCTGTCTGTGTCAGCTCCAGAGTAGGTTCGTGTGTTTTCCGGCCGGCTACGGCCTCGACAAAGGAAGGGGTGGCTGGCGAAAACGACTGGCCTGCCTGCGTAGGCCGAGGCAAATAGACGCACAATCCCGTCTCCTCAACCCAGATACGGACATCCTCAAACGCAATTGCCCCGTGTCCGTTTTGGCGCATCCGTTCGGCGCGCGCTGCTTCTAACTGCTCTGCTGTCAAAGATAGACCTCTTTTCCAGGCTGAACCGCCTGCGCACGAGTCCATCCAATCCCTGCCGGTCAAAGCGATTCTCCGCAGGGACCGGAGAATGCCGGTCAGGGCAAAATAGACAACGCAGACGAATCTGACGTATTAAGCCAGGCATCCGGAGGCCCTCAGGCACCCGATCTGCCACCTTTCAGTGTATCTCGAATGTGGGTTCTAGATCCTCTGAAAGGCCCGCTGGATCTCTTTCCAAGAATACCTCAAAGCGATTGGTCTGCCATGCGGACAACTGGTGGGAAATCTAGTTTTTGATAATTCTTTCAGCAGCCAATCCATTTTTTGGGATTCCAAAGGTGTATTTACCTTGATCGCGGAGTGGCAGGCGATGGAGGCGGCGATCTTTCCACGGAGGGTTGCAAGGTCCTGCGTGCGGCCGCTATCGGACCCGGTACCTCCAACGGATTCAATAACTTCCGTTAACATCCGCTGCAATTCCGCGCCCTCCAGGCCCACCGGCGCGGCCTTCACCGCGAGCGTGCGAGGTCCGAACGGTTCGGCTTCAAAGCCATTTTTGTCCAGTTCGTCGGCAATCTCGGCAAAGACCGTCATCTGCCAGGGTTGCAGATCGACCAGCAGCGGCATCAGCAGCCTTTGCCGCTGCATTGCCTCCACCTCCCGGCTGGCCAGAATCTTCTCGAAGAGAATGCGTTCATGCGCGACGTGCTGGTCGATGATCCACAGTCCGTCCTCATCCACCGCCACAATGAATGAGTCCCGCAGTTGCCCCAGAGGCCTGAGTCCAGCCAGATGGTTCAGATTAGTCTGATCGCGCAGAAGCTCCGTTCCCGCTGCGCCACGCGCTACTTCCTGCGCCGCGCCTGCCGCAGGTGACAACGCCTGACTTTCCGCCAAACCCTGATTCACCAGTGGGTTAAGCATCGAAACCGCGGCCTGGCTCCAGTTTTCCACCGTCGATTCCGGGCCGAATCCCTCCTCGGCCCACACACCAAACGGCAGTTTTCCCGGTTCGGGAGGAGGCATCAACGGCATCAGTTGAAAAACCGGTTCATGCACTCCAGGCACCGGTCCATCCGGTATAAGGGGTCTATTTTCCAGGATTTGCGGTTCTGGGATTTGCTGCGGAACTTCATCCGTCTGCGGCAATCGAGAAGCAGGCGATGGGATCAGCGACGGCGAGGCCAACGGCCCATTTTCGAGCGCAGCGACAAAACTCGCCGCAGGCCGCGCAGCCATAAGCGCGGTGCGGAGGCTATCCCTCACAAAGTCATGAATCACGTTCTGCTGGCGAAAACGCACCTCGGTCTTCGCCGGGTGCACATTCACATCCACTTCTTCCGGCGGCATCTCCAGAAATAGCAACACCACGGGAAACGAGGTTGGCGGGATTATGTTCCGGTAAGCCTCGCTGATGGCGTGCAGCAGCAGCCGGTCACGAATGAGCCGCTTGTTGACAAAGATATAGATCGAATTCCGGTTCAGCTTCTGCAGCTCGGGCTTCGAATAGAAGCCGCTCATCCGCAGCGATCCCGGCTCCCGCTTCGGCTCGTCCGGATCAACCTTCCACGGCGGCGGCTCCGGCAGCCCGGCTTTTTCGAGCGGCAGCTCCGCCGCTACCGGCAGCAGTTGCGCCAGCGTATCCGCGCCAAAAATCTGGTAAATCCGCTCCGACGCCCGGTTCACCGGCGGCGCCTGCAACAGTGTATGGCTCGCCGACAGCAATTCGAAGTACTTCTCCGGATGCACCAGCGCATAGTGAGTGACCAGAGCTGTCACATGGGAAAGCTCGGTCGATTCCGCCCGCAGAAACTTACGCCGCGCCGGAGTATTGAAGAACAGATCCTGAATCGAGATCGAGGTTCCTTCCGGCGCTGCCGCGTCTTCGACTGTCAGAATTTTTCCGCCTGCAATTTCCACCCGCGTTCCAGCGGCGCTGTTCGGTTCGCGCGTCTCAAGCAGCACACGCGCCACAGAAGCAATCGAAGGCAACGCCTCGCCGCGAAACCCGAGCGTCGCAATCGAAAGCAGATCGTCGGCCGTACGCAGCTTTGAGGTGGCGTGCCGCTCAAAAGCCAGTAACGCATCATCGCGGTTCATCCCATGACCGTCATCGGTCACGCGGATCAGCTTCCGTCCGCCAGCCTCCACTTCCACGCGGATCCGCTTCGCTCCGGCATCGAGCGCATTCTCGAGCAGTTCCTTGACCACCGAAGCAGGTCGGTCCACCACCTCGCCGGCGGCGATCTGGTTCGCCACCTGATCCGGAAGCACTCGAATGCGGCCCATAGCTCTTGAGAATATCGCAGTGCCAACCACCGCCTGCGATAGGAAAACTCGTCCCTTGAGTGCGGAACGGCACCTCGCAGATCTCTCTCAAGCTATTCGTTGCAGCAACCTAGAAATGGAAGAACTTCTCCCGCAGCGCGTCTTCGTAAGCCTTCTTTGCTTTTTTAGCCCGTTCCCGCGCTTCTTCCTCGGCGTCGGTGGCCTCTTCCCACGCATCGATTTCGGTCACAGAGTGATCCGCGTGAGAAGCCAGCGTTTCCTCTTCGCGAATAGCTTTCACCCAGGCGTCCACCGCAGCCTTATAAGCGGCCTGCATCTGATCCAGTTCAGTGATTTCTACGGGCATCGTTTGCTCTCCCTTTCCTGCGAGGCCCAAGTGTAGGTGCAGGTTGTGAACGGATGATGTACTCCGCTCCACTCCGCAGACGGCAGTCCTCGGGACTGATTCGGATTGGCTCCGACTGGAGCGTGTCGTCAAGGCCTGGTGGCCAGAATCAGCGGAGACGGTCCCGGAGACTCAAGCAATCTCGCGTCGACGAATCCAGCCTCCGCCAGCCAACCGGAAATCTCTTCGAAGCTGAACGTATTGCCGACGTCAGTATTCACCAGCATGTTCACTGCGAAGAAAAGCCCTCCAACCGGTCCGGTGCGATCCGCGTTCACCAGAAACTCAGCAATCGCGATCGTGCCGCCCGAAGCCAACGCCGCAAAGGTTTTGGTCAGAAGTGTCTTGCTCCGCGCCTCGCCTTCGCTGTGCAGAATGTGGCCGAGCGTCGCAAGCTGATAGCCAGAGCCAAAATCGGCTTCCATCAGGTCGCCTTCTACAAAGCCAAACCGATCGCTGAGTCCAAAACGCTCGACCGTCTGACGTGTCACCGGCAGCACGCCCGGCCAATCAACTGCGGTCACATGCGCTTGCTCGGAGCTTTGCGCCTGGGCGATTCCCCATACTCCAGATCCTGCTGCAAGATCCAGCACGTGAAATCGGCCGTCAGCTTTCGCCGTTATATGCTCAGCAAGGGTCTTTGCAGCCGGATAGCTCATGGGAAAAATATCGGTCACGAATTCATGGAAGAATGCACTTCCCGATTCTTCCTGATTCACGGCCGAAACCGGGCTTCCTGTCTTAACGACCTCATTGATGTGAAGCCAGCGCGGAATCAGATGCTGGCTGCAATGACGAATCAGCCCACCCATGAAACTGGGCTTGGTGCTGACAAGGAAAAGGTCGCTCTCAGGCGTGAGCGAATAGCGGCCCTCCGCATCCTTGGCGAGCAAATTGAGGCCTACCAGCACGTTCATGATCGCGGTCAGTCCGCGCTCTGAACTGCCAGTCGCTGTGCTGACTTCCGCGACGGTCGCTGGCCCCTTGTCCAATGTGTCGAATACCTTGCTGCGAATAGCCGCCTCAAGAACCAGTGGAGAAACATAACCCCATGCAAACTGCTGAATGCGCTCAGGCGTAACCGGAGCCGCGCTATTGCTCGACATAGATGACTCTCAGAATGAAATTGGAAACCGGGCCAATTGTATCGTCAGCCACGGCGATGACAGCTCAAGAAAAAAGGAACGTTACCGAGATATTCAGGTCTGCTCGCTATTACGCCCAAACCATACCTCAAGTTGCGGTTCATCGATTTCACCCGCTGCCAGGCCCAGAAAAGTGAGGTAGGCGTCTTCTTGTGTTGCAGTAACCATGAAACCGTTTATATCCAGAAACGCCATGGCGACGGCCATTGCGGTCCGTTTATTGCCATCGACAAACGGGTGATTGCGGCAAATTCCGAATGCGTAAGCAGCAGCCAGGACATGCAGAGAAGCGGCTTCTCCTACATACGCAAAGCGATTTCTCGGGCGAGCAAGAGCTGACTCGAGCAATCCCTGATCACGAATCCCTTCAGACCCGCCAAACTGGGCAAGCAGCCGATTGTGGATGGACAACACCGCTCGCTCCTGTATCCACCTGGGCTCCTGCATTATTCCGCGAGCCTGCGCAGAGCATCTTTGTATAGCCCAATCACGCGCTCCGCCGCTTCCATCTGTGCGGAAAACTCCTCGTCATACGGAACAAGCTGGATCCCTTCCTTCGTCTTAGTTATGTATAACGTGTCGCCCTTCTCGACATTCAGGTGCGATAGCACTTCTTTCGGAAGCACGATTCCCGCCGAGTTTCCGACCGTCGTAATCTTCACCGCAGTAGCCATACTCACCTCCAACTTCATTATAACCAATGTTCCAATATAATAGGAGGCCGTCAGCCTACTGCCGGGGATTGCTCAAAAGTAGGAGTTGCCTGCCGGATCATCGCCAGTCATCGTTGGCGCGTGCCGAGATCTCGTTAATCACGCTCTCGAACTCAGTATTCTTCTTGATAAAGATCTCGCTGAACATCCGGTCCTGATGCAGCAGGATCGCCTGCAACCTGACCAGCTCAAGCAGCGCCAGGAACATTGCCACCAGTGCCCGATGCGAGCGCGTATTGCCGAGCAGCCTGCGCAGCGAAACCGGGCGGTCCTCCATCGTCAGCCTTCGGCCCAGAAACTGGATCATCTGCCCCACAGTGACCGAATCCTCCTGCACATTCAGGATGGGCCGATGCCGCGCGCGCTCCAGAATGTCGCGGAAGATACGCGGACTAGGTCGACGGTGTCGGCTGCAATCTCCGGCTCCGCAGCGGCATCGTCGCGAAACTCGCGGATTCCGGGATTGGTCCACGTCGCCGCCTCAAGCATCTGCTTCTGTTGCAGCATCTGCGCCGCGTTCTTGAAGCGCTCGTGCTCCAGCAGCCGCTCCACCAGCTCGCGCCGCGGATCCTCAGCCGCGTCCTCCGGGCCGCTGGCTGCGCGCGGCAGCAGCATCTTGCTCTTGATGTGAATCAGCAGCGAAGCCATGTAGATGAACTCGCCCGCCACATCCACATCGCTCGCCTTCAGCTGGTCCACATAGGCCAGAAACTGCGCCGTAATCTTCGCAATGGGAATGTCGTAGATATCGATGTCCTGCTTGCGGATCAGGTCCAGCAGCAGGTCCATCGGCCCGTCATAGACCTGGCCCACCGTCACAGAAAACGGAAAGGCGATCTTCGGCATCGTCTTCCTGCATCTTTGGCCTCTGCGCTGCCGCGTCTTCGGACTTCTCATCACCGGCCTCGGCGAGAAACGAGTCGGCACAGACTCGGCCTGCCACTTCGGCTCTTTTCCGCGAGCGTGGAGTTACGATCTTCCTGAGTCGTTCACCCAGCTTTCCGTAATCCAGGCTCATCTGCATTGCTGCATGCACCTCATGCATTGTCTGTTCCGCGCGCAGCCGGGCACGATCTGAACCTGCCTCGAGAATCTCCATCGACCTGCTTTGCCGTGTACTGTGCTCGACGCTCCTGAATCGGCAGCAGAATCTGCACCAGCGCGTCGGCAGCCCACCCCTTGCATTGGATGCACCCAATCCCAGCAGACGTGCATCCCTCATATACCTCGACGAGCTTCTCCGGCGTAGAGAACACTTTGTGCAGATCACCAACCGGGCATTTGTCCGGATCACCCGGATCGGTGCGCCGAACGCGCGCAGGATCGGTCACCATTGTCTTCAGCTTCTGGCGAACTTCCGACTCAGTATCCGTGATCTGAATCGTATTACCGTAGCTCTTCGACATCTTGCTGCCGTCGGTTCCCGGCAGCTTCGGCGACGGTGTGAGCAGCACCTTTGGTTCAGGTAGTACTTCCTGCTCCGCCAATCTTGTAGAACTGATTGAACCGTCGCGCTACTCTCACGCGTGAGTTCCACATGCGCAACTTGATCCTGGCCCACCGGCACAAACTGCGGCTGGTAGATCAGGATGTCTGCCGCTTGCAGCAACGGATAGCCAAGAAACCCGTAGGTGCTCAGATCCTTTGTCGTGAGATTTTCCTGCTGCTCCTTGTACGTCGGTACGCGCTCAAGCCAACCGATGCGGCGTAATCATGCTGAAGAGCAAAAACAGCTCGGAATGCGTCAACACCTTGCTCTGCAAAAACAGCACACTGCGCTCTGGATCGAGCCCAGCTGCCGAGCCAATCGAGGGCAACCTCTTCAATGTTTTCTGCAACCGCCGACGTGTCCGCGTAGTCCGTAGTCAGCGCATGCCAGTCCGCGACAAAGAAATAGCACTCGTAGTCATCCTGCAGCTTCACCCAATTCGCCAGCGCACCCATGTAGTTGCCGAGATGCAGCTTGCCTGTAGGGCGCATGCCGCTCAGCACGCGAGGACGCGAAACATTCTTCTGCACGGGGGAATCACTGGACATGAAATTGACTGCTTCCGGAAATCAGATCGAGACCGTTCTCAAAGGAAGGAAAATCTCCCTTCCATTTTACATTTCGGCGCTGCCTGGCTGAGATGCGACAGAGTGTCGATCCCTTCCTTTACGACATGGCATTTCCTGCTCTCACGCTACAATGGCTCCCAGCCGCGATGTCCACACCCTTTGAACTGCCAAAAGACGACCCCATCTTCGCCCGCCTCGAAGATCAGCTCACCTGGTACAGCGCCAAGGCACGCGGCGCGCGATCGACCTTTAAGCGCATCAAGGTAATGGAAATCGTCGCCGCGGCGCTCATTCCCTTCCTTACAGGCCAACCCTTTCCTGGCGTTGCCTACATTGTGGGTGGTCTCGGAGTGCTCATCACGATTCTTGAGGGTCTGCTGCACCTGAACCAGTACCAGGAACACTGGACCGACTACCGCAATACCGCCGAGTCACTTAAGCACGAGAAATTTCTCTTCCTTGCCAAAGCCGGGTCCTACGCAGGCGTTGCCGATCCACGGGTGATGTTAGCCGAACGCACGGAAGCGCTCATTTCGCAGGAAAACTCGCAGTGGCAGGCGGCCCTGCAAAAGTCCGCTCAGGCGAATTCAGGAAAGTGATTTTGGAGCGCCTCAACGGAAGCCCTTGCTAAACTCAAGGTGCTTTTCGCGTACTTTCGAATCCTGGTCACTTTGATCCTGCTGTGCTTGCTCTTGGCCCTTGGCCTGCCACTTGTTGCTGACCGTGACCGAAAGCCCCTGACCAGACGGCCGAAGGCGAATCACCGAGCTGCGTAGTTGCGTGTTTTCTTCCGGAGTGTTCCTCAGATCGAAGCTTACCGTGACCAGCTCATCCCCATTGAGATTGGCATGGTGCTCGCCCCAATCGCAGAAAGAGGGCTGGCATCTCCCCCACGCATGAACCACATATTTCCCGCCGCTTTCCGGAGTCTCCTGTGTCACCTGCAGCCGGATCAGATTGTCGCCAGTTGCCGGCATTTGCACGTTCTGCCAATCCCCGAGAAAAGCTGCGATCGGATCCGGAGCAGGCACCGGCGTCGGCTTGTGCATCAGCATGGCTATGCCGATCCCAATCGCGGCAAGCACCGCGACTGCGATCCCGATCATAAGCGGTAACTTCGATTTCCCTTGTGGCGCTTCCGCGGGAGCCGCCAGCGGAGCGGGGAGCTGAACCGGAACCTGGGCATGAACAGTGTCGGCTTCATGGGCAGAATCGACATGTACATAAGCCTTCAGCGCACCCACCAGCAGCGTCACGTCTGAGTTCCACCGTGCATGCGTCAGTTCCACACTGTTCCGGTAACGCAGGTCTTTGAGGTCTTCCGGCAATTGATCGAGCGCCGGCATCTTGGCATCGTGCACCAGCACCGGAATTACCGGAATGCCGCGTTTCAAAGCGGTCGAGATTTCGAGACGCACATAATCTTCCGGATTATCCAGGCGCCGCGTTCCATCTCTACCCGTGAGCGTGGCCCAGGTAGGCCCAATCATTGCCAGCAGCACACCGCAGCCTGAAACGTTCTTGTCGATAGCCTGCCGGAAGTCGACCCCAGGCTCAATTCCTGCCACGTCCATGAAGACGTTCGTGTCACCGTATGCCCGCACCAGGTCGTCGAACAGCCGTCCAGCCTCGCCCTCGGAATCATCGCGCCGGTAGCTGATAAAGATCGCCCGCCCGGCCCCCACCGCGGCCCCGCTCTCTAGAGTCATCCCATCCCCCTCAATCCCCGGAGTCAGAATAGGTGGAGCGGCGAAAGACTTCAATGGCAAACAGTTAGCTACCGCAGTTAGCTACTCTTGTTTACGTATCTCTCGCCGAACATTCGCAGCCTGGCCAGCGTAGCCGCGGCCTCGCCGGAGTCAATCGCTTCGGCTCCGCGCTCTACGCCTTCTTTCATGCCTCCGGCAAGCCCAACAGCCACCAATGCCGCTGCCGCGTTGAACAGCACGATGTCCCTCTTCGGCCCCTTGATGCCTGTCAGGATGTCGTACAGCACTTCCGCATGCGCCGCCGCATCACTCCTGTCCGGCCCCAGCAACTCCTGCATTGAGGTGATTGGCAGCCCGGCCATCTCCGGCAAATATCTCGCCGCTTTAAACGGAGGATCAGTCTCCGGCTCTACTCTAACCACCAGCGACTCGCCGGTCAGTGTCAGCTCGTCCATTCCATCCAGGCCATGCACTACAAACGCCCGGCGCGTCGTGCCCAGTTCCACCAGAGTGCGCGCCATCAAGAGGGCCCGGCTCGGCGCCAGCACACCGATTACCTGCGCTCGGGCTCCAGCCGGATTCGTCAACGGCCCGCAAAGATTGAAGATAGTCCGGAACCCCAGTGCTTTCCGGAGCGAAGCTACCACCTTCATCGCCGGATGCAACATCGGCGCGTACAGAAACACAAATCCGGTCTCGCGCAGGCACTCCGCTGCCAGATCGGGAGGCAGAGTAATAGGCACACCCAGCGCCTCCAGCACATCCGCCGATCCACACTGCGAAGTCACGGCGCGGTTTCCGTGCTTGGCGACCTTCGCACCGGCTGCCGCGGCTACCAGCGCCGCGCCGGTGGAAACGTTGAAGGTCGCCGGACCTCCCCCACCCGTTCCGCAAGTGTCCACTAGTTGTTCGCGCTCCTCACCGGTCAGCGGAATCGGCGTCGCACGCGCCCGCATCTCCTCAACGAAACCCGCCACTTCAGGAGCCATCTCTCCGCGCGTCGCCAGCGCCGTCAGCAGCGCTGCCGTCTCTACCTCCGGCACCTGCTCATCCAGAATTGCTGCCAGTGCTCCACGCGCCTCTTCGCGCGTCAGTTGCGTTCCATCCTCGGCTAGCGGCTTCAACAACGATTTCAAACCAGACATACATTCCATCCTAACGGCCAAGCGGTTCACACTCACACTCGTCCCCCTGTTCCACACTATGCCGCACCGCGTTTGCCGCCCCTTTGCCGCGTTCGATAGTATTTTCCTGCTGCAGAACAACCCGCACGCGTGCGTTCTAACTGGCTCTGAAGGCCATCGCGTGGGTAACTCTTGCGTTAGGAATCCCAACAAGCCATGAAAATTCATGAATATCAGGCAAAAACGATCCTGGCGAAGTACGGTGTGCCGGTACCGAAAGGCGAGGTAGCCAATACGCTGCCGGAGGCCTCGGAGTCCGCACGCCTGCTTCTCGCGGGCGGCGCGTCCGGCGTTGTCGTGAAAGCGCAGATCCACGCCGGAGGTCGCGGCAAAGGTGGCGGCGTCAAGGTCGTCCGCACCCTGGCAGCCGCCGAAGACGCATCCAAGGCCATCCTCGGCTTGCAGCTCGTTACGCATCAAACCGGTCCGCAAGGTCAGAAGGTGCAGCGCCTGCTGGTGGAAGAAACCGCTGCCATCGACCGCGAGTTGTACCTCGGCATCGTCCTCGATCGCGCCACCGGCAAGCTCGTTTTCATGGCTTCGCAGGCGGGCGGCATGGAGATCGAGGAAGTCGCCGCGAAGGATCCCACCGCAATTTACAAGGAGGAGATCGATCCGGTCATTGGCCTGGCCGGCTACCAGGGCCGCAAGATCGCCTTCGCTCTCGGTATCAAATCCACCATGGTTAACGCCGCAGTCGGCTTCCTCCAGAGCCTCTATAAGGCATTCGTAGAAACCGATGCCTCGCTCGTCGAGATCAACCCTTTCATCACGACCAAAGATGACAAGCTCTTCGCCCTCGACGCCAAGATGACCTTCGACGACAACGCGCTCTTCCGCCATCCGGAAATCAAGGCGCTTCGCGACGTAGCCGAAGAGGATCCGCTCGAAGTCGAAGCCAGCAAGTACGCCCTCAACTACATCAAGCTCGATGGCTCCATCGCCTGCATGGTCAATGGCGCGGGCCTTGCGATGGCCACGATGGACATCATTCAATACGCCGGCGGCAGCCCTGCCAACTTCCTCGATGTAGGCGGCGGCGCAACGCAGGAGCAGATCGAGCACGCATTTGAGATCCTGCTCTCGGACAAGAATGTCAAAGCAATCTTCATCAACATCTTCGGCGGCATCTTGCGCGTTGATCGCCTCGCAACCGGCGTCGTCAACGCCGCGCGCAATCTCAACGTGACCGTGCCTATCGTGCTTCGCCTCGAAGGAACGAACGTTGAAGAGGGCCGTAAGATCTTGAAGGACTCCGGTTTGAATTTCCAGGTTGGTTCCACGATGAAAGAAGCCGCCGATCTCGTCGTTGCGGCAGCAAAGGCGGTGGCATAAATGTCAGTTCTCGTCGATAAAAATACTCGCCTCATCGTTCAAGGGATTACCGGTAAGGAAGGCACCTTCCACGCGAAGGGCGCGGCCGAATACGGCACCAATGTGGTCGGCGGTGTAACGCCCGGCAAGGGCGGCACAACACACGAAGGCTGGCCGGTTTTCAATACCGTCTCGGAAGCCGTCGAAAACACCGGTGCCAATGCGACCGTCATCTTTGTCCCTCCGCCGTTTGCGGCCGATGCGATTCTCGAAGCCGAAGACGCGGGCCTTCCGCTGATCGTTGCCATCACCGAAGGCATTCCCACGCTCGATATGGTCAAGGTCTGGGCCAAGATCAAGAACTCATCGTCCCGGCTCATCGGCCCCAATTGCCCCGGGGTAATCTCGCCCGGCAAGGCAAAGATCGGCATCATGCCCGCTCGCATTCATAAGGAAGGCTCTGTAGGCATCGTTTCCAAATCCGGCACGCTGACCTATGAAGCGGTACACCAACTCACGCAGCGCGGCATCGGGCAATCCACGGCCATCGGCATCGGCGGCGATCCGATCATCGGCACCACGCACATCGACGCGCTGAAACTGCTCAACGACGACCCCGACACCGAAGCGATCATCATGATCGGCGAAATCGGCGGAGCGGCGGAAGAAGCCGCGGCGGCATGGGTCAAGGAAAACGTGAAGAAGCCCGTCGTCGGATTCATCGCCGGTCAGACCGCGCCTCCGGGCCGCCGCATGGGCCACGCCGGTGCGATCATCTCCGGAGGTCAGGGCACCGCCAAGGAGAAGATGAAAGCCATGACCGAAGCCGGCATCCACGTCGTCGTCTCGCCTGCGGATATTGGCGCGAAACTGGCTGAAGTTATCGGCAAAGCCTGAATAGCTCCAGCCGTATGTTTCTCAAAAGCCCGCTGATTTCGCGGGCTTTTTCATTAGCCGTCTCAGGCTCCATCGATGCGCCGATTACAATAGAACAGTACCAATCAATCGGTAAGGAGCACGTTTCGTGTCGCAACGCACTTTCAGCATCATCAAGCCGGACGCAGTCCGCAAAGGCTACACCGGCGCCATCCTGGCGGAAATCGAAAAGGCCGGCTTCCAGATCATCTCTATCAAGAAGCAGTCGATCTCGAAGAAAGAAGCTGAGGGCTTCTACGCCGTGCATAGCGCGCGCCCCTTCTTCGATTCGCTGACAACCTTCATGTCCTCGGGACCGATCGTGCTGATGGCTCTCGAAAAAGACAACGCTATCGCCGACCTGCGCCAGCTGATGGGAGCCACCAACCCGGCTAATGCCGAAGAGGGCACCATCCGCAAGCAGTTTGCGGGCTCCATCGAAGAGAATGCCATCCACGGCTCCGATGCCCCGGAAACCGCCGCATTCGAAATCGGCTACTGGTTTGCCGGCCACGAACTCGTCTAAAAGCACATTCGAATATAGACCTCCTTCACTCCGTTGAGGATTGTTTCGGCAGCGAAGAGGCGGCAACAAGTTCTTGCTGCTGAACGATCCGTTCACTATTCGGCCAAAACGCGGTCCGTTTACCGCAGCAGCCCCCGAGGCTTCGGCAAATGAGCGAAACTACTGCAGGCACATATGCACCGGGCATCACAGTCGTGGTGCCCACCTACAGGCGCACGGCGGAGTTGGAGCACTGTCTGGCGGCGCTTGAGCAACAGTCGCTTCCACCAACTGAAATACTCATCTGCTACCGCGAGGAGGACGCCGAAACAGTGGCATTTCTTGCGCGTACAGACAGGACCGGCCTATCGGCCCGGCTGCTGTTGTGTGAACGGCCGGGACAGGTGTTTGCCCTGACGCGCGGCATTGATGCGGCGACCACGGACTACGTGGCGATTACAGACGACGATTCAATTCCTATCAAGGACTGGCTGCGAAAGATCGTCGATCACTTCGAGTCCGATGCTACCGTAGGCGGAGTTGGGGGACGGGATTATGTCTGGGCGGACGGCCAATGGATGGACGGCGCCGAGCAGGTTGTCGGCATCGTCAAGTGGAATGGGGTCGCAATTGGGAATCACCATGTGGGTGCCGGGCCGGCGCGGTATGTCCATGTGCTGAAAGGCGTGAACATGAGCTATCGCAAGTCCGCACTAGGGGATTTGCGGCCGGACACACGCCTGCGCGGAAAGGGGGTCCAGATGGGCAACGATATGATGCTCTCGCTCAGCCTGGTTGCCCGCGGATACCACCTGATATATGACCCGGCGGTTCTGGTTGAGCACCACGTCGGCCAGCGGCCCGCTGAAGAACATCGTGTTCTTTTCAATCCAGTTGGCTTTTACGACGTAGCCTACAACCGCCACTTGACCACCATGGAGTATCTAGCTTCGCAACCCCACGGCAGACTCCGCCAGATCGCGTATCGGTTGACCCTTACGCTTCTCGGGTCACGGCGCTATCCGGGGGTAATACACCTGCTGTACGGGCTCCTTACCAGAGACGAAAATGTCTGGACCCGCTTCCGCCTGCACATGAAATCGATACGAGACGGTATTGCGGCGGCGAAGCGCCGATAGCCAGCGGAAAACACAGAAACGGGGTGCCGGCCAGAGCCACGGCACCCCTTTTCTTTTTTTTTGCGCGAAGACGTTTCGCTGCTACCGCTTGCCCTTGAACTTATACTGCACACCCGCCGAGATGCCGAACTGCCATTGGGTGTGCGGATACTGGCTCGTTCCGTCATAGCTGGTCATCAACGCGTCTGGCGTGATGCGAAACACCCAATGCGCCGAGCGGTTGAGGTCGATGTGTGCGCCAAAAGCTCCGCCCAGAGCCACCTGGTTGTCGTAGAACCCGGCGATGCCCGTCGGACCGGTCGTCGAACCGGCGTGGCCCAGATCCTTGTTGAAGTCGCCGTAAGCCCCGCCGATCAGCGCATGCGGAATGAGCGCAATGTGCTTGTTGTGCGGCCCCAGATATTCCACGCCGCCCAGGAACATGTACTGCGACACGAAGACGCCGCTCTCGTTATACGGCGGCCCGGCAGCCGCGGGTGTTGTGCCACTGGTGCCCATGTAGCCGCGCCCGCTGGCTTCAACGCCCCAGTGCTTGGTCAACCAGTAGGAACCGGATATATCCAGTCCTCCCAGGTTCGCGCCCTCTCGAATATTCGGGCCTGCGCTGATATGCGCGTACGCCAGGCCTACGGAAACATCCCAGCGGTTGTCGTAGTGCACTCCGGCAAGTGGATCGATGGAAACGTACGTGCCGTTCGGTAGCTGCTGCTGACTCTGGGCCGCGGTCGTTTGCGGCGCGGTCGTCTGCGGCGCGGTCTGTGGAGAGGCCTGGGCATTCCCCGAAACGGCGGTCGAACAGAGAACTGCGCAAATGAGCGCAGCAAGAGTGGATCGTGTCAAAACTGGCTTCAAAAGGGACATCACTCCTCGATGTTAAATGGCTGAGCGCACAGGAAACAAACTTCCGCCCTAGCCTTCGTATCCATTATTTCCCGGGGTCGCGAGGCTGGAATTTAGACTCGTCCGGCCGCATTCGGATAGTTCCCTGCTTATTACGCGCGCGATCTCCTTAGCACAGCCCGAGAACGCGTCTGCATGGCCCGTCATGCCGCGCATCGCTCCACCCAGCGCGCCCACAGCAGATATCGCGCCGTCTTCACGATCTCCACCACGCTGGCCGTTCGGCTGTAATACCCCGGAGTCAGATTGCCGGGAGCCGCGTGCATGCGCCACTCGATAGGCAGATGCGAAAAAATCATCGCCGCGCGCTGCACATGAAACGGACTTGTCACCACCTCTGCCGACTTCCATCCGTGGCTCTTCATGATCTGCTCGGAGTGGCACGCGTTCTGGATCGTATCCATCGCCTGTGCGTCCTCGTAAATCATCGACTGAGGCACGCCCTGCGACTCTGCGACGCGAGCCATCACATCGGCTTCAACATAGCGGTTGTGCGCGGCACTGCCGGAGAGAATCAGTCTTGGCGCGACCCCCCGATCGTACTCGCGCACCGCCTCGCCTACCCGGTCCAGCATCTGCGGTGTTGGATTGCCGTCGCTGTCCGCCGGCGTGCCCAGCACAACAATCGCGTCGAAGGTCTGGCGATCGGTATTCGCGGGCCGTGCGATATGACGGGCAATTGCGGAATACACCAGCACAAATAGAATCGCCGCACCCGCCACGGCCGCAATAAATGGATAGGGACTACCGATCCGGAAGCGTATACGGAACCGTGCCGGGCTTCGCCGGGTAGACCTGCTCTGACGGCTGCTGGGTTTTCTTGTGCTGCGCGCGGATGGGGGCACTCGCGGTCTCCATCTTCCAATTTAATGGACCACAGTCCCCCTCCGCCTCGAACTGCGGACCGTCAGAACCTAACCGGCACACCCCACGCGCTGAAGACGGTCTGCGAAAGCGGCCGTCGTTGCCGCTCCGATTCCTCTTGCGTAAGCATCTTCTCGTTGGGCAACGCTGCAGGCTCGCCCTGATATCCCATCGCAATCGCTGCGCCCGTGATGAAATCTGCAGGCACATCGAACGCCTTTACGGCTGCGTCATAGTCCAGGCCGGCCATCGAATGCGTGTGTATGCCTAACTCAGCTGCTTCCAGGCAAAGATAAGCGGAAGCGGCGCCAAGGTCGTGCAATGCAAATCGATTCTCACTGCCATTGTGCGCGAACTTGGTCGAGACAAAACCGAGTATCAGCACAGGGGCGCTCTTAGCCCAGGCCTGGTTAAAACCGACCAGTACGGACAGGATCTTGTCGTATGTCTCATCTCCCTTGAATCCAACGATATAGCGCCAAGGCTGTTCGTTGGAAGAGGATGCTGCCCAGCGAGCGGCCTCAAATGCCTTCTCAACAAGAGCCTTGTCTACGGGCTTGTCGCTGAAGGAGCGGGGGCTCCAACGCTTCAAAATCGCAGGAATTACATCTTCGACAGCGGGGGCCTGTTTGCGTTCGTGTACTTCAACAGCGGAAAGCGGCATCGCGACAACTCCTTGGAATAACAATCTTCTTGCGTTGGATGACGTTGTCCAGCTCGCGACTCGAAGAACCCGTTAAATATTGTGCAATACGATACGGGTCGCATTTGCGCACCGATTCAGCCAATCACAACGCGGCCAATCGCCGTCGATAGAATTTCACGTGTGACGATAAGCGCGCCTGCTTTTGAAGTACGGCGGCGAAAGAGTGCGGCCGTCTCGCACAGCACCACAATATCCTCTACCTCCGCTGGATTCATCGCCTCAGCCAGCACCAGCGTGCAGAACTCCTCTTCGCTCATTCCCTCAAACCGGAGTCCGCGACGCTGAGCCTCGGCAAGATAGTAGCGCGCTACCGAGGCCATCATTTCGCGAATCTCAGGCTGTTGCTCCTCCGGAATCTCGCGCCGGTTTTCGCCGATCACCTGTGCGCCCGGCAGCGCCAGCTTGATACCAAAGAGATTGTCGAGATCGCTATCCGGCTCAAAGCTAACCGCCGTCGCTGTCACCAACACGTTTTGCTTTTCTGAGGTGCTCTCAATCAGTGCATCGAGCTCTGTCAACAATTCGGGATCGTTCTGCTTGAAAACCAGATCGATGCGTGGAAGCAACAGCATGACCTTGCGCCGCTTGTATCCCTCGATGAGGCTTTTAGCTTTGGCCAGGGCATCCGAGTCACGGGGGTTGTAGACCGTCACCAGCCGCTCCATGCCACTCGCCTTAGCGAGGGTCTGCGCCAGTGACTTCTTTCCGCTCTGGCCGGGACCGATAATCAAAATCTCGTTCCCGATCTTCAGATCCTGGTAGGCACCGGGAAAACGTGCCCGGTCGACCAGATCCTCTACCGATCGCAGCAGCTCATCAAGGCCCGCCAGCCTCGGATGAAGCTGATCGACTGCCTCATCTTCGAGAGAAAGATCGATGCGCTCGCGCCTCTTGCGCAGCTCCGAGATGAATTCGATAAAGCTCGGCAGCGCGGCCACGGAGCCGACGATGGTTGCCAGCACCAGCACCTGCTCTGTAAAGAGCAGAGCTGTGTCGCTGCTTGCGGCCGGGTCGAACATACCGGCAGCATAGCAGGCCGTACGATATATCCATGCAAACGCAAAAGGCGGCGGCGGAAGACATCCCGCAGATCATGGCTCTGGTGCGGCGCGTCGTGCCGCTGATGCGTGCTGGCGGCAATCTGCAGTCGGACGACAACTATCCGAATGCAGAAGTCTTCCTGCGGGACGTGGAAAAGAATCAGCTGTGGATCGCCATGATCGATGGCACGATTGCTGGCCTTGCCGCCATCACCCGGGACCAGGAGCCAGAGTATGCCAACGTTGGCTGGGATATTTCGGAGCCAGCCATCGTCGTGCACCGTCTCGCTGTCGATCCGGAGTTTCGCGGGCGTGGCGTTGCTGAAACTCTGATGCAGCAGGCCGAAATGGTGGCGCGGTCGCTCGGGATTGCCGTCCTCCGCGTCGATACCAATACGCAGAATCCGGCAACGCAGAAGCTCTTTCCCAAGCTGGGCTACACGCTTTCGGGCGAGACCGAGCTAGGCTTCCGCGTTGGATTGCGGTTTTCTCTGCTATGAGAAGCGACTCCAACAATTGACAATTTCCCCTAAATGACATATTAAGATAAAATGTCAATTGGAGGCGCCATGGTTCCAGTATCCGAAGCATTTGAGGTGCGCGCCAAATTGAACGAGAGTGGGCGTGTTGTCATTCCCGCCCAGTTGCGCGAAGTGCTTGGTGTGAAGGCAGGAGACGACGTGATTTTCACCTCGGACGGCGAGACTATCCGTATTGAAACCCAACTGCAGCGAGCACGGCGCGCTCAGGCTCTCATCACGAAGTACATAAGTTCAGACCGATCCCTAGCCGATGAACTGATTGCAGAGAGGCGCGAGGAGTTTCGCAAAGAGATGGCGGAATGAGCCAGGTCGTCTTCGACACATCCGTCATTCTGGCGTGGCTGCATAGTGAACCGGGCGCGGATCAAATCGCTCCGTTAATTCCCTTTGCAGTACTTGGCGCTGTGAACGCGGCGGAGGCCCAGAGCAAACTGGTTCGGGACGGTGTCGATCTCAAGGTGGCATGGGAATCTGTCGTGGCTTCTGTCCCGATAATCTTGCCTTTCGATGCCACCTCGGCAGAAACCGCCGGTTCGTTGATCCGAAAAACGCAGCCTTATGGATTATCGTTGGGAGATCGCGCTTGCCTGGCGCTGGGGATGACGCTAAACGCTCCGGTGTACACGACCGATCGGGCTTGGGCGCAGTTGCAGCTGGGAATTCCGATTCATCTGATTCGTTAGGAACTGCGGTTTCAATAAAAAAGCCCGGTCTCTCGACCGGGCTTGAAGTTTTTGCGGGCGAAGCCCGCGGCTGCCTGGACGGCAGGTCTTACTCCGCAGCCATCTCTTCGGCTTCGCCTTCCTGACGCATGATCTCGAGCTCGCGTTCCTGCAGCCTCGAATCTCCGCGGAGACTTCCTGCTTGACCCGCTCTGCCGCTTCCTCCAGCTCCGGTGAGAGCTGCACGTTGCGGTAGTATTCGAGTCCGGTTCCAGCAGGAATCAGGCGGCCGACGATAACGTTCTCCTTCAGACCGCGCAGGCCGTCGATGGCTCCGTTGATCGAAGCCTCGGTGAGCACGCGAGTGGTCTCCTGGAAGCTCGCGGCCGAGATGAAGCTGTCGGTCGAGAGCGACGCCTTGGTGATGCCCAGCAGCAGCGGACGTCCAATTGCCGGACGGCCACCCTGAGTAAGCACGCGCTCATTCTCCTCATTGAAGCGGAAGCGATCCACCTGCTGCTCGAGCAGGAAGTTCGTATCGCCCACCTCCTCAATGCGGACCCAGCGCAGCATCTGACGCACGATCACCTCGATATGCTTATCCGAGATGGCCACACCCTGCAGCCGATAGACTTCCTGGATTTCGTTCACCAGGTAGGCCTGAAGCTGCTTCTCACCGAGCACGGCAAGAATGTCGTGCGGGTTGAGCGGGCCGTCCATGAGAGGATCGCCGGCTGAAAGCCGCTCACCTTCCTGAACGTTGACGTGCGTGCCACGCGGCACTGAGTACTCGCGCTCTTCGCCGTTGTCAGCCGTGACGTAGATGCGGCGTTGACCCTTCGTGACTTCACCGAAGCGAACCACGCCATCAATCTCCGAGATGATCGCGGTTTCACGCGGCTTACGCGCTTCGAAGAGCTCAACCACGCGCGGCAGACCACCAGTGATGTCCTTGGTACGAGTGGACTCACGAGGGATCTTGGCCAGGATATCGCCCGGTCCAACCGTGTCGCCATCCATCACCATCAAGTGAGCGCGGCTGGGCATCAGGTAACGCTTCTTGCCCTTGGCGCCGTTGATCAGAATCGCAGGCTGACGCTTCTCATCGGGAGCATCCGCAACCACCAGGCGCGACAGGCCGGTGACTTCGTCGACTTCTTCGTTGAGGGTGATGCCTTCCTGCAGGTCCTTGAACTGCACCGTGCCGCCGATCTCGGTGAGCACAGCGTAGGTGTATGGATCCCACTCAGCCAACTGATCGCCGAGAGAAACCTTCTTGCCATCGACCACGTGCAGACGCGCACCGTAAACAACCTGGTAGCGCTCCTTTTCACGTCCGCGCTCATCCACAATCGCGATAGAACCTGAGCGGTTCATGGCGACGAGCATGCCATCCTTCTCAGACTTAACCGTGTTGAGGTTGATGAAATGCACGGTGCCGTTGTTCTTGGCATCGAGACGGCTCTTGTCGGAAACACGCGAAGCCGTTCCGCCGACGTGGAAGGTACGCATTGTGAGCTGCGTGCCAGGTTCGCCGATGGACTGCGCCGCGATGACGCCGCAGGTTTCGCCGAGCTCTACCATGCGTCCCGAACCGAGGTTGCGGCCGTAGCACAGCGCGCAAACGCCGCGACGCGATTCGCAAGTGAGCACCGAGCGAATCTTCACCCGCTCAACACCCGCACCCTGAATGGCCGAAGCGATTTCTTCGTCGATTTGCTGGTTCAGATCCACTACGACATTGCCGTCGAAGTCCTTGATGCGTTCGAGCGACACGCGGCCGATGATACGGTCACGCAGCGGCTCGATAATTTCACCGGATTCGACGATCGGGCTTACGTAGATGCCCTCGACCGTGCCGCAATCCATCTCGGTAACGATGACGTCCTGTGCCACGTCGACCAGACGGCGAGTCAGGTAGCCCGAGTCCGCGGTCTTGAGTGCGGTATCGGCCAGTCCCTTACGCGCTCCGTGCGTCGAGATGAAGTACTCGAGCACCGTGAGGCCTTCGCGGAAGTTTGCGGTGATCGGGGTCTCGATGACTTCGCCCGAGGGCTTGGCCATCAGTCCACGCATACCCGAAAGCTGACGGATCTGCTGCTTCGAACCACGGGCGCCAGAGTCGGCCATGATGTAAATCGGATTCATGGTTCCGTCTTTGTCCGCCTTCTTCATGTTGCCGAACATTTCATCGGCGACCTGCTCGGTAACCGCCGACCAGATCTGAATGACCTTGTTCGAACGCTCGCCGTTGGTGATTGCGCCGTCCAGATACTGCTGCTGAACTTCGATCACCTTCTTGTCGGCATCGGCCACCGTGGTGTATTTGGAATCGGGGATGACCATGTCATCCAGACCCACCGAAAGACCCGAGCGCGTCGCGAACTGGAAGCCCAGTTCCTTGATGCGATCGAGCATCTTCACCGTGACTTCGAGGCCGACATTCTGGTTGCAATAGCTGACGAGCTGTCCAATGCCCTTCTTCTTGAGCAGGCCGTTCACAAACGGCATGCCCTCAGGAAGAGCGTCATTCAGGATGGTGCGTCCGACTGTGGTCGACAGATATTCCTTGTTGAACTCGACCGCATCGGTGTGCATCAGGTCCTGATCGTCATACGCCGTCGTCATGTCGAGCACACGGCCTGTGTAGCGAAGTCGGATTGGCGACAGCGTTTCCACTTCACCGGCGTGCAGCGCCATCAGCACTTCTTCGGCATTTGCAAAGGTACGTCCCTCACCCTTCGCGCCGACCTTGGACTTGGTCAGGTAGTAGAGACCAAGCACCATGTCCTGCGTAGGAACGGTGATGGGCGAACCCGATGCAGGCGACAGAATGTTGTGCGCAGCCAGCATCAGCACCGACGCTTCGATCTGTGCTTCGGGCGAAAGCGGAATGTGCACGGCCATCTGGTCGCCGTCGAAGTCCGCGTTGAACGCGGTGCAGACCAGCGGATGAATCTTGATCGCCTTGCCTTCCACCAGCACCGGCTCAAAAGCCTGAATGCCGAGGCGATGCAGCGTTGGGGCGCGGTTCAGCAGGATGGGATGATCCTTGATGACTTCTTCGAGGATGTCCCAGACCACCGGCTCCTGCATCTCCACCATTTCCTTGGCCTGCTTGATGGTGGTGCAGTGTCCCGTCTGCTCCAGACGGTGATAGATGAAGGGCTTGAAGAGCTCAAGCGCCATCTTCTTCGGCAGACCGCACTGGTGCAGTTTCAGTTCAGGACCAACCACGATCACCGAACGGCCGGAGTAATCCACGCGCTTGCCGAGCAGGTTCTGGCGGAAGCGGCCCTGCTTGCCCTTGAGCGTATCGGAGAGCGACTTCAGCGGGCGATTGTTGGCGCCACGCAGCACGCGTCCGCGGCGGCCGTTGTCAAACAGCGCGTCCACGGCTTCCTGCAGCATGCGCTTTTCGTTGCGCACAATGACTTCAGGAGCGTGCAGGTCCATCAGCTTCTTCAACCGGTTGTTGCGGTTGATGACGCGGCGATAGAGATCGTTCAGATCGGATGTGGCGAAGCGGCCGCCATCCAGCGGCACCAGCGGGCGCAACTCCGGAGGAATGACCGGCAACACATCGAGAATCATCCACTGCGGCTTGTTGCCGCTCTTGCGGAAGGCCTCGATGACCTTGAGACGCTTCGAATACTTCAGCTTCTTCTGCACCGAAGTCTCGCTGCGCATCTTCTCGCGCATCTCGACAGCAAGCTCGTCCGGCACGACGCGCTTCAGCAGTTCCTTGATAGCCTCTGCGCCCATCATGGCCTTGAAGCCGGCGGGGCGATACTGCTGGTCGAGCTCGCGGAAGCGATTCTCGTCCTTGATGACCTCGCGTTCCTTCACCGGCGCGTCGCCCGCGTCGACAACCACGTACGACTCGAAGTAAAGAATGCTTTCGAGGTCGCGCAGCGAGATGTCGAGCAGGTGGCCGATACGCGAAGGCAGGCCCTTGAAGAACCACACATGCGAGCACGGCGAAGCCAGCTCGATGTGGCCCATGCGCTCACGGCGCACCTTGGACACGGTTACTTCCACGCCGCACTTGTCGCAGATCACGCCGCGGTGCTTCATGCGTTTGTACTTGCCGCAGAGGCACTCCCAGTCGGTGACCGGCCCAAAGATGCGGGCGCAGAACAGACCGTCGCGTTCCGGCTTGAATGTACGGTAATTAATGGTTTCCGGCTTGGTCACTTCGCCATGCGACCAGCTCCGGATCTTCTCCGGAGAGGCAAGCATGATGCGGATAGCGTCGAAGTCCTTGATGGGGCTCGTAAGTTCGAAAGGATTGGAACGGAACAAGGCGACCCTCCTATGCGTGATCGTCGCTGTTTCCAGGGCATCTACTACCGGGAATTCTGCCTGACCCTGGGAAGCGATTTTTAAGCCGCTCCGGCAGTTCCCTCAATGTCTTCATCCGCGACCACCCTTGCGGGTGTCCCACCTTAGCCCCGCGTCATTTGCGGGGCTAAGGTGGGAGCGATGCGTTAGTCGGCTACGGCCACCTCGATCAACTCGGGCGCGGGCAGCTTCTTCAAGTCAGCGCGCTTGATCAGCTCGACATCCAGGCAAAGCGCCTGAAGCTCGCGAATCAGCACGTTGAAGCTCTCCGGCACACCCGGCTCGATCGCCGCTTCGCCCTTGACAATGGCCTCGTAGATCTTCGTACGGCCAAAAACGTCGTCGGACTTGGCAGTCAGCAGCTCCTGCAGGATGTAGGCCGCGCCATAAGCTTCGAGCGCCCACACTTCCATTTCGCCGAAGCGCTGGCCACCGAACTGCGCCTTGCCGCCCAGCGGCTGCTGGGTGATGAGCGAGTACGGTCCGATGGAGCGAGCGTGAATCTTGTCGTCCACCAGGTGCGAGAGCTTGAGCATGTAGATGTAGCCCACAGTGACCGGCTGTTCGAACTGTTCGCCGGTCATGCCGTCGTAGAGCGCCGTCTTGCCCGAACTGGGCAGGCCGGCCGACGCGAGCAGCGCCTTGATTTCGCTTTCCTGCGCGCCGTCAAAGACTGCAGTGCCAAACCAGATGCCGCGCTTCATTCCCTTGGCTACACGAACCAACATCTCGTCGTCGAGCTCGAGAAGATGGTTCAGCGTGGCTGTTCCCTTGAAGCCTACTTTGATCTGCTCGCGCAGATAGTTCACGTCGCTGTTTTGCTTGACGACTTCGGCGATCTTCGCACCGAGGGTCGCGGCGGCCCAGCCAAGATGCGTCTCCAGAATCTGTCCGACGTTCATACGGGATGGAACGCCCAACGGATTCAGAACGATCTCAACCGGTGTGCCATCGGGCAGATACGGCATGTCTTCCTCAGGAAGAATGCGCGCGATCACGCCCTTGTTACCGTGACGGCCGGCCATCTTGTCGCCAACGGAAAGCTTGCGCTTCATGGCGATGTAGACCTTGACCATCTTGATCACGCCCGGCGAGAGCTCATCGCCCTTCTGGAGCTTCGCAATGCGCTCGTTGGTGATCTTGCGCAGCACTTCGATCTGACGCGAGGTCATCTCTTCGATTTCGTCGATCTGCTCATTCACGCGCGGGTCCTTGTCCGCAAAGCGAATGCGCTTCAGATTCTTCGTCGAGATGCGCTCGATGGTCTCGCGATCGAGGATCATGCCCTTGGTCAGTAGACGCTTGTTGGTGCGCTCGTCATGCAGATCGGCGAGCACTTCCTTATCACCGAGAATGCCGTCGAGGCGCTTGAGACGCTCGTCGGTCAGAATGCGGATTTCATCGCCCAGGTTCTTCTCGAGCTTGGTCGTGTTCTCCGCTTCGATCTGTTTTGCCCGTTCGTCCTTTTCCTGGCCCTTGCGGCTGAAGATGCGGACGTCGACGACCGTGCCTTCAATGCCTGGAGGGCAGGTGAGCGAAGCATCGCGCACATCGCCGGCTTTTTCACCGAAGATCGCGCGCAGCAGCTTCTCTTCCGGCGTCAACTGCGTCTCGCCCTTGGGCGTGACCTTGCCGACCAGGATGTCGCCATGCTTGATCTGAGCGCCGATGCGGATGATGCCGCTCTCGTCCAGATCGCGCAGCGCCGACTCGGAAACGTTCGGAATATCACGCGTGATTTCTTCCGGCCCCAGCTTGGTGTCGCGGGCTTCGATTTCAAACTCCTCGATGTGCACCGAGGTGTAGTAGTCCTCCTTCACCAGCTTCTCGCTGATGAGGATGGCGTCTTCGAAGTTGTATCCGCGCCACGGCATGAAGGCCACCAGCACGTTGCGGCCGAGCGCGAGCTCGCCCTGCTCGGTGCAAGGACCGTCCGCGATCACCTGACCCTTGAGCACGCGGTCGCCTTCACGAACCACAGGCTTCTGGTTGATGCAGGTGTTCTGGTTCGAGCGCTTGAACTTGATGAGCTGGTAGATGTCCGAACCCACCTCGCGCGAGAGCTGCGTCGGATGATGCTCGCCCTCAACACGGATGATGATGCGCTCAGAGTCCACCGAATCCACGAGTCCGTTGCGCTTGGCCAGGATCACAGCGCCTGAGTCGCGCGCCGTCACGCCTTCCATGCCGGTACCCACCAGCGGAGCTTCGGCCACCAGCAGCGGAACCGACTGGCGCTGCATGTTCGCGCCCATCAGAGCGCGGTTCGCGTCATCGTGCTCGAGGAACGGCACCAGCGATGCGGCTACCGAAACAAGCTGCTTCGGGCTCACGTCGATGAAGTCGACCTCGGCGCGATTGACCAGAACAAAATTGCCCTGGCGCCGCGCGTTGACCAGCTCTTCGGTAATGTGGCCGTTGTCGTCGAACTCGATGTTCGCCTGCGCGATCGTGTGCCGGTCTTCTTCCCATGCGGAAAGATAGAAGCTGAACGGCGCCCAATCGATCTTGCGCTTGCCTGCCGTCTCGAGCCCCTTGTTGCGCTCAAACGCGGCCAGCTTTTCGATGGTGTCGCCCACGCGCATGCCGCTCTCGCCGGCATTCACCACCTCGACAAAGTCGAGGATGCGGCCGTCCTTCACCTTGCGGTAAGGCGACTCGATGAAGCCGTACTCATTGATGCGCGCGAAACAGCTCAGCGAGCTGATCAGGCCGATGTTCGGACCTTCCGGCGTTTCGATCGGGCAGATACGTCCGTAGTGGGTCGGGTGCACGTCGCGCACTTCGAAGCCGGCGCGCTCACGCGATAGTCCACCAGGCCCAAGGGCCGACAGACGCCGCTTGTGCGTGATTTCCGACAGCGGATTTGTCTGGTCCATGAACTGCGACAACTGCGAAGAACCGAAGAACTCGCGGATGGCAGCCATCACCGGCTTGGCGTTGATCAGGTCGTGCGGCATCGCCGTCGAGAGCTCCTGATAGACGCTCATCTTTTCCTTGATTGCGCGCTCCATACGCACCAGGCCGATGCGGAACTGATTCTCCATCAGCTCGCCCACCGCGCGGACGCGGCGGTTGCCAAGGTGATCGATATCATCCACCGAGCCGATGTTCTTGCGCAGCTTCAGCAGGTAGCGGATCGTCGCGTAAAAGTCCTCGGGCGTAAGCGTGCGCTTATCGAGCGCGCTCGTGTCGGAATCGTTCGATTCATACAGCTTGATGTTGAACTTCAGACGGCCCACACGCGAGAAGTCGTACTTGCGCTGATCGAAGAACATACCTTCGAACAATGCAGTCGCGGTATCCAGGGTCGGCGGATCGCCCGGACGCAGCTTGCGGTAGATCTCGATCAGCGCCTCTTCCGGCTTGCGCACCGAATCACGCCGCAGCGTGTTGGTGATGATGTTGCCCACATCGTCGCGCTCCGGGAAGAAGACCTCGATCGACGTCGCGCCCGACGCCTGGATCTTGTGAAGACGATCAGCCGTCAGCTCCGTATTCGCCTCGACGATGATCTCGCCCGTCTCGAGGTCGACCACGTCCGAAGCCGTCAGCGCACCGTCGAGCTCGGCATTCTCAATCTCGACCGTCTCGACGCTGTGCGAACGGAGCGCCTTCAGAATCGACGCTGAGACCTTGCGCCCAGAGTGGGCGATCTCTTCGCCGTTCACAATCACGGCATGCGCCGGCTTTGCGCCCAGCAGATGCGTGGCCACGCCCGCTTCCTGCGGAACAGTCCAGTAAATCTTGTTGTCCTTGAGCTGAATCTTGTCGACCGTATAGAAGGTCTTCAGAATCTCTTCGTCCGAGCGCAGACCGAGCGCGCGCAAGAAGATCGTTCCCAGAAACTTGCGCTTGCGGTCGATGCGGACATACAGAGTGTTCTTCTGGTCGTATTCGAACTCAACCCACGAACCGCGATAGGGAATGATCTTGCCCAGGAAGTAGGTGCGGTTGTTCGCCGTCTCAAAGAAGACGCCAGGCGAACGGTGCAGCTGCGAAACAATAACGCGCTCGGTGCCGTTCACAATGAACGTGCCATTCGGCGTCATCAGCGGAATGTCGCCGAAGAAGACTTCCTGCTCCTTAATGTCGCGAATCGTCTTCGAACCGGTCTCAGGGTCCTTGTCGAAGATCGTAAGACGCACTGTCACCTTCAGCGGAGCAGAGAACGTCATGCCGCGCTCTTCGCACTCCTGCTGGTCATACTTCAACTGCAGTCCCACAGGGTCGCCGCACTTGTTGCAGAAGTCCGGCGTGTTCTTGTTGTAGGTGCCGCAATGCTGGCAAAGTACATCGCCAGGATGGAACGGGTCGGTGATCACCATCGAGCCGCAGTTCACGCAGGCGGTTCTCAGGTGGTGCAGTCCCTTCAAGTGGCCGCACTTGCACTCCCAGTTGCCGATGGAAAAATCGACAAAATCGAGTTGCGAGATGTTCCGGAAGTCGGTGATCGGGAAGACCGAGGTAAAGACCGACTGGAGCCCATTGTCGTCCCGCTCATTCGGGAGCTTATCCATCTGCAGGAACCGCTCATACGAACGGCGCTGCACTTCGATCAGGTTGGGAATCTGGATGGCGGTAGGAATCTTGGAAAAGTCGAGTCGGCTGCGAATAGCGCGATTCTCGTTTGGCATGCTTCACTCCTGAGACCCGTGTCCCCGAAGTTCCGGCCTTATCTCCGGCCGGAGAACCGCAGTCCCAGGTCCTGGACAAACGGCATACTTCGGAATTTGTTTCGTGCGGTACTGCTTGCCCGCAATCCCGGAATTCATCTGCGAATTCCGTCCTGCCATGTCGCCCGCTGCGGCCAAACAACCCGCAGTGCAACTCAAATACTGCAATCGCCAGATTTCGGCGGCGGAATCCGGAGAGGATTTCCACTTGCCGGATTTCGACCAGGGCGGCTAAACTCCCGTTTGTTGGGAGTCACCAACCGGTGAAACCGGCAGCGGTCAGGCGGTTATGGCGTCAGCGGTATATATAGAGCACGAGTAGAATTCGCAGATTTCAGCCAGATGGCTCCTTCGAATGCCGGGCACGGCAAATCGCTCGCAAGGACATAGTGTCCCGCGAGCGCAGCTAAGCTTCTGTGCCCTGATTCCGAATTTGCTTCCCACCCTTGCCGATCCGACGCTCGCTTCTAATAAGCCCGCTCAGCTCACGATCCGGTAATTACTCCGCACGCAATCACCGGCCATGCGCAAATCGTACGGTCCCGATGTACCGCACGCCACACTCCGATTCCGCCTGAAAATATCTCCGAGTACGCATCCTCGACCCCTCCCAATCTATCGGAAGTGCAAAAAGAGACGGCAAGACGCGCAACTTTTAATGTAGCGCGTCTTGGCCGCAATTGCAAATGCGTGGTATCGAAATTGCTAGAGAAGCTTTTCAGCTTCGCCTCGAAACCCTGCAACCGGATATTCCGGCTACTTGATCTCGACGGTGGCGACGCCGTCGAACTTCTTCTTGACCGTCTCGGCTTCTTCCTTGCTCACGTTCTCCTTGAGCGGCTTGGGAGCGCCATCGACCAGGTCCTTGGCTTCCTTCAGGCCGAGTGCGGTCACTTCACGGACGGCCTTGATGGTCGCGATCTTGTTCGCGCCGGCGTCCTTCAGGATGACCGTAAACTCGGTCTGCTCAACCACTTCCGCGGCAGCCGCAGCGCCGCCGCCGCCAGCCGCAACCGCCACTGGGGCCGCTGCTGCCGCCGAAACGCCGAGGCGCTCTTCGAGGGCCTTCACCAGAGCTGCTGCTTCCAACAGGCTCAGGCTAACAATCTGCTCTTCAATCTGCTTAATATCCGCCATTGTTCTTCTCCAGTCCAAAATCTTGATGTGTTGCTACCGCCCGCCTGCCAGAGGCCAGGGTTTCCGATGCGCCAGACCAGCGCCCCCCTGCCACCTTTAGCGGAAAACTTGGGTTAAACTACTCTGCCACCGGGGCTTCGGAACTATCCGCGCCCTCGGCAGGAGCCTCGGTTGCTGCCGCTTCGGCTTGTTTTTCCGGCTCAGGCGCCGCAACTGGCTCTGCGGGAGCAGCCTGCTCAATTGCCGCTGGCGCTGCCTCCGCCTTGCCGCCAAACTTCTCGGCCTTCACGGCTTCGTTGATCACCACCGCCAGATCGCGGCCCGTGGCGTTCAGCACCGTCACTAGGCGCTGCGCCGGAGCGTTGATCAGGAACAGCAGCTTGGCGTAAATCTCTTCCTTCGGAGGCATCGCCGCCAAAGCCTTCACTTCCTCAGGCCTGATCAGCTTGCCGTCCACAATGCCCAGCTTGAAGGTGAAATCTGCGTTATCCGTCACCCACTTCGAGAAGGCCTTCGCCAGCTCCACCGGGTCGCCCGAGGTAAACGCCGCAGCACTCACACCCTTCAGGCCCTTGAGCGCATCTTCCACCTTGGTGCCTTCGCCAGCCTTTGCCGCCAGCTTGTTCTTGAGCACGTGATACTTACCGCCGGCCGCACGAACAACCTTGCGCAGCTCAAAGTCCTGAGCCACCGTCATCTTTGTAAAAGTGCCGATAATCGCCGTCGTGGAGCCCTCAAGCTCCTTGGCCAGCACCTTCACCTTCTCGCTCTTCTTCGCCCTAGTTAATGCCATCGCTTTCGCTCCTGCCTCTGGCTTCGCACCCGCTGGCGCTTCGCGCCATTCATCTCATCTTTTCGGCGTCACCGCGCCAGAGGCTCAAAAGAGGAGTTTTCGGGAAATACCTGAAATCTTGCCGGAAATCCGGAAAGCCGCTTACGCCTTCACGGCCGCATCCGCCGCCGCACCGTCGATCGGCACTCCAGGCCCCATCGTCGAGCTCAGCGTGATGCCCTTGACATACTTGCCCTTGGCCGCCGACGGCTTGGCGCGCATGACACCTGCGAGTACCGTATTCGCGTTCTCTACCAGCTTTTCAGTAGCGAAGCTCAGCTTGCCCACCGGCACATGCACCAGGGCGGTCTTGTCGGCGCGAAATTCCACCTTACCGGCCTTGATTTCCTTGATCGCCCCGGCAACGTCCTGCGTCACCGTACCCGTCTTTGGGTTCGGCATCAGGCCGCGCGGTCCGAGCACCTTGCCCAGACGACCCACCGACTTCATCATGTCCGGCGTTGCGATCAGCGCATCAAAAGCGGTCCACGATTCCTTCTGAATCTTCTCGACCATCTCTTCGCCGCCGATGAAATCCGCACCGGCCGCCTCGGCTTCCTTCAACCGGTCACCCGAAGCGATCACGGCTACGATCTTGGTCTTGCCCAACCCGTGCGGCAGAACCACCGTTCCGCGCACCATCTGGTCGGCATGCCGGGTATCGACGCCAAGACGCAGCGTCAGATCGACCGTCTCGTCGAACTTCGCAAACTTGACCTTTTGCAATAGGGTAACTGCCTCAGGCAGCAGATAGTTACGCGCTTCCACAGCGGCGCGCGACTTCGTAATATTCTTGCTGGCTTTCTTTGCCATGCTCCCTCATCTCCCACCGCACATGCCAGTCCCGATCCTTGCGGATCTTTTATGGGAAGCCTGAAGAGATCACCGGCCGAATCATTCGCCCGGCTAAATCTCAACGAGCCCAAGTGCCGTGGTGCATTTGATGGGCCACTTCGGAGAGTGGACACATCTACAAAGTATGCCAGAAAGCCGCCTCGGGCGCAAATATTGGCCGGAATCGGCAGTCGGGCAGCTTGAATTCACAGTCCTCGAATCACCCATAACGGCTGTTACGTGAGGCTCATTGCTCCGCCTTACACGCACGATATAGGACGTTATCATTCAAGATTGAACGGTATGCTTTCGCACGTCCCGCGACAAGGCTGCGCCAGGGTTCAGGCAAAGTCCGATTTCTGCCACAAGTCCTGCTGGAGCGGAGCATAGATCTCGAAGCTGCAAAGCTTGTAGGGCCTGTAACTATCAGATAGGACCTTTAGTGTCCGGTTCGAAAAGAGCGGGTGATCGAAATCATCCTTTGTGTTTCGCATCATTTCCAGCCGCTCCATCACTCTCCGCGAGCGCACGTTCAAGCTGCAGTGAACGACACAACTTCCGGCAATTCTAGCGACATGAAAACCGATCGAAGCACTGCGTACGCGCCATCGGTCGCGTATCCCGATCCCCAGAATTCGCACGCCAATCGCCAGCCGATCTCAATGCATGGAGTGAAGTGAGCTTCGAACGCTGGAGCCGAAAGGCCGATGAAGCCGCCTGTCTCGCGAAGCTCTGCTGTGAAAAGACCGAAGCCACGCTCCGCCAGCCGCTTCTGAATGCGGTCCGCCAGCGCATCCGATTCCTCTGGGGTCAGCAGCATAAGCATAAGCTCCATCACCGCTGCGCAACCGGTTCGATCAAGAAGACGACATCACTGTGATTACGTTGGATGGACAACTTCAGGCGATCGCGATGGCTTGAAGGAGGTGTGCGTGTTTCAGAGGTGCATCCCCCTCGCCACCATCCGACAGTAACGCCCATGCAACAGCTGAGTTCAAAAATAACCCTCCATCAAGTACATCGATAGATTGATTTACATTTCCGCCCAATGGGCGAAGACAGCTCCGAAATTGGCCGCTACTGTTCAATCACGCTCCTGTCAGCAGATTCCAAAGCAATCAATGCAAGTTCCTCATCCCTCTTCAGAGATGCACTGACACGACCATCAAAGCAGTCCATGAAAGCCACGTTCTTCCAGAAGATACTTGAGGCGCCGTGCGTGATGCCTGCGTCGTTCCACTAATAAGAGCATTGCGACCAAGATCGCCCAGCGGGGATGCGTCTGCCAATGAAGCCTTTGATCAACTCGACGGCAGACCCCGAGAGTCGCCTCTCCTATCATGGCTGGAAAGTTGTGCTGGCCGGATTCTTTGGCGTCATGGTCAGCTTTGTGGCCTTGGTGCCGTACACCTTCAGCCTTTTTCTGAAGCCGCTCTCGCTCAGCTTTGGCTGGCACCGCGAGGCCATTTCTGCCGGTTTCAGCATTGCTGTATTAACGATGGGCGCCGCTTCTCCAGCATTAGGCTTTCTGCTGGATCGCTTCGGTCCTCGCCGGGTCATCCTTCCGTGTTTTCTGATTTTTTCATTCGCTTATGCATCTCTCGCTCTGCTCACGCCAAGCTTAATCCAGTTTTATCTAGTCTTCTTTTTTATCGGCCTTGTTGGAAGTGGAACTGCGTTTCTTGGATACTCGCGCACTATCTCGACCTGGTTCGATCGCAGGCGGGGCCGCGCCCTCTCGATCATGCTTGCCGGGGGTGCTTGCGGAGCGATGATCCTGCCGGTCGTCGCGCAAGCGGCCATCACCAACTATGGCTGGCGAACCGCCTTCCTGATCCTTGGAATTCTGCCTCTCGCCGTGGGCGTTCCGCTGACCGCATGCTTCGTCCGCGAGCAGCCAGCAGCTCAGCAATGCACTGATATCTCAGTCAACGTCGGAGAAGCAGTGGGCAGTGCGCTGCGAGGCCGCGTCCTCTGGATTATTGCGGCGACGGTCTGCCTCTCAGCGATCGGTGTCAACGGCGCCATAGCTCACCTCTCCGCATTGCTCACCGATCGCGGCGTCTCTACTCATCCGGCGCACAAGTCAACCTGGTGACAAAGGATGGGACGAATACATTTCACGGCAGCCTTTACGAATACAATCGCGACACTTTCGCCGCAGCAAACAATTGGTTCAATAAAGAAGCGGAGATTGCAGCCGGCGAGCCGAACAAACCCGGCGAGCTGATCCGCAACACATTTGGCGCGACAATCGGTGGCCCTATCAAGAAAGATAAGCTCTTCTTCTTTGCCAACTACGAAGCGCAGCGAACCGCAGAAAATCAACAGGAGATATTGCAGGTACCTACACAGAGTTTCCGCGACGGAAACATCATCTATCCCTCCACGTCCAACTCAGTCGTATCGTTAAGCTCCGCTCAGTTCGCCTCAATGGACCCAAAATGTCATTCCCTCGGGACGTGCCCTCTAGGAGCGGGAGCGAACCCCGCCGTGTTGCAGCTCATGAACACTTATCCGTTGCCCAATGGCAGCCTCGCCGGCGACGGCTACAACACCGCATCGTTCACGTGGTCGGCGCCGAATCCACTCAATCTCGGCACGTACATCGCGCGCATCGACTATACCCCTTCAGATAAGCACAGACTCTTCGCGCGGGGCAATTTGCAGAACGATCACGAGAGCCTGCCGCCACAGTTTCCAGGTCAACCCCCAAGCAGCACCTGCACCGATAACAGCAAAGGTATCGCGGCCGGCGAAATATGGACTGTGACTCCGAACCTGGTAAACAACGTTCGATATGGCTTTGTTCGTCAAGGCTACGCAAGCCGTGGAATTGGCAGCGGCCCTTACGTCACTTTTGTGACTCTAAGTAATCCTACCGCTGAGACCCGAAATACCATCACCGATGTTCCCATGCACAATCTTATCGACGATCTGACCTGGACGAAGGGGAAACACAATATCCAGCTCGGCGCGAACTACAGGCTCATTCACGATCAGGTGAGTACAGACGCATCCTCGTTCAATACGGCTGAATCATACATAGGCGAAAGCCACGATGGAATCGCCAATATCGGTAATGCAATTGCGGCGATCGATTTCCAACTCATCAGATATCGCCTTCACGGCTGGCTGCTGAAGCTCGCTGTTGGGAGGTACGATCTGGAAGATGCTTTTCCTGCGTGCGTCATCCCGAATGGACAGGAAGACGGGCCAGGCAGGTCGTAGCCTTCAGGAATCGTGGGGCCGCTTGTGTAATCCGGCATGTTATATAAAGCGCGCGGCAGGTGGCAAGCGTTCGAAGATATTCCTCAATCGAACGGCTGGTCCAGCGGACGATGTTTTGTCCGGCATGCTTCCCCATACTTTGCAAAGAATAACCGGCTAAGCAAAAGCGTCGGCAAGTGGGCTCGGATCACTGATTCCGGCTCATTACGTGAAGCAACGTTGCAAAAGTCTATATCCGCGCTAGCTACTTTAGCGGGCAGAATTGCAATGCTGCAGTCTACTGTCTCGGTCACGGGTGCGGTGGATCTTCATGTTTACGTGCGTGCTCAGGCAATTTGAGCCTATCTGCTCTTTGGGCTCATAAATCAAAGATCTCGCTTTGCGGCCATTCGGAACAGTGAATTCAAACTGACCCCGGAATCGTCCGCTTATTCGGTCGACCGGAACCAGCGCATCAGTGGGCCATGAAACTGAAATAGAAAGGGAGTGGCGCAATGCCACTCCCCTTTGAATCCCCGCAGGGATGCTTATTTCGTATCCGGCACCACGGTCAAAGTCATGCTGCTTGGATACTGCGCGCTGTGGTGAATCGAGGTATGGGCTACAACGCTTGTGGTTTCGTCGTAGTTATTGCCTCCGGTATTCAGGTTTCGATCGAAACGCGGAAAGTTCGCGCCAGCCACTTCCAGACGGATGCGGTCGCCTTTGCCGAAGTAGTTGCTCGTGACCATCGGAGTCAGTGTTACCTTGTACACCTTCCCGTTTTCCATCAGCACCTTCTTGTCATCGCCATCGCGATAGCGCAGCCGCTGAATCGTTTCGTCCAGATTGTAGGCCGTGCCATCCGGTTGCACATCGATCAGCTTGGCCGTCACATCCGTATCCTTCACATCGCTGCTGACGTAGTAAGTCAGAGTAATAGGGCCGCTGACTTCAACACCCTCTTCCAATGGATCGCTGGTATAGACGAGGATGTCGTCGCGCGTTTCCATCTTGCGCTGATCCAGCGCGCCACCATTCCCCGGAATGGTATTAGCCGCGCAGCACACGTTGCCGCCGTAACTTGGCGTCGGGTTCATCGGATCATAGGTAAAGGTATCCGGAGCATCACCGGCATTCGCAACAGGGCCAGCCGATGCAAACTTCAGCAGCGGCGATTGCCCCTTCGTCGCCATGTACAGCAGTTTGCCGTCGCCGCTCATGGTGTTTGCATGGCCGCTACTCGCCAACGCCAGCGTCACCGGAGCCGCGCCCTTGGGCGGCCACGTTTCGCTCTTCTTCCACTGGTTCACGCCCATCTCGTAATACATCACCTTGGGCTGCTTCTCCAGGAAGCCGTTGTCCTCGCCCTTGAGAAAGTGATCGAACCACGAAAAGTCATCTCGTCGTAGTCAAGGCGAGCATCACCCATATCGCGCTCACCCACAACCGTCTTCTCTGTCGCGCGCTTATACCCGCAATGCAGCGTCGGAGCAATCACCGCATACTGATCTTCGCGAAATGGGTTCGTCGCGTCGTTGCGGACGAAGTTATACGCCGCCAGGTTCGGTCCAATGCTCACGTCATACCAGGTCATGAACCAGAATCCCGGACTTTGATCGGCATCGTGTCGCTCTGCCACAATCCGCCCTTGCGCCACGCCGGATCGCCCGGCGTGCGCTCGATCATGGCGCCGCCGGTATCGACCGGCATCTTGTCGGCATAGATTCCGGCAGGGCCGCCGGCGTCCTTGATGATGTCCTCTTCCGGAAGATGTTGAAAGCCTCGGCCCAGTCGATCTGCTTCATCTGTGGCGCCAGATCGAACAGCTTCGCGCTTCAATCAACTGCGCCTGCGTGGCATCTTTCGGAAACATCGGTCGAATCTGATTCTGCTCCCGCAATCCAGTCGATAAACAGCATCTGCACCGCGCCGCCGCGATACCAGTTGCCCTGCTCGTTGTAAGGGCCAACCTTGCCCACGCCCGCGCCAAAGCTCTGCGGAATAAACGTTGTCAGATGCTGGTTATGCAGCGACGCCGCTGCAAGCTGCCACTCCGCGGTCGAGGAGCAGCCGATCGGGCCTATCTTGCCGCTGCCCCACTCCTGCTTGCCCATCCAGTTAAACTGGTCCTCCGCATCGGTCAGCGGCGCGCCAAGAATGTCATAGTTCCCTTCGCTGAAGAAATGTCCGCGCTCGTTCATCTCCACAATGGCGTAGCCGCGCTTCACGTACTCCAGTTCCGTGCTCATGTCGCGCCACGTGCCGTTACGTACATCCCAGAAGTTAAAGTTATACGGCGTGCGGCTGAAAATAATCGGCACCTTTTTGCTCGTGTCCTTGGGGCGATAGATATCTGCCTGCATGCGCGTGCCGTCACGCATGGGCACCATCACTTTCCGATCAATGATGGCGACATCTTCAAGCTGCTTTTCTATCTCTTCCCGATGCTTGATCAGGGCAGCTCGCTGTTCCGGCGTCATGGGTGCACGAGGCCCCTGCGCGTACAACGAAGTGAAAGCAGATACAACAGCGACAGCAACCGCCAGGCATCGTACACGCATACGCAAAAACTCCTGAGCTCATTGAATTTTCTGGCACTAATACCCACAGCTTAGCAGCACAATCTCCGGACATGAAGCTTCCAGCCTGTAAAACGAGGAGATTCTTGCTGGCATCCGAACTATATCAACCTGCTCGGCGATCTCGGCCTCAACTAGCGCCGCGGTGCCTGAATCACGATGGCGCCCGCGGCAGCACAGGTGCCATGTGTGCCAGATAGAAAGCAAAATTCTCGCCCGCAACATAACAGAAACCAAACATCAGAATTCGTCACCCCGCTCAACTCCTTTGGACATTCCATAGGAGTTCGTGCTACCTTCTCTGCAATGTCCAAAGGAAAGGCAGGGCTGATCGCATGCGAACCCCGCGTTTGTGGCTACAACGGATTCTGAGAAGCTTGACAGGTAAAGCTGCAGATCGGCGGATGGAGGACGAGATTGCTGCCCATCTTCACCTCCTCGAGGAACATTTCCTAAAGCAAGGGTATTCGGCTGACAAGGCAACGCACCATGCCCGGCTGCAATTTGGAAACGTGACGGTCCTCAAGGAAAAACAGCGGGCAACACGCGGTTTTCTCGGCCCTGCCGCGTTGTGGCGCGATCTGCGCTTCGCCGCCCGCATGTTGAGGAAGAATTGGCTTTCCAACCTGGCCGTCGTGCTCGCGCTGGCTTTAGGCATTGGCATGAATGCCGCGGTATTCACCTTCGTGGATGCCCTGCTGCTGCGTCCTCCCGCGGCTGTGAGCTCACTCAACAACATGGTGGAGATCTGGCTGCACAGCAGAAACACCAGCGGCTTACAAAGCTATCTGCCCTTCGACTATCCCGACTACTCTTACTACCGGGAGCACAGTCGATCGTTCGAAGGCCTGATGGCGTTCGATGGAGATGGCTCAGAGGCAATCTGGAATCACGCCGGATCTGGTCAGACCATTCAAGGAGAGCTCGTATCCGGGAACTACTTTTCAGTGCTTGGAATCGGTACTGAGCTCGGGCGTGCCTTTTTCCCGAGTGACGATCAATTCAGCGATCCGCATCACGTCGTCGTGCTGAGTCATTCCTTCTGGAAGAAGAAGTTTGGAGCGAGCCCCGGAGTGATCGGGCAGAGCGTCATCCTCAACGGAACCGCATTTCAAATTATAGGTATCGCCCCGGCCGGCTTTGCCGGATTGCTCATTGGTTCAGAACCGGACTACTGGGCCCCGCTTGCTACGCAGCAGATATTTACTCACGACAAATCGAGGGCAACCGATCCCAACAGCTTCTGGCTGGTTGTTTCTGGAAGGCTGAAAGCTGGCCTCGCTCGAAAGCAGGCGCGGGCCGAGCTTCAGGTGGTCGGCCACCAGATAGAACAACTCCACCCCGATGCACGCAACAAAATGGACCCCCTGCTCTATCCGGTCACCCTCGTTCCAGGCCCTTATCGGCGCTACGTTGCCGCATTCACTGGATTACTGCTCACCGTGTTTGTGCTGGTACTGGTCATCGCCTGCACCAACGCCGCTGGCCTCCTGCTGGCCCGTTCCGCCGGCCGCGGAAAAGAGATGGCCATTCGATCCGCTCTCGGGGCCACACGTGGCCGGCTCATTACTCAGTTGCTGATCGAGAGCCTCATGCTCTCCTCCATCGCGGGCGCTGCCGCCATCGGGATCGCGTGGGCCGTCGCGCGGCTGCTCCTGTTATTAAAGCCCGCGTCGTTGCCCATCGCGCTCGAGTTGCCGCTCGACTGGCGTGTGCTTCTGTTCACTGTTTTTGTTTCTCTGGCCACCGGCCTCCTGTTTGGACTTATCCCTGCCCTGCGAAGCTCCGGAGCGAGCCCTGCGCCCATTCTGAAAGAGGAAACTCAAAACTCCGATCCGCGTAGGTCACGCTTGCGCATCGTGTTGCTGATCTCAGAGATCTCAGTGAGCGTGGTCCTTCTTACCGGCGCGACCCTCTGCGTTCGAAGCTTGCTGCACGCGAATTCGATCGATCCCGGATTCGACACGCAACACATCGCGGTGGCGACTCTCAACGCCGAAAGCCTCGGCTATTCCCCAAAGAAAATAAACGACTTTTACAATCGGCTTCTGGAGCGTGTGCGTCAGTTGCCCGCAGTGACATCGGCAAGCTACGTCGATGCTCTTCCACTGGGAACAGAGAGGTCTGAGACTACTGCCGGCAAGCGCGTGGGTGATGATCAGATCAGCGTCCGCGTATTTAGAATCGATCCAGGATTCTTTTCCACCATGGGCATCACGCTTCTCAGTGGCCGCGACCTCACTGCCAATGAGGCCCGCAGCGCAGCGGCCAACGTTGTGGTAGTGAATGAGTACCTCGCGAGAAGGCTATGGCCCGGTCAGAATCCGCTTGGACAGCGGCTGGCGCTCGGCGCCGAAAAAACTACAAGCGAAGTTGTAGGAGTCGTGAGAGACGGAAAATACAAAACCCTCGGAGAAATGCCGGTTTCCGCTGTATTCCGTCCCCACCTGCCTGCGCAGCGAACCCTTGTCGTGCGCACATCCTCCAATGACGGTGCGTTGCTTCCCGTGTTGCAGCGCGAGATCCAGATCGTCGATCCCATGATGGTCGCGACCAATCTTCAAACCATTGAAGGGTTCATGGCCTTGCCGCTCTTCCCCGCGCGCGCCGCAGGACTGCTGTTGGGCGCGTCAGGACTGCTCGCGCTCGTCCTGACTACTGTCGGTTTGTTCGGCGTAATCGCGTACCTTGTCGCGCAACGTACGCGCGAGATCGGCCTGCGCATCGCCCTCGGCGCACAACGCGGCGACGTTCTCAGGCTGGTCTTGCGCCAGGGGTTTTCCGCAACTCTGATCGGGCTTGGAATTGGCACCTGCGGAGCCTTCGCCGTATCCCGCCTGCTCTCACCGCTTTTGTACGGAATCAGCGCCAGCGATCCGTTGACGCTCATCGGGGTATCGCTCGGATTGGCAGCCGTAGCTGCACTGGCCTGCTATCTTCCAGCGCGGCGCGCCATGCGGATCGATCCGGCAACCGCACTCAGGTACGAGTAGCAAATCGACAAAGGAGCCGGTGCGGCGCGCAGCCCGTCATCTCGTCATTTGCAAACATTCGGTTCCGATGCTCCCTGGCGCGTTACCATTGCGGAAATACTTTTTCGCCGGAGCCCGAACCCATGTTGAAGCATGCGTGTGCGGTATTGCTGTTTTGTGTTGTTGCCCTTCCGGTCGCGTCCACAGCTCAGAAGATGGATCCCGACTATGCGGCCCACGTTAAGGAGTGGACCACCAAGCCTGAGTTTCTCAGCCCACTGATCGATCATCTTCCCGCAAGCTCCGGCGTTCCCTCGCCAAAAGACATCCTCGGCCACGATATCGGCGCGCCCAAACAGCTCACCTACTACGCCGACGTCCTCCGCTACTACGACGCTCTCGCCGCACATACCGGCCGCGTCAAAGTGCTGCGCATCGGCAAAACCGAAGAGGGCCGCGACTCCGTCATCGTCTTCGTCGGCTCCGAAGACTCCATCGCTCACCTCGACGAGACCCGCGCCAATCTCGCCAAGCTCGCCGATCCGCGCGGCCTCACCGCCGATCAAGCCAAAGAGATCATCGCGAAAACCAAGCCCATCTACACCCTCTCCGGCGGACTGCACAGCGCAGAACTCGGGCCGCCCGAGATGCTGATGGAGCTGGCCTATCGCCTCGCCACCGAAGATTCACCCCTCATCCAGAAGATCCGCTCCGAAGTAGTCGTCGCCATCATGCCCGTCGCCGACCCCGACGGACGCGACCGCTCCATCGACTGGTACTACGCGCATAACGTCGACATCACCGACTATCAGAAAATGTCCGGCGCACCCTACTGGGGCGAATACACCAAGCACGACGACAACCGCGACATCAACTACGCCGGCCTCGCCAACCAGAACTTCCTGCGCTGGTTCCTGCAGTGGCATCCGCAGGTTATTCACGATCTTCATGAGTCCGTGCCGTTTCTCTACATCTACAGCGGCCAGGCTCCGCAAAATCCGCTCTGGAGCCCCATCGTCTACAGCGAGCTGCCCATGCTCGCCAACTGGGACATGACCCAGCTTGAGCGCTACGGCATGCCCGGCGTCTGGACCCACGCTTACGTCGATGCATGGTCGCCCGGCTATGTCGCGCAGATGGCCACCAATCACAACGCCCTCATGCGCTTCTACGAGATCATGGGCAACTCCGGCGCAACAACAATGGAGCGCACCATCGTGCAGCATAACCCCGCCATCATCGGCGGCGGCGGCCCCGGCGGCGACTACACCAAGCGCGAATGGTACCGCCCCAACCCTCCCTACAAGACCGTGCAATGGTCTCTGCGCGACAACACCAACTACGCCGAGTCTGGCGTCCTCTCTTCGCTGCAGTTCGTTTCGTCTGTCCCGCAGGTGATGCTTGAAGACTTCTACACCAAGAGCCGCGACGCCATCACCGCCGGCGCAAAAGAAGAGCCCTACGGCTACATCCTGCCCGCCAATCAGGAAGATCCAACCCGCGTCGCCTTCGTCATCCACATCCTCCGCATGCAGGGCATTGAAGTGGGCCGCGCCAAAGCCGCCATCAAGCTAAGCGATGGCGAATACCCCGCAGGCTCCCTCATCGTAAAAACCAATCAGCCCTACGGCCCGCTTGCAAAGACGCTGCTCGAAAGACAAGTCGATCCCGACCCTGAGCTCACCACGTACGACGACAGCGCGTGGACCATGAGCCTGATGACCCACACGGAAATCAAGCCCACCAAGGACATCGCCGTGCAGGCCCTCGCCGCCGATCCTGTAGACCAGTACGCACCCGAAGGCACGTTGAAGGGCGCACACGATGCTGCGGTCTACGCCGTCCCAGATCACGGCTCGCCCAACCTCGTCACCCTTCGTTACGGCCTCAAGGGCGTGAAAATCCAGGTAGCCGAGAAGCCTTTCGAAGCCGCGGGCACGAAATTCCCCGCAGGCACTTTCCTCGTCCCCGCAAACGCATCCTCAACGCTGAAACCTCTCGCAGCAAAGCTCGGCCTCGATGTAATAGGCCTCGCCGCATCACCCAAAGTGCCCACGCACGACGCAGCCCTGCCGCGCCTCGCCATCTTCAGCACTTGGGCGGGAACGCAGGACGTAGGCTGGGTCCGCTTCACCTTCGATCAGTACAAGGTCCCCTACGACCTCATCTTCAAAGAGCGCGTCCTCAAAGGCGATCTAGCCAAAGACTACGACCTCATCCTGATACCCAACCAGGCGCGCTCCGCAAAATCGCTCGTAAACGACATCCCAAAATCCGATAAGCCACTCGCTTATGAAAAGACCGACAAATTCAAATTCCTCGGCGACTACGGCTCCTCACCCGATATCTCCGGAGGCATGGGCGGAACAGGCGTAGCCGAGTTCCAGAAGTTCGTCGATGCCGGCGGCACGCTCGTCACCCTCGGCGCATCCAGCAGCTTCCCGCCCGACTACGGCCTCACTCCCACCATCGACACCAGCAACACCGGCGCAAAGTTCTACGCACCCGGCCCCATCGTCGACGCCGACATTCTCCAGCCCGAAAACCCCATCTTCTACGGCTACTCCGACAAGACCGTAGCCGTGCGCTACGCCAACGGCCCACTCTTCCGCATGACCGAAGAGATGGATAAAAACGATGTCCTCATGCGCTTCCCCGGCGGCGAAAAATCCGTCCTCAGCGGCCTCTTCAACGGCGCTGACGACATCAAGGGCCGTGCCGCTATCGTCGTCGCCCCCGCAGGCAAAGGCGAAGTCATCATGTTCGCCACCAACCCCGTCTGGCGCTGGCAAAACCTCGGCGAGTACCGCATGATGTTCAACACCCTGATGAACTACCGCAACCTAACCCCCAAGCCTGAACCCGTAAAGCCCGAGCCCACAAAACCCGAATCCACAAAACCCACCCACACCAGCGAAAAGAAAACCGAAGCCGCCACCCGCTGAAACCTCAACGTCGTAAAGAAGACAGGCCGAGGAGCGATCCTCAGCCTGTCACCAACACCGGGTACCCCATATCTCGAAGAGATGTGGGTCCAAATTCGCGCGAAAGCGCGAACCGGAGGGAGCAGGGGCATTCATGCCCCTGAAAAACCAGCGAAAAAAGAAAGCGGCTTCAGCCGCGGGCTCTCTTCCTCAAACGCCAATATTTTTCGCACAACCGTTGCCGATAATTACCCCTAAATATTCCATACTCAAAACATGCCACTCACACCTTGTTATCGAAGGAGCAATCATTCACCGAGCTCCCGTTGCTCAGATAAATAATTACCCCCCTCCCCATCCATAACTCGTTTGAATACAACAAACGCAAAGGAAAAAGGAGCCGTAATCATTCAAACTCGCCTCAAGGCTCAAACGACGGCGGAGCATCCCCAGCCCCCGTTCCCCACTCCTTGTTAGCCGACGCACCAAGCTCAAACTCAATCTGCCCACCGTGCTCCACAAAGCTCTCCGGCAACCACGTCTTCGATGTCGCAGCGCCGTTCACCTTCACACCCTGCACATAAGGCGCGTCCGTTCCCGCTCCATGCGCCGTGATCGTAATGTCGCCCTGCGCACGCCGGATATGCACCGCCGAAAACAGCGGACTCCCCAGCACCAGCTCAGCACGCCCCGGAATCTCCGGATACATCCCCATCGCCGACCACACATACCACGACGACATCTCACCCAGATCGTCATTGCCCGGCATGCCCTTCGGCGAATTCGTCCAGATCGTATTCAGCACCCTGCGCACCGCCTCCTGCGTCCTCCACGGCTGCCCCATGAAATCGAACAGCCACGGCGTCTCAATCGAAGGCTCGTTATTCAGCTCCGCATGCAGCCCACCAGACTCCGTCACCGCAAGGCTTCCATCCGGCTTGTAGAAGAAAGCATTCAGCCGCTGGCTCGCCTTCTCCATGCCGCCCATCATCGTGAACAGACCCTTCGCATTGAACGGCACCATCCACAGATACTGTGCAGCGCTGCCTTCCACAAACCCATCATCCGAAGCCGGATCGAACTTCGGCCACGACCCATCCGCATTGCGATTCTGAATATATCCACCATCCGCCGTAGCCTGGGGATTGAAGATGTTCTTCCAGTACTGCGCCCGCTCCAGGAACTGCTTCCGCGTAGCCTCATCGCCCTCGCGCCGCGCCAGCTCCGAGATAGCAAAATCCGCAGTCGAGTCTTCCAGTGTGTCCGCCGCAGGCCCCCACGCAGGTGTGCCCACCGGAATGTAGTGCAGCTTCAGCCACTGATCCAGCCCCGGCCTCTGCCCCACGCACTCCACTTCGCATCCTTCGTTGCTCAAGTCATGCGCCGTCGGAACCGTAGCCGCCGTCAACAGCGATTTGTAAGCCGCCTTCGCATCGAAATTACGTCCGCCAAACGCGAGAATATCCGCAACCGCAGGCGCAGCAGGATCGCCATTCATCACATGCGTAATACCCGAGTTGTGCGTCCAGCGATCCCACTCGCCGCCGTTCTGATCCGCCTGATTCAGCAGCGAATGCGCAAAGTCTCCGGCAATCTCCGGCTCCAGCAGCGCCAGTAACTGCAACTGCGAGCGATACACATCCCATCCTGAGAACGTCGCATACTGCGCCTTCTGCGGAGCGGCAACCGCGTGCACCTTGCCATCCATGCCGAGATAGCGGCCATCCACATCGCTGTACAGGTTCTCGCCCATCAGCGAGTGATACAGCGCCGTGTAAAACACTACGCGCTCATCCGGCGTGCCGCCCTCAACCGCAACGCGGCCCAGCACATGGTTCCACGCAGCATGCGCCTTCTCGCGCACCGCATCAAAGCCCGTTCCCTGCGGATTCTCCGCACGCAAATTGGCCTCGGCATTCTTTTCGCTTACATACGAGATGCCGACGCGCACACCCACCGCCGCCCGCTTCGCCGTATCCAGCACCACCCATCCGCCCGAGCCTTTTCCGGCCGGCACAAATCCCTTCTCGCCATACGTCGTCCCGCCCTGAGCCTCGGTCGTTCCCGCGCGCACCGCCGAGTCCTGCCAAGTCCCAGTACTCAGAAACGGCGCATCGAAGTGAGCCACAAAGTACACCGTGTAATAGCTCCGCCGATCCGTCGTACCGATATATCCGCAGAAGTTTCCGCTCGTAACAGACCCCGAAATCGTCCGGTTTGCCGCATCGATCTTCACATGCGCATCCGAGCTTCCCGGCTCCGAATTCGCCGTCTTCACCAGCATTACCGCAGGCTTACCCTCGGGATACGTAAACTGCCCCGAACCCGTACGCAGCGTAGCCGTCAGCTCAGCCGTCACGCCATCATCCAGCTTCACCCTGTAATAACCAGCCTTTGCAGTTTCGTTGTCGTGGGAGAACGTGCTGCCATACACCTCAGCGTGCGCATCATCCGCCGGCGAAGTCGTCACCTCACCCACATACGGCATAAACGGAATATCGCCGCTCGCGCCCGCACAACCCGTGCCCATCAAATGTGTCAGCGAAAATCCGCTGATACGGTTCGAAGTGTACTCATAGCCGCCCGGAGCAGCGGGCCGGCCGCTGTCGTCGCGCATCGACCCCGGCACACCCTGCACCTGTTTCCTGGGACGATTGCGCGGCTCTTCCGGACTCCATGCCACCATGCCCAGCGGCAGCGTCGCGCCCGGATAATCATTCCCGCCATTGGTCGTCCCAATGATCGGATTCACCAGCCCAGCCGGATCGCCCACGACATCATCTTTCGCCTGCGACCACGCACACGCCGCACCCACCGCCAGAACAACCAGCAATCCAGCCGACCACCCAATCCACCGACTACTCCACTCCAGCTTGCGCATCGTCACCTCCAGCAGAATCTCACCCAACAGAATCTGAGTGGAACCGTTACCACCGGCTCTCGTCGATTGTAGACGGCTGTGCTGAGAGCATTGGCGATCTTATGCGAAAGATACTCCGTTGCTACAAAGGGACAGGTCTCGCAGTTTTTATTGCCCTCGTTCTCAACTTCGCGATCAGCATCAGGTAAGCTGTGCCTCTAGGTGGGCGACGGTAGACGCAAATCATGACTCATCGACGGCTCGAATCACTTCAAAGTCCGGACCGCGAGAGCCCCGAGGGCTCGCGGCCACAACGCCGTTTCGCTGGCTTAGCCCATCTGCTCCACGGGTTCCTCCAGCACTTGCGCTTCGCCGCGCGTCAGCTACGCAAGCAACCTGGCTTTACCTTCACCGCCGTTGCCGTCTTCGCTCTTGGCATCGGCGCCAGCACGGCAATCTTCGCATTCGTCAACGCAGCGCTGGTGAACCCGCTGCCCTATCGCGACACATCCAGGCTTGTTGCCTTGTTCGAACGCATTCCCGTCGGAGAACGATACCATCTCTCGGATTTTGACTATCACGCATGGAAAGAGCGCAATCACGTCTTCAGTTCGCTCGATGTCTATCGGCCAGACCGCTTCAGGCTCGACGGTGCTGCGAGTCCGGAAGAGGTTTCAGGTGCGATCGTCAGCGATGGGTTCTTCAGGACTCTTGGTGTCGCGCCGCTGCTTGGCCGCGATTTTCGCCCCGGAGAGGACGTGCCGAACGCGCCGCGAATCGTCATCCTCAGCTACCAGACCTGGCAGAATCGCTATGGCGCCAACCGGAATATCGTCGGCACGACAGTTACTCTCGGCGGAAACCCTTATTTAGTAGTCGGTGTCTTGCCATCGGAATTTCATTTTGCGCCAGTTGGGCAAGCCGAATTCTGGATACCGATTTATGGCCTCTGCGATGACAATCATGGCTGTTTTCCGTACTACGGTGTCGCGCGGCTAAAGGAAGGGGTCTCCCCTGCGTCGGCTCTCGATAACCTGACCTCGATAGCCCGGCAGATCGCGGCGGAATTTCCGCAATATAACCGGGATCGAAGCGCAGTCATGATTCCTCTCACCGACGCAATCCTCGGGGATATACGGCCAACTCTCATTGCGCTCCTTTGCGGAGCCGGCCTTCTCACCCTCATCGGATTCGTGAATGTCTCCAGCCTGCTGCTGGTGAGGGCAGAGAGCCGCAGACGCGAAATCGCCGTTCGCGGAGCACTGGGTGCCTCTCGAGCCCGTCTCGTTTTTCAGTTCGCCGTCGAAGGATTGTTGCTTGCCGGTTGGGGATGCGTTCTTGGACTCTTGCTGACTGTCTTCTCGATCAAGTTACTTGCCAGTGCAATCCCGTCCAGTCTGCTCCAGCAAATGCCCTACCTCCAGGGGTTGAATTTCAATGTACATCTCCTGATCTTTGCTGCAGCAGTTTCGATACTCGGTGGGATTCTCTGCTCGGCTGGTCCGGCAATGTATCTTCTGCGCTCGGACATGCAGAAGGATCTCGCAGAAGGCGGAAGATCTGCTGCGGGCAGAGGCTGGCGCAGACTGGGCGCCAACCTGGTCGCGCTCGAACTGGCGATAACGGTCGTGCTGCTCGTCAGCGCAGGTTTGCTGGCCAAAAGCTTCTATCGTTTGCTGCATGTCGACATCGGCATCTCCGCCGATCATCTGGCCATGTTGCACGTTTCGCGACCCGGACCCTGGCAGGACGATAAACGCAACCTTGCGTTGGAGAGACAGGTCATTTCTGCAATGTCGGCGCTGCCGGGTGTGACTTCTGTCGGTGTCTCTGGAGAACTGAACCTGGGAAGCGGAGAGAGCTTCAAACACCTGTTCGCTCACTTTCACGTGGTTGGCCGCAGCTATGTCGGCATGGGAGACGAAGCACTCGATCAGCTGGTGGGCGCGGGATATTTTGAGACCTTGAGGGCGCGGCTGGTTGAGGGCCGATATTTCACGGACGCAGACGATAGCTCCAGGTCGCGGGTGGCAATCATCAACCGGACGATGGCCAATCAGGCCTTTCCTGGCGAAGACCCGCTGCGGAAACACATCATCGATCAATACGATAAAGAAAACCCCATCGAAATCGTCGGCGTCGTGGATGACCTGAAAGATGGCGCACTGGATATGAGGCCGACAGCAGCGGTTTATAGTCCATTCAACCAGGGTCCAACCAATGACTTCTATGTCACGCTTCGCACCTCTCAATCCGAACGAGCGGTGCTTCCTTCCATGGTCAAAGCCGTCCATCAGATCAATCCCGGTTTGATTGCGGATCAGGAAGAGACCATGTCTGACAGGATCGACAACTCGCAAGCCGCGTATCTTCATCGCTCTGCTGCCTGGGTCGTGGCAGGGTTTGCATCGCTCGCCCTGCTGCTCGGAACAGTAGGCGTCTACGGCGTCATCTCTTACTCGGTAGGCCAGCGCAGGCGCGAGATCGGAGTGCGCATGGCTCTCGGAGCGCAACGTTCCTCTGTTTATCGGCTTGTTTTGAAAGAGGCCGGATGGCTCGCGGCTATCGGAATAGCTGGCGGCATCGCGTGCTCGCTGGCCGCGACCGGTCTTCTCCGCAGCATGCTCTTTGGCGTGACCCGGTGGGATTTGGGAACACTATTATCGGTGGCGGGCGTTCTGGCGGCTTCAGCGCTATTGGCCAGCTTCCTGCCGGCCTTCCGCGCCGCGTCGATTAACCCTACCGAGGCGCTTCGAGCAGAGTAGCCGCTGGCCGGATTGCTTCCTCAAGAGATCTTCAATACATGCTTCATTTTTGACGTGCGATGACATTTCAGTCGCTCCTCTGACGCGCCATTGCTCCACAGCGGAATGTGGAATATGTCTGTTGTGATATCGACAAAAATGTCGTATTTTCCGAATGCACAAATCGGGCAAATTCCGCGCAGTCGCAATGCTCTCACCGCGCGCCACTTCCAACAAACTCCCTTGACAGACCCCAACGTCGAGGCAGCTCCGCAAATTGCTCCGCGTGGAACACTCTGCTTCCTGCGTAGAGCAAATTGCTCCACGTGGAACATTTTTGCCTTCCGCTTCGCTATCGACGGCGGTACAAATCGTAGCCGCCGAGTTTTCGGACGAGCTGAAATCGCAGTCCAATCTGTTGCATGATCTGCTCGCGATCGGGCAGTGGATCTTCGTTCGACTGCAGCCGCGTCTTTACCACCACCCAGCCAATGCCGCGCCGATCCGCCTCTGTCATTAACTCCTCCGGCGTATACGGATCGGTGGTGTGATCGAAGAGCACCACTGGAAACCGCGGCACCCGGCCCGTCGCGTAGAAAAACGGCTCCTCGCCCGGCAGCAATAGAATTCCATCCCCTGCCGCAATCTCCGCATCGGCAAACCGCACCAACTGCTCGAAATCGGGCAGGTATGCTCCACGTGCCGTCATGCCGTGGAGTACAGGCAGCGTAGCCCTCACCAGCGGCTCATCCTCAGGGTTGTAGATGTAATCCAGTCGTTCAAGACTCGCAGCATACAGCCCACCGCAGACCAGCAGCGTCACTCCGGTAGTTACTGCTAGCGCTGTCCGGGGTTTGCTGAGATGTTTGGGCAGCGCAGCAAACGAATATGCAACGAGGAGCACCAAAAGCGGCCAGATCGCATAGGTCGATCCCCACACCTCTTGCGACAAAAACGTCCCATGAATCGCGGCCAGCACTAGAAAGGGCGTCAAAGTGGCAAAGGTAATTCCCCTGCGCAATCTGTATAACGCAATAATCGTCGCGGTGAGCAGAAGAAGCGGCCAAAACGCCAACAGGCGGTCCGCACGATCTTCTGCATTGCGCTCGAAGAGAAGACAAAACAGCGTTGTAATATATGGAGCGGCAATCAAAGCTGTACCGGCAATTTGTGCCCAGTTGCGGCGCGAATAGGTCGAAAAGAGAAGTGCGAAGCCAGCAGCAAAAAGAGGCAAAGTCCAACGTAGAGTTGGCTCGCTGTAGAGAAACAAAACTGTGTTGGCCGCAGGCAAACGCCTCTGCGCTGCAAACTGCACAGTCCAGTGCAAGTAACTTCCGAGTCCGCAGATAAGCTGGATCGTAAGAAGAGCAGCTCCCAGCGCGCCTATGCAACCAACAGCAATCTGCGCCATCGCTACACCACTCAAAAACCCGCTCGATTCGGTTTCGCGTTTTGGCTTCCAGCTTCGCGCGAAGAACATGAACAATAGTGCAAAGAGGACCGCGGCAAGGAATGGCAAACCTATGTTTTGCTTTACAAAGAGCGGGAGCGCACAACTGGCTCCTGCTGCAAGTCGGCTTGGTCTTGATGCTGGCGAGCTGCAGGCGTGCTGAAGCAACAGGATCGATACAAGGACGGCTAGCGTGGCATCCGAATCATAGATCGGATGCGGATAAACGCTGTAGATGCTCAGCATCGGGAGCGGCATCGAGAGCAATAAAGCCGACAGCCGGGCGCGGGGCTGATCTTCGAAGATATTCAGGATGATGCGCCAGATGAGAATGGAAGCAATACCACTCGCAATAGCCGCGTAGGCGATCACACATTCATAGTGCCGCCCGAACAGGCGCTCAATGGCTGCCTGAATCAAAAAGGTGATGGGCGGGTGAACTAAAGAGAAATCGCGATAGGGAATCTGTCCGATTGCTATGCGATGGCTGGTATTGAGCAGATAGCCAAGGTCCCAGAGGACAGCGACGCGCGAGTTTTGCCAGAAGACCCAGAGGACGGTGGCCGCGAAAAGAGATGTCGCGATACTGAAATCGCGAATGTTCCAGCGGTTCGAAGACGCTGCCATCACGTTCATCTCTCCTGGCCTCGCCTTCGATTGTCTATCAGCAGAAAAGCCCTCCCAACCGGGAGGGCTTTCCGCTGTTTGAATGCCGGGTGCGCTTAGGCTACGACTTCGATGCCCATGGAGCGCGCGGTGCCCTTGATGCTCTTGACGGCGGCATCGATGGAGGCCGCATTCAGGTCGGGCATCTTGAGCTCGGCGATCTCGCGGACCTGCTTCTCCGTGACCTTGCCGACCTTGTCTTTGTTCGGAGTGCCAGCGCCCTTAGGCACGCCTGCAGCCTTGAGCAGCAGGTTGGAGGCCGGAGGGGTTTTGGTGACGAAGGTGAAGCTGCGATCCGCGTAAACGGTGATCACGACCGGCACGGTCATGCCGGTGAGGTCCTTGGTCTGCGTGCGAGCGTTGAACTGCTTGCAGAACTCCATGATATTGACCTGCGCCTGGCCGAGCGCGGGGCCGACCGGAGGCGCCGGCGTAGCTTTGCCGGCTTCAATCTGGAGCTTTACGTATCCTGTGATCTTCTTTGGAGGCGCCATGATTTGGTTTCCTTTGGAAACCAGCTTCTAGCTCCTGGCCGCTAGCTTTTAGCTGGTTTTGTTTCTCTGAATCAATTTTGGTAAAGGAGATCCAGCGTTCGCCTGCAACCGAAACACGCCAGGAAGTGTTGCGGTTAGAAGCTGAAAGCTAGTAGCTGGAAGCTGCTCTACTCAATCTTTTCGACTTTGCCGAACTCGAGCTCGACCGGTGTGGAGCGGCCGAAGATCGTAACCATGACCTTGAGGGTCGAGCGATCTTCGTTGACTTCGTCCACGATGCCGTTGAAGTTGGCAAAGGGTCCTTCGGTGATGCGAACGGACTCGTTCTTCTCAAACTTGATCTTCTGCCGCGGCTTCTCTTTCGCTTCTTCAGAGCGGTTCAGAAGAGAGGAAATCTCGGCGTCGTTCAGAGCAACGGGCTTATCGCCGGTGCCAAGGAAGCCCGTCACGCGGGGCGTTTCCTTGATGATGTGCCAGATCTGGTTATCGAGCTCCATCTCAATGAGCACGTAACCGGGCAGGAACACGCGCTCGACGGTGCGCTTTTTGCCATTGACCGTCTCGGTGACCGCTTCGGTGGGGATAACGATCTGCTTGATCTTAGACTCGAGACCAAAGGCCTGAATGCGGCTCTCGATGGACTCCTTCACCTTGCGCTCGAATCCCGAGTAGGCGTGAAGGATGTACCAGTGGAGGTTCGTGGTTTTTGGCAGGCTGCTCCTGCTCCGGCGGGGGCGCGGCGCCTGTTCCAATTCATCGGTCATTGCGTGCGTCTCGTTTTCCATGACTAGGAACCAACCAGCTTGTCCATCAGTTTCGTCAAGCCGAAGTTAAAGACCGTGTCGACAATCCAGAAGTAGAGGGCAAAGACGAAGACCGTGACCAGAACTACAGTCGTGGTTGCCTGCACTTCCTTGCGGTTGGGGACCACCACCTTGCGCATTTCTGCGCGAACGTCGGTGAGGAAGTCCCGGGCCTGATCGTAGAGTCCCGTAACGCGCCCGACCAACTGATTGCGGCTTGGCGCCGGACTGCTCACCTGCGACCAATGCTGTCTTAGCCATACTGCTACTTCCTTCGTTGCTCCGGAGAGGGTCCGGAGAAATACTGCTCAATTTGGCAGGGGCGGAGGGATTCGAACCCCCAAGTTCGGTTTTGGAGACCGACAGTTTAACCGTTGAGCTTACGCCCCTAAAGGCAGGCAGTAAGTGAAGTGATAGTCTATGTAGCTGTCGCATCGAATTCACACTACTTCGCTGCACTCAACTACTACGCTATCCTGCGTTACTTCGTTTCCCGGTGCGTCTTGTGGCAACGGCAGCGCTTGCAGAACTTCTTGAACTCGAGACGGCCGGTGGTCGTCTTCTTGTTCTTCGTCGTCGTGTAGTTGCGCTCCTTGCACTCGGTGCACTGCAATGTCACGATTTCCCGCATCTTCTTATCCTAACCGATTTGCGGTTCGGACGCTTTTCCGGCGGCCGACGCATTTCTGTGATTTCCCAGTGAACAGTGATCAGCAGTTTTACCTGTTCATTATTCACTGTGCACTTATCCTTACGCAATAATCTCGCTGATGGCTCCTGCGCCGACGGTGCGGCCGCCTTCGCGGATGGCGAAGCGCAGGCCCTTTTCCATGGCTACCGGCGTGATGCAGCTCGATCTCCAGCTGAATGTTGTCGCCCGGCATCACCATCTCCGTGCCCGCGGGAAGCTTCGCCGTGCCCGTCACGTCCGTCGTGCGGAAGTAGAACTGAGGACGGTAGCCGTTGAAGAACGGCGTGTGACGGCCGCCCTCTTCCTTCGTCAGCACGTAAACTTCGCCCTTGAACTTGGTGTGCGGCTTGATCGAGCCGGTCTTGGCCAGCACCATGCCGCGCTCCACGTCTTCCTTCGCGATGCCGCGCAGCAGAAGCCCAGCGTTGTCGCCCGCCAGACCTTCGTCCAACTGCTTCTTGAACATTTCCACGCCCGTTACAACCGTCTTGCGCGTCTCGCGGAAGCCGACGATCTCGACTTCCTCGCCCACCTTCACCTTGCCGCGCTCGATACGGCCCGTCACCACCGTGCCGCGGCCGGAGATCGAGAAGATGTCTTCGATCGGCATCAGGAACGGCAGATCGACCATGCGGTCAGGCTGCGGAATGTACTTGTCCACCGCCTCCATCAGCTCGTCGATCTTCGCTTCCCACTGCGCTTCGCCGTTCAGCGCGCCCAGAGCCGAACCGCGCACGACCGGAACGTCGTCGCCGGGGAACTGGTACTTCGTCAAGAGCTCGCGCACTTCCATCTCGACCAGGTCGATCAGCTCCGCGTCCTCGACCGCGTCGCACTTGTTCAGGAACACGACGATGTAGGGTACGCCAACCTGGCGGGCCAGCAGAACATGCTCCTTGGTCTGGGGCATCGGGCCGTCGGTGGCCGCAACGACGAGAATCGCGCCGTCCATCTGCGCCGCACCCGTGATCATGTTCTTGATGTAATCGGCGTGGCCGGGGCAGTCGACGTGGGCATAGTGACGGTTGGCCGTCTCGTACTCCACGTGTGCCGTCGCGATCGTAATACCGCGCTCGCGCTCTTCCGGTGCGTTGTCGATCGTGTCAAACGAACGGAACTGGATCTTCGGGTTGTGCTTCGACAACACCTTCGTGATCGCCGCCGTCAACGTCGTCTTCCCGTGATCGATATGCCCAATCGTCCCCACATTCACATGCGGCTTCGATCGATCAAATTTTTCCTTCGCCATGACTCACTCCAGTCCTTATTCACTCAACGCTTGCGGGCTTGCAATCTGAAAATTTTTCGAAAAACTCAGTAGTACGCGTAAATCTTGAGAACCGCTGCCGCAGCTCGACCGGCACCTTCTCGATGCGGGCGAGATAACGCTCGCGAACGAGGGCCTGATCGCTGGTCGGCAGGCTCTTGTAGAGCTCCGCGGAATCCTTGCCCAGCAGGCCTTTTGCGAGGATCTCTTCGAATTGCCGGACCCGCAGCTTCTTACCGGCAATCGATGCCAGGAAGAGGTCGGCGCGATTGGGAGCCAGGGCAGCCTCGATGCGCGAGATCATTTCCTTGAAGCCCTGCTCATTCTGTACGGGGAAAACTGCCTGCTCGAACATGTCCGCTTAACTCTCGTCCTGCCACTGCGTTTGCTTCAAGAATTGGAGCGGGAGACGAGGATCGAACTCGCGACCAACAGCTTGGAAGGCTGTGACTCTACCACTGAGTTACTCCCGCTAAAAACAGTCGGACGGTGAACTGTGCACTGGAAACTCTGGAGCTGATGACCGGGTTTGAACCGGTGACCTCTCCCTTACCAAGGGAGTGCTCTACCAACTGAGCTACATCAGCCCTTCTTACAAACTCGCTACGCCTGATCCGAACTGCGCCGCCGGATTTTATCCGCCTCGCGGGCCAGGTACGTCCGGAAGGCGAAGAGTCCGATGATGAGCAGCGGGATCGCTCGAACCTGAACCCGCCTGCCGAAGGCGAGGAACGTACCCTCACCTACGGTAAACCAAATCAAAGCCGCGAGGATGAGGTAGGCCGCCATGGCCATCGGGAATTTCCGGTCCCGGGTTCGCTGGCCGGCGTCTTCCGCTGCCGGGGCTGCTTCCGAGGTCCGATCCGGAATCTGGTCCAGAACGGGTTCCGGCGCTTCCTGCATCCTGAGGCTTCCTTCAACTACTGGTGCACAGGGAAGGATTCGAACCTTCGTAGTCCCAAAGGACGGCAGATTTACAGTCTGCTGCCATTAACCGCTCGGCCACCTGTGCCCATCTTCACACCCCGAACGATTCACCCGTTTTGGCGCATCCCTACCCATCCGGAGACTTCCGGAGATAAACTACGGTTAGGGAAACACCTCTGGGGATTTACCGCGGAGGGCTGGATTGCGAAATCAATGCCGAGGGAGGAAAAACCGCTGACTCCGCTCTGCACTTCCGGCAATCCGAACAACGCTAACGTCTTGCCTTACTACTACTTCGACGGCCGGTGGCCGTCAGGTACTACCAAACTATCTCGCAAAACTGGAGCTGGCGAAGGGATTTGAACCCCCGACCCTCTGATTACAAATCAGATGCTCTACCAGCTGAGCTACGCCAGCAAAACCTTGCCGCAACCGGCGGCTTTCTGAACCCAAACGTATGGGCGCACTGCCCCTCCCGCGTTTGCGGCACAGAACTCAAGATTAGCATAGGCAGACGGGCGGGGCAAACGTGTGCTGGATGGAGGAGTGGCCTTATTTCTCAAGCGCGCGGCTGTAACGAAATCTGCAAAGAAGACACGATTGGGTTGAGGGCTAGATTAGCAATTCCAGCAGGATTCTGCGCAATTCCGTGTGAGGAAAAGATATTCCGTAGACGGTTTCGATAACAAACGCAGGACTTGTCACGAAACATAAATCCGCCTTGCATTCGGGTTCGACCGGCAATACACTTAGGGGGCTTCAATCGCCGTTTTTGGTCCCCCGATCTACAGCTCAATTTCAAGGGAGATTCCTTCGGTGCGCAAACTCGCTGTTGCTGTCACGCTCGCTATCCTCTCCGCTATTCCTTCCCTTCTGGCACAAGACACCCCGGCACAGGCTGCCCCGGCACATAAGCCGCGCATCGCGGTGATGGATTTCGACTACGCCACGGTGCGGACATCGACCTCTGCGCTGTTTGGCACGGATGTGGATGTGGGCGACGGGATCGCCCGGTTGCTGGAAGAGAATCTGGTGAAGGATGGGAGATTTACGCTGATCGACCGAAAGGTGATCGATAAGGTGATGGCGGAGCAGAACTTCTCGAACTCGGACCGAGCTGACCCGACGAATGCGGCGAAGATCGGCAAGCTGCTGTCGGTGGATGCGATTCTGGTGGGCAGCGTGACGGAGTTTGGCAACGAGACAAAGAAGACCAACATCGGCGGCGGCATGTGGAAGTGGGGCGGCAATGGTGGAGGGGGATTTGGGAAGTCCAACACCAAGGCGCACGTGGGCATCACGGCGAAGCTGGTGAATATCGACACGGGCGAGATTATCGCGGTTGAGGATGGCGCGGGAATTTCGCAGCGCGGCGGACTCTCGATGGGCGGCAGCGGCAGCTCATGGTGGCACGGCGGCGGCGGCGGCAACATCGACATGGGCGCAAGCGATTTTCAGGAGACGATTATCGGCGAGGCCACCAAGGCAGCGGTGACGGATCTCTCGACAAAGCTGGAACCGGACTCGGGGAAGATTTCGGCGCGGACGGTGGTGGTGGAAGGGATCATCGCGGGTATTTCGGGTTCGCAGATTGTGCTGAACATCGGCAGCCGGGCAGGGATCAAGGCGGGTGACCAGTTCAACGTGCTGCGGGTGACGAGCGAGATCAAAGACCCGTCAACGGGGCAGGTGATTCGCCGGCTGACGAACACGGTGGGCGTGATCAAGGCTACGGATGTGGATGAGGTATCGGCGGTATGCACGCCGGTGAGCGGGACGGATTTCAAGACTGGGGACCGGATTAAGACTGTGGTGCAGTAGCACTTTCCGGAGTCTTTAGAACGAGGCGGCCTTGCTCCCGGAGCAAGGCCGTTTTCTTTGCCGGCAAATCAGAGGGATGAAGCGGAGATGCTACCGTGGTGCTGACGGTATTTCATGCTTCGACGAACTCGCAGAACTCTTTGGATAGTCGCTACCGTGCTGATCGTGCTGGCGGCGGCGATTTATCTGCGTTTCAAGGCTCCGCCGGAGACGGCGCGGCTGCTGCCTGAGTCGGACGGCATTGTCTATATGAACGTGGGGCTGGCGCGGACGGTAATGCAGTTGATGCATACGCCGCTGAAGCCGATCACGAAAGATCCCGACTACGAGAAGTTTGTGGACGCGGTGGGGTTCGACGCGGAGCGGGATCTGGACGAAGCTGCGATTGCGCTGCATCGCATGCAGGACCCGAATGGGCCGAACGGGCCGGTTGCTTACTCCATGGTGCTGGAGGGCAAGATCGACGGGAAACGGCTGGCGGCGTGGCTCGGGGCGCATGCGACGAGTCAGGAGTCGTATGAGGGGCACACGGTTTACGGCATTCCCAGCCAGGGACGAACGGTGCGGGTAGTGCAGATCGCTTACGACACAGTGGCGGTTTCGAACTATCCCTCGACGGAGCCGATTCACTCGATTCTGGACCGGCACCGGACGGCGGCGCTGCCGTTTTCCGGATCGACTCTGCTGGCGGAGCATTACTCGGAGATGCCGCTGCTTTCGGTGGCGTGGGGCATGGGGCAGATCGGGCTGCCGTTCGGTGAGAATGGGCAGATTCACGTCTTTGGAATGGACCTGCCGATTCCGGCGAATTCGGCATTTCTGGCTTCGGTGCACTGGGCCGGCGAGTTGAAGGTGCGCGTCGAGGAGATTGCGGATACCGACGCAACGGCGGCGCAGCAGGCGGCGGACCTGAGCCTGCTATTGACTCTGACACGAGGCGCCACGGCGGGGCTTGGGGCGAATCCGGTGAATAACAGCTTGAAGGAGTTGCTGCGGACGGCGACGGTGACGCAGCACCGCAATCGCGTTGTGTTGAATGCCGTGCTGCCGAAGAGCTTACCTGCGGAACTAGCGAACGGGAATGGTTCGGATAGCAGGTTTTGACGACGGCAAGAAGAACCGATGGAACGCAAGAGGGACAGGCTCAAGCCTGTCCCTCTTGCGCTTTAATCTTGTTGCTTATTTGCCGGTCTTGGAAACGGGAGATGGGGGCGGGAGGTTGCTGGCCATCATCTGTGCGAAGGTGGTGCGCAGGTACTTGTGTGGATTGACCGGAACGCGGTTGATGCGAACTTCATAATGAAGATGCGGCCCGGTGGAGCGGCCGGTGTGGCCGACGTAGCCGATGATCTGACCGCAGGTCACTTTCTGTCCAGGCGTCACGGCGATCGACTTGAGATGGCCGTAAACGGTCATCAGGTTATGCCCGTGATCGAGAACGATCTGCTTGCCGTATCCGCTGCCCATGTCGAGGCCGGTAACGAGGCCATCTGCTGTGGCGCGAACCGGGGTACCGTCCGGAGCCGAGATATCGACTCCAGCGTGGAATGCACCTTCTCCATTGAAGGGATCTTCACGCTCGCCGAAGCTGGAAGTGACGGGACCCTCGACCGGCCAGAGCGAGGGCGCATCGGCAATCTGCGTCCAGTCTGTCAGCGAAGAGGTGTCACCGGGGGCGAAGCCGCCCTCGATCGCGCGCGAAACGCGGCCGGAGAGAGCCTGGTTGCGCAGGCTGTAGAACTGGTCGAGTGAGACCTTGACGGATTGCTGGCTTACGTCATCGGAGACTGCGAGTGTCGCCGGCGTTGGCGCAGAGGCTGCGGCGGCGATGGTTGAGGCGTGTTTGCCGCCGAGAGTCTTGTTTTGCTTGAGGCCGTAGATCGCGGTAACTTCGCTGGCGAGTGCGCCTAAAGATGCCACCTGAATGTCGCGCTCGTGGGCGACTGCGGCCATCTGCTGATATTTGTTGCGGAGAGTTTCGCGTTCCTGGCGGATTTGATTAAAACTTTCCGTCTTCAGCAGCATCCTAGTGTATGAACCGGCGAGGCCCACGATGGTAAAAGTACCGACCAGGGCGGCTGCGACAAAGCCATAAGCGTAATGCACGGGCAGGGAAATCTTGCGGCACCGGCCATCTTCGTCTGCGGCAACAAAAAGAATGTAATAGCGTTTACGTAACATAGATGTCCTCGGCATTCCGCTTGCGTCACCTCCGTCAGCGCGAAAGGTTGGGCAAAATACACGCCCACTCTGAATGAGAACCGCCTGTCTCGCTCAGGAACCTCACAACTGAACAGACGTAACCGGGACTGGTAGCGGCAATTGTAGTGGAACCCATCCGGAAGTCTATCGGTTTCTCTCCGTAATAGTTTAATTCATCGGAAGGAATAGGCCGGAAATCGGGTCGATGGCCGATTATGCTTCAGATATGGTGCAAAAGCGGCGATCAGGTGTGATTTCTCCGCCGGCGGGTGCCGGGGAATTGGCGCTGCTCGAAGCGATCCGCCGGCGCGCCGTCGAGATCACAGGCTCTGGAAAAGGTTCGCGTATCCGGCTTGGGATCGGGGATGATTGCGCTCTGTTGCGCCCGGCAGCAGACGAAGAGATTGCGATTACAACGGATCTCTCGATCGAGAGCCGGCATTTCCGGCTCGACTGGCATCCGCCGGAATCGGTAGGACACAGAACACTGGCTCGGGGATTGAGCGATCTAGCAGCGATGGGCGCACGGCCGGTGGCCGCGTTTCTGTCGCTGGGCATTCCGAACAAGCTGACGGCCGAGGGCGGCGACGGAAGGCGATGGGTCGATCGTTTTTTGGATGGCCTGATGGCGCTGGCTAAGGAGTATGACGTTCCGCTCGCAGGCGGCGATCTGGCCGAATCCCCTGTCGCGCTGGCTGACATTGTGCTGATGGGCGCTGTTCCACGCGGCAAGGCGCTGCTGCGATCGGGAGCGAAGCCCGGCGATCGGATCTTTGTGACGGGGAGACTGGGTGGGGCGTCGGCGGAACTGGCTCAGCTTGGCTCGAAGCCCGAGGCTTTTGCCGATCGAACAACCGCGTCGAAGGATGCACCGCATCTGTATCCGCAGCCTCGAGTGGCGCAGGGGACATGGCTTCGCAAGAAGAAGGTTGCTACCGCGGCAATGGATCTGAGCGATGGCTTGTCGACCGATCTCAGGCATATCTGCGATGAGTCAGGTGTCGCCGCGGAGGTGGATGCGGCGAAGATTCCGCTGGGCAAAGATGCGACGCTGGCGATGGCGCTCGATGGCGGCGAGGATTATGAGTTGCTGTTTACAGCAAAGCCCTCAGTGAAGGTGCCTCGGCGTATTGCCGGAGTTACGGTGACGGAGATTGGGCGCGTAGTGCGTGCGCGTAAAGGGCGGCCTGCGGTGACGCTGCTGATTAATGGCGAGGCGAAGGCACTGGAAGCTCAGGGTTGGGAGCATTTTTCTGAACGATGAAACCGTCCCTCGGGGGCTAAAGCCCGGTCGCTTCGATTGTGCTGGATGTACGGGCTGAAGCCCGTACCCTTCATGAAAACCATCCGCTTTCGTGTCCTTCATGAAAACCATCTACGTTCGCTTTCAGTAAAGGAAAGCGCCGCCGGGTATCGGGTACCGGGCGGCGCTACAGAGCCAGGATTGCTAGTTCACGGAGAAGTCTTCGATGTCTTCGCCGATGGGCTGACCGGGAGGCGTGGCAAGTTCTTTGGGGGTCTCGAATTTTTCCGGGTCTTTCCAGAAGCGCTCGATGTCGTCGACGGCTGCGGACCAATGCGCCTGGCGCCCTTGCGTCACTTCTATATCGAGCTGATCGTCAAGCCATGCTTCAAGATTCGAGAGCTCCTGGATGGCGATGGCACGGGCCTGCGGCGACGCCTGTTTGGAAGCGGCCAACTGCATGAGGTGATTGAGAACGACGTTTTCGACCACATCCTGCGTTTGCCCTGAGAGACCGGTCAGGCGCGGAGTCTGCCATGTATTCTGCACGATCGATTCGATGACCTCTTCGAGACCGGGTGCGCTGGGATTGATGGCGTGGAACTCGACGAGGCGGCTTGCGCGGGTGGGCTCGAAGAGCAACGACGCTGTAAGGTTGGCGGCGGCTTCGACGGCCCCGTCGGGGTCGAAGGTGAGGCCGGTGTAGCCCTCGAAGGATTCGCGTGTGCGCGGATAGCCCGGAGGGCTGGGCGGCAGGATGGAGAGGAATTCCGGAGAAAGCGTCAGGTTAACCGGCTCCAGGGTGTGCAGCACGGCCTCAAGCGCCTTGCGCTGCTCGGCGGGAGCGATCATGCGGGTGACCATGCCGTGATCGCCGCGAACGGCATAGCGATAATCGAGGCCGCCGATGAGCTTGGAGGCCGCTTCGGTCTGGTAGCGATGGAGCAAGTAGAGTGGCACGAGCGTGTCTTCAAGCTCGAACATGGGCTCGCCGGTGCGGATGGCGTCTTCTCCGAAGCGGTCGAGAGCGGCGCGACGGACCTCAAGGATGCGCTCAAGCTCGAGCGCGGCGTCGGGACCGTTGTCCCAGAGGTGGCCATAGGGATTGGCGCTGCCGAGCGGCCGTGAGTCGGCGTCGGTGATGTAACGAAGGCCCTGAGCGTCGTCCTGTTCGAGGAGCTTTTCGAGCTGAGCTTTTTCATCGGTACCCGGCGCGAATTGCGAGTAGCCATAGGTGATGGCAGCCTTGTCCCACGCGCCGACGCCAGTGGTGTAGGCGTTGGCCAGGGTGGGCTTGCCGGCGGCGTCGAGGGTGATCCATGGATGCGGATAGTCCATTACCGAGGTGCCGGGAGCGACGGAGGAGGCGGCGAAGTTGTGTTGGAGACCGAGGGTGTGGCCGACCTCATGCGCGGCGAGTTGGCGCGTGCGGGCGAGGACCATCTGCTCCATATCGGGCGGGATGGGCTTGCCCTCCACGTAGGGAGCGAGCAGGGCTTCGGCGATCTTGTAATCCTGGCGGGAGCGTAGACTGCCAAGGGTGACCTGGCCTTTGATGATTTCTCCAGTGCGCGGATCGGCAACGGCTTCGCCGTAGCTCCAGCCGCGAGTGGCGCGATGCACCCACTGAATCATGTTGTAGCGGATGTCCATGGGGTCGGCGCCTTCGGGGAGGACTTCGACCTTGAAGGCATTCTTGAAGCCGGCGGCTTCGAAAGCGGCGCTCCACCAGCTTGCGCCCTCGACGAGCGCGGAACGGATAGGCTCAGGCGCGCCGCGATCGACGTAATAGATGATGGGCTTGACCGGCTCGCTGACGGCCGCGTTGGGATCGCGCTTGATGAGGCGATGGCGGACGAGGAGATGCTTTTCCAGCGGATCGCCGAGCGGCGCGGAGTAGTCGCGGTACTCGACCGAGAAGAACCCGGAGCGCGGGTCGTTGTAGCGCGGCGTGTAGCCGGGGCCGGGCAGCTCGATGAGCGACGTGTGTTCGCGGACGGTGATGGCATGAGGATCGGGGGTGACGGAGGCGACGTATTCGCCGCGAGGCTCGCCTTCGGAAACGAAGGTGAGAATGGCTTCCACTTCGGTGTTCTTGGGGAAATTTTTGGTGTTGTCGAGGGTGATGGCGCTGCGGCTGGCGTCGATACGATAGTTGCCCTGTTTTGCCTGCTGCAGGCGTTCGCCTACTCCATGGGCGTCGCGAAGGAAGAAATCGGTGGCGTCGACGAGAAGGCGTCCGTTCTCTTCCGCATCGATCTTGAAGCCCCAGAGGACAGACTCAGGGAAAGATTCTTTGATCGCCTGACGCTCGTCTGCATCGGATGAGCTGGAGCGGTAATCGAGATTAGGCTGAACCAGCAGGACCTTATTGCCGGCGCGGGTAAAGTGAACGACGCGTCCCTGGCCGAGCTGGCCGCGATCGAGTCCGATGTCGTTGGAGCCCATGCCATAGGGAAGCTGATCGAGCAGGAGGAAGTCTTCGCCGGTTTTGGGGATTTCGAGATAGATCTTGCCGTTCTTTGCGTCCCAGTCGAAGGGGAAAAGGCCGTCTTTGTGCTCCATGCCGGCGATCTTCTGGGCGAAGGTCTGAGGGGCTTCACTGAAGGCCAGCGAGGGTAGAGTGAGAAGCGTCAGGGCAACGGAAACGACACAGCTCTTGAAGCGGAGAGAACGGCTCAGCATGGAAACCTCGACGAGTCCGACGTAGTGACAGGTTAACGCATGGAGTTGGCCGGGACGTTGGAGACGGGCCAGCTAGCCTCCACTGGCGCCGCGCAGCAGCTACGGAGCAATCGGTGCATCGACACTCGATCTGTTCGATACTAAGAGCGGCGTTAGTGGATTCTGAATTGTAGGGGAAGCGTGACAGATCGCGTGGTGCATGATTCGTTTCAACATGACTGGAAGGCGGAGATTTTACCGGGCCGGCCGATGATTCTGCCCAGACGGCAATATGTGTATCCGAAGGCGGCGGAAGAGGTGGAGCGGGGGGCGCTTGAGGTGCTCGTGACACCTGGAGTTAGTGTGGACGGTTCGCGCGTTGAGCCGTTTCTGGCGACGTTTGCTTTGGGCTTTCGCGATCCTTCTGCGCCGACGGGGGTGTGGTCGATGCCGCATCCGGACTGGCTTTGCGCGGCATCGGGAGGCTACGCGTATTGTGTGGATGTGACGACGCCGGAGCGGTTTGTCTTTCTGCGATACCGGCCTGTGCTACACGTGCTTACCTATCAACCTGAGAGCGGAGGGCCGGCTGATGGGCTGCTTCTTTTTGTTGGCCATCATTCGGTGTTGGCGTGGGGGTACGGTGGTGAGGCCTGGGAATCGGAAAGGCTCTCGTGGGAAGGTGTGACCGAACTGCGAATCGAAACAGAAGCTACCGATACGGGCGCGCGCGACGTATTGCGCGGCATGGGGTGGGATCTGATTCAGGATCGTGAAATTCCGTTCACGTTGGATCTGGCTACGGGGCGGAGGGTCTAAGGTGATTTGAGAATGAGATGCAACGCTGGTCTGTCCGGCGCATCTTAGGCCAAGGAGAAATGAATATGCCGAGTATTACCGGTCGCGCCGTACAGGTCACAGCCAAGGGTGGCCCGTTTGCAGTCGTTCAAAAGGAGTTTCCATCGCCGGGTCCGGGGCAGGTGCGCATTCGCGTGCAGGCCTGCGGAGTTTGCCACAGCGACGCTGTGACGAAGTTTGGCCTGTTTCCCGGGATCGAGTATCCGCGGGTTCCGGGGCATGAGGTGGCCGGATACATCGATGAGATCGGGCCGGATGTGAAGGGGCTGAATGCAGGTCAGCGCGTGGGCCTGGGTTGGCACGGTGGGCACTGCACCTATTGCTCGCAGTGCCGCCAGGGCAATTTTGTCTTGTGCGAAAACCAGTTGATTTCGGGCATCAGCTATGACGGCGGTTATGCCGATTACGTGACCGCACCGGCTAATGCGCTGGCGCTGATTCCGGACGATCTCGGCCATATGGATGCCGCGCCGCTGATGTGCGCTGGAACGACGACCTTTAACAGTTTGCGCAATTCAGGTGCGCGGCTTGGCGATACGGTGGCGGTGTTGGGCATTGGCGGGCTTGGGCACCTGGGCGTGCAGTTTGCGGCCAAGGGGGGGTTCAACACGGTTGCGATCGCCCGTGGAGCGGACAAAGGCGCGCTGGCGAAAGAACTGGGCGCGCATCACTACATCGACTCGACAAAGCAGGATGTGGCCGCGGAACTGCAAAAGCTGGGCGGCGCGGATGTGGTGCTGGCGACGGTTACGGATGCCGCGGCCATGGCGGTCACGGTGAACGGACTGGCTCCGCAGGGCAAGCTGGTGATCCTGGGTGTGCCGGATAAGCCCTTCGAGCTAAACACGCTTCCACTGATTCTGGGTGAGCGGACGGTCAGGGGATGGCCTTCCGGTACCGGCTTCGACTCGCAGGATACGCTGGAGTTCAGTGCGTTGACGGGAGTGAAGCCGCGCATCGAGGAGTATCCGCTCGGAGAGGCTTCGGCGGCGTTTGACCGGATGATGAGCGGTGGAGCGCGTTTCCGCGTGGTACTGACTACCGGTGCCTGAGGCTGGTCCCGAACCGAAAAAGAACAGATTTCAGGGATGCGGTGAATCGCGGTTGCGACCGATTCACTGCATTCTCATGCGGTACAGTTCGCGCACGGGCAGCGGAGAAGCCACTGCAGGTCCATCGACAGGCTCAAGACTGCCGTACCAGCACATGATGTTTCCGTTGTCGTCTCTTCTTGGAGCGCCTCGAGAACGCAACCATTGCCAGGGGTGATCTTCCGAGCGCCGCACGCGGTAATAAAGGTCGATCAGCTCACCGCTTCGGAATGAGCGGTGCATAGCGTCTATGGTCGGCTGACGGTCATCGGGGTGAAGAGAGTCGAGCCATGCGAATCCGCGCCATTGATCTTCGGTGACGCCGGCCAGTTCGAGCCAGCGCTGGCTTACGTCGAGCGCTCTGCCTTCGGAATCGATGATCCATGGAATCTGTGGAAGCAGCTCGATCATGTGCCGGAAGTGGGCTTCGCTCTCGCGTTGCGCCTCTTCGGCTCGCTTGATTTCAGTAACATCCATCAGAACAACCGAAACTCCGATCACCTCTCCGGATTCGTCGAACGCGGGCTCGTAGTAAAGCACGATGGTGTCTGACTCTTTCGGATCCAGTGTCGGCCTGTTCAGTTCAATTCCAGTGACAACTTCGCCCCGCAGGGCTCGTTCGATGAACGGTTTTACCGTCGGATAGAAATCCGGGATGATCTCGGGAACGGTGCGGCCCAGATGTTCGTCCATGGGACGCCCGTTGATCGCCGCCAACCTGCGATTTACGCTCAGGTAACGCATATCCCGGTCAATGAATGCCAGACCCACAGGAGCGCCGTCGTAGATAGCTCGAAGTTGAGCGAAGCGCTGCAGCGGAGGGACTTCAAGGTCTGTGGCTGACTGACGTCCGGTTAAGCCGTTGAGAGTGGCACCGGGGGAATGCGGATGCGTGCGTTTTACCGCGCTTTCCAGGTCTTCGGCAGGCGCAGGTTTTCCATAGAGCCATCCCTGCCCAAGTTCGCAGCCGAGCCACAGCAAAATCTCCGCCTGCTCTTCAGTTTCGACTCCCTCGGCAACAGTTGTGAGCGACAGACTCTGGCCCAGCCCAACAACAGCGGCCACGATCTGACGGCTATCGTGCTTTTGAGTCATAGAGCCGACGAAGCTGCGATCTACTTTCAATTCATCGAAGGGCAGGGACTGCAAGTGCAGCAAACTGGAATATCCGGTACCAAAGTCATCCAATGCCAGCCGGCATCCGGCGGTCTTGAGGCTTTGAACCGTGGCTGAGACAGAAGCCATGTCTTCGGCCAAGGCGCTTTCCGTTATCTCGAAAATGAGACGATCCAACGGGAACTCAGCTTCAACGGCAGCCTCTCGTATCTGATCAACGAAGTTCCTGTCGTGAAGCTGCGGCGGAGAGATGTTAACAGATAAAGTCGGCGCGCCGGGCAGTTGTGCAATTGCCTTAAGCCCCTTGCGAAGTAGCCGATAGGTCAGTTCGGATATCCAACCATCGCGCTCCGCAGACCCGATGAAATCGCCGGGAAGAATCAGACCTTGTTCGGGATGCGCCCAGCGCGCAAGCATCTCGAATCCAAAGAGCTGGCCGGTACGCAGCCGAATGATCGGCTGAAAGTAAGGCACAAACTCGCCTCGTTCGAGTGCCTGAAACACGTCCTGTTGAGAAATCTGCATCCGAAGCTCGAGGGATAACCTATGATGCTGCGGATTATACGCCTGAGATTACTGCAGTTATCTATCAATCGGCTCGAATCGAGTAAGCATTTGCGGTTTTAGACTACACTTTCGAGGCAGCTATATGGATAACGAGAAGATTCGCGAAATCTGCCTGAGTCTGCCACACGTGGCCGAGAGCGTGAACTGGGGACATCACCTGGTTTTCTGGGTCGGGGACAAGGCAATCAATGGAAAGATGTTTGCATTGATTCATCTGGATGGCGAGGGTACCGGGGTACTGTGGTTTCATTGTGGCGCCGAGCGTTATGCCGAGCTTCTGGAGGTCGAGGGAATCATTCCTGCTCCGTACATGGCCCGGGCGCACTGGGTGACGGTGGAGCGATGGGATGTGCTGCGTGAGCGTGAACTTGAGGAAGAGTTGCGCGGCGCGCATGATCTGATCTATGCCAAGCTGCCAAAACGGACGAAAGATATGCTGGCTTTGCCTGAGAAGGAACGATTGAAGATCGTCCGTGAGCGGCGGGCGGCACTGGCGGCAAAAGAGAAGACTGCAGCGAAGAGCAAACGCGGGTGAGACGCTGTCTGAGCGGTCGCAAGAGAACCGCACGCAGGCACGGAACTGAAACCTCCAACGCAGCGTACCTTTCATTGACCGGATCGACAGGGTCAGGTGATTCGTGATGATCAAATTTCTTTTATGGTGTTTGCTGTTTGTCTTCTGCTGGCCGCTGGCGCTGGCTGCGCTCATCCTGTATCCGCTGGTCTGGCTGTTTCTGCTGCCTTTTCGTGTGGTGGGCATTGCGGTCGAGGGCGTTCTGGAGCTGGTGGGAGCAATTATCACGTTCCCTGCCCGGCTGCTGCGGGCCGTATAGACGGATGAGGATATTTGAGGCGGTTTGCTGTGGTGCACTCCTGCTGTCGCCGGCCTGGTGCCAGGCGCAGACAACCACCTTTCATGCAGAGACCCGCCTGGTGACGCTGACATTCAGCGCGCGCGACGCGGATGGGCGCGCGGTCGGCAATCTGAATGCCGACGATTTCTCGATTTATGAGGACGGGGTCGAGCAGAAGATCAACATTTTTTCGCGACAGTCGGAGCTACCGCTGACGCTGGGATTACTGGTCGATTCATCAGAGAGCCAGGACAAGTTTCTAAAAGATCACCTTCGCGACATCCGGCTGTTTCTAGCCAGTGTGCTGCGTCCGCAGGATCAGGCGTTTGCTGTCTGCTTTGGAAACCATCTTCGTCTGGTAAGCGACTACTCGCCGGATGCCACGCAGATCACGGATCAGCTTGCGAAGTTCAACAAGGGTGACCGGGATTTTCCGGAACTGGAACCGGATGACTCGCGCGAGGGCGGCAGCGCCGTCTACGATTCGATCTTTGCGAGCGTAAGCGAAAAACTGAACAGCACCGGCGCGCGGCGAAAGGCTTTGATCCTCTTCAGCGATGGAGAGGAAAATGCGAGCGCGCACGACGAGATCGACACGATTGCCGCGGCGCAGTCAGCCGATACGCTGGTCTACGCCATCCGTTACACCAAGGTAGCGCATCACAAGCTCACGGCAGACAACCGGCATGGGATTGCGGGACTTGAGCACATCACGGAACAGACCGGCGGACGCGATTTCGACGCGCTGCACATAAATCTGGCTGAGGCCTTCCGGCAGATTGGCGATGAGCTCCGCACGATGTATTTCATCGGCTACTACTCCACCAACAAAGCGCAGGATCACAGTTTTCGCAAGATTGTGATTCAATCGCACATCGATGGAATCACGCTGCGGGCGAAGACCGGCTACTATGCCCGGTAGCAAAGATCGCGGAAATGGGTCAGTTTGTGAAAGGTTTACCCTCAAGGGCTAAAGCCCTATTGATTCGGCCTCATTTATGTACGGGCTGAAGCCTGTACCCTTCCAACGGACCCACTACCAAGATTGCGGATCCATTGCATGAGGGTGGCCTGCTCCGCTAGCGTGTTGGTATGCATGGGGTATCGTTGCGGCTCGATGAGAAGGTCGCCCTAATTACGGGTGGATCGCGAGGCATTGGGGCGGAGACTGTCCGCCTGTTTACGCTGGCGGGTGCGCGCGTTGCGTTCAGCTATGTGAGAGCTGCGGATCGCGCTGAGGCGTTGGCGGGCTCGTGCGGCGGCCCTGAATATTGCAGGGCGGTTCAGCAGGATCTGCGCACGCCGGCGGATGGGCGGGCGTTGGTGGATGCGGCTGTTGAGGCGTTTGGACGGCTCGATATCCTGGTGGTGAATCACGGGATCTGGCCGCCGATGGATGCGCCGATTGCGTCCATGTCCGACTCGCAATGGCGCGAAACGCTGGGCATCAACCTGGACTCGGTTTTCGGGTTGATTCAGGGTGCAACGGCGAGGATGCTGGAACAGGAGCGGATCGCCGACGGAGCGCCGCGGGGGCACATCGTTTTGATCAGCTCGACGGCCGGTCAGCGCGGCGAGGCGTACCATGCAGACTACGCAGCGACCAAAGGCGCGCTGATCAGTCTTACCAAGAGCCTCTCTTCGGAGCTTGCGCCTAAAGGCATTCTGGTCAATTGCGTGGCTCCGGGATGGGTGAAGACGGAAATGTCGGTTGCAGCGCTGGACGATCCGGAGGTTGGACCGAGAATTTCGGCGGGGATTCCGGTCGGGCGAGCAGGCGATCCGAGGGAGATTGCCGGGCCGGTGCTGTTTTTATGCACACCGCTGGCCGGGTTTATCAGTGGCGAGATATTGAACGTGAACGGTGGGGCAGTCCTGGTGGGCTGATGTCAGCAGTTCAGTCGGAGACACGGAACTCAATGCGGATTTTTCGGCCGACCATCCTGATGCTCATTTTGTTGACTGCGCTGCCGAGCGCGCGGGCAGCACAGCAGGATGAAGCCGCGGATAACGCGAAACAGGCCCGGGGCGTGCTGGACGCGATGGTGAAGGCACTGGGTGGAGACGCGTGGCTGAATATGAAGAACCGCGAATACCACGCGCGGAGCGCGGGCTTCTATCATGGGAAGCCATCGGGCGCGACGGTGGAGTTCTGGGAGGTTCATGAGTGGCCCGATCACGACCGGGCGGAGTTTACGAAGCATCGGGATGTGGTTCAGATTTATAACGACAATCAGGGTTGGGAGGTCATCTACTCCGGCAAGAAGGAGCTACCCAAGGAGCAGGAAACGGATTTTCTGCGGCGGCGCGACCACTCAATCGAGACAGTGGTGAAGAAATGGCTTAAGGATCCGAATACCATCCTGGTCTATGAGGGGCAGCATATGTCGGAGAGTCATATGGCCGATCAGGTAACGGTCATTTCGGCGCAGAACGACGCGGTAACGATTCAGACCGATGTCAGCACCCATCTGCCGCTGAGGCGGACCTTTCAGTGGCGTGACGAGACATATAAAGATAAAGATGAAGACGCAGAGGAATATGACAACTACCGGCCCATCGACGGCATTATGACTCCTTATAACATCACCCGTTTCCGCAATGGAGATATGGTGAACCAGCGGTTTCTTTTCGGCGCGCGCTACAATTTCGCACTTCCCGCGGATGAGTTCGATGTGGATGCAGCAGCTGCAAAAATCGTGAAAAAGTAGCCGGTAGCTTGATCCGCCGGCCAGCGGACACACGAATTTGGGCGGTGTCGGAATTCCGGGCTGCAAGTGTCCTTTCTTTTACAACTTTCGTGACCTAATCTTGGATTCCGTGGGATGTCTTTGGTTACGGTCCCACCTTAAACTTGGTAACTATTACGGCATCGCGTGCAGGTGAGTCGTGCCAAATCTTTCGTGCTGTTCCGTGCGGGACATCCGCTGGGCTGAAATATCCAGTACAAACGCCGTCAAGCGTCGGATACCGGGCAAGTAACAGGCGAATGGGTACGAAAGGTAGAAAGCAGTCGAATGGCGGTCTGAGAGATCGCCGGAGTTAAGCGGTTCGGTCTTACTGTTTTTTTTTGCGGAACTAGGTTTGCCTTGGACTTTTCTCGCGCTGTGAAGCCCACGGTTTGTGGTGGTCCGCCGGCTTGTGTCAACCAAGCTCCGCCTCGAAAGGATCGCCTCATGAATACGGGAATGCGAGAGACGCTGGAAGAAGATTTTCGCACCCGGCTGCGGGATTATGGTCAGCAATTCGATCCGGCGACTCGGGTTGGCGAATCAGGTGTCCTTCCGGCAGTCGATTCGCGAATTGTTCGACAATGCGTATCAATTTGGGCAGGATCTTGCGCTGCTCTGGATCGACGTGCTCAATCTGCGGCGTGAGTATTCGATTGGCGGCGAGGAGGCTGCCGAGCGGCTGCTGCAAAAAGTTGCCGATGGACTGAGGCCGTGGATCGATCCCGGCGAGCTGATCTGCCGCTTTAACGAACAGAGCTTTGTGCTGGTGCTTCGCCGCGATGAGCGAACGACGATGCGGCTGAATTTGATCATCGATGCCGGGTCGCACTCGCATGGGTTCAGCGCAGAGGGTAAGCCTGAGTTGGCCGGTGGGGTCGCCTTTTCCCCGGATCATTCAATTTCGCCATACGAGCTGATTCGTTTTGCGAGCCTGGCTGCGATTGCGGCGGCGCGCACGCGCAGTCACTCGCCTGTGACATTTATCCCGGAGATGAATTCCGCGATCCTGCTGGAACGCGAGATGGAGAAGGATCTGCGGAACTCGCTGCGCAACAATCAACTAAGCTTGGTGTATCAGCCGCAGATCGATCTGGTGAGCGGCAATATTCTCGGAGTCGAAGGGTTGACGCGATGGCATCATCCGGTGCGTGGATCGGTGTCGCCGGCGCAGTTTATTGCGGTTGCCGAGCAGTCGAATCTGATTGACGAGATCTTTACGCATTCGCTGCGCCGTCTCCTGGCGGATGCGGCGCGATGGCGTCAGGCGGGGGTGACTCTGCCGGTGCTGGCGGTGAATGCATCCGCGGCCAACGTGCGGAATGAAAATTTTGTCTCGATAGTGCAGCGCGAGATTGGGGCCAATCCGCCGATCGGCTCGCAGCTGGATATCGAGGTTACCGAGTCGCTGATGATGGACGATGAAAAGCTTTTTGTCGAGCGGCTTACGACACTGCGCAATATCGGCGTGAAAGTTACGCTGGACGATTTTGGCACACGCTATACGGGGTTCAACGCTTTGAAGGGATTGCCGTTGAATTCGATGAAGATCGACAAGTGCTTTGTGCACGGGATTGACCGGTCGAGCCAGGCTCAGTCGCTGTGCAGAACGATCGTGACGATGGCGCGGCATCTGAACCTGGCGACGATCGCCGAGGGATTGGAGACGGCTGGAGAGCTTCGTGCGCTGCGCAAGATCGGCTGCCAAGGCGGGCAGGGCTACCTGTTTCAACGGCCTGTGCCTTCCGCCAAGTTTCTGGAGTTCGTCGAGTCGTGGCCGAAGCGAAAGCATTTGCATGATATGGGCAGCTTCGGGCCGGAAGAAGAGATGGCGCTGGAAACAGAGGCCGATCCGCTTTTCGGCGTGGTGTAGTCCTTCTTACCGACCACCTGAGAGTCCATTCAAATAACCCGGGTTGCGACGGCGTCTCGGGAAGTAAGGTTCCCGGCATATATAATTCCCATTTGCGCCGGAGTGCGCAGCAATCCGCCGCCGGAGCCCGAGTGCAATGGAGTTTCAGTCAATGGATATTGGGCAGATCATGGAGTTTCTGCCCCATCGTTATCCCTTCCTTCTGATCGACCGCGTGGTGGAGATCGAGCGCTCCAAACGCATCGTAGCCATCAAGAACGTCACTATCAATGAACCTTTCTTTGCCGGGCATTTTCCCGGCTATCCGATGATGCCGGGGGTGCTGGTCGTGGAAGCGATGGCGCAGGCGGGCTGCATTTTGCTGCTGTCTGAAGTGGCCAACCGCGAAGATAAGCTGGTGCTCTTCACCGGCATCGAAAATGCGAAGTTCCGGCGCCAGGTGACGCCGGGCGACCAGTTGCGGATTGAAGTAAACGTGCTGTCGTTCCGCCCGCGGCAGGGCCGCATGGAAGGCCGGGCGTATCTTGGACGGAAAGCTGGCGTGCGAGGCTACGCTGACCTGCGCGGTGGTGCAGCGTGGGCCGAGCGAAGGCTGAGCCCGCGGGCGAGCCTGCACAAGCGGGAGCTTCGGAGTGAGCATCCATCCCAGCGCGGTCATCGCGGATGGAGCGGTTGTGCCTGAGTCATGCACGATTGGTCCGTTCTGCACTATTGGCGCTGACGTGGTGCTGGGGGAAGAGTGCAGGCTCATCTCACACGTTGTGCTGGATGGGCGGACGCGCATTGGACCGCGGAATACTATTTATCCTTTCAGCTCGATGGGCATTGCGCCGCAGGACTTGAAGTATCACGGCGAGCCCACGGAGACGGAGATCGGCGACGACAATACCATTCGCGAATGCGTGACGATCTCGCGCGGGACGGAAAAAGGCGGCGGAATTACCCGCATCGGCTCCGGAAACCTGATTATGGCGTATGCGCACATCGGGCATGACAGCCAGGTGGGTAGCCACTGCATTCTGGCCAATGCCGCTACGCTGGCCGGGCATGTGACGATTGAGGACCATGCGACGGTCGGCGCGTTCAGCCCGGTGCATCAGTTCTGCAGGGTGGGCGCGCATGCGTATATCGGCGGCGGAACGATTGTGACGCAGGATGTGCTGCCCTACTCGCTGACCTCGTCCCGGCGCGAGAACAAGGCTTTCGGCATCAACAAGGTCGGTTTGTCGCGCAAGGGATTTTCGCCGGAGCGGCTGCAGTTGCTGCAGAAAGCCTATAGGCTGCTGCTGGCTGCGAAGCTGAATACGACGCGATGCGGTGGAGAAGATCAAGCAGCTTGAGGGGCCGGATGAGGCTATCGCGGATATTCGTTACCTGACGGAGTTTATCGAGCGCAGCCGGCGCGGGGTGATCAAGTAGCCGTGCCTGAGAAACCTGGGCCAGAGAAAAAGCTCGGCCTGATTGCGGGCAATGGGCGCTTCCCTTTTCTGCTGCTGGATGCAGCGCGGGCCGAGGGGCTTGAGGTTGTAGTCGCAGCCATTAAGGAAGAGACCGATGCTGAGATGGATGCGCGTGCGCAGGCGGACTCGGGCATAGCCGTTCACTGGCTCTCGCTTGGAGAACTGTCGCGGTTGATTGAGACATTTCAGCATGCCGGCGTTACGCGCGCCGTGATGGCCGGGCAGGTCAAACACAAACAGATCTTTTCGAGCATCCGTCCAGACTGGCGGCTGGGCAAGCTGCTGCTGAATCTGCGCACGCGGAATACGGACATGCTGCTGGGAGCGGTGGCCAAGGTGCTCGGGGATGAAGGCATTGAACTCATTTCATCGACTGCGTTCCTGGAGCCTTTGCTGGCGCAAGAGGGTGTGCTGACAGCGCGAAAACCCAACGGGGACGAGTTACAGAACGTCGAGTACGGGCTGAGCGTTGCGAACGGCATCGCCAGCTTCGATATCGGGCAGACGGTGGTGGTGGCAGCCCAGGCGTGTGTGGCCGTGGAAGCAATGGAAGGCACAGATGCGACGATTGAACGCGCGGGCGAACTGATGCGCACGCTGGACGCGGAAGCGTCGACGCTGGAGCGCAGATTGACCGTAGTGAAAGTGGCCAAGCCAAAGCAGGATATGCGATTCGATGTTCCGGTCATCGGCATGCGAACGATTGAGGCGATGATTCTGGCCGGAGCGACCTGTCTTGCCGTCGAGTCCGGACGGACTCTGCTCTTTGACCGGGACACGATGCTGCAGAAGGCGGCCGATGCAGGAATTGCCATCGTGGCCGTGCCGAGAGGATACTGAGTGCGGATTGCGGCCCGGCTACATGGCCGCCTGTAACCTCAGTCCAGACGCCGACACTCCCACTAGTGCCGGTGGCGTGAGCAAGAGCCGATTCGGCGCCATCTTGTGGCATTCACTTCTCCAGGAGGATTCCGTCCATGACGAAACGTACTCTGCTTTCTATGACAGCAGCGATTGTGCTGTCGCTTACGGCGTCGTACGCAGTTGCCGTCGATATGCTCGCGCCGGGAGCCAGCGCTCCTGGCTTTACCTTGCCTTCTCAGGACAACACGCCGATCAGCCTGGACCAGTACAGGGGCAAATGGGTTGTTCTGTACTTCTATCCCAAAGACATGACCAAGGGCTGCACCATCGAGGCGCATAACTTCCAGCGTGACCTGGAGAAATTCAAAGCCGCGAACGCAGTCGTGCTCGGCGTAAGCCTGGATACCACCCAGAGTCATCAGACGTTCTGCACCAAGGAGAGCCTGAGCTTTAAGCTGCTGGCAGACCCTGAGCATAAGGTGGTGGATATGTATGGCGTGCCGATGAAGACCTTCCAGACGCCGAACGGACCACTCACCATCGCAATGCGTAAGACCTTTCTGATTGATCCGTCGGGCAAGATCGTGAAGACATGGCCAGAAGTCGACCAGGATTTGAACAATCACAGCGCCAATGTGCTGGCCGCAATCGAGGCGGGCGGAAAGTAAGCTGAACGATCCGATTGCGCAAACGAAGCAACTTGGCCGCGGTTCAGGGCGATTTCTATCGAAGAAGCCTTGGAGCGTGGCCAAGACTGTTTACAGGCATCTGTGCCAGGCAAAGAGCAAAGCTACTGAGTACAGACGCAAAAAAGCCCGGCGGTGGGAATTACTCCCGGCCGGGCTCTTTTGCTTGCCTGAGGTATTACTGGTTAAGGGTTAAAGTTAGCGCCTTTTTCGGAGCTGCCTTCTTGGCTGCGGCCTTCTTTGCCGGAGCCTTCTTGGCTGCGCCTTCTTCGCCGGAGCTTTCTTCGCCGCGGCCTTCTTCGCCGGAGCCTTCTTGGCGGCTTTCTTTACCGCGGCCTTCTTCGCAGGGGCCTTCTTAGCTGCTTTCTTTCTGTTGCCAAAGGTTTACCTCTCTTGGTTGATTTGGGGTTGTTCTTGCGGGCCGCAGCTTTTTTCACTGCAACCTTCTTGCCGCCGCGCTTTGCAGTACTGCTCTTTTTCGCGGCAGACTTCTTTGCGGCCTTTTTGGCCGGAGCTTTTTTCGCTGCAGCTTTCTTCGCTGCAGCCTTTTTGGCCGGAGCTTTTTTCGCTGCAGCTTTCTTCGCTGCCGCCTTCTTTGCCGGGGCCTTCTTGGCTACGGCTTTCTTCGCTGGCAGGCTTTTTCGCCGCAGGCTTCTTCGCGGCCTTAGCCGGCGCGGGCGCCGATTCAGGCTCAGCGACTAAGATCACTTCGACAACACCTGCCTCGATCACGCCGGGGACAATGATGAGGTCTTCATCTTCTCTTCGAGTTCGATCTCCTGTGCGGGGTTGCCTTCGGACGGGTTGCTGTCATCGCCGAAGTCACTGCTAGCGTACATCCGAATTTCTTCTGCCATGCCTTTTTGCCTCCAGCGCTTGAGCGCTGCTTCTCAGTCTGTGCGGTGCTGCACGCAAGCATCGATCACTCATGTGTTGGCTTGAGCGCGTTCGCCTTCGGCGCACATTTTAGCAATAGCTTGCACGTATTTTCCACTCAATGACAAGTGTGTAACTAGCTACTTTTGAATATTTTTCTGGCCAGGCTTCTCATGATGGGCCTTATTGCTTACTTTTGCGCCCTCCGATTTCGACGAAGAACTCGTGTGCCGGCTATGAGATTTCGCGGATGGCTTCGCTTTGGCAGGTGGATCGCCTGCGGTTGAGGCTTTCGATCCATGCGTGCTGGGCCGGCTCTTATGTTCGCTTCCCGCCAGTTGCTTTTCATCGCTGGAGTTCTTGCGGCCCCTGCTCCCGCGATGCGTGGGGCGCGGTATGCAAAGGCTCGCTGACTCGGACGCGCGTGCCGGCCGTGACGGAGTTGCCGCTGAGATGGTTCCAGTGACGCAGCGATTCGAGAGATACACCGAACCTGTCGGCGATGGTGACCAGCGTGTCGCCTCTGCGCGCGCGGTAGGTCTCGGTACGGTTTGCGGCGGACGAAACCGGCGCGACCGGAACGACGAGCGCATCGACGTCGCTCAAAGAGTCGGAGGCGCTCAGGTTGTTCACCTCCGCTAATTGCGCTTCGGAGACGTGATAGCTGCGCGCTACGCCGGCGAGCGTGTCGTCAGGGGTTACGCGATGATAGCGCCACTGGTTGCGCCGGTCGGCTGGGATCTCTGCAATGCGTTGTTGGAACAGCGCCGCTGTACCCGGCGGCAGATGCAGATCGAATGGATCTTTGAGCAGGTCGGGAGGCGGCGTGGTGAGACGCAGCAGAGATGGATTCAGCGCCATGATCTCCTGCGGATCCTTGTCGACAACATCAGCCACGAGGCGAATGTCGACCGAGTAATCGATTGGGACAGTGTCGGAGGCGACGGGAGGGTCAAGCGTAATGTCGTCGAAACCGTATTGCTTCAAATTTCGCGAGATGATGATTGCGGCCAGAATTTCCGGCACGTATTCCTTGGTCTGCTGAGGAAGGTTATTGCGCTTGTACAGCTCCCAGAAATCGGCATAGCCGGTCTTCTGTACGGCATGCTGCACCGCACCGGCTCCCCAGTTATAACCAGCCATGGCGAGATACCAGTCGCCAAGCTGGTTATAGAGAAACTTCATGTACCGGGCATAGGCACGGGTCGACTTCTCAGGATCGAAACGCTCGTCCACGTAACCGTTGCTGGCCAGGCCGTAATACGGGTCGTGCGGCATGAACTGCCACATGCCACCTGCTCCTGAGCCGCGGTTGACTACCTGCGGCTGAAAGGCGGACTCGGCGACAGCCAGGTAGATGAGGTCCTGAGGCACGCCCTCCTGATTGAGAACGCGCTCGATCATGGCCTTGTATCGGCCGCTGCGCTCGAGCGAGTGTTTGAGCGTGTTGTGCCCGCGCTGGGTGTTCGCAAAGAAGTTGATGTAAGAGGCTACGTAATCGTTGATCACCAGGGGCAGATCGGATTTAGTAGTGGCCAGTTCAGCCTTGGCTTTGGCAACGATGTTGGGGTCGACTACGAAGGTGACATCGTTTGCCGCTTCAGACGGGGTCAACTCGGGCGCGGGGGTAAAGCCGTTACCCTGCTTGAGCGCCTCCATCTCCAGTGCATTCACTGCGTCGAGGATGCGATTGAATTCGTCGTCGAGTTGCGGGTCTGCCTTGATATCCAGACCGCTGGCGAGCATCATGTCGACTGCTTTATCGAAGTCTGCCTTGGCCTTTACGAGTTCGCCTTTGCTGTAGTGGCCTTGTCCGCTGGAGAAAACGCGATCGGCTTCCGCGATCAGTTTTTGAGCTTTGCGCTGTTCTGGAGATGTTGGCACCGCAGCCTGCTGGCTCGCTGGAGCGGACGCCGCCTGAACCGGTGGAACAGTCACGGCCGGAGCCGACGGACGGGAAGCAACGAGGGGTTTCTGGGAGGCACAACCGCTCAGAACTCCAGCGGCGATGGAGAGCAACGTAGCAGCGAGCAGGATGCGTGCTCGCGAGCGGCCGGATTGGAGAAGTAATTCAATCAACATGCAAAACAAAGCAAAGGAAGGCGCGCCGCGCAAGCCGCTACGGGAGTCTTCTACTACTCCCCCGATGATAAGCTATGAACTTGAGGCCCGTGCGCTGAGCGCGCCTGAGGCCCACGTGATAGCCCACCAATGGATTCAAGTCTCCTCCGCAACTTCGCAATCATCGCCCACATCGACCACGGGAAGTCGACCCTCTCCGACCGTTTGCTGGAGATGACCGGGTCGCTTACTGCCCGCGAAATGCACGCTCAGGTATTGGACGCAATGGATCTGGAACGGGAGCGCGGCATTACGATCAAAGCCCACGCCGTTCGCATGATGTACAAGGCGAAGGACGGGGTCACGTATCAGCTGAACCTGATTGATACGCCTGGGCATGTGGACTTCAGCTACGAAGTCTCGCGCTCGCTGGCGTCGTGCGAAGGCGCCCTGCTGGTAGTGGACGCAAGCCAGGGCGTAGAGGCTCAAACGCTGGCGAATGCCTATCTTGCGATCAACAACGGGCTGGATATTATTCCGGTCATTAACAAGATCGATCTGCCGTCGGCAGACATCACGCGGACGCAGGAAGCTATCGAGCAGGCCGTGGGTCTGGATGCGACGGATGCGATTCCAGTGAGCGCGAAGACAGGCGTGGGCGTCGGGGATGTGTTGGAAGCGATTGTGCATCGCCTGCCCGCACCCACAGGTGATATAGAGGCGCCGCTTCAGGCGCTGATCTTCGACTCATGGTTCGATCCGTATCGCGGCGTCGTGGTGCTGGCGCGCGTGGTCAATGGCCGCATGTACAAGGGACAGAAGATTCGCTTCCTCTCGAACGGACGGACGTTCCTGATTGACGCGATGGGCGTGTTGACGCCCAAGCCGGTGGCGATTGAGGAACTGACTGCGGGTGAGGTTGGATTCTTTACCGCGACGATCAAGAACGTTGGCGACACCAAGATTGGCGATACCGTGACGGATGATGAATCTCCCGCGAAGGAAGCGCTGCCGGGCTTCATGGAGATTCTGCCTATGGTTTTCGCGGGGCTTTACACCGTGGATTCGCACGAGCACACCCTGCTGCGCGATGCGCTGGAGAAACTGCGGCTGAACGACTCCTCATTCTTCTTTGAGCCGGAGAGCTCGGTAGCGCTGGGATTTGGTTTCCGCTGCGGATTCCTCGGATTGCTGCACATGGAGATCATCCAGGAGCGCATCGAGCGCGAGTACAACCTGGACCTGATCACGACGGCTCCGGGCGTGCGATACCGCATTACGCTGACGAGCGGCGAGATCCTTGAGGTCGAGAACCCATCGCGCTGGCCCGAGCCGACTAATATCGAGAAGATCGAAGAGCCGATCATCAAGGCGATGATTCTGACCAACGAAGAGTATGTTGGCGGCATTCTGAAGCTGGTGGAAGACAAGCGCGGCAAGCAGTTGAATTTCGAATACGTCACGCCGACTCGCGTGATGCTGACCTATGAATTGCCGTTGAACGAAATCGTGCTGGATTTCTACGACCGCCTGAAGTCGGTATCGCGCGGCTACGCTTCGCTGGACTACCAGCTCGCCGGCATGTGGACCTCGCCGATGGTGAAGATGGATATCCTGGTGTCGGGCGAACCGGTGGATGCGCTTTCGATCATTATCCATCGCGATCACGCTTACGAGCGCGGCAAAGCGCTTGTAGCGAAGATGCGCGAGCTCATTCCCCGCCAGCAATTTGAGGTTGCGATTCAGGCCGCGATCGGTTCGAAAATCGTGGCGCGTGAAACCGTGACTGCCCTGCGCAAAAACGTCATCGCCAAGTGCTATGGGGGCGATATCAGCCGAAAGCGAAAGCTGCTGGAGAAACAGAAAGAGGGCAAGAAGCGGATGAAGCGCATCGGCAAAGTCGACATTCCGCAGGAAGCGTTTCTTGCTGTTTTGCGCGTCGGCGAAGACACTCAATCGTAACGGTATCGTGCCCCATGCGTATCGCGAGATGCGAACTGGTTGTCATCCTTCATTCATCACGAATTGTGGAAAGCTTGTTTGGGAATCAAATCAGGTACCTGCCGGTCCGGGAACGTCAGGTCTCAAGCATCATCTTTTTTAAACTGATGATAAATATAGGGTTGCATGGCCTACCAGAAACCGGATTAGATTGGCAAGCAGAATATCTGACAGATATCGAGAAACCGCGAAAAAGATTTACACAAAATTTTCCACAACCTTACTATGGTCACCGGGAGAGGTTGCAGCACGGAAAATCGTCATGGATTTTCTGGAAATAGGCTGTGTCACCAGGAGATGTTACGCAGCCCATGTTTTCCCAAAACGGAGCGGCCAGGCTTTGGGAGCCTGACCGCGCGCGAGTGGTCGAAACTTGCTGCGAGCTACTTCTTTGGAGCAGCGGAGGGGCGAGGAGCAGCCGGGAGACCTGGCTGTGCCCCAGCAGGAGGCGCAGGCACGCCGGACTTCGCGTTGTAGCCTGCGATCACAGGCTTGGTGATGTCGGTGGTCTCAGCAGCCCACAGGATCGGGCTCTGCTGCTGGCTGCCGTCGAGCACCAGCGTGTAGCCGTTCTGCTTGGCATAGCTCTCGACCACCTCGAAGACCTTGCCGGCGAGCTGGTTGTACATATCGCCTACAGCCTGCTGATAGTCGTTGCGGGTGTCTTCGAAATTACGCTGCAACAGCTTGGTTTTTTCGTCGATTTCCTTGGTCTTGGCGGCCTGCTCGGCGGGGCTCAGCTTGTCGCCTTGGGTCTGGATCTCTTTCTTGAGCGCGTCGATCTCGTCGTTCTGCTGCTTGAGCTGAGCCTGCTTCGGCTCAAACTTCTTGGTAATGTCGGCGTAGTTGCGCTGACCTTCGTTGGTTTGAGCAACGGCGACTTGAAAGGCGATAACCGCGACCTTGGCCGGGACAGCAGCCGCAGAGGTGGTAGGAGCAGCGGGCGTCTGGGCAACGGCGTTCATCACGAGGCCAGAAGCCAGCAGGGTAGCTAGGGCAATGGTGCGCTTCATCTGAGTTGGAAACTCCTTCGATATTCCTGGTGTGTGCCCGCATTCCCTCGGGAAGCAAGACTACGCTTCCTGTCAAACCTCTGGACTCTTGTACGGGGTTCATCCCGGCGGGAAGGCCTGGGGCGAAACTTATGTACGGCGCGGACAGAGACGTCAGCAGGAACTACTTGGATTATAGGAGCGGGCATAGGTGTGGTCAAACAGCCGGACGGCGAATTTTGCGTGTGTTTGCTTGATTTCTGCGCGCAGAGGAACCGGCGAAGCCTATCCATCACTCCACCTCAAGACAACAGCGCGCAGGACCAATGAAACCTCCTGCAGATAGCCGGATGCAGCGATAGACGCAGGAAGGGGCTGCCGGTGAGCAGCCCCTTCCTGAAAGCCCGCGTGCAATTTGCACCTTTAGAAGGTGGTCGAGACGGTCAGGCGGAACGTCTTGGCCGGCTCGCGAAGCTGATAACGCGATCCGTAGAGCTGAATCGCCTGCGCGTAGGAGTAATCGCCTGCGCCGCCCGGCGGGAACATCTCGCGCGTAATCAGGTTTTCGCCATCCACTTGTTCGTTCAGCTTGAGCGGGTTGAAGGCGTAATAGAGGCGGACCGGCGCGTTGATGATCGGCATCATGGAGACAATCTCGGCGCCAAGCGACATGCGCGGCTGCAGGTTGGTACCTGGCAGCGCCCGGATGCGCGGATCGAAGGTGACGTGAGTTCCGCCTTCGCAGGCGCCATTGTTATAGACCGGGCAACCGTACAGCGGAGCGTTCAGGCTAGCCGCACCTTCCGGGCTTTCCCTAAGCTGGCCTTTGCTCAACGCGGCATCCAAGCTGAAGTCATCGAACAGCGAGAAGGTGACGGGGCCGGCGATCGGGATGCGGTACTCCAGGTTATTGGTGTAGTTGAAATCGCCACCGACCGAGACCACGCTGTAGACAGGGAGCAGAACCTGAATGCACTGGTTAAGCTGCGGATTGTTGGGATCGCGAGGAACGCAGATACCATCTGGATTGACCAGATTGAAGTTGATCTTGTTCGGAATGTAGGCGTATGGCGTGGCGGTACGGACATCGAAGCCGCGGATATCGGCTTCGCCGCCGGCGTAGAAGCGGTTGTTCGGAGGCGCTACGTCTCCGCCCCAGCCCTGAATATACTTCGCTTCGGCGCGCCATCCAAGCACGTTGTGTCCTGCTGGATCAAACCGGAGAAAGCGCATCGGAAAGAACTGCTTGTAGGCGACGGCTGGGAAGATGTAGCGAACGTTGCCGCCGATACCGGCAATCTGAAGTACAGCCGAAATTTCCTTGCCGGTGCGCGGACGCAGCGGATTGCTTACCGTGTTGAACGTGTAGCTGAACGAAGCGTAGCTGTTCACGATGCCATTCAAGGCGTTCTGCCCCTGGATGCCCGACCGGAACGCGATGTTCTGGAAGAGATTCTGGGACGCGGTACTGAAGGCGGTGATGTCGGAGTCGGTGAGCGAGTAGGTGAAGCCGACGCGCTGGAAGTTATGGCGCGGCAGCGGATAGCTTATCGAGAAGTTCATGCCGACGGTTGAGTTGTTGTAGTTCTGCAGCAACGATTGCTGTTGCGTCGTGAGGTTGGCGGATGCGCTGCCCGTGGACTGCAGAGCCTTGGCCGAGTTGTAGTCGGACTTGGTGTTGAAGAGCTGAATACCGAGATTCAGGGGCCGGTTTTTGAAGTAGGGCTGCGTGAAGCCGAACAGGAACTGGCGGTTGATATTGCCGATGTTGGCCTGCAGACTCAGCGTTTCGCCCAATCCCAGGAAGTTATTGGTCTGATAGTTGAGGCCGAGGAACGCGCCCGAAAGGCCGGATACACCGCCGTTCAGGCCGATGGAGTTCTTGCCCTTTTCCTTGACCTTGAGTAGCAGGTCGACGGTGCCGGCTTCCGTATCCTGATGGGCTTCGGAGTCCTGATCGACCTTGAGCGGATCGAAGTAGTCGAGCTGGTTAAGGCGCAGAAGGCTCATTTCCCAAAGCTGGGAGTTGTAAACCTGGCCCTCCTGCAGCAGCAGTTCGCGGCGGATGACGCGATCGCGGGTCAGGGTGTTGCCCTGGATCTCGATGCGGCCTACGTAGAAGGGCTTGCCCTCGTCAATGTCGATGGTGAGCGTGACGGTCTTCTTGGCTTCATCCACATCCTGGCGAGGAATGGCGCCGAAATTGATGTAGCCGAGTTGGCCGTAGGCTTTCTTCAGATTATCCAGACCTTTCTGGATAAGCGTGGCGTTGAACCAGTCGCCGTCTTTCACCGCGAAGCTCGCACGGAGCGCGCGGATATTGGTCACAGCTTTGTTGCCGGTGAAATGGATAGCAGCCAGGTGGTAGCGTTCGCCTTCTTCAATCGGCATCAGGATATCGATACGCTTACCCTTGTTGGGGCGGAAGGTGAAGAAGTTCAGGCCGCCCTGATCGCGAATCTGGGTGCGCGGGCTCTCAACGGCGGCGTTGTAGTAGCCTTTGTCGCGATAGGCAAAGCGAACGCGCTCGGCGTCTTCTTCGAGCCTGGAGCTATCGAAGGTCTTGGCGAAGAGATTCTCGAAGACGATCGAGTAGGGAATACCGATCGGCTTGAGATTTTTCATCGAGCGGCGCAATACGAGGCTGCTGATGTGCTCATTGCCGACAAACCGGATATTGCCGACCTTTACCGTCGGGCCTTCCTTGATGTTAAAGATGATCTGCACCGAGGCCGGAGGAATGTTCTTCACTTCGGTCTTGATGGTGGCGAACTGGTGGCCGTGCTCGGCGAGCAACTCCTTGATGACGGCTTCGGCGCGCTTGACCTTGGTGGCGTCGTACTGGCTCTCCTGCGAGAGCGAAACCTTTTCCTTCTTGTACCGGTCAAGGACGTCAGATTCAGTGACCGAGTTCAGGCCGTTGTACTTGATCTCGCGGACATTCGGCTTTTCCTTGACGTAGATAACGAGGACGACACCCTTCTCCGTGTCTTCGCGCTCGATGCGGAGATCTTCGAAGTAGCCGGTGTTCCACAGCGAATTGAAATCACGCTCGATAGACGCCGGATCGTAGGTATCGCCGGCATGGGTAAACAGCCGGGCCAGAACCGTCTCTTTGGGAATGCGGCGGTTACCGATGACACGGATCTGGTCAATGGTAAGCGACTGCGCCAGTGCCGTCATTCCGGCGGCAACCAGCAAGAACAGGGCGCAAAGCCGGAAAAGGATGGAAAAACGACCGCCGGTCCGCCGAAGCTGCGAGGCGGACGCGCTCGCGGCGGCGTCATTGATGGAATCCCCGCTCCGAAATTGGGTATGCCTGGACTTCACCGAAGCGAGTCCTTGCGGCGAGCAGTTGTTGCGTTGCAGTGCATGGATCGACTTGACGGGAAAGATAAGCACACCCTCACAACTCAAAAAATGTTCCGGACACGGGCTTGTGAACCCTTTCCGATCGGGGAAAGCCTGATTATATTGGACCGCACCGACGCAACCCAAATGCACCGGCGGAGCTGCCGGGCGAATGCTCCCTGCTTGGTTCCTGCTCATGTCTCCAGCTCGTACTTGGTTTCCACCGGCTACCTGCTGCCGGCTCCGCGCTTCGCGGGTCCTTTAGCGATGAGCCGACCGGCGACTACTTACTTTCGCCTGGCCGTCCAACCCCAGCCGGGCCGGGATATTGCGCCCGCCGGCTTCGTTCCACTCCCGCAACCTGCACACGAAGAAACCGCTCTTGCTGGATGCATGGATTTCAATTTGCTTGCCGCATTCAGTTTATCGGACGCGGCCCGGGATTCGTTCTGCGTTTGCTGCGTCTAAGCCATCGGGAACTGCATCCTTTAGACGCAGCGCATCCGATCTCGTGAGGTTGATTCCATGACAGTTGCTTCGAATCCCAGTGTCTATGATTTTTCTGCCCGTTCCATCGACGGTCATGACGTGCCGCTGGCCCAATATAAAGATAACGTTCTGCTGATTGTGAACACCGCCAGCAAGTGCGGATTTACGCCGCAATATGCGGGTCTGGAGCAGCTTTACCGGCAATACAAGGACCGCGGCCTGGTGGTCCTGGGCTTTCCCTGCAACCAGTTTGGCGCGCAGGAGCCGGGGGACGAGCAGGACATAGTGCGGTTCTGCGAGCTGAATTACGGCGTCAGTTTTCCAATGTTCGCCAAGATCGACGTCAACGGAGCTGAGACGCATCCGCTCTATAAATTTCTTAAGGATCAGAAGGGCGGCCTGCTTGGCAGCATTGGGCTGGACGCGATCAAGTGGAACTTTACGAAATTTCTGGTTAATCGGAGCGGCGAGGTCATGAAACGCTATTCCCCCTCAACTGTTCCATCAGACTTGGCAAGCGACATCGAGCCCCTGCTCGCGAATTAAGACCAGCGGCCAGAATCGGACCCGGGTTCGCCTGCCTCCTTTTGTGCTCCCCGCGGAACAACCCGTGGATATGTCGCAATTTGCGCTGCCAGCTTCCAGCTTTCGTGGCCTATACTGCTGGCAGGTTGCCCTGATAACCGCCAGGGTGAGCAAGATATAGGGAAGACAGCGCCGCGCGCGGATGCGTGCCATCTTCCGTAGCGTGCCGGTTCGGAGGTTGGAATGGCGGGTCGTTCGGCATTCAGGTCCGCATCGAAAGCTGCACCAGGATCTTCGGCAAAGGCCGCTTCCGGCTCCGCACAAACTTCCACCGCGGTGGAGATTCCCGACCGGCTCTACTTCAAAATTGGCGATGTGGCCCGCATCTGCAGTGTTGAACCCTACGTGCTGCGCTTTTGGGAGACTCAGTTTCCGGGGCTGAAGCCCAATAAAGGTGGAACGGGGCAACGGCTGTATCGGCGGCGGGAAGTGGAACTGGCCCTGCGCATCAAGCAGCTGGTGCATGGTGAGGGATATACGCTGGCAGGAGCGCGACAGGCGATCGAGGCTGCTCCGCGAACCAAGCCGGCGAAACAACAGGGAGTGCTGCCCCTCACGGGAGAGCAGGCTCAGAAAAAACTGGATGCGGCAACGGCAGCGATCGGCCGCGCGCGCGCCGAACTGCGTGATCTGGTGCGGCAGTTGACGGTTGAGGCTCCAACCATCCAGGAGCGCAAATCGCGCATCTCAACCTTCAAAGAACGTGGAGAATCCCTTTTCCCTGCCTGATTGCGAGATCGCCCAGGCGATGGCGAGGTTGGTGTGGGGATTTGAAATCAACTTGCCTTTCCTGCATAAAAGCACTTAAGTAATCTGACCGGCGTACATCGGGAACCTTAGCTTTTGCGCTCGAGCGGTGCGTCTGTGTTACGGTTGGTTAGCTATTTCGCGAGAGAAGTGCATTTTTTCCTTACTTGCCGCTGGTGTCTTCAATCAGCTCGAGGAACAATTTATGAACTGCCCTTATTGCGGAACTCCTAAATTTCGCACTTCCCGAATCAGAATTTCGGATATCCCCCGACTTGCGCTGCTGCAATTCCCGGTTCGCTGCCGTCTTTGCCGGGAACGATTTTATGTAGGTCTTTCGCTTGCGTTGCACTTGCTGCAATCACAGAAGGTGCGTGAGCGAGAAGAAGAAGCGCTCCGCAGAGATAAATATAAAAACGGTGATAAAAACAGCGAGACGATCGCCTGATACCCTCTGAACTCCGGCAATTTAGGCAACGCTAAGTTCTCTTCTCAATCGAGAACGCATATTGTTCCGCGCCGCTGATCCCGTTGAGCGGTTTTACGTTCGATGAACAGAAATGCGGTTCGATATTTTTGAAAATTGAATGGTCGGGACGGGCAGATTTGAACTGCCGAAGGAACGGCTGCGCCGTTCTGCCCCTCGCAGGCTGGATGCACGTTCAGCGCCAGGCGCTGAACGGTTGGGGTGCTTCGTGGACGGCAGCACCACCAATCGCTGTGAGCTATAACTTATCTGGAAAATGATTGCTGAATGGTCGGGACGGGCAGATTTGAACTGCCGACCCCTCGCACCCCAAGCGAGTGCTCTACCAGGCTGAGCCACGTCCCGACACAGTGCAGCCGGCCTTGGGTGGCCGGCGTGGGGTTCCTGATTAGTTTACATGAAGATGCGGTTCGGAGCTTCGGCACAGCCCTGTATACAACGGCGATGCCTCAGCAGGAAAGACCACGGCTTTCATGCCGCAGCAGAAACCGGATTAGCTCTTGGGCGGTACATACTCGGCAGGGAGCGCAGCGCCATCACCGAAGAAGAACTCTTGCATCTGCTCGACGAGGAATTGCTGAGCCTGTGGGGTCCACGGCTGGAGGCGGTATTCGTTGAGGAGCATCTTCTGGCGCTCGCCCCATTCGGCCCAGGCGGCCTTCGAGACATTCTTGTAAATCTTCTGGCCGAAATCGGAATCGAAGGGCGGCTCGTCGAGGCCCTCCATCTCTTTCTTGTGACGAACGCAATAAACCATGTGTGCCATCGTGCGATGCTCCCTGAATCATTGTATTGGATTCGCGCCCGTCGATTCAGTCTCAGTGGAGATCGGCAGAATTCCTCAGCGACGGCCCTTCTTCGTGAACCTGCGCTTGCCAACTCCCTTCGGTGCTGGGATCCCGGATTTTGCCGCTTTTGCCTGCTTTTTCGCTTTCTTGCTTTTCGTGCCTGATTGAGCCTTGGGCTTCCTGGTGGACGGAGCAGCGAGAATGCTCTCCTCGACGATGGAGAACTGCAGCTTGCGCTCGAAGGCAAGAACGCGGTCGAGGATGACGCTGACCTGATCGCCCGCGCGGTACGCTCTTCCGCTATTCACTCCGACAATCTCGCGAGTGTTTTCTCGATAGGTGTAACGGTCATCCGAGAGAGATTCAATCGGAACCAGACCTTCGACGAACAGATCCTTGAGCTCGACGAAGAGGCCATACTTCGCAGGGTTGAGAACCATGGCTTCAAACTCTTCGCCAACGCGGTCCTGCATGAACTTGACCTTTTTCCATTCGACCAGCTCACGCTCGGCTTCGGCTGCGCGGCGCTCGGTGACGCTGGTTTCGGCGGCTATCGCTGCAAGTTCAGGCTCTGGGATCGGCGACTCTATGGGAACGCCTGCCGTGGCGCGAACGTGCGCATCGTTCTTTCCCGGCTTGCGCAGATCATGGATACCAAACTTTGCGCCAAATCCTTCATTCGTGTGAGACCAGGGAGATGCATGGCGATCTTCATGCACCGTGCCCTGTCCGGAAACTCCATTGCGCAGCAGAGCCTTTGCAACGCGGTGCACGATGAGATCGGGATAGCGGCGGATGGGCGAAGTGAAATGCGTATACGTTGGCGCCGCGAGGGCGAAGTGGCCTTCATTCACTTCCGAATATTTTGCCTGCCTGAGGCTGCGCAGCATCAGGTAGCTCAGGATGCGTTCTTCCGGCTTGCCGGCAATGCGCGCTGTGAGCTTCTGATACATACGCGGTGTGACGGCGATGTCTTCTGGAATCTCAATGGAGCGTGCATCGCGTTCGTTGCGGCCACGGCGCTGTTGTTCACGTCTCTCGCCTCGCGGTTGGAAGCGTTTTACAGGCAGGCTGCCGATACCGAGTGAGTAGCCAAATGCTGCGGCTGCATCTTCGAAGTCGACAACGCGACGCGGGTCGGGTTTCTCGTGAATGCGGTAGAGCGAGGGTACGGCGAGATCTTCAAGCCATGTCGCGACACACTCATTCGCAGCTAGCATGAACTCTTCAATGAGCCGGTTGGCCCAGGTGCGCTCGGCTCGCGAAACGCCTCGCATGGCACCGAGCTCGTCGAATTCGATGACCGGCTCGGGCAGGTCAAAGTCGATGCTGCCGCGGCCGCTACGGCGCTTGTTGAGCAGGCCGGCCAGCTTGCGCATCTGCTCAATCTCAGGAACCAGCGCGGCGCGGCGTTCGCGGGCCAGCTCGGATTCAGGGCCGGTCCACTCCAGAATGTTGTGAACCTCTGTGTACGTGAGCCGCGCCGCCGAACGAATAACGCCCTCGACGATTTCGTAACTGGAGATGTGCAGATTGCCATGCTTGTCCGGCGCGAGGTGCATCAGGCAGCTCAGCACCATGCGATCTTCTTCCGGCTTGAGCGAACAGATATCGGTCGAGAGCTCATGGGGCAGCATCGGAATGGCGCGGTCCGGGAAGTAGACGCTGGTGCCGCGCAGGCGCGCTTCGAGATCGAGATCGGTGCCTTCGCAAACATATTGCGCCACGTCGGCAATATGCACCTGGAGATCCCATTCACCGTTCGGATATTCACGGACGCAGACCGCGTCGTCGAAGTCACGCGCTGTTTCACCGTCGATGGTGACGATGGGCAGATCGCGGAAGTCGTTTCCGAGCGCGACCCGGCGGCCGATTTCGTCCTGGTCGAGATGAGCGACGTGGCGAGCTTCAGCGAGAACCGTCTCCGGAAAAATGCGTGGAAGCTGATGCTTGCGGATGATCATCTCGACATCGACACCGAAGTCGTCAGGCGCGCCGAGAACCTCGATTACTCGACCAAAGGCCGGCTTCGTTGGCGTTGGCCAACTGGTGATTTCAACATCTACAACGATGCCTTCGAGATCGTCATAGGTAGCGTGAGCCTCCGCGCCGAGCACGCGATGCCGACCCGGACCCCCTGTCTCCGGCGCTTCTGCACCCTCTGGAATGACGATGGGCTGCCCCATGCGCGAGTCGAAGGGAGTGACGTAGTTGCCGCGATGTTCGCCGGGAATAAACTGCCCACGGCGGCCGCTTCGCCCGTAATGAAAGACGCCGACCACGGTAGCGTTGTAGCGCTCGAGAACCCGTGCAATGCGACCGGAACGGCGTCCATCGCGGCCGGGCGGATCAAGCTCCACCAGTACCTGGTCACCCTGCATTGCGCCGTTGATTTCGGGCGGTGGAATGAAGATATCGTCGTCGCCACTCGATCGCGCGCCGGGCTGTACGTTAGGGCGGACGAAGCCGAAGCCGTCACGATGCAGATCCAGCTTGCCAGCCACGAGATTGTCGCGCGTGCCGCGATGGATGGGCTTCGCTGCAGCGCTTGTCGGCGCGGGAATCTTCCAGTGCTCGCGGTCGATTTTGGCTAGCTCGCCGCTCTGCGCCAGCCGGTCAAGCTGTTCGCGAAGCTGACGGCGCTCGCCTCCGCCGCCGAGGCCAAGCTCGCGTACAAGCTGCTTGTAACCGGCTTTCTCTCCGGCGGAGCGGCGGATATGACGCAAAAGATCCCGATCGATCATGTTTTCAAAGTATGGCAGATTCGCATCTAACCGGAGTAAGCCTGCGGGATGCCGGGGTCACTATTGGACACATCCATACTTTGGCCAGGCATAAAATTCGCCCCAGGAGCGGACCGGTAACGATCGGCGCCGGCCCAGAGGAGGCTTTATGAGTTCTGCGCGATTAGAGGTCGAACTGCCGGCAAGCCATCATGAAACCGTTCGAGAGCAGGCGGAGCATCTGTTTGGGGATCTTTCGAGCGAAGTGAAACTGGAATTTGACGAGATTCGCCATCGTGAGGCACCGACCCATGGCGGCCAGGCGGACCTGTTTGTCCGAAAACACGTCATGGGATTGATCCTTATCCTCTTTGGACTGGTTGCTCTCATCCTGTTGATTGGAATTGCTTTCGTGGCATTCTCCGGTCATCACGCGCATATGCCTGGCATGTTCTGATCGACCAGCTCTGCGCTGGAATTCGCAATCGAGCTGATGGCCTCGCTCGGGTTTTAGCGGATGACGTATCCGGATCCTTTCAGAACCTTGCCCGGCAGCGCATCGGTCATTTTTCCCTGCGCAACGACTGGCACGCCATTGACCAGTACATAGTCCATTCCCGTTGCAAGCTGATTGGGGTTTTCGTAGGTCGACCGATCCGTGATGGCCGCAGGGTCGAAGACTACGATGTCGGCCCACATTCCTGCTTTGATCACTCCGCGATCGGTAAACCGCATGCGCTGCGCGGGCAGAGACGTGAATTTGCGGATCGCATCTTCCAGCGTAAGCGCATGCTCCTCGCGCACATATTTGCGGAGAACTCGCGGAAAAGTCCCGTAGGCCCGCGGATGAGGATGCTCGCGGCCGAGGATACCCTGGGGAGACGCGCCGGATGAATCATTATCGAACGAAACCCATGGCTGCTTGAGCGCCAGCGTTACGTCCGGTTCGGACATGCCGAAGACCGCGACGTTGGTGAATGCCTTGTCTTTGATAAGAAGGTCGCAGAGCGCGTCGATCGGATCTTCGTGCCACATAGCTGCGACCTCGGAGAGCCGCTTTCCCTGCAGCGGCAGAAGCTCAGGGTTCTGCACGACAGCGATGAGAATATCCTGCGGGCCGGAGATTTCCTGCCATTCGTTATCCCAGTTGCCGTGCGGATTCAGCATGTCCGCGCGGATGCGGGCGCGCGTCGCGGGATCTTTCAGCCGCTCGATGAGCTTTGTGTCTCCGCCGTCGTGGGCCCACGGCGGAATGAAGGCCGAGAAGGTGTTGAACCATGCCGTATAGGCGTATGTGTCGGCGGTGATGTCCACGCCCGCCTCACGTGCTGCGTTGATCCGCCCGACGATCTGCGGCATGCGTCCCCAGTTGGCTTTGCCTGCGGCTTTGAGGTGCCAGATCTCGACCGGCAGATCGCCTTCTTTGCCAATGCGGACGGCTTCATCGATTGAGTCAAGGACTGCATCTCCCTCGCTGCGCATATGCGTGGCGTAAATGCCGCCGAACTTGCCCGCTTCTGTTGCCAGCGCGATCAGCTCGGGTGTCCTGGCGTATGGCGCGGGGGCATACTGCAGCGCAGTGGACACGCCCACCGCGCCATCTTTCATGGCCTGATCGACGAGACCTTGCATCTGCCGCAGCTGCTCTGGGGTGGGCTGCACATCGGCATCGCCAAGCACCATGCGGCGCACAGAGGTTGCCCCAACATAGCTGGCGAGATTGATGCCCATGCCCTGCTTTTCAAGCCGCGCGAAGTAGCCTCGAAAATCAACCCAGTCGGGCTTTATGCCGAGGTGTGCGTAGCTGGCCTGGTCCGCCGCCATCATGGTGGTGTTGAGCGGAGCGGCCGAGTCGCCCTCGCCGGTAACCTCAGTTGTGATGCCCTGAAATATCTTCGATGGCACTCGCGGATCGACCAGCATGGTCATTTCGGACTGGCCGAGCATGTCGATGAATCCCGGAGCGACGATTTGCCCGTGAGCATCGATGGTCTGCCTGCGTGGTGCCGAGTCCAGCACCCCGATGGCCGCGATGCGGCCGTCGCGGATGCCGATCTGGCCGGAGTACCAGGGCGAACCGGTGCCATCCATGATGTGGCCGTTGACGATCACGATGTCAAAGGCGGCTGGCGCGGTAGATTGCGCCGGAGCCACGCAGGCGGCGAAAACCATGGCCGCCAAGGCGAGGAAGGGGGCTGGACTGAATGACATGGCGTCTCCGGGAAAGAGTCCCCCCATGATTGCACGATGACGCAGCTTTGGGGGCATTTGTCGAGGCTCAGGCCTCGGCAGGCATGGCCAAAGCCGTTTTTCGCGGGGGCATTGCCTGCCTTGAGTCTCCTTCTGCGGGTGTTTCGGGTGGAAAATCTTCGATGCAGCCCATAAGGCTACAATGCCTACAGCCAGATGTGCGATGCGTGGCGCGTTTCTCCTGCTTTTTTGTTGCCTGACCGTCATACCGGGAGAGAGCGCTCTGAGAGGCAATTCCAGGATTTGCAGTTGGGTTGCGTCGCACCTGCTTCATCGGTCTTATTCCGAAGTTGAGGAAAGGAAGTAAGCGAAATTATGTGGAAACCGAGTCAACCAGGCGGATCGTCGTCTCCTACTCCGGCGCCGGAGCCGGTGCGTCCCACCCCTACCCCCGCGCCCTCGTACGAGCCTCCGGCGCGTGCGGCCGCTCCCACCGGCGATCAGGCCACGATCGGCAAGGGCCTGGTGATCAAGGGCGAGATTAACGGCAGCGAGTCTTTGTTCATCGACGGCAAGGTCGAAGGCACCATCAATCTACCCGGCAACCGCGTCACCGTGGGCCGGAATGGCCAGGTGGCTGCCAGTATCAACTCTCGCGAGGTTGTGGTACTGGGCAAGGTTCGCGGCAACATCACGGCAACCGACCGCGTGGATATTCGCAGCGAGGGCGCACTGACCGGTGACGTCACCGCGGCGCGTATTTCAATCGAAGATGGCGCCTTCTTCAAGGGGGGCATCGATATCCGCAAGGCCGATGCCAAAACTGAGGCCAAGCCGGGCGCTCCGGCTGCTCCAGAGCCGGTGAAAGCCTAGCAAAAACGCATTAAGAAACGCATAGCCCCATCTACGATTCAACGTGGATGGGGTTTACGTTTTTGTAGGAAGACTCCGACCGACACGAATTGTAATTTTCAAAAAGCGGCGGCAGCCCAGAAGCGGGTTGCCGCCGTGCTATGACCGGGTTATTCAGCGATTGCTGAGGCCACGGCAATGTGATTGGTTACGCTGAAGACTCCGGGAACGGAGCTGGCCTGCATGTAGGCGATCTGCCGGTCCATGTCATTCAGCACGACTCCGGTCAGCTCGACGTTGCCGTTGTCCACAACGATCCGAATGGGGGCCTGCGGATCAATTGCATACTTCTGCAGCGCGGAGTTGCCGTAGATGGCCCGTGCCAGGCGGATACGCAGTCCGTCATCGAAATGCGATACCGGAGCAACCGCGATCTCGTCGACTACATCCTTGACACCCGCAGTCGTTGCAATGATGGCGAGAGCCGAATCGCGATCCGGATAATCGCGTACGTTACCCGAAACCGTGACTACGCCGCCATCCACGTTCACCGCCAGGCTGTTGAAGACGATGCCATAACCGATACGGTCATAGCGCAGCTTGTTCGCCAGGTTCTCCTGCACGTCCTTGTCGGTCGTCGCAGCGCCGGCAACCATGATGTGATTACGAACGCCATCGACAGCCTTAACCTTGCGCACACGCTTCTCGGCGTTGACCTTGTCGATGTAGAGCGGCACGTCGCCCGAGAGAGTGACGATGCTTTCGTCCACCGACGCCGTCACGCCGCGGAAGTTGGACTTCTTTTCAAGCTGCGCGGTGACCTGCTGGGTAATCTTGCTGTCCTGCTGCGCCTGACGCGCGGTTGCATTGGTTTGCGCGATAGCCAGAGCTGGCAACGCCATTCCGGCCAGTAGCACGAGTGAATACATTTTGCGGTTCATTGTTTTTCTCCTTTGCGCCAAGGGCAATGCGGCTGCTCGGTGCGCATGGTTGACGAGCGGCTGTTGGCTACCGCATTCGTCCTGGTTGTTACTCGCTGCCAACTCGCGGGTGGATTGTGCGAATCTCCGGGCCGCGGACCGAGAGTCCGCGGCCCGGAGCGATTGGGTTGTGGAGCAGCTACGCTTAGTCGTGCGATGTGATCGCCAGGCCTGTATCGGCTCCCTTAAGCTGCGCGTTGCCGTAGTCACCGGTGGCATCGGCAAGCTGAACCAGCGTGTTCGCGTGGTCACCGATGTTGTCGACCAGCTTCGCGTAGTCCTTGTCCATCGTCACGGGCTTCACATGACCAGCATCATTCCGGTTGAGAATGGCCGAGTTCGTGTTGGAAGCCAGCGAAGCGGCCGAAGCACGCATCTGGTCGATTGCATCCTGATTCCACTTCGGAAGGTCAGGCTGAAGCTTAGCCAGGCGATCGAAATCCGGACTAAGCTGCTCGTTGACATGAGCCGCAATGCGATTCAACTCCTGCTGGTGCGAGCGGCTGGAAATATGGCTGTTCCGCTGCATCGCATCGAGATGATCCGCCTGGGTCTGAATCTTGCGGGCCGTCGCTTCGATATGCTTCGTGATCTGAACAGCTTCTTTCCTGTTCCTGGTTTGCTCGCTCGTCTCCGCCACCAGAAATGTGGCAGGCAGCATCAGCGCGAGGGTGAGTGTGGCAATGGTTCGCTTTAAGGACTTGTGCATGATGTTTCTCCTCTCTGCCCCACGATCCTGTGTGACATGCCTTATCTATTGCAGGACGCGTGCCAAACTCAAATCATTGAAAATGCGCGATTTATGGTTTTTATTTTGTTTGAATTCTTGAACATGAGCTCTTTCTGTTCAAAGTTTTGTACAAATGGATGATGCGGCAGGGTTGTTTTGGAGCAAACTTTGAGGGTGCGGAGGGGAAGCACCGCGGGATTTCTACGGGGCAAGCAGGAGGTGCGAGTGCCGAATACTCTGTTAGGTGCGGAGACTTCCACTCCGTCTGATTTCCAGTCCTATCGCCGTCAGGAAACGGCCTTCGCCGTACTGAGCCTCGCGTTGCTCGCCCTGCTGTTCATTGCGCAGTTTCTTTGGAAGCAATATCTCGGCAACCCGGATATGCAGGTGCTCGTAATTCTGAGTACAGGCATAGGCGCGAACTCACTGGAATTGCTTTGGCTGCGCCGTCGCAACAGCCTCGATGCCGCAGGCATCACGCAACTGACCTGGACGATGATCGCGATCAACCTGACGATTGCTTTTGGCCTTGCGACCTATTCATACAAGCCCGATGTGCAGTTCTTTGCGCTGATGATTCCGCCCATATTGCAAGCGGCGTTTCGATTCTCATTTGCAGGAACGCTCTTCACGGTTGGCGTTAGCGACTGCCTTATCTTCTTCTGGGTTTGGAACTACTTCCGCGTGCATCCGCCGGTGAATCCGAATGAGTATGTCGAAGCTGGAACTCTCGCCCTTATCTTTGCCGTCATGGGGCTGCTTGCCTCGACGCTGGTGCATCAACTGCGCAGGAAGCAGATGGAGCTCGCCGCAAGCCTGATAGATCTCGAGACGGCTGAAGCCAGACTTCGCGTGGAGGAAAAGCTCGCCGCCGTAGGCCGCCTGTCGAGCGCCATCGCGCATGAGATACGCAATCCTGTAGCGATGATTTCCAGCGCGCTCTCCACCGCACAGAATTATGCACCGGAAGCGATCGAACGTCATGAAATGTACGACATTGCAACGAAGGAATCCGCGAGGCTCGAACGGCTGACTTCAGACTTTCTTGCTTATGCGCGTCCGCGGCAACCGGCGAAGATGGTCAGCAATGTTTCTGACTCCATTGGCTATATTGCGGAGGTCTGCAGGCCGCGCGCTGCCGTTAACGATGTTGAGATTGTCAGTGAGTACGAAGAGCAGCTTTGGGCGGAGATCGATGATGGGCAGCTACAGCAGGCACTGCTCAACCTGGTCGTGAATGCTGTGGAGGCGTCAATATCTCAATCGGCCGTGACAATGCGAGGATATCGAAAGAGCGATCGGATTTGCATTGAAGTTGAAAACGGAAACGGACCGATTCCCGCAGCGACGGTGGCGTGCATCTTTGAGCCGTTCTTCACCACAAAGGCGAGCGGCACTGGACTCGGACTGGCTATCGCGCACAACATCGCCCTTGCGATGGGTGGCGATCTTGCTCTGGTACGCAATGCTGAGCGAATCCAGTTTGTGCTGTCGCTGGCATCGAGTGAAGCTCCGAAGGAGGCCGCATGAGCAAGATTCTCATCGTCGATGACGAAGCCAACATGCGCAGAATTCTTGCTTCGAATCTGGCCTTTGACCGCCATACCGTAACGCAGGCTGCTTCGGTTTCAGAGGCCGTAGCGTTGCTTGCAATCAACCGCTACGACGCGGTCATCACAGACCAGAAGATGCCCGATGGAGAAGGGCTGGACGTGCTGGCGCGCGCGCGCGACGTTGATCCCGCGGTGGCCGTGGTGATGCTTACTGCATTCGCCACTGTAGAGCTCGCAGTCGAGAGCATGCGGCAGGGCGCCTTCGATTTCATCACCAAGCCATTTCAACCGGACGTGGTGCGTGCTGCGGTGAAGCGTGCCTGCGAACACACGCAACTGCTGCGCGAGAACGGACTGCTGCGGATGACAGTCGATCGCCTTGCGGGCAGCGACGAAATCTTCGGGAACAGCGCGGGCATACAGGCGGTTCGCGATCGCATCGCGAGAGTGGCTCCAACGCATGCGACCGTATTGATCACAGGCGAAACAGGTACCGGCAAGGAACTTGTGGCTCGCGCCGTGCACAAAAGCAGTGAACGGGCCCGCAATCCTTTTGTCGCTGTCAACTGTGCTGCGTTCACCGAGACCCTTCTTGAAAGCGAGCTCTTCGGTCACGAGAAAGGCTCGTTCACCGGAGCAGACCGCATGCGTCAAGGCTTGTTTGAAGCGGCGCATGAGGGTACGTTGTTTCTGGATGAAGCCGGCGAGATGTCACCCTCAACACAGGCCAAGCTGCTGCGCGTGCTGGCCGAGGGGAAGATTCTGCGCGTCGGCTCGACGAAGTCGCGCGATGTGGATGTTCGCGTGATTGCTGCCACACATCGCAATCTGGAAGAACGGGTAAAGCAGGGAGACTTTCGGCAGGATCTCTACTATCGGCTGGCCGTCGTTCCAATTCATCTGCCGCCGCTGCGGGGGCGCACGGACGATATACCGGGCTTGTGTGCGCTCTTCTGTCGCCTGGCTTCGCAGGATCTTAAAGTTCCGTTGCGTTCCATCCGCCGTGACGCTGTCGAGAAGCTGCAGCGCTATGAATTCCCCGGCAATATTCGTGAGTTGCGCAACCTGATCGAGCGAGCGCTGATTCTGGCTTCAGGTCCCGAGATTGGGCCGGAGGATTTTCCGTTCGGACCAGGCCCCGGTTCAGCGAGCAACGAAGCAGCCACTTTGCCTGAATGGATTGCGACTCTTCCTGAGACTGTTTCTCTGCGTAAGCTGCTTGAGGATGTAGAGCGCGGGCTCATCGTGCGCGCGCTCAATGCCAGTGGATCGGTGCAGGCGGAGGCGGCACGCCGGCTGCAGCTCTCGCGCAGCGACCTCTCCTACAAGCTGACCAAGTTCGAAATCAAGCAATGAAGCTGAATAGCTGAGCTGCTATGCCGTCGCCGGCTCGGAGCAATTGCTACGCGCTGCGCAGGCCGGTTCGTCTCAACATCTCCCGCGGTAGCGCCGACCCGAGGCGGCTCAGAGTCAAGCCGCCAATCGTGAGCCACGCCGCCGAGCCAAGCACAAGCTCCAACCCATCCATCCAGCGCGTAGCCGGCAAATGCAACCGGCCAATCCCATGCATCGCCAGCCAGAGAATTCCCGCTGCGGCAGCGCCGGCTGTCAGACACCGAGCGAGCTCCGCGTAGTCGACACTGACAAGCGAGACCATGCGCTGCCGGTGAAGCAGGACCGCGAGCGTCACAGTCTGCAGAGTAATACCGATATCCGACGCAACGGCTAGCCCCGCGTCGCCTTGCCAGTGATAGAGCGCAGCGTAGATCGGCAGTGAAACCAGGGTGACGACAGTACCGGCAATCATCGGCGTAAGCGTGTTGCCCGCGGCATAGAAAGCTCTCGCATAGATGGCCTGCGCAGCCCAGAGAAAGAGCGCGATGGAGAAGATGGCGAAATACGCAGCCGTCAGCGCTGCGTCGGCGGAAGAATATTTGCCACCGCGCATAACCAGATCGACGAGCGGAGCACTGAGAGCAATCATGCCGGAAGCGGCCAGAAGCCCGAGAGCCGCTACACGCGAGACTGAGTTCGCAACCCCGACGGCAAAATCATATCGCCGATCCTGCGACCAGAGATTGGCAAAGAATGGCATCGACGCTGCTCCGGCAGCCTGCGCGAGCACGGCGATAGGCGCGCTGAAAAGCTGCTTGGCATAGGTCATCACGGAAACTCCGCCACCAGTAGCCGAGGCGAAGTGGGAGATGATCCAGTTATCTGCCGTCACCAGCGAGACGCCGACCATCAGCGGAATCGACAGACGTCCCCATTCGCGCAGCCCCTCGTCCTGCCAATCGAGGATAGGGCGATAGCGCGTGCCGAGCCGCCAGGCTCCCACGGCATTGATCAGGAATGGTCCCAGAAGCGCGCCTCCAACCGTTCCATATGCAAGCGAAGAAACACCGATGCGATGCGCAAGGAAAATGCCGCCGACGATTGTCCCGGCGTTGTAGATCAACGGCGTCACGGCCTGCGCATAAAACTGTTTGCGCACCAACAGAACCGCTCCGAACACTCCGCCTGCGAAGAAGCAGATTTGCGCCGGCAACAGGATGCGTGTGAGCTCCACGCAAAGCGCTGCCTTGGCGCCGTGGTAGCCGGGGAACATCCAGGCGATGAACCACGGAGCTATGACCTCCGCCACCAGAATCGCGCCGCCCAGCACCAGGGCCATGGTCGTGAGAATGACGGAGAGCGACCGCTCGCCCTGCGCTTCCTTGCCGGTATCGCGATATCGGGTCAGGATGGTGACAAACGTGATGGACGCAGCCCCGCCCACCAGAAAATACGAAATCATGTCGGGCAGAACGAAGGCAGCGTTGAGAGCATCCGCCTCCATACCCCGGCCGAAAACGAGCGCGATGTACTTGACGCGGACCAGCCCCATCATCCGCGACAGCACCGCAGAAAACATCAGCAGGACCGTCGCACTATAAGCGGTGTGGCTGTGCGAGGGACGCAGCAGACGAAGCGCGCGCCCAAGTCGCGACGAAGGTGGCTCAGGCACCGACGGCGCGGGCTGTCCAGGGGCGTCGTGAGGCCCTATGCCGGGCAGGTAGCTCTGTTGCGCGTGTTTTGCCACTCAGATGATTCTACTAAGCCGAGAGTTGGAGATCTGGCGAATAGCCCCCCCCGCCTGCAGCGATGCAAACGGGAGTGGGGCAGCGGAGAATGAATCAGGCGACCGGATTCTGAAGAATTGACGCCAGCGCATGCAGCCGCTCTGCATCGGCAGACGTTTTGGCACTGTTTGCGCTCGCTTCCAGCGATCCGGTCATCGACTTCAGCTTGGCCACTTTGGCTGCAGCCAGATGCGATTTTTCCGCGCTGCGGATCGCCTTCTGCAAGTCCGCAATCTGCGATGCAGAAAGAGCCTGCGAGCGGCCGAGCTGATCGAGATAGGCCTTGGCGACGATTAGTTTTGCCGGCCACTCGATCTTCTGCTGGTTCTGCACGTTTTCTTCTTCGACGTGCACAGCCTTTGCCGCATCGATTTCGTTCTGCGTCAGGAACTTCGTCGGGGTCAATTCGAAAACATCGAGGCCGCGCGCAATCTCGGAGCCGTAGATGCTGCCGTTGTACCAGTACGCTGACCAGTCGCCACCGAGCACCAGCATCTTCGGATCGATCGGTCCGCGGTCAAAGTATGCGATCTCAAAGGGATGCTGTGGATCGGTGAAGTCCATCACTGAGATGCCGCCCTGGTACCACGACTGTACCTCAATGTCGCGGCCCGGTACCGGAATCAAAGAGCCATTGTGCGCGACACAATTCTCCGTGTCGCCCTGTGCCGCAGGCAGCTTGTAGTAGGACTGGAGGCTCAGCTTGTCTTCCTTGAGATCGAAGATCGCATCTGCACCCCACTTGTTCGGATCGTTCGGCCGGCAGCGTGCTCCGAGACCTCCGCCCCACTCATCGGTGAAGACGACCTTCGATCCGTCATTGGAGAACGAAGCCGAGTGCCAATACGAGTAATTGGGATCATTGACAGCATCGACGCGCCTGGGATGCGCCGGATCCTTGATGTCCAGCAGAATGCCATTACCGGAGCAAGCGCCCGCCGCAAGGCCAATCGCCGAATAAACAGTGATGTCATGGCATTGATTTGTATCGACCGGCTTCTCATCGCCCTTGTCGTGGCTGCCTCCGTTGTTCAGACCATTCAGCGCGCCGGTGCGCGGATCGATGAAGACACGCGGGCTGGAAACGACCTTTGCCTCCTGAGGAGCTGCAAGAGGAACCTTGATGACCTCAATGCGGAAGAGCGCCGTGTTGGGGTCCTTGCCCGGAGCCTCATTGGAGCAGCCGGCTAGCTCTTCAGGCTCACGCACGAACGACGTACCGGAAACGTAGATGTAGACATTGTCGTTGTCGTTCGGATCGGTCACCAATGTATGAGTATGCGAACCGCGGCAGGTCTGTACGGCGGCAACCTGCTTCGGATTTTTGATATCGGAAATATCGAAGATTCTCACGCCGCGAAAGCGGTCTTTCTGTGCCGCCGGGATATGACGCTCATTCTCGTGACCCGCTGCCGGCGGCGGCTCAGGGGGAAAGCCCTGAGAACCGCAATCAAGGCGGCCATTGGGCATCTCGACCGACATGAAGAGCAAATTCTTATAGACCGAAACATCGCCCTGTCCGCCGGGGCAAACCAGCGACGTCAGCAGCGCCGGCTTCGCCGGGTTGGCAATGTCGTAAACGTTGACGCCGTAAAAATTGCCCTGGAAGAGGTGGCTGCCCTCAAAGGCAAAGTCGGAGTTGGCAAAAGCGAGCTGCGCAATCACCATCTGCATGGACTTGGACATCTTTGCCGCATTGCCCACTCCCAACTGGCCGAGCGTCTTCTGCACCTGCGGATCGTCCGCAGAGGTAGCGGTAATTTGAAACGCCTCCGGCTGCGCAGAAACGCGAGATGCTTCATTCCCATTGCCGCTTCGCCTGCATCATACAAACCCGGCTTCAGCGTGTACCGCGGATCCTTGGTGTCAGACCCGGTCATGCCCGGCGGCAGCGGCGGAGCCGGTTGTGGCGCGAAGGGATCTTTCTCCTCGTCAGCTGTAGCTTTTGCAGGAGCTTTCGAGTCCTGCGCGGGCGTGGAGGCCGAGGGAGAAGACGACTGCGCCTGGGCAACAGCAACATGGCCTGCGAGCCCGAGCAGAGCAATCGCAGCGAGAGAAGCAAAAAGCTTGTTGGATCGAATCAATGCCTGTCCTCCGGGTGTTCCTGCAACATGTTTTGCATGATCCTGATTTCTGCCCGCTGCGTATTGTCCGCGTCGGTAGCGAAATTGAAAATGTCTGCATCCTGGCCTGCCCCAGCGGTATCGAAGAGGTCCTTGACCATGATCAATGCACCGCCATGGTGCTGAATCATCCCGGTCAGAAAAGAGATAGTCGAATTGCGCGCCTCTGGCGTTGCGCAAAGCCTCCATCTGCTTAGGAGTGAGCATGCCCGGCATGGGCGCCATCGGCTTGCCCGACATATCCATATCCGGCATTCCGGGCATCGCCATCGATGTCGGCTGTCCGCGCGCCGCAAGCCAGCGCTGCATGAAGCGAATCTCGTCGGATTGCCAGCTGCTGATCTTCGCTCCAAGCTCGCGGATTTCCTTGTTCTGCGTGTGCGAGGGAATGAGCGCCGTCATCTCAACCGCCTGCGAGTGGTGCATGATCATGCCCTGCATAAAAGAGATGTCCGCGGCCGACAGCGGCGGCAGGCTGGGGTGTGTCGAAGGCGGCAGCGTCTTGCTTCGCTCGCCAGGCGCACCTGGCTGCACCACCACGGCGGCTGATGGCTTGTCCGCTTGCTGGCTGCGAGCTATCAGGGGAAATGCGAGCACCGGCAGGCACGCTATCCCCAGCAATCTTGAGAGAGCGGCGACGCTTGCCAATCTTACTGCTTTGCCCGGGCTGCTTGAATCCCCCACGAGCGATCTCCGTATCTGCTCTGCCATTTTCGGTGTCTCCTACGCTAGCACGAGCCAGTGTGGAGTGAAAGGTAATTTGCCGGTCCCTTGCAATGGCATTCGAAGGGTAAGCTCGAGAAGTCAAAGTTCTCTATGCTGGATAACTATCGAGTCCAGGTATTCCGCGCTGTCGCCGAGCAGGCGAGCTTTCGCCGCGCTGCGGAACAACTCCATCTCAGCCAGCCTTCGGTCAGCCAGCACGTCCGGCAACTGGAGGAAGAACTCGGCGTAAAGCTGCTTGAGCGTGGCGGCTCGGGGGTCGAGATTACGCCCGCCGGTGAGGTGGTGCTCGGCTTCGCACGGAAAGCTTCACGGCTCAGCCAGGAAGTGTTCGCGGCTCTTGCCAGGCTCGAGGGCCAGCCGGGTGGGGAATTGAAACTGGCGGCCTCGACAACCGTGGCGCAGTACGTCCTTCCACGCATGCTGGGGCTGTTTGTTAAAGAGAATCCGCGCATCCGGCTGAGCCTGCGCAGCGGCAACACGGAACGAGTAACCGACTGGGTAGCCGCGGGCGAAGCCGAGTTGGGAATCATCGAGGGCCCGGCTACTCGGAAAGAAGTTGCCGTCGAGCGGTTCCTCGAAGACCGGCTGGTTCTGATTGTTGCCAGAGGGCATGCCTGGGCTGGACGGCAGCCGGTCGCGCTGGAAGCCCTGGCCGCCGCTCCGCTGCTAATGCGGGAGCAGGGTTCCGGCACACGGCGCGTTATTGAGCGCGCATTGAGGAAAGCCGGAATTCGTCTCCGGCAACTGAATATCGCGATGGAGCTGGACTCGACCGAGGCCATCGTCGCGGGTGTCGAGGCGGGACTCGGAGTGGGATTTGTCTCCGAATGGGCCATCCGCAAGGAACTGCGCCTGGGGACTTTGGCGGTAGCTGAAGTTGCACAGTTGGAAATCCGGCGTTCGTTCTCGTTGATCCGCCTGCCCGGTCCTGCGCCGGCGGGGGTTGTGGCCGCGTTTCGGAGCTTTGCGCTCAGCCAGTCCGAAGTGTTGCGCTCGCGCTTCGAAGCGAAGACACCGCCCAGGGGATAGAACTTAGCGATAAGTTATTCCTATCGGTCTTCATAATTGCATTCTGGAAATCGAATCGGAGTGAGCGCAGCATGGGGAGATGAAAGCTCCGCTGACCGCACACACCGTGTTCTTTGTTTGCCTGCTGCTGGGCGCTACAGGCCTCGTTTCGCCCCCCTTTGCGCTCGCGGGTGGAATACTCTTCGCGTTCCTTACCCAGCAACATCCCTACGCCGCTGAATCGCGAAGGCTGGCGCACTTTCTGTTGCAGGCGTCGGTGGTGCTGCTCGGCTTCGGCATGAATCTTGGACAGGTGCTGGCCGCGGGCCGGCAAGGGCTGATGTACTCCGCTATCGGTATCGGCGCAACGCTCGCGATCGGCTTGTTATTCGGCAAGCTCTTACGCGTTGAACAGGTAAGCTCAACACTCATCGCCGCCGGCACAGCGATCTGCGGAGGAAGCGCAATCGCAGCCCTGGGCCCGGTGATGGAGGCAGGCGAGGAACCTATGGCTGTCTCGCTCGGCTCTGTCTTCGCGCTCAACTCCATCGCGCTGTTCCTGTTTCCGGCTCTCGGCCATCTCATCGGATTAACCCAGCCACAGTTCGGCGTCTGGGCCGCTCTCGCGATTCATGACACAAGCTCGGTCGTCGGCGCTTCAGCGAGTTATGGCGCCAGCGCTCTGGCCATCGCCGTTCCCATCAAGCTGGTTCGCGCGCTCTGGATTATTCCCGTGTGCCTGTTCTATGCGGGGTGGGTGATGCGATCGTCGCGTAGCCGTCCCGATGGAGAAAAATCCCGCAAACCCACGCTGCCGTTGCCGTGGTTCCTGCTCTGGTTCCTGACCGCGGCGGCGGTAGCGTCATGGCTGCCCTCGATGCTTCCGCAGCTTGCGCCGGCGATGCATCACCACTTCGCTATGCTGACGACGCTTGGAAAATCGGGGCTTGCGGTAACCTTGTTTCTCATCGGTTCCGGCCTCAATCGTCGCGCCCTCGCGCGGGTTGGCGTGCGGCCTCTGTTGCAGGCCATCGCCTTGTGGATTGTCTCCTCCTCGGTCTCGCTGCTTGCGATCCACAAGGGTTGGATCGTCCCGTGACAACGGCGCTGGAGGGACCCTGGTCCAACGGTCCAGAGCGGAGGTGTATGTTGGTGAAACGGAGCCTTTGATGAGATTTCCTGCCGCTGCTGTTTCAGCGCTTCTCTTTCCTGCCCTGGCGATTATGACGATGTCCTCACGCATGCACGCACAGACACAACAACCCGCCGCCGACACTATCCATGGCCGTGATCACATCCGGCTGCCACTACCGCCGGAAGCGGAAAAGAAGCCCGTCGTTGACGGCTATTTCGGCACGAAGATCACAGATGACTTTCGCTGGCTTGAAGATGCGAAAAGCCCGGAGACACGAGAGTGGCTCGACAAGGAAATCGCCTATACCGACCGCTATCTGAAGCAGGCAAAGGTACGGCCCGAGGTGGCCGACAAGCTCGATGCGCTGATCCATGTCACGAGCTGGTCGACACCGATTCAGCGCGGCGACAGTTACTTCTTTCTCAAGCGGCTCTCGGATGAAGAGCAGCCCTCCATCTACATGCGGCATGGATGGGCAGTGCGAGCCGCTACGAAATCCGGCGCGAAAACTAAAGATGCAAAGGGAGACGTGGGCCGTGACATCCGCCTGATCGATCCCGCCAAGTTGAGCCGTGACACCAACACCTCGGTTTCGCTGTTGGATGTTACGGAAGACGGCACCATGCTGGTCTACGGCGTCCGGCAGGGCGGAGCCGATGAAGAGGAGGTTCATTTTCTCAACATCGCCTCGCGCAAGACTCTGGATGACACTTTGCCTGCCGCGCGATACAACAGCGTCGAGATCGCGCCGGACAAGAGCGGCGTCTATTACGCCCGATTCACGCCGCACAAGGGATCGCTGCTCTATTTTCATAAATTCAACACACGCAGCTTCGAGGATGTCCTCCTTTTCGGGCGTGAATTTCGCGGCGAGCCACTTGGCGAAATGGATCAGATTGGAGCGCGGCTAACCGACGACGGCCACTATCTCGCCGTTGTCGTCAGCCGCGGGGTTCCGGCGAAGCGCGTCGACATCGTCTATCGCGATCTGCACCAGCCTGATTCCCCGTTCAACATTCTGGTATGGGGCATCGACTCGCGCTTCTCTCCCATGTATGCCAATGGAGACTGGTATGTGCGCACCGATTACCAGTCTCCCAACGGACGAATTCTGAAAGCCATTGCCGGAGGTGTCGCACCGGAAGCTTGGACCACGATCGTTCCTGAGGGTCCCGATGTGATCGACGGCTCAAGCATCGTCGGCAACAAGTTGTTTGTTCACCGCCTTAAAGATGTGAAGTCCGAGAGCACCGTATATACACTCGGCGGAAAGATGCTGGCGGAGCTGCCTTACGCAGGTATTGGCGACGCCTCCGGCGTGAGCGGCAACAGCAAAGATCGCTATGGCTTTTACAGCTTCCAATCGCTGATACAACCACCAACGATCTATCGCTACGACACGCAAACCGGCAAACAGGAGATCTTTGCGCAGCCCAGAACTCCATTCGATACGAACCAGTATGAGTTGAAGCAGGTCTTCTACAAATCCAAGGACGGAACCAGGGTGCCGATGTTCATCGCCGGCCGCAAAGGCCTCAAGATGGATGGCGCGGAGCGTCTGCTGATGACAGGGTATGGCGGCTTCAACCTGAGCGAGACGCCGGCATGGAGCCCGCTGTGGGCGGCGTGGATGCAGGAGGGCGGATGGTTTGCATTGCCCAATTTGCGCGGAGGCGGCGAATACGGCGAAAACTGGCACAAGCAGGCAATGTTTGAAAAGAAACAGAACGTCTTCGATGACTTCTTCGCTGCCGCTGAGTATCTGATCGCGAATAAGTACACCTCTCCCACGCACTTTGCGCTGAGCGGGCGCTCCAATGGGGGCCTGTTGATGGGCGCATCGATAACACAACGGCCGGATCTCTTTGGCGCGATCTGGTGTGGCTTTCCTCTGCTCGACATGCTGCGCTTTCAGAAGTTCCTGATCGGCCGCCTCTGGACCTCTGAATACGGTTCGGCGGAAAACGAAAAGGGCTTCGGATACATTCGCGAATACTCGCCCTATCAGAACGTGAAGCCCGGCACGCAATACCCGGCCATCATGTTCTTTACCGGTGACAGCGATACACGGGTCGACCCGCTGCATGCGCGGAAAATGGCCGCTCTGATGCAGGACTTGCAACAGCCGGGCCAGCCCGACGCTGGACCGAAAGCAAGGCCCATCCTGCTGCACTACAGCCTCAAGAGTGGCCACAGCGCAGGTGTCTCTGCAGCACAACTGATCGATGACTACGCGGACCAGCTCGCCTTTCTTTGGACCGAGACTGGATCGAAGTGATCCAGTCAGGCCCGGCTCATCGGGCTCGATTCTTTCGCATTCCCAAACTGGAAGTATGGCGCTGCGTGAGCCGCGTATGGGAAACGGCAATAACATTTCCGGCCGATGGCCTGAAGCCACCCGCATCGACCGCGCTAATCTGCGTCCATGAGCCGCAATCCGACCGTCCTGAGATCCCCGCAGAACTCCTTCGTTGACGCACTCGAAAGTATCGCAGGTACAGCGATCGTTCACAGGGGTGAAGAAAAGCACGGCTCTTCGACGGATCATCGATGGAATCAGGCGACGTTGAGAAAAGTGGTGCGGCATCTTTCAGCCGATACATCGGTAGCCGCACCTTCACGAGACCCGCGGCGCGCCAAAGAGAGTGCCGGCAACCAAGGCTCATTGAGCTATGAGCAGGCGCTTCGCCGGCATGCTCGCGTAGATTTCGACTACGACGATCTGGAGTTGGCGACTGACCCTGGTCCGCTCAGTTCCACTTCTGCCGGCCTGAAAACAAGAAAACCTGCAACGAAAGATCCTCGATCTGCCGCTCTCGATGCCCCGTCGAGGACTGCGAAGAGTAGGCGCGGTGCTCGGCCCGGGGAAGAACGGTGCGACCGGAATGGGTCGCATGATCCTTCGGCATCCACGGCGAATCACACCCCGCACACGAATCGCCGGAAGACCCGGGAAAGAAAGGCGGTGCAGGCTGGAGGGGTCGGTCAGCAGTCCTTAGAGACAGCGAAGACGCTCTCGGCACAGAGCCCGGACCGGCAGGCGCGCGAGATGAAGGAGCGCAGAGACACCCGGGCGACCGCCGTAAGAAAAGCCAGAGAGCGTGTCAAAGATGCGCCTGCAGGCCAGGCGCCGCTGGCAAAACTGAATCCAGCGCAACAAAGACGAACGATAGTTTCGTTGCGGCTGACGGACGAGGAATTCGACCAGCTGCGCCTGCGCGCCACAGAATCGGGAATCAACGTCTCGGCCTACGTCCGCTCCTGTGTCACGGAGGCGGAAAATCTTCGCTCTCAGGTAAGGCATGTCATGGCGGAGATGCGTGCCCTCGGCGCAGTGTCGTTAATTCAGAGACACGCTCTACCTTCCGTCACTCAACAGGAACCTGGCGAGAAGGCTAGTTGGATGCAGTCGATCAGGAGAATTGCATCGCGCCTCTGCCGAACGCCTCTTGCTCCCTTTCAACGCACCGCATAGCCGCCCGCAAGACAAGGCGGCTGCGCATCCGACGCAGACTTGAGAGGTGCTGCGCGCCCCTCAAACTTATTTCTTCGGTGAAGAAATATAGGCCCCGGAGCCAGAGCCGTAGTAGCTTCCACCTCCATAGCCTTCCTTGCCATAGTAACGCCGGTAATTGCCGTATCCACCGTAGTAAGTGTCCGCGTGCGGCAGAGCATTCACCACGATGCCGGTCTGCTTGCCAGGATACTTTGCCAGATCCTGACGGATACGGCGCAACGCGCGTTTCTGCGCAACTCCAATGCGCACCACTACCAACAGCGTGTCGCAATGGCTGGCGATGATCAACGCATCCGTAACCAGCAGGACGGGAGGGGTATCGATCAGGACGTAGTCGTAGTGATCCCTGGCCCAGGTAAGAAGCTGTTCCAGGCGTCCTTGGCCAAGTAATTCTGACGGAAAGGGCGGGATCTCCTGAACGGGGATAACGTCGAGACCCGCAACCTCAGAAACTCTCTGGATGCATTCTTCTTGCGTAATAGTGGAATCGCTGAGATAACGGCTCAGTCCAGGCTGGTCCGTTGCAGGCATCTTCAGACGTTGCGCGATGGTAGGCTTGCGTAAATCAGCATCGATGAGCAGAACCCGCTTGGATTGCGTAGCAAGCACAATCGCGAGATTCAAGGCGGTCGTCGATTTACCCTCACCAGGTCCACAACTGGTAAGCGAGATCACCCGATGGGACTCTTTCACCGGCATCAGTGTGATCGCCGTGCGCAATAGCCGATACGCTTCCGTACCAGCCGACCGAGGCGCCAAGAGAGTGACCAGCGGCAAAACCTCGTCGGAAACACGCATCGCAGCCAGGTCTTCTTTGTACTCGGGCACCGAGGCAAGAACTGGCAGCGCGAGCACTTCTTCCACCTGTTCAACTGTCTGAACCGTGTCGCTGTTAAGGACGATTATGCCGACGATAATCAGGCCGATCAATAAACCAGCCGCCGCCCCAGCCAACACATCTACCCGCACGTTGGGATATGCTTTAAGGCCTGGAATCTCCGCCTCAGTGAACCGATTCAGCTCCTGCGATTGCATGCCGGCCTGAATTGCTCCGGTTCCCATGGCCGTGAGCAGCACGTTATACAGTGTCTGGTCGCTTATATATTGCGACTTGAGAATCTCGTAACGGACCGTATCCGGAGTGCGGCCCTCGGCCTCGTGCTGCAGGGCATCCAACCGGCTGTTGATACTCTGTTCAGCCTTACGGTTCCGCTCCAGGCTGGACTGCGCCGACCGCACCACGACTTGGCGAAGATCATCCAGGCTTTTCTGCAAGCTCGCCTGTTGCGCTTCAGCTTGTTTCAGTGGGGGATAATTCGGTCCGTAACGATCCTTCAGCGCAGCGGTCTGCGCCTGAGCTGCAGCGAGCTGAGTCTGGAGAGCCGTGACTCCGCTGTAGGCCGGAATGTCCGGCGAGGCACCAACATCCGGATGATTCAGCAGGTTCTGGTATTCCGCTTGTGCGAGATATTCATCCGCCTGCACCTTGACCCGTTGTGTGAGCAATTGGGTTGTTTCGTCCACCAGCATGCTGGATTCGGAAGCCGGCCCCTGCGAGAGAATGCCAAGTTTGGCTTCCATCGTCAGGACCTCATTCTGCTCGCCTTGAATCTTCTGGCGAAGATCGTCCATCTGGCGGGTTAGGTATCCCGTTATATCCTGTGTGCTTCGATACTTTTGCGCGAAACTCTGCTCGAAATACACATCGACAACGGTATTAGCAACCAGCATTGCTAATGCCGGACTTGTACTACGAAACCGGATGGAGAGCAACTCCGACTTTGGAACATTGGTGACTTGAAGCTTTGACAGAAACTGACGAACGAGCGCGTCCCGCTCCTGAGGATCCTTCATCGGATCCTTCCCGTGGAAGTTTAATACAGAGCCAAAAAGGGGATGCTTAGTTGGATCCAATCTTTCGATCGTTTGTTCCGCGATATAAGGACTCTCGAGTCCAATAATCTCGGTCTGCATCTTGAGGGGATATTCATCGCTCACAGCGGCTGCGGCGCCGCTAAGACTAATGGAATTATGTTGATCAAGATGGACCAGCGCGACAGCGTCATATTCAGGTGTCTGGAATCTGGCCCAGATTCCAGCAACGAGGCCGCCTGAAATCATGAGTCCCAGCAGATACAAACCGTACTTGCGCAGAAGACGGGTTATGTCCGTGATGCGAATTGCGCTCTCGGCTGGCTTGCCTGCGGAATTTGTGCGATCGGTGGTCACGCATACCTCATAGGTTGGGAATCAAATGCAGCAGTTTCCTCTGCTTCGCGGTCGGGGTGAAAGTAAGCGCTAAGAATGAATGAATAACCAAGCAGCACCTGCGTTGACGTCATCGTCGCGGCGCGCGTGAGATCTCCAAGGTATGCTTGCGTCCCGAGAAAGAAAGCGAGAGGCAACGCGTGAGGGATTGATCCGGAGCGGACAATTCGAACTGCAAACAAGATCATTCCGAACACGAATGCGATGCGCACTCCCATGTAAAACAGCCCAACCAATGTGCCCAATTCCATAACTGTCCGTATCGGATCCTCTTCGGCAAGCTGATAAGTATAGGTGTAGGCGTCTTGACTCCCCGCATGAGCGCCGTCCACGCCCATCCCTATGCCGGCGCCTATCAAATCGAAACGCGGCTCCGTGAGGAATCCAACGACCTCCAGTTGGATTCGGTTGATCCCCTCTGCCTGATAGTTTTTGCCGGAGAAGCGCTCAACCACGATGTTGGCTTCGCTGGGAGAGATCGCAAAGGTCAAGCCGGCTACGATTGGCAGCAGCATCAAGATTCCCAGAATGGCGGCTAGTGCGCGCACGGAACGGATCAGAATCGCGCAGACCATGGCACCGACGACAGCCGTCGCGGCACTCGCGATCGCCAATCGGGACGCACTGACCAGATGGCACAGATTTATCGTCAACGTGCAAAGAATCAGCATCGAGCGGCTGCGAATGGCCCTGCGCTCCGGTGGAGATAACCACTCTCCCAGACAAAATGCCACACCTATGGCAACCCATATCGCGTAGAAATATACGAAATTAAATGTCCCTGAAACTCGGGCCACGTCTGCTGCGCCTGGCACCCCCCAGCCTTCGCCTTCCGACGACCGGTTAATGAAAGCCGATAAAGGCGATTCTGCCTGGCCGACGGCCAGAGCACACATCGGAATGCTGGAGTAAAGATACCACCGGACAAAAGTTTGCCTACGCTTTTGCGTAAGGCAGACCGGGAACACAACCAGCATTGGGAGGTAAAACAAATAGTTATGAAGACCCACAGCAAATACAAAAGGAGTCAGGCCAGAAACCACAATCTGAAGCAGTCCCTGTAGCGTAAGAATCACACTGAGCAAGATAACGCCCATCAGCATGAGTCCGTGACTGAAGCAGCCCTTCCAGACGGCATAAGCATAAGCTACGGCGATTGGAATGTCCTGCAAGATGTAGAGCGCCGCTGTGCCGGGAAACAACCACTTACGAATGGCTCCTGTAAATACCACGAGCCAGAAGGTTACAAAGAAGAGCCGGGCGACCGTCCGAGCCACCGCGCTCTCGCGCGGATTGTCGACAGTAATTCCCTCCCCTAATTGGAGCGCGGTTGCCAAATGAAGATCCAATTCCTCCGGTTGCGCCTAGAAGCGTGCCTGCGAGAGTTCTGTGGCTGCGTACACGCTGCTAAGTGCGGTTGCGAACAGGTTATTTGTCTGCTGGCGAAGATAGCTTGGCGGAATATAAACGATATCGTTGGGCTGGAGAATGGGGTCTGCCACCTCGCCGTTCGACAACTTAACCTGATCTACGTTTATATCCACGCGCTTCCCATTTTCCGTCCGCAATATATGCAGCTTGGACCTTTTCGCGATCGCGCTGATTCCACCCGCCTGAGCAAGCGCTTGAAGGAGAGTTACGTGCTCCACGACTCCGTATCCGATGAGAGCGCTCGCCTGACCGATAGAAAGCACACCTCCAATTGGATATATTCCAGGACGACCCACTTCCCCGCCTACAAAGTACACCCCGGCAAAGGTGACGTTGACAATATCTCCAGGTGCGACCAGCGTATTCATGGCGGCACTGCTGGGGGCACGGGAATCATAGTCGACCGCAGTAGGCATCTCGTCTCCACGATGGATGATCGTGAGTCTGTGATTGGCCAGCCCGCTTAATCCTCCAACCTGCGCCAGAACATACGAAAGGGGCGTGGGAGCCGTGATCGGAACAGACTTGGGGGCTACAACTTGTCCTTGGACCACAACCGTAAAGGCCACAGCTGCGGTGACGTCCACGGTCACGTTTGGCTGTCTCACAATACCGCGATCACGGAGGGCCGCTACGATAGCCTCCTGCAGAGCTCCGGGAGAAAGGCCGGCGGCACGGATCTTTCCTGCATAGGGCAGGGTCACGGTGCCATCCGCATCCACGTGCAGGGACAGACCACCCGCAGTCTCGGGAAAATCGTACATCCGGACAGAAATCTGGTCTCCCGGCGAGAGCCCTGGAGCAACATATCCAGTATTCTGAGGATCTGCGGCCTGACACAGCAAAAAGGACGGAACGGCTAGGGCCAGGGCTGTGAAGAGAATGGCTTTTTTTAGTCTCACTCGGTATTCGTCACCTGGGGCACTTGGGTGGCGCCCGCGCAAGTTTGTGGCGCGTGGATGTCGATCTGGGGACGTTCACACACTAGCCGCGCCAGCAAAGCTGCACTCCACGACTCATTTACAAGATACCATGCGGTACTGTCATCGATTACGAAAGAATCGCGATAGTGCATACTTTTGAGCCATTTTGGTCCCTCCGATTTTCAGCTTAATAGATACATCTGAACCTTCGACCAGCGCCGGGCAAACCCAGACTCTTTCATTAAGCGAGCCCCAGTGCGGAATAAAGGGTCTCGGCCGCCTTGTTCAGTGCGTAGCGCCTCCGGTAGCAGTCAAGAGCGCGGATACGCATACTTCCCAACTCCTCGGGAGAAGCCTCTTGAAAATTTGCGATCAGACGCACTGTACCTTCGACGGTATCCGTGTCCATCCATCCGGCTCCGTCCGCGGCTATATCGGGCGCGATATTTACCTTGTCCGATATCAGCGGAATCACTCCGCAAGCCAGCGCATCGGCAACAGCAATGCCGAAATTTTCCTGATGAGAAGGCAGAATGAATGCCTGGGAGCCGTAAAATGCCCCCCATTTTGCCGGGCCGCGAAGCATCCCCGTCCACGTAATACGGTCCCCGACTCCCAGCCGTGAAGCCTGCGACCGTAACGCATCCCCCCAGCCAGTCTCATCAGGACCGGCCATCACCAGATGGAGGTCCTTCCGGGCCTCTTGTGCAAATGCCTCAATCAAAAGGTCGCATCCCTTTTTGGGATGAATTCGGCCGAGGTAAAGCAGATAATTCTTCCCGAGCAGATCTGGCCACAGGGAATAAAACTCTCGCCTCAGTTCTCCCGGATCTCCGCTTGGCCCCATGGTCCCGTATGGAATAACCGCCCGGCGAAAGTGGCGAAACGGGAAGCCGTTTGCAGCAACTCGTCTTTCTTCTTCGCTCGTGAAACACACTGCCTCCGCGGCATTCAGAACCCGATGTTCCTGAATCGTCCAATAGGCCAGTTTCTTCAGATGCTTCAGAAAGAACCGGTTGAAATAGGGATCCAGCATTCCGTGCGCAAAAACGACATAAGGCTTGTGTCCCGCAAATGATTCTCGCGCTGCGACACCGTGATACTGCCAGACACCGTTCACGATGACGCCATCGAATCGCTGTCGATTTGTCTTCAGCCATTGCGTCAGTCGCGGTGCATATCCGTAATTCGACTTTCCCGGGCCGCAAGGATGGACTTCGCACGTTAGAAGAGACTGATAAGCGTCTTTTAGTGGACCATCGGATGGACCATCCAGGGTAGCCACTTCAACCTCATTGCCCGCTCTCTGATGTGCCGCGGCAAACATCCGAACCGATTCGCTCGGACCTCCATGGTCGGGATCTAAAGTATGAACAACATGCAAAAGACGCATATTGCCCAAGTATATCTTTGAGGCTATTCAGCATCTGAAACGTGTCCCGCCCCTGCAAACACGCAAATGTCAGCCTAAAAAACAATTCGGGCCTGTTCCAGATTCCTCTGGAGCAGGCCCGGAAACGGGTCAAGCTGATTGTAAGGAGACTCTTGCAAGAACGATGCCCGGCCTATTTCCGAGCGGCACCGCGAACGTACTTAGAGAGCCCAGACCGGCGCATTGCCTAGAATCGCGGCGCCGGAGAAGGCAATCGGGCCGTCCCAGGCAGGAACCAGAAATCCCTTAACGGGATGCACCTCCGGGCCTTCGCCAACATGGTGGTGATGGCGGAGAGTCGCATCAATCTCGCGCATCGCTTCGCCGCGCTCATTGCGGGTCTGCCGCTCCCAGAACATTACAAATCCCTGTCCGCAGATGCTGCAACGGGTCTCGACGGCGGTTTCCGCGCTCTTCAATAGAACTTGCATTTGGCTCTCTCCTCAATGTCTTTGCCGGTATTTTCCGGCCACGCTCTAAAAGTAGACCGATCAGCAGAATTGCAACATTCCCCGAGTGAGTCGAAATCTCAAATCTTCGGAATCACCTTCCCGTTACTAACCGGGTTGAGTTGCATACCACGACCGCGTCAGTTCAGTCGACTCGATCTTGCCGAACACACAAGATGTGATCTCAGGCTGGGAAGCGTTTCTCTTACCGTCTTCAAGGCACGGTGGCCGCTCGTCCGCCGTCGTCTCAGTTACGATGCAAGTTCCTGTGTGGGAATCGCATCATCCATACCGCATTCCGAGCCACAGATGAACTACCGCAAAAACAGGTATGCTGGAAGGTTGTCGGCTACACCGCACAGCCGTTCTGAATTCACATATGTCAACTGTCATGAGTACGAAAACAATCGCCGTCCACCTGCCCGACGGAGCCATTCGCGAAGTGGCCGCCGGGACGACTCCGCTGGAAATTGCCAATTCGATTTCGCCTCGCCTGGCCGCTGCGTCCGTGGTCGCGCGCATCACTCCGTTGACCGCTAAGACCGACGCCGGCAGCGGTGAAACGACAGAGAAAGACAGCGATGCAGCGATGTACAGCACGGAAGACGCGAGTGCTTCACGCCTTGTGGACCTGAGCACCCCTCTGACCGAAGACGTGAAACTGGCTCTGATCCGTGAGAATGATCCGGAGGCGCTCAAAGTCGTCCGTCACTCCGCAGCGCACGTCATGGCAACTGCCGTTCTGGAGCTGTTTCCCGAGACCAAACTCGGCCACGGTCCGGCAACGGATCAAGGCTTCTTCTATGACTTCTATCGCGAGAAGCCTTTCACTCCCGAAGACCTCGAAGCCATTCAGAAGAAGATGGCCGAAGTCATCGCGCGAGACGATAAATTCGTGCGCGAATATGAGCCTCGCGAGGACGCGCTTGCGGAATTCGAGCGGGAAGGTGAGTTCATGAAGACTCACTTCATCACCCGATTCACGCACCCGCGCGAAGATGTCTCCTTCTACCGCAACGGCAAGTTCGTAGACTTCTGCCGCGGACCCCACGTGCCCTCGACCGGCCGCGTGAAAGCGGTTAAGGTCACAAACCTGGCCGGCGCCTACTGGCTTGGCGACGAAAAGAATCCGCAGCTACAGCGCGTCTACGGCACTGCCTTCTTCTCGCAAAAAGAGATGGACGAGCACTTCGCTCGTCTCGAAGAGGCCGCGCGTAGAGACCACCGCGTCCTCGGCAAGCAGCTCGACCTCTTCAGCATTCAGGAGGTTGCCGGCGCAGGCCTCATCTTCTGGCACCCCAAGGGCGGCATCATTCGCAAGCTCATGGAAGACTGGATGCGCGAGGAGTGTCTGCGCCGTGGATACTCGCTCGTCTTCACTCCGCACGTCATGCGGCGCGAGCTCTGGAAGATCAGCGGCCACGAAGGTTTCTACTCCAGCAACATGTACACCCCCATGGAGTTGGACGACGCAGAATATCGTCTGAAGCCGATGAACTGCCCGGGCCACATCCTCATCTATAAGAATTCTCCGAAAAGTTATCGCGACCTGCCCGTCCGCCTGGCCGAACTCGGCAACGTGTATCGCTACGAGCGCTCAGGCACGATGCACGGTCTGCTCCGCGTACGTGGCTTTACGCAGGACGATGCGCACATCTTCTGTACTCCGGGACAGATTGAAGACGAAGTCGTGGCCTGTATTGAATTTACCGAGGTCGTGCTCAAAACCTTCGGCTTTGCAGAATTCAAGGTCGAGCTCTCCACGTGGGATGAAAAGGACCGAGCGCACTATGCCGGATCCGACGAGAATTGGAACCTCGCCGTGGGTAGCCTGGAGCGCGCGCTCCAGCGGAAGAACATCCCATACAAGACCATCCCCGGCGAAGCGGCCTTCTACGGACCGAAGATCGACGTAAAGCTCGTCGATGTGCTCGGCCGTCTCTGGCAACTTTCGACGGTGCAGTTCGACTTCAACCTGCCCGCGCGGTTTGAGCTGGAGTATGTTGGCGAGGACGGCGAGCGCCACCAGCCCGTTATGGTGCATCGCGCTTTGTTCGGCTCCGTCGAGCGCTTCTTCGGCGTGCTCATCGAGCATTATGCCGGCGCATTCCCGTTATGGCTGGCGCCGGTTCAGGTTGGCCTCGTGCCCATCAGCGAGCGGCATCACGAGTACGCAAAGCAGGTGAAGGCAGAACTCGAAGCGGCCGGGCTGCGCGTAGAGCTTGATGATCGCAACGAGAAAATGAACGGGAAAATCCGCGATTTCGCCAATCAGAAGACGCCGTACATTCTGGTGATGGGCGATAAGGAAGCGGAAGCCCACGCTGTGAGCGTTCGTACCCGCGGCAAGGGTGACCAAGGTTCGGTGCCTGTCACCGACTTCGTTGCAGATTGTCACAAATTAGTCATGGAACGCTCTACCGAGCTCTGAGAGACTAACAGTCTCAGACTTCGCTATTTTTCTATTGAGAGAGCCATGAGCCACACAGAAAAACTGAATGGTTGGCGCGCAAACCTGACAAGGATTGTCTGGCTGCCCTTTTCCCTCCTGTGGGGCGCTGTGGTTCTCGCAGGAATGTCAGCCCTCGAATTTGTATTTATCCGCAAGCAGAAGCTGAAGCGCGAAGAAGGGCTGCTTTGGGGAGTTATGAGCGTTTCCTACTGGATTCTGGGGGCTGTCTTTACGGGAGAATGGCGCTGGGGCAAGCCGGGAACGGATTCCGCTAAAGCTTAGATATCCCAGTGCCTTCCGCTTAAGAAGCGAAGAACCGCGATCCGCGAAACAGGTATCTGGTCTGGCGATTAGATACCCATGCCGAACTCCGAGTTCGCTGAGTTAGCCGCGTGCGAGTAGAAATCGTAGGGCGTGCGGTGATTGAACCGGTACCACTTGCGCAGCTCGCGGCCTACATAAAGGCCAACCGCAGCCACGCCAAAGCCAAGCGAAACCCATCCGATCGCACGGAGCGTGTTGTTGGCAATGGGCGCGTTTGTCTCCTGGATTTCGTTCTCCCCGACTTCGTTCTCCTGCATGGAAAGCCTCTCTCCTGACGCAATCATAGCTCAACTCGGCTCAATCCTGCGCATGCAGTGGCTGATAACCCATGCCGAATCAGCTTCTCATTCCTCAGACGGGAAACACCGTAAACCGTTTCAACTAAATGCTCTAACCTTGGAAATCCACGCCTGTTTTTCTTTCTCTGGCAGAAAACTTGCTTCAAAGGACTGTTCGGCAAGCTGCTTGAGTTCTTTGCGCGTGAAACCATGGACCTGCTGCATCAGCCGGTATTCGTTCTCGAGCGTAGACCCGAAGAACGCTGGATCGTCGGAATTGAGTGTCACCATCAGGCCCCTGTCGAAGTACGCTCGGATTGGATGATCGCCCAGTGCGGGGCAAACGCCGGTACGGCAATTGGAGCTCGGATTCAGCTCCAACGGAATGCGCCGCAGCTTCAGCTCCTCCAGCAATTCAGGATCTCGAATCGCCGAAAGCGCATGTCCAAGCCGCTCGGAACCGATCGAGAGAGCTTCCCAGATGGCTTCAGGACCGGTCGTTTCGCCAGCGTGGTTGGTCAACCGCAGCCCAGCAGCGGCCGCGTCTGCATACAGTTCGCGGAACGGCTCCGATGCCGCCACCCGCTCATCACCACCAAGACCGATGCCGATGATCGAGGGATATTGCCCCCGCATCTCTGCCGCAAGCCGGAAGACACGCCGCGCCTCGTCCAGGGAAAAATGGCGAACCGCGTCAAAGATCCAATAGAGCGTGACTCCGAATTCACGTTCGCCGCGCTCACGGGCACGCTCCAAACCGGCAAATATCTTCTGAAAGAGCTGCGGATCGGCAGCATCCTCTTCCTTGCGCCAGTAGTAGACGACTCCAACGGAGATATAGACCTCGGCATGCGTCACGCCCTGCGCGACCAGCTTCTCGATCATCCGCCAGGCCGCCAGCTCGTACTCCGCCGGACCACGCAGGCGGGCCGTCACCGCCTTAAAGGCGATCAGGAATCCGGAGAAATCCTTGTACTCGTAAAGAGCTTCCGCCTCGGCCAGAGTCATCGGCTGGCTGCCCGAGGCTAGGTCAACACGCTGGCTCAGTTCCACCAGAGTCGCTGGTTCGATCGTGCCTTCCAGGTGCAGGTGCAACTCAGCCTTGGGCAAACGGCGAATGAACTCGTCCAATGAGTCTTCAGAATGAATCGGAGAAGTTGTAATAGTCACGCGAACACTTCCATCGTCATATCGAGATATCTCGATATGTATCAGGCGCAACCCGTCCCGTCAAATCTGCCCTCCCACAATCAGCGCTACGGATGCTGCGCCGTCATGTCCTGCACGGCGATGATCTGCCACTTGCCGTTGCGCTTCAGCCACGTGTCCGTCCAGATCAGCATGCGCTCGAACTCTTTGCCATGCGGGTCTTTGTGGATGGACGATTCACGGCCATAGATGACCGCCAGCCCCGGCGCGAAGAAGCGTACTCGGGCATCGATCAGCTTGCAGCCGTGCACCGCACCCGATGGTGGACGATGTTCTGCGAGAGCATCTTTCTTGGTGTAGCGTCCGCCTTCCGGCGACGTCCCCACAAAATCGTCCGCAATCGCATCCTGGACGACGCTGCTCGGCTGGCAGGCCAGCTCCGCCCACTTGCGCTCCTGCTCAATGAGCTCCTTAGCGACCGGATCACCGGACTCGGCCCAGTGCGCTTCCGGAGCCTTCTGCGCGATTGCCGGCAGCGTAACCGCGATCAGACAGACAAATTCCGCTAGCAAAGCTGAGCTTCTCAGAAAACGCGAGTGCATAAATGCTCCTTATCCAGGTTGAATGGACGTTTGCTGTCATCCGATCGCAGATCGCATCAGGCGCTCTATTTGACCCCTGCAAACTCAGACCGATGGCGGCTGTAAAAGAAGTAGATCAGTAATCCGAGCGCCAGCCAGATGAAAAAACGAGCCCATGTGATAATTGGCAGCCCGGCCATCAGCAGGAAGCAGCAAAGGATGCTCATGATCGGAATAATCGGACCACCCGGTACCCGAAATCCGCGACGACGATCGGGTTCGCGGAAGCGAAGGACGATCACTCCGATGGAGACGAGCATGAACGCGAAGAGCGTACCAATGTTGGAGAGATCTGTAAGCAGCTCAATGTCGAAGAGCCCGGATGGAATTGCAACCAGGAAGCCTGCGACCCAGGTAGAAAAGGCCGGTGTTCGGTAACGCTTGTGCACGCTGCTGAAGATCTTCGGAAGCAGGCCATCGCGAGACATCGAAAACCACACCCGCGATTGACCCAACTGATAGACAAGCAGAGAAGAGATCATGCCCATCATGGCCCCGATGAGCACAATGAGCCGAACCCAATGCAGCGCATGTCCGCCGGGGAGAAGCGAGAGCTTCTTCAGTGCGTTTACCACTGGAGCAGCGTCGTCCACCATCGATTGCCAGGGAACGAGGCCCGTCAGACAGATGGCGACTCCGAGATACAGCACTGTACACACGATAAGAGTCGCGATGATACCGATGGGCAAATCGCGCTGGGGACAATTACACTCTTCAGCCGCGGTCGAAACAGAATCGAAGCCGATATAAGTGAAAAAGATGATCGAGCCGCCGGTCAAAATTCCGCCCAAGCCGTGCGGCGCATAAGGATGCCAGTTCGCCGGATGCAAGTAGCCAAGCGCCGCGGTGATGAAGATGAGAATGGCAGCGATCTTGACCATCACCATAACGTTGTTGGCGCGGGCTGACTCCTGGATGCCGCGTACGAGGAGAACCGTGAGCAGAAGCACAATCAGGAACGCAGGAATATTAAAGCCGAAATGCCAGCCGGAATTGTAGATGACATTTCCTTGCAGATCGGTCATTCCATCCGACAGATAGGCAGGGGTAATCCATTTCGCGGAAGGGTGTAAGCCGAACCAGTCGAGAAAGTCGACCACGTGGGCGGCAAAGCCTACGCTGACCGTCATGTTGGAGCCTGCATACTCCAGAATCAAATCCCAGCCGATGATCCACGCAACGAGTTCTCCGAGCGTGGCATAGGTGTAGGTATATGCTGAGCCGGCGATTGGAATCATCGAGGCCAGCTCGGCATAGCAGAGTCCGGTCAGACCGCAGACAAAAGCCACGAGCACAAGCGAAATCGCGATCGCAGGACCAGCCCCGGGACGCCCGCCTGACATGCCCATATGAAAGATGAAATTGATAAGCGGAGCTTTGGAAAAATCCGCAATCTTCAGGTCGCTTCCCGAGATAGCCGTACCAATGACCGTGAAAATGCCCGAGCCGATAACCGCACCAATGCCAAGTGCAGTCAGCGACCACGGGCCAAGTGTCTTCCGCAAACTGTGCTCTGGATTCTCGGAATCCCGAATCAGCTTGTCGATCGATTTGCGGCACAGCAGTTGGCTTGCCAGTGGAAAGCTCCTTGCCCGCGAAATTGGATTGATTGTAGTGCCACGGCGCCTGATTGCGCCCGACGGGCCCGAGCCTTTGGGGATAAAGTCAGGGGTCTGCTGCGTATCCGCCTCAGGCCCCTGCCGCGCACGCGATGCGTGCTTACTTGCGCTTCGCCTGTCCGCGAGCGGACTTCCTCACCTTGGCTTTCTTTGAGCCGCGAGGTTCGGTCCGCGGCCCTTTCGGGGCAGCTTTCTTGCGGGCAGCGCGTTTCAGTTCCTTGCGTTCAAGCTTGTCGGTAGTTGCCTTGGTATTTGCCATGATTCTTCTCTTTTCTGTGTCTCAAAATTGCCGGAAGCGACGATAGCGGCTCCTGCGGCAGGGAAGTGGTGCGAGGGGTAATCGCATAACGGACGCCAGCGTCAGATTTTCTCTAGCTGCGCGAACTTTTCTACCAGCTTCTTCAACCCAAATTTAGCAAAATGTACGGTAACTTTGGCATCTTCTCCGTCCCCTTCGCGCAGAATTACCGTTCCTTCGCCATATTTTCCATGACGCACGCGGGCGCCCTTGGTCAATCCGGAAGCCGTGGGTCTCTGCGCAACCTCCATCTTTGGCCGCGAAAAGCCCGCCCCGCCGGTCCCACGCCCGGAAAAGAACCGTGCGATGTTGTCCATCGAGTCCGGTTGTTTCTCTCCGGATTTCTCCGTTCCCAAAAAGCACCGCCCGCGGAACCTTTCCGCTGCGGAGGCCAAACCTCAACCTTTGCCCCTGCCTTAGGATACGGGGTAGCCCGGACACCCGCGTGAGGTGCCCGCTGCGGCGTCCGGCCCGGCATGTGGGACGAGCTCTGATCCTCGTCCTCGTAGCTGTAGTGGCTGTCGGCGTAGTCGTCTCCGCCGGACCTGCGATTGCCGCCGTACCCCGTCCCGCCCGACCAGGAACTCGTCCGCATGGGGCTGCCCAGATCTTCCAACAACCGCCCCGGTACTTCTTCAAGAAATCGCGACGGCAGACTTGCCTCAGGCGCGTCGTTTCCGTACCGCCGGCGGAAGCGCGCACGGGTCAGAATAAGCGTATCCATGGCGCGAGTCATGCCCACATAGCAGAGTCGCCGCTCTTCTTCGAGGCCATCAGGGTCACTTAGCGTGCGTGAGTGCGGGAACAACCCCTCCTCCATTCCCGCCAGAAAGACCAGCGGAAACTCCAACCCCTTCGCCGCGTGCAGGCTCATCAGCGTCACCCGCGAATCCGGTTCGTACTTATCGGTATCCGAAACCAGAGCAGCATGGTCCAGAAATTCGCTCAGCGTCTCGCCGCGCTCCTCCGCATCCTGCGCCGCATTGGCCAGCTCCTTCAGGTTTTCTATACGGCTGATCGCCTCCGGCGACCCCTCCGACTCAAGGGCCTTGATGTAGCCACTGCGGTCGATCAGAAAACGAATCAGCTCCGGCAGTGTTCCGCGTTCCCCCGGCTTACGGAAACCAGTTTCGTCTACAGAATCCGGCTGGCTCTTCGCTGCTGCAATGCGCTTTGCCTTTTTCGCGGACGGACCCGCCGTGCTGGCCTGGAAGGGCGAGAGCGAGGCCAGATCGAACGCCGCCGGCTGCCGGGACTCTTCGGCTTCAGAGTCGCCAAAGTCGAAGGCCGTGCCCGACTCGCGCTCGGCCGCCGCAACCTCATCCTCAAGCGCCGGATCGCCAGCCTCGGCGTTCGTTCCGAAATCGAAGCTGATGTTCTCTCCAAACTCGAACGCGAAATCCGCAGGAGCTTCCAAAGCCGTTGCCTGCACCGGCTCGGGCTCGCTCGCGCCGCCGGCCAGGTCCGCTTCCAGCTTGCCCGCGAAGTCGGGATTCTGAATCGCCTGCGCATCCTCAATCAGCCGGCGAAAACCCTTGAGCGCCAGGGTCGCCCGCGCCGGAACAAGCTGGTTACGAATCGCCTGACCAATCGCCTCCCAGGTCGATGTGCCGGTCTCGAGCGCCATCCGTTCCAGTGTTCCCAGAGTCGTCGCGCCGATCCCCCGCGCCGGGGTATTGATCACCCGCTGCAACGCAATCGAATCGTTCGGATTGAGCACCAGCTTCAAATAGCTCAGTAGATCGCGAATTTCAGCTCGCTCATAAAAGCTGAATCCACCCACCATCGTGTACTTGATGCCGTACCGCCGCAGCGCCTCTTCCACCAGGCGCGACTGCGAATTGGTGCGGTAGAGCACCGCGCACCTGCCCTCTTCGCGATCGCCGTTGCTGGCCGTCTCGCGCAGAAACTTGTTGATCCGGTCGGCGATAAAAAGCGCCTCATTCTCCCCATCCGGCGCCTCGTAGTAGCCAATCATCGAGCCGCCGTCGCGCTCGGTCCAAAGCGTCTTGCCCTTGCGCTGCGCGTTGTTCGCCACTACCGCTCCAGCCGCCTCAAGAATCACCTGCGTCGAGCGGTAGTTCTGCTCCAGGCGCACGATCTTCGCGTTCGGAAAGTCCTGCTCAAACTCCAGAATGTTGCGAATGTCCGCTCCGCGCCAGCTATAGATGCTCTGGTCCTCATCGCCCACGGCGCAGACATTATGCCGCTCGCCGGTGAGCAGCTTCATCAGCTCGTACTGAGGCCGGTTCGTATCCTGGTACTCATCCACCAGCAGGAACCGGTATCGCCGCTGGTAGCGCTCGCGAACTTCGCTCGAAGACTTCAATAGCCGCACCGTCTCCAGCAGCAGATCGTCGAAGTCGAGCGCGTTGTTCTTGCGCATCTCCTTGCGATACAGCTCAAAAATATGGGCAATGCGCTCGCTGTTCGGGTCCGCGGAATTAAGGTAGTACTCCTGCGGATCGATCATGTGGTTCTTTGCCCACGATATCCGCCCCAGCACCGTGCGCGGCGTCAACTGCTTCGTATCCAGGCCCAGCCGCTTCATGATCTGCTTCACAATCGACTGCTGATCGTTCTCGTCGTAGATCGCAAAGTTCTTCGTCAGCCCCTCGTCGCCGATGCGCAGCGCCTCGATATCCCGGCGCAGAATGCGCACGCACAGCGAATGAAACGTCGCAATCAGAGGCTTGGTCAGCGACCCGCGTTCGAGCAGCTTCTCGATACGCTCCTCCATCTCTCGGGAGGCCTTGTTCGTAAACGTAACGGCAAGGATCGAATCCGGAGCAACCCCTTTTTCCTGTATCAGATAAGCAATCCGATATGTAATGACGCGCGTCTTGCCTGACCCCGCCCCAGCCAGGATCAGGACAGGACCATCCGTGGTTTCCACGGCCGCGCGCTGCTGCGGATTGAGTTGATCTACGAGATGCTGCAAGATGAGGGATCCGGAGGGAAAGCTTCCTTGCTCCAGTGTACCGTTGAAGGATCAAAGCCGGAAAAGGACACCAAATCGATCAATTTGTCTATTTTAGACAAATTGATTAGTTTAGATATATGCAGACCATCTCCGCCACCGAAGCCAAACAGCGCTTTGCCGCTGTCCTCGACGCCGCTCAGCGCGAGCCGGTGCGCATTCAACGGCACGACCGCGACGTGGCCGTGCTCATCTCTGCCGCCGAGTTCGACCGCCTCAACGGTAATCGCTGGAAAGAGTTCAACCGGCTCAAAGAGCTAGCCGGAGCTGAGGCTCAGGCCAACGGGATGACCGAAGAAATCCTCGCTGAGATTCTCGCCGGATGATCCATGCGCCGTTAAGGTTGATCCTCGACACAAAAATCGTTGTCAGTTCGATCACCTTTCCTGGCTCGACCCCGGATCAGGCTCTGGTCGCCGCTCAGAGCGCCATCATGCTCGCTTCACAGGCCACACTCGCCGAACTGATCGAAGTCATCGAGCGTCCTTCCTGGGATCGCTACATCAACCGCCAGCTCAGAACCCGGCTTGCTGCCGAATACATGACGTCCTGCGAAGTCATCTCCGTGATCTCGTCGATTCGCGCCTGCCGCGACCCAAAAGACGATAAGTTCCTCGAGCTGGCGATCGACGGCGAGGCCGACATGATCGTGACCGGCGACAAAGATCTGCTGGCGATCCAACCCTTCCACGGCATCGAGATCGTCTCGCCTGCAGCATTCCTCGCTCGTAGAGAAAGCATCTAGCCGCGCCGTGCGTTCGGCAGGCCCGCTTAATTCGGAACGGAACGTTCCAGCCTGCAGTCCGCGCACTGACAATGCCGCCGCAAGAAGTCCCATGAATAAATGCCGCTGCTGTGGCCATCCATCCAGTTGAACTGGATGGCGTACCGGCCCACGGGATGCGCGCTGGCAGGCTGCGCCGGCGGCTCATACATCTGCAGTAGTTGCTTCGGCCTGGATTTCGGAACTCCAGGCTCTCGGCCTTGCAACTGGCGCTCTTCGACGCACGTCGCGCATGGGCAGGCATTGCGCAGCCAGGCAAAACTCCAATGGCTGCGATGCCCATCCTCCCACTCAATCTCCATACCCGTGCCTTCGGTCTTATGTACCTTAACCTTGGCTGGAGTCAGCGCCTGCTTGGTCAGCGCCGCCGCGCGGCGGTCTTCGCGGTCGTGGTGCTTTTGCTCTTCCTCTGTAAGGAAGCGAATTCCCTCATGACTCATATCTCTATTGTGCCTGAAATCGCCGTTCCGCCGTCATCCTGACCCTACCCGCGACCGCCGCTACGAATGGTTCCTCCAGAAGAAATACGCCGCCATTCCGAACCCGATCACTACCACCATAGCCCGCAGAAGCTTAGGATTGGCCCGCTGTGCAATCCGCGCCGAGGAATAGCCGCCGATGGCACAGGTCACCATTGCCGCCAGACAGAAACGCCACTCCACCTTGCCGCTCACCGCGAACAGAATGCACGCGATCCCGTTGGCCATCGTCGTCGAAACGACCTTCATCGCATTCATTTCGTTGATGTCTTCAAAGCCAAAGACCGACAGCAGAGAAATGATCAGGAATCCAGCTCCCGCGCCAAAGTAGCCGACATAAAAACAGATCACGATCGTCGCCAGCACCAGGACCCAAGGCCCACGTTGCCGCGTCCGTTCCTGCACGGGATCGACCGCCGCCAGTTCCTTTCTTCGCTGAAGCCGCTTCATCACTGGACCACTGAAGGCAAAGATCAGCGCGGCAAACAACAGCAGCCAGGGCACAAGAAACAGAAACGTCTTCGCCGGCGTGTGCAACAGAACGATCGCCCCAAGCGACCCTCCGAAGAACCCAGCAATGCCCATCTTGATCGCCAGCTTCCGGTGCTTCTGCACCTCAATCCAATAGCCGGCAATGGAAGTCAACTGGCCCGGCCACAGAGCCACGGTATTCGTAGCATTGGCCTGGATCGGGCCGAGCCCGACGCCCAACAGCGCAGGAAAACTAAGGAACGAGCCGCCGCCTGCGACTGCATTCAACGCACCCGCGAGGAACGCCGCAAGAATGACCCAAAGCAGCCGCGAGTCCAGCCCCAAAAACAAACTTCCCGCCGCGCCGGCAATATTCCATCCATGTGGCGCAATCACAGCTATCCATGCATGCATCTGCAATCAATTCTATCGGGCGGTCGTACGCGCTCACGCTACTTCGGGTGGTAAGCGAGCCAGAAGAAATATGCCGCCGTCACGTAGCCAATACCGGCCACAAAACGGCGCAGCCGCTTCTGGTCGATTCGCTTGCTGTAGCGTGCAGCCACATAGCCGCCAATCGCGGCCAACACAGCCATCTGCCAGCAATAACTCCAGATAACACGGCCATTCCAGACGAACAGGAAAACCGCGATCCCGATCGAAACCGCAGCCGTCACCACCTTCAGCGCATTCACCTCGTGGATGTCCGTGACACCACAAAAACCGAAGAGCGCCATCACCAGAAAGCCACCGCCCGCGCCAAAGTAGCCCACGTAGAAGCTGACCACGGCCATGCCTACAATCAACCAGAAATCCGAGCGAGTAACTCCGGACTTGCGACGAGAGGCAATCCACCGGCCCAGCGGCTCAGAAAGCGAGAACATCACAGCGGCAAACAACAGCAGCCACGGCAGCAATACCAGAAACCGCTTGTTCGGGGTAATCAGCAGCAGCCACGCCCCCGCCAGGCCCCCAACAAAAGACGCGGTGCTCAGCGGCAGAAGGCGCTTGGAATGGCTCTTCAGGTCGTTACGGTAAGCATAGACAGAGGTAAGCTGCCCCGGCCAAAGCGCTACGTTATTCGTCGCCTGAGCAGAAACCGAACCAACTTTGCTCCCCTGCAGCGCGATCACCTGCAATAGCGCCGGCAAGGAAAGAAAAGAGCCGCCGCCTGCAATGGTGTTGAGTGATCCGGCAAAAAAAGAAGCCACAGGCAGCCACAAGAGCCGCAATATATGAAATAGGCCTGAAACCATACCCCACTGTAATGTTTGGTTTCCACTTTCCCAAGAGCAATTTACGTTCCGCCGGAACAGATCGAAATTCTGCGGAGCCACTCCCAGCCCGCTCCGGCCCTCCGCTCACTCAGCGTCGAACGCCCGTCGCCTGATAGACTCGCGATGAATCCTCCACAGGAGCCGTAGCCCCTCGTATGAAACCCACCGCACTCCTTCTTTTTGCGCTCAGCGGTTCGCTGGCCATCGCGCAAACCACAGCCTCGAAGCCAAAGACCGTCGGGGCCGCCAAATCGGCCTCCGCAGCCACGCACCACGCGGGCGCCGTGCCATGCGAAGGCAAGTTGCCTGCCACCGCACCTGCCGCGGCAGGCCCGTGCCATACCGAATTCACCGTATCTCTGCGCTACAAAGACATCAAGGTCGGCACGGGTGCTCTCGCAGAGCCAGGCAAGCTTTACAAGGTCCTCTACACCGGCTATCTGGCCTCGGACGGAACCATCTTCGATTCGACCGACAAACACCGTCGCCCGGTGCTCGGTCCAGACCACAAGCCAGTCAACGGGCCCGATGGCAAGCCCGAGCTGGGAGAGCCTGAACCCTTCATCTTTCCGCAGGGCTCTGGCCGTCTCATCCCCGGCTGGGACCAGGGATTCGAAGGGATGCACGTCGGCGGCAAGCGCAGGCTCTACATTCCCTATCGCCTCGCCTATGGCGCATTGGGCCGCCCTCCGGTGATCCCCCCAAAGGCAGACCTGGTATTCGATATCGAGCTGCTCAGCATAGACGACATGCCACAGAGTCCGATGATGGGCATGCCAGCTCGGCCTGTTCCCCCGCGCCCTGCCGCGCCGGGAACCGCTCCGACACCGGGCACACCGTCGTCACCGCAAACGGCTCCCGCACCCGCTCATCCGGCGACGCCGTCCACGCCTGAAAAACCATCGAATCCCGCGCAACCGCAATCGCCGCAGATGTAGGTTGCCCCGAATTGTGGCCGGTTACGCCGCAGGCAGTTCGGGAGTGGCCGCAAGCAATTGGCGCGTATAGCTCTCACGGGGCCGGGAACATAACTCCTCGGCCTCGCCCATCTCCACGATGCGGCCCTGCTGCATCACTGCGATCCGCGTCGAGAGATATCGCACCAGCGGCATCGAATGGCTGATGAAGAAATACGTCAATCCCTGCTCCCGCTGCAGGCCGCGCAGCAGATTCACGATCTGCGCCCCCACGCTCACATCCAGCGCCGAAACCGGCTCATCCAGCACCAGGAACTTCGGCTTCAGCGCAAGTGCGCGCGCGATGTTGATGCGCTGCCGTTGCCCCCCGCTGAACTCATGCGGAAACCGGCCCAGTGCAGACTCATCCAGTCCCACCGAAACCAGCAGCTCGCGAGCCGCCGCACGCAGCGAAGACGTCGTCCGACCGATCGACGCGATGAATTACCAGCGGCTCGGTAACGATATCCAGAACGCGCATGCGTGGATCGAGCGCCGCTGACGGATCTTGAAAAACCGGCTGCATCTGCCGCCGCAGCGCGCTGCGTTCGCCGCGACCGCCAACCTCAACGCCGGCCACGCGGATCGAGCCGCTCGTCGGCTCCACCAGTCCCAGGATCATACGCGCCAGCGTACTCTTGCCCGATCCCGATTCCCCCACCAGACCAAGCGTCTCACCCGCGGCGATCGACAGCGTCACATCGCAAACCACGCGATGGTCTTCTCTGCGCAGGCCCAGCAATCCGCTGCCCGCGCGGATAGCTCTTGCTCACCGAAGAAACCGTAACCAGATCAGCCGTCAAAGTCATACCCTCAAATCCATCTCCGGCGCCCCAGGAACGCGCTTCGCATCAATCCAGCTTCGGATGCAGCTTATGGAAGCAGTCGCGTCCTGATACGCGCGTCCAAAGGCACAGAGCTTCGCATCCTGATAATGCCCGGCCAGAAATGTAATGCTCACCGGCGTGCCAGGCCCCCCGACATTGTCATGGTCGCCGGGATCATTTTTATACGGCTTCGGAGCATCATCGCCACGCAATCCATTCGGCACAATCAGCGCCGGATGTCCCGTAAGATTCGTCGCCGTCAACTGCGTCCCTCCGCTTGGAGCGACGATGATGTCCACCTGCTCGAAAAGCCTCGACACCTCAAGAATCGCAAGCGACCGCGCGCGATTGGCCTGAATATATTCGACCGCCGGATAAAAACGCGCGGTGCGAAAGGTGTTGGGCCAATCCCCTTCCTCTTGCCCCGTCAGCAGCTTGTCGCGCCCGCTCATCGTCAGATCGTCAAACGCCGCAGCAGCCTCGGCATCCAGCAGCGGAGTCATCGCTTCATACGGCAACTTCGGCAGCTCCACCGCAATAAGCGGTACGCCCATCGACCGCAGCTTTTCGAGCGTCGCCACATCATAGCGATGGTCGTAGATCGCGCATCGCGCGAAAAGCACGGGACTGCAGCGTCGTCCTCTTCCCGCTTCTTTTTTCCCTCAGCCGTTTCATTCGCGGGCGCCTTCGATGGCTCAAACGGCTTCGGCGCATCAAAAGCCGACTTGATATACCCCACGCGCAGACTCTTCCAGTCAAACTCCGCATCCCATGCAAACGCCGCGCCGCGCACCGAGAGATCCTGCCCGTCCGGACCGTAGATAGCGTTCAGAACCATGGCGCAATCTTCCACCGCACGGCAGATCGGCCCCAGCTTGTCCATCGACCAGCTCAAAGCCATTGCACCCGTTCGAGGAACAAAGCCAAAGGTCGGCCGCAGCCCTGTATCGCCGCAGCGTGTCGACGGCGAAGAGATCGATCCCAGCGTCTCCGAGCCGATCGCAAATCCCACGCAGCCCGCGGCTACTCCGCTCGCCGGCCCGGCGGAAGAACCGCTCGATCCCTGGCTCGCATTCCATGGATTGCGCGTAACGCCACCAAACCAGTGTCACCCATCGCCAGCGCGCCCAGCGTCAGCTTCGCCACCAGCACCGCGCCAGCCGCGTCTAGACGCTTCACCACCGTCGCATCTTCGTCGAAGCTCTGCTTCTCAAATCCGCCCGCGCCCCATGTCGTTGGATATCCCTTCACCGCAAGCAGATCCTTCGCACCCCAGGGAATGCCATGCAGCGGCCCGCGATAGATACCCGCCGCGATCTCCGCATCCGCGGCCTTTGCCTGCCCCAGTGCTCTTTCCTCAGTCAGATTGATCACCAGGTGCAGCTTCGGATCGTACCGCTTCAGCCGCGTCAGATACATCTGCGTCAACGCCAGCGATGTGACCTTGCGCGCCTCGATCAGCGCAGCAAGCTCGCGCACCGAGGCAAAAGCAAGATCCTCGAGATTGCCCGTAACTGTAACTGCGGGAGCCTTGCTCCACCGCGGCTCGCGCTTGCCCGTTTCAATCACCGCACCCGGCGGCAGAGGATCGAAGACAATTGCCGGCGCCACGCTGTTCGGCAGATTCAGCTTGCGAATCTCGGCATAGGAATCCCGCCGCCGGCTCAGCCCGTCCAGCATCAGCTTCTTCTGTTCCGCCGTAACGGTAATGCCGGCCAGCGCCGCGGCCTGGTCGATCATCTCATCGGTGATCTTCGGCAACTCGGCAGGCTTCGTCTCCTGCGCCTGAGCCGCGAGCGTGTAGAGCGCACCCGGAAAAAATGCCGAAGTAATGCCTGCCTGGCTACAGACCGCCAGAAATCCCCTGCGGTTGAATCTCATGAATATATGCCCTCGACGAATCGACCCTGTTCGCAACCTAGCGAACCAGCCCGTGTAAGAGCAAGCAGTTTATCGAGCGTGAATACGAGAACATTACGGCTCGCTGTCCCAGATCGCCTCTTCCAAGGAAGATGGCGCGGTGGCCGTGCGCAAACTTTGTCGCACAGTCACCGCGCCAGGTCACTACTTCGACGCCGAATCCGCCACCGAGACCTTCAGCACATACGAGTAGTCGCAGCTCATCGAAGCAGGCAGCTTCACATTCAGCGCCTCCGGCGTCTGCATCCAGTCCAGCTTCGCATCCGATCCAATCAGATCGACCGAAGCAAACCTGATGCCGTTCGCCTCGTTCCCCGATCCCAGCGCGTGAATGCTCGCATAGCCCTCTTTACCCTTCTCCGGACAAGCCATACCGATCGCGTAGATCGTGTTGTCCTTCGCCGTGAAGCGGAAGTCTTCTGTCGTATACGGCTTCGTATCCTGGTCGTGGAATGCGCCGCCAATCACCTTCGTCGGACCCTCGCCGTACACCTTCCACGGCGTCGTATCGTAAATCGCGTCGCCATTCGCCCTCAGCCACTTGCCCATACCGCGAAGAGTCGTCTGAATTTCGTCCGGAATCGTCCCATCGGGCTTCGGCCCAATATTTAGAAGCAGGTTGCCGTTCTTGCTCACGATATCGACAAGCTGATGCACCAGAAAATCCGCGTTCTGATAGTGATCGTGCTCGATGTATCCCCACGAGAGCGTGCTGATCGAGGTGTCGGTCTGCCAGTGCTGCGGCTCAATAACAGCGAGCTGCCCGCGTTCAAAATCACGCACCGCCGAAGACCAGTCCATCGCATAGTTCTTGAAATTCACCACGCCCTGATAGCCGTGCGCCGCCGCGTAGTTGTAGTAGAAAGCGTCAAACTCCGTCACGCGCGGACGGAAGTTCGGCTGTCCGATCCACCAGTCGAAATACACCAGTTCGGGCTTGTACTTCTCCACCAGTTCCGTCATGCGCGCCAGCCAATCCGCCGTCCACGCTGGGCTCACATAGGTCCAGTCATCCGTCAGACCCGGATCATGCCCACCCGATGTCCACGCATGCGCGGGCCCATAGAGCGACGCATACTTGGGATCGTTCACATCGGAGCGAATGCGCCGTCCGCCATCGAAGAAGAAGTCATGCTCGGCGCGATGCGATGACAAGCCAAAATGCAGTCCCTCGGCGCGCACCGCCTTAGCCAGCTCGCCCACCACATCGCGCTTCGGACCCATCTTCACCGCAGTCCAGTCCGACAGTCCCGAGTCGTACATCGAGAAGCCGTCATGATGCTCGGCCACCGGCACCACGTAACGCGCTCCCGCCTCTTTGAAGAGCTGCGCCCAGGCCTGCGGATCCCACTTCTCCGCCTTGAACATCGGAATCAGATCCTTATATCCAAGCTCATCCTTATGGGCGGGATCTTTCGAAGCGAAGTGCTCTTGAAAATTCTTGTACGCGCCTTCATCCGGCCGGTACATGTTCCGCGGATACCACTCATTCTCCGCGCCCGGCACCGAATACACGCCCCAGTGAATGAAGATGCCGAACTTGGCATCCTTGTACCACTGCGGAATCTCCATGTGACGCAGGCTCTCCCAGTCCGGACGGAACGGTCCGTCGTGCGACTGCTGATCCGCTTCTTTCAACAGGCGATTCCGTTCCGTATCGTATTTGGAGACAGACTTCTGCCACTCCAGATCGATCTGCTCAGCCGACTTCGTGTACCAGGTTGGCGCCAGGGGATCGGCAGCCGTCTGTGCGGACTGCGCGTAGGCCAGTGAAGAAAAACCAGCAGTAACAACTGCACCGATCGCGAGAAATTGTAAGCGTTTCATCGCCAACGAGCATAATGATCGAATGATCGCAATGGCAAGCATGATTTCACGCCCCAACGCGATAAACGGATCGCAGCCGGGGCTCAAAGGGCCGGCTACAACGATGCGTTTGATCCGACGATTTCACATGGTGAATCGAGCACGCGCTTGAATGCCATCTCCGCGCTCTCAGGCCGGCCCAGCAGATACCCCTGCGCTTCATCGCAACCGAGCTCGCGCAGAATGCTGAGCTGCTCGTCGGTCTCGACTCCCTCCGTCACCACGCGAAGCTTCAGCGCACGAGCCATCGCCAGAACCGATTGCACCATGCTGACCGTCGCCGAGTCCTTGCTGAGATCACTCACAAACGAGCGATCCAGCTTCACCGCATCAATCGGCATCCTCTGCAGATAGCTCAGTGAAGAATAGCCCGTTCCAAAATCATCGAGAGCAATGCTAAGGCCAAGACGCTGTAATTCGCGGATTCGGACAATGGCCAGATTCAAATCGCGAATGAAAATCCCCTCGGTAATTTCGAGTTCCAGCAGCTCCGGCGCAAAATCGACCGCCGCCAGCGCCTCGGCAACAGACTTCGTAAAGTCAGGCCGCATGAACTGCATCGGCGAGATATTGACAGCAAGTCCAATCCGCCTTCCGCTCCGAGCCCAGCTTTTCGCCTCCGTCAAAGCCGCGTGGAGCACCTTCCGTCCAATTTCAGCGATCAATCCCGTCTGTTCGGCGATGGGTATGAAGCGATCCGGAGGAATCGCCCCAAGCTCTCCGCTATTCCAGCGGCAAAGCGCCTCAAAACGCACCAGCTTTCCGTCGGACACGTGAAACTGCGGCTGAAACACCACTCGAAATTCGTTCTCGCGAATACCCCGCAGCAGCGCCGATTCGATCTGATGCCGCTGTGCCGCGCGGTCCCGCAGATGAGGATCGGCGATACAGATCGAGTCGCCTCCCCGCGACCGCGCCTCCAACATGGCTGCACGCGCAAATTTCAGCAGCGAATCCGTCGTCGATTCGCGATGGCCGCTCCCGTGCGCCAGCGTCGAGGTAGCCTCCCTGGAGAATGCAATCCCGATGCTCGCCGCCAAGGGAATCCTGTTGCTTCCCTCCGAGTTAACCAGGTGAGTCATCTCCTGTAACTCGCGAGCGCGCTCCAGTGACGCTTCATCGTATGCGGCCGCGGCCATCATGAGCGCAAACGCATGATCGTCCACTCGGCCGATGATCTCCCGTTGCCGTCGAGAAGCAGCCAGCGCTTTTCCCAACTCACCTAATAACTCATCGGCAACGCTGCGGCCAAATGTTCCCTTCAAAAAGTCGAAGCTGTCGATTTCGAGGTACAGCAGCGCCAGGCAGTCGTTGCGTGACTGGGCCGCCAGGGCCTCTGTCAGTTGCTCTTCGAAATAGCGCCGGTTGGCGAGGTTGGTAATAGGATCGTAGTTCGCCAGATAAGCCAGCCGCTCATTAGCCTTGTGTTGCTGCGTAATCTCCTCGCTGGTGGAGAAATAATAGGGTTCTGCGCCCTCTGGCCTGAGCAACGTCACGGTGTTTCGAACCCAGACTTCGCTTCCATCCTTTCGAATTACGCGGCGCTCGACGCGATAGCATCCATCCTCGGTCTGCTGCGTGCTCGCAAGTTTTTGCAGGTGATCTTCCACATGTTCCGGCGCCATAATCCTGCTGACCTTGGTGCCAATCAATTCCTTCTTTTCATAGCCCAGAATCTGGGCAGCCTTTGCGTTGACTGAGCGTACCGTTCCGTCCAGCGCGAAAATCCCCATACCGACGCCCGCCGCTTCATAGATCCGCTGAAAGCGCTCTTCACTCGCCCGCAGATCCACGCTCGTTCTCTCCAGCAGTTGCAACGCGTGACGGCGCTTCCAGTCAACCCAAAGCAACACCCCCAGGAAAGCTACCTTCAACCACAGGAGAGCAAAAGCCCCTGTCAGAAATCTCTGTATAGAGCGCGAGATCTCCTGCAGATCGCTCCCCTCCTGCTGGTGAAACGCCTGCCGCGCCTGTAAAAGTGTCTGATCCGCGGCATCAAATTCCCGTTGCCCTAACTCATCACCTGAAAGAGGCACATGAACAGTAACGGCGCCCGTCCGCGCAGCCAGCGTCCCGTCGCGCAAGGCGGTATATCGCGACCAATGATCCTTGAATTGCGCCAGCCATTGCGTCGCCTGACCGCCGGACGCATCGAGACTGGCTTCCGATTGGGTGATGGCTTCATCGGAACGGCGGAGAGATTGCGTTGCCTGTTGAACCGCAGCCGGATCACCCGCTGCAAGCAAAGCCTGCAGAAACGCGTTGCGGCCTGCTTCCACAGCAAACTTGAGATCGATAATGGCTCGAATCCGGTCCTGGCCCAGCGCATGAGCGTCACGCAACACTTGCACATCGCGTTTCAGCTCCGGCTCTACCACGATAAGGTAGACACCCAGCGAGATCACGATAATGGCCGCCACTCCATAGCTGAGCGGCACGGAACGGCTTGTCGACGAAAGAGCGCGCCTCATCATCCGGCTCAGCAGGCTCATGGACTTGGACATTAGCTATAAGTTACTACGGTGCCAAGTCTAATACTCCATTTCGCACGAAAGTAATTCTCGCAATACCGAAATCGGAATGGGCTAAGGAGAGCTGATTTGCCAGGTCAGAGAGACACAGCTTAGGGCAGAGAGTTTCCGATCGCCCTCGGAATGACCGGCCGGGAATATCCCGCGGCGGTCCACGCTATAAGTCAAATGCCGCCGGGAACTAAGTTCCCGGCGGCATCGTGACCCGATTGAAGAACGGCGATTATCAGATATCGAGGTTCTTCACATCCAGCGCATTATCTTCAATGAACTTGCGCCGCGCCTCGACATCCTCACCCATCAGTGTTGTGAAGATGTTCTCGGTTTCCGCGATGTCCTCCAGCTTCACCTGGAGCAGCGTACGCACCGCCGGATCCATCGTCGTCTCCCAGAGCTGTGGAGCCGTCATTTCACCCAGCCCCTTGTAGCGCTGGACGTCATACGCTTTCTTTCCCTGCTCGACCACGTAATCGAAGAACTCGCGAGCACTCGCCTTCTCTACCGGCTCGCGCACCACGCGAACAGCTTTCTTCGAGGCCTTCGCCGATGCCTCCACGGATTCAGCCGCTTCCGCGCCATCTTCGCCTTCGCCTGAAGCCGTCTCGGCAGCCTTGCTCTGGTACTCGATGAGGAACGGCGGCTCGAGCTGATCCTTGATCAGTACGAATTTCACCATCATCTGCTTGAATTCGGCACTCGAAGCCAGCGCCCAGTCGATGCGCCGCGTCGATCCCTGCAGATCCGTAAAGCTTACGGACCAGGTCTGGTGCTCCTCGTCGCGTTCCGGCTCGCCCAGCACCCGGAACTGGAATTCCTCGGCCAGGGGAACGAGCGCGGCACGCAGTTCCATCAGCTTCTGCGGAATCTCGCTCTCCTCCGACGACATGAAGTCGACGCGCTTGGTGAACTCGGCCTTCGCCAATAGTTCCGTCACCCGCTCGTTGCGGATACGCTTGTCCACCTTGCCCATGAAGCCGAGATAGTCTTCAAGAGTCGAAATGAAGCGGGTCAGCAGCTCGCCCTCGATAGCTTCAGCAGCATCGCCGTGGCGGACGGCGATCCCTTCCGAGGCGCGCTTGACCGCCACCTTGTTCAGACCCCGCTCATCCTTGATGTACTGCTCGAAACGCCCCTTCTTGACCTTGAACAGCGGCGGCTGCGCGATGTACACGTGGCCGCGCTTGATCAACTCCGTCATGTGGCGGAAGAAGAAGGTCAGCAGCAGCGTGCGGATGTGCGAGCCGTCCACATCTGCGTCAGTCATCAGAATGATGCGGTGGTAGCGCAGCTTCGCAATGTCGAAGTCGTCCTTGCCAATGCCCGCTCCGAGCGCCGTAATCATCGCCCGGATTTCCTCGTGACCCAGCATCTTGTCGTAGCGCGCCTTCTCTACGTTGAGGATTTTTCCCTTCAACGGCAGAATCGCCTGAAAACGTCGGTCGCGTCCCTGCTTGGCCGTGCCGCCTGCCGACTCACCCTCGACCAGGTACAGCTCGCAGCGGTGCCGGATCACGCTCCGAGCAATCCGCCAGCTTACCCGGCAAACCGCCGCCGTCCAGCGCTCCCTTGCGACGCGTCAGATCGCGCGCCTTGCGAGCCGCCTCGCGGGCACGGGCGGCATCAATGGCCTTGCCGATAATCTTGCGCGCTACTGGAGGATTCTGCTCCAGGAAGGCGCCCAGCCGTTCATTCACGAACGCCTGCACCGTCCCCGCGATATCCGAGTTCAGCTTGCCCTTGGTCTGTCCTTCAAACTGCGGCTGGGAAAGCTTCACGCTCACCACCGCCACCAGTCCTTCGCGAACGTCGTCGCCCGAGAGATTCTCCTTCAGGTCCTTGAAGAGTCCCATCGTCTGGCCGATCGCATTGATCGTCCGCGTAAGCGCACTGCGGAAACCCGAGAGATGCGTGCCGCCGTCAACCGTGTTGATGTTGTTGGCAAAGCTGAAGATTGTGTCCGAATAGCTGTCGTTGTACTGCAGCGCAATGTCGATCTCCACCCCGTCGCGGCTGGCTTCCATCGCAATCGGCTTGTCGTGCAGCACAGACTTGCCCTTGTTCAGGTGCTTGATGAACTCGGAAATGCCGCCGGCATACCGGAACTCCGACCGCTTGGCCTCGCCCGTCTTCGCATCAACCGTCCGCTCGTCGGTCAGCGTAATCTGCAGCCCCTTATTCAGAAACGCCATCTCGCGCAGACGCTGCGCCAGCGTGTCGTAGTTGTATTCAGTAAAGGTAAAGATCGTCTTGTCCGGCAGAAAATGAACCCGCGTACCCCGGCGCTTGCTGGTACCCGTTTGCCGCAACAGCGTCGTCGGATCGCCACAGGAGTAGTCCTGCTCCCACGTATACCCGTCACGCCAGATCTCGACGTTGAACTCCTGGCTCAGCGCGTTCACGCAACTCACGCCCACGCCATGCAGACCGCCGGAAACCTTGTAGGTCGAGGAGTCGAACTTACCGCCCGCATGCAGCTTCGTCAGCACCACCTGCACCGCAGGCATCTGCTCGCCGTTCGGCAGGGTCTTCATATCCACCGGAATACCGCGGCCATCATCCACCACGGTAATCGAGTTGTCGAAGTGGATCGTGACATCAATGGCATTGGCATAACCCGCGAGCGCCTCATCGACCGAGTTGTCGACCACCTCATACACCAGGTGATGCAGGCCGATCTCCCCAGTCGAGCCGATATACATCGCCGGCCGCAGGCGCACGGCTTCAAGGCCTTCAAGAATCTTGATGTTCTCGCTTGTATAACTGCCGTTATCAGGAGCCTTGTCGTCGTCTTTGGTCGCCATAAACCCTCTCGTGCAGAAATTCGGGGAGAGGGAAATCCAGCCTCTCGCCTGGCGCGTACGTCAGTTGGAAACGCCTCGCAAGAGGACGCCGACCTGTCGCCTGAGCGACCGCAAATCGTTGGAAATGAATTGGGATTTGCGCAATCGGGAAAGAGATGTTCGCACCATCTGCTGGTCCAATTTTACCACGCGGAGACACGTGCCGGACAGCTCGGCCTCGAGGGATCCGAGTCCCGGAGAACGCTCTTCGGCCGGCCGGCGATGATCGGCGAAACGGGGTTCAGGTCACCCGCCCGGTTACGAAAGAAACAGTACCGTCAGTCATCAGTCTGTTGAATACTATCTAATTACGTTGAATAATCTGGACTTGGATTGCGCTTCAGTTTATTCCTAAATTGTCTTTCAATCGCATCCCACAAACGGGGGGATGCATACAACTTTAGGAGAAGCCTTACTTATGAAGATGGTCCTGCGTATTTCTCTACTTACTCTGATCATTAGCGCTGCTTTCGGTGGAAACGTGTTTTCGAAAACCCAGGTAGCCACTCTCACGCCTAGCAGCGTGCCCGGCGGCGGCGGCCCCATGCCGACCTGCAACCCATTTACCAATCCGAACTGCCAGGTAATCCGCTAAAAAGGAATCTCCCGCGAGATTTCGCTAGCACGAAAGTGTCAGGATTGGATTACCTAATTAGTCAACGGTGATCTGTGTGAACGCGCTATCCTGAACATACTTTACGGGTAGCCCGGAGCCGTTGCATGAGTCCGACCCTCGCTCACACCGTTGTGGTGAACTTGGATGTTCTATTTTCGCTTGCGATTTGGGCCTCTTTTTTTCGCCCGCCGCTTCGGAAGCAATATCCTTGGATGTTCGCGTATCTGTCCATCCGTGCGCTTACCGCCGTTATCGTTGAGTTCCTGTTCTACGGCCCGCTGCTTGCATCCCCGCTCACCTATACGAAGATTTATTACGTCGTCTTTTACGCCAGCACGCTGATGTCGGCTGCGTTGCTGTTCATGAGCTGCCTCGATGTCTATCGGCAGGCCATGGCGCCGCTTCCCGGCCTGGCCGGCATGGGTAACACCGTCTTTACATGGGCGGCCATTGCATCGGTTCTGGTGACCGCGACAACCTTCACCTCCGTCGCCTCCGGGCCGGACATGATTTCCAAGGCCGGCTTGCAACTCCTGCGCTGCGCGGGCGCCACCGAGCTTTGCCTGCTGACCCTGCTCCTGATGAGCATGCGCTCCATCGGACTGACCGTGCGCAGCCGGCCTCTTGGCTTCGCCCTCGGCCTGGGCATGATGGCGGCCATCGATTGCGCCGAGTCCATCGCAACCGCGATCGGCGTTCACGCTACGCCAACCGTCGCTATCAGCTTCGAAGCCGGCTCTATCCTCACGCTGAGTGTTTGGATCGCATACTCGGCTTTACCCGAACCAGTTCGTAAAACCGTGACGGTACCTGTGAACTCAACTATCTATAAATGGGATCGAATCGCTTCTGCCCTTGGCCACAAGGGTACGCAGGTGGCAATGCAGCCATCGCAAAGCTTCTTCCTCGTCGACGTGGAAAAAGTCGTCGAGCGCGCTTTCACCCGCACCCTTCAGGGCAAGGAATCCGAAAGCTGATCCAGCGCCGATACCGTCTACACACAAAAAGACAAAGGCCGGAACCCGAGGGTTCCGGCCTTGATCTTTTTGACTTGCGCCGTCGAGGCTTACTCAGCCACTGCAGGCGCGACGGAAGCAAAACGCCCCATGCGGCCACGATCGCGGAACTGCACCACGCCGCTGATCTTCGCAAAGAGCGTGTCGTCCTTGCCGATGCCGACGTTCAGACCCGGCTTGATCGGTGTGCCACGCTGACGCACGATGATCGAACCACCCGTCACATACTGACCAGCAAATGCCTTCACGCCCAGCCGCTGCGCGTTGGAGTCGCGCCCGTTTGTTGAACTACCGCCACCTTTTTTATGTGCCATGACTCAAATCCTTTCCAATCTCTCGGGCCCGAAGCCCTGAACAGCAACCAAATCGCTAGACGTTGATCGACTTGATGCGGATCTCCGTGAACGCCTGCCGGTGTCCCTGCAGCTTCTTGTACTGCTTCTTCCGCTTCAGGTGGAAGACCAGAATCTTCGGGTGACGATCATCGCGAATAATCTCGGCGGTCACGGTCGCGCCCTCAGCCTTTGCCAGAGTTCCCGGCTCACCGGAAACGGCAAGCACATCGGTAAAAACCACATTCGGGGCTTCCGCCTCGGGCAGCTCCAGCTTCTCAACCTTGACTACATCGCCTGGGGCGACCCGGTACTGCTTGCCACCGGTGCGAATCACTGCGTACATACATCCTCCAACGCTGCTTTAGAGCACAGCTTGCCCAACTCGGGCCAATATCAGGAATGGGCAGAATCAGCTCACCCGGCCAGCACTCCAGTCCGCATCTTCAATCATTTCTTCCAGCTACCCGAAAGAACCACGGACGAGCACTGACAAACAGGGCTCTAGGCAGAATCGCCAAACTAAGGTAGTGTATCGCCTTTCATTTCCAGGGTCAATCACCGTTCACCGCGGCGGCCCGGCGGCCAACCAGCCTCTTCTATCCCATTATGAAGATTTTGCCGCATTTTGACGGAACACGCCCGATTCCGTATCCGTAACTCCACGCATGGCACACGACCTGCGCTTCGCCCTCCGGATGATTCTTGCCCATCGCTGGTTCTCGGCCGCCGTGGCCGTAACCCTGGCCCTGGGCATCGGCGTCAACACGATGGTCTTCACTCTGGTGTACGCGGTCCTGGCGAAGCCGGTCGATGTTCCGGGCGGCTCGCGGCTCATGTCCGTCAGCCTTCGCAACCCAAGCCAGGACGACGGCTCGATACGCCTCTCGCTTCCCGCCTTGCGCGACTACCGGGCACAAGCCACTTCAGTCGAAGCGATCGAGGCCACCACCAATCTGGAAGGCGTCCTCAGTGAGCATGGCAATCCTCCGCAGTCGTACCCGATGCAGTTAGCCACAGCGGGCATCTTCGACATGCTGCAGGTTCGGCCGGTGCTGGGACGCGGTTTTTTGCCCGGCGACGACAAGTCAGGCGCGCCCTCAGTCCTCCTTCTCGGTTACGGCGTCTGGAAGAACCGTTACGGCAGCTCGCCGGCCGTCATCGGCCACATGGTCCGGATCAATGAAAAGCCCGCCACCATCATCGGCGTCATGCCCGACGGCTTCAAGTTCCCCTTCAACTCCGAGATGTGGATGCCGCTGCTGCCGACGCCCGCATTTGAGAAACGCGATAACCACGCTCTCGAAACCTTTGCCATGCTCAAACCCGGCGTGAGCGCCCTGCAAGCGGGTATTGACCTCAACGCCATCGCCCATCGCCTCGCCGCTCAATATCCGCTTACCGACAAAGACCTCACCGTCAGCGTCGAAACCTTCAATCAGCACTACAACGGCGGAAACGTTCGCACCGTCTTCCTGCTCATGCTGGCCGCGGTTGGATTCGTGCTGCTGATCGCCTGCGCCGACGTCGCCAACATGATGCTCAGCCGCTCTCTGGGCCGCCAACGCGAGATGTCCATCCGCACCGCCCTGGGCGCTTCGCGATGGCGAGTGATCCGGCAGCTGCTCATCGAAAGCGTCCTGCTCAGCGTGCTGGGCGGCTCGCTCGGGCTGGGTCTGGCCATGCTCGGCGCACACTGGTTCGATCTCTCCACGCGCATCGTGCGGCCCTATTGGATCGACTTCTCCCTGAACTACACCGTCTTCGGCTACTTTGCCGCGTTGTGCATCGTCAGCGGCTTGCTCTTCGGCATCGCACCAGCCCTGCAATCCTCGCGCGTGGATCTGAATGAAGTCCTCAAAGACGGCGCACGTAGCGTCGGCAAACATCGCGGAGGCTGGTTCACGGCAGCGCTGGTCGTCTTTCAATTCGCCCTGACGCTCGTGTTGCTCTCCGGCGCCGGAATCTTCGTCCATGGCCTGCTCCAGAGCCTCTCCGCCAACAAGTCCGTGCCTGCCAATCAGATCATGACCGCGCGGATCAGTCTTCCAGAGAGCCGTTATAAAGACACCGACTCCCGGCAGCACTTTTACGATCAGCTCCTGCCGCGTCTTCTAGCGCTTCCCGGCGTAGCCCATGCGGCAATCGTCTCCAGCCTTCCCGGTCTTGGTTCTGGATCGAGCGACATCGAGATCGAACATTCGGCAACAGACACCAAGGCAAAGCGCCCTCAGGCAGCATTCATCGCGCAGTCGCCAGGCTATTTCGACGCCATTCATCTGCCGCTGCTGCTCGGCCGCGACTTCAACAACACGGATGGCTCCGCGAGTCACAAATCCGCCGTTCTCACTCGCGATTGCGCTGAACATTTCTGGCCCAATCAAAACGCCATCGGTAAGCGGTTCCGCTTTTACGACGACGACGGAAAGCCCGGCGACTGGATCACCGTCGTCGGAGTTTCGGCGAACCTCGTACAGGATCTCAACGAGAAGCATCCGGATCCGCTGCTCTTCGTGCCCTATCAGCAGGAAGGCTGGAGCGGCATGGCCCTGGTGGTTGAGTCCAGCGTCGATCCAACCGCCGGAGTGCGCTCAGTCGTCGACAATATAGATCCTGACCTACCCATGCGCGATGTCTCCATGCTCACCGAGGCGGTGAGGCATCGGCAGTGGTTTCTGCAGGTCATGACCAAAGTCTTCATTGGATTTGCCTTGATCGCCCTGCTGATGGCCTCCGTCGGTCTTTATGCGGTGATGGCACACGCCACCGGCAGCCGCACTCAAGAGATTGGCGTTCGCATGGCTCTAGGAGCCAACACCCGTAACATCATGTTGCTCGTAATGAGGCGCGGACTTTGGCAGATCGCCGCCGGCATCGCTTTCGGCCTCGGAGCGGCAGTCCCCGTATCCCGGCTCATGGGCAACCTTCCTATCGGAGGCTCGTCCTCTGATCCGGCGGTCTTCCTCGTGGTCGCAGCAATATTGGCTGCGGTCGGCCTTGCCGCCTGCTGGCTGCCCGCCCGCAAAGCCGCGGCCCTCGATCCGGTCAAAGCCATACGATACGAATAAAACGATATAAGCCATTCGTGGATCGAAGGGACAACGCGAGCTTCAGCCATCGCCGAATCCCTTCAGGGGGCTTCCACATCCTTATAGTCAAGATTGAAAGCTAAGATGGAACCGGACCCCTGTAATGAATCCCCCTGCAACCGCTATTCAGGAAATTGAGGCTCCCCAGCCCGCCCCTTCACCCGAGCGAACGCTCCTCAGCGTCCTCGCTGCAGCCAGCTTCTGCCATCTCGTCAACGACATGTCGCAGTCGCTGTTGCCCTCCATGTACCCGATCCTGAAGTCAGGGTTTCACCTCAACTTCACCCAGATCGGCCTCATGACCCTCGTTTTCCAGCTCACTGCCTCGCTCCTGCAGCCCTTCATCGGCCATTTCACCGACCGCCGGCCGCTACCGTATTCCCTGCCCATCGGCATGACGATCTCACCTCGGCGGACTCGTCCTTCTGGCCTACGCCCCCACCTTCCACATCCTGCTCGTCGCCGCTGCCCTCTTCGGCGTTGGCTCCGCGGTCTTCCACCCCGAATCCTCCCGCGTCGCCCGCATGGCCTCCGGCGGCAAACACGGCTTCGCACAATCCTTCTTCCAGGTCGGCGGCAACTCCGGCTCAGCCATCGGCCCGCTGCTCGCCGCCTTCCTCGTCCTGCCCCTCGGCCAGCGCGGATCGCTCTGGTTCGCCGTCGCCCTTGTCACCGGCATCGCCGTCCTTCTTTGGATCAGCCGCTGGTACAAAAACCGCCTCGAACATCTCCGCAACCGCCCCGTCGCGCATCGCGAAGTTCATCACGCGTCTACCGCGCAATAAGGTGCTGGCCGCCCTTTTTGTGCTCATGATGCTGACCTTTTCCAAGTACTTTTATCTCGCCAGCCTCACCAGCTACTACACCTTCTATCTGATCAGCCGGTTCCACGTCTCAGTCGCCAGTTCGCAGATACACCTCTTTCTGCTCTTTGGCGCGGTCGCCGCTGGAACCTTCATCGGAGGTCCCGTAGGCGACCGCATCGGCCGCAAATACGTCATCTGGTGCTCCATCCTGGGCGTGCTGCCGTTCACCCTGCATCCTGCCTTACGCCAATCTCTTCTGGACCAGCATCCTCAGCGTTATCATCGGCGTCGTCATCGCCTCGGCCTTTTCTGCAATCCTGGTCTACGCGCAGGAACTCGTCCCCGGCCGCATCGGCATGATCTCCGGCATGTTCTTCGGATTCGCCTTCGGCATGGGCGGCATCGGAGCCGCCGTCCTGGGCCGCATCGCCGACGCCACCAGCATCGTCTACGTCTACCATCTCTGCGCTTATCTGCCGGCCATCGGCCTGCTAACCGGCTTCCTGCCCAACATCGAGCCGGCGCGCAAACGCCGCGCGCAAACGCATTGAGGTATGACTTTGTGACTGGGCGGCATATCTCCCTCCGATCGCATCAGAAGTCCTTGGAGAACGGAGGAAAACTCAAATGACCACGGCAGACCGCGCCAAGCATGCAGCGGCGATTGTGTTGATCGGTGATGGAGTAGTTGGCGCACTGCGCCCTGCACACGACGCAGAGTTCTGGGAAGAAGGACCGGCTGGCTGGCGGCGCACCATGCGCTGGTGCCAGCTGCACCCTCAAGCGACCCGTATGCTCGCTATTGCGCAGGCTGGCCTCGCCGCAATGTGGATATTGCATCGCGAGCGTGGAGTGAAGCACCTGTTGGGCTGAGCCGGCCTCAAACGGTGGTTGCTTGTAGCCGGTCCCTCGACCGCAGAAACGACCGCAAAAAATCTCCTGCCCCCTCCGGGGCTTGTCTGCCTTCCATCGGTTCAGGGAAGAGACTTCCTGGCTCGCAGCTCTAAACAGCAGCGGTTGGTAAAAACCGTATTTTCCGCTATACTAAGGATTCGGCAGCAGGTTCGCGGCCACGCCCTATTGTGTCCTTGTTTCGGATACGCGCCAGGCGGCAGCATCTGGTTTCAGCAGCCAGCCCGATTCAGGCCCTGATTGATCTCCGGGCCAACCCTTTTGAGAAGAGTTTGGAGTCTTCGTCATGGCACAGATTTGCGACGTTTGCGGCAAAGGCCCGCGCTTCGGTAACAACATCTCTCACGCGCACAACGTAACCCGCCGCCGCTGGAACCCCAATCTGCAGGCCGTGCACGCCCTAGTCAACGGGGCCGGCAAGCGCCTCCGCGTCTGCACCAACTGCATCAAGAGCGGCAAAGTTACCAAGGCCTAAGCTTCTTTTAATAAAGTTTCACTTCGCAAAGCCCCGCCATTCCGGCGGGGTTTTGTTGTTTCTCCCGCCCTCACGTGTGGCGCTATTGCTCAAAGCTAGGCCGGGGATTTATCCCCGGCAATAAATCAAGCCAGTTGGATGGGCCTTTAGGCCCTGAGGCATGATTTCCGCCTCAGCTTGCGCATCGGCGCGATCATTGAGGCGCTCCGACACTTATTTCGCTGCCAGCGGATCATTCCATGGGAAAGCCTCTGCATCCAGCCCCTCCGGCGACCACTTCTTCACAACCGCTTCTGCCAGTCTGCCCAGCGTCTTCTGCGCCTCGTTATCCCCCGTCCAGCGCTGGTCCTGGTTGTCTTGCGTAAACGCAGCAATCACCACCGGCCCATTTTTCGTAGCAATCAGCGCTACATCGTTCCGCACATCGTCCAGCGCGCCCGTCTTGTTAGCGATCGCCGACCCATGCTCGCTCGTGTCCAGCGCTTCGATATACCGCGGCAGATCGTCGCGATCCTGCTGACTGCGCAGCATATGCAGAATCGCCCCGCACAGCTTTCCGTCACCTGGCAGCGGCGCGCTCTTGTCGAGCGATAGATGACAAGTCGCCAGCCGCTCCATCACCGATGCCATCTCCCGCGCCGTCGTCTTCCCCAGCCCAAACTTCGGCTGGTCTGTCGGCATCGGCCCCGTCGCCGGCTTGAACACCTTTTTGTACAGATAGGTATCCTTGAGCCCCGCCTCGCGCAGCGTCCCATCGATATGCGCCAACCCAAGCCGGTCAATCGCCACATTCGTCGCCGTGTTGTCGCTTACCACCACCATCAGCGTCAGCACATCCTTGAGCGTCAGCGTCAGAGGCGTATCGAAAACATTCAGCACCCCCGACCCCGGCACCTGATTCTCCTTCGTCAGCACCAACTTCTCGTCCAGTGAAGCCTTCCCGGCCCGGATCTGCTCCGCCGCATCCAGCAGAATCCCAAGCTTGATCACCGAAGCCGTCTGCACCAGTTCATCCGGAGCCACCGAAGCCGTCGCGCCCGTCTTCAGATTCCGCGCAAACAGCGTAACCCGCCCATGATGCGCCACCGCTATCGCCCGCAGTTGCGCGTCCAGTCCCTCATCGTCCTGCGCCCGCAACAACATCGGCACAGCCATAGCAGCTAACAGAATCAACCATTTGCAGCGAATCAACATGGAATCAGCATACCCCTCCCCCGCGCCGGGCACCCTCAAAACAGTCCAATCCACGGTCAGCTCTTACCTAAAATCAACAACTTCTCCACGAACGATACCTTGACTATCTACAACTACAAGTGTAGATAGTCAAGGTATGGGTAAACCAAGCGATCTCGTTCAGGGCACGCTAGACCTCCTCATCCTGCGCACGCTCCTCACCGAGCAAAAGCACGGATGGGCCATCGCCAAGCGCATTCAGCAAATCTCCAACGAAGTTCTCCAGGTCCAGCAGGGCTCGCTCTACCCCGCGCTCCACCGTCTCGAGCAGCAGGGCTGGATCACCGCCAAATGGGCCGAAAGCGAAACCGGCCGCCAGGCCAAGTTCTACTCCCTCACCACCGCGGGCCGCGAGCAGCTCGAAAAAGAGACGGCCAACTGGAACCGGCTTTCGCAGGCCATCAACCTGATCGTCTCCGAAGCCTGACCGACACAGCTCGGCACATTTGCAGCACACGTCCCGCAAAAAGAAAGAGGGGGAGAACAGCATGCATTCATTCCGATGGCCCACCCAGATAGCAATGCGTCTGCGGATGCTCCTCCGCCGGGGACGTGCCCAGAATCAGCTCGAGCAGGAACTCCAATTCCACATCGAGCAGCAGATCGCCGAAAACAGCGCCACCGGAATGAATGAAAAAACAGCTCGCAATGCTGCCCTTCGCACCTTCGGCAACCCCACCCTCCTGCGCGAACAAACCCGGTCCACCTGGTCCTGGACCGGCCTCGAGTTGTTTCTCCTCGATTTGCGCCAATCCGTTCGCTCACTCCGCCGCGCGCCCGGCTTTTCTGCCATCGTGATCCTTGTCCTCGCCCTCGGCATCGGAGCTAACGTAGCGCTCTTCTCAGTCGTCCATGCCGTCCTGCTCAACGCTCTGCCCTTCCGCGATCCCAACAGTCTCGTTCGCGTCTTCGAAGCCGACAGCCGCGGCCGTTTTCAGGACAACATCGTCGCCGGTGGCTCTTTCGCCGCCTGGAAAGAACAGCAAAAGAGCTTCACTGACCTCGCCATCAAGCGCACAGCCGGATACGACCTCTCCGGTGGCTTTTCCGGTTCGGGCAGCCAGCTTCCCGAGTACGTTCACGCCGAGACCGGCTCCTGGAATCTCTTTCCGCTGCTCGGCGTCCAGCCCGCGCTCGGCCGCCTCTTTGCCGCTGACGACGACCGCCCCGGCGCCAATGGCACCGTTGTGCTCACCTGGGGGCTCTGGAAGCGCCGCTACGCCGGCGACCCTGCCATTCTCGGCAAAACCATCGAACTCGACGCCCGCCCCTTCACCGTCATCGGCATCCTGCCCGAGTGGTTCCAATACCCAGACGCAAAGATCCAGCTCTGGACCGCGCTTTATCACGAGCGATCCCCCGAAATGATGCGCATGGTCGAGGCCCACAACTTCGATGTCATCGGACGCCTCAAGCCCGGTGTCACCCCCGCCCAGGCCAACGCCGATCTCACCGCCATCCAGGCCGGGATTCGCCGCCAGCACCCCAACGGGCCAGTCAACGACGCCACCAATATCCGCCCCGCCCTCGATGCCGAAGTACGCGGCGTAAAATCCGGCCTCTACGCGCTTCTCGCTGCCACCGGCTGCCTGCTGCTGATTGCCTGCCTCAACATCGCCAGCCTCTTCATTGCACGATCCGCCTCCCGCCAGCGTGAGACAGCCGTCCGCACTGCCCTTGGCGGCAGCCGCCTCCGTCTCATGCGCAGCACCCTGCTCGAAAGCCTGCTGCTCTCTGTCACCGGAGGCATCGCAGGGCTCGCCCTTGCAGCAGCCGGGCTCCGCTGGCTGGTCGCCGTCCGCACAGACATTCCCCGCGCCGAAGACATCCATCTCGACGGCTGGGCTATGCTCTTCGCCCTCAGTATCGTCTTCCTCTGCGCCCTGATCGCCGGACTTTTTCCCGCTCTCGCCGCAACCGACCGCAACATCCTCAGCGGGCTCCAGGCCAACTCCCGCACGCAGGCCGGCAGCACCGGACGAGTTCGCCTCCGCCGCACCCTCCTGGCCCTCGAAGTCGGCCTCACCGTCGTCCTGCTCGTTGGCTCAGGCCTGCTGCTCAAGACTTACCAGCGCCTGCGCTCCGCCAATCCCGGCTGTGCCACAAACAATGTGCTCACCATGGAGATCGTGCTTCCCAAAGGCAAATACAACACCGACATCAAACGCGTAGCCTTCGCCGAAACCCTCACCCAGCGCCTCTCTGAAATCCGTGGCCTCTCCGCCGGCCTCACCACCCAACTCCCCACCGAAGGCGTTGGCCGCAACGATACCTACTCCATCAAGGAACATCCGCCTCTGCCGCAAGGGCAGACCCTCAGCGCCGTAACCGTCTTCGTCGATCCCGGCTATTTCTCCTCCATGCAGATCCCCCTCGTTGCAGGCCGCCTCTTCCAGCCCGACGACCGCTTTGATCACGGGCAATCCATCCTCATCAGCGAAAGCCTCGCCCGCCGCGACTTTCCCAATGAAAACCCGATCGGCAGGCACATCGCCGCCAGCGTTGTCTCCGCTGACCCACATACCTTCGAGATCGTCGGCGTCGTAGGGGATATCCGCGCAGACATCGCCGCTCCACCCGAGCCAACCTTCTACTTTCCGCTCTACCTCGGCAGCGAGCGTGGGCTCATCCTCACCCTCCGCACCCGCTCTGAAGCTTCATCCATGGCGCTGACGGCGCAGAAAATCATCGCCGGCATCGATTCCGATCTGCCCGTCGCCAACATCCTCACCATGGATCAGGTCATCGGCCAGGCCACGCTAGAGCCCAGCTTCGACGCCATCCTTCTGCTCGCCTTCGCGATCCTGTCGCTCGTCCTTGCAGCTGTCGGACTCTTCGGCGTGCTCTCCTTCCTCGTCAGTCAGCGCACCGCCGAGATCGGTATCCGCCTGGCCCTCGGCGCACAGCGCGGTCAGATCGCGCGCCTCATGCTCACCGACGGTCTCAAGCCCGCTCTCTTCGGCCTTGCATTCGGACTCGTCGCCAGCGCAGGAGCCACGCAACTCATCCAGTCCCTGCTCTACGGCACACAGCCGCTCGATCCGCTGGTCTTCACAGCCGTGGCTCTCGCTCTTATCGTCGTCGCCGCCGGAGCCTGCCTTCTGCCTGCTCTGCGCGCCGCCCGTCTCGATCCCATGCAGGCCCTCCGCACCGAATAAGGAGCCATCATCATGCGCCAGTTACGACAACTTCAGATGCTGCTTCAAAAGCTCTTTCTTCGGCGCTCAGCGGGCGACGATCTCAACCGCGAGATGCGTTTCCATCTGGAGCAGCAGATCGCCGAAAACCGCGCCGCCGGCATGAGCCGCAAAGCCGCCCGCGAAGCCGCTCTCCGCGCCTTCGGCAATCCCGCACTCCTCCGCGAACAGACCCGCTCCACCTGGTCGTGGACGACCCTGGAACTGCTTCTGCATGACCTCCGCTGCAGCCTGCGCGCTCTTCTCCGCACCCCCGGCTTCACCGCCATTGCGGTCGGTGTGATGGCGCTCGGCATCGGCGCCAACGTCGCCATCTTCGCTGTTGTGCGCTCTGTTCTGCTCAACCCGCTCCCATACGCCAATCCGCAGCACCTCGTCGCTCTCTACTCGACGAACGATAAAAAGGGCGCCAACCAGCACATGCCCCTTGATGCCGGCAGCTTCTACGCCTGGCAGCAAGGCGCGTCCAACATGGCAGAGATGGCCCTTATCTCCCCATATCAGGGCTACAACGTCTCCGCCGAGGGCGGCCAGCTTCCCGAAAAGATTGATGCCGCCTGGATCACCGGCAACTTCTTTCACGTGCTCGGTATCCAACCCATGCTTGGCCGCGATTTTTCGGCCTCAGACGACCGGCTCGATGCCGAAACCTCCGCGATCCTCTCCTACTCTTTCTGGAAACGCCGCTATGCCGGTGACCCCAACATCGTCGGCCGCAAAATCTGGCTCGACGCCAAGCCCTATTCCATCGTCGGGGTTATGCCGGAATCAATGGTTTTTCTAGGGCCCTTCTCATCCGGCAAGATTCAGGTCTGGACACCCGCAAATCACGAAGCTCCAGCCTGGCTTATGAAGACCTTCGAAGATCATGAGTTTGTCGGAGTCGCTCGCCTTGCGCCCAACGTCTCTCTCCCTCAGCTTCTCAGTCATCTGGACGCAATTCAGAAGCACATCAAGTCAGAGCATCCAGGTCCTGCCGTTCGCAACGTCGCCACCGGTCTCTCACTGCTCGATGACGCAGTCTCCGAATACAAGACACCGCTATACATCCTCTTCACCGCCACTGGATGCGTGCTTCTCATCGCCTGCCTCAACGTCGCCAGCCTGCTCGTCGCCCGCACAGCATCGCGGCGCAAGGAGCTCGCCGTACGCACAGCCCTCGGCGGCGGACGCGGTCGCCTCATCCGCGAACGCATTCTCGAAAGCCTTCTGCTCAGCACCGCCGGTGGTCTCGCAGGCATAGCCTTTGCCGGCACAGCCCTTCGCTGGCTGCAGCACGCGCGGCCAGACATGCGCCGTATCGAGGATATTCACCTCGACTGGACTATCCTGGCCTTCACTGTCGCCGCCGTCGCTCTCTGCGCGCTTTTCTCCGGACTCGTCTCCGCGCTCAGTATCGACAGCCGTAAGCTCCTCGCTTCACTTCAGGAAAGCTCGCGCTCTCAAAGCGGCGGACGTGCTCGCGCAGGCCTGCGCCGAACACTTCTCGTTCTCGAGGTAGGCCTCACAGTTGTACTTCTCGTCGGCGCAGGTTTGCTCCTCAAGAGCTACGACCATCTGCGTTCCGTCAGCCTGGGCATTCCCATACAAAACACACTCCTCATGAACGTCAGCCTGCCCGACGCCCGTTACAAAACACCTGTCGAGCAGGCTGGATTCTTTGAGCGCCTCATTGCGCGCGTCCGCGCTCTACCCGGTGTTGAATCAGCAGCGCTCATCACCAGCGCGCCCGGTCAGGGCTGGGGTGGCGATCAAATCATAAGCGTGACGGAGCATCCACCGTTGCCCAAGGGAGCGGGCATCGACATGATGATGCGTGGCGCTGATCCTGGCTATTTCGCCGCCGTGCATTTACCCATCCTGCGCGGCCGCACCTTCGCTGACGACGAGCGCTTCAGCAAAGGCAACGTCGCCCTCATCAGCCAGGAGGCCGTAAAAGCCTGCTTCCCCAACGGGGACGATCCCATCGGCAAACACGTCAAGTTCGACATGGGCGGCGACACCTTCGAGATCATCGGCATTGTCCGCGACACCCGCTACTCCATCACCGAACCTATATTGCCCACCATGTACGTCCCTCTCTATGGCCACAGCTCCGGCACTACAGTTCTGATTCACTCCACCCGCGATGCCTACGCCCTGGCCATGCCGGTTGAGAAACTCATCGGCCAGATGGATCGCGACCTGCCAGTCTCCCAGGTAAGGACCCTCCAGGAGTCGCTCAACAAGTCAACGCTCGACTCCGAATTCGACTCGCTCCTGGTCCTCGGCTTCGCCGTCATTGCGTTAATACTCGCCGCTGCGGGCCTATACGGCGTTCTCGCCTATCTCGTCACCCAGCGCACCAGCGAAATCGGCATCCGCATCGCACTCGGTGCACAGCGTGATCAGGTGCTGCGTCTCGTCCTCTTCGATGGCCTGCGCCCCGCACTCGTCGGCCTCGTGCTAGGCCTCGGAGCCAGCGCAGGCCTCACGCGTCTAATTCGCACCATGCTCTACGGCGTTGAGCCATTCGATGCGAGCATCTTCGCCGCCGTGAGCCTTACATTGTTGGCTGTCGCAGCATTCGCCTGCCTGCTTCCCGCATGGCGCGGCTCACGCCTCAACCCCATGCAGGCCCTGCGCACCGAATAGCCCGATAGACCGGAGGGGGAAAGCATGCCTTCTTTCATAACTCGACTAACGATCAAGCTCCAGATGCTCTTCGGAAGGCGCAAGGCTGCGCAACAACTCAACGATGAGCTCAGCTTTCACCTCGACCAACAGATCCGCGAAAACATCGCCGCCGGCATGAACAAACGCGAAGCCCGCAAAGCCGCACTGCGCGCATTCGGCAGCCCCGATCTCACGCGCGAGCAAACCAGGCAGACGTGGAGTTGGAACTCGCTCGAATCGATGGGCCGCGATCTTCGTTACGGCGTGCGCACGCTACGCCGCACACCGGGCTTCGCCATCATGGCCATCCTGGTGATGGCGCTGGGCATCGGCGCCAACGTAACTCTCTTTACCGTAGTGCACGGCGTGCTGCTCAAGCCGCTGCCCTTCCGCGACCCCGATCATCTGGTCCGGCTCTACGAGAGCACTCTGGACAACAAGTATCCCTACAACAGGAGTGCCGCGGGCATCTATGCCGCATGGAAAAAAGAGAGCAAAAGCTTCACGAGCCTCGCCATCTCCTCGGACCGGGCATACAACCTTTCCGGAACCGAGGGGCAGCTTCCGGAAACTGTACAGAGTGACGACCTGTCCTGGGACTTTTTGCCTACACTAGGCGTCGCGACCGCACTGGGACGAAACTTCTTGCCCTCTGAAGACAATCCCTCAGCCAATGGCACGGTCCTGCTGAGCTGGGGGCTCTGGCAGCGGCGATATGGCGCCGACCGAAACATTCTGGGCAAGACGATCCTGCTCGACGCTAAGCCGTACACCGTGATCGGCGTCATGCCGTCCTGGTTCTCCTATCCTGAAGCGGCTGCGCAGCTGTGGACGCCTGTTTATCACGAGGAAACTTCCGAATTGATGCAGACGCTCGATAACCATAATTTTCGCGTCATCGGGAGACTCAAACCTGGTGTTACGCCGCAGCAGGCGGCGGCCGAACTCTCTGTCATTACCAGGCGGCTGCACAATGAGCACCAGGACAACCCGTATGTCAGCTCAGCAGCGAATAGCCAACCACTGCTCGAGTCAATCGTGGGCGACGTGAAGACTCCGCTCTATGTACTGCTGAGTGCGACCGGTTGCCTGCTGCTCATCGCATCCCTCAACGTGGCCAATCTGCTTGTCGCGCGCTCAGAAGCCCGGCGTAAGGAGCTGGCCATCCGCGCCGCGCTGGGCGGCAGCCGCTTGCAGCTCTTGCGCGAGCGATTGATGGAAAGCTTGTTGATCTCCGCATGTGGCGGCGTTTTAGGGCTGGGTCTGGCACAGGTCGCTGTTGCATGGCTGGTGAGCACGCGCCACGAGATGACCCGCGTCGACGCCATCCATCTCGATACCACGGTGGTGATCTTTGCCGCCGGACTCATCCTGCTCTGCGCGCTTTTTGCCGGTCTCATTTCCGCGGCGAACGTCACCCGCAGTCAGCCTTCCGCGGTGCTGCAAGAGTCCTCGCGCTCTGCGGGAGCCGGCCATGCGCGCGCCCGTCTGCGCAAGACTCTGCTGGCTGTCGAGGTCGGACTCACTGTCGTGCTGCTGATCGCCTCCGGCCTGCTGCTCAAGACCTGGTTCAAGCTGCGCACCGGCAACCTGGGCTGCATCACGAACAACGTCTTAACCATGAGCTTTACTCTCCCCGAAGCGCGCTACAACAAGGTGAAGTCGGTCGCCTTCTTTGAAGATCTGTTGGCGCGTTTGCGTAGCTATCCGGGCGTAAGTGCTGCGGGGCTGGTCGCTGCGGTTGTTCCTGGCAATGGTCCCTATGGAGACGAAGGCTTTACCGTCGCCGGCCGGCCGCCACTGCCCGTGGGGCGCGGCCAGACTGCAGATCACCGCTGGGCCGAGCCAGGATACTTCGCAGCGATCGGAATACCCATCCTGCGCGGCCACACCTTCGACGAAACCGAACGGCCGGGCCATGAGACCGAGGTGATCATCTCCGATACCTTTGCGCGGCAGTTCTTCGCGGGTGAAGATCCAATCGGACATCAATTGATGAAAACCTTCGACCGCCGCATCTACCGCATCGTAGGCGTGGTGGGCGACACGCTGGAATCTCTCGGAGAACCGCCGCGTCCGATGATGTACTTTCCGCTCTATGCCTCGGATACCGTCGATACCAAAGATTTCATCCGCGGCGCAGCGCTGGTGATCCGATCCAACAACGACGTGACACGCTTCGCCATGCCAGCGCAGCAGATCTTTCAGCAGCTCGACCGCGACCTGCCGGTTTCCGACATTCTCACCATGGACCAGGTGATCGGCCGCAGCACGCAGGATGCCAGCTTCGACGCCACCTTGCTCCTGGTCTTCGCGATCCTCTCGGTAGTGCTGGCGGCCGTGGGACTCTTCGGCGTGCTTTCCTACATCGTCACGCAGCGCACGGCAGAGATCGGCATTCGTATCGCGCTTGGGTCGCAACGTGATCAAATACTGCGGCTGGTGCTATGGGATGGCTTGCGACCGGCGCTTCTGGGGCTCATCGTTGGCCTGGCCGGAGGCGCCGGCGCAACACAACTGATCCAGTCGATGCTCTATGGAACCCAGCCGCTCGATCCAGCGATCTTCGCGGGTGTTGGCGTACTGTTGCTCGCAGTCGCAGCCATAGCGTGCATCGGACCGGCATGGCGTGCCTCACGTCTCGACCCAATGCAAGCATTACGCACCGAATAGTCCGGAGGAGAAAGCATGCCTTCTTTCATCACTCGATTGACGATCAAACTTCAGATGCTCTTCGGCCGCCGCAGAGCCGCTGAACAGCTAAACGACGAGCTCAGTTTTCACCTCGAACAACAGATCCGCGAAAACATCGCCGCTGGCATGAACAAACGCGAAGCCCGCAAAGCCGCACTGCGCACCTTCGGCAGTCCCGATCTCGCTCGCGAACAAACCCGCGCCACATGGAGCTGGTACAGCCTCGAAACCTTCGGCCGCGATCTGAAGTACGGCACACGTACACTCTTCCGTTCACCCGGCTTCGCCTTCGTCTCGATCCTCGTCATGGCCCTCGGTCTCGGAGCCACGACCTCTCTTTTTACAGTCGTACGCGCCGTGCTGCTACAGCCCCTGCCATTCCGCGATCCCGCACATCTCGTGATGCTCTACGAGCACTTCCGCAGTGACAACAACAGTGACGGCGGTTACAACATCGTCTCCCCTGGCGACTACCGCGCGTGGCGCGCTGACTCACATGGCTTCGAAGATATGGCCGCCCTGCGCACCACCGGCGGCATGCTCTCCGGCGAACACTCCGAGCTGCCCGAAGTGCTTCAGGGCGAAGGCGGCGCAGCCAATCTCCTTCCCACTCCTCGGTGTAACTCCCATCTATGGCCGAACCTTCACCGCAGAAGAAGACCAGCCGCAATGGCCCTCAGGCCATCCTGCTCACATGGAACCTCTTTCAGCGCCGCTTCGCCGGCGACCCTTCCATCGTCGGCAAGCAAGATTCATCTCGATACCGAACCAGCCACTGTTGTCGGTGTTCTGCCTCCCTGGTTCTACATATCCCGATGCTCGCGTTCAGTACTGGATGCCTTACGCGCAAACATTCACGCCCGGTCAATACGGCATATACGACGGACATCAGAGCCTTGTTGTCGCGCGCCTCAAGTCCGGCGTGACCGTCGCCGCCGCCACTCGCGAAGTAAGCGCGATCCAGTATCAGCTCCACGCTGCCAACGCATCCAAACCCATTGCGGAAGACGTCTGGTCCCGTCCCATGATTGACGACGTCGTTAAAGACGTCCGAACACCGCTGATCGTCTTGCTCGCCTCGGTCGCATGCATGCTGCTCATCGCCTGCCTCAATCTTTCCAACCTGCTCGTCGCGCGCTCCGCAGCACGCCGCAAAGAAGTCGCCATTCGCGGCGCACTCGGTGGCAGCCGCCTCAACCTTATTCGCGAACAGATGATCGAAAGCCTCCTCATCTGCCTCACCGGTGGCTTCTTCGGACTGCTTCTTTCACTCGCCGCAACACGCTGGCTCGCCACCCACTGGAGCCGCCTGCCCCGCGCTGAAGGCGTACACGCTGATGCCGGTATCATCATCTTCGCGTTCCTGCTCGCAGCCATCACAGCAATTGCGTCAGGACTTATTCCCGCCATCTCCTCCACCGGCAAAGGCCTGCTCTCTGCACTGAGCGATTCCTCACGCACCATCGGCGGCAGCGCCTCGAAAGCTCGGCTGCGCAAAGTCATGCTCACCGCAGAAATCGCGCTCACCGTCACTCTTCTCGCTTCAGCCGGCCTGCTCTTCCGCAGCTTCATCCGCCTGCGCACCGCAGACCTCGGCTGCCGCACCGATCACGTCGCGACCATGCGATTCGGTCTTCCCGAAGTCCAATACAACACCCGCGAGAAAGTAATGAATTTCCACGAATCGCTGCTTGAGCGCATACGCCGCCTACCCGGCGTTCGTGGAGCAGCGCTCGTCTCCACAGTTCCCGGTGCAGGCCATGAAGGCGACAAAGTCTTCACCATCCCCGAGCGCCCAGCCCCCAGCTACAGCACGCAGTATGACGCCATGTATCGCGCCGCAGACCCGCAATATTTCAGCGTCATGGGAATCCCTCTATTGCGTGGCCGTGTCTTCACCGAACACGAGCGCCTCCACAACGACCACTACATCGTCGTCAGCAAAAAGTTCGTCGATCAGTTCCTCTCCGGAGACGACCCAATCGGCAAGCATATCCGCGTCGGTTGGGATGATGCCGTCGAACTATACGAAATCATCGGTGTAGTCGGCGACACGCTCTACGACGTCACCAAGCCAGTGCAGGCTACCATGTACTTCCCCATCCTCTCGGGCATTCCCAACCGCACCAGCGAAGCCGCCATCGTTGCCTGGACATCCGTCGATCCGCTGTCGATGACCATCCCTATTCAGCAGCAGATCGCAGCACTCGAACCACAGCTTCCCGTCTACAACGTCCTCACCATCGACCAGATCATCGGCCGCACCACCGCAGGCCAGGGCTTCGCCGCCAACCTCATCCTCGCGTTCGCCGGAATATCGCTCCTCCTCGCAGGCGTAGGCCTTTACGGAGTGCTCTCCTACCTCGTCACGCAACGCAACGCTGAGATAGGCATCCGCATCGCACTCGGCGCACAACGCTCTGAAGTACTCCGCGTCATCCTCATCGACGGCCTGCGCCCCGTCCTCATCGGCGCAGTCATCGGCATGGCCGGAGCAGCCATCGCAGGCTCGCTCATCCGCTCCATGCTCTACGGAGCCAGCCCCTACGACCCCATCGTCATCGCCACCACCACTGGCTGCCTGCTGCTCACCGCCACCGCCGCCTGCCTCCTGCCTGCCTGGCGCGCCTCGCACGTCGACCCCATTCAGGCCCTCAGATCCGAATAACGCATACCGAATAAACCGGAGACACTCATGCGCTGGCTCACACAACTGCAAATGCGATTCAGAATGCTCACCAAGCGTCGCCATGCCGCCGAGCAGCTCGATAGCGAACTGAGCTTTCACATCGAGCAGCAAATCCGCGAAAACATCGCCGCAGGCATGAGCCGCAACGAAGCCCGCAACGCCGCGCTGCGCACCTTCGGCAACCCCACGCTCCTCCGCGAACAAACCCGCGAAACCTGGAGCTGGAGCACACTCGAATCCCTCCTTCGCGATCTCCGCTACGGCGCGCGCACCCTGCGACGCACCCCCGGCTTCGCCGCCATGTCCATCCTCGTCATGGCCCTCGGCATCGGAGCCAACGTTGCCCTCTTCACCGTCGTCCGCGGCGTCCTGCTCAAGCCGCTTCCCTTCGCCGATTCCGATCGCCTCATCGTCCTCACCGAAGCCGGAGGCGAAGTATCCCCCGACCACCCCGTCGCCGGCGGCATCTTCGAAGCCTGGAAGCAGCAAAGCCACAGCTTCTCCGATCTCGCTCTCATGGGCGGCTCCGAATTTAACTTCTCCGCCGGAGACGCCACGGCACACAGCTCGCCGAGTCGCTCCACGGCGCCAACATCACCGCAAATCTCTTGTCAGTTCTCGGAGTTCAGCCCGCCATCGGTCGCGGCTTCACCGCCGCCGATGATCGCCACGAAGCCCAGGGCACCGTCATCCTGAGCTGGCAGCTTTGGATGCGCCGCTTCGGCGGCAATCGCTCCATCCTCAACCAGATCGTCCATCTCAACTCGCAGCCCTACACCGTTATCGGCATCATGCCCGCGTGGTTCTCTTACCCCGACTCATCCACGCTGCTCTGGACCCCCATCTATCACGACAAGCCCACCGCGCTGATGATCTCCCGCGATCAGCACGAATTCCGCGCAGTCGGACGCCTGCTTCCCGGCACAAGCGAATCCACCGCCCGCGCCGATCTCTCCGTCATCGTCAGCCGCATCCGCAGTCAGCATGGCGACGATCCTTACATCAGCCTCGGAGCTAACACCCGCCCGCTGCTCGAAAACCTCGTCGGCGACATCCGCCGCCCACTCTATGTCCTTCTCGCCGCCACCGGATGTGTCCTTCTCATCGCCTGCCTCAACGTGGCCAACCTGCTCGTAGCCCGCGCCGCTCGCCCGCAGGAAAGAGCTTGCCATCCGCACTGCCCTCGGCGGCAGCCGTCTGCGCCTCATCCGCGAACGCATCGTTGAAAGCCTCCTGCTCTCAGCCACAGGCGGCGCACTCGGCCTCGCATTCGCAGCCCTCGCACTCAAGTGGCTCGTGCAGGCGCGCAGCGAAATGACCCGCGTCGAATCCATCCACATCGACGCCACAGTCGCAGCCTTCACCATCGCCATCGTCGCCTTCTGCGCCCTGCTCTCCGGACTCATCTCCGCATTCAGCTCCGGCGACCGCAACATCCTTGCCTCACTGCAAAGCGCCTCGCGTTCCACAAGCGCAGGTCAGTCCCGCGTCACCCTGCGCCGCGTCCTGCTCGCCCTCGAAGTAGGCCTCACCGTTGTCCTGCTCATCGGCGCAGGGCTGCTTCTCGAAAGCTACGCACGCCTCCGCTCCGCCAACATGGGCTGCATCACCGACAACGTCCTCACCATGCGCATCATGGTGCCGCGCATGCAAGGCAGCCAGCCCGCACAGCTCGTCAACTTCTACGAGCAACTTCTCGATCGCGTCCGCGCGCTCCCCGGAGTGCAGGCCGCCGGCTTCACCGACGCAATCCCCGGCCAGGGCTACTGGGAAGACGCTAACTTCTCCATCCCCGAACACCCGGCACTCCCGCCAGGTGAAGGCCTCTTCGCCATCAATCGCTATGTCGACCCCGGCTACTTCAACGCCATCGGAATCCCGCTTCTCAAAGGCCGCGGACTCGACCCCAGCCGCAAGCTCGACCGTACCGATGAAGTCGTCATCAGCAAGCTCTTCGCAGACCAGTACTTCCCCGGCGAAGACCCAATCGGCATGCATCTTCACATCACAGATGGTCGTGTTCTCCGCGTAGTCGGCATCGTCGGCGACATTCGCCATAGCCTCGGCGAAGCACCCGCACCGATCCAGTACTTCTCGCTCCTCGGTGGCACAAAAAACAACGGCGCGCTCGTCGTCCGCTCCAGCAGCAACGTCGAGCAACTAGCGCTACCCATCCAGCGCATCATCCAGTCCCTCGACCGCAACCTGCCCATCTCCGACATCCTGACCATGAATCAGTTGCTTGGCAAATCCACCGTCGATCAAAGCTTCAACGCCACCCTGCTCGTAGGCTTCGCCGCGTTATCCCTCATCCTCGCCGCCGTCGGACTCTTCGGCGTCCTCTCCTACATCGTCGCCCAGCGCACCAGCGAAATCGGCATCCGCATCGCACTCGGCGCACAGCGCGAACAGGTCCTCCGCCTAGTCCTCACAGACGGCCTGCGCCCGGCCCTCGTCGGCCTCGCGCTCGGCCTAATGGCCGCCGCAAGCACAACCCGCCTGATCCAATCGATGCTCTACGGCACGCGCCCGCTCGACCTCACCGTCTTCGCCGCCGTCAGCGCGCTCTTGCTCATCACGGCTGCAGGCGCATGCCTGGTCCCCGCCTGGCGCGCCTCACGCCTCGATCCAGTCCAGGCCCTCCGCGCCGAATAGACGTCGAACATCACAAAAAAAAAGGCCCGCTAAAATCCAGCGGGCCATTCTTTTAAACAACTCACAACGTCGTAGGTGCAATAGGTAGGCCGGGGATTCATCCCCGGCATGAAAGCCTCACTACAGACGGGTCTTCAGGCCCTGAGGCGAGCTTCTCTTACTTGTGTTCAAACGTAAGCGAAGCCGAATTGATGCAATACCGCAACCCCGTAGGCTTAGGCCCATCCGGAAACACATGCCCCAGATGCCCCCCACAGCGCGCGCACGTCACCTCAACCCGGCGCATCCCATAGCTCGAATCCTCATGCTCGGCAATCGCCTTCGAATCCTTGGGAATATAGAAACTGGGCCAGCCGCAGCCTGAGTCGAACTTCGCATCGCTGCCAAACAGCACCGCGCCGCAACCCGCGCACGTGTACTCACCTGTCTCGTGATTCTGCGTAAGCGCCCCGCTCCACGGCCGCTCCGTACCCTTCTGCCGCAGCACCTGATATTGCTCCGGCGTAAGCTGCGCCCGCCAATCAGCATCACTCTTCTGAACCTTCTCGATGGTCTCAGACATTCTTTTCGTTCCTTTCCTGCTATTTGATCCAATCCTACCCCTCGCGGTTGCAAGATCAGCCGCAAGGCGCATAGAGTGCGAGCGAGGTCAAGCAAAGTTGAAAGAACATCTTCAAATGGCAGTCTCGGACGAATTGCTGAGACAACTGGTGCATGCCATCTTGACTGGAGATGCGAGCGTAGTTTCAAACCTGTTAATGACCTCTCCGCCTCTGGCCGTTTCCGCGTTCGAGGACGGCGCAACTCGACAGTCTGCAACCGATTGGTATGTCACATCCATCGGGCGCTACATATACGCTGGCGACACTGGGCTGCATCTGGCTGCGGCCGCCTATCGATCGGCGACGATCTCAATGCTTCTGGCGGCAGGCGCGAACGTTCATGCGAGAAATCGCCATGGCGACCAGCCGATCCACTCAGCCGCAGTCGGTGCTCCGGGCTCACCGAGTTGGAATCCTTCCGCTCAGGCGGAGACCCTAACGGGTCTTGTTCAGGCAGGAGCCGATCCGAATTCGATCAACAAACTGGGCGTCACACCGCTGCACCGCGCGGTTCGTACACGCTGTGCTGCGGCGGTACGCACTCTTCTGGAGTTGGGAGCCGATCCTCGGCGCACGAATAAAAGCGGCTCGACCGCGATCTCTCTTGCCAAACTCAACACCGGCCGAGGAGGCACCGGTTCACCGGAAGCGAAATCGGAACAGCAGGAGATTATCCGGCTGTTGGAGCAGCACAGCGGCAAGCCACCGGATTGGTAGATGAAAGAAATGCTTCGACGGAGAAATCTCCCAACCGTGTCAGCCCAGCGGAGCCATCTGCTTCGTATTCGAGTAGGTATACATGATCCGGTTAACCACCGTGATCGTTGAAAGCACCGCCAGCACCCACAGCACCGGCGCCATCACGCCCCAATGGTTAAACAGCGCACCCAGAATAATCAGCACAATCCGCTCCGGCCGCTCCATAAATCCCACCTTGCAGGAGCCAATCAGAGCCTCAGCTCGCGCCCGCGTGTAGCTCACCATCAGGCTCGTCACCATCACAAACGCCACCAGCACCACATACCGGAAGTGGTTCACCCGCGCGTAATAGACCAGCAACCCGAAGAACAGCACCACATCCGAGTAGCGGTCCATCACCGAGTCGAAGAACGCCCCGAAGACCGTCACCTGCCCCGTGCGCCGCGCCACGCGTCCATCCACCATGTCGAACAAACCGGCCCCGATAATCACCAGACCGGCATACAAAAACATCCGGCCTGCATTCGTCACCGTGGCCTCGCCGAAGAAAAAGGCGGCAACAATGTTGATCACGAGACCAATAAAGGTGAGTACATTCGGCGATATGCGGGTCAGCGACAGCCCGTGCACAATACGGTCCAACAACCATCCGCATGCGCGGCCAAAGGCGCTTGTCCAGGTGGTTGCCACCGCTTATGCCTCGACTTCGTCGTGAATCGTTACAAGCTTCAGCACTTCGAGATCACGCTTGCCATTGGGCGTCACCACCGTCGCCGTGTCGCCCACTTGCTTGCCAATCAGCGCGCGGCCAATCGGTGAGGTCGTCGAAATCAGCCCCTTGGCCACATCCGACTCCTCGCTCGTCACCAGCTTGTAGACAAGCTCGTCATCCTTGCTGGCGTCGAAAACCGTCACCGTCGAACCGAAAGCAGCCCTGTCTTTCGGAATATTCGCCAGGTTCACCAGCGAAAACTCCGCCATCCGCTTCTTCAACTGGCCAAGGCGCGCATTTACGAACTCCTGCCGCTGTTTGGCCATGTGATACTCGGCGTTTTCCGAAAGATCGCCCAGCGCTACAGCCTTCTTGATCTCCGCGGGAAGCTCGTGAGCGAGCTCATGTTCCATTTTTTGGATCTCTTCGAGAAGTTGCTTTTTGATGTGATCCGTCATTCGTATCCTGTTGCGGCCGCAAACCCTTGCGAAGAAGCAGGATGCAGATACTGCCTGTCCGGCAGTACGCACCTCTTGCGTACCCCGAACCAAACATACTGTCGTGTGAGTTCCGCCGCGAATCTGAGGTTCGGCCTCTCCACCTAAGCAACACCGGAGCGGCTGGGCGTCCAGGCCCTGAAACCACCATTATACGACGACGCCTAAATCCCGCCGTCAGGCAAAGCCTTGAAGCAATCGGCGGCCCGGTAGAAGGCCTGTTTAAACCACCGACAGCCAGATCGAATTGGACGATGGTCTCTTCAGAATCCTCAAATGAACAAGGAGTTTGTCGGCCGGCAAATGGGTTTGCCAAAAACTGTCGCGAAGGCGCAGCTCATTCAATGCGCAAAGCCTGTACGGGGTCGATCGAGGCCGCACGGCGCGCCGGTAACAGGCCCGCAATCGCCGCTGTTGCAATCAGTACAAGAATCGCGCCTGCCATCACCTGTGGATTCACGCTCGTAATCTCATAAAGCTGTGACTTCACATACCGCACGCAGAAGATCGCCACCGGAATCCCGATCGCCAGCCCCACTACTGCCTGCAACATAGCCCCACGCATCACCATCGCGATCACATTTCCACGCGCCGCGCCCAGCGCCATCCGAATCCCGATCTCCGGCGTCCGCCGCACCACCGTATACGCCGTCACGCCATAGAGCCCAATCGCCGCCAGCAAGAGCGCCAAAACGCCAAACAGCGAGGTCAGCCGCGCAATCAACCGCTCTTCGGTAAATCTGTCGTCAATCTGCTGCTGAAAAGTCTGAAACTTCACAACCGTCAGATTCGGATTGATGCCTGCCAGCGTCTCCCTTACCCGCTTTTCCATGTCGGGCAAAGGCCGCGCCGTCTGCAGCACAATCGCCCCCGCGTACAGCGAAATATCCTTCTCGACCGTATCGTTTGGATCGGTCGGATCATGGAGATTGCCGCCGGACCGTTGCGTCATCGGCAAAAAGTACATCGCATGATCCTTCCAGTACACGCTCGAATAGGTCGTGTCCTCCACCACGCCCACAATCTGCCGCGCTCCGTCCTTGCCAGGGTCTGAGTATCCAAACCACCGCCCGATCGGATTCTTCTTGCCAAAAAACTGCTTTACAAACTCCTGATTGACTACCGCCACCGGCGGCGAGCTAAGCGTGTCGGCCGGAGTGAACCCGCGCCCCATCACCACATGCGTCCCCACCGAATCGAAATACTCCGCATTGCCCTTCACCCACGAAGCGCCCTTATTCAAATCCGGCTCACCCTGAATCTTCACTCCCGAGCCCCAGTTATTAGCCTCCATCGGCGTATAAGTCGAGATGCCCACCTTCACCACACCTGGAATCGCGTGGAACTGCTCTTCCATCTCCCGGTAAAGCGCCTCCACCTGCGTCGTCGCATAGCCTGCAGCCTGCGGATTGATATGAACGATGTAACGATTCGTAGCATCCAGCTTCATATCCGTGCCTTCGAGCTTACTCAAGCTCTGAGCAAACAACCCCGCGGCCACCAGCAACACCAGCGACAACCCCGCCTGCACCACCACCAGCACGCGCTGCAAAAGCGATGCACCATGCGCCGTCGTCCGCGCATTCGACCGCAGCGCCTCAGCCGGCTGCGTCCGCGCAGCGAGCAGCGCGGGCGCCAGGCCAAACAAGACTCCCGTCACCAGCGACAGCAAAAAGGCAAAGCCAATCACCATCGGAGATGGCGCAGCATGCCACAGGCATACTGTGCGCATCCGGGAACGCCAGCATCAGCAGCATCCGCGCACCCAGATACGAAACCGCCAGCCCCAGCAAGCCGCCCATTCCCGCCAGCAGCACGCTTTCCGTCAACAACTGCCGCACAATCCGGCTCCGCTGCGCCCCCAGAGCCGCGCGAATCGACATCTCCGCCTTCCGGCCCATCCCGCGCACCAGCAGCAGATTGGCAATATTGGCGCAGGCCACCAGCAGAACCAGCGCAGCAATCCAGGTCAGCAGCGTCAGGTGATCCTTATACCCTTCCTGCATATTCTGGATGCCGCCCCCGCCAGGCGAGAGCACTACATGCGTCCGAGGCAGCGTCTGCTTGGCGCGCTTGTCCTGAAATATCTTCACCGTCGCAAGCTGCTGCCGCAGAATCCCGCTCGCCTTGGCCTGCAGCGCGGGCAATGAGACTCCGGGCTTCACCCGCCCGAGAACGTAAGCCCACGACACACCTGGATCATGCAGATACGGCGCTCCGCCAATCAGGTCCATCGATTCCAGCGGCAGATAATACTTCGGCGGATGCGTATCCACGCGGTCGCCATAAAACCCCTTCGGCGCCACGCCGATCACGGTCACAGGCTTGGTATTCACCCAGAAAGTTCCACCCACCACCGACCGGTCACCGGCAAAATCCTCCTGCCAGGCCTCGTAGCTCATCACCGCCGTCACCGCCGCGCCTTTTTGTCCATCCGCATCGGAAAAAAACCGCCCTATGGCGGGCTTCAATCCGAAAACGCGAAAATAATTCTCCGAAACAAACGTCCCCATCACCGACTGTGCGATAGTGTTCGGTCCGTCGCGCCTCACGGTGATCGGCCGCCACGCGTAACCGGACTCCATCGCCGCCAGCTCTTCAAACTCAGGCAGATTCTTCTTGAACGCGTAGTAGGTTTCCGTGGCGAAGAGCGAATAATGACCCTTGTCATCCCAACCCGAGTTCACGCAGCAGTCGTCCGTGTCGCCGATGCGGATCAGAGTTTTAGGATCCGCCACCGGCAGGTTGCGAAGCAGCACCGCGTTCACCAGCGTAAAGATCGCCGAATTCGCCCCGATCCCCAGCGCCAGCGTCAGCAGAACCGTAATCGTAAACCCCGGCGTCTTTCGCAATTGACGGAACGCATACCCCAGATCCTGTAGCAAAACTCTCACCGCTTGGCCTCCACACACGTCGACTTGCTCACACGAAGAAGCATTTCCAGCACCATGGAAATTCCATGCCGGCTTCTTGAAATCAACAGGTTAGCGATCCCAGGATCAACGGCCAGCGTTCGCAACCGGGAACTAGTGTTCAATATCGGACGCTTTGCAGCAGACGGCCACGCAGGCAATCGAGCGATTCCTCGCCGAGCGTGATGGTCTGGCCATGTTTCATATGTCTATGCTCGTGTTATTGAAGCCGGCCTTAACTCAAGGCTCCACGTAGTAACCCGTGTTCGTGTTCACTTTCAGCCCACGCCCGGCCACCGTGACCTTGAGCGCACGATAAGAAAAGGGCTTCTCCCCGGCCGGCGGCTTGAACGTGAGCGTGTAGTATGCACCCAGTTCCTGCATGCAGGCATTCAGTTGCTTCAACGGGTGGCTACGATTCCCAGCGTCCAATGTCCGCCCGCCGCTCTCGAGTGCCAGCACTTGTAATGCCAGATTCGCAGCCGTCGCTTCCATCGGAGACCTCACCGGCGTCATCAAATCCTGGACCGTGAATGCGTCACCACCGCCCGCACTGCACAAGACCATGCGCGCCTCGCGTAGCTGATTCAGCAGAGAAGCGGTAGCATCGTAATTCAGCTCGTGGTCGCGTGCGTTGTAGTTCGTGTCGTTCGCTCGCAAAATCGGCCATCCGGGCCCAATCCAAATCATCATCTTGCGCCCAGGCTTCGTCGCCTCCCGTGCGGCGATCGCTGCCAGCGCTTTGCCCGACAACTGATAGCGTTCCACCAAGGCCTCGCGGCCCGCTGCCGAGTGAATGGTATGCACTTGAGGCGGGATCGCATGAACTGCATCCGCCAGCTTGTTTCCATCCTGCGATGTCTCTCCAACCGCCTCAAACCCAGCGTCGGTGAACAAGAGAACGGTGATCGGTTGCGGCAATTGCCCGCCATTCTGCCGTAGAAACCTCTCGACTTCTTCGCGCATGAAGGAAAGGTCCACCAAACCGGAGTTCACCGTATCCATTACCAGGAACACAGAAACTCGCGAATCCGGATTCCCCTGCGCTCCATCCGAAGCTTTGAATGTGGCAATCGTCTGCGGCTTACCGTCGTCCTGCAAGGTAAAATCCTTCGCATCCAACCCAGTCACCGGATTTCCCGATTTGTCCGTGACCACAACATCCAGCCGCATGCGTCCCTCCGCCTCGGCGGCTTTCTCCTCCGGAGTGGCAGGGGGGCGTTGTTTCAGCTCAGGGCTGGGCGGAACCGCCTGCGGTTTGGCTGAAGGCGCCGAAGGAGAAGGTTCCTGCGGCTCCACACGGTTGGCTGCCACACACAGCGCGACTCCACCAAAAATCATCACGCCCAGCAAGCGCCGATACTTGGAGAACATAGTGGCCAGTGCCTTCCGCCACCAATTCAAAACCCAAACCGGAGCACTGGCAAGAGGCTCCCTTAAGACGGGTTTTTAGAAGCTTTGAGTTAAAGGACAGTTTGTGTCGCAAAGAGTAAGTTATGCAACCCCCAAATCTTTTTCCCCTCAGCTCCTTTCAACCGCGGCCTTCACTCTGCGCTGCCCCTATCTCGTCCTCGGACCTATGCTCTACCACGACCCGCAAGTAGATCATGATCGACCTCGAATGCCTCAAACAAGCCATCAACCCTGAACGCTTTCCATCCCGCAAAGGGCTCTTTGCGACCCTGAGAAATCCACTCGTCCGAGATGGCGACTACACGGCCATGTGGCTAGCATTCCATTGTCGATGAGTGAATTGGCGATTTAGCGTAAATCCGGAATTGGCTGGCGACATGCCCGCTTTCCGGGATTTATTGGGATTTGGATGCGACGATCCGGCATTTTGAGATTGGTGGCTCCCGGTCCCCAAAGACGAGGGAAAGGGAGGCACCCTCACTTGTGGTTGGGAAAGAAGCTGGGACGGGGGCGACCCGCCGACTGTTCCGGTCGCGGAGATTGCCCGCGCATAGCGCACGGTTCAGCTGCCTCCGCAGAAAAATTAGCGTTTAAATCTTAGACTCTGTGCCGTGACAAGCTTCTAGGAAGGTGACAGCGTATTCCGTGTACACGAATCGATGCCCGATTTCAGATTCGACATCAGTGATTTCGTCGCCATCGCCTCGCGTTTTTTTAACCTGTACTCCAAAGTCCCTTCGAATCAGGCCCAGCCGTTCCAACGTGTCGGAGTGAACTCCAAAATCCCATTGTTGGATCTGCATTACGACACGACGTTGCACGCCGGTCATCAGAGATTCCGTTTTATCGGGCAGTCCTTTTTGTCGCCTCATTTCGCGCAATTTGGAGTCCATTTCAGCGGCCTCTCTGCGCCCTTGTGCAAGTGCGGGGCGAATTTTATCAGTCCACCATCGCTGAAGTAGTCTCGCTTCATCTGGGGTGATTTGTTTCAACGTCTCAATGAACGAGGGGGACATCGAATCTTTCTCCTGCGATGCGGTGGCCAGCAGCCCGGCCCACATCTCCTGAAGTGTCTCGTTGTCTTCTACTGAGCAGTTCTCAATGATTGGGAGTAGAAGTCGCGGAGGAACAGCGTTTGCAGGCAGACCTGCCTCGCGCAATTTTCGCTGTAGCCTCAGTGTGATTTTGATTAGATTATTGGCGCGGTACTCCCAGGCCTTATCGCCAAGCATGAACCCGACTTGGTCTGCCGCTGGCCCTGCCAATCTTCGCAGAAGGTCAACGGCCAGCGTCGTCGCGCCAGTTGCCACAATGCTTTCAATTCCGCTCATTCGTTTCCTCTGGCCTCAAGACTTGGCGTCAAGTCTAGCATCGCCTCCACGTTTTGGAAGCTGCAGTGCACGGCAGGCGGCCCACATCTCGTACGAACTCTTCGGACTCACTATCGGAAGTGGGAACTCGGCTAGCATCCATCGATTTGCCGTCGCCTTCGGGTCCGCTGTCGATTTCAGGCCAACGCGCTCATTGACTTATTCAGAGTGATCTGTGCCTTCGGCAAGTTGCCGTATAACCGGCTTATTGGACGAGTGCCCTTGCCGTCCCACAAAGGGTAAGTCTCGGGATAATTTCCGATCGGGAACAGCGCTCGCATTCCCCCGTTGGGCTTTCCTCGCCGGTCACATTCCACCTGGCAGGCTGGGGCGAAACGATCCCGGCTTTAGTGTCACAATGATTCGAGGCCGGGATGCGGGCCGGAGGAGAGTGCATGAAGAAAAGCAGCCGGTTTACCGGTTTAGCACTAGCGCTGATGGGAGCGACGGTGCTCCTGAATAATCTGGGCAATCCGCGTGTAGAGGCGCTGCACGGCTCCGATATCTTGGGGCTCATCGCTTCCGGCATGTTATTGGGGATCGGCTTCGTTGGCCTGATGGGCAGGCTGAGATTTCCCCAACTCGGGAAGGACCAAAGCAGGCCGCCAGGGAACGAGTAGGGTGCGTGGAGGGCGGTGGGTCATATCGTCCCCATCGTGAGCTCCGAATATCGATGGTCTAGATTCGATCATCCGGCGCGAACCGCCTTCACCCGTCTCAGAATGGGTAAGTTTCGGGACAATGCGCAAAGCCGCCAAAACTGCGGACTTGCCCGTCCTGAAAGCCCCTTCCAAAACGAGTGCCTGAAATATGGCTACCCGCTAGTCGAGTCGCCAGTCGACCGCCCATCGAGTGCGCGCCGCGCATCCAGAAACGACTGCAAAATCAGCACCGCCGCCACCTGGTCCACCAGTTCCTCGTGTTCCTGCCGCTTCTTCCCCGCCCGATACAGAATCTCGTGCGCCTCCCGGCTCGTCAGCCGCTCATCCCACATCGTCACCGGCAACTCCGTCATCTCCCCCAACTCCGCCGCAAACTTCCGCGCCCGCTCCGTCTGCGCGCTCGCCTCCCCCGACACAAGCTGCACCGGATCACCCGCCACAATCCCCCCGCAGCCATACCTCCGGCATAGCCGCGCCAGTGACCGCAGATCCTCCCGCGGATTCCGCTTCCGCTCCAGCGTCATCACCGGCTGCGCCAGCAACCCGAGCTCATCCGAAACCGCCACGCCGATCCGCTTCGTCCCGATATCCAGCCCCAGATAACGGATTACCGCCGCCTCGTTCAAAACTCATCTCCTCGCCGCAAAGGCTGCAGCCTCACCCTATCCGAGAGCATATCGCGTGTCACAAAGAACGCCGGATTAGCCATTCCACTTCCGTCTCAGACAAAACTTAACCGATACAATCAAAAGGAAGAGAATCCCCGCGGCCCCAATCTGCGTCTGATCTCTTGAGTCAACTAGCGGAAGGGTTTGTTCTACAGATGGCGCCCCGCAGACGGACCAGCCGCAAGAAATCAGGGCCCGGCGCGGCAGGTACCCTCATCTTCTTGTTTTTCTTAGGCGTATGCGCCCTCATCGGGGCTGCGGCTTGGTTCATCTTCACTCCTTCCGGCCCAAATCAGGAAGTCTTCGTGGAAATTGCTCCCGGCAGCACCAGCCGCCAGATCGCCGCACAACTGGAATCCTCCGGAGTCATCCGCAGCCGCTACGCCTTCGACGCCGTGCGCCTCTGGAAACACGCCTCCCTCAAAGCCGGCGAATACCGCTTCGACCAGTCCGCCACCGTGCCCGAGGTCTACTCCCGCATCGCCCGCGGAGATGTCTTCACACTCGCCGTCACCTTCCCCGAGGGATCCACCCGCTTCGACATCGCCCAGCGTCTCGTCCAGGCCGGCTTCCTCAACCTCACCCAGGAAAAATTCCTCGCGGCCACGCTCTCCGAGACTCCGCTGATCGCCGACCTCGACCCCCACGCCGCCAGCCTTGAAGGCTACCTCTTCCCCGATACCTACCGCTTCCAGCGCCGCGTAACCCCCACCCAGGTCATCAGTGCCATGGTCCGCCGCTTCCGCACCGAAGCCGCCCAAATCGGGCTGATCCAGATCGGTCTCAAGCAAAGTTCCCGCTCCATCCACGACACCGTCACCCTCGCCTCACTCGTCGAGCGTGAAACAGCCACTCCCACCGAGCGCCCGCTGGTCGCCAGCGTCCTTACCAACCGCCTCGACAAGAAAATGCCGCTCATGACCGACCCCGCCGTCATCTACGGCCTCCAGCTCAACAACGAGTGGCGCGGCACAATCTACCAGTCCGACCTCACCAGCCCGGCCAAGGACACCCCGTACAACACCTACCGCCACGCAGGCCTTCCCCCGGGCCCCATCGCCAACCCCGGCATGGCATCCCTGCGCGCCGCTATGAGTCCCGCCAACACCAACTACCTGTATTTCGTCGCCGCCGGACTCGACCCCCAGGGCAAATCCCTCTTCGCCGCCACTCTCGACCAGCACAACAAGAATGTCGCCGCCTACAGAAAAGCCATCAAAGAAGCTAACAAGGAAGCTGACGCAAACGCTTCCCGGAGTTCGAAGAGCCATTGAGCAGGATCGTCATCACAAAACGGGCTGAACAATCCCGCCTGCGAAAAGCCCGCCAGGTTGGCATTGCAGCGTTTCTTCTAGCAACCACGCTTCCGGCACTCACCGGATGTGCCAGCCTCTTCATCTCCAAGCGCAAGCTCCTCCAGCCCATCCCGCCTTCTATCGTCCAATCCGCCTCACCCGACGACCTTGTAGCTCAACTCAACGCCAAATGGGCACAATTCCAGAGCCTCACCGCCACCGTCGACATCCGCTTCAGCCATCTCGCACAAAAAGAGGGCGTCGCCACTGAATCCCCGTCCTTCCGCGCCTACATCTTGGTGCGTAAGCCCGAGATGCTCCGCGTCCAGGGCAAGCTGCCTATCGTCCAAACCACCATGTTCGACCTCGGCAGCGACGGCAAAACCTTTACCTTGATCGTCCCACCCAAAAACAAGGCCTACACCGGCGAAAACGACAATAAGGGCACTTCGCCCGTCTGGTATGAAAACCTGCGGCCTGGTCCGTTCTTCATCGCCATGGTCGTACGCGGTCTCGAGCCCGACGAGCTTTATTCGGTCATCTCCGACAGCTCGACCGAACCAGATCCCGCAACGAAGCGTCTGCGTCTTCACCCCGAATACATCCTGAACGTCCAGCGCCGCAAGCCCGGTAGCCAGCAGCTAATTCCTGTCCGCACCGTTACCTTCCGCCGCGAAGACCTGCAACCTTACGAGCAGGACCTCTACGACGACAATGGCATCCTGCAGACCCAGGTCATCTACTCCGCTTACCAGGACTTCGATCACGCGAAGTATCCAAGTCACATCGTCATGAAGCGCCCGCAGGAGGAGTACCAGGTTTCCATGACCGTCGTACGTGTCAACCAGAGCACAGCCCTGACCGACGACCAGTTCCAGGTAAAGATCCCCGAGGGCATGCCGGTCATTCACCTGCACTGACCTTGTCATACAGCAGGGATTGTGATCCCGCCGGGTTCCCAGGTCTCGATTCTGAGACCTGGGAACCACAAATCTGCCCTTGCTTTTCTTGTCTGTCATTCCCGAAGGGAATCTGCTGTTAGCCGGGTGCCCCATATCTACGCGCGTCCTTTGCGCGGAGATGTGGGACCAAATTCGCGCGCAGCGCGAACGCTGATCCCTGTTCCCTAACCTCTGCCCTCTAAAACGCCGGCTCAGGTGCTTCCACCGGCACAGCCTCCCGCACCCGTTTCGCCACCGCCCACTTCAACTCCTCGATCCCCTCACCCGTAACCGCCGAAATCGCATAAAACTCCAGCTTCCGCCGCTTCGCCGTCGCCTTCAGCTTCTTCAGTTTCTCCGGATTCGCCGCATCGATCTTCGACGCCACCACGATCATCGGTTTCTCGTCCAACCCATGCCCAAAGCTCCTCAGCTCCGCATTGATGACCTTGAAGTCCTCCACCGGATCGGGCCTTCCCGAAGCATCCGAAACATCCACCAGGTGCAGCAGCACCCGTGTCCGCTCAATGTGCCGCAGAAACTGGATGCCCAGCCCCGTACCCAGATGCGCGCCTTCGATTAGCCCTGGCATATCCGCCACCACGTAGCTCTCTTCGTCAGGCTCCTCACCCACCGTCACCACGCCCAGTTGCGGCTCCAGCGTCGTAAACGGATAGTCTGCGATCTTTGGCCGCGCCGCCGAAATCCGCGAAATCAGCGTCGACTTCCCCGCATTCGGATACCCCACCAACCCCACATCCGCCAGCAGCTTCAGCTCCAGCCGGTACAACCGCTCCTCACCAGGCCGGCCCGGTTCCGATTCCCGTGGAGCCTGGTGCGTCGGCGTTGCAAAGTGCTGGTTACCGCGTCCTCCGCGGCCACCCTTCGCAACCACAAACGACTCATCGGCAGTCGAAAAATCGTGCACCAGCTCGCCCGTCTCCGCGTCATACAACGCCGTGCCCACCGGCACCTGCAGCGTCACCGACTCGCCATCGCGCCCGGTGCAGTTCGAGCCCTCGCCATGCCGCCCGCGCTCCGCCTTGTGCTCCGGGTTATACCGGAAATGAATCAGCGTATTATGCCGCTGGCTGGCTTGCATCACCACATCGCCGCCATGTCCGCCGTCGCCGCCCGACGGCCCTCCGCGCGGAACGAACTTCTCCCGGCGAAATGCGACGCATCCATTCCCGCCGTCGCCAGCCTTCACCATTATCTTTGCTTCATCGATAAACATTGCTCAAATCCAATCCAAACCACAGACAAAAGTCTTTTTGCCCGCGCCACCACAACTCCGGGTGCGGGTGCCCCACATCTCGCTTTTGAGATGTGGATCCACATTCACGCGAAAGCACGAACCGTCACTCGCCACAAATGTGTGCGCCATCATCGTCTTTGCCGTTGTTCTTGCTTTTCTTTCTGTCATTCCCGCAGGGAATCCGCTTCACCTTCGCGCCTGAGCGCGATCCTGCAGCCGCATCGCAAATATCCCTGTCGATCGGCACATATTCCAATTCCCTTCTTTTCAGTCTACCGAAACCCGAATATACTCGCAGGTGACTACCCGCATCTGCCACTTACAGCTATAGATTGAGCCAGCCCGGCAGTAGTCGCTTTGTCCCGCCTTTTTCCCTGAATCTGCAATCCCAACCGCAGGTCCAGGGGAAATCCATGCACCCTAGCTTATCCACACGAACCAGACGCCTGACCTGCGCCCTCCTTGCGTCTCTCATCGCCATACCTTGCTTCGCGGCCCATCCTCCGGAAACCACCGGTTCCCCAGGCTCTTTGGTTGGTAAACTCACCGACAACCACAGCATCCCGCTTCAGCAGGCGGCCGTTACCCTATTCAACCTCACCACCGGCGAAACCGCACACGCCGTTACCGGCAAAAACGGTAGCTACCGCTTCACCAACCTCGGACCCGGCGAATACACCCTCGAAGCCGACGTTCCCTCACTCGGCAAAGGCAGTATCGACGGCATCCTCATCTCCGCCGGACACGCCACTCGCATGCAGGCCGCGCTCCTCATGACGCTGCCGCCCCTCCCCACCGGCACTCCGCGCATCGATCCCACCGAACCCATCGTCTCCACCACCCTCCCTGCCGAAGAACTCCAGTCCCTCCCCGTCCCCACCCGAGACTGGCAGTCCTTCGCCGCCATCACGCCGACAGCTCAGCCTGCAGCAGCCGGCTCACCCGACACCGCCCCGCTCGGAGACACCACAGCCGCCAATCCGGAGCCGCTCCACCAGCCCCTCTCACTCAGCGGCGCATCCGCCTACCAGACCAGCAGCACCATCGACGGCGTCGCGAGCCCTCCCGCGTTCCGCACCGAATCAGGCCAAGGCCAGGAGATCGAACCCATCGGCGCTTCCGCAGTCGATTCCATGGAAATTCACGCCAGCGCCATCGACACAGGTTCCAGCACCAACTCCGGTTCCGGTGAACTAGGCCTCACCACCCACCGCGGCAGCAGCCAGCTCCACGGCCAGGCCTTCTACCTCAATCGCCAAAACCTCTGGGGCGCGCAGAATCCCTTCACCCAGCAGATCGTCCAAACCGCCCCCGCCGCCGGAGCGCAAATCGCACAATTCACCCCTGAGTCCTACACCCCGCCCTACACCCGCCAAACCTTCGGCGCAGGCATCGGCGGCCGCATCCACCGTGACCGGCTGTTCTGGTTCACCGCCATCGATGGCCTGCTCAATCACGACCCCGCCGTAGCCACCGTCCGTCATCCCACCGACTTCTTCGCCCCACTCACCAACGACGAGTTGCAGATGCTCGCTGCCCGCCTCAACCTCGCTCAACCGGCAATCCTCGAAGAAGCCGCCTCCAGCTACTCCTCCTGGCTTGGCGATATGGCCGGCCTACTCGGTTCCGTCCCACGCAGCACCACCCAATTCCAGGGCTTCGGACGCATCGATTGGCAAGCCACCGAACGCCAGCATCTCGCCTTCGAAGCCAATGGCGCAGCCTCCAACGCGCCCGGCGGCGCACTTAGCCGTACCTCCGAAACCTACGGCAGTCATAGCTTCGGCAACGCGCAGGCCAGCGATGCCTTCGCCATCGCCCGCGCCGACAGCTTTCTCACTGAAAACCTGCTCAATTCGCTCGATCTGCTCTACCGTCGCCACATCCAGAGCGAAACCCCGCAACCGCCCTCCGCCTTCGAAGCCCCGCTCCTCGCCAACTCCCTCGGCCAGCTCCCTGAGATCATCGCCGACTCCAAATACGGCTTCATCTTCGGCAAGCCCGCACGCATCAATTCCGGCAGCGACCCCGACGAGCGCAGCCTCTCCGCACAGGAAACACTAAGCTGGGTCCGCGGTAAGCATCTCATCAAAACCGGCCTCACCATCGACCACATCGCCGACACCGTCAACACCCTCTACAACCAGAACGGCACCTATTCGTATTCCGACATCCTCAACTTCATCTCCGACGCCGCCAGCTTCGAGCAATACGGCTACAACGGAGTCGACAATCCCTTCGGCCAGCAGCACAACTGCGATGCCACAGGGCGCGTTCACACTGCTACCGCTAACGGCGTTTCCGCCATCGAAGGCCTCGGCTACCTGCCCTGCTACGCCTGGTACTCACAGCGTACCGGTCCGTCCAACTGGAACATCAGCACTAACGATCTCGCCGCCTTCCTCAGTGATCAGTGGCAACCAGCCCGCAAGCTGACCATCTCAGCAGGCCTTCGCGTTGAAACTCAGCAACTTCCGCCGCCCATCGCAAACGTGGCCAACGCCGATCTGCCGGCCACGCAAAAGCTACCCGGCATTGGCCTAAACCTTGCCCCGCGCTTCGGCCTCGCCTGGTCGCCATGGAAGTCAACCGTCCTCCATCTCGGCGCAGGACTCTACTACGGCCGCATCAACAACTCAGTCCTCCTCGCCGCCCTCACCCAGACCGGCTCACTCAACGGCGACCTCGACTTCTTCTTCCGCCCAACAGACACCGGCGCGCCGCCATTCCCATACGTCTTCCCCGTCACCCCGCAGACCGTAGTCAAACCCGGCGCAGTCTCCTTCGCTGGGAACTTCCACGTACAGCAAGTCGATCAGGCCGTCTTCGGCATCGAGCAAAGGCTGCCCAGCCACTGGACCCTTTCCGTCAGCGCCCTTGCCAGCCTCGGTCGCCGTCTGCCCATTTCAATCGACACCAATATCGATCCTTCGCAAACCCCGCAAACAATCACCTACGCCGTAGTCGATAGCATTCACGCTGGCCCGATCCATTCTCAGCAACTAACCGTCCCCTTCTACACCGCACGCCTCAATCCGAACTACCAGCAGCTAGCCTCCATCGAAAGCCGCGCCAACTCCACCTACGACGCCGCCCTCGTCAAGTTGGTCCGCACCGGAGGCCGAGGCTTCACCTTCCGCGCCCACTACCTCTACGCCCACGCCACCGACTGGAACCCCAACGAATCTGGCCAGGTAGCCGTCAACGACGTTCTCGACCCACAGAACTTCCGCCAGGAATACGGCACATCCAACCTCGACATCCGTCACTCCGCCGCCACCACCATCGAGTTCCGTCCCACCTGGCGCTTCCCGCACCTCTTCGGAGACATCGCCAACGGCTGGTCCCTCGCATCCATCGGCCAGTACCGCAGCGGACTGCCCTTCACCATGCGCACCGGCGGCTACATCCCCGCCTTCTACGGCGCAGATGGCCAACTCATCCAGGGCATCGGCCCCGGCATCAACGGCTCCGGCGGCGACAGCCGCCTCTACGGCATAGGCCGCAACACATTCCGCTATCCCCAGACCTGGACCGCCGACGCCCGCATCGGCAAGCGCTTCTACATCGGCAACGAACGCGAGATCGAACTGGTAGCTCAAAGCTTCAATCTCTTCAACCACCAGAACATCACCCTGCTCGAAACCACCGGCTACACCATCCTCCGCGGAGACAGCTCCGGCAGCCTGCCCACCCTCAACTTCCTCACCGGCCTAACCAGCAAAGGCCTTCCCAGCCAGATCCCCGAATTCGGCAAACCCCTCGACATAAACGCCACCGACTTCTACCATCCCAGAGAAATCGAACTAGGCCTCCGCACCCGCTTTTGATCACCCATGAAATCTGCCTCTCGTCCGCATCTCCAAGGTTGAGAGCAATTTTCAGTCTGAATTGATCTGAGAATCTCCGGTTTTTCTGCATCCAAGAATCAAGTAGCGAGTGCATATCGGACTGGAGCAAAATCCGCACAACCGTGTCAGCGGCGAAGCCTTCAGACTGGATTTTCTTTTGAGGAGATCCAACTTCATCGGTTTGAGATCGGCCGTACCGAATGCGGATTCTGATCTAGAATGAGTGCTTGCGCGCGAGACAATGAGATCCAAACCCTCCAAATCGCCCCCCCCCCCGCTCAAAAGAATCCACCTCTTACACAGGCGCTGCTATGGATAGTGAAACTTTTCCAGTCGTAGCCATCGGTGCTTCGGCTGGCGGACTGGAAGCATACAAGGAGTTTTTCCAGGCGATGGGGTCTGGCACGGGAATGGCGTTCGTGCTGGTGCAGCATCTTGACCCAAGCCACGACAGCATGTTGACGGAGATCATCGCCAAAGCCACTGAGATGCCGGTCGAGGAAGTCAAGTCGGGAACGAAGATCAAGCCGGATGGCGTGTATGTGATTCCCCCGAACGCTTTTATGTCGATCTCCGATGGCACGTTTGCGCTCACGCCGCGGAGCAAGGGACCGTTCCGCCATCTTGCAGTCAATTTCTTCATGCGCTCGCTGGCGGAAAGTCACGGCATCGGCGCGATCGGTATCATTTTTTCCGGCACCGGGGCAGACGGCACGCTGGGTCTGGAAAACATCAAGGCGGAAGGCGGCATCACCTTCGCCCAGGAGCCTTCGACGGCCCGGTACGACGGCATGCCGCGCAGCGCCATCGACTCCGGGTGCGTGGATTTTGTTTTGCCACCCAAGGACATCGCCAACGAGCTTGAGCGGATTCGTCGCCATCCTTATCTCCTCGCACAGGAAGAAAAGAAGACCGAGCAGGCCAAAGACCTGGAAGCTTCCGCGGCTCCCCAGCCCGGTGTGGAAAAAGATTTCGCCGCCATTCTAGATCAATTGCGCAAATCGAGCGGCGTCGACTTCAGCCAGTACAAGCCCAATACTATCCACCGCCGCGCCTTGCGGCGCATGGTGATCGTCAAGCTGGACTCACTGAGCAAGTATGCGAAGTATCTGAAGGAACATCCTGAAGAAGGCGGAAAGCTGTTTGACGATGTGCTGATTCCTGTCACCAGTTTCTTCCGCGACTTTGAAGCCTTTGAAGCGCTGAAGACACATGTTTACCCAGCCATCGTGAAGAACAAGGGCGACAAACGTGTGATCCGAATGTGGGCGCCGGGCTGCTCAACGGGCGAGGAAACCTATTCGCTGGCCATGACGCTGTTGGAGTTTCTCGGCGATAAGGCTCCCAGCTTTCAGGTGCAGATCTTCGGCACCGATCTGAACGAAAAAGGCATTGAAAAGGCGCGCGCTGGCATTTACCGGGAGAGTATTGCGGAAGAAATATCACCTGAGCGCATGTCGCGCTTCTTTCTCAAGGTGGAAGAAGGATATCGCGTCAACAAAGCGGTGCGCGACATGTGCATCTTCGCCCGGCAAAATCTCGCAAACGATCCGCCCTTCTCGCAGATGGACGTGGTAGCCTGCCGCAATCTCCTCATCTATATCCAGCCCGTACTGCAAAAGAAGATCGTCCCTGTTCTGCACTATGCATTGAAACCTTCCGGGTTTCTCGTTCTGGGCAGTTCGGAAAGCCTCTCCGCCTTTCCCGATCTGTTCTCCATCGTGGATAAAAAGCACAAAATCTACAGCAAGAAACCGGCGGCTTCCAGGCTGCCCTATGACATTGGCTTGCCGTACTTGCCGTCCGGAAACAGCATCCACTCGTCCGATCGGATCGCGAAAATTCAGAATTCCCAAAAGAACGAAATCGACATTCGGGCGGAAGCTGATCGTATCGTTTTGAAAAATCACTCGCCCGCCGGCGTGGTCGTCAACCGCGCAATGGAAGTGGTTGACTTCCGGGGGCGGACAGCCCCCTACCTTGAGCCCGCGCCCGGCAAACCGAGCCTGAATATATTGAAGCTGGCGCGCAATGGGCTTGCGATCGAGCTGCGCACATTGATCGGTGCGGCGGTTAAGAAAAAATGCTCCCGTCCAGAGAGAGGGCGTCTCCTTCAACGGCAATGGGCATCCGCGGATCCTCAACCTCTCGGTCACGCCGCTGGAAGATGAAGTATCCAAAGAAGCAAACTTTTTCCTGGTTCTGTTCAACGACATTACCCCGCTTGTGACTACCGCGGCCAAGAACACTTCGCAACGCAAATTGAAGGCGCTTCCGGAGAACAAGCAAGAATCGGAGCAGTTACGGCAGGAACTTGCCAATACGCTGGATGCGTTGCGTTCCGCCGTTGAATCCGAAGATGGAATGAAAGAGGAGTTCCAGACGGCGAACGAGGAAATTCTCTCCGCCAACGAAGAGTTGCAGAGCACCAATGAGGAGCTGGAGACTTCCAAAGAAGAGCTGCAGTCTACCAATGAGGAACTGAACACTCTCAATGATGAACTCCGCAATCGCAACCTCGAACTGAGTCAGGCTAACAACGATCTGGCCAACCTGCTCGACGCGATCCGAATTCCCATTCTTCTCATCGGCGCCGACCTGCGCATCCGGCGTCTTACCTCCTTGGCGGCGGAGGTCTTCCATGTGCTGCCGTCCGACGTGGGACGGCCGATCACCGACATCCGGGACAATCTTCAGATACCCGACCTGGCAAAGCTGATTCAGGCTACGATAGCTAATCTCACCCCAATCCAACACGAAGTGCGCGACACGGAGGGCCACTGGCGCTCCCTCGAAATTCGACCCTACCGAACGGCAGACAATCGAATTGAAGGCGCGGTCCTGGCGCTGCCCGACATCGATCGCCTGAAGCACACCGAAGATTATCTGAAACAGATCATCGACAATGTGCCCGTCTGTCTGCTCGTGCTCGATGGAGCATTAAATGTTCTGTTGGCAAATGGGACATTTTGCTCGGAATTCCACGTCTCGCAAACCGACACCCTGGGCAAGCCTTTTTACGATCTCGGTAATCGGCAATGGAATATTCCCGGGCTTAGAGACTTGCTGGAAAGGGTGTTGCCAGAGAAGAAGGAGGTGAAAGAATTCTTGGTGACGCACGACTTTCCGGAGATCGGCCAGAGAACGATGCTGGTCAGCGGGCGGCGGTTAGATAACATACCCTTCGGTAGCCCCCCAACTATCCTTCTCGCCATCGCAGATGCGACAGAGCGCAAACTCGCGGAGGCCACCTTCGCGAGGCTGGCCGCTGTGATTGAATCCTCAGACGACGCCATCGTCACCAAAGACCTCAACGGAATAATCCAAACCTGGAACCCTGGAGCTGAGCGGATCTTCGGCTATACATCGCGAGAAGCCATCGGCAAGTCCATCACGATGCTTATCCCTCCGGACCGGCTCTTTGAAGAGGAGCGCATTCTGGATCACATTCGCCGCGGCGAGCACATCGATCACTACGAGTCCGTACGCCGCCGTAAAGACGGCAGCTTGCTGAACGTTTCGCTGACGATTTCACCTCTCGTCGATGCCAGCGGACAGATTGTCGGCGCGTCGAAGATCGCACGCAACATCACTGAACGCAAGCAGGCAGAGTTGGCGCTGATGAAGTCCGAAAAGCTGGCCGCGGCAGGACGGTTGGCCGCTGTGCTGGCGCATGAGATCAACAATCCACTGCAAGCCGTGACAAATGTGATGACCTTATTGGAACAATCCCGCGACATGGCTCCCCGTGACCAGGAATTCGTAAAGATAGCGAACGACGAACTCGCCCGTGTAAATCGCCTGACGCAGCAGTCCTTACGCTTCTACCGCGACTCGGTCTCCCCTACGGCTGTGCACGTGGAAGACGAAATACAAAGTGTCCTTGATCTCTACGCGAAACGAATTGCGGCAAAAAACATCACGGTGACGAAGCAGTATCAGGCCGATGGGATATCGATCAACAGCTATCCCGGCGAGATTCGACAGATGTTTTCAACTCTGCTGATCAATGCGATGGACGCTGTGTCAAAGGATGGGCGTCTCGCGATTCGCGTTAGCAAATCTCTCGACTGGCGTAAGACTCATGCGGTCGATGGGCTTCGGGTTACCCTCGCCGACAGTGGTTGCGGAATTCCACCCCATAACGTCGCTCGCATCTTCGAACCGTTTTTTACCACCAAGGGAGAGAACGGGACTGGACTTGGTCTCTGGGTCGCTCGCGGAATCGCAGATCGGCTAGGCGGCTCCATCCGCATGCGCAGCAAAGTGCATCCCGACAACGGAGGCACCTGCTTTTCAATTTTCCTTCCCACCCGCCTGCCGCCCGCTGTTTTGTAAGCCAGTTTGTAAGCCAGAGGAAGCCACTCATCCATCCAGGGAGAAACCTGAGAAAGCAGGAACTGTCAGGTCCCGGAAGAAGCCACCACCTGAACTGCAAATTGCCCCATGCTGACCAATCTCAAGCCGTGTGATCCAGCACAATCTTCCACCCACCCGGCCCCTTGCGCCACACCAGGCTGAAGATGCCATCATCCTTCGTCTGCGCACCCTTGGCCGTCCGCTCCAGGTGAAACTTGCCCGTAACGATCGCGTACTCCACCACCCCCGTCGACGTCGGCAGCAGCCTTATCTCCATATCTTTGAACGTCAACTTCCCCATTTGCTCCCGCGTCGAATAATTCGCCTTATACCGCGACAGAATCGGCTGAAATCCCTTGTTCACCGAAGCGGCGCCCACAAACGTAGTCTCTGGCGAATCCTCATAACTCGACATGAACGCCGTCACATCCCCCTTGTTCCACGCAGCGACCTGCGCCTCCATCGCCGCGTGAATCGCAGCCTTGTCCCCGGCTTTGTCCTCCGCCGTCTTCTCCTGAGACGTTCCCTGCGCCCACGCCGAAACGGCCAGCACCGCCGTCAGCGCTATCCACACCAATCCACGAATCCGCATAGTCTCCTCCGCTGCCACTCTACAACGAAATCATGACTACCAGACTTGTTACTGTCGATTCCGAAGCACACGCCGTCAAATTAGAAACTCTTGCCAACGGCAGTTGCGCCAACTACACTCCCGTGTTGAGTAAACCTTTTCCCAAACGAGGTCCCGAAATGCCGCACCTGTCCGCCTGGAAGAGATTCTGTCTTGTCCCGGCCCTCCTGCCTGCATTCGCTTTGTTACCCGCTGCCATCGGGCAGACGCCGCAGCCCGCTACGCTCTCGATCGACGTCGACAAGCCGCTCCACAGCGTTAGTCCCACGCTGTACGGCCTGATGACCGAGGAGATCAACTACTCCTACGACGGCGGCCTCTATGCCGAGATGGTGAAGAACCGGGCGCTGCGCGATGGGGACTGGAGCCAGCAGGACTGGCTCGTAGTGCAGAATGCAAGCGCGGGCGCGAAGTTCGATAGGGACAAGAGCACCGGCCCGTCGGAGGCGCTGAACGACAGCATGAAGCTGATCGTGACTTCGGCATCGCCATCGGAGCCGGCAGGTGTTCGCAACATGGGCTACTGGGGCTATCCGCTCAGACCCAACACCACGTATCACGCATCGATCTATGCCAAGACCGACACAGCAGGCCTGCCGCTGCACTGGAATCTCGTCAGCAACAAGACCGGCAAGAGCGTTGCAGGCGCTGAGATACCCGCCGTCGGCAGCGACTGGAAACAGTACAAGGTCACCCTGCACACCGGAGCCATCGAGGCCTCGGAAAGTTACCACCTCGAGCTCACCCTTACACAGCCCGGCACGCTCTGGTTCGACCTCGTTTCCGTCTTTCCGCCGACCTACCACAACCGCGAAAACGGCAATCGCATCGACATGATGGAGATGCTCGGCGGCATGCATCCAGCCTTCCTGCGCTTCCCCGGCGGCAACTATCTTGAGGGCGACCACATCAGCGAACGCTACGACTGGAAGAAGACGATCGGCCCACAGGTCGACCGGCCCACGCACCCCAGCCCGTGGAACTACCACTCCTCCGATGGTCTCGGCCTGCTTGAATTCCTCGAATGGTGCCAGGACCTGCACATGAAGGCTGTGCTCGCCGTCTATGGCGGCTACTCGATGCATCAGGAGCATGTGGAACCCGGCAAAGACCTCGATCCCTACGTGCAGGATGCTCTCGACGAAATCGAATATGCCACCGGCGGTGCGGACACCAAGTGGGGGGCGGAGCGCGCGAAGGATGGCCATCCAGCGCCGTTCGATGTCCCGTTCGTTGAAGTCGGCAATGAAGACTTCTTCGACCAGTCCCACAGCTACGATGGCCGCTTCAAGCAGTTCTTCGAAGCCATCAAGGAGAAGTATCCGAATATCCAGATTATCGCCACCACGCCCGTGAAGAGCGTGAAGCCAGATATAGTCGACGATCACTTTTACCTGAGCGCCGAGAACTATTTCAACGACATTCACCACTACGACAACACCGACCGCAACGGCCCCAAGATCTTCATGGGCGAGTACGCCACCATGGAAGGCTCGCCCACAGGCGACTTCGGCGCGGCCCTGGGCGATGCTGCGTGGCTCACCGGCGTCGAGCGCAACAGCGACATCGTCGTCATGTCGAGCTACGCACCGCTGCTGGTCAACGTGCATCCCGGCGGCATGCAGTGGCACCCCGACCTGATCGGCTACACCGGCCTCTCGGTCTATGGATCGCCGAGCTATTACGTGCTTTCGCTCTTTGCGGGCAACGTCGGCAACGAAGTGCCCGACTCTTCGCTCACCGGCGCAGGCCCGCGCATTGCGTACTCGGTAACAACCAACAAATCCACTGGCAAGGTGTATCTGAAGATCGTCAACGGCGCACCGACGCCTCAGTCGATCGAGATCGATCTCAAAGGTGCAAGCCATATTGGCTCGACGGCGAAGGTCGAGCGCCTGCATGCGATGTCGCCGGTAGACACCAACACCATCCAGGATCCAAAGCATATTGTTCCGGTTGCGAGTACACTGCCGGTCGCAGGCGATAAGGTCAAATACACGCTCGGCGGATACACTTTGAACTGATCGAGTTCGACCAAGGAAGTAACGGTCCGTTATCGCAGAACGAGATTGGCGAAGTCTTTAAAGGAACACGCCAACGGGGCAATTTGTCATGCGAAATACGAAAGAGGCCCCCGGTCTGCGGCATCGCCCACATCAATGGACTTGAGCCGGATCCTGGCCGGTATCAGAACTCTCCGGCCCCCGACCGTAAATGAGTAAAATCTGAATCCTGAAGATCAAAGACCAGCGAAAAAGCGAGGCGCTTAAAGATTCACACAGAGCTATGGCCGGTCAGTGGTGATGGCCTGGGAATACGCGGAAGAAGATGGAAAAGCCACCCAAAGCGGCCGACTAACCTGGGTCCGCTCATGCTGTTTGTCTGGTGGGGAAAGATCTGCATCTTCGTTCAGACTGCAGGAAAAGGCCTGATCCTCCTTCAGCAGGTGCGCATACCAGGCCAGGTAGAGAATCGCCAGCGCAACACAGAACCATCTGAAATGTCCGATAAATGATGAGGAAGTGTACAACCCCAAATGAAATCGAATTCGTCTGCTCCATGGACACAGTAGTGACCAGGGCATTTGGGTGAGAGCACAGTATCAGCGCCGCCGCCGATACTGCCGCGATGACGGACGATGCTCCTCGCTTCGCAACAAGAAAGGCCACCGCCGGAAAAATGAGAATCAGTAGCCGGACGTCGTAATGTCGGTGATAAACAGGCAGCAATGTTAGCAAGGCAATCGACGCTATACCCAATATGTCTTTGCGGGCGGAGGGTCGCACCCGCACAGTAATATAGGCCCAAACCGCAAACATCACTCCGCATATTGCCCACGCAACATAATTTTCTACGCTCTTCTCGTCGTAAAAGACGCTCACGATGCTCTGCAAATTAACGACGAGGTATGAATTGCTATTTTGCGAGCCAGCGGGTCGCTTCAACGTCCAGGTGCCGCGATTCCATTCAGATTGGTCAGAGATAGTGAAGCCGAGTTGCTCGATTGCGGATGGGAATACGCCAGCAGCAACACCGGAGACATAAAACCACCGTTGCTGCCACTACGAGAAGCGCTTTGCGGCGATGGACGGTACTGGAAAGAAAAAAATAGAGCCAGACAAACGCGCCGATCTGCGGCTTAAGCGTAAGGCTAAGCGCCAAACAAAGCACCCCTGAGAGTATCCACCGATTCGCGTCAACGCCCAGGTTCCAATGACGCATAGCCCGATCGCTGCACAGGAGGGCTGGGCTGTCTGAAGCAGCATAGTGCTCGTCGCCAGAAACAACGTAAGCAGAAGGGGAACGAGGATGGGCGAATAGTCCGCGCAGAGACTGGCAATGCAAAACGTCGCGACGATAAAAAGCGCCGCATTGATGAATAGCCACGCCAAAAGCGCAGGTTTCCAGGGCAATAGCGCAAACGGGATTACTAAGGCCAGCGCAGTTGGCGGATAGTTCGCGTTGAACGAAATCCATGCCGATGCCCCGCCCGTGGACTCTCGATCGGCATCGCTGTTACCCTTCTCAAACGCCTGTTTGATTTGCGTTGGATCATACGGGTTGCATCCATAGATGAGGCACCGCGAACTACCATAAACCGTCCGGAAATCCCGCGCTCCAGAGAGAACATCCGAGAACTGGCGCATAGGTATGAGGACAAATATCAAACTGCCCAATATCAGGCAGATAGTTCGCACAGTACTCGGCTTGATCGTTAGATTCTCAGTGGCCTTCACATCAATGTCTCCGAGCGAATCAGCGACGCCGCATGCCAAGCATGCTCAGAAAAAAACTGGCGAAGCAGGTTTCCGCGCCTAGTACCATCCCCGTCGCCGAAGGCAGTGTAATCCGGAGCATGCGCTCTGCGATCAATGGTCCATAGCCCGAGTGTCCCCAAATGCTCACGGCCACCAGCGTAAGCACAAGGCTCACGACGAATGTGGCGCCTCCAGCTATTAGACCGGTCTCAAGCGTGATATAGCCAAATAGCCTGACCAACCAGGCCTCTTCCTTGCTCAACCCCTCGGTCATGGCAAATATACGCGCGCTGGTCGCAAAAACAATCGCATGGAAACCTAGCAGAATAGCGGCCAGCGTATACGCCAGAGTGTCGACGCCAAAGTGAACGCTCCCTATCTGTCGCTGGGCCGGTATCAGCCAGGCTGTTGCCAGCACCCCAAGTCCCATCAGCAGGAGTCCGGGATAGAGAAATAACCATCTGGGACTGTACATGAGTAAAAACCGCAGGTGCCGCCACCCATCGCGCCAGGTTCTTAGATGGGGCGCGCGGCTGCGGCCATCAGGCTTCAGGATGGTCGGAACTTCAGTCATGCTTAGACCGAACAGGGAAGCTTTGACCACCATCTCGCTTGCAAATTCCATGCCAGTGGTGCGCAGATCCAGCCGCTGATATCCTTCCTTGCTGAAAGCTCGCAAACCACAGTGAAAGTCGTTTACCGGTGCGTGAAACAGGAGCCTGCCAAGGAAGCTCAGCACGGGATTGCCCAGGTACTTATGCAGGAAGGGCATGGCGCCGGCTGGATCCCGCCAAGAAAGCGGTTGCCCATCACCAGGGCTGTTCCCTTCCTTAACTCGGCAATGAAGCGCGGAACATGGTTGAACTCGTAGCTGTCATCCGCGTCCGCCATCAAAATGTAGTGACTATTTGCCGCGCTGATGCCTGCTGCCAAAGCGGCGCCGTAGCCCTTAATAGGCACATCGACCACCCGGGCGCCATTGCTTCGCGCAATCTCCTGCGAGCCATCCGAACTTCCGTTGTCTGCGACTATGACTTGGCCGCGAATTCCGTTCTCTGTTAACGCAGCAAGTGCCTTCCGTACGCAGACTGCAATGGTTTCGGCCTCATTGAGACAAGGCATCACTATCGTCAGCTCATCAATGCTTTCATTTTCCTCGAAGGCGAGTGGTCCATCAGTCGGAGCGCGAGATGAAAAAACGGAATCTATGGCCAAATCCACCCCATTGACGCTCTGCTCGTTCATGCCGCCAATCCTCCTGCAGTACCTGGGTGTTTAAGGTGAATCGGATTATACCGTGTGGCGTGATCGCAGCGACAAGGGTACTCGGGATCCAGGGCAGACTTATATCAATTTTTCACAGTTGAGTGTTACTACCTCGGCCCGCTTCCGCAAGCTTGGCAGGCCAATTCATTGCTGTCTGAACTGAAAAACTTGTCCGGCCACCTTTCCAAAGCCGCAGTCATCATTGGACCGCAGCCGGCAATCGCGTGTTCTTGCCGCGACGAGCCTCGGTCAAGTGATCGGAGATGGGCTGGCTCAAGCCGAGGCGATCGTCCAGTTCTCGAGCCAGCGGCAGGCTGGCGTCGGATGTGACTCGCGATCCCTGGAAATCAAAGTTCCGGAAAGAGTTGAGGAAAGCTGAAAGGGCCGATTTAGTTTCTCACCTGTGGGTATCTGTCCTCCAGAGCCTCGAATAACCTCTAACCCCCTTGGTATTGATGAGAACGACGGCGCAATGACTCGAAGGCACAGTTCACAGCGGAAATGCGGGCTTATTTACCCTAGCACTTTTGGTTGGTAAACTATCCGTTCAAAATCTCCTGCAGCTTGTTGACCGTGCGATTCAGGTCCTTGTCGGCGCGGCGCTGCTCGTCGATCTTGGCAATGGAGTGCATGACCGTGGTGTGATGCTTGCCACCGAACTGGCGTCCGATTTCGGGCAGGCTCGCTTCGGTGAGATGCTTGGCCAGATACATGGCGATCTGGCGCGGCACGACGACAGCACGCGAGTTGTTGCGCTGCTTGAGCTCGCTGACGCGCATGGCGAAGTTTTCCGCCACAGCCTTCTGAATCGCTTCGATGGTGATCTTGCGCACCTGCGTGTCAATGAACTGCTTGAGGCACTGCTGCGTGGCCTGTAGCGTGATCTCCATGTTGTTCATGGTGCACCAGGCAATCAGCCGCACCAGAGCGCCCTCGAGCTCGCGCACGTTGGTGCGAACATTGGAAGCGATGAACAACGCAACATCCGTGGGAAGAAGCGACTGCTCGCTCTCCGCCTTCTTCTGCAAAATGGCGACCTTGGTCTCGAGATCGGGTGGCTGAATATCGGCGATCAGTCCCCACTCGAACCGCGAGCGCAGACGATCTTCGATCTCGGCCAGCTCCTTCGGAGGACGATCGGAAGCGATCACGATCTGCTTCATGCTCTCGTGGAGAGCGTTGAAGGTGTGGAAGAACTCTTCCTGCGTGCGCTCCTTCTGCGCGATGAACTGAATGTCATCGATCAGCAGCACATCCACCCCGCGAAAGCGGTCACGGAAGCTCGTCATGCGGTCGTTGCGCAGCGAGTTGATCATCTCGTTGGTGAACTTTTCCGCCGAGACGTAGCAGATGTTGTAGATGGGCTGACGGCGCTTCACCTCATGGCCGATCGCATGCATCAGGTGCGTCTTGCCCATGCCCACGCCGCCATACAGGAAGAGCGGGTTGTACGCGCGAGACGGCCGCTCCGCAACTGCCAGAGAGGCAGCGCGCGCAAACTGGTTGCCGTTGCCGATAACGAAGTTGTCGAAGGTGTAGCGCGGGTTAAGCTGCGCAGCGCTCGACCAGTCGAAGCGCCCCTGCTGCTCCATCGGTTGGCCGTTGCGCCGCGCTCCGTGATTCACGGGATCTGCGTAGCGATGATTCTGCTGCGGTGCGGAGGCCGCGTGCGATGGCACCGGTGGAAAGCCGCCATCCTTGCGCGCCGGAGGCTGCGAGGGGTCTTCTTCCTGCGTCACAAAGACAACGTCATCGATCTCGAGCTTGAGGTTATCGATTGCCTCGCCTACAAGATCGCTGTATTTATCGCCAATGTGCTGGAACTCTTCCGTCGGTATGCGCACGTAGAGAATACGCCCGGCAACATGGCTGAACCGGGTAGGCTTCAACCACGTATCGAAGGATTGGCGATTGATCTTTTTTTCAAGTGCCGCCAGGATTTGCATCCAGGGGTTAAGTGACGAAGTTGGCGTGGAGACGAATGACATCATGAATTCCTTACGTGCTCTCTATTAACCAACGACTCCGGGCGCTCTGTACGAGTTCGCTACGTAGTTAAAAGCAATGCTTCGCCCCCGCCGCGCTTCGGCTATCAGCGCGACGTGTGGGTCTTTAGTCTGCCGTGAGACATTCAGGCTGGGATGCCTGCGGTTTGCATCGACTTCGTAGACAGAAGCTCAGTTGAGCGGAGTGTCTGGAATCTTTGTTGAACGGGTCCGATACTAGCACAATTCGAGACGTCTGCAACGTCTCATTCACACAACGAATTGATTTGCACCATCGATGGTGAAACACAGCATTGGAGCGGGAACTGCCGCTTGACAAATACCTCTGAACAGCCGTTGTCACACCAATCTCCACGTCTAATTTCACCTCTGATCGAGCCTTGCGGCCCGCAGCTTGCGATAGGGCACGAATTCGGATTCTACACCGGACCGGGCCGCCGGTGAAGAGCACTAACAAACATTCTCCAGCTCTCTGAAAGTGACGGGACTGGATTCCCGACCGCACCTCGGGTATACTTAAGACTTGCCGTTCAGGCTCAGATTTCCGCATAGATTCAGGAGCGCACGTTTATGCCAAAGCGCACATTTCAACCCAATCGCCGCCACCGGGTTAAGGTCCACGGTTTCCGGGCCCGCATGAAAACAAAGAGCGGAGCCGCCGTGCTCAGCCGTCGCCGCGCTGCAGGCCGCAAGCGTGTTTCAGTCAGCGCGGGTTTCCGCGACTAACCCTCTTCCGGGCCCGACCTTCGGCACTTTAGTGTCGGCCCTTTGTGGAGCGCCGGTTTCGATGCCTCTCACGAACTGGCGCGAAGCAGTTTCTCCCCGCCACTTGCAATTCCCAGGCTCGGTCATCTCTGCTGGAGAACTCCGATCAGGTTGCGGCGCACGCAGCGGTCAATGCCTGTAATAGCTGACCAATGAATGCCCTTCCCTCATCCCCGCGCCCCGGGTCCTCGGCTAGCCCTGATGGCATGCCGGCCGGCCGCACACCCAAATCCCGCGATCTGCGCCTGCGCAGGCACGCTGACTATCAACGTGTCTATCGCATGGCACGCAAGCAGTTCTCGAGCTCGATGAGCTGGTTTATCGCGCCGCGCGGCGATGAGCCAATCGAGAGCCTGCCCCATGTCACCGCGGAATCCATCGTTCCGGTGTCGCCCTCAGGGCCGCGCGTCGGCCTCACCGTGGGCAAGGTCATCGGCAAGGCGCACGAGCGCAATCGCATCAAGCGCCGCATGCGCGAGGCCGCTCGACGCCACATCGCCGAGCTTCCCGGCGGCATCGATCTGGTCCTGCATCCCAGGCGTTCCGTGCTCACCGCCGAATTTGCGAAACTTGAAGCCGAGGTTCTGCGTATCTTTCGTCAGGCAGCGGCACAGTCTGCTGCGCCAAAGCAGGCATCGGGTCGAATGAATACGCAGGCCCAGGCATGAGTGTGTCGATGATCGAACGGACGACGCAACCGGAGCCGGAAGTCGTGCCCCTCAGCGTCCCGCAGCGGATGCTGCTGGCGTTCCTCGAGTTTTATCGCCTCTGGCTCTCGCCCGCGCTGCACTCCATCACGCCAGCCGGCGGATGCGGCTACGAGCCGACCTGCTCCAACTACGCAACGGAAGCGATCGTGCTCTACGGCCCCATTCTCGGCTCGTGGATGGCGATTCGCCGCATCCTGCGCTGCCACCCCTTTGTGCGCGGCGGCTTCGATCCTGTTCCCTTGCCCGGCCATGTGCCACACACCGAGTGCAAGCATCGCGCACCTGCCGACCAGGTGCACGCCTGCGCTCTGAGTGAGCCCATCCCCTAAAGCGCATTAAAGCCCCATCGCGCGCAGTCTTCTTCCTCTATCAGAAATCCAGACCACGGGCATCGTCAGGCATGCCCGAGACCTTAGGACTAGACCCTTGGCTGAAATCCGAAATCCCAGTTCATCGACAAATGGCCCCGGCGGCGGCGGCGGCGGCGATATGCGCTCCACGCTCGTCTTTCTGCTGCTGGCCGTAGTCGCGCTTATCGCGGTGCAGTACTTCAAGCCGCCGGCCACGCCGAACGCATCGCAACCGCAGTCTCAGCAATCGCAAACACAGGCACAAACCGCGCAGCAGCCGGCGCAAACAGCCGCCAGTTCCCCCGCGACCGGCTTATCGGCCAAAGCTTCCACTGCCCCCTCCAAGACAGCAATCGTCGCCACAGCCGAAACGCAGACGACCATAGAGAACGAGCTTTACCGGATCACCTTCACCAATCGCGGCGCACAGGTCAAGAGCTGGATTCTCAAGCGCTACAAGGATTCGAAGGGGCGCCCGCTCGACCTCGTCAACCAGCCGGCCGCCGCCATATACGGCTATCCGCTCTCGCTCTATACCTATGAGCCGCCGCTGAGCGCGGAGCTCAACTCCGCGCTCTATCAGCCGTCCGTAACGGGCACGATCAACGCGCCGGGGGGCGTTGTCTTCAAGTACTCCAAAGGCCCCATCAGCGTTACCAAGACCTTCACCTTCAATCAGAGCTACGTGGTCGGCATCAAGGTCGAGGTCAAGCGCGATGGAGCCCCTGTGCGCGCGCTCATTTCATGGCCTGCGGGCATGGGCGATCAGGAAGAAGCCACTGAATACGCTTCCAGTAAATTTGCCTGGTCCATCGACGGCAAGCGAGACTCCACCGGCGCCAACCATAGCTGGTTTTCCAAGGGAGTCAGTGGCGGAGCCACCTACGACGGCAGCTACGACTACGCCGCCGCCATCGATCTCTACTTCGCTGCGGCATTCATGCCCAATGTACCGGCGCGAACCACGGTCATAACGCTGCACAACCAGATCCAGGCTCCCAAGGACGAGGCGAATCCCAACGCCAATAAGTTTCCCTCGCCTGTCGTCGGCGTTGCCGTCGGCGATACCAGCGGCGTCACTGAGGCTCGCCTCTTTGCCGGTCCGCTGCAATTTGACGTGCTGACCAATACCCACACCATGGCGGCCAACGGCACCACTACCGGCGAAGATCTCAAGCCGCTCATCCAGTTCGGCAGCTTGAAGATCATCGCCGAGCCGCTGTTTCTCCTGCTCCGCGTCGTGGATAAATGGGTAGGCAACTGGGGCTGGGCCATCATCATCATCACCCTGGTCTTCAACCTGCTCATGCTGCCCACCCGCATCATGATGATGAAGTCGTCGCTCAAGCTCCAGCGCGTTCAGCCAAAGATGGACGCCATCAAGCGCAAGTATGCGAACTTGAAGGCGACCGATCCCAAGAAGGCCGAGATGCAGTCCGAACAGATGAAGCTCTATAAGGAAGAGGGCATCAACATGTACGGCAACTGCCTGCCCATGCTGGTGCAGCTTCCGCTCTTCTATGGCTATTACCGCGTTCTTCTGAATGTCATCGAGCTGCGTCAGGCCTCATGGGGCTGGCTGCCCAACCTGGCGATGGCCGATCCGCTTCACATTCTGCCCATCGTCATCATCGCCAGCATGTTCCTGGTGCAGATCATGACACCGTCTCCCGGCATGGACCCCTCGCAGCGCCGCATGATGGCCTTCATGATGCCCGTGATCTTCGGCTTCTCGATGTGGAACTTCTCGTCTGGACTCGCGCTCTACTGGGCTACCGGCAACCTGCTCAACCTCGGCCTCCAGTTCGCCATCAACAATTCATCGATGGGCAAAGAGCTGCAGTCTCTGGCAGCCAAACGCGCGGAAAAGAAAAATAGCAAGACCATCCAGGGTAAACGTTAAAGCAACAACGCGGCGGAGCATTCACTCCGCCGCGCATCTATCTTTCGTCTCCCTGTCCATTCCTTCTGCTATTTAGTGGCAGCTCGCGGCGGCGCGGTCGACTCGCGAATCACCAGCTCCGGCAGCACCGGCACCGTCTCCTCTTCCGGCTCGCCGGTCTGGCTCTCCGCCTGCGCGCGAATGCGCTTCAGCACGATGCGCGCAGCCATTTCTCCCATGCTGCGCAGCGGCTGGCGAATCGTCGTAAGACTCGGGTTCTGAAACGCCGCGGCCTGAATATCGTCGAAGCCCACAACCGAGATGTCTTCCGGCACGCGCAGACCTCGTTCGCGAATGGCCCGGATCGCCCCGATCGCCGCCACGTCGTTGTAGCAGACCAGCGCCGTGAAGTGGTCGTCAGCCGATGCACCGGCGCTGGTTCTCTGATTGGCCTTGCGGTTCAACAGCTCAATCGTCGGCATATAACCCAGCTCCGGCGTCGAGATTTTCAGTTGCAGCTGCACCAGCCACTCCGGCCGCAGCGGTAACCCCAGCTCCTTCGCCGCCTGCATCAGGCACTCCCAACGGTCATCCGCATCCGAGCTATGGCTGCCGCCGCGCATGAAGGCAATGTTCCGGTGGCCAAGTTTCTGCAGATGCTTCAAGATCAGTTCCGCCGCGCGCTTCTGATCCAGCACCACATTGGTCACGCCGCGAATGCTGCGGTGCCCGGCCACCGATACCACCGGCACCGGCAGTTCATGCTGCAACATGGTATCGATGGCGACAAAGCCTTCCACCGACCGCGAAAGCAGTAGGTTCGGATACTCCTCCAGCAGATCCTGCCGGCGGCGATGGCTCGCGATGAAGTAGAAGTAGCCCTCCTCGATGAGCACGTCCTCCATGCCCTCCAGCACCTGCGCCGCATAGCCATCGCACAGGTCCGGCACCAGCACTCCAACCGAAAACGTTTGTCCCTTGCGCAGCGAGCGGGCAAAAAAGCTCGGCCGGTAGTTGAACAGCTTCGCCGCCTCGCGCACGCGCTCCCGTGTCTCCTGCGGGATCGAGCGCACGCCCGCCGCATTGTTCAGCACCAGCGAAATCGTCGCCGGGGAAAGGTTCAGATACTCGCCCAGAGTCCGCAGACTGATAGTCTGGCTCTTCGGCGAGCTGGAAGCTTTACGCTTGGTCATGCAGCTTTTGTAGCATCTTGAGCCGACATCTGACCCAAAATGCGCTCTTTGCACATCCAAAGAATGGGCGGACCATCGCATTCGCCCTATCTCCATGAGCAAATCCATCGTAGCCAAACCCGAAACCGCCGTTCCCGAGCCCAGCTCGCAGCCGCCGCGAGGCAGTTTACAGCTAACGCAGGTTCTTGAATGGAACGGCGGCGTCACCCATCGTCAGCAGGACGAGCTGTCGGCCGAAGAGCCGCTCGAGATCCGCATCGGCGACCCCGCCCGCGGCTTCGAGCCGGTCAGCGTAACCATGCGCACACCAGGCAATGATGAAGAACTCGCCGCCGGATTCGCCTGGACCGAAGGCATCATCGAAGACCCTGCTCAGTTTGCCGGCGCAACGCCACGAGCCTCCTCCGCTTCCGGCAAAAAGAACACGATCGAAATCGAACTGCGCCACAGCTCCTTCGACCCCGCGCAGCTGCAGCGCAATTTCTTCGCCGCCTCAAGCTGCGGCATCTGCGGCAAAGCCTCCATCGACGCCATCCGCCTGCGCGGCCTGCGTGCGCCCAACCCCGGCTTCCGCATCGAGCCCGATCTGCTCTGCCAGTTGCCTGACCGCCTGCACGACGCCCAGGCCATCTTCCGCCGCACCGGAGGCCTGCATGCCGCGGCGCTCTTCAACGCTCAGGGAGAACTGCTCGTCCTCCGGGAAGACATCGGCCGCCACAACGCCGTCGACAAGGTCGCGGGATGGGCCCTCGTCCGCAACCTGCTGCCGCTCTCGCAGCACATACTTCTCGTCAGCGGCCGCGGCGGCTTCGAGATCGTGCAGAAGTCCCTCGCCATCGGCCTTCCCGTGCTGGCATCCGTATCCGCACCCTCCAACCTCGCCGTCCAGCTCGCACGCGAGCTCGGCCTCACGCTGGTCGGCTTCCTCCGCGACCGGCGTTTTGTCATCTACGCCGGCACAGCAGCGGCTTCATCTGTAACGCGGCAGCGATTGACACACCCTGTAGAGAACGCCAATACTCACCCCCGGAGGATTCCCTGCATGTCTTCCACTCCCGCCGGTTCGCCTTCCATCTCAATCAACGGAAAATCCATCGCCATCATCCCCGGCGAATTGCTGATCGACGTTATCAATCGATCGGCCACTGAACTTCCCCAGGTCTGCTTCCATCCGCAGCTCGGCCCCATCCAGACCTGCGACACATGCATGGTCGAGATCGATGGCCAGCTGGCCCGCGCCTGCGGCACTCATGCCATCGCAGGCATGACCGTTGCGACCGAATCATCTCGCGCAATAGCCGCGCAGCACGAAGCCTTTGACCGCATCCTCGGCAATCACATGCTCTACTGCACAGTCTGCGATAACAACAACGGCAACTGCACCGTGCACAACACCACCGCGATGCTCAAGGTCGAGCACCAGGCCATTCCATACAAGCCAAAGCCGTACGAGAAGGACATGTCCAACCCCTTCTACCGCTACGATCCGGATCAGTGCATCCTCTGTGGCCGCTGCGTCGAGGCCTGCCAAAACGTGCAAGTCAATGAGACTCTCTCCATCGGCTGGGAGCTAGATCATCCCCGCGTGCTCTGGGATGGCGGCCAGCCAATCAATGAATCAAGCTGCGTCTCCTGCGGCCACTGCGTCACCGTCTGCCCCTGCAACGCGCTGATGGAAAAAACCATGCTCGGCAAGGCTGGCTACTTTACCAATCTGCCGCCCACCGCACTCGAACACATGATCGACGTAGTCAAAGGCATTGAGCCGGAAATGGGCTACGGCGCAATCCTCCAGATCTCAGAGATCGAATCGGCCATGCGCCACAATCGCGTCAAGCAGACCAAGACCGTCTGCACCTATTGCGGAGTGGGATGCAGCTACGATGTGTGGACGCTCGAAAACGGAGCCGACCCCAACGATCGCCACATCCTCAAAGTAGAGCCGCTCCACGGCGCCGCCAATGGCATCTCTACCTGCATTAAAGGCAAGTTTGGCTGGGAATACGTCAACAGCCCCGACCGCCTGACCAAGCCGCTCATACGCGAGCGCCTCGAGGGCGGCGACAGCTTCCGCGAAGCCACCTGGGACGAAGCACTCGACCTCATCGCAGGCAAATTCTCGCAAATCAAGCGCGAGCATGGCCCCGACGCGCTCTCCTTCATTTCTTCGTCGAAATGCACGAATGAAGAGAGCTATCTGATGCAGAAGCTCGCACGCGCTGTCATCGGCACCAACAATATGGATAACTGCTCGCGCTACTGCCAGGCTCCGGCAACCACAGGCCTCTGGCGCACGGTAGGCTACGGCGGCGATTCAGGCTCCATCACCGACATCGAAGCAGCAGGCCTCGTCCTCATCGTTGGCAGCAACACGGCTGAGAGCCATCCCGTGCTCGCGACGCGCGTGAAGCAGTCACACAAGCTGCGCGGCCAGAAACTGGTAGTCGCCGATTTGCGCGAGCATGAAATGGCTCAACGCGCCGATCTCTTCATTCGCCCCAGCCCCGGCACCGACTTGTTGTGGCTATCGGCCATCACGCGCCACATCCTCGACAGCGGCCTGGCGCATACGGAATTCCTGAAGCAGTGGGTCAACGGAATCGAAGAGTACTGGAAGAGCCTTGAGCCCTTCACCCTTGAGATGGCAAGCCAGCGCTGCGGCATCTCCATCGACACGCTCAAGCAGCTAGCACACATGATCGTCGAAGCCGATGGCGTCTGCGTGCTATGGGCGATGGGAGTGACGCAGCACTCGATGGGCTCGGACACCTCGACCGCCATCTCCAACCTGCTGCTCGTTACCGGCAACTACATGCGCCCGGGCGCAGGCTCCTACCCACTGCGCGGACACAACAACGTGCAGGGAGCCAGCGACCATGGCGCGATGCCCAACTTCTATACCGGCTATCAGAAGGTGGAAGACTCGGAAGTGCGCGCCAAGTTCGAAAGAGCCTGGGGCGTGTCGCTCCCGCCCAAGCCCGGCCTCGACAACCATCAGATGATAGACGCCATCCACGAGGGGAAGCTCAGATGCATGTATCTCTTCGGCGAAGAGATGAGCCTGGTCGACTCCAACGCAAACTTCGTCGCCGATGCACTGGCCAAGCTCGACTTCTTCGTCGTGCAGGAGGTCTTCTTCTCCGAGACCTGCCGCTTTGCCGACGTCATTCTGCCCGCAAGCCCAAGTCTCGAAAAGGAAGGCACCTTCACCAGCACCGAACGCCGCATCCAGCGTCTCTACCAGGTCTTCGAACCGCTCGGCGACAGCCGCCCCGACTGGCGCATCATCACAGACATAGCTAACCGCCTCGGCGCTAACTGGAACTATCCCAGCCCGAAAGAAATCTACGATGAAATTGCACCGCTCACACCCCTGATGGCCGGCGTCACCTACGAACGGCTCGAAGGCTACAAGACCCTTCAATGGCCGGTCGCCGAAGACGGCAGCGACCAACCGCTTCTCTTTACAAAGAAATTCAACTTCCCCGACGGCAAAGCACGGCTCTACCCGCTCAAGTGGAACGAGCCCACCGACCAGCCCGACAGCGACTACGACCTGCACCTCAACAACGGCCGCCTCCTCGAGCACTTCCACGAAGGCAACATGACGTATCGCACCGAAGGCATTCGCGAGAAGACCCCATGCACCTTCGTCGAAGTCTCACCCGCTCTCGCGCTGGAGCGCGGCATCGAATCCGGAACATGGGTGCAGCTCACCTCGCGCTACGGACAAGTCAAAGTGCAGGCCCTCATCACCGACCGCGTACACGGCAACCAGCTCTACATGCCGATGAACTCGATGCAGAACATCGATGAAGCAGTCAACAAGCTCACCAGCAGCCACACCGACACCGTCACCCACACACCCGCGTATAAAGAAACCTCGGTACATATGAAGGTGTTGACACTGCGCGGCGATGCCTCCATCAAGAACCCGCTGCCGCGCACCAATCACCGCTACGGCCATCCCACGCCGCAAATGGGCGTCGAGGTCGAGCGCAAATGGAAACGCTCCGACTACCGCATGCCCGGCGAACCGCATCTGGTGCAAATACAACCGCAGTCCAAATAGGCATTCGAGCCCAGTCACTCGAAAAGGAACCCGTCATGGCCCAACCCATCACACTCACCAAGCCAACCCGCGACCCCAGACAGGAACTGCTCGATAAACTCGAACAGGCGCCAGCCGAACACGCCGCAGCGCTGCTCGACGCGTATGAGCTGCTGCAGGAGCTGCACAGCCACGGTGTCCTCTCAACGCTTCGCGGCGCGCTTCACGCCGGCGACAAGATCGTCGAAACCGCGGCCGCTGAAGCCAACTCGCAGCAGTCCATCCGCGCCATGCGCAACGGCATTCTGCTCTTCCAGATGCTCAGCTCCATCGATCCGGAGGTGTTGCAGGGCACCTGCACCGCCGTCAGCCAGACCTTCGGCAACGCGCGTGCCGTTGCCTACGAACCGCCATCGTTGCTTGGCCTCTTCGGCAGCTTCCTCAGCCGCGATTTTCGCCGCGGCATGGGCCTCATCAACACGCTGCTCAGGAATCTCGCATACCAGCTCAAGGTCAGAACAGAGCCCAATCTGGACAGGTAGCAATCCCCGGAAGCGAAGCGACCCCGATATGCGCCTTCGCTGGACGAACACGGCGCAACTCGACAGCAGCGAACCTCGCCCTCGCAACCCAATCTCCACCAGCCACCCTCAAGCGGCCATCCGGAACAACACGCGAGACTTCGAGGCGCAACTCACTCCGAGGTACAATACAAAAAGCCCAGCCACAATCGGGCGGCCTGTCCAAACAGCGCCGCCATCTCGCGGAGGGATGGGTGAGCGGTTGATACCGGCGGTCTTGAAAACCGTTGTGCCCGAGAGGGCACCGGGGGTTCGAATCCCTCTCCCTCCGCCATCTCCTCCCGCCGCATTGCTCCCATATTTAAGCCACCATCTCCCCACCGCGCGAATATGCGGCATCCCGCCCCGCGAACGAGATCCCGCTGAATACCCGCGCAGCCGTCAGCCGTGCCCGGGCGCGGTAAAGCCTCGATTTCACCGCCGCCTCCGAAATCTCCAGCATCTCCGCAATATCCCGCACCGAGCAGTCCTGGCGCATCTGAATCTCCACCACCGCGCGCAGCCGTGGCTCCAGCTTGCGTATCGCCCGCATCAGGCGCAGGTGTCTCTGCCGCTGCTCGCAGATCTGCTCAGGCGTAGGCGAAGTGTCGGGAAACTCGAAGGTCTGCGGCTCGTCCGGGTTTTCCGTCCCGGAGGCAAACGCCACCTCCGGCCGCGAGCGCCGCTTGCGCAGCAGCATCAGCGCCGAATTAATGGCGATGCGCGTCAGCCATGAATAAAAATTTGCGCGGCCCTCAAAGTTTTTCAGCGCGAGGTAGGCGCGCAGAAAAGCATCCTGCAGCGCATCCTCGGCGTCCTCGTGATTCTTGGTAATCGCCATGATCGTGCGATAGACGCGTGAGGAATAGATCTCGCGCAGCTCCGCGAAAGCCGCGGCCGATCCAGACTGGGCGGCAGCCACCAGCGCAAGATCACGTCCACCCCCCTGACGCTGCATAGGAGATGGCTGCACCACAGCCTGTGAAGTTAGAGAACAGGAAGCGTATTCCATTTCAGATAAAGCCATCGAGATTCTCCTTAAGGGATGAAATTCAAACAGCGGGGAAATGTGTTCGAGAGCAAAACGTGGGGTTGGAAACTCGTGCAGTTCAGCGCGCCTCTCGTGCGGCGCGCGCAGCTTTGTGAGAGTGGGATTGCCCGCTGTGAAGAGTCCGGCACGGCGTCGCTTCTTTCTTCTTCAATTTCAGAACGAAGTCCTGTCGCGCCACGCCGCCGTGCCATCTCCAACAGCCTGTCCACTTGCTGATCCGTCATGCTCAACAACAGCGCCGTATTGCGTCGCGAATACTCCAGCACCTCGCGCAGGACGAAGGCCACTCGTTCCGGCCATGGAAGAAAAAATAGCGGAACCACATTGCCATTTCCGGCCGGTTCGCACGAGCGCTCCACCTGTTGAACACACCTGATCGCGAGCCTAACGACGACGCGCATCGCGAATCTGCCCGCAAACTCAACCGGCACCTCGGCGATCCGCATCTCGTTACGCGCCTCATCCATCAGCGCCTCGGTGCACTCGTCGCATCCCAGTAGAACCGCCGCGGTCCGGCGCAGCCGATCCTTTTCGGCGTCAGCAAGACACTCCCAGAACTCTGCCTGTGGCCGCGAACCTTGAACCGCCTTTTTCATGGGACGACTCGATTCTCCTGGCACAAAAACCCGGCATCTTGCACTGAAATTTAGGTGGCCGCTCAATCGAGAGAAGGGGAAACGATGAGCCTGAAAACAGTCTGCTCGCAATCCCTGCATCGGACCAGACCAGATGGAGCTATCAAAAACCCCCAAGAATGGTTGGTTTTTTACCTGCTCTTTTGCCTGCGCACGGAATACGCCGAATGGGTGGTTCGCCGCTCGACCGATTGGTCAACTTCGCCCGCTACGTGCAACACTGAGACCGTGGAATCGCCTTCCCGGTGCAGCGAAGCCGCGCTTTCACCATGGTTTAGAACCGCTTTGATCCCATGGTGAAAGCGCTCGCCATCGCCCGGTGCGGCCACGGAGAATCGCATTGATCCAGAAATCTCTTTGCTCCTTGCTGATCGCCGCCGTCGCCGCGTCAGTCCTCCCGGCCTTCGCCGCCGAATCCGACGTAACCCGCGCCACTCTCGACAACGGTCTGCGTGTCGTCATCATCCACAACACGCTCGCGCCTGTCGTCACCGTTGAGATGAATTTCCTCGTCGGAGGCAACGAAACACCCGCCGGATTCCCCGGAATGGCCCATGCCGAAGAGCACATGGCCTTTCGCGGATGCACCGGCATGAGCGCCGATCAGACCGCCGCCATCTATGCGCAACTGGGCGGCGATGACAACGCCGACACGGAGCAGAACATCACCCAGTACTACGCCACCGTCCCCGCCGGCGATGTCGACATCGCCCTGCAGGCCCAGGCTGCCTGCCTCAGCGGCGCCGACGATACCGATGCCGAGTGGGCTCAGGAGCGCGGCGCCATCGAGCAGGAGGTCGCACGCGACCTCTCCAACCCAACCTACAAATTCATCAATCGCCTCAACGCCGACATGTTCGCTGGCTCTCCGTACGCGCACGATCCGCTCGGCACCAAAGAGTCCTTCGACGCCACCACCGGCAAGATGCTCCAGGACTTCTACAAGCAGTGGTACACGCCCTCCAACGCCATCCTCATCGTTGTTGGCGACGTTGACCCCGCCGCAACGCTGGACAAGATCAAGCAGCACTTCGGCAGCATCCCGAGCCATCCACTCCCCGCGCACTCTGAGGTCAATCTCACCCCCGTCAAAACCGAGAGCTTCACCCTCGACAGCAACCTGCCTTACGTCCTCGCCTTCATCGCCTATCGTCTTCCCGGCACCAGCTCGCCCGACTACGCAGCGGCCCAGATACTCGCCGACGTGCTCGCCAGCCAGCGCGCCGACATCTACGGCATGGTTCCCGCAGGCAAGGCTCTCGGCGCCGAGTTCGGCATCGCCGAAACCTACCCCAAGGCCAGCGTCGGCTTCGGACTCGTGGCCCAGCCCGCCAACGCGGACGTCACCGCATCCGAAAACGAGCTGCGCAAGATCATCGCCAACTACGCCGCCAACGGCGTTCCGCAAGACCTCGTCGATGCAGCCAAGCGCAGCGAGATTGCCTCTGCCGAATTTGAGCGCAACTCCATCCCCGGCCTCGCCACCGTCTGGTCCGAGTCGCTCGCCGCCGAGGGCCGCACCTCACCCGACGAAGATATCGAAGCCATCAAGAAAGTCACGCTCGCCGACGTCAACCGCGTCGCGAAGCAGTATCTATCCGATCAGAACTCGATCTCCGCCGTCCTCAAGCCGCGCCCCAATGGCCAGCCTGTCTCTGAAAAAGGCTTCGGCGGCGGCGAGAAAATGACCAACCCGCCCACCAAGCCTGTCGTTCTGCCAACGTGGGCGGCCAGCGGCCTTGCAGCGCTCAAAATTCCGTCGAACTACATCCAGGCCTCCGACACGACGCTGCCCAACGGCATCCGTCTCATCGTCAAGACCGACCACACCAGCCCCACCATCTCCGTAGTGGGCTCGGTCGATCACAACGCCGATCTTGAAACTCCGGCCGGACTGGAAGGCGTCTCCGATGTGCTCGACGGCCTCTTCTCCTACGGCACCACCACCCTCGATCGCCTCGCCTATCAAAAAGCTCTCGACGATATCGCCGCCAGTGAAAGCGCGGGCTTCGGCTTCTCTCTCAATGTGCTCAAGGAAAACTTCTCCCGCGGCGTCGCAGCTTCTCGCAGACAACGAACTGCATCCCGCGCTGCCCGCACCGGCCTTCGCCGTTGTCCAGAAGCAGACGCAGGACTTCGTAGCCGGCAACCTGCAAAGCCCCGGCTATCGCACCTCGCGCGCACTCGACCTCGGCCTGCTCCCGACCGGCGACCCCTCCCTCCGCGAAGCTACCCCCGCCACACTGGGCAAGGTCACGCTCGATGACGTAAAGAATTACTACACCGCCGCCCTCCGCCCCGACCTCACCACCATCGTCGTCATCGGCGACATCTCCGCCGATGAAGCACAGCAGGTCATCACCAAATGGTTCGGCGACTGGAAAGCCACCGGTCCCAAACCCCAGACCGTCCTGCCTGCCATCCCCGTCAATCAGGCCTCATCCACTACGGTTCCCGATCAGGAAGCGGTGCAGGATTCCGTGACCCTCTCCGAAGAGCTCAAGCTCAACCGCTTCGACCCCGACTACTACCCGCTCCAGCTTGGCAACCACGTCCTCGGCGGCGGCTTCTACGCCACGCGCCTTTATCACGATCTGCGCCAGGTCGCCGGCTACGTCTACACCGTCGATGTCAGCCTCGACGCCTCCAAGACGCGCGCCACTTACTCCGTCTTCTACGGCTGCAATCCTGAGAATGTGGAGAAGGCGCGCGTTCTGATTCAGCGCGATCTCGATCAGATGCGCACGCAGAATGTTTCCGATGCGGAGCTGCATCAGGCCAAGGCCCTGCTCCTGCGCCAGATTCCCTTAAGTGAGTCGAGCGAAGACGCAGTCGCTGGCGGCCTGCTGCACCGCGCTCAGATGGGCCTGCCGCTCGACGAGCCCATCATCGCCGCCAAACGGTATTACGCGCTCACCGCCGAAGAGATCAAAGCCGCCTTCGAACGCCAGATCCGCACCGGCGACTTCGTTCAGGTTGTGCGCGGTCCCGCGCCTCACTAAAAACCAGGTGAGCCGGGTGTATATCTTTCACGCACCCGGCTCGCCATGACTACTTCGGCGCAAACACCACCGTCACCTGCGTATCCACCGCGATCGGATCGCCATTCAAAAGAAATGGCTGATAGCGCCACTGTCTCACGGCGTCCAGCGCACTCGTTTGAAAGACCTGAGGGCCTTTCACGACGCTAATATCTGCGACCACTCCGTCCTTGCTTATGTGCAGTGCAAGCACCACCTCACCGCTCACCCCGTCTTTCTTCGCCGCTTCTGGATAAACAGGATCTACCCTGTGCGTCAGGACAAGCATCTTGTCCGCCACGGCAACGCGTTTCACCTTCTTCTGTTCCGGCGTATTTACCTCCATTCGCCATGCCAGCGCAGACGCGCAGGTTGAGAACGCAACAAGCAGACACGCCGCAGTAATAAACATTCTCCGCATGCCGTTGATGGGCAACTGTTTCTCTGTTAACCGCATAACTCTCCTCTCAAAGTTGTTGGTATCGAAGATTCCGACAGCGTGCATAATCCCCGGCTGCGTGCGATCGGGCAACCCGGATAGCACTGCCGCAAGCCGCAGCAATGATCGCGCATAGTTCCCGTGCCCTCCGGCCGTCTCCGCCGCCATCGCATCGCAGATCAGTTCGCGCGTTTCAGCTAATCGCACCTTCGTCAGCCACAGCAGCGGATGATAGGCAATCGGCAGCAATGCAAGTCCATGAAACAGATTCTTTGCGAAGTCATGCCTCTGCATATGAGCCAACTCATGCCCCAACAGCGAGCGCACTTCTTCTTCGTTCAATCGCGCAGCAAAGTCGGGAGGCAGCAACAACGTCTGCTTCCACACCCCAAGCATGGCTGGTCCGGCAATTCGCTCCGACGTAGCGACGTGCAGTTTTCCAATCTTTGCCCGCAGCGCATCATCCAGCTTCGCCACAGCGCCGTTCCATTCACCCGTAGGCTCAAAAACCGTCGCGCTTCTTCGAATGGATTCCGTCTTCCACGCACCCCATGCGAACCGTGCGGCAAAATAAAGCACGCTGCCTGCATACGTCACCACCATCGCCCACAGGGCCAAAGATGGAAGCCGCAATAAACCCATCTCAGGAACATGCGTGGTACCAAACACAACGCGCACCGCGCCATCCGCACCGCTGCCGCCGCGTATCCATGAGATCAAGCCCGATACATACGGCCAGATATTCTCAATGCGAAACGCGCACATCGGCAACAGCACTTGCATCAGCAGAGCCGCAACCCACACCCGATGCTCCATCCGCACGCCAATCCCGCGGACCATGCGCGCCGCGAGCCAAGCCGCGCAAAAGACCAAAGGAACCTGCCAAAGCGAGTTGAGCATATACGCAAGAATCCATAACTCCACGGCTCTCATGCATCCTCCTTTTCCGCTTCCAGCCTCTTGCTCAGCTCCGCAATCTTCTTTGCATCGATCTGCCGCGTCTTGATAAGGCTCATCACCAGCTCTTCGCTCGACCCGCCAAACATGCGATCCACCAGGTCGCGCACCGCATGCCCCAGCGCCTTCGCCTCCGTCACCGCAGCGCTGTATTCATAAGCGCGCCCCTGCAGCCTGCGCTTGAGCTTGCCCTTGCGCCACAGAATGTTGAGCATCGTCTGCACCGTCGTGTAAGCCAGCTCCTGCTGCAGCCCTTCCTGCACCTGGCCCACGTTGCTCGCGCCCTGCTTCCAGATCACCTGCATGATCTGCAGTTCCAGCTTGGTCAGTGTGTTCTTTTCGCGCTTCGGCACTCGTTTCTCCTAATGTGTTAGGAGATTAAGCCGGATTCGGTAAATATGTCAACTAAGTTTTTAGGACTTCTTAAAACCGCGAGCAGGCACATGTTGAAATATCCTGTGCCTGCTCGGCTGCTCAGCGCCCCGCCAGGCGCGAGCGACAACTAGTAAACAGCTGGCATGCGAGGCGGACGCAACGCTTCAGTTCGCTCTACCTTCAGCTTGCTCATGTGCACCGCATATCCTGTCCCTGCCAGCAATGACTCCAGCACAAACGTATCCGTGTCGCCCATCTTGATCTCGTTGTAACGATAGATACCGACCTCGCCTTCGCTCGTCTCACGTCCTCCCTCGGGCGAATTCAAAAATCGCTGCGCATCCGCCACCGTCGCCGTGCCATGCTGTCCGCCGCCATCCAGACTCTCTGCCGCATAGGAACGCACCAGCTTCGTCCAGTACCGCGCCAGCAGGTCCGTATCCGCAAATACATCTGCCCAGATAATCTCGCCGCGCACCGCTACCACCACACCCACCGCATCTTCCTTGCGCAATTGGGCAAGTATCTCCTCACGCGACTTCATCAACGGAGCAGCCACCGAATCCACCTTGTCGCTCACAGCCACACTCTGCATCACCTTCGCGTAACTCGTCGTCGCCGTCCGGCCCACATCACCGAGCGAGCTGGATGAACGCATACCCGGCGCAGGGCTCGCCGCCCGGTTCATATTCGAGATCGCACCACCCACCGCATTCCACACCTGCTGCTGATCTTTCTCCACCATCGCCCGCTGCCGCACCTGCGGCTGCACCATAAAGCTGCTCACGTTACCCTTCGCGGCCACGCCAAACTTCGCCGAGCTCTCCGTCCACCGCCCCGGCTCAATGCAGAACACCGAAAGATCCATCGGCTCCGCCCCCGCCGGCACAATCCTGTCCTTCGCAATCACCCGGTCCTGCTTTCCGCCCGTCACGATCTCGCCGGCCAGCATCAGCAATGGCCGCTTCGAATGATTCACCAGCACCAGCGTATTCACCTGGTCTCCTCGATAGGGCTGTGGATGGTCTCCACGCGAACGCACCAGCCCCGACGCCTTGCCCGCCTCCGTCACCTCCACCTCTCCGCTCTTCAATCCCTCATCGAGCGTCACAAACGGAGTCTCCCCTCGCGGCTTCGCGCTCTCTCGCACCACAGGAAACAGCAATAGATCGCCGCTTTCAATCGGCGCCAGCACGCGATACTCCCCATGCTCTCCCGCAGCCAGCACTACACTCCGCTCCCGCCCCGCCAACACACTCACCATCATCAGGGCACACACCGCCCCCATCCACACATACCGCATGGCAATCCATCGCATGGTTTTTATCCCATTTGCGAATCTGGCATCCCGGCGCCTGGTGCTCTCTTCGCCCTTTCTGCAGGTAGATCGCCGCGAACTCAATTCCTTGCGGCCGATTTTTCAAGTATCTTCAGACCGTGGGAGTCACGCCTTCCCAACCCGTCTCCATTGCCGCCGGCGAAGGCTCCATCGCACCCCTCACTGTCTTCCCGCAATCGCTCCTCGACGAGCTGTTTGAATCGGCAGCCGCCTCCGCATACAGCCTCCCGCGAACCACATTCGCCGCCATCGTCACCGGGCTCGGCGAGGAACGAAACTGCGGCCATCCCTCTGAGATTGTCCCCACGCCTGACCAGCGCGCCACCTGGCTTCGCAGCCTGCGTCTCAACGAAATCGTGCTCGCCCGCGCCTGCGCCCAGGGCCACGAAGAAGCCTGGAGCTATTTCCTCGTCCAGTACCGCCAGCCAGTCCTCCGTGCCGCCCTCGCCATCGCCCGCAACGAAACCCTCGCCGCCGACCTCGCCGAAAACCTATACGCCGAGCTGTACGGACTGAATCTCCGCGATGGCCAGCGCCGCAGCCCGCTCGCCTCCTACCAGGGCCGCGGATCGCTCATCGGCTGGCTCCGCACCATCCTTGCCCAGCGCCACATCGATCACCACCGCCGCACCGGCCGCGAACAGTCACTCGACGGAGAATCGAGCCGCGGCGAAGCCTTCAGCCTCGATCCACCAGCGCCCGAACCTGCCTCAACCCTTGAAGCCTCCGCGTTTGCCCAGCTCTCCAGCGCCATCCAATCCACTCTCGACCAGTGCGACGCCGAAGACCGCTTCCTGCTCGTCTCCTATTACCTCGACCAGCGAACGCTCCTTGAAATCTCCAAAATGCTTCACGTGCACGAAGCCACCATCAGTCGCCGCCTGCATCGCACCACCGAGCGTCTTCACAAAGAACTGCTGCGCCACCTGCAATCGCAAGGATTGAGCAAACGCGCCGCCGAAGAAGCACTCGGAGCCGACCCGCGCGACATCGAACTCAATTTGCGTCGCCTGCTGCAAACTTCGTCATCGCAACCGTTCTCACAGGAGGAAGGCCAATGACTCCGACCTCCCAATTCGCGCAACACCCCGACCTCGAGAGTCTTAACGCCTTTGTCGAGAACGCACTTCCCGCGCCCGAGCGCGAATCTGTACTCGCGCATCTCGCCGCATGCAGCCGCTGCCGCCAGATCGCCTACCTCGCCCAATCCGCTGCCGAAGAAGAAACCGCCGTCGAACTGACCCCTCAGCCGGTTGCGCCGGCTAAGAACAGATTTCGCCAGTGGCTCGCCGGTTTCCAACCCGCCAACCGGCGGCTGGTAATCCTCGCCGCAGCCTGCGCCTCGATCGCAGCATTTACGATCATCTCCCTGCCCAGGCACACAGTCGCGCCCGCGCCACAGCAGGAAGCAAAGAACACTCCCGCTCCCAATCCCAGCTCAAGTCCGGCTTCGAATGCAGTCCAGCCTCAACTGAAACCCGCCTCACCCGAGCGCTCAAAGTCTGCCGTCGCAGGCGCTGCCGCCGCTCATCCATCGGCATCGGCCATTCCCCGTTCCAATATCGGCCAAAGCAGTACCTTGCATCCACCTCGGGTGTCCACGCTCTCCCGGCGGGAGAGCCTCGGTGACGTCGCAGGCAACGCCTATATCTCCGCCCCGCCGCCTGTTCCGTCTCCCTCCGTAGGCGCCGCAACCGAAACGGTCGAAGTCTCACCGATGCCATCTTCGCTCCAGCCTGCGCCATCGCCCGAGCTTCGGCAGATCATATCCGCTGCGCAAATCGAAACTGAGAACTCAAACATCGCCAGCAAACCCATCCCTGCCGCAGCGAAATCAGCACCAGCCCACCCCGGCGTCATGGGTGGTCAGGGCTTCGGCAATGCCAGGGGCGGCATCGCGACGGCGTATGGCGCGAGCCATGCCATCGGAGCTCCGCAACCCTCTCGGCCCGCAACACTCTACACCCCGGCGGCCAGCGCCAACGACGAACTCCTCGCCGGCAAAGCAATGCAGACCCTCCTGCCCACCGGTTCGCATCCCGCCGCAACTGTAGCCACCCGCCAGCGCGTGCTCGCCATCGACCCCTCAGGAGCCCTCTACCTGAGCCGGAACGCCGGCACCCTATGGCTCCCCATAACGCAGCAATGGACAGGCCGCGCCACCAGCCTTCGCCTCTTCGCACCTCAGCCGGCAGACGCCAAATCCTCAACCGGCGCTGACAAAATCACCCCCGTCACCGGCAACGCTCCGTCCTCCGACGCCACCACACCCAGACCGCTCTTCGAACTCACCACCGACCAGGGCGCTCTCTGGTTCAGTGAAGACGGCAATACCTGGAAGCCACGCGAAAAGCCATGAGCCCCGCCCCGACAGAGGGTAAATTGGGAATTTTCGGATTGTAAACAGCCGTCACTCGGGTCCGACAACTGACGTACTTTTAAATCTGTTGGGAGGGCACGGCTGCTCGCTGCGCCACACAAAACGAAGTAGACAATCTACCTCCATTGGGAGTAGAGTGCCTACATCTATGAGCGAAAAAGACCAGTATAAGAACCGGATCGAGCTGTTGCAGGGAACACTCGACATGCTCATTCTTCAAACGCTGCAATGGGGGCCGCAGCATGGATATGGCATTGTCCAGGCGTTACGTTTGCAATCCGGAGATGTGCTTCAGGTGGAGACTGGATCACTGTATCCGGCTCTCCATCGATTGGAGCGCCAGGGCTGGGTGCAGTCTGAATGGAAGCAGTCAGAGAGCAAGCAAAGAGCCCGATACTACCGAATCACGGCCATGGGGAAAAAGCAGTTGGCCTCGGATCTGGGCCGATGGGAGCGGATTGTCGAAGCGATTGGGTCGGTGATGTACGTCAAGCCGAAGGAGAGTGAGTCGTGAAGTGGAGCATCGGTTTTCAGCGGCGTAAGCGCGAATTGCAGGAAGAGATCGATGCTCACCTGCGGATGGCAATTGCAGATCGAGTGGCGCGAGGCGAGACAGCGGAGTCGGCGCGACGAGCGGCAATGCGGGAGTTCGGAAACATTCCTTTGGTGCAGGATGTGACGCGCGAGATGTGGGGCAAAGGCTGGCTTGAACAATTAGGCCGGGACCTCCGTTATGCCCTGCGGCAACTGCGCAAGAGCCCTGGCTTTTCGATCACCGCGACGACGATGCTGGCCGTAGCTATTTGCGCCAACAGCACGATATTCAGTTGGATCGACGGCACCATGTTGCGTCCGATTCCGGGCGCGCGAGACACGGGCGAACTCGTAAGCCTGCAGCGGGGAGAACGGAACTTCTCACCGACTCCGCCCTTCTCCTATCTCGACTATCGCGATCTGCGCGAGCAGAACCGCACCTTCACCGGAATGCTCGCCTATCATAACGATTGGATCGCGCTGACTGGCGGTGCGCAGCCCGAGCGTGCCTATATCGCGAACGTGTCGGCGAACTATTTCGATGTGCTCGGCATCAAGCCGGTGCTGGGGCGCTTCTTTCTGTCTGACGAGGAGTCACGTGCTGTTCCCAACGTGATCCTGGGTTACTCGCTCTGGAAGACACGTTATGCCAAAGACCCGGCAATTGTGGGCAAATCGATCGAGGTCGCGCGGCATCCGTTGACGGTGATCGGTGTGGCGCCGGAGGGGTTTGTCGGAGCAGCGCCCGGACTGCGTGACGATCTGTGGGTAACGCTCGATCCCCTCGGAACGGATGCGTGGCGGATGACCCATCGCGATTCGGACTGGCTAATCGTAATAGGAAGATTGCGGCCCGGCGTGAGCCGTGCGCAGGCAGCCCAGGATCTCGGCACCGTGATGCACCATATTGTGTTGGCGTATCCGGACCAGCATCTCGGCGATAACCGGATCACGCTCGATCCCATGTGGCGTTCGCCATTCGGCGCCAACGGATATATGGCGGCGACGCTGCCCATTCTACTGGCCTTCGCGGGTTTGGTGCTGCTGTTGACCAGCGCAAACGTGGCGACGCTCACCCTGGTGCGGTTTGTATCCCGGCGGCGTGAGCTTGCGATCCGGCAGTCGCTCGGGGCTAATCGCATGCAACTGGTGCGGCAGATGATGCTGGAGGGCGCTGTGCTCTCCATCGTCGCCGGAGTCGTGGCCCTTGTATTGACGTCGTGGACATCGAAGACATTCGCATGGTTCTTTCCAGCGGGCGCAGCTCCCCTCGTACTGAACGGGAACATGGACCACAAGGTGGTGCTTGGGATAGCGGTCTCTTCTCTATTGGCCGGCATGCTATGCGGCGCGCTCCCCGCCTGGCGTTCGTCTCACGCGCCGGCCATTGAGGTACTCAAGGCAGAGTCCGCAAGTATCTCCGGCGGCTCACGCAACCAGAAATTGCTCAACGGGCTGGTGGTGGCGCAAATCGCGCTTTCCCTTCCTCTGCTGATCTGCTCCGGGCTGTTCCTGCGAACGCTGCGGAATCTGGCCGTGGCGAACCCCGGCTTTGAGCAGGACCACGTTCTCACTGAGTCGGTGGGGCTGAATATTGCCGGCTACAGCAACGAAGAGGCACAGTTGATCCGTCACAAGATACTTGACCGCGTGTCGGCACTGCCCGGCGTGCAGGTTGCGTCTCTTACTGACTGGATTCCGATGACCCTGATTCAGAAGAGGAACGATGCGTATCCGGAAGGGTATGTGCCGCATCCCCATGAATCTTTGCTGGTGGAGAATGCCGAGGTGGCCCCACGGTATTTCGAATCCCTTCATATACCCATTCTGGAAGGACGCGAGTTTACTCTGAGTGACGATGAAAAGGCCCCGAGCGTCATCATCGTGGATCAGACCGCGGCGAGGCACTACTGGCCAGGACAGGATCCGCTGGGAAAGAGACTCATGGTTTGGGGCAGGCCTTTCACAGTTGTCGGCGTTGCGAGGAATTCAACACATACCTTCGTGAATGAGTCACCGGAGCCCATGATCTATATGAGCTTTTTCCAGCACCCGGGATTCGAGACAATGGTGCAGGTGAAAACCGAGGGGAATCCGATCGACCTGGAGCCGGCGGTGGAAAACGCCATCCATGGGATCGACAGTCAGCTACCGGTTTTCGATGTGCGTTCCATGCGCGAAAGTACCCAGCTGGCGAGCACTTTCGCCGTCATCGAGAGCACCCTGGCGGGAATGTTCGCGCTGATCGGGCTGGTTCTTGCAATAACGGGAATCTATGGAGTCGTGGCCTATCGAACCCAGATGCGGACCCACGAGATTGGAATACGAATGGCTCTGGGTGCTTCCCGTGTGGACGTGCTGAGACTAGTACTCTTGCAGGGCCTATGGCTCGCAGGCATTGGAGTGGCGCTGGGATTGGCGTTTTCGTTGGGACTGACACGCATTATCGCCCGGCTGTTGTACGGAATCGGAGCCAACGATCCCATCACGGTAGTTTCCGTCGTCGTGCTCCTGGGAGCAATGTCTTTGGCCGCATGCTACCTTCCGGCACATCGAGCGATGCACCGAAACCCCGTAACTGCGATTCGCGAACTGTAAGCCGCAGCCCGGCCTCGCAACTCTGGCTCGACGCGAATTGGGAGGACTAGGGGTATGCGTGGCGCTCCACCTGGTTGGCAAGAATGGTAACCGGATTCCACCGGTCACAAACCAATCTGCGCAAGGTGGATCTTCGTTGTGCGTTGACGTGACCAGGCAGTATGGAGTGACCGGCGCCAATGCACTTATCGACCCCATGTATACATTCGCAACCAGGCAAGTAGTGATAAACGCCGTCCTCGTCAGCAGAGGATTGCTGACGCTAAGCCGACATATCATTACCTATCGCCAACTGGTGATCCACTACCCACATGGAGCTAGCAGACTCCACGATGAAGGGCTGGGCAAGGCGGCCGATAACGGCGGGAAATCCCTCAAGCGCAAGTATAAGAATGGAGATGCTGATTACTAATCAGCCTTGCGGAACGCGCGGCTCGTCACTTGGATGTTATTTCCGCAAGGGTCTTTGGCGTTCGCATAGCAATATCCGTCTGCCGGATGGGGGGAGCTAAAAACAAGCCCGTCGCGGGCACTCCTCTCGCAGAAGCCAGAGACGTCTTCGACGTCAAACACCAGTTTCACGGTAACCTGTCCGGCCTTCACTCCCTTTGCGGCGGCATGAATCATTAGATTTGCTCCGCCACCCTGTGCCACCAGTTCAACGATTTTGTCGCCGGGGAGACGAAGCACTTGGAACCCAAAATGCTTTTCGTAGAAAGCAACCGTCCCCTCTACGTCCCGAGCATAAAGAATCAGCCGGTTTAGCGCGAAAGACATCGTGTCCTTTCCTCTCTATAAGGGATCTCAAAATGGCGAAGTAGCAGCCGCAGGCGCTCCCTCTGTTAGTAATGATAAACGCCGTTCTCATCAATAAGTTTTTGACTTCCTGTCCCCGATCACGAATGGTGGATTCAAACTGACCCCTACCCTCACTTCCCCCGCGTTGACAGCCCACCCTCCACGCCGATATGGTTGCGCCAGCCACGGAACAAGCGGGAAATCACGAGCCTCGATATCGGCTAGCGCAACACATCGGCCTCAACCTTGACCTCAAACCGAAATCCTCACTTGGACGCTGAGCATGCCATTTCTCCAGACCACCAGGGCCATCTTTACCGACAGTCACTTCCTCATCCCGCTCGCCGTCTTCGCTATCGGCCTCGCCCTGCTGATCACCCTGCACTGATTCCCGTTCCCGAGATACGATGACGACCGACACGGCTTCCTCCAAATCCAGCCACCCCATCGGCCAGGTCTCCTACCACGGCCTCGGCGTCGCTTGCGGACTCGCCGCCGGCGTCTGGCTCGGAGCCGCGGAAGCTCCCACCAAGCTCGTCTCCACCGGCCTCTCGCCCTTTGCCATCTCGCTCTGCATGGTCGCCGGCGTCTTCACCGCCCGCTGGACTCTACCCACCCTCCTCAAAGGCTCCCGCTACGTCTTCGCCGACCTCGCCTGCAACAAGCATCTGCTCGTCACCGCCATCCTCGCCGGTATGCTCTGGGCCGTAGCCAACACCCTCACCGTCTTCGCCATCCGCGACGTCGGCCTCACCATCGCCTTTCCCCTCTGGAACACCAATTCCCTCATCGGCATCCTCTGGGGACGCGTCCTCTTCGGCGAGCTCAAAGGCGCAGGCCCCAAAAACATCGCTAAAGTCGTCTTCGGAACCCTCACCATCATCGCCGCCGCCATCCTGCTCGGCTTCAGCACCATCCACGGCGACAGCGCCGCGCACACCCATCGCGCCGTCGGCGGCATCCTCGCCGCGCTCGGCGCCAGCCTGCTCTGGGGAACCATGTACATCCCCTACCGCAAGGCCTACATCAGCGGCATGAATCCGCTCTCCTTCGTTACCGCATTCACCATCGGCGAACTCGGCACCATGCTCGCCCTCGTCCTCGCCTTCGATGGCGGACTCCAGGCACCCGTCTTCCATTCCCACGAAGCCCGTCACATGTTCTTCTGGCTCTTCCTCGGCGGATTCGTCTGGGTCATCGGCGACCTCTTCCAGCAATTCGCCACCAAGTACCTCGGCATCGGCCGCGGCATTCCCCTCTCCAACACCAACCAGATCTGGGGCGTAGCCTGGGGAGCGCTCGTCTTCGGCGAACTAGCCCACGCCGATTCACAGCACAAGCTCCTCGTCATCGCCGGCACCGTCCTCATGGTCCTCGGCGCACTCGCCGTCAGCACCGCCGTCGCTACCGCCCGCGAACACTCATCGACGCACGACTCACTGCTGCGCGAATGCCACCGCTACAGCCTGGATTACGATTCCGTAGTCCGCGCCTATGCCGGGCTGCCATCGCTGACTGATCTCGCAGACGGCGACAAGCCAAAAGAGAAACGCGCCTGGTGGGACTACCTCATCGTCGCCGTAGCCATCGGCGGCTTCGTTTACCTCGGCATCCACGCCCGCGTCCCCACACTCGCCCTCAACTTCACCTGGCTCTGGATCCTCGCCGCCCTGCTAGTGATCACCGCCCTCACCTGCGGCTACGCCCTCTGGAAAATCACCCGCTTCTCCTGATCGGCCTGGTGTGGTCTTTGTACTTGCTTTTCTATCTGTCATTCCCCTCAGGGGAATCTGCTTCTGCTTTTGCACTTGCCTTTGCTTTTGCCCTTGCCTTTCTATCTGTCATTCCCCTCAGGGGAATCTGCTTCTCCGTAACAGCCGGCCCCCTACCGCAACCCACACTCACACTGTCCCTCTTCACTGTTCCCTAAATCGCCAAATTCCAATAGACTCATCCCAGGCCAAGGCAGTAAACGCTTTCTTCCCTGAATCCATGACACCCCGCCCCGCCAAAAAGAAATCCGCCTCCCGCGCACTCCCACAACCGGATAAGCCGGAGCGCACCGATATCCGCACCATCGCGCGGCTCGCCAACGTCTCCATCGCCACCGTTTCGCGCACCATCAATGGCGTTACCACCGTCGATCCCAAACTAGCCAAACGTGTCTGGGACGTCGTCGAGAAGCTCGATTTCGTGCCCAACACCCAGGCGCGGGCACTCGTCTCCGGGCGCAGCAAAATCCTCGGCCTCATCGTCTCCGAGATCACCAATCCATTCTTTCCCGAGCTCATCCAGGGCTTCGAAGACATCGCCGTCGACAACGGCTACGAGATCCTCGTCTCCTCCACCAACCACGATCCCCAGCGCATGTCGCACTGCATCCGCCGCATGCTCGAGCGCAAAGTCGAAGGCGTCGCCATCATGACCTTCGGCATCGAAGAGCCGCTGCTCGATCAGCTCGCCAAGCGCAAAGTCCCCATGGTCTTCATCGACCACGGCCCCGACCGCGCCGGCATCAGCGTCCTGAAGATCGACTACCACCACGGCATCCGCCAGGCGGTGCAGCACCTTGCCGCACTCGGCCATCGCAGCATCGCCTTCGTCAGTGGACCCGGCCCTCTCCACTCCGCCCAGTCCCGTCTCGCTGCCTTCAACAAGTCCATGCAGGAGTGCGGCATCCCACCCCGCCCCGAGCACATCATCGAAGGCACACATACCCTCGAAGGCGGCGGCGCAGCCATGGACAAGCTCCTCGCTCTCAACACGCTGCCCACCGCCGTCGTCTGCTCCAATGACCTCACCGCCATCGGCGTGCTGCACAAGCTCTACCGCACCGGCCTCAAGGTGCCCGACGACATCTCCGTCATCGGCTTCGACGACATCCACATCGCCGAAGTCATGATGCCCCCGCTCACCACCGTCCAGATGTCCCGCATCGACATCGCGAATGCCGCCTTCGAAGCCCTGCGCGGCCAGGTCGAGTCCCCCAACTCCACCGCTACCCCACGCGAATACAAAATCCCCACCCAGCTAATCGTCCGCGAATCCACCGGCTACCCCCGCGGCACCATGACCCACCTGCGCAAAAAAACCTAGCACCAAAACTCCAAATCCCCACAAATCCGGGTGCCCCATATCTACGCGCGTTCTCTGCGCGGAGATGTGGGGACACATTCGCGCAAAGTGTGATTTGGATTCTGATTCGCGCGCAGCGCGAACTGGAGGGAGCAGGGGCATTCATGCCCCTGAAAAATCGGCCATACAAAAAGCGGCTTCAGCCGCGGGCCGTCTCCCAATCAAACCAACAGATACCGAAACTCCTGGCATTCATGACATCATCAGAAAATCATCCGATGCCGCATCCGTTTCCATCTCAACTTCGCTTCTCCTGCATCACCGCTCTGCTGACAATCAGCCTGACCTGCCTCGCTCAACAACCCACACAACCCAAAATCGACTCCATCCTGATCCCCAAGAAAGACCATCTCCTCGAGCTCATCTCCAACGGCCAGCCCATCCGCACCTACAAGGTCGCCTTAGGCCGCGGCCGCCACCGATTCCGAAATTGACCCCACGTGAGACCGGGCCAATCGCAAAAGCTGGACGCTCCATGCAACAAAAATTTCGATGATGTATCCTCGGGAAAATTATCCTTGAGCTACCGAGTCTCTCGATGTTTACCGCGCCTATTCCAGAAGACGACGCTGCACGGCTCGCGGCCCTCTACAGCTATTCCATCCTCGACACAGCCCCTGAGCAGGGCTACGAGGATGTGACCGCACTCGCATCTTTCATCTGCCAGACTCCCTTTTCCACCATCACCCTCGTCGACAAAGACAGGCAGTGGTTCAAATCCGAGGTTGGTTTCGGCACAAATGAAACCGGCAGAGCCGATGGCTTTTGCGCTTGTGCCTTGTTGCAGCCCAAACCCCTCGTCGTACCGGACACAGCGCTGGACCCGCGCTTTTCCAGCAATCCCTTCGTGCTGGGCGGCCCTCGGATACGGTTTTATGCCGGAGCGCCACTGATTGCTCCCGACGGACATATCCTCGGAACCGTCTGCGTCTTCGATACCAGGCCTCGGGAGCTGACCCCCGAACAGATCACCGCTCTCGAAGCTCTCTCGCGTCAGGTCATGGCCCTCATGGCGATCAGGCGCAGGACCATCGAAAGTGAACGCGCCGCAGCGGCCGTCATGCAAAACGAGAAACTCGCAGCCGTCGGCCGTCTCGCTTCCAGCATGGCTCACGGAATCAACAATCCGCTCGAAGCGCTCGTCAATCTTCTATATCTTTCGCGGCAAAAGTCTCAAGATCACGAAGTCCAGGTCTGGCTGGATCAAGCCGAGCGAGAACTTCGTCGGCTATCCGTCATAGCGAACCAGACCCTTCAATTTCACAAGCAGGCCACAAAGCCACAGCCAGTATCCTGTCTCGAGCTCTTTTCGACCGCTCTCAAAGTACACGAGGCGCGCTTGAAAAATGCGAACATCGCAGTAGAGAAACGAAAACGGGCAAATGAACCTGTCCAATGCTATGAAGGCGATATCCGGCAGGTCATCGGTAGCATCATTTCCAATTCCATCGACGCAATGCCCACAGGCGGACGTCTCATCATCCGAAGCCGCAAGCACACAGACACCAGATCCGCACGCGGGGGCCTGATGCTCACCATCGCCGACACAGGCAGCGGCATGGATCGCACCACGCAGGGCAGAATCTTCGAAGCCTTCTTTTCCACCAAGGGAATGAGCGGCGTCGGTCTCGGCCTTTGGACCTCCGCGGACATAATCAAGCGCCACAGGGGACACATTTCCGTCCGCAGCAGCCAGCGCGCAGGCTGTACCGGTACCGTCGTGACCGTCTTCCTTCCTTTCGGCGAAGACCCCGTTCCGCCCCGGCAGGCAACCGCCGCGAACCAACCCGGAAACCAGAGCTAGCATCCGCACAAAGCGCCGGTCCGGAACCTCGCCGCCCAATTCAAATCCGCCCCGGACGCAGCTCAACCACTCCGCAGCCAAAGCCGAATTCCTCATGCTAAGGTAAAAGAATCAAGGGAGCTCAGCGATGGATATCACTTCGCCGTTTTTCGTAGTGCCGGTAATGGGAGCGTTGTTTCTGGGTTGCATTCTTTGGGCGACGCTGACCGGTAAGCCCAAGGACCACTCGCACCACTAAGCGCGAACGAGCCCCACTCGCAGCGCAGCCATCGGCCGCGCCACGAACAGCCCTATCTGCTCATAAGCTCTAACGATTTGGCTGCGAAGCCGGCTCCGTACCCAGCTTCGCATTCGGCTTACCCGCCCGTTTCGAATCGCCCCCGGTCTGCTTCGGATCATCAACCGTCCCTGCCGCACCCGGTGAAGCAGGCTCCGCGGCGGTCGACGACGGCTCAGCCCGCTTCGCTGCTCCAGGCTCAGCCTTGGTCCCCGGCTGTTGCGCAGCAGCCATCGCGCCCTCCGCGCTCCCTCCGAAGGAACCCGGTGTCGGCGCAGCGATCGGCAGATTCAGCGTCTGCACGGTGTCCGGATCATCGCGGAGCGTAAAATAAAGCGTCCCGTTCGTCCCCGTCCGCTGCACATTCGGCACCGTCAGCGCCGTCCCGGTAAACTGCGCCGGCACATCCACCGCATTCGACATATCCGGCGTCGTCCCGACCGACGTAATCAGAAACAGATTCGACCCGGTCAACTGGCACGGCTTCGTCATGTTCCTCGGGCAGCGCAGCTCCTTCGCCGTCGGATTCCCCGTAAACCCAGGCAACCGTACCAGCGTTCCCAGCGGCGCCCAGTCGCCGCTCACCCCTGCCGCCGTCACCGCTCGAAACTGAATCGGCCCGAAAGCCGAAGCGCCAAACCGGTCCAGCGGATCCACCGAAGCCACCGCCGTGTGTGCATCCTCCAGCATCAGGCTCCCGTCGGCCAGAGACAGCGTCGTCGAAAAGCTTCCATCCACCGACGCCACCTCGATCTTCTCCGTTCGCGGAAAATTTGCCGGAACCTTCGACCGGATAAAGAACACCACCCGCCGCTGCAGCGGCAGATCGTCCTGGCTGCCAAGCTGCACCGGCAGCGGAGCGGCGTCACCCTGCGTAGGCTGCTGCACTCCCTTGCTCAACAGCTCCACCTGCGGCCGCGGCACCTCCACCGAAGCCGGCACATGCAGCGTCCGTCCATCGCGCAGCGTCACGCTCGCCGAGTAATCCTCCCCCGGCTTCAGAGTCATCGTCGACCCCGTCGCAGACATATCCAGTTGGTCTTCGTCCTGCACCCGGCTCAAAGCCGTCGGAGCAAACGTGATCCCCGCCATATCCGCCGATTCCACCTCGTCCAGCCGCTTGCCCTTCAGCAGCGCCACCTGGTCCCCGGAGCTCAGCGTCAGATGTTCAATCGAAGCCGCCTCCGCATAAGCCTTCAGCGGCAGCTTGTCCGGCGACGGCATCCCAAACTGCTTCACCAGCACCGACACCGTGCCCGGAGCCGCATCCTTCATCGGAAGCGTCACCTCCAGTTGCTCCGGCTTCGGAGCCTTCCAGGCCAGCTTCACCGGGTTCGCTTCCGTCTTGCCGGCAGCCGGAGGAATATCCGCCTGCACCTCTTCCACGCACAGCGTGCTTTCGCCCTGTAGATGCAGCGTGTCCTCGCGCCCTGTAATCAGCGCCGTATGATCGCTCGCCGCCACCTTCCACAGATCCGGATGCGGCGACACCAGCTTGAACTTCGGCCCCGCAAACGTGTCGAATCCCCAGCTTCCATGCAACTCCGCGGTCGTCACTGCCTCGGGCAGAGCTATCAGCGGCTTGCCAAGAACAAACCCGCCCTCGATCGCAAACGGCTCTATCGGTATATCGATCCCCGAAGCAGCCGCCGTTCCTACACCCGCTCCCGGCGCGGCTTCCGGTTTCAGGAGGGCGTGATCCGTCCCGCTTCCGGCATCGCCCGGCATGTGCGCCTTGGTGTCGATGTGCAGATACAGGTTGTGCGCCATCGCGGTAGAGAACGCCAGCGGTGCGCCTTCCGCGCTGAGCACCAGCTTGGGCTTTGTCGAGCAGTACTCCGGCACAAAGTTCTGCGGCGTCGGCGTCGCAGATGCCGCGGACTCCGTCGGATGCATCGCCGGTAATTTGCTCGGTCCAATCGGTGGCAGCGCCACCACGATCACCGATTTGGGATTGCGAAACGACGGCGGCACGTTCAACCGCAGGTTCAGTGTGTCTTCCTGTGATTTCTGCGGCAGCGCCAGCGCCGGTATGTATTGGTATTTCGCTGTGTGGAGGCTGCTCAGGATCTTCGCCATATCCACAATCGCGCCTACATAAGGACTGAACGCACCCCCGCCGAACGGGGACGAGTAGCTCAACTGCGCCATCATGTCCGCAGCCGAACCGTTCGCCATCTGATTCACCATCGATTGCGCACCCGAGTCATCCAGCACCAGCCCCTCAGGATGCTGCGTCAGGCACGGCGCCTGCTGCTCCGTCGGCTTGTCATAGCACTGCGCGTCCACTTTGATCCCCAGACTCCGCGCCGCCAGCTCACTGCCCTCCTTCAGCGCCTTCGTATCGGTCGGAGGAATCGTCTTGACCTCCGCCAGATACTCATCCAGACGCATCCGGTCCCAGCTCGCCTGCTGCAGATCCTGCCCCGCGCGCACAAACACGCCCGGCCGGTCATGAACCGTCTTCCGCAGCGTGTCAAAATCGCCCGCCGTCTCCGGAGCCAGGAAGATCAGCGCCTGCTGAGCCTCGCTCGGCACCGTGATAAAAACGCCTTCCTGCTTCACCAGCCGGTTCCACGTCTCCACCCTCCGGAACCAGTCCGGCGGCGGCGGATTGGTCGCGCCGCGCAGAAACGCCACCACCAGGATGAAATGCGCCGCCTGGCTGTCAGGCAGATCCGGGTGAATCCACAGCCGGTCGCCCGGCAGCAGGTTCGGAACTTCCGCTATCGGCAACGTCACGCCATTCCGCTGCACGTGAACGTCGACCTTCGGACCAGTCAGGTCAAAAGGCGGTCCGTCCGCATAAGACACGCCCGCAACCAGACTTGACAGGATCAGCAATACAACCGGGAGCCGGAAAGAAATGCAGCGCCACATACCTTTATTGTACGGATGCGCAGGATCATTTGCGCGCGTTGGCCTGCCGCCATGTCCTGAAACGAACCTTCCGACCCATTCCGACCCATCCCGCCGCCTGCCCATCCGGCCGCCTGCATCAACTCTGGGCCACCAATTGTTCGTCCCATCAAAACGATATTCGCCTTTATTTCATAACTGACTTTTACTTCGTATCTTCTTGCCGAGAATCTGGCTCACATTGAAGGTTCGCGCTAAGATCATGTGAGAGTTTCATTTGCGCGATCCAACCCGGGGCTGCGGATTCACGAATCGGGGTCGGCAGCAGTCAAGAATTACCTTACCGGAGCTTTTAGCCGGAATTGTCGTTGTGCGCCGAAGACTGCTTGCACACTTGAGTTTTTGGTATCCGGTCGCGGTTGTCCGCTGCAAATGACGCTGGATGTGCTGGCGAATATCCGGTGACGGGTTTTACCGCGAAATTACGCTTTCTATAGTGTGGACACTTTGCGCTTCCCCCAGGCGCACGGCCCCGTATCAAAAGACAGTTTTAAGAATGCCCGCAACAAGATAAAAGTTGGCGTCCTGGTCGGCCGGCCTTCACGCAGCGTCATCCCAGGTAATGAAAGCTCCTCTAAGAGCACTATCGATGGGAACGTAAAGGCAATAGAGCCGCAAATATGGAGAAGATCATGAAAGCGATACAGAATAGTGCGGTACACGAAGAGTTGGACAATCTCACCATTCCCGAAGCGGAAGAGATCGTCGAAGAAGCATTGGAAGAGCTGTCGTACTCCACCGATCCCGGCCTGGTCCGCGCGCTGCGCTTCCTCGCGCCGGCCGGCTATCAGGCAATTGTCGAGCTTTGCGGAGAAAGTGGCCGCAGCAAGCGGCGTAACGCAAACGCAACCACCTGGAACCCGGAAGAAGACGAAGTCCGCATCTACTTCGAACGAGCCGATGGATCATCCGATGGCATGGATCGCCCCGCAGCGTCTGCACGCAACGGCCGCTCCACGCGGTCCATCTCCGCCTTTGAAGAGGGCAACATCGCCGACGATCCTGCGGCCCTGCCTGCCGATGTCGACGACCGCATCCGCGAGCTCTGCTCCACTCTCGCCGAGGCTGAGCGCGGAGGCCACGCCTTCATCGCGCTCAAATGGTTCCGCGACTCGTTCTTGCCCCGCAAGGCCTTTCATTGGAATCAGAGTCCCGAGTCCCGTCAGATGATCCTCGCCGAGGCCATCCTGCGCGGAGTCGTGCTCACCAGCAAGATTCCCAATCCCAAAACCCCGGCTTATCCCACCACCACCATCCGGCTCAACCGGGCCGAAGCCGGTGTGCCTGATGAAGCTCAGCGTTTCCGGCCCGTCGCCGTTCACGGCGAGGCGCTCAGCACAAGCCTCGACGAGGACAGCTTCCACGCGGACAGGGAGGCTCTGTGAAGTGCTATTTCCTCGACTCCACCGCCTTCGCCAAGCTCTTCGTACAGGAGCCCGGCACCGATGCCCTCATCCCGCTCATGGAGTCCACCGAAGATAACCGCAAGCTCATCTCCGCCGGAACGCCACTCGAGGTCTACGCGGCGCTCCGGCGGCGCGAACGCTCCGGCGCGATCAATCCCGAAGATGGCGAAGCCGCTCGCGGTATCCTCCGCGTTGAAGCCGCTCGCATGGTGCAGCAACCCCTCAACCCCGCTGTCCTCGAAGCCGCCCGCCAGGTCCTCGACCACTACGAGCTTCGCTCTACCGAGGCCCTGCAGCTAGGCTCAGCCATCATTGCGCGTGAAATGTTTCAGGGAATGCAGATCGTCTTCGTCAGTTCCGACGCCAGACTTTTAGATGCCGCTGGAGAATCCGGATTCGAGATATTCAACCCTGCTCAGGTCGCAGCTTGATATCGACTCGCAGCTGATATCTACTCGCAACTTGATATCTCCGCCGCCAACCCAAGCACTCCCCCGCAAACACCCATGGTGCCCAATTGGATCGCCAGACCCGGCTGGGATCCCCGCGGCCCGAAAAACCTAGGCTGATTTCCGCCTGAACAGCTCGTCCTTGTCCTTGCACCCGCAGTTCGAGCAACTCAAACAGCAGTAAATCAGCACTCCGGCCCCCAGAGTGATCACCACCGCCAGAACGGTTCCAATCGTCGATATCCAATGTACAAGCGAATGCATAATGCTTAACTCAGCCGGTTCCGTGCACCCGGCCAGTACCAGACCTGCCTGAAAAATTCAATCCAAGGTTGTACCGAAAGTCTCATGAGGAAACTCCCGCGTCAAGTATTACATCGGTGTTCCCACTAAAACTTTAGACGTAGTGACTAAAAAAGTGGTTGTCTTTAAGCGAATGTAAGGCGAAAATAAGAGCAGAGGGCTCCGCAATGGCCGCTTTTGCGCATCCCGGTCCCGTTTCCCCGCGCCTGGTCACCCGGCAGCCCGAGGTCAACTGGCTCTTCGTCGATCTCAACTCCTACTTCGCCTCCGTCGAGCAGGAAGACCGCCCCGAACTCCGCAACCGCCCCGTCGGCGTCGTCGCCATGGAAACAGACACCACCGTCTGCGTCGCCGTCAGCTATGAAGGCAAAGCCCACGGCGTCACTACCGGCACCATGGTCCGCGAAGCCCGCCAGCTATGTCCCGATATTGTCTTCGTGGAAGCCCGCCACGAGCTCTACGTCGACTACCACCATCGCATCGTCAAAGCCGTCGAGAGCTGCGTCCCCGTCACCGCCGTTCAGTCCATCGACGAGATGGCCTGCCGCCTCATCGGCCGCGAGCGTCCCTTGCTCTCCGCGCTCCGCCTCGGCCGCCAAGTCAAAGAAGCTATCCGCGACCAGGTCGGCAGCACCCTCCGTTGCTCCGTCGGACTGGCCCCTAACCGCTACCTCGCCAAGATCGCCAGCGACATGGAAAAGCCCGATGGCCTCGTCGCACTCACCCAGGACATCCTCCGTGGAGCCATCCTCACCCTCCAGCTACGCGACCTGCCCGGCGTCGGAGCCAGAACCGAAAAGCGTCTCAACGAACAAGGCATCCACTCCATGGCCGACCTCATCCGCATCGGCGACCGCGAGCGCACCCGCGAAGAAACCGGCGAGCTCTGGGGATCGGTGTGGGGCGAGCGGCTCTGGCACTGGCTGCGCGGCGAAGACTTCGACGTCGAAGACAACGAGCATCCCAAATCCATGGGACACCAGCACGTCCTCGCCCCCGATCTGCGCACAATCGATTGCGCATGGGCCGTCGCTCTCAAACTCCTCCACAAGGCCGCCATGCGCATGCGCGGCGACAAGCTCTGGGCCGCACGCATCTCCCTCACCATCGCCTTCGTCGGCCAAAGCCCCGTCCGCGGAACCACCGTCTTCGGCCCCGCCAAGCGCGATTCCTGGTCTGCCGAACTGCGCCTCATTGAGACTCAGGACCACGCCACCCTCATCGACGCCCTCCGTAAGCTGTGGGACACGCGTCCACGAGGCTCAGCCTGCGAAGAGCCCTTCTTCGTCTCAGTTACTCTCAGCGACCTGGTCCCCGACGCCCTGCATACACTCACCCTTTTCGACCAGCAGGACGGCGGCGAAGAACGCCTTCAGCTATCCGCGGCAATGGACGAACTGAATCACAAATACGGCATGCAGACTATCGCCCCAGCCGCCATGCTCCGCGCCTTCAAAGCCGCCCCCACAAGAATCGCCTTCCACTCCGTCCCCGACTTGTTCTGAAGCCTGAAAGAGGCGAAGAGCGTACGGCGCGATTCTGCCCGGTAGTCGTCCCGGAACCGCAAATTGCTCCACGTGGAGCAATTTTTGCCGCCTAGAAGTCTTCGTGAAACGCTACTTCGCCCGGCACGGCTACCTGGTAGGCGGAGACGCGGCGCTCGAAGAAGTTGGTCAGCTCCTGCACATCCTGCAATTCCATAAAGCCAAAGGGATTCTTGCTGCCAAAGATGGGCTGCATGCCCAGCCGGACGACGCGTGAGTCGGCGACGTATTCGAGATACTGCCGCATTTCGCGCACGGACAAGCCTGCCACGCCACCCGACAACAGATCCTCGGCGAATTGCAGTTCACAGTCGACGGCTTCGCGCAGCATGGTCACAACGTCACGCTCAAGCTCGGCGTCGAAGAGATGAGGATGTTGCTGGCGCACGATATTGACGACTTCAAATGCAAATTCGAGATGAGCGCTCTCATCGCGGAAGACCCAGTTGGTGCCTGCGGCAAGGCCGTTGAGTAATCCCCGCGAACGCAGGAAGTAGACATACGCAAACGCCGCGAAGAAAAACAGTCCCTCGATGCAGCCGGCGAAGCAGATCAGGTTGAGCAGGAACTGCTTCTGATGTTCCTCGGTGCGCAGCTCGTCGAGCTTTTGGATGGAGTCCATCCACTTCATGCAGAAGTCGGCTTTTTTGCTGATGGAGGGAATGTTCTCGACAGCGGCGAAGGCGGCTGCGCGGGCGTCCGGATCGGGCACGTAGTTGTCGAGCAGTGTCAGGTAGAACTGCACGTGCACGGCTTCTTCGAAGAGCTGGCGCGAGAGGTATAGGCGCGCTTCGGGTGAGTTGATGTGCTTATAGAGATTGAGCACCAGGTTGTTGGAGACGATGGAGTCGCCAGTGGCGAAGAAGGCGACCAGGCGCTGGATGAGGTGCGTCTCGGCGGGCGTCAGGCGGCTGCGCAGGTCGACGAGGTCGGTGGAGAAGTCGACTTCTTCGACGGTCCAGGTGTTCTTGATGCCGTTCTTGAACATGTCGAAGAAGACCGGGTACTGCATGGGGCGCAGGGTGAGCGAGAGACCGGGGTCGAGGATGCTGTGCGGGGCTTTGGTGGACATTGGGACTCCTGTACTGAAAATTGCTCCACGTGGAACATTTTTGGCTCTACGAATTGCTCCACGTGGAGCAATTTTGGTGCATGGCTGAAAGTAAGCTCGCCTCAGGGGCTAAAGCCCCATCGACTGGGAACATTGAATGCGCGGGTTAAAACCCACGCCTACCAGGATTGGCCGGCCTCCGTCATGGTGACCACCCGTGCCGATTGGGTGGTGCTCGGAAATTGCTCCTCGTAGAACACTTTTGGGCGAACGGTAATGGATTTGGCGCGGTTTGTTGGAAACTGCCTGATTTCAGATGCTTGCGGTTGCGTACAATTCCGGGTGTTTGTGCCTTGTTACAGCGAATGGGAAATTGCTCCACGGAATGCCGTGTGGAGCAATTTCCTGTGGAGCAATCTGGCTATTGGCAGGCTTCGCAACTGCCGGGATTTTCGAGAGAGCAGGCTACGGCCTGGCTGGGTGAGTATGCCGGTGGCGGCTCGGGAGCGGATGCGCGTGCGGTCGCAGACACCGTGGTTTTGGCAATCTTGGTGGCTGGGCGGGAGCGCAGGTAGTAGGTGGTCTTGATGCCGCGCTTCCAGGCGTACATATACATGCTGCTGAGGCGACCGATGTTGGGTGACTCGGCGAAGAGGTTGAGGGACTGGCTCTGGTCGAGCCAGGCTCCGCGATCGGCTGCCATGTCGATGAGCGAGCGCATGGGAATTTCCCAGACCGTGCGATAGATGAGCTTAAGCTCTGCGGGAATTTCTGCGATGGACTGGATGGAGCCCTCGGCGAGCTTGATGCGGGCGCGCATCTCCTCGGACCAGAGGCCGAGACCCTTCAGCTCGTTCACGAGATAGCGATTGATCTGCATGAACTCGCCGGAGAGGGTTTCGCGCTTGAAGAGGTTGGAGATCTGCGGCTCGATGCACTCGTAGCAACCGACGATGGATGCGATGGTTGCGGTCGGCGCGATGGCAATGAGCAGCGAGTTGCGCAGGCCGTGCTGCCTGATCCGCTCCTTCAGAGCATCCCAGCGCGCGGCATCGGTGGGCTTGACGCCCCAGAGATCGAATTGCAGCTCGCCTTTCGAGGCGCGAGTTTCACTGAATGCCTCATGCGGGCCGTTGTGCTCGGCCAATTCGCACGACGCCGATAACGCGTGGAAGTAAATCTCTTCCTGGATGCGCGCGGAGAGCTCGCGGGCTTGGGGAGAGTCAAAGGCCCAGCGGAGTTGGAAGAAGACATCCTGCAGGCCCATGAGACCGAGGCCGACGGGACGCCAGCGGGAGTTCGATCCGGCGGCCTGCGGAATGGGATAGAAGTTGATGTCGATGACGCGATCGAGCATGGGCACGGCATGGCGGACGGTGGCAGCGAGTTTGTCGAAGTCGAACTTTGCCGCAACGCCGTTTTCGAAAGCCAGATGACGACCGAGGTTGATCGAGCCGAGGTTGCAGACGGCGGTTTCGGCCTTTGACGTCACTTCGGTGATCTCGGTGCAGAGATTGGAGAGGTGCACGACGTTGCCGGGGTTGCCGATCTCATTCTCACCGGTCTGGTTGCACTTGATGTTGCAGGCGTCTTTGAAGACCATCCAGCCATTGCCGGTTTCGGCGAGCGTGCGCATCATGCGTGCGTAGAGGTCGCGGGCTTTGACCTGGCGCTTGTAGAGCTTCTTTGCTTCGGCTTCTTCATAAGCGGTCTGGAAGGCCGGACCATAGAGATCGGTGAGATTCGGTACGTCTTTCGGGTCGAAGAGAGACCACTGGCCGTCGGCTTCGACGCGGCTGCATGAACAGATCGGGAATCCAGTTGGCGAGGTTGAGATTGTAGGTGCGGCGGGCCTGGTCGCCGGTGTTGTCGCGCATTTCGAGGAACGATTCGACATCGGCGTGCCACGGCTCAAGATAGACGCAGCATGCGCCTTTGCGCTTGCCACCCTGATTGACGGCGGCGACGGAGGCATCGAGAGTGCGGAGCCAGGGAACGATGCCGTTGGACAGGCCGTTGGTCGCACGGATGAGCGAGCCTTCGCTGCGGATGCGATGGAAGGCGAGGCCGATGCCGCCGGAAAACTTGGAGAGCAGCGCAACCTGCTTGTAGGCGTCGTAGATGGAGTCGAGCGAGTCCGAGGGCGAGTCGAGCAGGTAGCAGCTCGACATCTGGCTGTGCTTGGTGCCGCTGTTGAAAAGGGTCGGCGAGCTGGGCAGGTAATCGTGCGAGGCGAGCAGGCGGTAGAAGTTGATGGCTTCGGTTACGGTTGTGGACAGCCCCGAAGAAACGCGAAGAAAGAAATACTGTGGCGTCTCAACGACCTGGCGCGTGATGGGGTGGCGCAGCAGGTAGCGGTCATAGACGGTGCGCAAGCCGAAGTACTCAAAGCTGTCGGAGTAGCGGTCGTCGATGGCGGAGTTGAGTTTGCGCGCGTTGGCGGCGACGAACTCGGCTGCGTCTTTTGAAACGACGCCTTCGCGAGCGCCGAGCTCGACGGACTGCGAGAAGGAATAGATGTTCTGTCCGGCAACTTCCTTGGCGATGGTCTCAAGCAGCAGGCGCGCGGCGAGGCGAGAGTACTCGGGCTCCTCGGCGATGAGTGAGGCGGCCGTTTGAATCGAAATGGAGTCGAGCTCGCGTGTGGAGGCGCCGTTGTAGAGGCCGCCGATGGTCTTGCTGGCTACGCGGATGGCGTCGACGTGGGGCAGACCGGCGCAGCAGCGCTCGACGGCGCGGACGATCTTATTGACGTCGACTGGCTCGAGAGCTCCGGAGCGCTTGCGCACCTGCATCTGCGGCGCGGCTTCGGCTGGCGGAAAATTGGGGTCGAGTTCGGTTAGGCTGGCCTGTTGAGCGGCTGGCCGGTCGGGTTCAAACGCAGAATCGAAAGCGGGTTGTAGTGTAGCGGCCATTGGGGAGGGGGTCCTTTCCAGTACAGGTACAGCAGAATCACAAGACCGAAAAGGAGACGAAGACGGACCAGTGCCTGGAAAAACCAGCCAGAAGCCGCCCAGCCTTCCCCTCGGAGGCGGTTGCGTATCTCGCGTTCGCCTGGAACGCGTCTCCCGGCAGGTCTTCGGACTTGCAGGCTTCCCTACTTGCTCCAGCTTCCCAGCCGAGGCGGATCCGTAGGGCGGATGGGCGATTGGCCAGTGCTTTTGACCCCAATTGGGGCCTGGAACGTTCGTTCCTGTTTACCGCTGCGGGGCAGTTCCGGAGTTGCACCGGATTCCCTTTTCAGGTGAATCGGAGGATTCACCACCGAAAGCAGTTTCGACTATATCGCGGGTCGGGGGGTGGGTCAACGTCTATATGTTGGGGTGGGTGTGGAAATAGGTACAAGGGTAAGGTGCTAGTTGCGAAGTGGGAAAAAGCGTTCTGTCGTTTCGTTTTTGGAGAGAGCAGGGGCATTTATGCCCCTGAAATCACGCCATAAATGAGTGTTGGCTTTAGCCGCGGGTAGTTCTTTTATCCTTGCTGGAATGCCTCTTGCACCACAGGAACTTCGAACCTATCTGATTACGTCTGTCACGGCGCAACGAAGGCGCCTGTTTCAAGTGACTTCGAACGCTGAACTATTCCGCGAAACCTTGTTTGGCTATCGAGAGCAGGGGAAGTTTTTTCTGCACGCTTTTGTTGTTATGCCGGATCATTTTCATGCGTTGATTACGCCTGCTCCTGAGATTTCGCTGGAGAAAGCGGTGCAATTTATCAAGGGCGGGTTTTCGTTTCGATTGAAGAGCAAGCTGGATGTCTGGATGCGGGGTTTCAACGAGAGTCAGGTGCTGTCGCGGGAGAAGTTCGGGGGCGCTGTGCGGTATATCGAGGAGAATCCTGTTCGGGCGAGGCTTGTTGCTGCTGCGAGTGATTACGCATTCAGTTCAGCAGGGCATGGCGACATGGATGCGATGCCTGCGCATTTTCGATAGATTGTTAGTCTTGGCGAGGAAAGGCCCGCGGCTAAAGCCGCTTTCTATGATGGCTATTTATTCAGGGGCATAAATGCCCCTGCTCCCTCCGGGTTCGCGCTTTGCGCGAATGAGTTTATTGGCGTTGCGGTGTATCAAAAATAATCCTGTCCGGGCTGGGCTGATTCAGGATACGTGTTCAGCTCGGTGCGGCGACATGAATGCGATGCCTGCGGGTTCTCGATAGATCGTTGGCCTTTGTGCGGAAAGACCCGCGGCTAAAGCCGCTTTCTTTATTCGGCGGCTTTTCAGGGGCATGAATGCCCCTGCTCCCTCCGGGTTCGCGCTTTCGCGCGAATGGGGTTCTCGGTGGGGGTGCGATCTTCGGAATTCTCATCTAGCAACGGATCCGACCTTCACAAAAAGCAGATCCCCTTCGGGGATGATGGACAGAAAAGCAATGGCAAGAACAAGGCGACAGCGGATCCTTCGCCGCTTTCCTCCTGCGACTAAGACCCGTCCGCAGGGGCCCTGCTTTGTTCCTCAGGATGACAAGTCTGGTGGTGGCCGAAATTGTGCCGGCTTGGATGCCTCGAGCTCCTGTGGTTGAACATCTCTGCGCAAAAAAACGTAAGGCTATGCATCCCGATAGACCGCTGGTTGCGGAATAGAGAGTAGAAGCGCATGAGAGAGCCGAGATGGCAGCCGGAGTTCGAAGAGTTAGTGGAGGAGCACCAGTCGATGGTCTTCTCGCTGGCGTGGCGAATGACCGGCGACCGGGGACTGGCGGAGGAACTGGCGCAGGATGTGCTGCTGGAACTGGACCGGAACCTGGGCAAGATGAAGTCGGCCGAGCATGCGCGCTGGTGGCTGCGGCAGGTGACGCTGCATCGCTGTGCGGATGCGCTGCGAAGGCGGCGGACGCGGACTACCAGTCTGGGCACGGATGTTTGGGTTGAGCTTGAGGAACGGCACGTGCTGGTGGAGCCTTTCGATGAGGATGGTCCATTGAGCGCGCGGATTGAGGCATTATTGGCGGGTTTGCCGGAGTCGCAGCGGGCAGCGCTGGTGCTGCGATACCAGGAAGAGATGACGCCGGAGGAGATTGCGGTGATGGTGAAGTCTCCGCTGGCGACGGTGAAGAGCCAGTTGCAGCGCGGGTTAAAGCTGCTGCGGGCCAGGGCCGGCGAAACCCTGAAGGAGTATGTGCGTGGAGCGTAAGGATCAGGACGAGATGGAACTGGCCGAGTTCGAGCGGAAGCTACGGATGTCGATGCAGCGACGCGAGGCTCCGCTGGGATTGAAGGCGCGGGTGCTGGCGCAATCACGGGCGCGGCGGCGTGCGAGCGGCCACGCACAACAGGGTGGGTGGATTCTGCAGCGGATTGCGGCAACGGCGGTGCTGGCGGCGATTGCGAGCGGCATTGTGGTCTATCACCAGACGGAAGTGCGGGCGGTGGAGCGGCAGAAGGGCGAAGAGGCAAAGGCGCAGGTGATGCTGGCGCTGCGGATTACGGGCCGCACGCTGGACAAGATCAATGAGCGGATTAACGATCGAGCGGCGTATGCGGTTGCGGTCGAGAACCAATAGGTGAGAGCAATTCCCATACGGGAGAAAGAGGACGGGATGAGGACGATGAGGGTTTGGGCCGGGGTGATGGCGGTTGGAATGGGAATTGGGCTGGTGGCGGCGGCGCGGGCGCAGGATGAGCTGCCGACGCCTTCGCCGGCGGAGAAGACGCTGGCCGATAAGGCAAAGCATGTGACCGAGGTGACGCTGGATAAGAACATGCTGGCGTTTGCTGCGAAGTTTATCGATAAGGATGAGGACGACGATAAGGATTCGCAGGCCGTTAAGGACATGATCAAGAACCTGAAGGGCGTGTATGTGCGCGATTACGAGTTCGACAAGGACAACTCGTATACGGCGGCGGACCTGGCGGCTCTGCGCAAGTATTTCGAGGGGTCGGAGTGGTCGCCGATGGTGCACGAGCGCACGAAGGGCGAGGCCGAGGGAACGGATGTTTACGTGAAGATGGTGAACGGTCAGATCCAGGGGTTGTATGTGCTGGACGCGGAGCCGAAGGAGCTTTCGCTGGTGTTGATTCTGGGGCCGATCGATATCGATAAGGTTGCGGAGATGAGCGGGAACTTCGGGATTCCGAAGGACGCGGGCAAGCGCATCAAGAAGGCGGAGAAAGACAAGGCAGATAAGGAGGCCAGCAAATGAAACAGGCCTGGTATCCGGTAGCGGTGGGAGTGGGCATTGTGGCGGTGATGACTCCGGCGATTCTGCTGGCGATGGGTAGCGGTATGGGCGGGGGCGGGTTCGATCCGGTGGTGCATAGCATCGAGTCGCGTTATCACGTACATGCGAACAAGATTCCGTTTATGGGGCTGATCAGCGGCATCGCGCGTGTTGCTTCGCATGGCGGCGTGGGCGGGCTGCATGTGGCGGAGATTGAGCACTTCGATGAAGATGTGGATGGAGCGGAGCTGAACTCGATTGTGGAGCAGCATGTAGGCAAGGGCTGGGGGCGGATGATTCGCGAGACGACTAAGGGCGGAAGCGAGCAGACGCTGATCTATACGAAGCCGCAAGGCGATCGGATGGCGATGCTGATTGTGGATCTGGATGGGCATGAGATGGATGTGGTGCAGGTTTCGGTGGATCCGAACCACATTGACGACGATATGTCGCCGTTCCATCATCACCATCATCAGTACACGGGTGGGTCGGATAATGACGACCATTCACCGAAAGATGCGGACAAGCATGATTCGGCGGATGAGGGTGCTGAGTAGGTTTTCGGATAAGAGCTTGAAACAAGGCGTGCGCGGCGTGGAATCAAGTGATCCATTCCGCGCATTTCTGTTTGTGCGTAGACTTTGAGGGTGGGCACTGAGCGGTTGCTGGCTTCGCTGACGATTACGGATGCGGAGGGTGGCGAGGATAGACCGGAAGGACGGGCGGGCGTCGCGGAACCGTATCGCGGCTCTGAGCTTTATCGTGGGCGGCTTGCGCCTTCGCCGACGGGGTTGATGCATGTGGGGCATGCGCGGACGTTCTGGACGGCTTATCAGCGGGCGCGGGATGCGAAGGGCACGCTGGTGATGCGGATGGACGATCTGGATCCGGAGCGCAGCAAGAGTGAGTATGTGGATGCGGCGGTTGAGGATCTGCGCTGGCTGGGGATTCGCTGGCAGGAGGGTCCTGGCTCGGACAGAACGGATCGCGCGGCAAGCAACGGGCCTTATGCTCCTTACTTTCAGAGCAAGCGGCGTCGGCTGTATGCGGATGCGTGGCGCAATTTGATGCGGCGGGGGCTGATCTATCCCTGCCGGTGTTCGCGGACGGAGCTTGCGGCGCTGGCTACTGCTCCGCACGAGGGCGCGCTGGCGCAGGCAGATGATGAACCGATCTATCCGGGGACTTGCCGGCATCTGGCGCTGGAGCCGACGCAGCTTCCGGGGCCGACGGCAGGGCGCATGGAGCCGGCGCCGGCGAACTGGCGCTTTCGCGTGCCGGATGGCGCGGTGGTGGAGTTCTACGATCAGCACCTGGGGGTACAGCGGTTTGTGGCGGGCGTGGACTTTGGGGATTTTCTGGTGTGGCGTAAAGACAATGTGCCGAGCTACCAGCTTGCCTGCGCGGTGGACGACGCCGCGATGGCGATTACGGAAGTGGTGCGCGGCGCGGATCTGCTGAAGTCGACGGCGCGGCAGATACTCTTGTTGCGGGCGCTGGGCTTTGCCGCGCCGAGCTGGTATCACTGCACGCTGGTGGCGGACCACAACGGGCAACGGCTGGCAAAGCGGCACGATGCGTTGAGTCTGCGGGCGCTGCGGCAGCGCGGGATTACGCCGCTGAATATCTTTTCGGCGGAGCTGCCGGTGCTGGCTTAGCAAGCTGAATATTCTGTTCATTCCTCGCGAAGTACCTGGATGGGATCGACCGATGCTGCTCGAATCGCTGGAAGCAAGCTTGCCGCCATGGCGATCATCAAGAGACCTCCCGCCGCGACAAACAAGGTGAATGGATCAACCGGCCTGATGCCGTAGAGTAACGTCCTCGCGGTTCTTGCACAGGCGATGGCGATAGCTGTGCCTGCTATGAGGCCTCCAGCGACCAGACTCGTAGCCTCGCGCAGGATGATGCCGAGCACGCTCATCCTTTGCGCGCCGAGGGCGATCCGAAGCCCCATTTCGCTGCTGCGCCGCATGACCATGTAGGACATGATGCCGTAGACGCCCACCATTGCCAGAATGGCAGCAAGAGCGCCGTAGACACCTGACAGCGTGGCCATCAGCCGTTCCCGCGTGAGTCCCCTGAGGACGGAAGTTCGCAGAACACTAAAGGTCAAAACAATTTGAGGGCTGTTTCTTGCAGCAGCATTCTTCAACGACGAAATCAGAGACGCCGGATCTTCATCGGAACGCACGACGAAGGTGGAATCCGTGCCCGCGTCGTCTGTCTGGTATGGCGACACAAAGATGAGTGGGGTAGGCACATCGTGAATATCACGGTACCGGGTGTTTCCCACGATTCCAACGACGCGGTAGATGCGGTTGGGCGTGCCTCGATCCTGGCGTATCTCAAATGTTTTTCCAATTGGATTTTTATCTTCGAAATATGTATGCGCAAACTGCTCGTTCACAATCGCCACGTGAGGTGAGGTTGCCGTATCGCTATCGTTGAAGTCTCTTCCCGCGAGTACAGGAATCTGGAGGGTTTGAAAATAACCCGAACTCACGGCACTGAAGTACACGAGTTGGCGGGAAAGACCACGGTCTGGAATTTCGATGAACTCGTTCCATCCATCACCATTCAGGGGAACGATGGTGGTTTCGGCTGCGGAGAGAACACCGGGCGTGTTCTTCACGTCCGCCAGGAGTTTGCGCTTGTATTCTGCGCGGTTGGGCGCGGGGATATGCAGTGGGGAGAAGTCGAAATCTGCAACGAGCACTCCATCCTGCCGAAAGCCAGCGTTCACGGTCAGAAGGTTGCGGAATGTCTGCACAAACAGCAGAGCCGCGACAAGAAGCACAAGCGAAAGTGCAACCTGCGAAATGATCAGCCCTCTTCTCAGCAGGAAATGCTGACGCCCTGTGGTGATGCCGCGACCATTCGCTTTCATTACTGCGCCCGGATCGACGCGCACGGCGCGGAAAGCAGGGGCGACGCCAAAGAGCAGGCAGGTCAACAAAGCGATGCCGATTGTGAACAGGAGAACGCGAATATCAGGATACAGCGGAAGGAATACGGGATCTTCGGAGTTGCCGATCAATGCGATGAGAATTCTTCCCAATACCTGCGCCAGAATCAAACCAACCGTGGCGCCCACCAAAGCCAGAAAGAGGTTTTCTGTCAGGAGCTGACGAAGCAGACGACGCTGTGAAGCGCCGAGCGCAAGACGCAAAGCTATCTCACGTTGGCGCGCTCCGGCCCGGGCCAGCATCAGATTGGCAAGATTCGTACAAGCCAGCAGCAGGACAAGACCTGAAATCGCGAGTAGCGCTCGTAAAGGATCGGCATAGTGGGCTCGAAGCTCGGAAACTCCCGTGGCTGCCGACTCTGCTTTAAGTCCAAAACGTAAATAGCTCTTTCTGGCGGCGGCATCATATCCCGCAGGCAAGGTTGCCGCAAATATTCCGGGGGCAATCGATGAGAGCTGAGCATTCGCTTTTTGAAAGGTCGAGCCGTCATCCAATCGGGCTATGACATCAAGCCACCAGGTTGTCGCATCTGCTGTCCATGCGCCCTCCGGACGGATGGCTGGTTCACTGCAAAGCGGAAGGGCTACGTCAAAGTTATGACCGATTTCGAGCCCGTAAAAACTTGCCGGCGTAACGCCGACCACTTCAAATGGATGGCCGTCGAGAGAAAGCTTGCTTCCAACGGCATCGGCGCGGCCTCCAAATGCTCGCTGCCAGAAGGGGTAACTAATGACTACGGCACGAATTCCGCATCCCCGGTAGTCGTCGCTCTCTGTGAGCAGGCGGCCCATCGATGGCTGTATTCCGAGAGTGTGGAAGAAGCTTCCACTGACCCACATGCCATCTACGTAGCGCGCTTCGCCTCCCTGCCCGAGGTCAAATCTCTCTGTGCTCCACGCGGCTGTTCCCGAGAAACCTTTCTGCTGTTGCTGTATCTGCTGCCATATCGCGAACGAGAAATTCTTCTGCCGCGCAACTGTGCTTCCCACTCTGCCGTGCTGGATCTCTCCGATATTCGCCAGTTGCTGTGGCGCCTGCACGGGAAGAGTACGAAGGAGAACCGCGTCGAGCAGCTCAAAAATCGCGGTGTTGGCCCCGATGCCGAGCGCAAGCGAGACAATTGCCACGGCCGCGAAGCCCGGGTTGAGGCGCAGCATCCTTATGGCATAACGAAGATCGTTTCCCAGGCCGGCAAGCGGCTTCTCCCGCCTATCATTTCCTGGCGATATTGCTTCCGAAGCTGGAGTGAGAAGACCTTTTAGCCCAGCCACAAGGCGGCCATCACTCAACTCGGCACCAAGCAGCCGCGATGCTTCGGCATCGTCAAGGCCTTCGCGCCTCAGCTCGTCATAGCGGTCTTCCAGGTGTTGCGCCAACTCGTCTGCAACCGATGCCTCCTGATCCACGCTTAAATTGAGGCGCTCGAGTGCCGCATGAATTTCTTTTGACCAGTCAGGCATGCTCTCCCTCCGTGATCCGGTTGATGGCATGGACAAAATCGGCCCAGCAACTGCGCTGGTCTTTCAGCACTTTCTTTCCCTGGGCGGTGAGCTGATAGTAGCGGCGTCTGCGTTGCCCCTCCTTTTCGACCCACCGGCCGGTGATGAAACCGCGCTTTTCGAGCCGGTAAAGCATCGGATAGAAAGAGGCGACATTGAACTTGAGGAGGCCTTCGGAGCGCTGTTCAATCAGCTTGCTGATCTCATAACCATGGCGTGGGCGGCGCTCGATAAGCGAAAGGATTAACAGCTCAGCGCTGCCTTTTTTCAATTCCCGCTCGAACAGTCTTGCTCCGATATATGTCATAGCAATATATGACATCGTTGAATTTCAGCGCGTCAAGCAAAATTTGCCTCGCAAATTCCCTAAAGGGAGCGGGATGCGTGAAGCCAACGGACGAGAGACTCTATTGTTGCGGGCAGAGGGCCTGGACGCCGAGCCTGTGGGTGATGCAGCAACACCTATACTCCTGGCGGAGTTCGGTCTCTGTTCAGTGAATACTATGCCCTGTACGTTATTTAGGCATGGGGATTGATACAGCCTTGCCGGCGCCGCGCTCGGTGATCCAGAGGGTATCGCCAGCGGGCTCGACTCCGGTCGGTGTGTTGAGTCCTTCCTTGATAACGGTGACGCTTGCCTTGTCTCCATCGATCGTGAGGACGGAGATTTTTCCGCTGCCATTTTCGGCGAGGAAGAGCTTACCGTTTGCGGCGCGCATGCCATCCGGTCCTTTTATCGGCTGATCCACCCAGATATCGACGGGAGTACCCGGTTTGCCATCGGCACCGACCGGGATGCGGTAGAGCTTGTTGAAGATCACGTTATTGACGTAGAGCGTGCCATCCAGAAAAGTGATGCCGTCGACGCCCATCAGCGTCCGATGCTCGAGGTAGAGCTCTGCGGTGGAGGCGCCGGCAGGCAGCTTATAAATTCTGCCGGTGGCGGTATCTGTGATGTAGAGCGCTTTGTCTGGTCCGATCGTAAAGTCGTTGCAGGTGGTGTTTTCTCCCGGCAGGTTCCAGCGAATCTTCGGCGCGCCGGTGGAGAGATCGAAGCTTCGGAGCGCGGTATGGCGCTGCACGGGCGTGGTGTTTGGTACGGGGGTTAGCTGGCATGTCCACAACGTATTGGTGGAAGCATCGGCGAGCATGCCGAAGAAGAAGGTCCCGGGACCTTCAGCGCTTGCGTCAATAAACTTCTCCGCCGTGGAGGAACCTGGGCGCACCTTGTAGACGAAGGGCGAACTGGCGCTGCCGACGATCAGCACTCCGCCGGGCGCTGCGGTCAAACTTTCCGGCTGTGACTTTGCGTCGGAAATCAGAATTTCCGCGGCGGACGCGATTTGCGCAAAACTCACTGCGACGGCAATGCAGGCGGCGAGTCGTCGGGCATTCCAAAAGGCCATGGTCAAATCTCCTCGGTGTTGAGCTTTTGCTTCGCAGACGAATGATTCACAGAGGGTCAGCGTCGCAATAACGGACAACAACCTTATCTGGCGGGCCTGTCCAGTATGCCGAAGGACAACCCCGCTTGCAGCGATTAATTTTCAAACATAACCCCGATTGTGATCGGCTGAGGGCTCCGCGGCAACGTGGGGTTACGTCGCTGAAGGTCTTTTCGGCGGAGCGGCAGATGCTGGCGCAGGACGTGTGGAAGGATGAAAGTGGCCTGCGCGCTTCCTGTTTACAGCGCGAAGGCTGGCCTCGTTAAACGCAGCCTTGACGCCATATTCACCAAATGAGCGAAGGAGTCCGCTCTCATCTTTTGCATGACCTGTCCGCGATGTGCCTTGACGGTGATTTCGCTGATGCCTAGCTCTCCACCGACCTGCTTGTTGAGCAGGCCCGTGACTACCAAACCCATGACTTGTTGTTCGCGTGGAGTCAGGGAGCCGTAGCAATTCTGTAGGTGGAGCATCTCCGTTCGACGATCGAGGGCTGCACGGCTGCGCGCCAGGGCCTGGCTAATCGCGGCCACCAGCAGTTCCTCACCGAAGGGCTTCAGGAGAAAATCGACGGCGCCGGCCTTCATGGCTTGTACAGTGGTCGGGATATCTTCGTAGTCGGCAACGACGACAATCGGCATCTCTGCACATTCGCTGGCAATCTTCTTTTGAGCTTCCAGGCTGCTTGGAGCATTGGAAGAAAAGGCCAGTATCAGGCAGACAGCACCACTCGGGCGCGGTTCGACGAGAAATTCTCGAACTGAGTCGCAGATCCTGAGCTGCCAGCCCTTGGCGCGAATCAACGGTTCCAGGGATCGTCGAATGTTGACGTCCTCATCCACGACGAAGACGGTGGGGGTGGTATGCGACATGGTTTCCCGGATCAGGTTCCCGTTAAATGCATAGATCGGAACAGAAGTAGTTCCCGAAGGAATTGCGACCGTCGCGGCTGAGCTCATATTCCCTCCCCATAAAATCAGACAGTATCTGCGAATCGGCAACGATACGCGATCAAAGACTCATCACCGAGGCTTATCACAAGAATGAAGGCGGTCAGGTTTTCGCACGACCCTATTTGTGGTGGAGTTCGTACTACAAATTTCAGTGGGCAGCGAGACGGCGGAATTACTATGGAAAGCAGAGTACGACCAAATTTTCAAATGTCCGAAAAGCTCACCGACCAGAGGTAATTACCATGGCCGCTACGGATCAGATTCGTATCCTCTGCGTGGAAGATCATCCGGTCTTTCGCGAAGGACTGAGGGTGATGATCGATGGTGAGCCGGATATGGTTCTGGTAGCACACGCCGGCAACGCGGTGCAGGCTGTCGCGGAGTTTCGCAATCACCGGCCCAACGTGACGCTGATGGATCTCCGTCTTCCCGGAGCCAATGGCATTGACGTTCTGATCGCCATCCGTGGAGAGTTTCCGCATGCCCGCGTCATTATGCTGACGACCTCCGATGGCGACGCCGAGATCCAGCGGGCTATGCGATCTGGAGCCTCGGCCTACATCCTGAAGAGCATGCCGGTGGATGAGCTGCTGGCCGTGATTCGTTCCGTTCATGCGGGCCGGAAGCATATACCGCCCGAGGTGGCTGCCCGCCTCGCCGAGTATATGGGTGAGGACGATCTGACCACTCGTGAGTTGCAGGTGCTCAAGCTGATTCGCGACGGTTATCGCAACAAACAGATTGCCGATCAACTCACTATTTCAGAGAACACGGTTAATTTTCACATCAAGAATCTGATGGAAAAGCTCCGGGCCAATGACCGAACGCACGCGGTCACTATCGCGCTACGTCGCGGCCTGCTGCAGATCTGAAATCTCTCCGCACCTACAGGAAATGGTAGGCTGCGGATGGGAGTTTTCGGTGTGTTGCAAATGCCGGAAAGGCGATAGCCTTAGCGGTGGCCATAGAAGTACATGCACGCTTATCGAGCTTTTTCCAGATGCTTTGCATGATGGTTGCGTCAACACGTCGGCGGTTTAGATTGACGATAAAGCTACATATTTTCGTCCAAGTTGTTTCGATATGTCTGCTGGGGATCGTCTCCGGCGGGACGGCCTTGGCTCAACCGAGCCAGCCGACGATTACGCAATTCGTCCACACAGGGTGGGGAGAAAAGCAACGCGCTCCGAAGAATATCCACGCAATTGCGCAGACGACGGATGGCTTTCTGTGGATCGCAGCCACTGATGGCCTGACTCGATTTGACGGTGTCAGCTTCGAACAATATGAGCCTCCTTCGGGCCCTCCACTTCCCGCGGGTCCAGCGACTGCCTTATTGGCACTCCCGAATGGAGATCTTTGGGTTGGTTTCAATCGTGGTGGGATCAGCCTGCTGAGAAATGGCGAGGTTGTGACCTATAGAAGCCCCGAAAGACCACTCGGCGGCCATGTGCAATCGCTTGCACAGGACGCCACGGGCACAATCTGGGCCGGTACCAGTACGGGACTGGCAAGATTTGACGGGAACCGATGGATCGAGGCCGGAAAGGAGTGGAATCTTCCGCCCGGCCGGGCGGGTGCCCTGTTTGTCGACCGTCAGGGAACTTTATGGGTCGTCACCGAAAATACGATTCTATTCTTGCCCAAAGGAGCCAGAGCCTTCCAACCCACATCGATTCGCTACGGACAGGTGGCGCAGATTGCGGAAGCGCGCAACGGCAAGTTGTGGATGGCCGAGACAACAAGGTCGGTCCGGCCTATCCCTTTGGGCACAAAATCTCTGCCTTCCGACGACACTGAAGTCCGAGTTGGATCACAGGCAATTCTCGTTGCCCGGGATGGCAGTCTTTGGATTACAACCTTAGGGGACGGACTTCGCCGTGTTCCTGCTCCGGAAGAGTTGCATGGCAAACCGGACGGGGCCAGCTCTCTAATTGAGAGCTATACCGAGAAAGACGGCCTGACCGATAACCTGGTGACCACGGCCTATCAAGATCGCGAGGGTAACATCTGGGTCGGAACCTGGAGCGGGATCGATTGTTTCAAAAAGAGCAAGTTCGTCCAGGTTGATTCGCCAATCGAAAGCCCTTTTGTCCAACTCATCCCGGCGGACGACGGAGAGATGTGGGTAAGCTGGACGACCGGCTTGGTGCGAACCCGTGATTCGAAGATCCCTCCCCGCTTGGACATCAAAAGAGGGAAGAATTTCGAGAACGTCTACCGCGGGCCGAACGGCGCTATCTACATGCTTTACGCAGCGGAAATCATACGCTATGACAAAGGCAGCTTCGTCCGGACGCCCTTACCGAAACCGATTGTTGATGCGTTTGCGGGCCGTATCCTTGCCGTCATGCCGACGATGGGCCCGGGCGAAGTGCTCTGGATGGACATACGTGATTCGGGTATTTTCTATCGGAGCAACGGCACATGGATCCGCTTCGACACACCCTCCGGGCTCCGGAGTTTGCCGCCAACAGCGGCACTTACAGATGACAGTGGACGTGTCTGGTTCGGTTACGACGACGGAACAATCATCTACATCCAAAGTGGAAAGATCCACACTGTTGCTCCGCACAAGGGCTCTCCTGTGGGGGATGTGAGATCGATGGGTGGCCGCAACCAACAGGTCTGGATCGGTGGAACCTTGGGCTTGGGTTATTTTGATGGAAATCGGGTGCAGGCCGTGCTTCCTTCGGATGAGGAAAGGTTCGGATCCGTTACTGGGATAGAAGAAATGGCCGACGGCAGTTTGTGGCTCCACGAGTCTCGCGGAGTAATCCACATCCATGCCACGGAGCTGCGCAAGTTTGTGGCTGACCCAACCTATCGCGTGCATTACGAGCTCTTGGACGCTCTCGATGGCCTGCCCGGAAGGTTCGACGATCTCACGTTGCAAAAAGAGACAGTGGATAGCAGAGGCCGCATCTGGTTCGCGACGACCAAGGGCATCGCGTGGCTGGATCCGGCAAGCATCCAATTGGATGATTCGCCCCCGCCGTCTGCGATACGCGAGGTCGTCGCAGACGGCAAGCCGTTCGCTCTTCAAGATGATCCCATTCTGCCTGCTCTGATCGGGCGGCTCGAAATCGACTACTCGGGCTTGAATCTTTCCACGCAGGAACGGGTGCGCTTTCGATATCAACTGGAGGGCACCGACAAGGGCTGGCAGGAAGCCGGAACTCGCCGCGAGGCCTTCTATACGAATCTTTCTCCGGGCAAACATCGCTTTCGCCTGAACGCGCGCAATATTGGTGGAGAGTGGAACAAAGAAGATACTGTGCTGGAATTCAGCGTCGCTCCCGCATGGTTCCAGACGTATTGGTTCTTCGCTCTCTGCGCTGCCGTAGCCTTTCTCATCGTATGGGCTCTCTATCGGATGCGTGTGCGGCAGATTGCGAATGCCATGTCGGCCCGCTTCGACGAGCGATTGTCAGAGCGCACTCGCATCGCGCGAGATTTCCACGACACGCTTTTGCAGACCATCCAAGGCAGCAAGCTGGTTGCGGATTCCGCCCTCAAGCAGTCAGCGGATCCCGTTCGAATGCGTGGCTCAATGGAACAGTTGTCGACCTGGCTGGGACGGGCATCGGAAGAAGGCCGGGCAGCCCTGAATTCGCTGCGCTCGTCGGCCGTAGAGACCAACGATCTTGCCGAAGCCTTCCGGCGTTCGATAGACGAGTGTCGAATCAACAGCACCATGGAGGCCTCGTTTGCCGTGGTTGGCGAGGTCAGCGAGATGCATCCTATCGTCCGCGATGAGGTCTACCGCATCGGGTATGAGGCAATCCGCAACGCCTGCGTCCATTCGCGAGCCGCTCAACTTCGAGTCGAGCTCACCTACGCGGAGGATCTCACGCTGCGGGTGCGCGATAATGGCTTGGGCATCGACCTTGCCATCGCGAGTGAAGGCAAGGAGGGGCACTTCGGCCTGCAAGGAATGCGGGAACGGGCTGGCCGCATCATGGCCAAACTCGCGGTTGAAACATCAACGGGCTCCGGAACCGAAATCAAACTGGTGGTCCCCGGCAGCATTATCTACCGCAAGGCAATTTCCCGCGATCGAACGTCTTCTGCAATCAAATCGGTCCTGAAATGGCTGGGCCTGAAATCCAATTAATCTGATTCTCGATAGCCTGCAAATCGTTCGTCTTTTCCTGATCTCGAGGTTTTCCGGAATCAGCAGAAACTTTCAGGAAGATGGGCGGGGTGGATTTTTTCTACAGAATCATCCACCCCACAGCCCGGTTTTGCCTGGAGCTTGCTCCGGCGCTTAGAGCTCGCCGTTCTTCATCTGAGTAACTGCATAGTCGCAGGCACGAGCTGTCATCGCCATGTATGTCAGCGAAGGGTTCTGGCAGGCGGATGACACCATGAAAGAACCGTCCGTTACAAAGAGATTGGCTATGTCGTGCGCCTGGTTATGCGAGTTGAGGACAGACGTCTTTGGATCATGTCCCATGCGAGCGCTTCCCATCTCATGGATGCCTTCGCCGGGCAGGGATGGAGTGGAAGAAAGATGGATGTCTTTGGCTCCCGCGGCTTCGAGCATTTCCCCTGCGGTGACCTGCATGTCCTTCACCATCGCCAGTTCGTTTTCTCTCCATTTATGGCTGATCTTCATGGTGGGAATACCCCAGGCGTCCACACTGTCCTTGTTCAGTTCCATGTGGTTGTCATGGTTCGGCAGGCACTCACCGAAGCCTCCGAAAGCAAAGCGCCATGGCCCGGGATTGTGAAGCTGATGCTTGAAGTCCACGCCGAAGCCAGCCATCTCGCCGCCTCGGCTCCAGCTTTCGCGACCGCCGCCTCCCTGAAATCCGTAGCCGCGCACAAAGCCGGGGTGCTTATCCTTTATGTTCTGGAAGCGTGGAACATAGATGCCGTTGGGCCGGTTTCCAAGCGGTACACGATCTTCGTGCCCGGGAATGATTCCGGAAGCGCCGCCGCGCATGACGTGATCCATGAGATTGTGCCCGAGCTCTCCGCTTGAGTTCGCCAGTCCGGTGGGAAACTCCGGAGTCGCCGAGTTCATGAGAATGCGCGCGGATTCGAGCGTAGAGGCGCAGAGAAACACAACTTTGGCGTGGAACTCCATCGCCTCTTTTGTTTGCGCATCAATTACCCGGACGCCGGTGATGCGCCGCGTAGCGGAATCAAAGATCAGGCTGGGCACTACACTGAATGGCCGCAGCGTCATTTTGCCTGTCGCCTCAGCCGCGGGCAGCGTGGAGTTGACACTGCTGAAATACGAGCGCGTAATGCATCCGCGAGCGCAGGGACCACAGTAATGACAAGCGCCGCGTCCCTTGTGAGGAACGGTCAGGATCGCTGCGCGTCCGATGGTCATGCAGCGGTCGGGAAACTTCTCCGCGATGGCCTGCTTCACAACAATCTCGGCGCAGTTCATTTCCATGGGAGGCAGGAACTTGCCATCGGGAAGCTGCGGCAATCCTTCCTCCTGCCCGCAGACGCCGATGAATTCTTCGACATAGTCGTACCAGGGCTCGATGTCCTTGTAACGGATGGGCCAGTCGACGCCATGGCCATCCTGCGCGTTGGACTCGAAGTTTATGTCGCCCCAGCGGTAGGCCTGCCTGCCCCACATCACGGAACGGCCGCCGACGTGGCGTCCGCGAAGGAAGAGATAAGGCTGATCCGACGGCGTGGTGTAAGGATTCTCAAGGTCATTGACGAAGAACTTGGAGTTCCATTCGTCACCGATATGACGCTGCACCGGCTGGTAGACCTCTTCGTACTTGCGGTCGCGCATGCCACGGAACTTAACGTCCCACACCGGCACGTGCTCGACATAATCGCGCTCAGGCACGATGGTCTGCCCTGCCTCAAGCACGAGTGTCTGCATACCCTTTTCGGTCAGTTCCTTTGCGGCCCAGCCTCCGCTCATGCCGGAGCCGATGACGATGGCGTCGTAGGTGTTTGCCTTGCCTGTGATGTTCATTGGTGCGCCTCCGCCAGTGGAGCGCAACCCGCGTGCTTCATCGGGATGATCGACTCACCGAGCTCCGTTTCAAAACCAATCTCCGAGGTGTAGTAACCGACCAGAGTGAGCCGCTTGAGGGAGTAAAAAAAGTTCTCCGGCTGGGATGACGCCGGCACCCTTGCGGCGAGCGTCTGCCTCATTCCGGCAGGCCTCTGCTTATGTGCGAATTCCATCGCCTCATCATCCATCTGCTTCATCAGCTCCGTCTGCTGCGACGCGCTGCAATGGATGAAGTCGGCGCCGAAACGCTTCTGGCTCGTGGTATCGACGGCGGCCAGTCCCTCAAGAAAACGATCGGTGTCCGGCTGATCGAACCAGTCGGTCAGCAGGAGATCCAGAAACTCATTCACTTTTGCGCCTTTAGCGCCGGGCGTGTTCGTTGCCGGAATGATGAGCTCGCAGATCGTGGTTACGGTTGCATTCTGATGAGCATTGAGCGTTCTCAAACCAGCGTCGGGATCAGCCTGTGCTCTTGCCTTCTGCAATGCCAGTATCGCTTCGACGGGCATCGCGGATAAGACCGCCGAGGAAGTCAGCAGCCTTAGTACATCGCGCCGTTGCATTTTATTATTCCCCTTTATTTGTTATTCCGCCGCCATCTGCAGCGCAGGCTCCAGCATAGTCCAGCGAAGACGGCAGTCTTGCAGCCGGATCAAAATCAACACCGAACTATCTCGTGAACCGTCTCGACCCAGTATCTACTTAAATATTCCTCGAGTCTTCGCTTTGTTCATTGTTTTTGCGGAATACGTTCCGCCAGCGGATTCGGTAGCTGCTTCTGAGAAGCGACGTGGAAATAAGGGTTCTCCGTTGACAGGAATTTCCCGCTCCTCTAATCTGGTTTCGTCAACTCGGGTAGCGATGGACGCAGGGGCCTGGCATAGCAGGTGCGTTTCCAGAGCGATGGTTGATGCGAGCTTCCCTTGCCGTTTTGGGGGAGAGCTCTGCTCAAACGCTGCCCGATCTCACCCCCAGACCCAGCAAGGTGACGCTACTCAATCTTCCCGGATGTTGAGACATTCGATGGACGCTGTTGCGTCCAAGGGAGATTTTCCGTGAGCAAATATCGAAGCGTGATGATGGGCGCGTGCGCAGTCGTGGCTGCCACGTTGATTTCAATCTGTGCGCAGGCACAAAACAAGGCAGACGCAATCCCGTATGGAGCGAATCCGGCGGCTGGGCATATTCTGCGCGTGGATGACGCGAACATCTACTACGAGACATATGGAAGCGGCGGAACTCCGCTCGTGTTGCTGCATGGCGGATTGTACGGATATATCGAAGAGTTCGGCGAACTGATTGGAGAGCTGAGCAAGCATCGCCGGGTGATTGCGGTTGCTACGCGAGGCCATGGGAAATCGGATATTGGAACGAAGCCCTTTTCCTACACGCTGTTTGCCAACGATGCCTTTGCCGTCATCCGTCATGAGACCAGCGAAAAGGTCGATGTGCTGGGATTCAGCGATGGCGCGGTCACTTCGTATACGCTCGCGAGTGCGCATCCGGAGCTGATAAGGCGGCTGGTGGCAATCGGCGGCCCGCGGAAGTTTACGGATTGGACACCCAGTGCGCAGATAGAGCAGAAGAAGGCGAAGCCCTCCGATGTGGAAAGGGACTCGCCTCAATTTGTAGCTGAACGGAAGAAGCTGATGCCGCAACCGGAGAGGTGGCTCGAATTCAATGAAAAACTCGACGCGATGTGGGCGGGGCCGGTGTACGTGACCGATGAGCAGATTGAGTCGATCAAGGTTCCAACGCTGATCATTGCGGGAGATCACGACCCGTATAACCAGATTCCCAAGTTTGTCGAGCTGTTTCAGCTATTGCCCAAAGGTGAACTGGCCATCATTCCCGGCTGCGGCCATGTGGTGCTTGACTGCAAGGGACAGTTCACCATTACGGCAGTCGAGACCTTTCTCGATCGGGAGGAAAAGTGAGGCGAAGATTTTAAGACGATCGGAGCAAAACCGGAGTTACTGTGTCCATGATTCTTCGGCTGAACTCGCCGTACCCTGTATGGGGTGCACGGTATGGGATGCAAGCCTTCAGCTCTGAAGGATCTTGAAGGCTGGCGCCGGAGGGGTTTTTGAGAATTTTCTCGTCGTCGCGCGCCACGATGCTCCGATGCGATCGGATACACGGAAGAGCCGGCCGGCGGTCACGGGACCAATCACGCGGAAGTGCCCAACCGCGGCCAATCCCATGGACGCGATACAGCCGCACTGGGAGCAATCGGGGTTGCCGCCGAACTGGCAGGGAGTGATCTTTGTTTGCAGATCCGCGGAAAGCGTTTGCGTGGTTTTGGCGAAGATGCATTGATCGGGACTGCTGGGAGGAGAAAGAAGTTCCTGGATGAGGCGTTCTCCCATCGCCAGGATCGGATACTGCACACGCAGGCGCATCAGATCCTGCACGACAAAGACGCGCTGTTCCGGGGTCAGTATTTCCGGTCCCACTGCTCCGTGCTGTGGCGTGAACAGGCTGAACCATACCTTGTCGATCTCGGGGCGCGCGCCCCAGAAGCTAAGGAACTCTTCCAGATAGCCGGGACGCCCCGCGATGTTTCCCGTGATGGTGGAGTGAACAGTGACCTTTACGTCGGCGATGTTTTTGAGAATGCGATCGTAAGTGGCGGGCTTGCGCCGCTCGTCATGCTCCGGCTGCAGGCCGTCGATGGATACGACGAGGTTGAGCCGCTTGAATCGGGTCCAGGCTGCCGGGATTACGCGAAAGGCGCTGGTGACGATCTGTGTATGAACTCCGCGAGCGTCCATCTCGGGCAATAGCATCTCCAGCTCCCGATAGCGGACGAGCGGATCGCCGCCGACCAGGGAGACGTGGAGAGGTCTTTCCCTGTCGACGATGGCGAGTATGTTCTTTACCAGCTCCGCACCTTTGAAATCAGAAAGTTCGCGCAGTTCGGTGTCGCCTCCAAGATGAGCCGCGTCGAAGGCATAGCAGCCGGGACAACGGAGGGGGCACTCCTTGGTGATCTCGATAGAGAGAGAGGGTTTTCGTCCGGCGAGGATCCCCGCCCATGCCTGCAAGACTTCCGTCGTCTTCATTCACGCTCCGCTTGTTCCCTTAGATGCAGCGCAGCGCCGATGGTCATGCTGCATGCGGCGCAATTGCGAGATTTATACAGGGATGGTGTATCCTGAAGAAGATCGAAGAATCCGATTTGGTCTTTCTTGCTTGTTCTGCTTTACCGCTACTCGCAACCATATACCACGTTGCGTTCAGCGGTACATCATCTAAAAGGAACAAGTTCAATGGAACAGGGAATAGTGAAGTGGTTTAACGAGGCCAAAGGATTCGGCTTTCTGAGCCGGCCAAGCGGCGAGGATGTCTTTGTGCATTTCTCGGCGATTCAGAGTGAGGGCTTTCGCAGCCTCCAGGAAGGCGAGGCCGTAACGTTCAACGTTGTGAAGGGGCCGAAAGGCCTCCAGGCAGAGAACGTGCGGAAAGCCTGATCAGCGGACAATCCAGCGAGCGGGGCGGTCAATCAGACCGCCCTTTGCTTATTGGCGCGAAATTACAGGTGCTGCGAAACCAGGGCAATTACTTGGCAGCCGGCTCGACGGGCGCTGAGCCGCCGGCGATGAGGCTGCTGAGACTGCCTGACAGTTGCGGCTGCACCATGACGAAGAACATGCCGCCGCGGCCGTTCTGGCTGCTGCCGCAATTGCCGGAGAGCGAGCCCTGCTGGTTCATGTCGCCGAAGATGTTGTAATCGGTGCCGCCGGCGGTGGAAACGCCGATCTTGGCGTGGTTGTGGTTGCCGCCTGTGCCGCCGGTGAGGGCGAAAGTCTTGCCATCCCAGTTGCCGGTGGTTGCAATATCGACGGGACCGGGCTTGGGCAGCGCCGGACTCCAACAAGTCACCGGGCTGTTGGCGTCGGTCGAGTCCATCGCAGGATTTGCCCACCAGTTGGCAGTGCGCAGCGGCACGCCGCCCAGCACTGCCGAGACAAGCTGCCACGGCGGCACATTGAGCTTCGACGGCTTCGAGATCAGCTCAACACCCGACGAGAGCGTGGTGTTGAAATAGGTGGTATTGGTCGAGAGCTTGCCGAGCTGAGAGACAAGCTGCTGAATATCGGGCGGGCCGCCGTTGTGAACCACCTGCTGATTGGTGGGGTCGGTGACGATGCTGGCGTTCTGGAGACCGTTGAGCACTGAGACGACATCGTTCTTGTTTAGGCGTAGGGCGAAGAAATGCTGGCTGACTTCGACGTCGTCATCCTTGACGCAGCCGAGGGTGTTGCCGTCGCTCTTGCGCGAAGACAGCGCACTGCCCGATGCCGGCCACGAGGGCGTGGAGACCTGCATGATCATGCCGTCGCCATCGTCGTTCCAGGCGAGCATGCCCTTGGAGTGTCCCCAGGGCGCGTCGCAGTTGCCGCCGGAGCAGCCCTTGACCTGCGGGTCGGCGTAGAACTGGTCGTTCCAGACGACGTAGTTGAACTTGCCGTTATAGACCTCGTCGAACGTAGCTCCGATGGGGTCGTTGATGGTGTCTCCGGCGCAGCCTGCGCCCTGCTTCAGCGTCGGTTCTTCGCTATTGGCGGAAACATACTGCTGGCCCCATCCGGACTTGTAAGGCTGCACATCTCCGCCGAAGGGACAAGCCCGATCCACTCCCGATCCGCAGCCAGGAAAGACCGAGGAGTTGAGCTTGAAGACGAACCACCAGTCGACTGGGTGGCCCTTCTGAATCATGGGATAAGGCACGGTGCAGGCAGGCGAGTCTGCCGTGCCGCCTCCGCAGTGCGTGTTGGCGAGTGTGATCGACGGGACGAAGGGGAGCGTGACATTGGTCTGCACGGCGGCGGCAGGAGGCGCGGGTGGAGGCGTGGGCGCGAACGCGCTGTGCGCAAGGGCCACAGCCAGCGGCAGAACAGGCGCAACTGTAAGAATGGCGCTGCGAGGCTTTTTCGCTGCAGTGGTAGAACTCGCAGTACTTTCGGCTGCCGGAGTCGTCATGCTGGCACCTCACGCGCGGAGCAAACAATACACCGCAGCAGGATTGCGTTTATTTGTCGGTCGCATCTTCGGAGGACTTAATCGCCTGGACGGCATTGGCTGTCGAAACGTCGGCGGCAGCGACGCTTACATCCTTCGCGGAGGTAGCGTCCTGGGCCGCTCCCTGTGCTACGGCTGCGCTAACCTGGGAAACTACTGCGGCACCCACTGTTGTTGTCTGAGCATTCTTGGCGGTTGCCGCTGCCTGGCCGGCGACGGCGGCGGACTGCAGGGCAGCGGAGGCGTGTTGCTGCGCCCTGTCAGCCGCTGCTTCAGCGCGCGCCACATCCTCGGGAGTAGGATCGGGTGTCAATGTGTCGGGTTGACTATACGAGATGCCCTTGCCTACTGCGTAGGTGGTAGCACTTATACCGAGGAGCGTGAGAACTCCCTGAGGCACATCGGGCAGGGCGCCGTTCTTCATCACCAGCTCGAAAACGCTGATCGCAACTACAAAGGTAAAGAGAAGCAGTTGGAAGCGCGACATACTGGCCTGACCATTCACTTCGTTCAATAGATGAGTCAGGTCGATCTGCTTCTTATTGGGTGGCGCCCACCAGATCAGAACAATAATGGAAATGGCGAGCATGCCAAGGAAAAGGCATGCTACATATCCAGCTATGACTGTGGGATCCCAGTTGAATGCACCCAACGCCGCTGCCTGACCCATGACTCTCCTCCTAATTACCCTTTCGGTTACTCCACATCGACCAGATCTTCTCCAGCGCGTATATACCGCTGCTTCCCCCGAAAACGTATAGCCAGTTAGCACTCACGTCTGGCAATTTTCCATCCGTGGATTTGGCAACCTCCGCAAGATAAGAGCCGCAAGCAGCAACGGTCGCTAATAATAACTGGATGCGCCCCGGACTCACATTTCCACCGGAATCCTTGTGCATGAGCAGACCTGTGAGGGGTATGCGCCGGGTTAAAAGCTGCCATGCAATGGTCGCAATCATGAGAAAGAGAAATGCCTGCATCTCCAGCTGCAACAGACTTACCGGAGTCATACGCTGCTCCCTTCCTGTAGGAAGAACTGACCGCGACAGAAGAATGGCCGCTGGAGACGTATCTCCAATGGAATGCGCTGGTACGAGGAAGAAACAGTATGCTGCCCGCGAAGGGAGGCGTCAAGGCTTTTGTTGCTAGAGGGTTAGGCTTTCCGTGAAAAAAGAAAAGGCCCTGCTCCATGCGGGCAAGGCCGTTGGCGGAACGGGGACGTCAGGAGTTATTCGAAGATGGGGATGTAGACAGCGTAGCCGCGCGGGGGTGCAGGAAATTCGGCGTTGCCTTCGGCATCGGTGGTGCGCTCGTCGGGGTGGGCGGTGTCGTGGCCGTCCCATGCGACGGGGCGGAACTTCGTGTTTTTCCATTGCGTCTTGACGGAGGTGCCGCTCCACTTGTCGCCGAGGTTGTTGAGGACATAGATGAGGCCGGGCTGGTCGACAACATCGGATTTGTAGCCGGCGCGCTGCATGATGTAGAGATCCGGATCGGCGTGGAGGATCTGCGAGTCGCCACCGGCGTGGGTGTGGTGCACGTCGATCAGCGCATCGATGCCATTGGGCGTGCCTCCGCGGCCCAGGCCGTTGTTGTAGTAGTCATACCAGAAGATGCAGGGATAGCCCTCGTGCACAAGAATGAACGAGTAAGCCAGCATCTTGTCGTTGACGATGACGTTGTCGCCCATGTCGTGGTTATCGACGAAGGTGGTGGCGTGCAAGGGCCGCTGCGTAACGACGGCGCCGTTGTCGGTGAGGTTGCGCAGGTCGTAGCTGGGCGTGTCGCAGACGTCCTTGAGCTTGTAGCGCATGGGGAAGTCGAAGCAGGAAATCTGGTTGTCGGTCATGGCGTTGACGCGGTCAATCCATGTGTTGATCTCTTCGGTGCCGGACCATAGCTCGGCGACGACGAAGGGCGTGAAGTCATGGCCGTCCTTGACGTAGCGGTATTTCGATAGCACGCTGATCATCCACGAGCCGAAGCCTTTGGCGAAGTCGAAGCGGAAGCCGTCGAAGCCCAGCTCTTCGATGAGGAAGCGGGCGTAGTCGAACATGGCTTTGTAGACGTCGGGGTTGCGATGGCAGAGGTGGGGAAAGTCGGCGAAGTTTTCGCCCTCGACCATGACCTGCTCGAAGCGGCTGGGGTGGAAGCTGTTCCAGTCGCGCGGGAATTTGCCGCTCTTGGGGGCGAACTTCGTCCAGCGCGTCTGGCCGTCGAGCGGGTTTACTTCCTGCTCGTCGGCGCCTGAGTTGTGGTTGATGACCATGTCGGCGTAGAGGCCGATGCCGTGGTCGTGGGCTTTTTTGATGAGCGCTTCGAGCTCGGCGCGGTTGCCGTAGAGGGTTTTTACGCCGCCTTTCTGGTCGTAGTCGCCGAGGTCCCAATAGTCGTATGGGTCATAGCCATTGCCGCGATTGTCGGCTGCCTTCGAAACAGGCGGCAGCCACAACGCGTTGATCTTCGAAGCAGCCAGCGCCTCAATGCGGTCGCCGATGAAGTTCCACCAGTTGTGCTCCTGTTTTTCGTGGATAGGCGCATCCCAGTAAAAGGCCTGCATCATGACAGCCATGGTCGTTCTCCCTTATGAAAACTGAACGGAAGTGTGATGCAGGCAGGCGCGGGAAAGCTGCATCGGGCAGGCGAGGATGGGCCGGGGCTGAGAAAATATGCCGGGCGCTGCCGCCCGGCGATCCACGAAGACGTTTATTTCAGATGCAGGTCGAAGTCGACTTCCTTACGGGAGTCGAACGAGCTGATGGTCTTGACGGAGCTCTTCTTTTTTTCTCTCTCTGCCCAGACCTGGTGGTCGTCGATCATGCCTACCTGGGCGAAGCGGAAGCTGCCATCCTTGACGGTAGTGAAGCTTTTAACATCGCGGTTCTTGAGGTTTTCGAGAAAGACCGTGGCACCGGAGATGGGGTGCCCGGCATCGTCCAAGACCTTGCCCTGGATGATGCGCTCACCGAAGTTCTGGGCTTCTGCCACGGGAGCAACGATCGCCGGTTCCTCGTGGCAGGAGCTCCAGGTGAGATTCGCACCAGGCACCAGGCCAAGGGCGAGGCCGGCAACGGCGATCGAGAGAGCCTTAAAGGCAAACCGGGAGACAGGCAAGGCAAGCCCGGGTACGGCAATCCGGGGAAAGAAAGTTTTGCGATGACCAGGTAGCGTTTGCGGTTTTGTATTCAGATTTTTCGTGGGACTCACTCCTCTTCCTCTTCTTCGTCGAGCAACTCATCGTCGTCCTCGTCGAATTCGCCGCCTTCGACATGAGTCAACTCGATCGGATCGGTGCCAACCACTTCGAATTCGGCACCGCATTCGTCACAGGCGACGATGTCGCCCTCTTCTACTTCATCTTCCTCGAAATCCAGTGGCGTCTCACACTCTGGACAGTTCCGCATATCGCCTCCTCCTTTCTATGTACCAGCCAGGCATTATGATGGCAACAACACGCACAGGCGTTTCGCTTAGTTTGGAAAACGGCACCGCTGCCGGTCAAGATCAGCGGCAAAGCACGCACATTGCAATATCTCATTTCACGGAGGGAAATCCGATGAGAATTCGGGTAGCGCCGCGCATTGTTTCATCCTGCCTTCCACGTGTTTCCCGGATGCTGATTGCAGCCCTTGCGGTTGCATCCCTTTTGACGCCTGCTTTGGCGCAACCGGATTACAAACGCGATGGTGAACCGGTACCCGCAGCCAGGCGAGACCTGGCGATTGCGGCGGCGCTGGCCCAGGTGTCGCAGGCCCGCATCCGTCAGACGATCGAAAAGCTGGTTGGTTTCGGCACACGATCTACGCTGTCGAGCATGGAAACGGACCTGCCCGCGGGGCAGGGCGCGACGGCGGCGGCGGACTGGATTTTCAGCCAGTTCGAGGAGATCTCGAAGGAGTGCGGTGGCTGCCTGGAGGTGAAACGCGACACCTTCACCAATCCGGTTGCGGAGCGGATTCCGAAGCCGACAACGATTACCAATGTTTATGCAGTGCTACGCGGAAGCGGAGCGGTTGCGGGCCAGGGGTACGGCCGCATGTATCTGGTGACCGGGCACTATGATTCGCGGAACTCGGACGTGATGGATGATCACGGGGCGGCTCCCGGAGCGAACGACGACGCCTCGGGAGTGGCGGTTTCGCTGGAGTGCGCGCGGGTACTGAGCAAGGTAGGCGCGAAGGAGAAATGGCCGGCTTCGCTGGTGTTTGTTGCGGTCGCGGGCGAGGAGCAGGGCTTGAATGGCTCCGGGCATCTGGCGAAACTGGCCAAAGACGAGGGCTGGCAGCTTGAGGGTGTGCTGAATAACGACATCGTGGGCGGCAACACGACGCCGGGCGACACGCTGCAGCGAAAGGATGTAGTGCGGGTCTTTTCCGAAGGGATACCGATGACCGCGACGCCGGAACAGATGCGGCGGATTCGCGCGCTGGGCACGGCGGACGACGCGCCGAGCCGCGAACTGGCGCGAGCGATGGAAGATGTGGCGCGGACGTACGACAAGGCGAGCAATGGGAAGCCGGCGTTTGCGCCGTTTCTGGTGGCGCGGCCCGACCGCTATCTGCGCGGCGGCGATCATACGAGCTTTAACCGCGAGGGATTTCCCGCCGTCCGGATCACGGAGTGGAGAGAGGATTACAACCACCAGCATCAGAACATTCGTGTGGAAGACGGGTTGCAGTACGGCGACCTGCTGAAGTATGTGGACTTTGGATATGTGGCCAATGTGGCCCGGTTGAACGCGGCCACGCTGGCGACGCTGGCGGCCTCGCCGGGAATTCCGGTGGACGTAAAGATCAATGCGAGAAAACTCGAGAACGGCACGACGCTGAGCTGGGAGGCTCCGGCCGGCGCTCAGACGGGCATTCACTACGAGCTGCTGTGGCGCGAGACGACAGCCCCGGACTGGGAATGCAGCAAGGTGGTGCCTGCCGTGGCTGGTTCCGGCGAGGTGACGATTACGGTGCCGGTCTCGAAGGACAACGTGGTCTTTGGCGTGCGGGCTGTGGATGCGGCCGGGCATCGGGGGATGGTGGCTGTTCCGTAAGCGGCCTCTGATATCGTGCTCGCTATGAAGTTCCGCATACTGCCGTGGCTGTTGAGCCGCTCTAACCGGTGGGCACATTTGCAGAACGCACCATTGCGCCGGCTCGGAACGATGCTCGCCGGAGTATTTTTGCTCTTCAGCGTGATCGGGTTCTACGCCGACCTGGTGCAGGGTGGAACCATACCCTACGCCATCGTGCTGGCGATTGCCGTCTATTCGGGATTTTGCGCCGTCCTGTGGGTCCTTACCCTGGCCCGGTTGCCGATTTACTGGGTGTTCATCCTGGCCGGCCTGCAGACAATTCCGTCCTGGTCACTCTACCTGGCAAATTGGATCGGGTACACATTTCATCCAGCTACTCCGGCGGCCGAAGCAGGCATTCATTTTGCGGCGAACTGTATTCTCGGGGCTGTCGCTTCCTCCTATTTCTTCCTTGGAAACTACATGCGGGTGTCAGGTCGGGAAACCGTCCTGATCCGCAACGAGCTTCAATTGGCGCACGGCATTCAGAAGACGCTGGTGCCGCCGATTCACCGCACCACGGCGAGTTTTGAGATCTATGGTCTCTCCGTGCCCAGCGAAAAGGTGGGTGGCGATCTGGTGGATGTCGTCGATCTGCCGGGCGGCGATATCGTCGCCTACCTGGCAGATATCGCCGGGCATGGGCTGCAGGCCGGCATTCTGATGGGGATGCTCAAGACCTCGGCACGCACGGCGCTGGCCAGCTGCGGACTCGACGGCGGCGCTATGCTCTCGAACCTGATGCAGACTCTCAACCAGGTGCTGCCGCAGGTAAAGGAAGCGCATATGTATGCGACCTTCACCGCGCTTCGGCTGAACGTCGACGGCACGGTCTTCTGCGGAATGGCCGCAAGTCCTCCGGTGTTGCATTTCAAGGCTTCTTCGGACGCGGTGGAATCTATCGAACGGGAGCAGTTTCCGCTTGGTCTACTGGCGGTGCCGGATTTTCCCGCCGACCGGTTGCAGCTTGCGCCGGGCGATCTGCTGGTGGTTGCGACAGACGGCGTGCTCGAGGTAACGGGCCGGTCACGGGATGCCGGCGGAGCAGAATTTGGGACTGAGGCTCTTTCGGGACTGGTAAGAACACATGCGAAGGCCAGTCTGCCGGCGTTGGCGCAGATCATCCTGCAAACCGTGCGCAGCTTCGGCAGTCAGTTGGACGACCAGACGCTGTTGATCGTCCGGCGCGACGCATGACACCGCGGCGGCTTTGGATGTAGGCTCGGGGTGAGAGGGCCGACGATGCCGGGACCAGTCCAATTCGCGCTGCCTGAGTTTTCGGGTGCGACGCGCCGCCTGATCCTGTGGAATCTCGGTGCGTTCTTTGTCCTGTTGCTGGCAGGCGTGGCCCATATCGATACGCTTTCGGCTTTCTTCAGCAGCCTGGCGCTGAGGCCGGAGATGTTTCTGGCCGGGCAGGTCTGGCAGCCGTTCACATACAGCTTTATTCACCCCGGCATTCTGAACACGGCGTTTGAGCTGCTCTCGCTCTGGTTCCTTTGCGGATTTCTGGAGAGCATGCACGGGGATCGATGGCTGATGTGGTTGTATGCAATCTCGGTGCTGGGTGCGGCGATTACGGCGATCGTGATCTTCGTGGTCGCGCTGAAGATAGGCTATCCGCCGCCTTTTATGCCCATCTACGGCTGCATGGGCGGCATCTTCGGCATGCTGGTGGCGATTGGGCTGCTGCACGGCGAGACGGAGTTCCAGCTCATGTTTGTGCTGGGCATGAAGGCCAAGTACATGGCCATTGTTTATGGCCTGATCACGCTGGCGATGACCTTTGGCGAGTACCGCATGTATGCCTTCGCGCAGCTTGGCGGAGGACTTGCGGCATGGCTCTATGTCCGCCGCGCACCGCGCAAGGGCTTTGGGTTTGTTTTCAGCGAGGGCTGGTATGGCTTGCGCAACGGCTACTACCGATGGAAGCGCCGCCGCGCCGCGAGCAGGTTTGAGGTCTACATGAAGAAGCAGGGGCGCACTGTGAAATTCGATGGCCAGGGACGGCTGATCGATGAAGACGATGTGCGGCATGATGACCGCAAGCGGTGGAATTGATCTGCTTGTCCTTTCGGTATCCGCAATCTGACCGTTCTATCCGGTAAAATTCCCCTCGGATGACTAACAAGAAGATCGCTTTTCTCTTTCCCGGCCAGGGTTCGCAGACCGTTGGCATGGGGCGCAATCTCGCGGAAACCTTCCCAGTCGCCGCGGCAACCTTTGCCGAGGCCGATGAGGCGCTTGGTTTTCCGCTGAGCCGCATCTTTCTCGATGGCCCGGAAGAAGACCTTCGTCTCACGGAGAACACGCAGCCCGCCATCCTGACCGTAAGCGTGGCGGCGCTGCGCGTGCTGGCCGAGCATGGAGTGACGCCCGCGCTTGCTGCCGGTCACTCGCTGGGCGAATGGTCGGCCCACGTGGCTGCCGGAACGATCAGCTTCTGCGATGCGGTGCGCTCGGTGAAGGCACGCGGGCGCTCGATGCAGATTGCGGCGCCGACAGGCGAAGGTGCGATGGCGGCGATTCTCGCGCTTCCAGCCGACCAGGTGGGAGCCGCTTGCGAGGAAGCGGCGGCCGAAACGGGCCTGACGGTTTCGGCGGCAAACTTCAATTCGCCGGACCAGACCGTCATTTCCGGCTCAAAGGCGGCGGTTGAAAGAGCTGGCGAGATTGCCAAGGCGAAGGGTGCGCGGAAGGTTGTGATGCTGCCGGTCAGCGCACCTTTCCATTGCGCGCTGATGCGCCCTGCACAGGACGATGTCGCAACGGTGTTGAGCGGACTTACGCTGCATCAACCGGCTTTTCCGGTCGCAGCGAATGTCAGCGGCACGCTGGTCACAACCGCCGACGATACCCGGCAGGCGCTGATCGAACAGGTGACGGGGCCGGTGCGCTGGGTAGAGTGCATGCGCGCGCTGGCCGGTGCAGGCGCGGAAATCTTCATCGAGGTTGGCCCCGGCAAGGTGCTTATGGGCCTGCTGCGCCAGATCGATCGCGGGCTCAAGTGCGTGAACGTGGAAGATGCGGCGAGCCTGGAAAAAACGCTGGCGGAGCTGAATCCCGCCGCGTCCGGAGGGCACGACGGGGATATTATGTCTATCCCTCAGTAGGGATTCAGATTGAGCTCGAAGGGCGAGAAGCTCAGCGTGTGGTCATGACGGTCGAAGGCGAGGAAGAGCGCATGGCTCTTGCGCCCATTGATCATGGCGGCCACGATGAGCGCAGACCCGGTGAGCCGTCTGGCCACCACGGTGTGGCTCTTGATGGTGCCGTAGTCGTTGGCGTTACTGTTCGGGCCGAAGTCCTGCTGGAAGCGTGTGAACGGGTAAGTCTGGTATTTCTGGGGGTGGTCGCGCCAGTCGAAATCATTGGTCCAGATGCCATAGGCGCGCACCATGTCGTTGCTTTCCACTGCGAGCAAGAATTGGTTTACATCGCGTTCGCCTGCCCAGTAGGTCCACCACGTCCAGGGATAGTCAAAAGGACGGCCGGTGAAGAACCAGAGGAAGACGACCAGAGCCAGCGCTCCGATCAGGGTTCCCGAGATGGCTTGAGTGCGGCGGCGGGCGCGGGCGGCATCGAACCTGGGTGCATCCAATAATGTCATCGTCTTCCGCTACCTCCGCGGGGGCCTCTCAGATGGGATATGGTCCAGTGCGCTCCGGGTTGCCTGGCTGAAGAAGCTTGGGAGCGCAAAAACCCTATTGATACAGACAACGAATCGGCGAAAACTGTTCCCGCAAGTGGCTCATTTTGATTCTTTTTCCGCCGGAACGTCATAGCTGAAGCTGGTGCGGCCGCGGTCCTGGTGCCGCTCAGCACCGAGCTCGATGAGGCGCGTGATGAGATCGGAATAGCTCAGCCCCGAGGCCTGCCACAGCTTGGGATACATGCTGATCGAGGTAAAACCGGGCAGAGTGTTGACTTCGTTGAGGTAGATGCGGCGCTTGCCATCCGGTTCCATGAGGAAATCGACGCGGGCCAGGCCGGAGAGATCGCAGGCGCGGAAGGCCTTGACCGCCATATCGCGGATGCGCTTCGACTCTTCGCGGGTGAGCTTTGCCGGGATGATGGGGACGGAACCGTCGCTGAGATATTTGGCCTCGTAGTCGTAGAACTCCTTGCCGGGGACGATTTCGCCGACGACCGATGCTTTCGGGTCGTCGTTGCCCAGCACCGCGACTTCGAGCTCGCGCGCTTTCTTTGTCTTGCCCGCTTTGCCGCTGCCGGTGACGCCCTGCTCGATGACGATCTTGCGGTCGTAGCGGGCGGCGAGTGCGATGGCCGGGCCGAGCTCTTTGCGGTCGTGTGCCTTGCTGATGCCGACGGAAGAGCCGAGATTAGCCGGCTTCACGAAGAGCGGATAGGCGAGCTCTGCCTCAACTGCCGCAACTGTCTTGCGCGGCGAAGCTTCCCATGCCGAGCGCAGAACAGTGATGTGTTTCACGATGGGCAGGCCGGATTGCGCGAAGAGGCGCTTCATCACATCCTTGTCCATGCCGGCCGCGGAGCCGAGCACGCCGGAGCCGACGTAGGCGATGTCAGCCAGCTCGAAGAGCCCCTGGATGGTGCCATCTTCGCCGAAGGTGCCGTGGAGAACGGGGAAGACTACGTCAAAAGGCTTACCGGCGGGTGATCGAGATGAGACGGTTGGGATGGCGCCGAGCGCGGCGGCATCGGGCACGAGCGCGTCGACAGTACCGACGGGGCTGTGTTGCGATGCAGCCTGCAGCGCTAGTCCTGCGATCTCGGTACTCTTGCCTTCGAGCAACGCCTGGGCTGCACCGCCGGTGAGCCAGTGGCCCTGCTTGCCTATGCCAATGGGGAACACGTCAAACTTTTTGCGATCGATTGCCTTGAGGATGGAAGCAGCCGAAAGCAGCGAAACCTCATGTTCGCCGCTGCGCCCGCCAAAGAGAATTCCGACACGAAGTTTTCTTGGCCATTCCTCTTCGATTCTAGTGGCCGGGGCGATGGCCTTAGCGTGCGCCGGGTAACCGCGAAGATTCGCCTGGCGGGTTCTCGTCTAAAGAATCTTTTTTCCGAAGGCCGAGCAAGCCAACTCCACGGCCAGGTCCGCGGTGCGATTGTGCTCGTCGATGATGGGGTTGACCTCGACCATCTCGAAGCTGAGCAGGCGGCCGTGGTCGGCCAGGATCTCCATGGCCAGATGCGCTTCGCGGTAGGTGACTCCGCCGCGAACCGGGGTGCCGACGCCCGGCGCGTCCTCGGGGTCGATCCAGTCCATATCGAGCGAGACGTGATAGCCGGCCGTTCCCCTCCCTGCGGCGCTCAGGGCTTCTTCCATCACGGTACGCATGCCGCGCTCGTCGATATCGCGCATGGTGTAAACCTCGGTCACGCCGGCATGGCGCAGGTTTTCGCGCTCGGCGGCATCGATGTCGCGCACGCCGACCAGCACAGTATTTTCGGGCTGAATTTTGGGAGAGTAGCCGAGGATGCCGGTGAGCGGAGAGAGCCGCGTCCGCGCCCAGGCCGAGCAGCGCGGCCAGCGGCATGCCGTGCACGTTGCCCGAGGGCGAGGTCTGCGGGGTATTGATGTCGGAGTGGGCATCGATCCAGATAACGCCGATCTTCTGGTTCTGGCGGCGGTAGAACTCGGCGACACCCGAGACGGAACCAGCCGCGAGGGAATGGTCGCCACCCAGCACCAGCGGGGTCATACCGTCGCCGAGGGCACCGATGACGGCACTCGCGGTCTGGTTGCAGGTTTCGGCGATCTCGTTGAGAAAACGGGCATGTATGTCGCCGGTGCTGCGGGTTTCGGCAATTTCTACGGCCACATTGCCGCCGTCGGTGACCTGGTGGCCGAGCGCTTCGAGCCGCGCTTCCAGACCGGCGACGCGTACTGCCGAGGGGCCCATGTCGACTCCTCTCCGGCTGGCGCCGAGGTCGAGAGGGACGCCGATGACACAGATGCGCCGCGTCGGCAGTGCCTGGGTTCCACCCTGTGAATACTGTGAGGCTACGGGATTTTGCACCGACGCCCTGGTCTGTACGTCCAACATGGTGTTTGCAACTGTCATCGGAATCTCTCCGTTTTCTTGTTTGCATCCGAACCGGGACCGGATTTCCAGCAATCCAAGCTGCCGCAACCGCCCATTAGACCAGATTGGGCCGGGAGCTGACATTCGCGGCGTAAGTTTGCACGTTTGGGGTATTGGCCTCTGGACAAGAGCGTGAGAAACTGGGTGCCAACACACAAAGTTCATTTCCGGCACCACATAGCTATGGCTGTGAATTTTCTGGCAGATCGTGGTCTGCCTTTTGAGCGGATCGAGTCGATGACTGAGAGTGAAGGGAACGGAGTAAGGGCAATGCGAAAGGTTCAATGGATCTTGTCGATTGCCGTGGCTTTGCTCGCTCTGAGCTTATCGAGTCATGCTGAATCGCATCCGGCTCCGCTAACTTCCATCTCCGACATTCATGCGCTAACCCCGGCTCAGGCGGGACAGGGACTGCCGGTCCAGTTAGAAGGGACTGTTACGTTTGTCCAGCCCAGGGACAGTAGCCTGTTCATCCAGGAAAACGGCCACGGAATCTACGTAAATTTTGACAAGAACATCGGACTCCAGCTGGGAGACCGGGTTGCGGTCACCGGAACGACGGTAGCAAGTTTCAAAACCGATGTGACTGCGAGCAACGTTCAACTGCTTGGCCACGGCAAGCTGCCGGACGCCCAGGACGCCGGGTTTGCCGATCTTATCGATTCGAAATTCGATGGCGTGCTGGTCAAGGTGAAGGGGCGTATCATCTCGGCCACGAGAGATAGTGGTTCGGTCTATTCCGATCTCCGCTTCCATCTCAAGGTTCCAGACGGCATGATCGAAGGGGAGATCAGCTATCCCGGCGATCTGCGCGCCGAACAACTGCTGGACGCCGAAGTGGAGATGGCGGGCGTAGCCGGCGGAGCTTTCGACAGCAAGATGCAGATGGGCGGGGTCTGGCTGGACATCGATTCGCCCGACCAGGTCAAGATTGTGCATCCGGCGGCCGCAGACGCCTGGTCCGCGCCGGCCATGCCGCTGGACCAGGTTATTCACGCCTACCGGCTGGGCGATGCCAGCAACCGGGTGCGCATCTCGGGCACCCTCACCTACTACGAGCCCGGCTCGGTGGCAGCGATTGAAAACAATGGCAACTCGATGCTGCTCAGCACGGGAACGACTGAGCCGATCCAGGCGGGCACGGAGGTTGAGGCGATTGGATTTCCTGAGATCACCGACGACAGCGTGTGGATGAACCATGCGGAGCTGCGCTCGCTCAAACAGAACGGCCTGGTCAAGCCGCGCACCATTAGTTGGGGAGACGCGACGCAGGGCAAGTTCGCCTATGACCTGGTTTCGATGGAAGGGCAGATCGTCGGCATCGTCCATGACTCGCGCGTGGACCTGTTCATCATCCAGGCTGACGGGCATCTGTTTTCGGCGACGCTCCGGCATTCTTCGTCGGACGCCAATGTGGCAGCTTCCGCCGCGGTGAAACTGGAAATCGGGAGCCGCGTCCGCGTTACCGGAATCTGCTTCATGGACCCCGGCAACCACTGGCGCGACCGCTTGTGGTTCGATGTGCGGATGCGCTCGCTGAACGATATTGCAGTCGTTGAACCACCTTCCTGGTGGACCATGCGGCGGCTCTCGATCGCGGTTTCAGTTTTGAGTGTGGTGATTCTGATGGCTGTCATCTGGGCCGGCCTGCTCGATCGCCGCCTGCGTCATCAGACCGAAGTGCTGGCACGGCAGAGCCAGGAGGACGCTATCCGCGAGCGGCGGCGGGCGCGGCAGGAGCAACAGCGCAGCCGCATTCTGGAGCTGATCAGCAGCTCCGAGCCCTTGCAGGATGTTCTGAAGGATATCCAGGGAATTGTTACGACACCGCCTGCTGGGGGCCCGCAGTTGGATCGAACTTCCCTCCCAATCGTCGCCTGAGACCACCGAGGCTCAATCCAACGCCGGAATGGTCACGCGGACACTGATGTCTCCGGATGGAACCGTACTAGGCTATCTGCATGCGATTCCGCAACCCAGGGCTACATCACCGCAGGAAGTAGAGGATGCCATGGCGGCCGGAGCCTGCCTGGCGGAGCTGGCCATCGATACACGCCGGCTCTACACCGACCTGCGCCGCCGCTCTGAGTTTGACCTGCTGACCGATGTGCCCAACCGGTTCAGCATGGAGCGCAAGCTGGATCAGTTGATGCTGGCGGCCAGGAGCAGCCGTGAAGCCTTTGGCCTGATCTATGTCGACCTTGACCGCTTCAAGGATGTCAACGATCAGTACGGCCACCGCATCGGCGATCTGTATCTCACGGAAGTGACCAGGCGCATGAAGCTGCAGCTTCGCTCGCACGACTTCCTGGCGCGCATCGGCGGGGACGAGTTTATCGCGCTCGCACCCGTCGCCGATGGCCGCGCAGATGCGGAAGAGATCGCCGTGCGGCTGCAGCGATCCTTCGACGAGCCCTTCTTCATCGAGGGCATCCAGATCTTCGGCGGCGCCAGCGTCGGGCTGGCTATCTACCCCGAGGATGGCACGAACGAGGAAGATCTGCAGAAAGTTGCCGATGCTGCCATGTACGCGGACAAGGAAAGCAAGCGGCCCAATCGCCTCGGCCAATCGCGGGTCATCCTCGAGAGCCCGTTCCCGCTACCGCTTCGTCATGCCGGCTGCGTGCCTGCTATTCGGAGCTTTTCCTGGCAGGCGCGGGAGTCAACGCCGGAGCGAGCGGCTCACCCCAGATGTAGTGATCGAACCAGTTCTCGTTCTCTTCCATCACGGCGCGCTGCTGTTTGGGCTTGTTGATGGGGTGGCCGAAGCCGTCATAGAGCACCATCTTGACCGGCACTTGTGGTCTTCAAGCGCCTGGCGCAGCTCAAAGCTATTGGGAACGGGCACGCGATGATCGACGCTGCCCTGCTGAATCAGCGTGGGCGTCTTTGCCTTGGCGATGTAGGTGATGGGTGAGGTCTTGCGGTAGATCTCCGGATCGTCCCATGGCGTGGCGTGCAGATACTGACGGCGTGAATGGCGTGATGTCGGTGTTGACGTAGTAGGTGGTCCAGTCGGAGATGCCCGCGCCAACGGAGACGGCCTTGAAGCGGTCACTTGAAGGTGGTAATAAATGCTGAGATGTAGCCGCCTTCGCTCCAGCCCATCGAGCCGACGCGGTCCTTGTCGACGAAGCCCTGCGCAATCAGTGAATCGACGCCCGAAATAACGTCGGCGTAATCGCCGACGCCAAGGTTACGCACGTTGAGCGAGCGGAATTTTTCTCCATAACCTGCGGAGCCGCGATAGTTGGGCCGAAGGATCAGCGCGCCTTTGGCGATGAAGCGCTCCATGGGATAGTAGCGGTCGGGACTGATACTGGGTATATCGACGCCGGTTGGGCCGCCGTGAATGACGACCAGCAACGGGTACTTCTTCTTCGAATCGAAGTCTGCAGGCTTATACAGAATGCCTTCGATCTCGGTACCGTCGCCGGATTTCCAGCGCACCACTTCGCGCTTTGCTGTATCGAAACCACTCAACTGATCGCCGGCGTGGGTGATCTGTCTTGGCGTACTGAGCGGAAACGCAGCGGCATAAATCTCGGAGAATTGATTCGTTCCGGCTCCGCGATACGCTACGTTTTTGAAGTCTTTGGAGAATGAGAATTGCGTCGCTATCTCAGAGCCGGGAATCTCAACCGGCTTGACTGTGCTTGTTCCTGGATCGGCAAGAAACAGGCCCGAGCGGGTCTTCTGCAGCGCGGAGAAGTAGATTCCCTCGGGTGTCCATTCGAGCAGGCTGGGATCTTCATCGAAGCTTGTGGTGATCACGTGCGGCGCGCCGCCGTTGGCGCTGACGACGGCGATGCGTTGATCGGTGTAGAAGAAGTACTGGCTGCTGTTGGCGGTGACGAAGGCGATCTCAGATCCATCGGGAGACCAGTGCGGATCTCCGTCCGGTCCCGGTGTATCGACCAGCTTCTTTACTGCGCCATCGGCTGCCGTAACGACATAGATATCTTCCGAGCCGATGGAGATCAGATCAGGGTCTTTGGCTGCGGCAAAGGCGATGCGTTTGCCGTCGGGCGACCACTTGAAATTGGTCACGTTGAAGCTGTCGCCCTGCGTGAGTTGTTTCGGATCGGCGAGTGGCTTGCTCCTTCCAGCTTCATCGACGGCAGGCAGATCGACGAGCCACAGGTGGGCCATCTGATAATCGGCGTGAATGACCTGATAGTCGCCGAAGCTGTCTTTGCGATCCTTCATCGCTTTGGCCTCCGGCGACTCGGCGGCGATAGCGAAACGCTTCGAATCAGGCGACCAATCGAAGCCGTTGACGCCGATCTCCATCTTTGTGACCTGCTGCGCTTCGCCGCCATCGGCCGGCATGACGTAAAGCTGCGTCTTGCCTGCAGGCGAATCCTTGATCTGGCCGGGGCGCGCGGAGAGGAACGCGATCCATTTGCCGTCGGGCGACCAGTCCGCGCCAAAGCTTGAACTGGAGGGCTCCGTGAGCCGGTGGCTTTCGCCGGTCTGCGTATTGGCGATCCAGAGATCGGTGTCGAAGCTGTTGCTTTCCCAATCCGTGCGGCTCTGCTCGTAGATCACGCGCGTGCCGTCAGGCGAGAGGCGCGGCGAGGAGACCGAGTGCATATCGAGCGACTGATCGATGGTGGGCGTGCGGGTGGGGACAGGGGTTTCGGCAGCTAGAATGGCTACCGGCAGCGAGGCAACGACAGCAAGGGCGAGATTCCGAGGAAAGCGGCGCACGCTGTTTCTCCTGAGCATGAGTTGGACGGAACCGTGAGTGAACGCAGTATACCGGCAGAGCGCCGTCACAGAGCCAGGTTCTTCTTCAGAGAGATCAGTCGAGCGGAAAGCCGATGGTGAGACGGTTGCCGACGGGCAACGCTTCGTGACCTAGAGAGCCAGCGTAATGACGCAGGAGGCCGATGCCGCGCCCGCCCTCGGCGATGTCCTCAATGGATGCGGGAGCGGCGCTGCTTTGCGTAATGGGCACAGCAAGAGGATTGAAATAGGGAGCGTCGTCTTCGACCTGGAATTGCAGCTCGCGCGCGCCCTGCGTCTCATGAACGATTGACCTCACGACAACGGAGTGGGTGCAATCATTGGCCAGGCCATGCCGGATTACGTTCGAGATCGACTCTTCGAGGCATAGATCGATGGCGAAGCGCTGGTTAGCGGACAGGCCCAGGTCAGCGGCAACTCGATCGACCCATGGAGTCACCAGCACAAGATCAGCCAGACGGCTGCACAGCGTCAGTTGTTCTTCGCGTTCCATTGAGAGCGTTCCCAGCATTCTTCCGTCTTATCTTCGCATTGCTGCCGGACAAAGCATGTCGCAAGCTGCACAACGACGCATTAGCGCAGCGCCTGCACCGCTGCATCGAGGTCGTGATAGATGGGAATGATCTGATCGATGCTGCTGGCCTTGATGACTTCCTCGACCATGGGCTGCGGGGCGTAGAGCGCCGCCCTGCCGCCACGGCGATGCACATTCTTCGCCGGCACGACGATGGATCGCAGGCCCATGGAGCCAAGGAATGCCACATCCTTCAGGTCGATGAGCAAAGACTTTGCACTGCCCGAGACGATGTTCATCTTCAAATCGACTTCTGCAGCGCCAGCGATATCGAGCCGGCCGTCGAGAACGACTCGCGTAACACCGCCATCCATCTCTTCTATGGAGATCTTCATTCCTGTCCTTTCAGGGATCTTCAATGATCGAACATTGCCTCAGGGAAGCTTACTCATGCTAGCTGCGAAGTGTGAACATGGCGTTACATCGGATGAATCCGCAATTGCTGCGCGGGCTCATGAAGCTCCGCGGCCGAGATAGCGAACAGTGAGCATGGTAAGGATCAAAAGCGTCGGCTACACCACGGCATTCTGCGCAATCACCTGGCGGTAGTATTCGGCGCTCTGCTTGGGCGTTCGCTTCTGCGTATTGAAATCCACGTAGTGAATGCCAAACCGCTTGCTGTACCCATCCGCCCATTCGAAGTTATCCAGCAGGCTCCAGAGGAAGTAGCCCTTGACCGGATAACCCTCCGTGGCGGCACGGTGCAGATGCGTCAGATGATTGCGCAGATACATCACACGGTCCGTGTCTTCGATATGTCCGGCAGCATTCGGCACGTCGTCGGAGGAGCAGCCGTTCTCCGTGATGTAGATGGCCGGAATCTTCCAGAGATCGACTACGTTGCGAACACCCCAGTAGAGACATTCCGGCGCGATTTGAATCCAGGGCGAGGCCATATGCGGATAGGAAGTTGGCGGAGGCTCGACGGCAAAGCCCAGCGGCGAACTGTCGGCCCGCACATAAGCCGGCGTATAGATGTTCAGCCCCACAAAGTCGAGCTTGCTGCCGATCGCTTCCATATCACCTGGCTCAACTTTGGGGGCATTTGCGCCCTCATGCTGTAGATACTCCTCCGGATATTTGCCCTCCATCAGGGTGGTCAGGAAGGGCGCGTTGCCGATGCGCGTAGCGCGCTGAGCGGCCTTGATATGCTCCTCCGTCTCCATCACTGGCACAAAGACGTTTGCATTCTCAGCGAGGCCAATCTGCGTGCCACTCGGGGTGTTCGCGCGCAGCGCCTGTACGCCCAACCCATGCGCCAGAATGCCGTGATGCCGCACCTGGTTTGCCGGGCCATCGGCGAGCTTGAGCCCCGGTGCAAAGCGGCCCTCGCGATAACCAAGATCGGTAAAGCAGAGGAACTCATTGGTGGTCATGAAGTGCTTCACGCGATCCGAGAAATGCTTGCCAATGAACGCCGCGTAATCGCCAAACGCTTTGGGAGTGTCGCGATTCTGCCAGCCGCCGGGCAGCGCCTGCGGCAGATCCCAGTGAAAGAGCGTGATGTAGGGCGTGATCTGGTTTGCCAGCAGCTCATCCACCACGCGGTTGTAGTAGTCCAGCCCTTTCTGATTCACTGCGCCGGTACCGCTAGGAAAAACGCGCGACCATGAGATCGAGAAGCGATACATGTTGACGCCGAGGGCCTTGAGCAGTTGCACGTCCTCTTTGTAGCGATGATAGGAGTCGTCGGCAACATCGCCAGTTTCGCCATCGTGCGTCTTGCCCGGCGTATGCGAGAAGGTGTCCCACACGGATGGTCCACGGCCATCTTCAGCCGCCGCGCCCTCGATCTGATATGCCGCCGTTGCGCAACCCCAGAGCATGCCCTTGGGAAAAACGAGACCACTCGATGGAGTCTGGCTCCAGAGAAATTTGGGCAACGCCCCGGCGGTCGCAACTGCGGCTGCGGACGTGATTGCTGACTTACCAAACTGACGGCGGCTGATCTTGCTCATGGGCTGGTCTCTCTTGTCGGAATCTATGCAAATGGCCGAACAAAAACGTTTGACTAAAACAGTCAGCCTTTAGCACGCAGCGATTATAGAGGAGCCAGCGAAGGGTGGTCTTGGAGAGAATGTGGGCGGAGAGCCTATTCAGAATTCAGATCGATGAAGGGCAGTGCCTGGGAACTATCATCGCTTCCCACAAGCCGACATCTCGGTACTGGTATAGAAGAGCCCCATTCTCTGCAAGGTGGCTGACTCACTGAATATCCTGCCATTTCTTGCGGAGGATCTCGACGTCCTCCGCAAGTCGCTGCGGAGAGAAATTGAAGTCGCCATAAGGGTGAGTTGTGTACAGGACCTCACCCTTGTAGCTCGCTTTCGCGAAGGCGTCGAAGCTTACCCGCGCATCCGGGCCCATAATTACCACCAGTCGAGGCCGGATTGCTGCCAACTGGAAATTAAGAAACTCGCCGCAAAAGTTGGCAAATCGGGGCATCTTCTTCCAACTTTGTTTGCTTAACGCCGATCCTTCTTCGCGCAGCCCCAGAATCGTATTTGTGAAAAAGAGAGAGTCAGTTGGTAATCCAGCACCGACAGCGCGTTTCTTCACGTTTCTCCACGTAGGTACGTTTTCATATCCAGCAGGCTGCAATTTGAGGTAGCTCTTCAAGGTTCCGAAATCGTTACCAAGAAAGAGTATCCCGTCAGTCGATATGCTCCCCTTGCTGGCATCAAAAAGACCCTGCTCGTCTCGCCACAAACCGTCTCCGCCAGGAAAAAATCCCTGACCTTTCAATCTAAAAGGGAAAGGTGCCATACCAACCGGATATGGCATCCCATCGAATCTGCGTTGTTGTTCCATGTCTGCGAGCCTCGACCAGAGTTCGGAGATGTTTACTGCGGATTGCTGCAACTCGCCTCCTTGTAGAGAGCACATCCTAGTAGGTAACGATAAACGCCGCTATCGTCACTCATTCTGACGTACTGCTCTTTTCCGGAACGCGACAACAAATTGGCTCGCGAAGGAAAAAGGCCGCATCTCCGATGGAGGTGCGGCCTTCCTATTGCGATGCACGCTCTGTCTTACAGCTCTTTCACGCCCTCAACGAAGGCGCGCAGCTTGCGGCTGCGGCTGGGATGACGCAGTTTGCGCAGCGCTTTGGCTTCGATCTGGCGGATGCGCTCGCGGGTGACTTGGAAGCTCTGGCCCACTTCTTCGAGCGTGTGTTCGGAGCCGTCTTCGAGGCCGAAGCGCATCTTGATCACGCGCTCTTCGCGCGGGGTCAGGGTGCGGAGGACCTGCGAGGTGTACTCCTTGAGGTTGACGCTGATGACGGCTTCGGAAGGCGAAACGGCCTGGCGGTCTTCGATGAAGTCGCCGAGGTGCGAATCTTCTTCTTCGCCGATCGGGGTTTCGAGCGAGATGGGCTCCTGCGCGATCTTGAGCACCTTGCGGACCTTGGCGACTGGAATATCCATGCGCCGGGCGATCTCTTCGCTCGAAGGCTCGCGGCCAAGCTCCTGCACCAAGCTGACGGCTGGTGCGGATGAGCTTGTTGATGGTCTCGATCATGTGCACCGGGATACGGATGGTGCGGGCCTGATCCGCGATGGCGCGGGTGATGGCCTGCCTGATCCACCAGGTGGCATAGGTCGAGAACTTGTAGCCGCGGCGATATTCGAACTTATCGACTGCCTTCATGAGGCCGATGTTGCCCTCCTGAATCAGGTCGAGGAACTGCAGTCCGCGGTTGGTGTACTTCTTCGCGATCGAAACGACGAGACGAAGGTTGGCCTCAATCAGCTCGCGCTTGGCCTTCTCCGCATCCATATCGCCCTGGATCATCTCGCGCTGGGTGCGGCGGAGCTCGACGACGGAAACGCCGGCCTCCTGCTCCAGGCGCTCGAGATCGATGTGGCAGTTCTTCTGCTGCCGGCGATACTCCTTCTTCAGTTCCTCACTCTTGGAAGCGTCGAACTTCTGGTCGAGCGATTTGATCTGCCGCTCAAGCGAGCGCATGATCTCGACGGTCTTGTTGACCTTATCGAGCAGGCGCTTGCGCTCCTGCGGCGTGTACTTGAGCTCGCGAACGATGCGCGAGATGTAGACCTTCTCGCGGGCGATCATCCAGCGCGTCTTGCGCGCTTCGCGGGCCTTGGTCTTTACCTGTGCAACGGTTTCGAGCTTTTCTTCAAAGGCAGCAATCTTCTTCTGGTGGCGCACGATGGCGTCGATGCGGCTGGAGGTCGCCTTGACGCGCGCCTGCACCACATCTTCGGTGAGCTCTTCTTCGTCAAAGGTAACTACTTCCTTGACGTTGCGGACGCCGCGCTTGAGGTCCTCGCCCAGGCCCACAATCTCGCGAATGACCACGGGCGAACGCGACAGCGACTTGAGCACGCGCATCTGCCCGCGCTCAATGCGCTTGGCGATCTCAACCTCGCCCTCGCGGGTGAGCAGCGGTACGGTGCCCATCTCGCGCAGGTACATGCGGACAGGGTCGTTGGTTTTTTCGAGCGTACCTGGTGTCAGGTCCAGCTCGACGTCTTCACCGTCTTCGTCGAATTCCTTGTCGGCGCCATATTTCGGGCTGTCGAGCAGATCGATGCCCTGGGTGCCAATGGTGGTGATCAGATCGTCAAGATCGTCGGCATTGTGCATATCTTCGGGCAACATGTCATTCACGTCTCCGTAGGTCAGATAGCCCTTTTCCTTGCCGGTATCGATCAGGTTTGTAATTTCGTCGTCGAATTTGTCTTCAATGGCCAAAGCGCTCATATCTCCTGCGCAGAAATTCTCGACTCACCTGCCGTGCGGGCGCACAACACAGCACGGCTTACCGGATATATCGGCTGAAAATTTACAGCCGCCGGATGCCGCGCAGGCAAAAACGCCCAAAACATCGGGAAGCGATGTCTGTTTGAGTAGCTCGGATCGGGACTAAATGCGCTATTCGCCTGATTCTGGCGAGCCCCGGAGCCGCAGCTCTTATATGGGGCAGTCGGGCGCACGTCCTTCAGAGAGTCCCAGAATACCACATTGCACCTCCCGGATTAACAGCAAAATGCCCGCAGTCGTCAAGTAATTTTCTTGCCGCCGCGGCCAGCCGGGGTTTCCCGCTGAGGGCCGTGCAGTTCTCACTCATTTATATAGATGTATTTGGAGGCGTTTTAGCTTCTGGTGACCCTAAATTTACCAAGAGATAACTCCAATGTCGCTCTATAACGAACTATTCGCCGCACTCGAGATCGCGGAGTTTGCGCTCGAGTTGCAGGATTTCCTGCATGATTTGGATGGTTTCGGGTGAGTTAGGGTCGGAGGCGGAGTTGATGGTGGTGCGCTTCTGGCCGATGATCCAGCGCAGAGCGTGGATTTCGAGGTCGCGGACGATCTCCATGTCCTGCTGGTGGGTTTTGGTCAGTTCGCCTGCTTCGAGGAAGACTTTGCGCAGGAAGGTCTTCTGTTCCTCGGTATCTCCTGTGATTTCAACGTCCTGTTTCTGGGCGCGGGCGACCAGACGGTCGAAGAGGCCGGGGGGGACGTTGGGCAGGACGTGGCGCTGCCAGTCTTCGCCTGACTGCGTGCGGGTTTTTTCATCGAAGGCGCGCAGGTTCTGGTGCAGCTCGGCGTATTCCTGAGGTGACTTTTCATCGTTACAGGCCGCCTCGATGAAGAAACGCTCGAAGGGCAAGAGGTTCGCGCCATTGCTGCTCGTGCCGCGCGGCTCGATGTGGTCCTGGCGTTTGAGAGCGGCCTGGCGCAGCTCTTCGCGCAGCAGGGCTGAGTCGATGCCGAGCTTTTGCGCGGCGTCGTGGGCGAACTGGTCGCGCTCAAGCTTATGCGGAATGCGCCGGATGTGCGGCAGTAAATAGTTCATTGCCTTGATCTTGGCGTCGGAGCCTGTGCCGGGAAACTCGGAACGGGCACGGTCGATGAGGTAGTCGGCCTGGCTGCGCGCCCCTTTGATGGCGGCGGCATAGGCCTCCACCCCACGCTCGCGGATGAAGCGGTCGGGGTCGAGTCCGCCGTCGAGGGTGACGACACGGATGGTGAATCCCTCTTCTGTAAGCAGGGCAATAGATTTTTCGGCAGCGTTGGCGCCTGCGGTGTCGGGGTCGAAATTGACGACGACGTTGGCGGTTTGGCGGCGCAGGAGGGCGACCTGCTGCTCAGTGAAGGCGGTGCCGCTGGTGGCGATGACGTTCTGAATGCCGCGCATGTAGACGGAGATGCAATCCATCTGGCCCTCGACGAGGAGGGCGAATTCCATGGCGCGCATGGGGGCTTTGGCCTTGTCTAAGTTAAACAAAACACGCCCTTTGACGTAGAGAGGCGTCTCGGGAGAGTTGAAGTATTTAGGGCCGGCTTTTTCGCCGGCGGGCTGGCTGGGTGAGTCGACGAGACGGCCGGTGAAGGCAATGACGCGACCGCTTTCGTTGCAGATCGGGAACGTGATGCGGCGGCGGAAGGCGTCGTAAAGGCGCGCGGGCTGAGGGGGCGGCTGAGATGGACCGGCGCCTGGGTCCTGCTCTTTCCACTTGAAGAGGCCGCTGGCGCGCAGGGTTTCGGGGTCGAACTGGCTGCTGAAGCGGTCGCGCAGGGCGTTGAAGTTATCGGGGGCGTAACCGATGCGGAAGGTTTTGATGGCCTCGGGCGTGACGCCACGGCCGGCGAGGTATTCGCGGGCGAGAGCGCCTTCGGGAGAGCGGAGCTGCTCCTGAAACCAGATGGTGGCGGCTTCGTGGAGATCGAGGAGTTTGCCGCGGAGGACGGCTTCTGCGGCTTCCTCGGCGGAGTGGAACTCCTTTTTCGGCAATGGGATACCGCACTTCTGGGCGACGGCGCGGACGGCTTCGGGAAAGGTCAGGTTTTCGATTTTGGCGACGAAGCTGAAGACGTCGCCGGACTGGCCGCAGCCGAAGCAGTGGTAGAACTGGCGGGCGGCGTGGACGGAGAACGACGGGGATTTCTCTTTGTGGAATGGGCAGAGGCCGCTGTAGTTCTGCGCGCCGGCTTTGCGGAGGCGGATGTAGCCGCCGATGATCTTGACGATGTCGGCCTGCTGTTTGACGGTCTGGGCGAAGTCGGACAATGGGGTCTGAGAGCTTGCGTGGAATTAACGGGTGCAGGTTCAGAATAGAACTTGCGGGGATTGGTGAGATCGCGACGAGCCGGGCCAGTTGTGCAAAAGGGGAGCGAAATCATCGTTTACGCTGCGCAATCGGCGTAGCGCAAAGTGTAATCCGCGTTGGGGAATGTGCAATCGCTGCGCGACGATGTGCAATCGGTGTTCGACGATGTGCAATCGGCGTTTGGCGATGCGCAATATCCGTACTGCAAATGGCAGGTTTCGGCGCGTCAGGCTCAGGGATTCTGTTGCAGGCTGAGGACGTTGCCGAAGGGGTCAGTGAACCAGGCGACCTGGGTGCCACCGGGGGCGGTCCAGATGGCGAGGGGATGGGTGTCGTTCATGCCGGGGTAGCGGTTGAAGGCTACTCCTGCACCGGTCAACTCCTGCACCGTGGCGGCGATGTCGGCTACCTGCCAGCCGAGGATGGTGAAGGGCTGTGGTTTGAACTCGCCTGCGAAAGTGACGCGGAAGGTTGTGGCGGCCGCGCCGCTGCCGTCCCCGAGGCGGAAGACGAGAGCGAAGGGTGACTCATCGGCGACGAGGGTGAGGCCGAGCTGGTCGCGGTAGAAGGCGAGGGCCTTGTCCTTGTCGGAGATGGGGACGAAGGCTACGTGCGGAGTGGAGGCGAGGCGTGCGGATTCGGTCATGACGGATCTCCCGGACCAGTAAGAGTACATGGTTTTTGTGTTTTGCGAGTGAGATATCGGTAGTGGTTGGTTTGAAATTTTGATTTGCGAAGGACCTCCACTCGGAACCAGCCATTATCTTCCGTGAGCCGACTAATGAGGACCGGAGGAACAAGTGTGCCTGCCGACATAATTTTCATGCAGTCATAGACCGCACAAAATTTGGGCCACGATAATCCAGCTGGTTTTAACGTTGATCGCTATTGGTCCTTATCAAATTCTTATGGGTTTTGGCCCCTGTCACGACGAGTCGTGCACTATCTTGCGCTAATCTGATGCAGAGCGCTTCGTCCAGCTCACAGAGGAATTGACATTGGAGTTATTACTCAACTTTGCGGGCGCATTGATCGTTGTAACGATCGCGTGCCTGTGGTTGAGTTTCGGGCCTCGCCGGGATGTTCGCCTCAGTACTCAAGTCATAGCGCTGGTTTTGCTTGTCCTGATTCTGTTTCCAATGATCTCCATGACCGACGATATGCTCGCCGTTCAGAATCCGGCTGAGAAAGACGTCTGCTTGCGTGCGGATCATTGGCATTTCAGTTTGCAGGCATTCGCAATGACGAATGTCTTATTGCTCGAGCAACATTACGTTGAACACCACTCAAGTTTCCTGCGTGGTGTAGCGCCCGGAACGCTCCCAGCTTTCGCAATGAACGCGCCTGCGCTGGCCCCCATCGACAATCGACCCCCTCCTACCGTCTAGCATTCCCGCTCACTCTTAAGAACTTCTTTACTCTAGTTCGCCTGCATGCCAGACGAACGGTCATGGGCATCGGTTCAACCAACTCTTCAACACAGCATCTGCTTGCGTTACGCAGTATCTGGCGTCGCAGGCACATGTGATGTGAGCGAGTTGGCCCGAGAGCTAAATCCCCTCCCTCCTCTTTTCAATACATAAGGAAATCATTTTATGATTCGTGCACTCGTTGACTTTGCACTGAAGAATCGCTGGCTCATACTTGGCGGAGCCTTTGTTCTCGCGGCCTGGGGCGTAGTTTCTTTTCGCAATCTTCCTATCGAAGCGTATCCCGATGTGGCCAACAACTATGTTCAGGTCATCACTCAATGGCCGGGGCGCGGAGCTGAAGAGGTCGAGCGTCAAGTCACAGTGCCGATCGAGATCCAGATGGCTGGAATTCCGCACCTGACACACCTTCGATCAACGACGCTCGCCGGTCTCGAGCCTGATGTTGATCTTCGATGACGACACATCGGGCGACGTGAACCGCGAGCATGTGCTTGAACGTCTGAGCCAGGTGAGTTTGCCTGCGAATCTGGTTCCCCAGATGGGCACTGACTGGAGCCCGGTGGGTCAGATTTACTGGTACACACTCGAGAGCACTAATCCTGCCTATGACGTGATGGAAAAGAAGTCTCTCGAGGACTGGTCTCTCGAAAAGTCTTTCAAGGGCGTACAAGGCGTGGTCGATGTATCGAGCTTCGGAGGTCCGACAAAGGAATATCAGATACAACTCGATCCGGATAAGCTCATCTCCTACGGACTCAGCATCAGCCAGGTTGAGCAGCAGATTTCTGCCAACAATACCAATGGGGGCGGCAGCTTTATCGAACAAGGTGCGCAGCAGATCAACATTCAATCGCTCGGACTGTTCCGCAACATTGGGGATATCGAAAAGACTGTCGTCAAGGCTCAGAATGGGGCTTCCGTGCGCATCGGCGATATCGCTACTGTCACCCAGGGCCCAAAAATCCGCCTGGGGCAAATTGGCAAAGCGATACATCGGCCGGATGGAACGATCCTCGACAATCCGGACACGGTCGAGGGCATCGTTCTACTTCAGAAGGGAGATAACTCGGACCCCGTCCTACAGGGAATCCACGCGGAAGTCGCCAAATTGAACTCTCATATTCTTCCCAGAGGAGTGAAGATCGTTCCATTTCTTGATCGCTCGGATCTGGTGAAGTACACAGTGGAAACGGTAGAGCACAACCTGACCGAGGGAGTCATCCTGGTCTCTATCATTCTGATTCTTTTTCTTGGGAATGTACGCGGAGCCATCATCGTTGCCTTGACGATTCCATTCTCCCTTCTGTTCGCATCGATTTGCCTTGATCTCAGTCACATTCCTGCAAACCTGCTATCACTAGGCGCTTTGGATTTTGGCATGGTGGTTGATGGCGCGGTTGTCATGATCGAAAACATCGTTCGGCATCTGTCTCACTCGGATGACACACGAACTCCGCGGCAGAATATCCGTGAAGCAGCACACGAAGTACAGCGCCCGGTCTTCTATGCGATCGGCATCATCATCACTGCGTACCTTCCGATTTTTACTTTGCAAGCCGTCGAGGGCAGACTGTTTAAACCGATGGCCTGGACAGTTGCTTTTGCCTTGCTGGGGGCGCTCACCTTCTCAATTGTGGTAGCGCCTGTATTAGCGAGTGTTCTCTTCAGAAAAGGCGCAAAGGAGTGGCAAAATCCTCTACTGCAGTGGCTGATTCGCCAGTATCGCGTCGCTGTGCGATTCGCGATCGAAAAGCGCTATGTCACGCTGGGAATTGCTTTTTGCCTGTTCGCGATTGCGGTGTTTCTCACGGTCTCCGGAGCGATCGGTTCGGAGTTCCTTCCGCATCTGGATGAAGGTGCAATCTGGGTACGTGGCACACTTCCACCCAGCGCAGGTCCTACCGCCAGCATCGACTTTACAAATAAGGCGCGTGTCGTGATGGCTTCCTTTCCTGAAGTCGTACAAGTTGTAAGCCAGACTGGCCGCCCCGATGACGGAACCGACACGACCGGATTTTTCGACACGGAATACTTTGTCGACCTGAAACGAAAAGAACAATGGAGACCTTACTTCAACCAGGACAAGGAGAAGCTGATCGCTGCAATCGACAAGCAACTGGAGAAATTTCCGGGAGTGATCTGGAACTTCTCTCAGCCAATTTCCGACAACATGGAGGAAGCTGTATCGGGAGTGAAGGGCGAGCTTGCGGTAAAGCTTTACGGCGACGACTTGAGAGTACTGGAAGAGAAGGCCACTGAAATTCAAAATCAGATGTCCGCGGTTCGGGGCGTTGAAGATTTAGGCATATTTCGCATCATCGGCCAGCCGAATCTCAACTACACCGTCGACCGCGATGCAGCTGCGCGATGGGGAATCAATGTAGCGGATATTCAGGACGCAATTCAGACGGCCGTAGGCGCGAACACGCTGACCCAGGTGCAACAGGGCGAAGCGCGCTTCGATGTCACGCTTCGTTATCAGAAGCAGTACCGCGATACCAAGGAAGCGATTGAGAATGTGCGATTGCTTTCGCCTTCTGGAGAAAGGGTATCTCTGGCTCAATTGACGCAAATTTCCACCGATGACGGAGCGGAAGAAATTTATCGAGAGGGCGGCCAGCGATATATCGCGATCAAGTATTCCGTACGCGGACGTGACCTGGGTTCAACGGTGGAAGAGGCAATTAGTAAAGTCAGTCACAATGTGCAATTGGCGCCCGGCTATCACACCGAGTGGGCCGGAGAATACGAGAGCCAGAAGCGTGCCGACAAACGCATGGCGCTGATAATTCCCATCACTGTGCTTGCGATATCGCTCATTCTCTACACGATGTTTCGATCGCTGAAGTGGGCGCTGTTGGTTCTGGGCAGCGTGATCATGGCCTCGATTGGAGGGCCGTTGGCACTGTTTATCACTCATACGAACTTTTCTGTGTCGTCCGCGGTGGGTTTCCTTGCACTCTTTGGCGTCTCGGTTCAGACAGGTGTGATTATGCTGGAGTACATCAATCAGCTGCGAGCGCGACGCAAGGGAATGGAAATTTCGGCGCGAGTGCACATTGTTGAAGCAGCAATCGAGGGTGCTGTCCTGCGGCTGCGACCAATCATGATGACGATGCTGGTAGCCACACTCGGACTGTTACCGGCTGCTCTGTCACACGCTATCGGCTCGGATTCTCAACGCCCCTTCGCCATAGTTGTCGTCGGTGGATTGATTGCAAACCTGGTGATTGGTGTCTTTCTTCTGCCCACGCTCTACGTATGGGTGGCCAGTGAGAATGACGTGTTACCGACGGTGGAAAGCGCGGAAGACTTTTAAGGTTACGCCGTGTCGGGATCACGCGGGCCTGGTTTCAGGCGGGGAAGCCTAGACCGCCGGCGGCGCGGTGGAGCAGGGTATTGGACAGCCCTTCCGATTCGGGGTGGACACCTGGGGATGCCTGCGCTTTTCCGTGCGACGCGATCATGCCGATGGCCTGGTCTTTGCCTGCTTCCTTGGCTTGAATGAGGGCCTGGTCGGCGAGGTTGAGGACCTCTTCATAGCTGAAGGCAGTGACGTCGTCTTCAAGCCAGGGGAAGGCCGCCCAGCCGATGGAACAGGTGCGCCGGATGGCGACAGCGGGATTCACGATGAAGGGTTCACCTCTGACTGCCCGCATGACGCGAAGCGCGAGCCCATCGGCGAATCTGCGGTCGGTGGCGCGAGAGACTATGAGGAACTCTTCCCCGCCCCATCGCGTGAGCACATCGGACAGGCGGATGGCGGACTGGATTCTGCGCGCGGTTTCAACGAGGACGCGGTCGCCGGCGTCATGGCCGTACTTGTCGTTCACTTCCTTGAAGTTGTCGAGATCGATGAGGTAGAAGATAAGGTCGCGGGTGGCGTGATCTCCGCTCTCGGCGAAGGCACGCAGCGTCTGGGCTATATCGCTCTCGACCGACGAGGAGAAGAAGCGCCGGTTGCGGATGCCGGTGAGCGGATCAGTCATGGATGCTTCTTCGAGGATGTGGTTGGTCTGCCTGAGATCCTGGTGCAGCCGACGCAGTTTGATGAAGACCAGAACCGCCAGAGCGAACATGGTGACGGCGGTGAGCACGACGCGGAAGTAGACGATCTCATGCGGGGCCGAGCGGTCATTGATGGCGAGGACAACGATGACGGGCAGGGAGAGCACCGCGACCACGGAGAAGGTGGACATCCAGGAGCTGTAGCGCTGATCCGCGACGGTTTCGAGGGCGGGTATGAGGTCGCGCCCCATGATGGCTACGACGATGAAGCAGGCGTATGAGGCGGCAAGCGGGATGTCATACCAACTGCCGCTGTAGTAGGCGTTGGATTCGATGACGCTGTTTTCGGTTGCGATGACGAGGCAATTGAGCAGTGCCGAACCGAGGAAGCAGGCATAAAACCGTCTCCAGGCACCGGTGCTCTGCTTGAGTAGGAGCCCCAGCATGGCGAGCAGAACGAGAAACTCGATCAGGTAGAGGCGATCAAAGTTGACGTTGTAGAGCGCGACGTTTACCGAAACGTACTGCCAGCACATGACGAAATAAACATAGATATAAACCCACCACAGCATGAGTTGGAGGAAATCCAGCACTCCCAGCCGGACGCTGCGGGTGGAGGGCAGCAGGTGAGGCCGCAGCAGCAAGCCTGCCAGCATGGGAACGCCGGCGATAAACAGGATGACATCGCCGGGGAACATCGCGGGCATGGGGTGGCGCAGGACGACATCGACGACCGTCCAGCAGACCTGATCGACGAGCCAGAAAAACCAGCAGAGGGATTGCAGAATCCACACGGAACGCAGCCGCCCCTTGCTGGCGGCAGCGTTGCCAGCGAAGGCGATCATGACGAGCAGGATGAGCACTGCGCTGACGCCATCGCTGATGGCGGTCAGTGCCAGACCGCGCTGAAGGAGCGCGGAGGCAGCGATCTGAATGAACGTCAGCCCTGCGGCTGCGCCGATCCAGAGCCTGGAGCCGGGTCGCACGTCAGCCCCTCCTCCCTGCACCTGATTCTAGGCCAGGTAGTACCCGGATGGCAGTGACGAAAAGCACTCAATTTGGAACTTTGGTGTTAGTTGAGATGCGAGGGCCGTTTCGGGAATCCGGCTGATCGGTGGCGGAGGCCATGATCGATGCAGACTTTTGCCGTTCTTGAGGGGGTGGGCACGTTTTTCTTCCGGATTTTAGCCCATAAATGATTAATCTGCCTTTAATGCATGTATGGCCGATTTGCGGCTTGCGCGAGTAAACGGACTCGTTGGGTCGATGATTGGGCTTGCTTCTATTGTGCGCTGGATGGGCTTAATTTTCGGCAAAGTTGACGGACGGAAACGCGGGCTTTGGAGGAGTGGAGTACCCGGCTTATTGATTTAGAGAGGGACCGCTCGTATCCACGCATGGCTGAAGTGGGACTGGAGCAGTAAATAGGGCTGAGGCCGCAAATCTTTTGCGTCAGGGTCTTTTTTGGCCCGGATATCATTCACCACCCGCTCATAGATTGGCCCGAGGTCTCTTCGATATTCGATCAGCGGCATATCTGATCCCAGGATGATCTTCTTGGCCTGATCCGTTTGGCCCTTTACATGACCATAGGAGTATTGCTCTACAAATGCAGAGTTATCACCAATGAGGCAAAACATATGTGGAGCGGTGCTGTACTTTCGCGCATCGAACTGATTCGGCGTCCCAAGTGCAAGCTGGATGGCCCGAACTCTTTCTATGCTGGCTGTCAGGTCGGTAACAAGCTTTCGTCTCGAATAATAGTCCTGCACAAATTCCTCAAAGTCGATATTGCTGTTGCTTTTCTCGAGAAGAAACTCCCGATAGGCGCGCTCTTTTGCCTGGCCACCATTGGGGTCGAGTAGCAGAACCTTCACCTCCGCTCCTGCATCGATTCTGCGCTTCAGGCTGTCCGTAAGGTCATCCCCGTCATCGGCGAAGAACGCCTTGAGCGTAATGCCCTGTATGAGCAGAGTGTTAGAGCTCTCGATTTCTTCGCGCATGCTGAAACCTGCCCGGCTCTTGTCGATAAAGACGGAATCCATCCCTGAGATATGGGATCCCCATTCGAGAAGCTTGGTTGGCATGGGAACGAACCGGTCCAAGTCTGTTGATCCATGCTTCCAAATGAAGTCGAAATGGTCGCCCAGCTCCTGGTGAATACATAAGTGCTGGTCCTTTTCGGTGCGCTTTTTGTATCGCAGGACCGGGATCGGACAGCCCTCACGCCGTTCGTGCCAGAAATAGTAAGGCTGCATGAAGCTGATTTCGTCGAAGTGGCAAAGGAACATGGAAGGAGCCAGATGGTAGAGTTTTACCTCCAGCCTCGCGGCGTTTTGACCAAGATCGGCCCTCACCTTGTGCAGGTATTCCGCGGCTCGCATTACATCGTTCTCCAACCTGTCGGGATCTGACTCCGCGACCATGGTCTCAGCAAATGACCGGAGAACTGCCCCGTGGCAATAGGGGTCTATGAGCAGCAGCTTTACATTGACTCCTCCTGCTTTCACCCGATGTTGCACCTTCTTCCAGGACTCATGGAACTCTTTGTGTTCGGGGCGAAGAAATTCATTCAGCGATATCCCCATGATTCGAATCTCAGTTGCCTTTTCCATCGCTTCACAGATAGAGCAGGCTGCACTGGACCTGCCGGCATAGATTGAGGTCAAATTTGTCTGATCCATAACTTTGATGGCTTCTACCTGGCGTTCAAGGATCTTTGACGCGAGTCTGGTTGAAACCTTAAGAGCCTCTTCGACTTCCTGGTTGACGTCGGTAACGATTTTGTCAGCAGCGTTCTTGAGCGAAACGCGAAACACCTCCTTTGTCTGATCTTCGATCGCTTGCGCTGTATGGGGAACCAGGATGATGTGATCAAGTATGTGAATCGAACCTACGGCCAGCAAAGCGATGCCTATTTCGATGAGCAGCCGGTCCAACGGCGGTTTGAACGCAACCAATCCGGCCTCGCTGGTGTAGATCAAGAGCAAGGCTACGAAATAAATCGAACCAACTGTCAGAACGAGCCTTTTCATTACATGCTCCATTCCCGACTCATTCAGGTCGCCTTATGTATCTCGCGACGGAACAAGTGCCGCAACCGAATCACAGACCTCTTGAGCAAGAGATCGTTGACATAAATCGATTGTCTTAATGGATGGGGATTGTGCGCCTATCCGGAAGCTAAATCAAGATATTTATCGAAAGCGGGAGTAAGTAGACGTTATAAGTGCAAAGAGCCACGCACGTACGGGTGGTTCATTCGTAACGCAGGATCTGGGCTAGTTGGAGGCGGAGGACTCGGGCGGCGGGCAGGAGCATGGCCAGGGCGACCATCATTCCGATGAGGGCGATTGCGGTGGCGTAGCTGAGGGGATCGAGGTTATCGATGCCGAAGAGAAACACGCGCAGAAGTTTTGAGCTGCATGCGGCTGTGGCGCCTCCGGCGACGATGCCTGCGACAACTGGCCAAACAAATTGATGCAGGACGGCGCTGAGGACTGCGCCGGGGCGTGCGCCGAGGGCGATGCGGATGGCGATCTCCTTGGTGCGCTGGGTGACGACGAAGGCTACGAGGCCGATGATGCCAACGGCAGAGATGGCGATGGCGACGATGCCGATGAGGCTGACGATTCCCGCGGTCTTCTCGATACCACTCACGTTGTCAAGGTAGAGAGCTTTGAGCTGACGAATTTCAGGGAAGACAGAATGGTCGAGACTGCCGGCGATGGCTTTGATGGTGGGCGAGAGTGAGCCGGGAGAGCCGGCGGCGCGGAGGATGACGACCATGTCGGGCATGTCGCTGGGCTGCACCGGCCAGTACTGTTCGACGGCGTCGTCGTCATTGAGGGCGTTGATGTGGGCATTGCCGGTAACGCCGATGACGATGCTTTTGTCAGGGTCGTCGCCGACGGTTTGCCCGAGCGGGTTCTGCCCGGGCCATTGCTCGCGCGCGAAAGACTGGCTGACGATGACGACGCGTTTTTCGCCGGGGTGGAAGGTGCGGCCGAGCAGCATGGGGATGCCCATGGTCTGAAAGAAATCGGGTGCAACCCAGTTGGGATAGATCATGACTTTGCGGCCGGCAATCTCGGTGGTTTCTTTGTCGATTTCATGGCCGAGTGGCGGGAGCTTGACGAGCGAGACGGAGAGGACGCCGGGAGTGGCGCGGAGGCGGGTCTGCATGTCGGTGAGATAGGACTGAGCCGCGGAGTTGGCGTAGCCGTGGCGGCCGAGATGGGGATCGACGGAGACAATCTGTTCGTAGCCGAAGCCGGGGTCGGTGTAGAGAGCGTGGAGCGCGGCGCGCATCAGCAGCGAGGCGATGATGATGAGCACGGAGCTGCCGGCGATCTGGATGGCGACGAGGATCTGGCGGGCGATGGTTTTGTGCTGCTTTTGCCGGGCGATCTGGAGGGCGGGCATGAGTCCGAAGGAGAGCGAGGCTACGACAGTGGCGATGACGGTGAAGGCGAGGACACGCCAGTCGGGAATAGGGCTGATCCATTTAGGAACGTTGAGTTGCGTGAGCGCGATGCGCAGGACGACATAAGCGAGAGCAATCGCAGCAATGGAGCCGAGGGCGGCGAGCATGAGGCTTTCGGTGCAGAGCTGGCGGAAGATGCGCCAGCGGCCTGCACCGACGGCGACGCGGATGCCGATCTCATGCTGGCGGGCGACGGCGCGCGCGGTGACGAGGCCGCCGAGGTTGGCGCAGGCGATGATGAGGATGAGCAGGGTGAGGACGCCGATCATGGCGGCTACGCGGTACATCTCCGGCTGCATGACCTGCAGGTGGCCGCCGGGGGAGATGGAGATGAACTCGTCTTTCCAGACGGCGTCGGGGTGGTCGCGGCGGATGGCGTCGGTGAGAGAGCGAAGCTCCTGTGCGGCGGCGCCGACGGTGACGCCGGGCGCGAGCTTGCCCCACATGCGGATGCTGCAGTTGGTCCAGTCCTGAAGGACTTTGCTCTTGGCGATGAAATAGGGCTGCTGGGCGATGGGGATCCAGATGTCGGGGCCCTGGCCTCCGAGCGTGGCGACATCGTAGGGCTCGACGCCGACGATGGTGGCGGGTTTGCCATCGAGATGGATGACGCGGCCGACGATGCTGGGGTCGCTGTCGAAGCGATGCTGCCAGAGGCTGTAGTTGATGACAACGACGGGGGCGTCGCCAGGGCTGGAGTCGCGCGTGGGGTCGAGCATGCGGCCGAGGGCGGGGGTGGTGCCGAGCTCGGTGAAGTAGTTGGGGGTAGCGAAGGAAACGGAGGTCGGCTGCACATCGTTATCGAGCTGCATGGGCGGGATACCGAGGACGGCGATGGCAGCGGAAAGTGTGTGTGCGTGATCGCGATAGAACTCGTAGGAGCGATAGGCCATCTCAGTGGTGGAGGCGTTGGGCGAACGGCGCTCGAGGCGGACGAGGCGGTCGGCGTCGCGCACTGGGAGCGGCTTAAGGGCGACCATGTCGAAGAGGCTGAAGGCGGTGACGTTGATGCCGATGCCGATGGCGAGAACGAGCACCGCCATGAACGTGAATCCGGGAGAGCGGCGGAGGATGCGCGAGGCGTAACGGAGGTCTTGTCAGGAGGCGGTCTAGCCATGTCCAGCCCCAGGCTTCGCCGGCCCGCTCACGCATGAGCTGGGGGTTGCCGAAGTTTTTGCGGCCGGAGCGCGCGGCCATCTCGCGATGGAAGGTCATCTCGTCCTGGAGTTCGGCGTCGAGGCGGCGGCGATGGAGGAGATAGTAGATCTGACGGAATAGCTCTTTCATCGACGGATCCTCCTGGAGATGGATCGACTACGCGGTGCGAAGTACTTCCTGAATGGCCTGGGTGATGCGGTCGTAGCTGGTGAGTTCGCTCTTGAGCTGGGCGCGGCCTTCGCGGGTGAGGCGATAGAAGCGGACCTGGCGATTGGTTTCGGAGACTCCCCATTCCGACTCGACCCAGCCCTTGCGCAGGATCTTTTGCAGCGTGGGATAGAGCAGGCCCTCCTCGACGGCGAGGACTTCGCTCGACAGCACGTGGATGCGCTGAGCGATGGCGTAGCCGTGGAGTGCTCCGGACTGGAGGACGCGGAGAACGAGCATGGGCAAAGCGCCTGCAGGGCTAATGGCGTCATTCCTATCGATCATAGGCATAACGATATTATGGATATGATCACTATGTCAATAGCGTTTTGAGTGAGAGTGTGAGAGGCGGACTGCTGTGGCCGTCGAAAGGCTGAAAAAAAATGGCGGGATGTGTCGATTTTGCTTTGGCCTGGACGTTGTCAGTATGAAACCGGGAAGAAGCCAGCAGGTGGATTCCGGCAAATCATGAGAATGGAGAGTTTTCAATGCGATTTCTTAGCATCTACAAGTCACCTGAGCGGGATACTCCACCAACGCCCGAAGAGATGGCCTCGATGGGCAAGCTGATCGAGGAATGGATGAAGGCCGGCAAATTGCTGGGCACGGAAGGCTGCATGCCCAGCGCGCTGGGTGCGCGTGTGCGCGTGGAAGATGGCGCGTTCACCGTGAAGGATGGTCCTTTTACGGAAGCGAAAGAGGTTGTCGGCGGATTTGCGATTCTCGATGCGCCTTCAAAGGAAGCTGCTGTCGAGTACGTGAAGGAGTTTCTAAAGCATACGGGTGTGGGCAGAGTGTGAGCTACGCCAGCTATATGACATGTCTCCCTGTGAGGGGGCGTGAGAAAAGCGGCTTCACTCTTGAGGGTTACGGAGTGAGGCCGCATTTTTTAGATGAATCAGAATTTCTAAACGGAGGAAATGACGATGCGGTTCATGGTGATTGTGAAGGCGACGAAGGATTCGGAGGCTGGTGTGCCTCCGGATGCGACGCTTCTGGAGGCGATGGGCAAGTTCAATGAAGAACTGGTGAAGGCCGGCGTGATGTTGGCTGGTGAGGGTTTGCAGGCTAGCTCGAAGGGCGCGCGGGTTCGCTTCTCAGGGAATGAGCGGACGGTGATCGATGGACCGTTTGCAGAGACGAAGGAGCTGATTGCGGGATTCTGGCTTTGGCAGGTGCGTTCGAAGGAGGAGGCGATTGAGTGGGTGAAGCGCTGCCCGGCTCCATTCCCGACCGAGTGCGAGATTGAGATCCGGCAGGTGTATGAGATAGAAGACTTTGGGCCGGACGTGCCGAAAGAAACGCTGGAGCGAGAAGCACGACTGAGAGCTCAGCTGACCCAGCAGAAGTGAGTTTGCCCGGTCAGTGCCCGGCGTGATGTGATCGGTTGGCATGCCGAACGCCGATCTGCATCGCGCCGTAGAGGCGGTCTGGAAGATGGAGGCCGCAAAGGTGATCGCCGGGCTCACACGCATGGTTCGCGATGTGGATCTGGCAGAAGACCTGGCACAGGAGGCTTTGCTGATTGCGCTGGAGAAGTGGCCGGTCTCGGGCATTCCTCCTAACCCTGGGGCGTGGCTGACGGCTACGGCCAAGAACCGCGCGATCGATCATTTCAGGGCGGCTGAACGCAGCGGACGCAAGCATGAAGAGATCGGCCGGAGCCTGCTGGAAGTGGAGCGTACGCCGCCCGATTTCGACACTCCGCTGGACGACCCGTTTAACGACGATGTGCTGCGGCTGATCTTCACGGCGTGCCATCCGGTGATCTCGGCAGATGCCCGTGCGGCGCTGACGCTGCGCGTGGTGGGTGGGCTTACGACGGATGAGATTGCACGGGCCTTTCTGCTGCCGGAGCCGACGATTGCGCAGCGGATTGTGCGCGCGAAAAAGACGCTGACGCAGAAGCGCATTCCGTTTCAGGTGCCGCGCGGTCTGGATCTGGCTGCGAGATTGTCGTCGGTGCTTGAGGTGGTTTACCTGATCTTCAATGAGGGGTATTCGGCGACATCGGGCGCGGAGCTGATACGGACTTCTCTTTGCGAGGAAGCACTCCGGCTGGGGCGCATCCTGGCGGAGCTGGAACCGCGCGAGCCGGAGGTGCATGGGCTGGTGGCGCTGATGGAGATGCAGGCCTCGCGGTTGCGGGCGCGTACGAACGCGGCTGGAGAGCCGATTCTGTTGCTGGATCAGAACCGCACTCAGTGGGATTGGATGCTGATTCGGCGAGGGCTGACTGCGCTGAAGCGCGCCAACGCGATTGCTGCTGCGAGAGGGCCATACCTGATACAGGCGGAGATCGCTGCGTGTCATGCGTGTGCGGTGCGGGTGGAGGATACGGACTGGAAGAGAATTGTTTCGCTCTACTCTGAACTGGGCCGGGTTGCGCCTTCGCCGGTGATCGAGCTGAACCGCGCGGTTGCGGTGAGCATGGCCGACGGACCGCTGGCCGGTCTTTGGCTGATCGATGCCCTGATGGACGAGCCGGCATTGAAGAACTACCATCTGCTGCCGAGCGTGCGCGGCGATCTGCTGGCGCGGCTGGGACGGCATGATGAGGCGCGGATGGAGTTTGAACGCGCTGCTGAGATGACGCGCAATGCGCGGGAAAAGACACTACTGACTGAGCGGGCTCGTCGGAGTGCTGAGGCTGCTTCTCAGGAAGCGACGACGGCGGGGAAGGGTCAGGGGTAGAGGCGCTTCTTCAGCCATCCGTCGCCAGCGCCGGTGGAATCGTTGCTGTGTGTGAAGAGGAAGCGGTCGTGGAGGCGGTTGGCGCCGTCGATCCAGAATTCGATTGTTTCAGGATGGAGACAGAAGCCGCGCCAGTAGATGGGGCGAGGGATTTGGCTGGGGTGGGATTCGGCGAAGGATTCGAAGCGCTGCTCGAGGGTTTCGCGGTCTGCCAGAGGACTGCTCTGGTTGGAGATGGCTGCGCCGATCTGGCTGGCTCGGGAGCGGCTGTGGAAGTAGGCGTCGCTGGCTGCGGCGTCGAGTTCGGTGATGGAGCCCGTGACGCGGATCTGGCGGCGGAGAGATTTCCAGTGGAAGCAGAGGGCGGCGTGGGGGTTGGCTGTCAGCTCAGCGCCTTTGCGGCTTTCGGCGTTGGTGTAGAAGCAGAAGCACTGTTGCGGGGTGGGCTTGACGAGGACCATGCGCACGCTGGGGATGCCGTCTGTCGTGCTGGTGGCGAGGGCGGCGGCTGTGGGGTCGTTGGGCTCGGCGGCGGAGGCGCGGTTGAGCCAGAGGTCGAAGAGGCCGATGGGGTCGATGGCGCTTTCGGCGAAGGCGGTGGAGATGGGATCGATATTCTGCGCTGGGTCGATCGGTGTGGTCACGATTGGATTGTAGAAGGTGTGCAATCTTCTTGATTGTTGCGCTGGCGTCAACCCGAGGATCAGACCTTGACAGGTCAGTGGTGACGGATCGGCGGACATTGGCCAAGATCTCCGACTCTTTGCTCCTCTTGACGATATTTGTTATGAGGAGTATTGTTGGATCGTAGATGAAATCTGCTGCTCAAGACGATCGCAAGCCAAAGCCGGGGTCCTCTCCGGAGGAGGTCGCACACCTTGAGATGATGCGGACGACGGAGGCTCTGTCGCACCGGTTTGGGCAGGTGTTGAAAGCTCAGGATCTTTCGTCGACACAGTACAACGTGCTGCGGATTCTGCGAGGCGCGCCGGAGGGACTTGCGTGCGGGGAGATTGGCAACCGCATGGTGACGCGCGACTCGGATATTACACGGCTGCTGGACCGGCTCGAGCAACGATCTTTAGTCTCCCGTTGCCGGGAGAGCAAGAATCGGCGGACAGTATGGACGCGGATTACGCCGGAGGGACTGGAAGTGCTGGCGCGGCTGGATGAACCCATCCGGGCGGCTCATCTCGAACTGCTGGGACATCTGGGGACCGAACGGTTAAATCTTCTGAGCGATCTGTTGCGTCTTGCCCGGCAAGCCATCCAATAATTTTCTTGTCTTTACATTTGTTGCAACGAATTTCCTTATAACGAATCAGATAATTGAACAGCACGGTTGAACCCGTCTGAAAGGAAGCACCACAATGAGTACAGTAGCAACTCCCGCCATCACTACCTGGAAAGTCGATTCGGCTCACTCCGTTGTCGAGTTCAAGGTCAAGCACATGATGATCTCCAACCTGAAGGGTCAGTTCACCGGCGTGACCGGCAAGCTATCGCTGGATGAGGCCGATCCGACGCAGTCGAGCGTGGAAGCGGAGATCGCGATTGCGTCGATCCATACAGGGGACGCGGGACGCGATGCTCACGTGCAGGAAGCGGACTTCTTCCACACGGCGCAGTTTCCGACAGCGCAGTTGAAGTCGACGCATATCGCGCAGAAGCCGGATGGAGAACTCGTGGTCACGGGCGACCTGACGATCAAGGGTGTCACCCGCAGTGTCCAATTCGCGGTGGAGGGACCGACTGCGGCGGCGATAGATCCGTGGGGCAACACGCGCGTAGGTCTGGCGGCGACGACGAAGATCAATCGCAAGGACTTTGGGCTGACCTGGAACACGGCGCTCGAAGCCGGCGGGTTCCTGGTGGGCGAGGATGTCACCATCGCTCTGGATCTGCAGTTTGTGAAGCAGGCATAAGAAGGCGGCGCTGGGGGTTGGAAGGATTGTCTGCCGGTGGAACACGGCGCCAGAACACGGCAATTAGGGCGTGTTCTGGCGGCGAAAACCCTTTCGATCTCACAAGGATCAGAGGCCGTGCCGGGATTACCCGAGGACGTCATCCTTGGGTTGATCGGTGTGGCCGCGATTGGATTGTAGAAGCTGCGCTATGTTGTCCATGTTGATCGCTCCGCCATTCCGGGAAGCGCACTTAAGGGACTAATCAAAAGATCGAACCTGCCTGTTTCTCGACGAGCGCTTTGCCTTGAAGCCGTCAGGCGACACGGGATGGCTCTACCGAAGCGGATTCTTGCGTAGCAATCCTTTCTCGATGAGTGCGTTGATGAATTGGCATCAAGCGAACTTGGCGCGCGGCAAAGATTGCTCAACCTCTGCAACTTCGTAATACGTAGAACGCTGCCTCTCACTCCGCGCGGAGGATCTCGGTGGGGTTGGTGCGCAGCGCGCGAAGCACGGCGGGGAGTGTGGCGATGAATGCGGTGAGCAGGATGGCACAGGTCGGCAAAGCGAGCATATCCGCGTCGGTTGCCTTGACCTGATAGAAAAGCGAAGCCACATAGCGCGCTGCGCCGAATCCGAGCGCGACACCCGCGCAGCCTCCAAGCGCGATCGTTACGAAGACGTCGAAAGTCACGATGCGCACGATGGCGGCGCGAGACGCACCAATTGCCATGCGGATACCGATCTCACGGCGGCGCTGGAGCACGGAGTAGTTAAGGACAGCGTAAAGCCCGATGCCGCCAAGCAGCAGCGCGACGGCGGCAAAGAAAGCCGCAAGCATAGCGATCACGCGCTCGCGAATGGTCTGGTCGCGGACCAAATCAAGCTGCGTGGTGACATTCGAGACGCGAAGGCCGTTGTGACGTTGCGCAATAAACTGGCGGAGCGTGTCGGCGAGAGCAAGCGGGTTCTGGCTTTCGGTGTGAATGACGAAGGTGGAAAAGCCAACTTCCTTCGGAGCGGATTTGTTGTCGATTCCATCGATGGGGACATAGAAGACGGCACGCGTGGATTCGCGCAGGTCGTTGTAAGGAACGTCAGGAGTGACGCCGACGATCTTGTAGGGCGGTTGATTGGCGCCGCGTGAAAAGGTGTGGCCGATGAGGTCTTCACCTGGCCTTAGGCCGGGGAAGTAGGTCTTGACGAAAGTTTCGTTGACGATGGCCGCTCCCGGCGAAGTGTCTTCACGGCGAAAGTCCCGGCCGGAAACGAGCGGAATCTTCATCGTCGAGAGCCAGCCCGGAGAAACATCCAGAAAAAAGGCGTTGGTTGGACTGGGAGCCGCGTTGTTGATGGAGATGTTGCTGTTGATCCTGATGCGTCCGAGAAGGGGCCAGCTCTCGATGGCGACCGAGTCGACGCCGGGTACGGCACGAAGCGCTTCAGCGGTTTGATTCCAGACGACAGGAAGCTGGCCTTTACCGGCAACGGTTTCGAGCAGGAGCAGGCGGTCGGTGGAAAAGCCGAGCGGGCGGTTCTGCAGGCGTTGAAAGGATGCAACGAAGAGCGAAGACAGAAAGAGGGCGAGGAAACAGAAGGCGACCTGAAGAGCGATGGCTCCACGCATGAGACGGCGCGACGAGTGCGGATCTTCCCCGCCCTTGAGAGCAGCGACAGGCCGGACCGCAGAGGCCCTGAGAGCGGGAAGCAAACCGAGCGATAGAACGACGAGGACAATCAGTCCGAAGCCAAAGCCCAGCACACGCCAGTCGGTGGGAAGAGCGAGACGCGCAGGGTTATCGGGTGGATTGATGAGGCTGATCACAAAGGGCGCCGACCACGCTGCAAACAATGCGCCAAGAGCAGAAGCCAGAACAGCGAGCAGCGCGCTCTGGCACAGGATGAGCTGCACCAGTCTGCGACGGCCTGCGCCGATCGAGATGCGGAGAGCCATCTCCTGCGCGCGCGCGGCGGCCTGGGCCGTCATCATGTTGGCGACATTCACGCAGGCAATGAGCAGCACCAGAGCGGCCAGCAGACCGAGGATGCCAAGTGAACGGCGATACTCCTTCTGGAGATCGGAGATGCCGGCTCCTGCAGGACGGAAAACAAGCGTCTTATTGAGAAGGCGGTCGACGGTGGCCTGGGGCACATCGCGGAAGCACGTGGAGCACTGGACCTCGAAGGCGTGGCTCACGGCAGAGAGTTGTTGGCGTAGCGGTTCGAGAGCAGCAGCCGAGTTGACGCCGGGCTTCAACATCAGGAAGATGTGGTGCCAGGTGACGTTGTCCTGAGTCTCCAGGCTATTCATGCTGAGAGGCAGAAAGATGTCAGTGACAGTTCCCGTTTCCGTTCCAGTGAAATCGTGAGGCCCAACGCCGATGATTTCGAATGTTTGATCGCCAATGTGAATCGAGCGGCCGAGAACGTGGGGATCGCGACCGAAGCGGCGATTCCAGTAGTCCCATGAGAGGACCGCGTAGGGACTCGCACCGGGAGCGCGATCATCGGCAGGGGCGAGCAGGCGGCCAATCGAGGGCTCGAGGCCGAAGACCGGAAACATGTTGCCGGAAACATTAACGACGTGCGCCTTCTCCATGTCGTCGTCAGTGGACCAGGTAACGTCTGTACGGTCTGCATCACTGATAGCGATCAGATCGGCTTGATCCTTGACGGCATCGCGCATGAGTTTGAAATCCGGCGTGGCCCAGTAGCGGTCCTCGATAGGCTTGCCCTCAAGGCCGGTCAACTTGCGCGAGAGCGCGTAGAGCTTGCTGGCATTCGCGATTGGCAGCGGACGCCAGAGCAGCGCGTCGATAAGCCGGAATGCCGCGACGCAGGAGCCGATGCCGAGAGCAAGGGAAAGCACAGCGGCCGCTGAGGTGACCTTGTTGCGGCAGAGCTGCCGCCAGCCGAACCTTACATCGGCAAAAAGCGACTCAAGCCATCCCGCAACACGAATGCTGTGGCTCGCCTCGCGGGCACGCAGCGCAGAGCCAAAAGCACGGCGCGCTTCTCTGGGATCGCGTCCCGAGTCAATTGCTTCTTCCATGTGCGACTGCAGCTCTTCCTCGATCTCGCGATTCAGGCGCTCGCCCCGCACGGCATTCGAGATACGCGACCACAAAGACATTTCAGGCCTCCCTGAGAACCCGATTGATTGCCAGGCTGACTGACTGCCAGCGCGACTCTTCTGCGCCCAGTTGCTTTTTGCCGGCGGCGGTCAGTTCGTAGATGCGTGCGCGTCGGCCGGTATCTTTCTTGATCCACTCAGCGCGAATCCAGCCCGCTTCCTCCATCCGATACAGCGCTGGATAGAGCGAACTTTCCTCGGCGCGCAGCACTTCGCCTGATGTATTGGCGATTGCAGTCATGATGGCGTACCCGTGAAGTCGCGGTCGCCGCGACAATATCTTGAGTACCAGCAAATCGAGAGAACCCTGCAGGGCATCGGTCCTGACCATATTCAGACCTGGCCATATTCAGACCTGGCCATATTCAGATGTCTTTATATAGATATCTGAGTATAGGTGTCAATTGGATATCTTTGGCGCCTTCAGGACGGTGCGCTTATTCAGTGCCGATGGGTACTGACTGGTTGGCTTGTCGCATGGAGAGTCGATCGAATGTAGCGTCCGATTTGTCTTTTGGGTTTGGAGCCGGTATTGGGCTTTTGAGTTCACGCGCCGCGCACGTCCTGTAGGTTGGAAGAGTGATGGATGGGCGGGGAGCGGGGATTTCGGATCTGAGGGCGATTGGGTTTGCGCTGGCGGGGTTTACGTTTTGGGTGCTGGCGGATAGCTCGATCAAGCTGGTGGGGCAGTCGGGGCTGCCGGCTTATGAGATGGTGGCGTTTCTCGGGCTGTTTATGGCGCTGTTTCTGGGGGCGTATGCGGTGGTGCGCGGGCAGGCTTCATCGCTGCGGCCGCATCGGCTTAGTCTGCAGGTGCTGCGGGCTTGTCTCGATATGGCGAACAATGTTTGCGTGGTGATTGCGCTGCGGCATCTGACGCTGACGCTTTTCTACATTCTGGTGTTTACGGCGCCGATGGTGATTTCGCTGCTGTCGGCGGTGTTTCTGCGCGAGGGGCTGGGATGGAAGCGGGCGATGGCGATTGGGGCGGGGTTTGCCGGGGTTGTGGTTGCTGTTCACCCGTGGAGCAGTGCGCGCGAGGGCGACTGGATTGGCTATGCGGCTTGCGGGATATGCGTGGCTTGCTTCTCGACGAACATGGTGTGGTCGCGGGTGCTGACGCGGACGGAGACGCCGGAGAGCCTGGCATTCTTTTCGGGTGTGGTGACTTGTGCTGTGGGTTTGGTGTGGATGGGGCTGTGGCATGCCGAGCCAGTGCATGGGCTGCTGACGCTCGGTTTGTTTGCGATGGGCGCGTTTTGCGCGCTGGGGACGTTGTGTTTTTACATTGCGGTGAAGCATACTTCGGCGGCGAATGTTTCGCAGTATCACTACACGCAGTTGCTGACGGGGACGCTGGTTTCTTACCTGGTGTGGCATGACAAGCCGGGGTTGTATGTGATTGCCGGCGGGGTGCTGATTCTGGGGTCGGGGCTTTATATTGCTCTGGCGGCGCGTGAGGTTGTGCCGCTCACGGAGGGCGTCAGCTGACGCGCGGGTTAGTCGCGCTGGGGGAAGAGGCCTTGGACGCTGATGATGTATTGCAGGCCTTCCTGGAGTGTGCCGCCGTTGAGCTTGGACCGGGCGAAGGTGGTCCCACATCTCCACGCTAAGGACGCGCGTAGATGTGGGGCACCCGGATTTCAGTATCTTTGAAAGAAGACTCGCCGCTGCGCGATTAGAACCAGCCCCCGGATGGCTCTCCTCCATTGATGCGCAGATAAGTGACGAGATTGCCGTAGTGCAAGGCGTCATGATTTCCGAGTTGCGTCACGATGAACATCTTATTCGTCTTGAAGCCCCAGAAATCCGCTGGGTCATTGAGGTGCTCATCCGTGAACCCGGAGAACGCGCCATCGCAGTAGGCGAACGAGCCTTTGACGTAGGTTATGATCTCGGCTTTCGTAGCCTTCGCGGCAGCCGAGGCCGGTGGCTTTTCACCCTTCATGTTGGCACACAAATAGTAGGAGATATCCGCCACATGAGTCAGGATCTCGCCAAACGACCGAACGTCCTTCGTCGGCCGGTAGCTGTACTTGGACTCTGGCATCGCCTCAGCCGCCTTCGTGATCTTGTCCTGCATATTGCTACTAAAAATGGATAGCGTCTTCGTCAGCGGATTCGGCGCCGCGCTTGGATTCGGAAAGTCCGGCGCGATTTGAGCGTTGGCTGGGGTTGCCAGGACGGAAACGGATACCATTCCAACGAGAACCGCAACGCCGGCGACGGAGCGGAACATGAACGCAGAGACAATGCGCCGAGTCTCGCGAATGTTGCAGAAGAGACTTTTCCGGAAGTCTTGCATTCCACATCCTCCTGCCGGGTAACAAATGCACACGAGGTTCCAGTTGGCGCGCTGAATGGTACCTCTTTGTAGTCAGCAGGATGACAAGATGACGAGGGCTCTGGACTCTACGCAGCTTTGTCCATTTTCGATAAATACTGTCCACTAGCAGCATTCGGGCAGTGGTGGTGATGGATTTGTGATGGGGATTGGCTGATTTGATTTTGCGCTTTTTGGGGGTAATTCAGTGCAAAGCGAGTGTGAGTGTGACGTGTGCGAGGCCGCTGGCTTTCGTCGTTCCCGGGTCTCAGAATCGAGACCCGGGGCACCCGTTCTCATGGTGAACCTGGCAGGCCGGGACATGGGCTACCGTCCCTAGGGCCTGTTCACACTACTGGGATGGCTGTCGTTGCGAGCGCAAATTGGGCCAGGCGAAGCCGAGTCCGAAGGCTGTGGCGGATCCGCCGTCGAGGATGAGAATGAAGTATGGCCCAATTTGCGCCGCAACCCTTCGGGCCGGGGCCAATTTTCCCGATTTCGTTGTCGCTCGTCGCTAACAGACACCCGGTATGTGTCACTCCTCGCTCCTAGAACTCGTAAAAATTGGCCCCCGGCGACACCACCCCAGTAGTGTGAACAGGCCCTAGTGGACTCCACGGATGTGGCAGGTGGCGTTGGTCACCTGATTCCATGCGGCGGCCAGTTCCGGGGCACTGGGACAGGTTGGAGCATCGGCCAGGGAGCCAGCATAGCGGCCGGTTCGGGCATTGCCTCCGGCAATCCAATTGGCGTCGGGAACGTGTTTGTAGGTAAGCTGGAGCGCTCCGACGACCATCTGCACCTTGACGCTGGCTGCGAGTGGGTCGGCGCCGACAACGGGAGGGTTAAGGCCGGTCATCATTCTGTAGACGCGTGTAACAGGGCCGCCCAGGCCATCGAGCATGCTCCGAGCCTCGTCGTCGGCAGTGGGCCGGAACATTCCGTTGACGAAGACATGGAGAGTTCCGGCGGGGTTGAGGGCGCCTTCACCGCCCTGGACTGCGGCGACGAATGCGTTGGCCCCTAAGGCTTTGGAGTTGACCGCATCGGGGATGTGGATAGCGTAGAGATGATGAGGCGCGGCGAAGATCGCGCCCATGCAGGTGACCATGCCGGTGACGCCGACATGAGCCGGGTCAGTTCCGTAGTCGTACATCTGAGCGTAGTACATGGTGTTGCCCCTTTCGCGTTCCGGCCCGGTGGGTTGGGAGTGGGATGTTTGTGTGGACGCGCGCGCGGCCAGGTTGAGGCGGAGCTGCTGCAACCTGATCTATCTTCTGAGGGGGCCAGTATACCTCGATCGGCGCGAACGCGGAGGCTTGCGGCGAGGTTCAGAATTGAGGCGTGCGGCACGCGACGAATGACATATTATCTAGTCTCTTGATTTTTCGATTTGTTTATGTACCGACCGCAAGGAGGAAGTTCCCATGGCAGAAGAGATTATCCCGGCTCGAACCATTGCCAGTGTTCAAAAGACAGATATACATCCGCCGGTCGAGACAGCGGCGCAGATGCATCCTCCTGTGATTGCTTACAGTACGGCGGTGGCCGCAGCAGTGACTGGAACGAACACCGTCAATGGACCGGGTGTTATAGGAAAAAGTGGACAGGGAGATGGCGTCCAGGGCGAGAGTGCGGGTGCGAACATGTCTGGCGTGTCCGGGTTTCATACATCCGGAGGCAACGGTGTTTACGGCAGGAGCAGTGGGAACGCGGGATTCTTCCAGGGCAACGTGCAGATTACCGGAAATCTCAATGTAGCCGGAGATATTTATCTGCCCGGCGCGGATCTGGCCGAACAGTTTGACGCTGCACCGGGCGCGGTATTGTCACCGGGCATGCTGGTGATCGTTGACGAGAACGGAGCGCTGCAGCCCAGTGCGCGGCCCTACGACCGGGCTCTGGCCGGAGTCGTTGCCGGAGCGGGCAGTTACAGGCCCGGAGTGATTCTTGACAGCAATTCTTCCGATTCGCCTAGCGCAAAGATTTCGCTGGTTGGCAAAGCGTTCTGCTACGCTGACGCGTCCTATGCGCCGATAGCTATTGGCGATCCACTGACTTCCTCGGCAACCCCGGGGTGCGCGATGAAGGCGTCCGACCAGACGATGGCGTTCGGTGCGGTGATAGGCAAGGCGCTGAGACCGCTGGCAGCGGGCAAAGAACTGATTCCTATCCTTGTCACGCTGCAGTAGGGGTCACGCTTCAACAAGGGTCGCGCTGCAGTAGGAGATGGCTGGATGAATTTCTATACGGTCAAGTTGGAGTCGTTTCACATTGACAACACGCGGTCGCGTCACAACGACACCGATACCGTTACTTTCGGGGTCCAGATAGGAAGCGTCGCGCTGCCCATTCTCACGTTCAACGCCGGAGATGTGAATAACGGGGATCACGGAGTGGGGCTGCACGTTTCGGGCATTCTTATTTCGGACGCGGATCGGCCGCTGGCCCTGAGCTATTCGATCTACAACGGAAGCCCGAACGAAGCGTCCACGAACCTGAATCAACTGGCCACGTCGCTGCTGACAAAGGGCGTGCAATTTACGACGAATGGGCCCTCTCTCAACTTTGCCAATCTATCGGGAGGCACGACGGCGGTGGGCGTGCCGACCACGATTGGGTTGACGAGTCTGCTTGCGAATACTTCAGCCTGGTATGCCGCTGTGGCGAAGGTTATGGCCGAGGCGGCAATCAATTTTGTCTTTCCCAATTGTGATGGGTTCGTAGCCGGTGATGTAGTGGCGATGACGCATCAACAGTGGGATCAGGAAATCGATGCGCAGGGGAACAACGTATTTCGATCGACGATGTCCTATCCCGGCACGAACTCTCAGTCAGGCTGCGGCAGTAACTCGCGTTACTCCGTGACGTGGTCGGTGACTCGGGAGAAGGTGACGGGAAGCTTACGGCAGTTTCTGAAAGCGCGTGAGAGATCGGCTGCGGAGGGAATACGCATGCTTGCTACCACCGGGTTGACCGTATAGCCGGTTTGCGCGGCGCACGAAGGTGGTCTCACATCTCCGCACAGAGGAGGCGTGTAAATATGGGCACCCGGCCTTTGCGATTCTCAGGTCTCAGAATCGAGTCTCAGGCGTCCGCTATCAACTCCTGGGCCTCTCTGCTCTGTTCGATGTTTTGGGCTTGCGAAGGCACATTCGGCGAGCGAATAATCGCGGGTCGATGGACATCTTTGATCTTGGGCCCTTCAACTCGATTCGAGAGTTATGGAGATCGGGGGTAAGGATGGTTGGCATCTCAAGGATTTCTCGACCATGGTCGTTCCTCTTCGTGATGTGTCTCGCGGCGCCTTTGCCTATTCGTTGTGCTATTGCACAAAACCCTTCTACACAGAACGCGTCAGCAAGTGACAGTGTTCCCGCAGCGAATTCAGACGCCAACGTTTCATTCGCGGCATTGAAAGGTCTGGCAGGGACGTGGTCAGGCCAAGTCACGACTGATCCAGCAAACCCGGATATCAACGGGCCCATTCAGGTGACCATGAGTGTTGCGTCTCGCGGAAACGTCATCGTTCATGAGATTGCGCCTGGCGGCACACCTGAGCCAACGATGATTTTTGTAGAGAATGATCGCGTGACGCTCGTTCACTACTGTGAAGCCGGCAACCGGCCTCGCCTGGTCGCGGACAAGTCGACAAATCGCAAGTCTGTCGACTTCCATTTCGCGGATATATCGGGTAGCAAGAGCCCTGCATATCTTGAGCGATTTACATTTACCGTGATTGACGCGGATCATCACACTGAAGATTGGACGTTCATGTTGCCCGATAACAATAGGCTTCATGCGCATTTCGATCTGAAGCGTGTGAAGGAAGGTGTTCCTACGGCGGCCAAACCTTAAGGGCGGGTCGCGGTGCGTAGCTTTTTGGCGGATGGAGAGTGCGGGTTCGTCCTGTGCACGAAGGTGGGCCCACATCTCCGCGCAAAGGACGCACGTAGATATGGGGCACACGGCTACCAATCTGTAAGGGTCATAGCAACCTGTTGAGCTTCTTAAATGCTTCCTCAAAACGATCTAACGTTTCGGTCCCGAGGGTTTTGGTCAGTGTGGCAGCGTGTTCCGTGAAATACCGGGACGGCCGATAGTGATTGAACTTACCAGACTTCAGTGGTGAGTTTTGCAAGTATGTTTCAACCGCGACGACTACCCGCTCCCTTTTTAGGAAGATCCCCGATAGCTATAGGTTTCTGCAGGGTGGTCTTGTATTCGGCGTTGACTAGTTCGATGTAAAAATCAACGTCGAACATGTCTTCGATGGCAGCTTCTTTCTTGCCAGTAAAATCTGAAAAGGTGAGTACCTTCTTCTGCTCTAGCAACTTTTTCTTATAAAGATTTTCAACGTTCTGCCTATCCTTAGGCTGGATGTCGATTAGCGTAGCTATATTGAGATCTTTTTGCGTCCCCAAGAGCGCCGCAAAAGTAGCGATCTTGTCAGCGCCTCCCACGGGCGTGATGGTCCAGGATTCGCTCAAACCTTCACGTCCAAGCGCGTCAAGAGTTGAGGAAATGGTTTGGATGTAAAGGAGGTCGGACACTCCTTCTACGATTAGGCTATTCGGCCCAATGAAGAGTGTTTGCGACAATTCGTAACCGAGAGCACCTTGTAGAGGAAATAAACTACCCTCCGAGACTTCCAACACATCTGTGTACACTTTCGTCCCAGGAATTTCCTCCTCGTGAGGATCTTCGATATCGGTACTCTTGTCCTCAACAATCCTGACTCGATCGAAATGCTTGTGATCCACCATAAAAGGTGAATGTGTTGTGTAGATTACCTGATGGTGGGGTTTTAGCTCTTCCTCTATATAACGCAGCAGATCGCCCTGGGCTTTCCCGTGTAGCGCCAACCCCGGCTCATCCAACAGTAGGATAAGTTTCGTCGGACGGGGGTGAGGCGATCCAGCGGGAGACGCGTTCGCGAATCATGGTGGCGGAGAGGTCCAGTTCGCGGACGGCGCGAAAGAAGGCGGCGATGTGCTGGTCGAGGATCTGCTCGGGCGTGGTGGGGGTGTCGGCGCTGGGGCTGACGTAGACGCCGCTGCCGTGGCGGGTTTCAGTCCATCCTTCGCGGTCGAGCTCGCGGTAGCCGGCGCTGATGGTGTTGGGATGGATGCCGAAGCGGCGGGCGAGCTCGCGGGTGCTGGGGAGGCGGTCGCCCGGCTTGAGATCGCCGCTGAGGATGGCGAGGGTGATCTGGGTGACGAGCTGGCGGTAGATGGGGACTTCGCTGCTTGATGAGAACCAGAGCCTCATGTCCCTCTCTCGTTGATTCCGGATCGTGCTGAGGGTTATGGTAGCTGGTTTCTGAGTGATCGGGCTCGCGCTTTGCGCTCGCTAACAACAGATTCCCTTTTGGAATGACAGATAGAAAAGCAAGCGCGGATTTGTGGTTCCCAGGTCTCAGAATCGAGACCTGGGGCACCCTCATTTGTACATGTGGAACGCTACTGCGTGGGCTGCGCTGTGCCGGGGTGCATGGCTTTGAAGGCTCCGTCGTAAGAGGAGAACTGCCAGGTGCCGGTGAGGGCGGCAGTTTCGTCTAATTTGCCGTCGATGTGGAGCGGGGCGGTTTCGTTGGCTTCTTCGGAGGTGGTGTCGAAGAGCAGGTCGAGGTGGCCGTCTTTGAAGGTGCCTTTGACGGCGCTGGGGCCGAAGGTGCCGGTGACGTTGCCTTCGGGATCGACGGTGAATTCGGCTTCGAATTCGCGGTCGCCGCCTTCGGTGTCGAAGACGAAGTGCCATTTGCCGTTGATGCGGGTGTCGGGCTTGGCGGCGTCGGCGGACTGCGCTGCCGGCTGGGCCCCGCTTGCCGGCTGGGACTGGTCTTGTGACCGGGCGATGCTGGAACCGGTGAGGACGAGGGCAGCGGCCAGGATGGGATATAGAAGTTTCTTCACGCGTACACTCCTGAGGGAGAAGTGTAGCGGAGGGTTGGGGTTTATGGCTACGCGATGGTCTATTTTGCCGGGGTGAGGCCGTGGCGAAGCATGATGGCGACGATGGCGGCTGGATCGGGCGGGCTGCCTGCGGCCATGGCGGATTTGAGGACGGCGGCGATCTCAAGGAAGTAGCTGGTGCCGAGAATGCCGGGGGTAATGATGGCTAGGCAGCGGGCAGGGGCTGCGGAGAAGTTATCGAAGCGATGGACGGCTCCGCGGGGGATGTAAAGGGATTGGCCGGAAGTGAGCTCGACCGGTTGGCCGCTTACGGTCATGGTGAGCGCGCCGCCGAGGCCGTAGATGGTTTCGTCGAAGGCATCGTGGCTGTGGGCGGCGGGGACTTTTGCCCCGGGGGCTACTTCCATCTCGAAGATGGTGACGGAGGCTCCGGCTGCGGGGCCGTCGATGAGGAAGCGGAGGGTCAGGCCGCCGAACTGGATCTCTTGTGGTGGTTGGTTGTGGGTGGTGGAGGGTGAGGCGGTTTGCGTCATGAGGGGCCCTTGGGTTCGAGATTGCTTGATTCTAGCTTCTAACGGCTCGCTCTGGTCGTCCCCATGTCTCAGAAGCGAGACGCGGGCTACTCATGTGTTGTTAAATAGTTGCGCTGCTCGGAAACGCGGCTGAAGCATCTGACACCACGTAAATGGAGGGATATTCCAGTGCCAAACCTTCAGTTCTATCTCGACACCTTTAAGATCACAGATACCCGTTCGCACCACGACGATACTCTGGTCGCCGGTATTGGAGCCTACGTCAACGGTAAAGAGTTCGGACCCAATACTGAGCAGATAGGGGACTTTAACAACGGAACGCACTCGTTCAGCAAACATAAGCTGCTGCCTGTGACGGGCGTGCCGGTGAATCCGACGGACTCTGTGGTGGTGGTCTACCAGATTTACAACAATGGCGACCACCATAGCCCGAACCCGAATCTTCTCAGCGGCGAGATAGGGTTGGCGGCGCAGAAGCTGTTCAGTGCAACCATTCCGGCGCCGAAGTTTGGCGATGGTGGATCGCAACAGACGGGCGCCGACGCAAATAGCAAGCTCAGTGCTTATCCTGTCGATTTTCCTAACGCCGATGCTGGCGAAACATCTCAACCGGTTCTCGAGAACGTGTTGACGGGTGGCTTGTATTCGCTGATTAAGCTGGCCTTCAAGGACTGTGATGGACCGGTCGCAATGGGAGGTTACGTGTTCAAAGGCGCGATCATTCTCAATGCACTCAATGCTGCGGCGGACAAGACCTTTCATCAGAGCGAGACCTTCAATGCGAAGAAGGAAGGCTGGGGTACTCCGTGCAACAGCTCGGGGTCTAACTACATTGTAAATTGGGGCGTGAAGAGCAGTTAGTTGGATTGGACCTGGGTGAATCCCAGGGTTCGTGCTCCGCACGAATCTGGTTGTGTGCTGCTGACATCCGCGATCCCACCCTTTCTACGAAGGACATAGAAAGGATGGGCACCCGCTATCTAGAATTTCGAATCGGGCTTTTCTTGAAATAATGGATTGCATGGCACGCATTGCAGTCGTTGGGGTAGGGGCAATTGGAGCGGTGATAGCCGCGTTGATCCATTCAACCAAGCAGCACGAGCTGATTCTGTGCACGCGGCGGTCGATGCCGAAGCTGGAGGTAGAAACGCCTGAGGGCAACGTCAGTCTCACTTGCACTAACTTTATCGATCCGGCGCAGGCGGAGCCTGTTGATTGGGTGATGGTGGCAACCAAGGCTTACGATGCTGCTGGGGCGGGTGCGTGGCTGCAGCAACTATGTAAGCAAGGTGCGCCGGTGGCCGTCATCCAGAACGGCGTCGAGCACCGCGAGCGCTTTGCTCCTTATGTGCCGACAGAACAGATTGTCCCCGTCATTATTGATTGCCCTGCGGAACGGCGCGCGCCTGAGAGCGTCCGCCAGCGCGGTGCTGCTGAATTTTTCATTCAGGATGATGATGCTGGCCGCGCTCTTGCTGCGTTGTTTCATGGTTCTGCGGCGCAGATCACACTGACTACGGATTTTGTCTCTGCTGCGTGGCGCAAGCTGTGCATTAACTCTGCCGGATCCATCTCCGCGGTTTTGGGTAAGCCTTCAGGCATCTTTCGCGACGAGGCTATTGGGCAGTCTACGCTTGAGGTCGTCAGCGAGTGCGCTGCTGTGGGACGCGCTGTGGGCGCAAAGCTCGATGCCGATCTTCCGCAGAGGGTGCTGGCGCAGTACCGTAACTATCCTGTGGACTCAGTCAATTCGCTGCTTGCGGACCGGCTTGCTGGCCGGCCGATGGAGACGGATGCGCGTGTGGGTGTGATTGTGCGGCGTGGACGAGAACACAATATCCCGACGCCGCGGAATGCCCTGTTGTTCTCACTGCTGCAGGCTTTGTGAGCGGACGTTGCTGGAGCCAGGAATAGAGGCCCGGGGCTGAAGCCCGTTTTTTAAGGCGATTCAGGGGCATGAATGCCCCTGCTCCCTCCGGGTTCGTGCTGCGTACGAATTTGGTCAGACCTGTGGCTTAGGTTGAAATTGTCCACGTGGAGCAATGCTGCTGTAACCGAAGAATGCTCCGCGTGGAACATTTTGTGCTGGGGCGATGGGGGTTGAGAGGCCGTGTCAAGCGAAGTTTCTTGTAACTTACTGGTTTCGTTAGCGGTGGATTTGCGTGGAATTATGGGTGTTTGTGCATAAGCTGGAGGGTTGGGTTGCAATTATGCATGTTGTGGTATGTTCCACACGCGATGACTCTGGATCCGAAGGTTTGAGACTCTTAGGCTGATCTGTCGATCATCTGCAGCATATGGCTCGCCACGAATAGAAGTTCCAACGCTTCCCCTTCGTTCAAATTCGGCAGGTTATATGGTTCATGCACGAAAGAGTTCCGAAACCAGCCGACACCGCTTGCAAGAAATCCCTTAAGCTGTTTTGCATATCCCTCACGGTCCTGTAGGTCGCCAGCGGCTAGGTTGGGATAGGGAAACTTCAGGTCGCCGGTATCGAACAACTTGTACGGAAGGCTGACACCCGAGACGCCTTTTGCGGCCGGTGCCGGGGACGTGTCTCGAATTTCATTCAGTCGGTTCTCCACCCGCATGAAAGCCGCAGTGACGGCTTCCTTCAGCTTCCCTTTGCGGAAATAGTGTTCGTAGCCTTGGAGATCTGGATGAAGGAAGCGGATGGCGCCCAAGACAGCACGATCCGGCGCTATCACGGTATTGGGACTATTTACCATAGCCCAGCCTTCTTCGGTCACCTCGAAAAAGCTGTGTCCAGAAAGCGCCTCTGCGAGATATCCGTGTCTCTCTGCGGTCCGCCAGCATGTTTTAAGCAGGTAGTCCAGACCTGCCGCCACGTCCTCGCGAGGCCACCCTGTGCAAAGGGCGCTAGTGTCGGGATGGCCATTTGTAGCAGGCAAATTGAGATTGCCGCGGTGGAATGTCTTACCGACGGGAAAGAGAAACGCCAACCGCCTGAGAAAAGCAATTGCCTGGTCATCCAGCGACAGCTTCTTGAACTCGGTTAGAGTGGGCGCTACCGAATTGATCGTAAAAGGCTGGGTAAGCACGGACTAATCTTAAATTGGTCTGTCTTGACTGTTCTACCTGGGCAGGGGCGGGTGACGCAGGTTTTATGTTCCTTCCACCATCGATGGTGTTCCAGGTCTCGCTTCTGAGACCTGGGTTTCAGCGATGCCTTGTTCTCTGCGCATGGCTGTCCACCAGGATTCTATCTCCACGATGTCACGATTTCCGGTTTTGTAGTGCTGGAAGCTGGACCATCCCAGTCTTCGGTGTGTTTCAACAGACTCGAGTTAGCGATTCCCCTATTTTGAAGTGGAGGCCCGGGGCTGAAGCCCTGTTTTTGGGTCGGTCTTTCAGGGACCTGAAGGTCCCTGCTCCCTCCGGTTCGTGCTGCGCACGAATTTGGTCCCACATCTCCGCGCATAGGACGCGCGTAGATATGGGGCACCCTCGATGGTGGGATTTCGGGTCTGTGGAACGCGCCGAATTAGGCCTTTGAATGTTCAGTTATGGTTGCTGGCTGGTGTTGGCTCTGTCATTAAGTCGAGAAACAGCTTTTCGAAGCGGGGTAGGTCGAGGTCTAGCTGGGCGTGGACTTTTCTTATGCCGGTTTGGGGGTGGAACTGGTTGGTCCAGGTCAGGGTGTTGCCGTATTCGGGGCCGTGGTTGATGTCTACGTCCATGTAGACCAGGCGCTCTTTGGTGATGAGGGTGGGATCGATGAGAGAGGCGGCGGTGATCTCGTCCCACATGTAGTAGCGCTCTTGCGAGTATTTGGCGAGGTACTGGGCTGTGGCCGTGGGGGATTTGGCGAGGGTGTCGACCATGGCCTGGGTGAAGCTGGCTTTGAGGGAGATGTCGACGGTGGTGACATCGATGCGGGGCCAGGGGGCGTGGAGGACGATGTGCGCGGCTTCGGGGTCGAACCAGAAGTTGAATTCGTGGCGCGGGGTTTCGGCGAATTCGGGGTCGGTGGTCTGGGGATTGAGGCTGCCGCCCATGAGGACGATGCCCTGCGTGAGCTGGGCGAATTGGGGATCGGTGCGGATGGCGAGGGCGATGTCGGTCATGGGTCCGCAGGCGAAGATGGTGACCTGGTGGGGGTGGGCGTGGACCTGCCGGATGAGGAGGTGGATGCCGTCTTCGCCCGTCGTTTCATTGAGGGGCTTGAGGTGCGGCGCGCCTTCGGGCAGGGGTGGGACTTCGTAGGGGCCGTGGGTTTGCTGGTAGATGACGGAGGGCTGGCCGTCGGGGCGACCTTTTTCCGGAGTGCCGTCTGCGGATAAGTTGGTGGGACCGCCTCCCCAGGCTCCGAGCCAGTCGACGTTGCCGACGAGTGGGGCTTCGAGCATGGTTTCCTGCTGGGTGCGGATGAGTGGGAAGACGGCGCCCATGGCGAGGGGGATGTCGGCGTGGTGGGTGAGCTCGAGCATGCGGAGGGTGTGCTGGGCTTCTTCATCGCGCCAGGCGTTGCCGGTGACCATGGTGATTCCGAGGACCTGGATTTGGGGGGACTGGAGGAGGAGGAGCATGGACATCTGGTTGGAGCCGCCGGGGCCTGAGCCGTCCTGGTCGATCAGGACCAGGCGCTTTTGAGCGGCGGCGGGGAGAGAGATGGCCAGTGCGAGAAGCAGGGCTGCATTGAGGCGCATGGTGGGATTGTTGCATGGATGGAAGCGAAGTCTGGATTGAGAGCGATGGATTTGAGCATGGGTTGAAGAGTCTGCATGAGAGCGGATCATTGTTCCTGCAGAAATTTGCCACAGATGAGGCCCGGGGTTGAAGCCCATTTCCTCGGTCGTGGGTCAGTTTGAATTTTCGTTTCGGGCAGAAGGCGGACCTTGTGGCTCCACATTCTGCGTTGTTGGCTCCTGCTACGTCAATTCGGTTTGGAGCCCTAGCCGTGCAAGGTCTCACCGCGTTCAAGCATGGCAACAAAGCTTTCAATCTTACGCGCGCGCGTCTCAGCCTTTTTTGCGGCACCGATGCGATATAACACCGCATAGCGGTTCGCTCCGGTCAATGTTGCGAAGAACCTGGACGCCTTTATGTTTGCATCGAGAGCAGCTTGCAGATCAGGCGGCACTGTGGCTCGGCTGGCAGGAGCATAGGCGGCATCCCAACGCCCGTCGGCTTTGGCCGCTTCGATTTCCGCCAATCCCGCCGCAACCATCCTCCCGGCGTCGATAAGCTCGATCGCCCGTGTGCGATTGACCTCCGACCATTTGCTGCGAGCCTTGCGCGGCGTGAAGCGAATCAGCCAGCACTGAGCGTCATATTTGGCGAGCTGACCATCGATCCAACCGTGGCACAGCGCAGCATCGATTGCTTCGGCTTTGGTCAGACCAGGAATGCCAGACCCTTGCCTGGCAATTTTCAACCACAGACCTGGCGTAGTCGTCGGTTGATTGCCGAGCCAGCTTACGAAGGCTGCGACATCGGGAAAGCCGAGAACAGGCAAGTTCGCTTTGGTTTCCATGTTTATGCCTTTTTATTGCACAGTACGAACTTTCCCGCCAGCTTTCTGATGATCCGAGCCGAACTTGAACTCAATTGGCGAGCGTCCCCTACGGCTCATAACCCCGACTTTGAAACTGACCCACTACCGAAAGGCAAGACGAAAGACGCGACACTGTGTAGGGGCGATCAGGGTTTGCAGGGGTAGCTTAGGCGTCTTGGGATTAGCGCGGTGGTGGGAGTGCCGGTGAAGCGGATGGGGCTGCCGGCCAGGGCGGTGAGGTTGGCGCAGTCGTTGGAGAGGAGTTCGAAGCAGGCGTAGTTGTCGCCGGTGACGATGCAGGTGGCAGTGCCGTAGATGGTGTTGGGTCCGCGGGCGTTCTGGGCCTTTGCTGAGCCGGTGGCGACGGCGGCCTGGTGTCCGGCGAGATCGTAGTCGGCGCTGATGTTCATATCGGGCTGGCCGAACTGGGCGAGCATGTCGCGGAGGACCTTGGTTACGGCAGCGCTGGGGCCAGCGGAGACGACGTAGGGGCTGATGCAGGACTGGTCGTAATTTTTGAGGAAGATCATGTTGAAGCTGGAGCGCATGTCCATGACGGCGATGGGGGTGGAGACGCAGTCGGTGTCGGCGGTTCTTCTGGGATTGCTGGTGAAGGCGGAGGGATAGGTGAAGTCGAAGTTCATTTCTTCGCTGTGGTAGGTGGTGGTGCGGGCGCGTGGAGGCGCGGCGGCGAGCAACGGAAGAACGAATGCGAGAGCCAGGGCAGGATGCGGGCGCATGGAGGGATTGTTGCATAGGAGGCCGGATCGTTACGGTGAATTTTGAAGGGTTGCCGGGATGCGGTTGCTGGCGGCGGATCTGCCGCAATTTAGACAGTTTTGCGGGGTTGGAGCGGATGTTGCGGTTCTGAATTGGGACTGCTGTTGTGTCTTGTACATTGGGCGACTTCGCGGGTGGGATGGCTCGCATCTGAAGCGCTGATGGTGCGAGATGAACGAGTTCGCGAAGAAGGTTGTGATTGCCTGCGCGGCGATGTGCTGGATGGCTGGATGCCGGAGCAAGCCGGTGGCCGCTCCGCCGCAGCATGTGGTTGCGGTTGTTAAGCCGCAGACGAAGCCTGCGCCGCCGACTCCGATTGCTGTGAAGAAGGTTGAGCTGGGCGAGGATAGCTGGGATCCGGCGTGGGATCTGGTGATCGAGAAGTCGCTGCCGAAGCGGATGGTGTGGTCGCGGAGGGCGGCGCGCGATGTGCGGCCGTATTGTCCCAGATTTGGCGAGTTGAGGGAGGCGGACAGGCGGGCGTTCTGGGCTTATTTCTTTCAGGCTTTGGCGGGCGCGGAGGCGGGGTTGAAGCCGACGACCGATATTCGGCATACCGAGCCTGCGGTGGACGTGGTGGACAGGGTGACGAAGCGCAAGGTGCGGAGCGAGGGGCTGCTGCAACTGACGTACATGGATGCGGACCGGTATGGATGCGACTTTGACTGGGATGTGGATCACAAGCTGAGAGAGCATGATCCGGAGAAGACGATCCTGCAGCCGGAGAACAATCTGAAATGCGGGATTCGGATTCTGGATAATCAGCTGTTTGTGCTGCACAGGCCGCTGCTGAGTGGGTTGAGTTACTGGTCGACGCTGCAGCCGGGGACGGTGAGCCATCGGGTGTTTCGGAAGCAGATGGCGAATGTGCCTGCGGTGTGCCGGGTTGATCCGGAGCGGGAGGAAGCGCGGGGGAAGCGCAAGCCCGCCGGAACGGCTGTGGCTGCGGGCGGGACGGAATGAGCTGGTTGCGGGCTGGTAGAATGATCGTTCTACTGGGGAGTGACGCGAGTGGTTGCATCGCGAGGGCGGGTTCGATCTGCGCATGGACAAGAGTGACAAGCGAGAAGCGATTCTTGAGGCGATGCTGGACCTGATCGTGGAGCGGGGATTTCACGATGCTCCCATGTCTGTGCTGGCGAAGCGGTCGGGGGCGAGCGCGGGGGTGATCTATCACTACTTTCCGAGCAAGGATGAGCTGATTCGCGCGGTGTATGAGCGGGTGAAAGCCGTGAAGCATGAGGTGATGCTGAAGGGCTACTCGGAGGAGATGAAACCGCATGACGCCTTTTTGCGGCTGGCGCAGAACACGTATCGGTTTTATCGCATGCACCGGCGCGAGGTGCGGTTTATGGATCAGTATGTGAATTCGCCTTTCTGCGGGAATGGGGCGGCGGGGATGGATGATCCGAATGCGGCGAAGGCGTTGTGGTGGTTTCGGCCGAAGAAGAAAGGCGGGGTGCTGAAGGATTTGCCACAGGAGGCCATTGATGCGCTGACGCAGGGGCTGGTGCAGAGCCTGGCGAGGGCGGAGAAGGGGTTTTCGGCGGAGACGATACGCCGGGTGGCGGAGACGGTCTGGGGGGCGATTGCGGAGGGGTAATCGCGTTGCGTTCGAAGCGCCTCCGGGGGCTGAAGTCCCTTTTCGTTTCTCATATACATCAGTGGCCCGCAAGCCCCGCAAAGTGCTGACACGAATCGAAAAGCTCGCCTCAGGGGCTAAAGCCCCGGGGATAGCGCTGCCTTTGTGCCGGGGATGAATCCCCGGCCTACCTATTGCGTGAGTTTGCCTTGCGTGAGTTTGCCGACACCCGGAGGGGCCTGAAGGCTCCCGCTCTCTCGCGAGGTTCATGCCTGCAATCCAGTTCTTTATCTGCAAAATCATTCAGGGTTTCTGTGATAATTTTGCATCGACTAGAATGAACGTTCGATCTATTCTGACGTTGGGTGATTTTCTGGAAACGAAAAGAGGCTGTATGAGCACGGTTCTGGTGACGGGTGGATCGGGGTTTATTGGAGCGTATTGCGTTCTGGCGCTGCTGGAGGCTGGGCATGAGGTGCGGACTACGGTGCGGAGTCTGAAGCGCGAGACGGATGTGCGGGCGACGCTGACGGCGGGTGGTGCGAATCTGCGGTCCGGGCCGGGGTTGCGGCTCAAGTTCTTTGCGGCGGATCTGGAGAAGGACGCGGGATGGGCTGAGGCTATGGCGGGGTGCGAGTATGTGCTGCATGTGGCTTCGCCGCTGCCTCCGCATGCGCCGAAGCATGAGGATGAGCTGATTGTGCCGGCGCGGGAGGGGACGCTGCGGGTGTTGAGGGCGGCGCGGGATGCAGGGGTGAAGCGCGTGGTGGTGACCTCTTCGTTTGCCGCGATTGGGTATGGGCATGCGCCGCGGACGAAGCCGTTTGATGAGACGGATTGGACCGATCCGAATTCGCCGGGGCTGGCTGCGTATCCGAAGTCGAAAACGGTGGCGGAGCGCGCGGCCTGGGATTGGTGGAGGCGTGAGGGTGGGGCACTGGAGCTTTCGGTGGTGAATCCTGTTGCGGTGTTTGGGCCGGTGCTGGGGCCGGATTATTCGTCTTCGATCTTGCTGGTGCAGCGGCTGATGACGGGTCAGATGCCGGGGTGTCCGAAGCTGTGGTTTGGGATGGTGGATGTGCGGGATGTGGCGGACGTGCATCTGCGGGCGATGACGGCTGCGGAGGCGAATGGGGAGCGGTTTCTGGCGGTCGCGGGCGAGGCGTGGCCGATGGTACGGATGGCGAAGGTGCTGCGCGAACGCATGGGTGCGGCAGCGAAGAAAGTGCCGAGGCGGGAGATTCCGAACTGGATGGTGCGGCTGGTGGCGATGCGGGATGAGGCGGCGAAGCTGATTTTGCCGGAGCTGGGCAAGGTGAAGCAGATGAGCCATGCGAAGGCGGAACGCGTGCTGGGGTGGAAGCCTCGGTCGAATGAGGAGGCGGTGGTGGCTACTGCGGAGAGCATGGTGCGGCTGGGGCTGTTGGGTGGGAAGTGAGACCCGTGAAGTGGAACGCGCTAACGGTATTTCTCAGGCAGAGATAGCTCTCCGCATACGGGACTTCTTTGAAGATGAAGAATTCAGGGTTTCCGCTGTGGTGGCAATATAGATGCGCAAGCCGAGAGATGCGAGGACTGCGTTCAAGGTTTCGAGAGTGGGATTGCCTTCCTCGGACAGGGCACGATACAAACTCTCCCTCTGCACTCCTGCCTCTTCCGCGACGCGAGTCATGCCTTGTGCCTGAGCTACGTTGCGCAGCGCCTTGAGAAATCCCTCCGGATAGTCGCTCAAAACTGCGTTGAGATACGCCTTCGCCTCGTCAGGATCGGCAAGGGAGGTCAGTAGAGCGTCCCGATAGGACGATGTCTTAGCCATGCTTCCTCCAGAATGCCTTGGCTGCGGCGATGTCTGTGGGCTGTGTAGCCTTTGTGCCGCCGCTGATGAGATGAACTTCGTTTCCTTTTTGACCAAAATAGATTCGATAGCCTGGCCCGAAATCGATTCTGAGCTCAGAAACGCCTTCTCCGATGGGCTGAACATCGCCGAAATTACCATCTTCCACACGGTCAATTCTGGCAGCGATACGGGCACGAGCCAATGTGTCCAGTTGGTAAAAGAGCCACTCTTGAAACGGCACTTTGCCGTCTTCTGTGTGACACATCAGAATTACGCGCGGAATGGAAGGCATGTTGGTCTTAAGGTTCCGTGGGCGTATCTTTTAAGTCACACTCATGAAGTTATCACCATAAGAGCGCGCGTTCAAGACTCGCGCGGCCTCAGGGTTTGTTGCGGAAGTTGAGGTAGCCCCAGTGTTCTGGGATGTGCATGTTGATTTCGCCTTGCGGGGTCCAGACCCAGTTGTCTTCGGTGTGGATACCGGGTTTGTTGTTGGCTGGGTCGTGGCCGTCGGTGCCCTTGGGCCACTCGACGCGGCTGAAGTTGACGCGCCACTGGTCGCCGGGGTGGGGTGCGGTAACGGGCAGGCGGCTCGCGAAGGCTGCGAAGGGGATGGCGATTTCTACGGTCCAGCCGTGGTCGGTGTCGGAGGGATTGTTGAGTGTTCCCTGCACTGCTATGGCGGTCTTCAGGCCGGGGATGTTCCAGCTGTTGTCGGCGTGGCCGCCGAGGCGGTAGGGCTTGTCGAGGTAGAGATCCCAACTGGTATTGAGGGCGTTGATTTCGAACTCGTAGTAGCCGGGGGCGGGCTGCTTTGAGCCGTCGGGCGCGGTGATTTCGACGGGGGGCTTGAGGAATAGCTCGAAGTCGTTGTCGTGGAAGATGACGGCGTCGTGCTGGGTGATGGAGGCTTTCACGTCCGGCTCCTGAAGCTCGGCGGCGATGTAGAGGTATTCGCTGTCCCAGAGGAGCTTGGCGCGGGTGCGGAAGCGAGGTATGGGACCGGCGTTACCGCGAATGTCGACGAAGTCGGTGGTCCAGGGGGCGCGGCGCCAGGCTGAGTCGTCCAGCTTGCCGTCGATTTTGATGGGGTGGGGGGTGCGGTAGCAGTCGTAGCTTTTTGGGATGTCGGGGGCCTGGGCTGAGGCCAGCGATGCGAAGAGGAGGAGGATGAGTGCGGTGCGGTGCATTTTGGGATTGTTGCATAAGCGGCCTCTATGAGAGTGACGTGTGAGTGTGGGTGGTTTGTGGTGATGCAGGCTTTGGAGGTTCCCGCCCTTTCGACAAAGAGCGTCGAAACGATCAGGCACTCCGAGATTTATCGGCCACGAAAGCTCTTGACGAAGCGGTCGAGTCCAGGACAGCGCGTGGGCGCTTCAATTTGGCTTGCAGGAGCGGATTCGCCGTGTTGTAATGCGCGGACGCAGTACAAATGCAGCGAATCGATCTTCAATAGGGAGATTCGTGTTCACATCCGCCAATGGAGAGACTTCATGCCAAGCGCTATGTATTTTTACCCGTTCACAGACAAGGTCCTGGACAGTGGCTTCATAGGTAACATATCCGCGAAGGCGGCGTTGCATTGCATCGCCCCTACTTTTGGGGCAAAGAAATTTGCCTACTTATGGAAAATGGGCAATAACAACACTACTACTTTCGCTCAATACGTGAACTCGACAGACAGGATCTACGTCCTGGGGCATTGCGGTGCTGGTGACGATAAGCTGTCCACTGAAATTCCAGGTCCTGACTTCGAACGCTCCGCATCGGAACTGGCGAAACTCTTCGACAAACACGGATTGCAGAAGGCATCCCAAACGCATATTCGGATTCATGCTTGTAACAGCGGCGCGGAGTCGGCGGCAGGCGCTGCGGACAGCTTCGCGGAACAATTTAAGAAAAAGATGGTAAAGATTGGGTACAGGGATGTGACGATCCGGGGATACAAGAGCGGGATGGGTTATTACTTCATCTGGCGAGAAGGTGAGTATCCCTGGACGCCGGCCAGTGACGCTAACAATATCCTTCAGTTCAACCCACCGCTCACGTGAAAACGGCCGTTTTGGGTTCGCGTAAATGTAGTCCCCGGTCTCAAATTCGAGACCAGGGGCACCCGTTTTGATGGTGATGGATGATTACCAGACGTGGCAGGCGTCGGTGGGCATCATGGGTTGGCCGGCTTTGCAGCCGAAGGCTTTGCCGAATTCGGGCTGGTTCTGGATGACGCCGAGGATGCGGAACTCGCGCGGGGAGTGAGGGTCGGTTTGGACCTGGAGGCGGATCTGGGCGGGGCGGTTTTCGCCGCACCAATCCTGGCCGTAGGCGAGGAAGAACTGCTGGATGGGCGTCAGCCCTGAGGAGTCCTTGGCTTCGAGGTCGATGCCTTTGCGTTTGGCATCGATTTCGAGGGCTTTGAGAGCCAGGCGCACGCCGCCGTTATCGGCGGTGTTTTCGCCGAGAGTGAGCTTGCCGTTGATCTTGAGATCATCGACGGCGGTGAAGTTGCCGTACTCCTTGACTTCGCAATCGGTCATGCCCTCGAACTTCTTCTGATCGTCGGGGGTCCACCAGTTGGAGAGGTCGCCGCTGCCGTTGAACTGGCTGCCTTCGTCGTCGAAGCCGTGGGTGAGTTCGTGGCCGATGATGGCGCCGACGTGGCCGTAGTTTTCGGCGTCGGTGGCTCCGGGCGCGAAGAATGGGGCCTGCAGGATGGCGGCGGGGAAGTTGATGTCGTTCATGGAGGGGTTGTAGTAGGCGTTGACGGTGGATGGAGACATGCCCCATTCGCCGCGATCGACGGATTTGCCGATCTTGTTGAGCTCACGGTGAGCCTCAAATTCGACAGAACGCACGGCGTTGCCGATGGTGTCGCCGCGGACGATCCTGAGCGCAGAATAGTCGCGGAAGTGATCGGGGTAGCCGATTTTGTCGGCGACCATGTGGAGTTTGGCTTTGGCTTTGACCTTGGTTTCAGGACTCATCCAGTCGAGCGTGTCGATCTCCTGGTCCATTGCATTCTCGATGTCCTTGACCATCTGGACGGTCTTGGCTTTGTTCTCAGGCGGGAAGTAGGTTTTGACGTAGACCTGGCCGATAGCCTCGCCGAGTGCGCCATCCGTAGCCTGAGCGCAGCGCTTGTAACGGGCACGCTGCTGGGGCTGACCACGTAGATCGTGGCCGAAGAAAGCGAAGTCTTCTTCGTCGAGCTTGGTGGGCAGCGCGTAGCTGGGAACACTGTTGATGTATTGCCAGCGAAGGTATGTCTTGATGGTGTCGAGATCGGTGGATTCGAGAACGTTCTGGAGAGTTTTGAAGAACTCGGGGTTGGTTACGTTGAGATCGGTGAAGGTGGGCGCGCCAGTGGCAGCGAAGAACTTTGGCCAGTCGATGGCAGGGGTCAGCTTTTCGAGATCGCTGATGGACATGGGGTGGTAGACGTTGTGGGGGTCGCGCTGGGAGGTAATGTCCATGGAAGCCTTGGCCAGCGTGGTTTCGAGATCCATGATTTTGTGAGCGTCAGCGGTAGCTTGCGTGTCGGACTCGCCGATGAGCTTGAGCGTGTTGGCGACGTGTTCGACGTACTGCTGACGGGTCTTTTCTGCGGCGTCTCCGGTGCGGAGGTAGTAGTCACGCTCGGGCAGGCCGAGGCCGCCTTGATCGACGACGGCAATTTGTTTCTTCGCGTCCTTGAAGTCCTGCTGCTCGCCGTAGCCGAGGAAGGCGTTGGCGTTGATGAGCTGGAAGTGGGCGAGGAGGGGGGTGAGCTCGGACTTGTCCCTGAGTGCTGCAATGCGGTCGAGTTCGGGCTGGAGCGGCTTGAGGCCGAGGGCGTCGATGGCGGCGGTGTCCATGCAGCTTGCGTAGAAATCGCCGACTTTCTGCTCGGCGGGGGTGCGCGAGGGATTGTTGGCTTGCATCTTGTCGAGCAGGGTGTGGAGCTCGGCTTCGGTGCGTTCGAAGACGATGGCGCCGGTGCCGTAGGCCGACATATCGGATGGGATGGGATAGATGCTGGGGAATTTGCCGCAGGCGTATTTGGCGAAGTCGACGCAGGGGTCGGCGGACTTGTCGATAAAGCGGTTATCGATGGCTGCGGGGGGCGCGGGTACGCCGGGGACATCGGGTGAAAGCGCGTTTTGCGCTCGGGCGGCTGGAGCAAGAGCGAGGAGCGGAAGGCTTGCCAGGGCGACAGCTATTTGGGAAATTCTCATCGTCATTTTGCTTTCTGAGTGAAGAGTCACTGGCCGGACGGTTGCGAAGCGATTTTCGCATATAGCGCCGGTGGCGCGCCGTATCGGGCTGGGCTCAGGCGACAGCAGCGGAGCGCTTGCGGCTGAATTTATTGCGATAGTACTTCGTCCAGAGGTAGATGGCGGGGACGCCGATGATGGTGGGCCAGAGCCAGACCCACCACGCCGATCCGAACCAGCGGGAGAGATTGACGGCGAAGAAGGCGGTCATGGCGGCGATATAGCTGGCGATCATGCCCTGCATGTGACGGAACCACCAGAACATGCGTTCGTCAGGCGGCTTGAGGAAGGTTTGCAGAGAGGCGGAGCCGAGGCGCATGCCGAGAAAGCCGAAGACTACGGAGACAATGCTGATGGTGTATCCGGCGACCTGGATCAGTCCGACGGCCATGAGCCGCGGCTCAAGAAAGCCCATAAGGAAGAGGACGAAGCTGGAGGCGATGGTGAGGATGGCGGCGGCCCAGTCATAGATGCGCGGCCGGCCGCCGTGGGCCAAGTCTTTGAGGTAGAGGATGCGGTAGGCCGCGTAGGCTGCATAGAAGCTGAAGATCGAGACCATGGCGAGGAAGTAGATGGGCAGGGCGAAGGAGAGGGTGAGCGCGGTGATGGCGACTCCGGTCATGGCCCAGAAATAAATTTTGCCCCAGCGGCGGTGGGTTCGACCGCCTTTTGCGGAGATCAGCGCGATTGGAGCGCAGATGAATCCGGTGATGCCGCAGGCGATGTGAAAGTACAACAGGGCGCGCAGCCAGGTGGCCCAATGCGGATGCATGCGAGGCTCCTTTGGGGGTGGAGGATGGCATGCGGGGCTACACCGGGGCATGGATCCGTCTGGACAGCGATACGCAGACGCGCAAAGGCCAGTTCCCTTTTTCTTTATACAGGGTAACTGGCCTTGAATTTGAGGATGCGGATTATCTGCGTCGAAAACCGGCGCGCGGGTTGACCGGCACAGGCGCGGGCAGGTTGGTCTTGCCCTTGGGGTAGACGACGAGATAGCGGTCCGGACCTTCACCGAGGGAATGCGATTCTACGTCTTCCATCTCCTTGAAGGCGAGGTGAAGCATGCGGCGCTCGCGGGAGTTGGAGGGCGGGAAGGCGTAGGGCTGGCCGCTTTGGCGCACCTTTTCGGCTGCGGTTTCGGCGGAAAGCTGAATCTCCTGGGCGCGGAGGGCCTTGAAATTGAGCGCGTCGAAGCTGACGAGGTCGTGCTCGCGGGCGTCGAGGCGGAGGATCTGGAGGGCGATGTGCTCGAGAGCGCGGAGCAGTTCGCCGCCACGCTGGGTGAGCATGGGGGCGTCTGGCCCGGCGAGCTCGACGTTGAGCACCTGGGCGGATGGATCGTCGATCAGCGAGTCAGCCGGGAGGGCGCTGGCGCTGATGCGGTATTTGAGCCGCAAGCCGCCGAGACGCGTGACGCTGTTGAGAAAGTCGGCGACTTGCCGGGCGGCCTGTTGCAGATTGGCGAGGGGCATAACTTGTCAGTATCGCAAATTCGGGGCGAGGCGGGCGTGGGCTCCCTCGCTTTCCCGTGCCTTCTGCGTAAAAACTCAGTCAGAAGAAACGGGCATTCTGGAAAGGATAACAATCCTAAGTGGATTGTCGCGGACGGATTCTAACTTTTGAGTTACAAAGCCGAATGACTGTGCAGCGCGCGATGTTGGCTGAAGCGGTGGATAAGGGCCGGCACTCCGAAGGCGAGTGCGAGGACGATGCCGGTGGAGAGCAGGTCGCGGCCGTAGAAAGGCAGGCCGGCGGCGTAGCAGGCGATGAGGCCGGAGAACGTTGGGGCATACATGCCGCCGGACTGATGGGCGCTGAGCCATACGGCGTAGTTGGAGGCCAGGAAGAACGATGTGGGGCCGAGCAGAACGGCGGCTGCGACGCGGAGGGTGGAGACGCGCGCGGAGAGCAGGATCTGTCCGAGGATGATGGCGGCGGCGTACCAGGCCCAGGTGATGGTGTAGTCCTGCCAGGCGAAGGGGTAACTGTAGACGTGGGTGGTGAGGTAGTAGTCGACGCCGGCGAGGGCGACGACGGGCAGCAGGGCTTCACGCCAGTTGCGGCGTGCGCCGAAGTAGAGCAGGGCGCCGCCGAGCATGGAGAAGTCGAGCCAGCCGGGGTGGGGAAGGATGCCGGGGCGGATCAGGATCGCGGCAAGTAGGAGAAGATAGGCGGCCATGCGCACCTCAGAATGGGGAAATCAAAACTTGTGCCAGTGACTGGCTGAAACGGGAACCGGTCTTATTGTGAAGACAGGCCGGTTCGGAGTCAATTTTGATTGTTTCATAGAAACCGGGAGCAGACTCTGAGACGAGAAAAGCCACCGTCGTTTTAGTTGCGAGATGCAGTCTCAGGCTTGCAGACAGGCTGAGACCTCGGGCATTTCGAAGATGATCTGGCCCTGATCGAAGCGGGAGGCAAGAGCAAGCGATCCGTTCTGATAACGCTCGAAGGTGGTGGCTTCGGGGGTTTCGCCGGGGTTGATGACCCAGATCTGCGGGATGCCCATGGCGGCGTAAGCGGCAAGCTTTTGCCTCATGCGAAGGATGCGGTCCTCTGGGCTGAGTACCTCGAAGACAGCGATGGGCGGGTGGGTAATGATCGGCTCAATGGGCAAAGACCGGTCGAGGATGGTCACGTCGGGAACAAGAAAATTGTTCGCTTTCACTTGTACTCGCAACTCCGGAAAAACCCGGACATTCCACGTATTCACATGGGCGAGAAAAAAAGTGCAAATAGCCTGCTGCCAGTCAGCATGGCTGAGTTCTCCCACTGGGCGTTCCAGAATTTCGCCGTCTACATACTCGGCGTCAGGCTCGTAGTCCGAATTGCGGAGGTAGGCTTCTACGGGCACATAGGTTCCAGTGGCCATGGCAACCCTCCTGTGAGCTGATTTTACCCTTATTTCTGTTCGCGGTGACCCATGAATTCGCCGGCGTCTTCGCGGCCGTCGAGGATGTAGACCCAGGCGGAGAGGCCGGTGTCGGTGACCATGTGGTCGAGGTGCTGGTTGGAGCTGCCGGTCATGCCGGTGTCGAGGTAGGCGTAGGCGAAGCGGAGATCGCTGAACTCGACGGCGGACCAGTCACGGTTGGGGGCTACGCTGGGCGGGTCCTGGCCGGGAGCGGCCTGTTTGCCGAAGTCGCGGACGACGGGCCAGCTTGACCAGTCGAGATAGACCTTGCCCAGCTCGGTTTGTTTGGCAGCGGCGATGGCGGGGGTCATGGGCGGCTTATAGAGCGAGTCAATGTGGGGGTCGCTCTCGACGGCGCCGGTGCGGGTGTCGACTTCGGCGGTCTGCCAGGTGGTGTCGGTTTCGAGCAGGGCGTGCCAGCGCCATGGATTGGTGGGATAGGGCTCAAGGGCGATGCGCTTTGCGGGGGTGGGGGTGACGAGAGCGGCCTGGACGAGGTTGTAGGCTTTGGCGTGCTCTGCCCAGCGGTAGCACCAGAGGAGGGCCATGCCGCAGAGGGCGAAGATGGCCCATCCGCGGCCGCGGAAGCGCTTGCGGCGTGCGCCTACTTCGCGGTCGGCGAGGGCGAGGATTGCAGGAAAAAGCAACGCGATGACGAGCAGTCCCCACAGGATGGGCTCGGCGATGAAGACCAGGTCGCCCTCGTACCAGTGGCCGTTGAAGGGATAGAAAGGGCGGATGCCGTAGTTGTTGGTCCAGTCGAGGAGCAGGTGGCTCATGTGAGCGATGACTGCGCTGAGCCAGACCCACCACCAGCGGATGGGCTGGGCATCCTGGTCGTTGGGCTTTTTGTTGCGCGAGAAGATGAAGCGGTCGAGGAGCCAGATGAAACCGGTGAGGATGGCGGCTATGAAGGGCGCGGCGATGAAGGTGTGCGTGATGCCGCGATGATGCTTGAGGCCGATGACGGGGCCGAAGAAGTCCCAGATGACGTCCATGTCGGGCGCTTCGGCGGCGAGTGTGGCTGCCAGTGTAGCGTAGGCGGTTTTTCGGTTGAGCCCGGCGCGTCCGATGCAGGCCCCTGTGAGGAAGTGTGTGACGGGCTCCATGCTGGACCTATTCTAGCGGGCAGATTCGCGTCGCGCTGTGCCTGATGGCGCAGAGCGTGGCTATAATCGCTGCCATGCCTCGCCCGTCGTCTTTGCTTGGAGCAGAAAGAGCAGCCATTCGCACCGATTCGGCTAACCCGGATCTGCGTATTTTCAAGACCAACATCTTTGTTCGCGACCAGGACCGCAGCCTGGATTTTTATGTGAATCAGCTGGGATTTGATTTGCTGGCCGATGCGAGATTTACGAACAACACGCGCTGGATAGCGGTTGCTCCACCGAATGGCAGCGCAGTTCTGGCGCTGCTTTGTGGGACGCCGGGCTCGGCAGAAGAGAAGCTGATCGGCAGGGAAACGCACCTCGCCTTTATTACGGAGGATATTCAAGGGACGTACGATCGCTGGCGATCGTGCGGCGTGGAGTTTACGCAGCCGCCCACCAACATTGGCTGGGGCGGCACACTGGCGCGGTTCAACGACATCGATGGCAATCATTTTGAATTGATGACCTCGGCGCATATGAACCAGGAGATCGAGGGGGTGCGCCGCGAGCAGCAGACAAAACTGGAAGTAGAGCGGCGAGCGATGCAGGAGCTGGAGATTGCCCGCGAGGTGCAGGCGAGGCTTTTTCCGCAGGCACGGCCGAGCCTGGAGACGCTGGAGTATGCGGGGATTGTGCCTGCAGGCGCGGCATGTGGGGGGCGACTACTTCGACTATCTGGCGCTGGGCGGTGGGCGTGTTGGATTGGTGGTGGGTGATGTTTCGGGAAAAGGAATTGCGGCGGCGCTGCTGATGGCCAATCTTCAGGCGAATGTGCGCAGCCAGTGTTCCGGGGGCGGATGCGATCCGGCGGGAATGCTGCAGCGGGTGAATGAGCTTTTCTATGCCAGCTCGGCGCAGAGCTCGTATGCGACGCTGTTTTTCGGTGAGTACGACGACGAGACACGGCTGCTGCGATATGCCAATTGCGGCCATCTGCCGGGTATGGTGCTGCGCGCGAAGGGCGAGGTTGAGATGCTTGAGTCAACCTGCACGCTGGTTGGCCTGTTTGCCGAGTGGGATTGCTTTATCGGCGAGTGTCAACTGAACGCGGGAGACACTCTGCTGTTGTACACGGATGGAGTGACGGAAGCCTTCAGTGGCGATGAGGAGTTTGGACAGGAGCGGCTGGTGGATGCACTGTGCCGCAGCCGAGGCAAAACGGCTATTGAAACGATAGAAGCCATTGCAGATGAGGTGCGGAGGTTTAATCCGGGTGAGCAGAGCGACGACATTACGCTGATTGCAGCGCGGGTCAGATGTGCTGGAACGGTTGAGGCGGCGAATGCGTAGGAGTTCAGCGGATCGGAGGATGCTGGGAGTTACGCATACGGCAGGTCAAAACTTGTATTGGGCTTGCGGTGCGCTTGTATTGCGGTTGAAACTCTGGCAGCATCGGTTCAACTTTCATGCGTAAGTCTCGCGAAGTACCTCTTACTCTTCTTGCCGTGGCGGCTCTGGCCTCGGTGGGCGCCGTCGGAACCACTGGATGCCACGATCAGCCTGGACACTGCGTAGATCAGCAGAGCCGACTGATGCCGGATTCCTATTGCCAGCAGCACTCGTCGGCAGGCTACCACTACATTTATGGCGGCTCGAGCGGTGGGCACATCGGCGATATGGTTGTTGGTGGCAGCGTCAGCCGTGGCGGATTTGGCAGCTTTGGCCATGGCGACGGGGGTGAGTGATGCGAAGACATACGATTGAACCTCGCTCGGACTGGCAGCGCAAGGTGGAGCGTGTGGGGCTGACATACCACACGCTCGACAATGGGACTCCTTACTGGGATGAGTCGGCTTACTGGGAGTTTTCTTCGGCCGAGATTGACCGGCTGGAGGCGGCTACGGCGGAGATTCAGCGGCTGGCGCTGGCTGCGGGGGATGAGATTATCAACCGCGGCTGGATGGACCGGATGCGGATTCCGGTGAAGGCGCAGCAGGCGATTCGCGATACGTGGATGAGTGAGCCTCCGGCGCTGTATGGGCGGCTGGATCTGGCTTATGACGGGCGGACGATCAAGCTGCTGGAGTACAACGCGGATACGCCGACTTGTCTTGTGGAAGCGGCCGTTGCGCAGTGGTATTGGCTGGAGGAGCGGTTCAAGGGCGCATGACCAGTGGAACTCGCTGCACGAGAAGCTGGTGGCGAAGTGGAAGGACCTGAGGCCGTATATTTCGGAGCCAGTTTACTTTTGCCATGACGGCGGCGAAGAAGATGCGATGACTGTCACGTATCTGCGGGATACGGCGGAGCAGGCAGGGCTGAAGACGGCGGGGCTTGCGATGCGGGAGGTCGGGTGGGATGAGAGGCGGCGCGTGTTTGTCGACTTGAAGAATCATCCAATGGAGACGGTGTTCAAGCTGTATCCGTGGGAGTGGCTGCTGAATGACCGGTTTGGCGATGCGGCTGTGGGGACGATGAATTCGCAGAGCCAGAAGCCGGTTGCCGGTAAAACGCAGTGGATTGAGCCGGCGTGGAAGATGCTTTGGTCGAACAAGGCGTTGCTGGCGATTCTTTGGGAGCTGTTTCCGAATCACGAATTGCTGCTGCCGGCGTATCTGGATGGGCCGGGGAAGATGCAGAACTATGTGCGCAAGCCGCTGATTGGGCGGGAGGGTGCGGGGTGTTACGGTCTTTCGTAACTGGGCTGAGGATGGGGCTGCTTCAACCGCCAATACGCGCGATGCTTATGCTGCCGATGATGCGTATGTGTATCAGGAGATGGCGCGGCTAGCGGAAGCGGATGGGCGCTATGCGGTGCTGGGGAGCTGGCTGATTGATGGTGAGCCTGCTGGGATGGGGATTCGCGAGTCGGAGGGGTTGGTGACTAATAACTTTAGCCGGTTTGTGCCGCATTTGTTTCGGTGATTCGAGTGCTATCTGCGTGGCTTCTCTTCTGTCGTGCTCGGGTCACATGTCATCAGGCCTTTCACGCCAATGCGAACGTGTGTCGGTAAATCCAGTTTGACGCTTGCGTTGCTATAAGAGCACTGAGCAGGCTCTTCAATGACGTATTCGAAGGTGGTCTCAAAACTTGTCGGCTTATGCTGCACGAACTCCCAGGTTTGGACATTTGCCCTGGTGAACTTAACAAGCATTGGGGGTCCACTTTCGACTTTGATAGAAGTCACAAAGTTCCCGTCTGTCGTTACCTGCATCTTTACGATGCCCGAGACTCTCGCCGCGCGCGCGATAGGTGGGTAAAGCGGTATTTGGCCCGCGATGACGACTGGTGGCTCATCAGAAGAAGTCTGTGAGATTGCCGGTAGGTTGCTGAAGAACAGCGCGAATGTTGCGATATACATCCCAAGTCGCAGTTTGTTAGGAATCATTCTTGCGTCCTCTCAAAGCGCCGGAACAATCATTCTTGCACTCCTCGGATGCAGAGTGGAAAAGACCGCCTCAGGCGCTGAAGCGCCGGTTGCTTTGCTGCTTTTGTGCCGGGGATGAATCCCCGGCCTACCTTAGAAGCAACTGCAACGACAAAAGCAACTGCAACGGCTACGCGGTGATGCAGGCTGTTGTGGTTCCCAGGTCTCAGAATCGAGACCCTGGGGCACCCAGATTGCTGGGATGCTATCGAGAAGCAGATCCCCTTCGGGGATGACAGACAGAAAAACAAGTGCAACAGCAACGACAAATGCAAGTGCAACAGTAACGACAAAAACAAGTGCAACAGCAACGACAAGTGCAAGTGCAACAGCAACGACAAAAACAAGTGCAACAGCAACGACAAATGCAAGTGCAACAGCAACGACAAAAACAACAGCAACAGCAGAATCCTTGGCTGCGCTCAGGATGACAAGACTCTGGCTTGATCCACGCAAGCACTACTCTGCGATTTGACCTAACGAATCGCAGCTATCTCTTCATCGTTATCTTTTCTGTCTATCTATTCGCGGCCCATGAACTCCTGGACTTCGAGCATGGTTGGCATGGAGGCTTGGGCGCCTTTTCTGGTGACGGAGATGGCGCTGGCTGCGCTGGCGAACATGGCGGCTTCTAATCTTGATTGGCCCAGCATCAGGGCGGCGGCGAAGGCTCCGTTGAAGCAGTCGCCTGCGGCGGTGGTGTCTACCGCGTCTACGTGGGAGGCCTGGATTTTGACTTCGCTGCCGTTGGTCTGGGCGAAGTAGCTCCCGCGGCTGCCGAGTTTGAGCAGGACTCCTTTTGCGCCTTTCTTGAGCAGGGCCTGCGCGGCGTCTTCGACTCCGTTGTCGGGGATGGCGCGGCCCAGGTAGAAGGCGGCTTCGGTTTCGTTGGGGGTGATCCAGGCGAGTTTGGCGTAGAGCTCGGGGGGTAACTTGAGAGCGGGAGCTGGGTCGAGCATGAGAGGGACGTTGGCCTGGGCACAGAGAGTGGCGAGGTGGGTTACGGTTTCGAGCGGGATCTCCAGCTGGGCGAGGACGATGCCGGCTTTTTGGATGAGGGCGGCGTGCTGGTCAAGATAAGCGGGAGTGACCTGGAGGTTGGCTCCCTGGGCGACAATGATGCTGTTTTCTCCACTGGCGGCGACGCTGATGAGGGCGACGCCGGAGGCTCCCTGGACGGTGCCGACGGCGGTGGTGTCGACTCCCGCCATGTTGAGGCCGCCGCGGAGCTGCTTGCCGATATCATCGGAACCGAGCTGGCCGATCATTTGCACGGAGGCGCCGAGGCGCGCTGCGGCTACGGCCTGGTTGGCGCCTTTGCCGCCGGGGTGGGTCTGGAAGTCAGTTCCGAGGATGGTTTCGCCGGGCTTGGGGATATGCGGCGCGGAGGCTACAAGGTCCATGTTGATGCTGCCGACGACTACTACGGGCTTGGATGATGGCATGATTAGGGCTCGCTGGTTTCTGTGACGTTTAGCCGATCAGTGAGCAGTGCACAGTGGTCGGCGGTGAATCAGTACAACGGAGCCAGGGCAACCAGGAGTAAGCCGAGCAGAAAGAGTACGAACATCCAAAATAACAGGCGCTTGGCGGTCGGCGGTGCAGAAGAAAACTCTTTCCAGATGAAAACACCCCATGCGGCAGTAACCATTGTGGCACCCTGTCCGATGGAGTAGGAGACGGCGGGGCCGACGATGGCGGTGCGGGAGGCGACGAAGTTGAGGGTGGCTCCGGTGCACCAGATGAGGCCGCCGACGATGCCCCAGAGATGCCATGAGGGCCTGGCTGCGGTATATCCGCTCATGGCGACGGGCGCGCTGCCATCGAGGGGTTTACGCATGAACAGGTAGTTGACGGGGATGGAGCAGAGAGCGACGCCGAGGGTGAAGATGAGGGACGTGGCGTAGGGGCCTGCGGCATCCGGTCCTGACATGGCGCGCGTGACAAATGGGTAGAAGGTGCCCATTAGCAGGCCGGCGATGAGGCTGAGGAGGATGCCGCGAAGGCCGGTGGATTTGCGTGAGCCTGCGGCTGATTCGCGGGCGCGATAGGCGAGTGCGTCGCAGACGATGGCGGCGAGGACGAGGGCTACTCCGCCGAAGAGCATGAGGGGGTTGCCCTGAGGTGATTGGGCGTAACTGGTGACTGCTCCGACGACGAGAGCGATACCGATGCCGATGGGGAAGGCTACGGCGAGGCCGGCGATGTCGATGGCGGCGACCAGGAGCAGGTTGGCGATGTTGAAGTCGATGCCGCCGATGAGGGCCCAGGTGATGCTGCGGGAGCTGGCGTGATGGAGGTCGGCTAGGAACGGCAGGCCGGTGTGGCCGATACTGCCGACGGTGAGGCCGAAGATAAGGGCGCCGAGGATCAGGCCTACGACGTAGTCCCAGTAGAAGAGCTGGAAGCGATAGCCGGGCGTGAGCTTGAGGGTGTTGGCCCAGGAGCCCCAGCACAGCATGGTGACGATCATGAAGGCCAGGGCTACGGCGTAGGATTCGGGCTGATACATGGGCTCGCCTAACGCTAGATGCGTTGTGGCGGAATCTTAATGCATTGGACTGTATGTACGCTCGATCAGGCTTGCGCTTGTTCGAGGGCTTTTTTCATGCCGTGCCCAGCTTGCTCTTGTGGAGGCTTCGGGGGTTCCGGCGCCGCGCCAGTGGGTTTCGAGGCTTACGGCGTGATGGTAGCCGATGGCCTTGAGGGCTTTGAACTGGGCGACCCAGTCGGGCAGGCCGCCGCCTACGGGGGCCCATTCGAAGCCCGATTTGGTGCCGGGTTTGGAGACGGCGCATTTGACGTGGCAGTGGCCGATGCGGTCTTTGGGCAGGGCGTCCCAGCCGCCGGGGAAGGCGTCGAGCTCACCGCGGGCTACGGCGTTGCCGGGGTCCCAGTTGAGCTTGAGGTGCGGTGACTGCACCGCGGCGAGGGTGCGGGCGGATTCGCGGCCGGTGGCGGTGTTGCACTCGTATTCGTTTTCGAGAACGAGGAGGATGTTGTGTTTGCCTGCGGTGTCAGCAGCTTCCATCAGTTTTGCGTCGATGGCTTTACGGTAGGGGGCCTGGTCGTCGAGACGCCAGAAGTCGAAGCAGCGGACGCGGTCGGTCTTGAACTTCTTTGCGAGCTCGATGCTTTTTTCGAGGACGTCCTGCTGCTGTTTGAAGGTGAAGTCGGCTTTGAAGGTGTCCGTCTTTGGACCGTATTTGGAGACTGGCGCGCCGGGCCAGTTGACCTTGAAGAGCGGGCTTCCGATGTCGGTGACGCGGAGCTTGTATTTGTCGAGGATGGCGTTGGCTTTTGCTATGTCGGCGTCGTCGAGGGCCATGATGTTTTTGCCCCACATGCCGCGCAGCTCGACCCATTGAAGGCCGAAGTCGCTGGCGATGACGGAACAGGCATGATCGAAGTCCTGCGAGATCTCGTCGCTGATGACGGCGACGTGAAAGGGCGATGCGAAGATGGCGGCGCGCAGAGCGGGCGAGAGCGTGATGGCGGCAGCGGTACCGGTGGCAGCTTTGAGGAAGGTGCGGCGAGTGGTGGATGACATCGATGAATCCTCACATGCAGAGACGGTTGAGGCTTGCGGATAGTCGAGAGGGATGGGCCTGTTTAAGCCGGGGAAGTTGCGAATTCGTGAATTTAGTTCGGAGTGGGCAGTTTGGCGAAAAAGCTTACCTCAGAGGCTAAAGCCCTATTGATTCGGCATTGTTTATGTACGAGCTGAAGCCCGTACCCTTCCAACTGACTCACTCCCATTTAGTTCGAAGACTGGACAATATCGGCGAGGCAAGTTTAGTATCCCGGCCATGAAGAATGCAACGGTGACGGACGTGACGAATCTGCAAGGAACGAGCCGCAGAGGATTTCTGCGCACAGGAGCGATGGCTGCAGCGGCCGCCTGTGCGCTTGGTTCGGATGGGCTGAGCCTGAAGGCGGGCGCGATGGGCAAAGCGGCGAAGGATGAGCGCAAGCCGCAGATCAGGCTTGGGGTGTGCAGCTACTCGTTTCACGAGCTGGACCGGGCGCATGTGATTGACGGCATGAAGCAACTGAATGTGAAGTGGCTGAATGCGAAGGATGCGAAGGATCATCTACCGATGTCTCCGCCCTCGGCGACAGACGAGGCTGTGGCGGCGTATAAGGCTGCGGGGATTGAGCTGACTGCGGCTGGAGTGATTTATTTCCAGAAGAAAGACAGCAGCGATATTCGCGCGAAGTTCGAGTATGCAAAGCGGGCGGGGGTTTCGCTGATTATCGGGGCGCCGACGCGTGAGGTGTTGCCGGATGTGGAGAGCTTTGTGAAGGAGTACGACATGCGGCTGGCGATCCACAACCATGGGCCGGAGGACAAGGAGTGGCCATCGCCGCTGGATGTGCTGAAGGCTGTGGAGCACATGGATCGGCGCATGGGATTATGCATCGATGTGGGTCACACGGAGCGAGCGGGGACCGATCCCATCGAGGCGATTCATAAGGCGGGGCCGCGGCTGTTTGACCTGCATCTGAAGGATCTTGCGGACCTGAAGGTGAAGGAGAGCCAGGTGGCGGTAGGTGATGGGAAGATACCGATTCGCGGGATCTTTGAGGCTCTGCATGCGATTGGATATAACGGGTATGCGGATCTGGAGTATGAGATTCATGCGGATGATCCGCTGCCGGGGATGATCAAGAGCTTTGCTTATATGCGCGGGGTGTTGAACGGGATGGGGTATGAGGACTAGAGGCTGTCTCATAAATGTCTGAGGAGCATGTGTAGGCATGCGAGGTGGACGAAGCCGAGGAAGTTTTCGACGTGATATTCCCATCGAGTGACGAGGCGACGGAAGGTATGCATCCAGGCGAAGAGTCGTTCGACCTTCCATCGTCTTCGATAGCGGCGCAGTTTACGTCCGTCCTGCGTGATCTGTTTTCTTCCTCGCCGGTTGGGTGCGATCATCTCGATGCCGTACTCAGTGGCAAGCTTCCGATCGAGCGGGTCCGAGTCGTAGGCCTTGTCTCCGATGAGCTTTTCGGGGAGTTCGTCAAGGAAGCTTCCGGCCAGAACGTCTTCCACAAGCTGGCACTCGGCAGGCGAAGCGCTTTCGACAGATACGGCGAGAGGAAGACTGTTGCCAGCGGCGATAGCGATGATCTTGGTGCCCTTGCCGCGGCGGGTGGGCCCGACGGCAAAGCCCCCTTTTTGGCGCTCGCGAAAGTGGCATCGACGAACGCTTCATCTAAGTTCAGTTTGCCTTGCGCATGCAGATGCGCAGCCAGCAGCTTCAAGGCCTGCTCCAGTTTGCCGCTGCGGATCCAGTTCTGGAACCGGCGATGGCAGGTCTGGAACGGTGGATATTTCTCGGGCAGCTCACGCCACTGTGCTCCAGTCCCAAGGACCCACAACAAACCATTGAGAACCGCACGCGTATCCTGCCACGGCCGTCCGCGATTGTCCCCGCGACGCACTGGCCGCAACACCGGCTCCACCATTGCCCATTGTTCGTCGTTCAGTTCCCAGCGTCCCGCCATCAGCGCGTTCGGAGTTGCTCAGAGCATCTCCAGAATGCCACCTATTAACGCTTCAGATGTTTATGAGACTGGTTCTAGGGACTAGAGGCGATAGAAACACCCTTTACAAAACCTTACTTCTCTTCAGGAATCTTTATCGCACGCACATTTCTTCAGTGCTGAAATCGAGGAGTGGCAAAGAAGTTGGCTACTAACTTAGCGACTTACATGCCAGCGAATTGATTTCACGTATTCGAGGAGATTCCCATGAAGAGCATGACTTCGATTATCGTCAGATCGCTCTTTGCGATTCTGATTGGCGGAAGCCCGTTAGCAACTGCATTTGCGCAGTATGACCCAGGCATCACAGTCAACATTCCGTTCGCGTTCTCTGCCGACGGGCAGGAGATTGCGCCGGGGACGTATCAACTCCAACTACTCTCCAGCAACTTCCTTATGTCGGTTCGCAATGTGAACACGTTTGAGGAGCAATTCGTCACCGTACGGCCGGAACAAACTCGACGAGTCAGCCCGGAAGGACGACTTATCTTCCAGGTTTGCGAAGGCCACAGCTATCTCACGGAGATTCACATTCCGGGGGCAAACCTGTTCAGTGAGACGATAGCCGGACGCAAGCAGAAGGATGTTGAGGCGAGACCGTGTTCCAACGAAGATTCGGCAACTGTGGCTTTGCGGTGAACTCGATTGCAGAGAGCGCGCATGAGAAGTGTAATGAAGGATCAGAGGTTGGTGGTTGCGGCCGGGATTGAACTGTCGCAAAGGTTCTCAAGCCGCAACCAGCATTTTAAATCCGGCGATGTGGTTCAGATGAAGCGGTACATGATTTGATCGGTGCGGGGCTGGTGAAAGACCGAATCTTCTTGGCATCAGGCGTTGTCTTGAAAATTGAAACTCACGGTTGAGAAACAAGAACAGCCTTCGACGGGACACCGCATTTCGCCGCCTTTGGAAAAATCCTCGACGTCATGCGCGATGATGATGTGTGGATCGAACGGATGACCACAATATATGCAATTTCCTTGCTCATCATCGATTGTTAATTCACCGGAAGACGCGGCGCTCCTCTCGTCTTTCTCTGCATCCATTTAGTCACCACCCCTTTTTTCGGAGCTTTCTCTATTCCATTTGCTGCAGACTACTTTGCTTCTTCGATGATTGCCAGATCCCAGGGTTTCAGAGTGATGGATTGGTTTGGGGTGATGGCTGATCCGGTGAGCAGGTCTTTGCCTGCGGCGTATGGGTAGGTGATGGTCTGGCTGTCGCTGGAGTAGTTGAGATAGTAGTGGAGCTGCTTCCCTGCTCTGTTTGTGCCGTGTTTTACGTGGACGTTGGCGGGCAGGTTCTGGTCGGGGCTGGTTAGGCCTGCCTGCTTTAAGCAATCGAGAATGATCTTGTTTTGCAGTGCGTCGGAGAGTTGTGTGCCTTCGTAGGTGAGATCGCCTGATCCGTAATGGTTGCGGGTGATGGCGGGCCATTTACCGAAGAAGGGATGGTCGTAGTATGCGAGGGCTTGTGCGTGTTCGAGTTGCAGGAACTCGGCCCAGGTGTTGACTTTGTTCTCGGCGCCGGCGTGGAAGGGATCGTCTTTAAGCGCGAGAGGCTGTTCGAGGTTGGAGAACTCCTGATAGCTGAAGCCTGCGGCTTCGCGTAGCGGGCCGGGGGCGCGGGTCCAGCGGACGGCGCTGTTTTCATTGGCGAAGCCGCTCTTGAAGGTCATGAGGACGTGGCCGCCGTTTTTGACGTAGTCGGCGATCTTGTTGAGCAGTGCGTCGTCGGCGATGTAGAGGGCGGGGACGATGAGGAGCTTGTATTGCTGGATGATGGCGGGATCGTTGAAGGATTGAGGAAAGACGAAATCCGCTCCTACGTTGGCGTCATACAGGGCGCGGTGAAGCTGCACGATGAGGTTGCCGTAGCTGTCTCCGGCTTTGCCGGGAGTCCAGCCTCCACTGCCGTTGCGCTCGTAGGGCATGAAGTTGATGCCGTTATCGGAGTCGACGCTGTAGAGGATGGCGACGTTGTTTTTGATTTTGAGATCGACTAGCTCGGGGCCGATCTTCTGGAGTTCATGCGCGGTCTTTGAGACTTCGGCATAGGCGCGGTTGGGCTCGAGGTCGTGGCTGAGAACGCCTTTCCAGTAGGTCTCCTGCCCGGCGTGGATGGAGTGCCAGTGCCAGTACTCGACCATGTTGGCGCCGCTGGCGAGGTAGCTGTAGACGTCGAGGCGCATCTGGCCATCGTAGGGTGGGAACTGGCCTGCTGAGTCCCAGCCGAGGGTTTGCGCGTTGGTTTCGGTGATGAGGAAGTTGCTGTGCTTGAGACTGCGGGCGAAATCGGACTGCTCTGCCTGCCATGCGCCATCCATGTGGTCCTGGGTGCCGTGGTAGATGTTGTTGGCTACGATGTCGAGGGACTTTGCGATTTCGTATTCATCGCGGTCGTTGTGCATCATGCCGCCGTAGTCATGGGTGACGAACTGATCGGGGCCACGGTACTGTCGGACCAGCGTGGCCTGCCAATTTAAGTAGTCGGTGACGCGCATCTGGCTCCAGCGGGACCACTCAAGCTTGTAGCTGGTGCTGGTGGCGCGGTCGGGGATGGGCATGTTTTCCCAGCCGTTGACGTCTTCGCCCCAGTAGTTGAGGAACCATGCTTTGTTCATGGCATCGGTGGCGCCGAATTTTTGTTTGAGGTGGTTGACGAATCCGACGAAGACGTCGTGGTTGTAAGCGCCGTAGGAGCCGGTTTCGTTGTCGATCTGCCAGCCGATGACGGTGGGGTTGTCGCGATAGTGCGTGACGAGATTGGTGATGAGGCGTTGCGCGTAGAAGCGGAATGTGGGATTGTCGGTGTCCATGTTCTGGCGCATGCCGTAGGTGGTGTTGCTGTCAGCGCCCTGATAGCGCACGAGAATCTCGGGATGCGCGTGGACCATCCATGTGGGAACGCTGTAGGTGGGCGTGCCCATGATGACCTTGATGCCGGCTTTGCCCATGGCGTCGACGACGCGGTCCATCCATGCGTATTCGAAATGGCCGTCTTCGGGCTCCCAGAGGCTCCAGGTGGATTCACCCATGCGAACTACGTTGATGCCTGCGTCTTTCATGAGGGCTACGTCTTTATCGAGACGGCCTGGCTGAAGGTCGGCTGGCATGTACTCGTTGTAATAAGCAGCGCCGTAGAGGACTGTCGACATCGAGGGCGAGGCGGTTTGTGTCTGCGCGTGGGCTATGACCGCGGTCATGCCCGCGATGGCGAGCGCGGGGAAAATTGTGATTCGCGAGGTGGATTTGAGGCATCGGAGGATTGGAGGCATGAGTGATTATCCAGTGTGAGCGCGAATGGCGCGACTGCGAGTATTGGCCATGGTACAGCAGTCAGTCCGACGGCAGCACTACACGCGATATTTACGCCAGGGTGAAGCCGACGCGTGAGGTGCAATTGTGTACAGAAGGCCGCGGTGCGGCGCGAAACAATAGCGATATTCCAGCGGTTTCAGTGAGATACGAATCTTTGAGGGCCGCAGAACGAGGATATAGATATGAAGATTTTCTCCCGCGCACAAGTCTCTCTTGTTGTGGTGGCAGCCGTGATCGCACTGGGAGCGGTTGGCTGCAAGTCGAAGCAGCAGGAAGCGATTGAGCAGGCTCAGGCGCAAGCCGCCAAGACCGGCCAGCCGCAGACGATTACGACGACGGACAAGGATGGCAATACGGTGACGACGGTGGTGCAGCCTCCTGCTCCAGGGCAGAAGGAAGGCGTGGTGGCTACGACGGTCACGCCGAAGGCCGCAACCGCGGCTGCGGGCACCGGCGCTTCGGCGAGTTCCGCTCCGCCACAGCCGGCTCCTCAGCCTGCGCCGCCGACGACAGTTGATGTGGCAGCGGGAACTCCGCTTACGATTCGGATCGATCAGCGGCTGAGCGCGCGAGGAAGTCGCGATGGCGACCGGTTTACTGGCGAAGTGGTGGACCCGGTTATGGATAGTGCGGGTAATGCGGTGATTCCGAAAGGTGCGCCGGTGACGGGAAAGGTGGTGCTGGCGAAAGCTGCCGGACACTTCAAAGGGGCGGCCGATCTGGAGCTGCGGCTGACTTCGTTGACGCTCGATGGCAAGAGCTATCCACTGAATACGAAGAATGTGCTGCGCAGGAAGAAGGGCAAGGGCAAGCGGACCGGTGCTTTTGTCGGAGGCGGAACAGGTCTTGGGCTGCTGCTGGGCGGCATTGCGGGCGGCGGCAAGGGTGCTCTGATTGGGGGACTGGCCGGTGCTGGCGCGGGCACGGCGGGCGCGGGGCTGACGGGTAACCGGGACCTGGTGATTCCGGCGGAGTCGATCGTACGCTTTAAGCTCAAGGATGATCTGGAGATCGATACGGCTGGATAAAACGGAGGCTGCCAGGATACCGGAATCAAAGTCGCGACAAGTTAAAAAGCAGCAAAGGACGATGTTACAGAGTGCCTCACTTTTGACGCGCTTAGACCGCGGTAAAGGTGAGGCGTTCTGTTGTCGATGTCAATTGGGAGACGGCCTTTCGGCGTGGTCGATCACGAAGGTTTCGACAGGGCCTCGTGAGGGCTTCAGACGCAGGCCCATCTCTTGTATCAGGAAGAGAAAGGACGCGGTCTGATTCTGCTGGTAGGTTTCCCAATCCTCTGGCGGAGATTTGTAGTCGAATGCACCGGAAATTCCTGTCTGATCCAGAACTGTGCAATGCAATATCGCAGCACTCGTGAAGCTGGCTAATTGTGGCATGGTGGTGTTATCGACTACCCATTTCTCAGCAAAGCCGATGCTGGAGAATCCGGATCCGGACCTGGACGGTTGGAGCTTTAGCGTCTTGTTGGTGCGCTCCAGCAGATACACCTTTCCATTCTTGCTCTCTCGATGAAATTCCAATTGAAAGCGCTCAATCAGGAGAGCCTGAAGCATCCGGCGCAGGCCTTTGTCCTCGATGGTGAAAAGCGAGTGACGCATATCGAGCGTCGTTGATCGAACGTCTTCGGGCGGCTCGGCAACGACGTCGTAGACGTCCTTCCCGGTCCACTCCTCACCGCCTGAGATCTGCCAATAATGGATGTCGAAGGCAACGGCGATGAGCGCTTTCAGATCGAGTGCGTTGATAGCGACCCGGCCGCCTGGATAGACATTGACGCCCATCATGTGCGGGACGTCGGGATTGCTCGGCTTGATGGTGGCTACGTCAAATTGAGGCAGAGCAGCGGTATTGGAGAGCGTTGCGGAAGTTGTGCTTTTGCCTGCAGTGTTTTGAGCATTCGCAGGCTGGCTGAATGTTTGCAGCAGGGCGAATGCTAATAAAAACGGAATGTATAACCTGCATCTTCGCAAGGTCATTTGCCTGCCGCGGAGAGAATATGGATGGTGTGCAGCCAGGTATCCACAAGATGCGGCCAGGCGGTGACGGGCCAGTTGGCTTGCGGGCGCAGGCCGTAGCCGTGGCCGCCTTCGGTGTAGATGTGGAGCTCGGCGGGGACTTTCGCCTGCTTCAATGCGAGGAAGTACGTGGTGACGTTCTCGACGTGGACCGGATCGTTCTCGGCCTGGACGAGGATGGTGGGCGGGGTGTTGGCGTCGGGATGGATGTCGAGTTGGTCGAGGAAGCTATGCTCGGCGTCGGCGAGGTAGCCGGGGTAGATGACGACGGCGAAGTCGGGCTTGCAGGAGAGCTGATCGGCTGCGTCGACTGCTGGATACAGGCGCGTTGTGTAGTGGGTGCTGAGGGCGACGGCGAGATGGCCTCCGGCGGAAAAGCCGAGGACGCCGATGCGATTGGGGTCGATGTGCCACTCGGCGGCGCTGCTGCGGACTAGACCGACGGCGCGCTGGGCGTCGTCGAGGGCGGCCTTGGATTTGGGATAGGGGCCGGTGGCGGCGAATTTGGTATCCACGCCGGGGACGCGGTATTTGACGAGGATGCAGTTCACTCCCTGCGAGTTAAGCCAGGCGCAGACCTCGGTGCCTTCGAGATCGATGGCGAGAATGCGGTAGCCGCCGCCGGGGAAGACTACGACCGCTGCGCCGGTGTTTTTGCCTTTGGGCGCGTAGAGCGTCATGGTGGGGTCATTGACGTCGCCGAGGCGGATCAGGGGCTTGCCGGCGATGAGATTGTTGTTGCCAGGGCCGGTAGTGTCGACTTCAGGGCCTGAGGTTACGGGGCCATCGGGGGCGTCGCCGGGCCAGAGGCGGATCTCTTTGTGGCCGGGGGTGGGTTGCCATGCGGGTTTTTGGGAGTAGACGGTTGCTGCCAGTGCCGTGACGGCGATCGCAAGAATGAAGAGAGTTTTAGGCGCCAAGATGCCCCTCCGGGAAGACCGCTGCCATGATTGCAGCCCAGCGCGGGGATGGCAACCGAGATTGGCTGCTGGTTAGTGGCTGGTGGCTGGTGGCTAGTGGTTAGTGTTCGCGCTTTGCGCGAATTTGGCCCCACATCTCTTCGGATGGATATGGGACACCGCGGGTGGTGCTGGTACCCGGAGTAGTGGTGGTGCGCGGGAGAAGCAGATCCCCTGCGGGGATTACAGGCAAGAGCAACGCAGGGGAGTCAATAGAGGATTCATTTACCGGAAGTGAGGCGCATGATTTATCTTGGCTTGCAGCCGTCTAAACAGCTCGCGGAACAGCATGAGTGGCGGGCAGGCGCGGCCGGGGACGCATGAATTGGAATATGCGGGGCCGACTGGGCCTCATGATGTTTCTGGAGTACTTCATCTGGGGCGCCTGGTATGTGACGTTTACCACCTGGCTTTCGCAGACGCTGAGCTTCTCGGGCACGCAGGCAGGTATTGCCGCCGGTGCGACGGCGATCGGTGCGATGGTTTCGCCGTTTTTTGTGGGGCTGGTGGCGGACCGGTTCTTTGCGACGCAGCGGCTGCTGGCGGTGTTGCATGGGTTTGGTGGCGTGGTGCTTTTCCTGGCGGCACGGCAGGTGCAGTTCACTGGCCTGTATAGCCTGGTGCTGATTTACTGCCTTTGCTATATGCCGACGATGGCGCTGACGAACTCGCTGGCGTTCCGGCAGATGCGCGATCCGCAGACGGAGTTTGGGCCGATTCGCGTGTTGGGGACGGCGGGATGGATCGTTGCCGGGCTGACGATCGGATCGCTGCGGATCGAGGCGACAGCTGTGCCGATGCAGATTGCGGCTGGATGCTCGATTCTGATGGGCGTCTATTGTCTGACACTGCCGCACACGCCGCCATTGAAGACGGCGGATGAGTTGACGCTGGCCTCGGTCTTTCCGGTGGATGCGTTCAAGCTGCTGGCGGAGCGATCGATGGCGATCTTTGCGATTGCTTCGTTTCTGATCTGCATTCCGCTGCAGTTCTACTATGCGTTTACGAATCCCTTTCTGAACGAGATTGGGGTAACGAATGCCGCGGGCAAGATGTCGGGCGGGCAGATGTCGGAGCTGATCTGCATGCTGCTGATTCCGTGGTTCTTCCGCAGGCTGGGCGTGAAGTACATGCTGGCGGCGGGCATGGGGGCGTGGGTGCTGCGGTATCTGTGCTTTGCTTACGGCAATGCACATGCGGGGATGTGGATGCTGTGGGTGGGCATCGTGCTGCATGGAATCTGCTACGACTTCTTCTTTGTTACCGGACAGATCTACATCGACCGCAAGGCGAACAAGGAGCTGCGCGCGGCGGCGCAGGGACTTATCACATTCCTGACGTATGGCGTGGGCATGTTTGTGGGCTCGTGGATCTCGGGCGCGGTGGTGCAGCGCTACTCGACGAGCGCGACGCAGCATAACTGGCCGGCGATCTGGATGGTGCCGGCGGTTGGCGCGGGGGTGATTCTGCTGCTCTTCCTCGTTACGTTTTCAGACAGAGCGAAGGGGCGCGCGGTGATCGATCCGGCGCTGGAACCGCAGACGATTCCGTAAGAGTACGTGAGGGCAGCGAGATCGCTGCCCTGTTTTCTGCAAGACGCAAGGTGTTCGGCGATGGAGGGTACCTGGATGAGTGTGATCTCACGACGTGATTTTTTGTCGCGTTCGGCTTATGCCGGCGCGGGTGCAGTGGCGTTGACGGCTTTGCCACGGGCTTCGTGGGCGAATCCCCTGGGGCTGCCGATTGGCATTCAGCTTTATGCGGTTAGCAAGCCTCTGCATGACGATCCGGCGGGAACGCTCAAGGAGCTTTACAGCGTCGGCTATCGCGAGGTGGAATCGGCCGGTCCGCAGGCGGGTATGTCGGTTGAGGCGTTTCGTAAGTTGATTGACGACGCGGGCTTGAAGTGCCCGAGCTGCCATCTGCAGCTTGCCGAGGGCGATCTTGGTCCACAGTTCGATCAGGCGCATGCGATGGGGGCGCACTTTGCGGTGAGCTCTGTGTTACGCGCTTTCTCACCTGAGTTTATGAAGGCGGCTAAGGCAGCTATGGACAGCGGCGGGAAGATTCCGATGCCGAAGATGGCTCCGATGGGACCGGATGATTTCAAACGCACTGCTGAGCGTATGAACGTAGTGGGCAACGCCGCGAAGGCTGCAGGCCTGCAGTATGCGTATCACAACCACAACTTCGAGTTCGTGAAGATGCCGGATGGAAAGCCTGGGTATGACATTCTGCTGAAGGAGACTGATCCGGAGCTGGTGAAGTTTGAGGTGGACTGCGGATGGATGGTGGTGGCCGGGGGCAGCCCAGCGGCTTACTTTGCGAAGTATCCGGGGCGGTTCCGCATGCTGCACATCAAGGACTTCAAGCCGGTTGCGGCACCGACGACGGATCTGATGGGCAAGGGACGTCCGCTGGGAACGGATCTTGGAACGGGCTTTATCGACTATGGCCCGATCTTTGCCGCGGCCAAGGGTAAGGGGATCCAGCATATTTTTGTGGAACAGGAGGCACCGTTTGCGGTGTCGCAGATGGCGTCGGCGAAGGTGGATTTCGCGTATCTGCGGAAGTGGAGTTAGGCACGGGTGAGTGTGAAGTGTGGGGCAATTGATGCTTCTCAGGGAGAAGCAGATTCCCTGCGGGAATGACAGACAAGAAAGGCAAGAACAGAAACAAAGACAACAACGATCGGAACAAGAACCAGATTGCGTAGCTGAAGTATTGGAAGGCAGACACAACAGTAGAAAAAAACAACGGAGGGGTTGCAGAGAAAATGTTTGAAATCAATCGCAGGAGCTTTTTGAAGACTGCCAGTATTGCGGCAGGCTCTTTAGCTGGAACAAAATTGTATGCTTTGGCTTCGGCGCCCATGGAGGGCGGACGTACGATCTCGGCCAATGATCACATTCAACTCGCTCTGATCGGCGCCGGAAATCAGGGGCAGGGCGATACACGTACAGCGCTGGAGGTTCCCGGCGTAAAACTGGTTGCCGTGTCCGACTGTTATCAGGGCCGGCTCGATCACTCGAAGGAGATGTGGGGCGAGGACATCTTCACGACCAAGCACTATGAGGAGATTTTGTCGCGGAAGGATGTGGATGCGGTGCTGATCGCGACGCCCGACCACTGGCACAAGCAGATAGCCGTGGAAGCGATGAAGGCGGGCAAGGATGTGTATTGCGAGAAGCCGATGATCCATCTGTACTCGGATGGCCCGGAGTTTGTCGAAACAGCGAGGTCAACAGGACAGATCATTCAGATCGGCAGCCAGCGCGTCAGCTCGAAGATTTACATCAAGGCGAAGGAGTTGCTGGAATCGGGAGCCATCGGCGAATTGAACATGATTACGGCGTATTGGGACCGTAATTCAGCGATGGGCGCGTGGGACTATACCATTCCGCTGGATGCTTCGACGGAGACCTGCGACTGGCCTCGCTTTCTGGGTACGGCGCCGAAGATTCCGTGGAATCCGAATCATTTCTTCCAATGGCGCAAGTGGAAGGCTTATGGCTCGGGCGTGGCGGGCGATCTGTTTGTGCACCTGTTCAGCGGAACGCACTTCATTACCGGGTCGAAGGGGCCGACGCGGGCTGTGGCCAGCGGCGCGCTTCGCTTCTGGAAAGATGGGCGCGATGTGCCGGATGTGATGCTGGGGATTTTCGATTATCCGGAGGGCTTCAACCTGAATCTGCGGGTGAACTTCGTGGATGGCGGCGAAGAGAGCGAAGGCTTTCTGTTTGCCGGTACGGAAGGCACGATGGAGATCAGCTGGAAGGGCGTGACGGTGAATCGGTCGCCGCGTGAGAATGGGCCGGGCTACACGGTGGGCACCTTTACGGAGGCGATGCAGAGCCGGATCATTGCGGAGTACGAGAAGAAGTATCCGCCGCAGCATACGGGCAAGACCTATCAGAATGAGGATATGTACACGACGCCGCCCGGGTACTCGGACAGCTACGACCACCTGGCCAACTTCTTCGACGCGGTGAGAACGCGCAGGCCGGTGGTCGAAGATGCTGTCTTCGGCTTCCGCGCGGCGGGCGCGGCGCTGCTCTCAAATCTCAGCTATGAGCGCGATGCTGTTGTTCACTGGGACCCGGTGGCGATGAAGATTGTGGAGAAAAGCTAGCCTGCTTTGCTGATTCAAACAGTAGACGAGGTGTCCGGAAGCGGACGCCTCGTTTTGTTTTTGAACACAGGTGGGGTAATTTGCGTACCAGAAGTACAAGCAGGCTAATGCCGCGTGAATGGCAATTGGGGTGCAGCGGGTACTCTACTCAGTTCTGGGGCTTGCTTTCCGTTCCCTTTCGCATCGATTCCAAATCCGGAGGCTTGGCATGTACGCAGTGTGGCAGGATTTGCGCTTGGCTTGGCGGCAGTTGCGGCGGTCGCCTGCTTTCACCGTCGCGGTCATTTTTACCCTGGCTGCGGGCATTGGCCTGAATGCTGCGATCTTTACGATGGTGGATTGCGTGCTGCTGCGGCCGCTGGGGTATCACGATGCGGACCGGATTTATGGACTGAACACGCGGTTTCTGGATGAACACAGGGCGATTCCGCGAGTGGGCGGTGGGGATTATGCCGATCTAGCGCAACGCATGGAGTCGCTGGAGTACTCGGCATATTACCAGGGAGCATTTGATGACGGTCTTGAAGTCAGAGGACGGACGCTCTACCTGCGCATTGCCAATGTGAGCCCGGAGTTTGGGCAGGTAATGGGCGTGGAGCCAGTGGCCGGGCGCGTTTTTCAGGTGACGGCCCATGGCAAGGACAACGTCAAGGACCCAACAGAGGCGATGGTTTCAAACGCGTTTGCGCGGGAGAACTTTGGAGGCACAACACAGGCGCTGGGGCAGACGCTCACCAGCGATGGGAAGCTAAGGACGATTGTGGGCGTGCTGCCGGATGGATTTGGCTTTCCGGATAAGACACAGGTTTGGCTGGAGGCGCCGACGATACCGGAGATACCGGCGCGGTCTGCCTATAATCAGCGGGCTATCGGGAAAGTTAAATCTGGTACCAGCGCCGAGCAGCTGAATGCGGAGATGGACACGCTGTCGAAGCAACTGGCCAGAGCCTATCCGGAAGATAAGCGAAAAGCCCTTGAAGCGATACCGCTGCAGGAACAGATTGTGGGCAAGATCAAGCCTGTGCTGCGGCTTCTGATGGGCTCGGTGGGGGTACTGCTGCTGATTGTGTGCGCGAACATTACGCATTTGCAGCTTGTGCGTGGAACCCAGTTGAGGCGCGAGGTGACTATCCGGACGGCGCTGGGGGCATCTCGATGGGTGCTGGCGCGCCGCGCGGCGCTTGAGGTGCTGGTGCTGGCTGTCTCCGGATGCGTTGCCGGCGTATTGGTAGCGGTACCGGCGCTGAAGCTGATGATCAGGATGGCTCCTCCGGAGATTCCGCGGCTTGGGGATGTGCATTTGAATCTGGATGTGATCCTGTTCTCGTTCCTGATCAGCCTGGTGACGATGGCAGCCACGGCGCTGCTGCCACTGTGGCGAAGCTGGCAGGTTGATCCTGCATCGGCGATAAAGCAGGATGCGGCGCGTGGGACGGAGAGCCGTGGATCGGGCAAGCTGCGCCAGGCGCTGGTGGTGGGCGAGGTAGCGTTGACGCTGATGCTGAGCGTGGCGGCGATTTTGCTGGTGCGACAGTTGATAGAGCAGGCGGAGCAGGATCTTGGCTTTTCACCGGAAAAGCTGGTGGTGCTGGACACGCATATGACGAGCCATGTGCTGCCGTTGCTGATGGCCCAGACTCCGAATACAGAGCCTTCGAAGGAACAGCAGGCGGCCATTGCGCAGGCCGGAGCAATGGATGTGCAGGAGCTTCATTCGCTTCTGGAGAGCATTCGTGCGATGCCGGGAGTAGCTGGAGCGCGATGCGATCTATAGCGCGCCGATGCGACCTGCGGGATCCGATGTGGCGTATGCGGTGCACGGAGTGAGCAAATTTGATGCCGGGGCGAAGCTGCCGAATGCGAATATTACGTCGATGACGCCGGGGTATCTGCGCGACGATGGGGATTCCGTTGCGCAGGGGCACGAAACTCACGGATGCGGACGGGCAGGGATCGGAAAAAGTGCTGCTGATCAGCGAGTCGATGGCGCAGCAGAGCTTCGCGGGCGTGGATCCGATCGGCAAGCAGATCATGTGCGGCTGGGATTCGAGCGGAGAGTGGATGGACGATTGTGGGCGTGGTGGGCGATGTGCGGCAGGATTCGCCGGCTGCCTGCCTGCGCCGACGATCTATATGCCGGTAGCGCAGCATCCGTATTCTGCCACGCAGATGCAAGTGGTGGTGCAGAACGCATGCCGATACGGGTGCGATGGCTGCTGACGCTGACACAATTGCTGAAGCGGCAGTATCCGCAAGTAGCGGTGAAGACTACTACGATGCGCGAGGATGTGGGCGAGAGCGAACGGGCGCAGCATTTCCGAACGCTGCTGTTTGGCGGCTTTGCCGGGGTGAGCATTCTGCTGGCGGTGATTGGGATGTTTGGCGTGACGGCTTATACGGTGGCGCAGAAGCGGTTTGAGTTTGCGCTGCGGTTTGCGCTGGGCGCGCAGCGCGGGCAGGTACTGGGCTCGGTGGTCGGTAGTGCGCTGGTGGTCTCTGCTATGGGTGTGGTGTTGGCGGGGTGTGCTGAGCCTGGCGCTGATGCGCGTGATGGGAACTCTGCTCGGCAAGGTGGCGGGGTTCGATCCGGTAGCGTATGGAGTTGCCGCTGGCGGGCGTGCTGTTGGTTGCGCTGCTGCGACGCTGCAGCCGGCGTGGCGGGCGGCTACGGTGGATCCGATGCAGGTGTTGCGGGATGAGTAAGGAGAGTTTGTGCTTCCGGCCGACACGCTGAGTTTTCGCGCTTTCGTGGTTCCCACCCTTGACGCAAAGAACGCGTCAAGGATGGGGCACCCGAATTCCTGAAAGAAGCAGATCCTTCGCTATGCTCAGGATGAGAACTATATCATAAATAACTAGAAATAAAGTACATAATTTTCTATAATGTTCCATACAAAGTCTGCACAGCCACGAAGAATCAATGGCTTGCAGAGAAAATCTACACGGAAACTGCACAGAACGGAATAACCGATGGAGGCGAACATGGCGTTTGTTACCGAGAAAGAGGAGCTGAAACCCGGCCTGATTCTCTTCCGGCGCGGCGACGTGGATCATCGCATGTGGTATTGCCGCATGAAGATGCCGAAGGCCGACCGCTATAAGACGGTTTCGCTTAAAACAACGGACAGAGAGCGGCGCGGGAACGGGCCTTCGACCAGGACGCGGACGTGCGGTTCCGCATCAAGCATGACGTTCCCGTGTTCAACCGTCCCTTCCGTGACGTGGCGCGAGAGTATCTGTTGACGCAGGAAGCGCGGGCGAAGCGTGGAGAGATCAGCGCCGCTCGGCCCAAGAAACTCCGTGCCGTCATCGAGGGCACTTTAGACAGGTACGCCGGTTCCACGCAGGTCCATCTTATCGGTGACGAACGGTGGGGCGGCTATCCGGCATGGCGGCGGGAGAACGGCGCGGGACGCCACCGGCGCAATGGCGTTCGGGAAATCACAGCCGACAGCAGCGCAAACCTTCGCGGACCATGAAGCCGAGCGCCGCACCAAGGTTCAGCAGACCTTGGGCATCCGGGTGTTGAAACCGATTGAAGTCAAACCTTCCGAAGAACGGGCGGTTCCTTTCATCAGCGATTCCACCATCCGCTTCGAGATGTCCATCTTCGGCGCGATTATGAACTATGCGGTGAAGAAACGCTATGTTCCCGCAAGCCAGCGTTTCGACGAGCGCCCCAAGCTCAAGACGATGCGGCGTGACGAGTTCACGCTGGAGGAGTATCGCAAACTCCACACCGTAGGCCGCAAGTGGATTGGCGAGGCGGACAAGCCTTCGAGCGTCTGGTATCGCACCGTCACCTACAACTTGATTCTGATTGCCTGCAATACCGGCATGAGGCCAGCGGAGATGAAGAATCTCCGCTGGCGCGACATCATGCCCGCAAAAGACCGTGAGGGCCGGGAGATTGTCGTGCTGTTCGTGCAGGGCAAGGGCAAGTCGCGCAAGCTGGTCGCGCCCAAGAGCGTCGGAGATTATTTAGAACGCATCCGCGCAATCTCCAAAGCCACGGAACCGGACGATAGAGTATTTACCAACATCACTGGCAAGCCTGCGAAGACGCTTTATAGCTCCCTGATTGCCGATCTTCTGAACGAAGCAAATCTGCGCGAAGGCACGCAGGGCGTGCCGCGCTCGACTTATTGTTTCCGGCATACGTATGCCACGCTTCGCTTGCAGGAAGGTGTGGACGTGTATTTTCTTGCCGAGCAGATGGGAACTTCCGTCCACATGATTGAAAGCCACTACGGACACGTGAACACCATCAAGCACGCCGACCGCGTGTTGCAGGGGATGGCGGGATGGGAATTGCCGCAACCGGACGAAACCAAGGCCAAGGCGTCGAAAGCGGCGGAGACGCACGATAAAGGCAAGAGAGGTCAGCGCCACAAGCCGCGCTGACCATGAATCTCCCGAAGCCGTCTTTGGCCGGAGCCGCTGGCGGAGGCTGGCGCAGGGAGGTATCGATCCCAATGTCCGGCCCGGACATTCCTTGCTGAGAATGGTTCTGATTTGCCGCTGCCCCGCCGGGGCGTTCTTAGCGGCAAATCTTCGCGCACGAGCCGCCGCTGGCGGCTGTTCTTCGTGCGGTTTCCAACCTTTTGTGTCGGGAAGAACGCTCCGCCCTTCGCGCGTTGTAACCGCCTAGCTTTGCTGGTTGGCGAGGCTATTCTCTCTTCAATGCCCGCTCCTTCATCATGACGAAGAAGACAGGTAGCAAAATCAGGACATGAATGGTTGAGGTAATCATGCCGCCTACGATTGGGGCAGCAATCGGTTTCATCACGTCGGAGCAGATGCCGGACTTTCTATCGGACAAATTCGGGAGAAGGAACATCCTGCTCGCATCGTTCACGGTCTTCATGGTGACTTACCTTGGGTTTGTCCTGACCCGAAACGTGGTGCTCATCGCATTGCTTTTCATTGGCTATGGGTTCTTCCAGGAAATATTCCGTTCCATCGGCAAAGCCAGTGCGCGGCTAGCCGCGCACTGGCCGATCAGTACAAAACATCGGGCAGGCCAATGTCGAGTCACATCTTGCATAGTGGGATATCCTCCGAGTTTTCAAAAAGGAAGTCCGGACGAACTTCCGATTACTGAATCAATAGCTAATTTTATTGAATTTCCTTTAGGGCTCGAGTCCACCGAGCTGCTAGTCCAGCTTATCTGTTGATTGCACCCTACGGAGCAGGGTGAATGAATCGAGTCGGTTTCCTCGTGTGCGTGTTTCTAACCCTTGGAGTGACTGGCCAAGCCCAGATTCCTTCCGAAACCAACGTTACATCCACGCCGGTGC